>CAKAEQ010000001.1:817500-1948787 GCA_916438195.1 uncultured Prevotellaceae bacterium
TTATTTAGTCCATGGATATAACGTGCTTCTAAAAGGATATTATTAGAAAATTTATAACCAAGTCCGCAAAATAGGCTTAGATCAATATGGTTAGGTTTGAGTGGTATGTATTTAGTTATGTTTCCTTCACCTTGTATCTTATGCTTTTTTGAAATAAGGAAACCTATTTGGGAGCCCATTTCTATATATAAATGTTCTAAGGGATAGTACTTTATTGCTATGGGGAGGTTGATGTAATTGCTGCGAATAGAATAAATTGTTCTATTGTTTTCTATTGAAAAGAGATGTTCTTTGTATCCTTGTTGCGAATACATGAGGTTACCTTCTAATTCCCATTTTTTTATTTATGGAGTAGGTTACGATTCCACCAATATGAAATCCCTTGCGGAACTCCTTATCAAAGTCCTGAACTTGTCGTTCTACTTCTGTTTTTGTCTCTTTTGAGAGGTTTATACCTGTCTTTATACCAAAATGAAAGTTTTGGGCTTTTTACAGAAATTACTGCAGTTGCCATCAAGAATGTTATTACTATTTTTTTCATGACATAGGATGTTTTCTTTTTAAATAACGTTCTATTATTTCTTTTTTTATTTTGTTATAAACTTTTTATTTTTTTGTCTTTCTAAGTCCAGAATATATGCTCCTTGCCTTTTTGATATCATGGACTTTTTATAGCCTTTTTATATGCTTCTTTGATGAGTCTATTACGATAAAAAGTCCGACAAAAGAATTATCAATAATAATCAGTTTGGGGGTTATGTGTTTTTAGTGCATTATCGAGGTGTTGTTTATAGCCTTTGCAGATATAGAGAAGATCCACATTTATTTGTCCATTAGTTTTATATGACATATTTTTCTTGTAGGACAATAATCGTTTTGCCACTAAAGTTGAAATAGCTATAATTTTTCGTTCGTATTGCTTTTTTTGCTGTTATAATATATGGATTTAATTGATATTCTTTCCAAAAACGTTTTTTTGATGAATGTGAGATTTTTTTACTGTTTTTGCAGAATCGGATATCCATATTTGAGAGCGATGATTGTTACTTATGAAGTGTATATTAGGGCACTTGTATAGATTGTATATTATGATTTTTAGGAGAAAGTTTGTGTTGTTCCGCATTTATAATCGTCCCGATGAAGAGTAATGTCACATAAAAACTTATTCCATATATTTTCCACGCTCTATGAGTAAGAATGAATGAATAGATTTGATAAATGAGTAGGTATATAATGACAACTATAAAAATAGAAGGGTATATATCTATATGTGAGTAGGGAAAATCGTTGATAAATGTAAGACTAAGTTTTAGTATTCTTATAGAAGTGTGTAGTAAAAAAGCCAGAGAGGGTTGTGCAAAGGAGATGACGAAGAATAGAAGTGAGGTTAATAAGATGATGCTAGCAAGAGGGATGACTATAATACTAGATATAATGCTATACGTTGGGAATATGTGAAAGTATAGGCCTATTAGTGGTGCTGTTCCTATTTGTGCACATAGAGAAGTGGTGAGGAGTCTGTAGATGACTTTTAGGACTTTGTATTTTTCTATGGATTGAAAATGTGGCAATATAGGACTTATTATGACAATGCCTATAACTGCTGAAACTGATAGTTGGAAACCTATATCAAAGAGTGCTTGTGGATAAAGCAGCAAAATAGTCACGACAGCCAGTGATAGGCAGTCGATAGCTGTCACATTTCGTCGGAGGCATCCAGCTATAAGACCTATTGTGGACATAAGTGCAGCACGGCAGAGTGATATTGGTGCACCCACTAAACCCACGAAAGTCCATATAAGTATTAGTGTTATGGTAGTAAGAATCACTCGTGGAAATTGTTTTCTTGTATGTCGAAGTAGGTAGAATACAAGCATAAAAAGAATTCCTAAATGCAAGCCGCTAAGAGCCAGAATATGAGAAGTTCCAGTTTCTGAAAATAAATCTTTCGTATCCGAAGTTAGTAGCGACTTATCTCCAAGAGTCATAGCAGCAATCACTGCTAGATCTTCGCCGTATAGATAATCTTTATACTGCCGGATGAGTTTCTCTCTAGCATGTTGAAGGAAAGATAAATTTTCTGGGGGAGCTGATATTTTCCAATTATCTGCATAACAAAAACAAACACCCTTATAGCCTTGTCGTCTAAGGTAAGTGGCATAATCAAATTCCCCTGGGTTTCCATTGTTGTATGGCTGTCTTATTTGCGTATTAAGCAGGATTTTATCTCCCAAATGCGGCCGATTTTTACCTTTTAATAGTGTTACTCGTACTTTCTCTTTTCCTATCCATACATCTGCAATCCAGCTTTTCTCCTTTTCTTTTGGCACTTCACGAATGCTACCAATATAAGCTTGTTTCTCTTTTGGCCATTCGTGAATATCATCTATTCGATCAATACTTAATCGCATAGCCCCAAAAAGAATTAGAGCAGAACCAATGCAGAAAAGAGCTATTTTTTTAGAGTAGACAGCCGATAAAAGGAGACTGATGACAATACATGCAAGTGGCAAAAGCTGTGAACGAATATGTGGAAAAGCAATATCTCCAATCAGTATTCCTACTCCTAATAGTATGGATGTAGGAAGTAGGGGTGTGTCGAAGCAAATGTTGTTAAATGTAGGTTTCCTGAGATTTTGCATGGCTTGAAATTCCTTTAGGATGCGAACCTGCAACATAGGCAGTAAGCACACTAATTCTAACTCCTTCTACTTCACATAGTTTCTGAGCGCACGAGAGTATTGTTGCGCCAGTTGTAATCACATCGTCAATCAGTAGTAGATGTTTCCCGCGTATCTTCTCGGTTCTTTGTATTTCAAAAATGTTCTGCACATTTTCTTCTCTTTGCTGTGCCGTCAATCGAGTTTGTGTCGCGTTGTCAGTTTTTCTAATGATTAAGTCTGTAGCTATTGGTATTCCTGTAATTTTATGGACTCCCTTTGCCAACATCTCACTTTGGTTGTAACCTCTCTTTTTCAATCTGCTATTCGAGAGAGGTATGGGGACAAGATAATCAATAGCAGTAAAAAACTCAGAGTCGATGAGATCTTCTGCCATACATTGTCCAAGGTAAATCCCCATTTCTGCATTGTTTGCATATTTGAGTTGTAAGATGGGAAGAATAGTGTAGTTGTTCGCCTGATAATGTATGAGCGCATTTGCTCTGACAATTGGAATCTTTCCCCAAAATATTCTCTCGATACCATTTCCTTGTTCTCCGTGTATGTTTGTAAATGGAAGTAGTGCCCAGCATTTTATGCAGAGTTGTTCTTCTTCTGCCTTGAGCCTTCTTCCACAGATGCAGCAATGGCGAGGTAGGATGATGTCAGCTATGTCTCTCAGTAAGGTTAATATGCGGTCTATCATATTGAGCAAATATAGGACTTTCTTTTCGTCTGACTTTAAGAAATGCTGAAAATGTTATAACTTCGCGAACCAAATGAATGAAAATGCAGAATAAGAGCCAACAACTATTTACAAGTTTTGTTGTAAAAACAGCTACAACACTTTTACCCTTTATTCAACACTGCTTGAGTGGTATCAGTCGCAGCAAGGCTAAATCTATTATGGCAGGTGGAGGAGTGAGAGTAGATCGTGCGGTTGTAAAACAATTTGATTATGAATTGCAACCAGGTATGCGTGTGGAAATTAGCCGCCGTAAGCCAAAGAATGAGCTATCAAGTAAATTTGTACGCATTGTTTACGAAGACTCTCAAATCATTGTTATAGAGAAAGCTATTGGTATACTTTCAATGGCATCGATGAATCATCCCTATTGTGTGAAAACAATTTTGGATGAATACTTTCGCAGGACTCATCAAAAGTGTACAGCTCATGTTGTCCATCGTTTAGATCGCGACACTTCTGGACTTTAGTTTATGCTAAGACGCAGCGTGCAGAGCAAATATTGGAAAATAATTGGCAAAGCATTGTTACCGACCGCCGTTATGTGGCTTTAGTTTCTGGACGCATGGAAGAAAAAGAAGGCGTTGTTAGAAGTTGGCTAAAGGACAATAAGGCCTATTTCACTTATTCTTCAGAAACCGACAATGGTGGTAAGTATGCTGTCACACATTTCAAGACTATAAAGGCCGCAGATAGATATTCTCTGGTAGACCTAAAATTGGAGACAGGGCGTAAGAATCAGATTCGTGTGCATATGAAGGATTTGAATCATCCTGTATGTGGCGACATAAAATATGGTAATGGTGATGATCCTATAGGTCGTTTAGCTCTTCACGCTTTTCGTCTAAATTTTTTTCCATCCTATTACAGGCGAACCTCTCCGTTTTGAAACTCCTTATCCCAAAAAAACTTTTTTAAGTGTATTTCATTCGTCTGCTGACTGATGCGAAAAATACCAGTTACAATAAGGATAGTTATCTCAAAAAAATATAATAAGGAAATTTGAAAATACAATAAGGCTGTCAGATGACAGCCTTATTGCGTCAGTTGACACAATAAGGACTTTTTGAGTTTGCTCTAAAGTGTTGAAAAATGTTAGTTATTAGCTGATTTTTCATTTTTTTAGATCATGAGAGGGCATACTTGTGTTTTTTATTAGAGGTAGTGCAATCTTGAACAAAAAATAGACTTACAAGTTTTTCTTGCAAGTCTATTTTTTTACGAGAACGCGGGAATATTTTTTTCTGAAGCTCTTAAATATTTTTGTAGCCAAACA
Source organism: uncultured Prevotellaceae bacterium (assembly GCA_916438195.1). GTDB lineage: Bacteria > Bacteroidota > Bacteroidia > Bacteroidales > Bacteroidaceae > Alloprevotella. The sequence continues at coordinate 822,182 of CAKAEQ010000001.1, forward strand.
AGACACCGTCTACAATAGCTGCAGTTTGTTGTGCCTTGTTTATTAAATTTTCAATCATATTGTGGCTTGGAGGAGGTGGAGCAAAGAGAGTTGAGAAGTTTTGCTGAATATCTTCACGCTTTTTTTGCATTTTCCTTTCCAACTCCAATTGGCGTGTACGAAGCTTTTCGAAATCGAATTTATTCTGTGCCATCTAATTTTTCTTTTATTGATTCATCAAATTTAAGAAATAATTCTCCTATAAAATTAGCAATAGGATTGAGAATCCAAGCTGTTCGCTTTGCATAAATTAGGCATCCTAAAAGTAGATAGAAAGTGGCGACAATTAAGCAAGATATAGCTGTTCCGCCAACATGGGGAGCCAATGCCAACGCCAAAGTTCCGGAAAGAAAAAAAATAATAATGGCTGCTAACACGAATGCTAAACCTCCCACGATAAGCGCTGTTATGAGGATGGACAACTTACGGATGATTCCAATCTGAACAGATTCGGCTTTGAGCTCAGCGTACTCTTTCAGATTTAGGACTAATTCACGGATGGTCTGTATGTTCTGGTCGGATGATAACATTGCAAGTAAAAATGATTTATAAAAGGAAGAAGATGTCCATTATAGACACCCTCTCCCTATTTCTCTGCATTTTACTCGTTAACAGGTTTGAGTTCTTCTGCAATGTCGTCGACCATGCCTTCCATGTCTTCACGACTGAGCTTTATGCCATTACGCTTCAAAGTCTCGTTAACGCGATCGGCAATCTTTGTGCCCTGATCTAAAAGTTTTTTACGCGTATCAGCACCTTTCTCTGGTGCCAATAAAAGGCCTACTGCTGCACCTACAGCAGCACCGCCCAAAAATGATACAAGAATACTTAAACCTTTCATATTTAGAAATATTAAAATGTTTGATAGGGCAAAGATAAGGCTTTTTTTCGACAAATTGAATCAAAAAAACGAGTTATATTTTTTTGAGGAATGATATACTTTAATGTAGTTTAACGTACTAAAAACTTGAAAATACAGTTTTAGAATTGTATTTTTTTGCAAAATCAAAATGTAAATATGAGGTTTGTAAACGACCTCCTTATTATAAAAAAATACTAACAAAAATATATCTATAAATGAAGAAAACTCTGTTTTTGGCTCTTGCGGTATGCTTTGCTACAGCATTGACATCTTGTAAATCAAAAGAAAGTGCTTGGCAACAAGCTTACAACCAAGCTACAGCAGCTCAGACTACTGACGATAATACAGTAGCCGTAGCTCCTGTAAACCATGATGTGACAGTAACACCTGTTACTCCTACGCAGAATTCAAACGCTGCAGTAAATGATCCAGACGTGCGCACTATCAATGGTCCGTTGACTGTTGTGAGTGGTAATCCGCTGAAGACATACAGCGTAGTAGTGGGTAGTTTTGTTAATCAAACAAACGCACTTAGCCTTAAGGAGCAGTTAGCAAATGGGGGGTATGATTCTCGCGTGGTAAAGACCAATGAGACAATCAATGGTCAGACAGGATGGTATCGCGTTATTGCTAGTTCTTTCAACGATAAGAATAGTGCGATGCAATCACGTAGCGAATTGCGTGGAAAATATGCTGGAGCTTGGTTACTCTATACAAGATAATTTGAGTTTTAACAGAATGTAAAAAAAGAACCACTTCTCGGCAAGAAGTGGTTCTTTTTATTTATTGTATTGACTTGATTATTCCGTCACAACAATCTTCTATCAAGTCTATCGCCCATTCAAAATCTTCTGGCCCTCCATAATATGGGTCGGGAATATTCAGTGTGTCGTATTGAGAAATAAATGCCGTGGCACGATATATTTTGTCCCGATCAGCATCATTACGCACAAGTTTTTCAAGGCCTCTCACATTGTTTTCATCCATTGCTATGATGATATCAAAATTGTCGAAGTCCTTAGTACGGACAGGCCTAGAGTGGTGTGTTAGTTGATACCCTCGTCGAGCAGCATGCGCCCTCATTCGTGAGTCGGGAAGCTCTCCCTCATGATAATCAATAATGCCAGCAGAGTCAACAAAGATATATATGCCAGCTTTCTTTGCTTTTACCCTCAGTACTTCTTCTGCAGTGGCAGATCGACAGATGTTGCCAAGACAGATAAACAAGATTTTTCTTTTCATATTTGCAAAGATATAACATTTGTCAAAAAAAGAAATGAATGATACGTTTCCTTCTTTTTCCTTTTTGCTCTACAAGATAAAGTATTTGCGTATATTTTTGTAACTTCGCTCCCAAATGAATACTCGAATGACAGAGTCATTAGCAATGAAACCAGTTCTTCTTGGGTTAACATTGGAGGAACTGAAAACCATAGTTACAGACTTAGGTTTACCTGCTTTTGTCGGAAAGCAACTCGCAGGTTGGATTTATGGGCATAAAGTGAATAGTTTTGACCAGATGACCAATCTGTCTAAAACCGCTCGTGAACGTTTGGCTACCAACTATGAAATTGGTTGCCGCGCTCCTGTTGATGCTCAATACTCGAAAGACGGTACAATCAAATATCTTTATCAAACAGCCAAAGGAGATTATATTGAAACAGTATATATCCCTACACCTGATCGCGCCACACTGTGTGTATCCTGTCAGGTGGGATGTAAGATGCATTGTGCCTTTTGTATGACGGGACGTCAAGGCTGGACCGCGTCCTTGTCTGCGGCAGATATACTGAATCAAATATATAGTCTTCCAGAGCGTGAGAAGTTGACGAATATAGTCTTCATGGGACAAGGTGAGCCCTTTGATAATTTAGACAATGTGCTTCGTGCAACAACAGCTCTAACGGCTGAATGGGGATATGCCTGGAGTCCTAAACGTATCACTGTCAGTAGTGTTGGATTGGCAAAAGGATTAGTACGCTTCTTAGAAGAGAGCCAGTGTAATCTGGCCATTAGTCTTCATCATCCGATACCCTCAGAGCGTTTAAAATTGATGCCTGCGGAACAAGCCTTCGGTATTACTGATGTTATTAATGTATTACACCAGTACGACTTCTGTAGGAAAGATCCAGTTCGTAGGGATGTACCGAAACAGCGTCGCTTATCGTTTGAATACATCGTGTTCGATGGTATTAACGACTCTAAAGAGCATGCGCAAGCAGTTGTAGAATTGCTCCGAGGCTTAGATTGTCGTATGAACCTTATTCGTTTCCATGATATTCCAGATACGTCGTTGCGTGGTGTGAATGACGAACGTATGATCAAGTTTCGTGACTATCTGACGAACCATGGTGTCTTTGCCACTATTCGTTCGAGCAGAGGACAAGATATTTTTGCTGCTTGTGGACTACTCACTACAAAAAAACTAGAAGAAGAGAAGAATCAAAAATAGCAATTTGTTTATGGAAAAAAAAAATATTGAGGCTGAGGTTTCTCGTAATATACTTGACGATTCCAGGCCGAAAATCAAAGTAGGTATCACACATGGCGACACCAACGGTGTGGGTTATGAACTTATTTTTAAGACTTTTGCTGATAGCGGTATGCTCGAATTGTGTACGCCAGTTGTTTATGGGTCAGCAAAACTAGCTTCTTTTCACAAGAAAGCGGCGGGGGCTGATGTAACCTATCACGTTGTTGAAAGTGGTGCAGAAGCTCATCCGAATTATCTCAATCTCGTGAATTGTTTTGATGAAGAAGTGAAGGTGGAATTCGGTTCTTCTAATCCTGAAGCTGGGCATGCAGCTTTCTTAGCCTTAGAACGTGCTACTGGAGAATTGAAAGAAGGTAAAATTGACGTACTCGTTACGGCACCTATCAATAAAGTAGTATTCAGAGTAGCAATTTCCATTTTTCGGGCCATACAGAATATTTAGAAGAACGCTTAGGAAGTGAACACGGCACACTTATGATTCTCACGAATAGCTTGATGCGTGTAGCTTTAGTAACGACTCATCTTCCAGTACACGAAGTAGCGGAGGCGATTACACCTGAATTAGTGGAATTGAAGTTACGTCTGTTTCAATATTCCTTGCGTCATGATTTCCTTCTCTCAATGCCTCGTATCGCTGTTCTTGGTTTGAATCCACATAACGGTGATTCAGGAGTCATTGGGAAAGAAGAAAGTGAAATTATCAAGCCAGTGATAGAAAAACTGGTGGGAGAAGGTAAGCACATCTTTGGGCCGTATTCTGCAGATGGTTTCTTTGGTGCAGGTCTCTACCAGCATTTTGACGGTGTTCTTGCTATGTATCACGATCAAGGCCTGGCACCCTTCAAAGCACTTTCGATGGATGATGGCGTTAACTTCACGGCGGGGCTTCCTTTTGTAAGAACTTCTCCTGATCATGGGACAGCGTACGATATAGCTGGCACCGGTACAGCAAATCCAGATTCTTTTCGTCAAGCAGTCTTTCTGCTATAGATATTTATCGTAATCGGCAGAAATACAAAGAAGCTACAAAGAATCCGCTTCCAAAACTGTATCGAGACAGACGTGAAGATGGTGAGCGTCCCCGTCGTTTTTCGCGCGAGAGAACAGATATGCCCTCAAGTAATAACGCTTCTGATCAGAATAGTAATACAGGGCAAGAATGAGGTATGCAATAATCGCAGCGGGAGAAGGTTCCCGTCTTGCGCAAGAAGGAATATCATTGCCAAAGCCGTTGGTGAAAATCAACGGCGAGGCAATGATTGATCGCCTTATTCGCATCTTCCAACTCAACAAGGCTGAAGAGATTGTCATCATTGTCAACACGCTGAATCCGATGACAGAGCAGCATATACGCAAGTTGATGGAAACAGATAAAATTTGTAATATCCGGCTTGTTGTAAAAAGCACTCAGAGTTCGATGCATAGTTTCTCAGAAATTGCTCCTTATCTGCGAGAGGGAAACTTTTGTCTAACAACTGTTGACACTATTTTCCGAGAAGAAGAATTTGCTGAATATATTCGAGCCTTTGAATCATCCTCTTGTGATGGTATGATGGCTGTGACAGATTTTATTGATGATGAATGTCCACTTTATGTAGAAGTAGACAATCAGATGAAAATCATAGATTTTCTTGATGTGGAAGGAGATGATTGCCGTTTTATATCTGGTGGTATTTATGCACTGACGGACAGATGCCTACTAACTCTTGATCGCTGTATGAAAAAGGGACAGAGTCGTATGCGAAATTTTCAGCGGGGTTTGATTGCAGATAATTGTCACTTGATAGCTCGTCCTTTCTCAAAGATTCTTGATGTCGACCATGCTGGCGATATTCAGAAAGCAGAGGATTTTCTCAACTCATAAGTATATGATTTTTTTAGGAGTAAGCAGATCTGCGATCTTCTCTCCTCACTCCGAGGAACGCGATGCCGCCATTTTTCTGCTGTAGTGGATGGCCTAAAAGATGCGGGGCATACTGTTTATACGGTTTCGGAAGACAACCTAACGCAGATTCCTACTCTGTTGGATGGCGTCTTTACAATGTCGCGTAGTAAGAAGGCTTTGCAACTTCTCAGAGTTGCAGAGACCCGTGATATTCCCATTTTTAATTCTCCTAAGAGTCTCTTGGAAAATACTCGAACAAAAATATCAGAACTTTTTGATAACGATTGTATCCCAACCCCAAGATGTTATAGTATTACTCGCACTGGCTTGCCTTCTTTATCTTATCCTTTTTGGATAAAGCGCGGAGATGCTTGTGCGCAAGATGCAACGGATGTGTGCTTTGTGGCATCCGAAACAGAATATACCAAAGCCCTTCATCAATATGAAGAACGCAATGTGACAGGCCTCTTGGCTGTAGAGCATCTTGAGGGAGATCTTGTGAAGTTCTATGGTGTTGAAGGAACAGACTTTTTCTTTTCATACTATCCCACTTTAGGGCAACAATTCAGTAAGTTTGGCTTAGAGGAAATCAATGGTCAACCTAAATTTTTTCCTTTTGAAGCGTCAGCCCTCAAGCAGGAAGCAGATAGAGCTGCGCGGCTCACAGGTTTTGTGGTCTATGGCGGCGATTGTGTGATAAGTGCCGACGGTTCTTTTAAAATTATAGATTTTAATGACTGGCCCAGTTTCTCATTATGTAGAGAACTTGCTGCTCGAGCAATTGTTGAGCGAATAATAAGTAGTTATGGCAGATAAACAACTTAATTCCACTCTCAAGTCAATGGATACAGAAGAGTGGCTGGATATACATTTCACGCGCCCTCTAGGCTTTATGTGGGCGAAGTTTTTAATTATTTTGGCATACATCCTAATGTTGTTACTATCTTGAGTATCATTCTTGGTGTCGCAGCGGGCGTTTGTTTTTATTTCGAAGATATACGCATCACGCTCTTGGGCATTTTTCTGCTTGTATGGGCTAACCTCTACGACAGTTGTGATGGGCAGTTAGCACGTATGACTGGGAAGAAAACTCGTTTGGGGCGTGTCTTGGACGGTTTTGCTGGAGATGCATGGTTCTTTAGTATTTACTTCTTTATCTGTCTTCGTCTATCTCCAATATGGGGTATTTGGATTTGGTTGCTTGCTGCTGTTTCGGGTTTGATTTGTCATGCTAAACAATGTCAGCTTGCAGACTATTATCGCAATATTCACCTCTTTTTCTTGAAGGGAGTAAGCGGGAGCGAACTTGATAATGCAGATAAGCTGACCAATGAGTTTCAAGGGCTTTCATGGAAGCGGGATTTTTTGTGGAAACTTTTTCTTTTCTTCTATCGCGACTATACCCGCTCTCAAGAGAAGTTAACGCCGAACTTCCAAAGCTTGAGCAAAGCTTTGAAAAAAAAGTTTGGCAATGAGGTCTTACCGCAAGCACTGTGTGACGACTTCCGTAAAGGGAGCTTGCCTTTGATGAAATGGACAAATATTCTTACGTTCAACACGCGTGCCATTGTTCTCTATCTCGTTTTGCTCTTGGGACAACCTTGGCTTTATTTTGTTTTTGAACTTACAATAATGAATCTGATATGTTTCTATATGCGTCAGAAGCATGAGCAGCTTTGTAAACAGATTCTTTCCCAACTTGGAATTTATTCAAACCCATAAATTATGCGTCCATTATATAGAAATTTATTTTTGCTCTTTGGCATCGTCAGTGTTATCATTATGATGTATGGTTTCGGTGTTGATTTCACAGACCTTCATCAGCGGATTGCCAGAGTAGGGGCCTATCTTCCTGCCGTTGTCGGTATTTGGGTTTTTGTTTATGCCTTTAATGCAGGGGCTTTTTATGAGATTGTTAATAGTGGAAACCATGATAAACATTTGTCCTACCTCCATGCCTACAAACTTACGGTGAGTGGCTTTGCTTTTAGTTATACTACTCCTTTTGGCTTTGGAGGTGCACCTTATCGCGTGATGGAATTGAGTAGCTATATCGGAACTCCGCGTGCAATGAGTTGTACGGTGCTGTATTCGATGATGCACATTCTGTCTCATTTCTTCTTGTGGATGACAGGAGTTATAATGTTTATCATTCTCTATTTCGACAAGATGAACTCCCTCTTTGCAACACTGTTCGCTATCTTCACATTGGTGTTCTTTATCGTTATATATTTCTTCTACTATGGCTATAAAAATGGAATGATAGTAAAGCTTTACGGTATTCTGTTGCATATTCCTTTTGTGAAGAAATATGCTAGGAAATTTTACGAGAAGAATATCGGAAGCATGAAGCAAGTAGATCAAAACATAGCCTATTTGCATAGTCAGCCACGTGCTTTTTATTCGGCATTGGTGATGGAATATGTTGGACGTGTTATTAACTCCTATGAGTACTACTTCATTCTTCTGAGCCTAGGCTTTCCAGTATCGTTCGGTGATGCCCTGTTGGTCTTGGCTTTTTCTTCTCTCATTGGCAATGTTTTATTCTTTTTCCCGATGCAGTTGGGTGCGCGTGAAGGGGCGCTAGCCTTTATTGTGAAACTTTTAGGTTTCGGTACTCTCTCCATCGGACTCTTTACGAGTTTCTATACACGTATCCGTGAACTTTTTTGGATCATTGTGGGCGTATCGTTAGTGAAAGTGGGAACTAAAAAGATAATGAAGTGATTAAGTCTGTTATTTTCGATTATGGCGGCACGCTCGATACGAATGCGCGGCATTGGGCTCATGTACTTTGGGATGGATTTCAGGCAGTGAAGGTTCCAGTTACAGGGACTCAGTTTCGTGAGGCCTATGTATTTGGAGAACGAGCTTTGGCTAAAGCACCTATTATAAACTCTGATGATGATTTCTACGCCTTGCTCTGCAAGAAAGTGCGTCAAGAATTGCTTTGGCTGGATTTTAAAGAGTATTTCATAACAACCAAGTCTGAACGCTTACAGCTCTCTCAACGCATTGCCACCTTCTGTAACGGCTATGTTTTACAGCAATTACTACAGACCCGAAGTGTATTGGAAGAGTTGCAAAAGAAGTATAGGCTAGTGTTGGTTTCAAATTTCTATGGGAATATAGAAACCATTCTGCACTCCTATCAGTTGGAGTATTTTTCCGCGATAATTGAAAGTGCTGTGGTCGGAGTGAGAAAACCAGATCCACGTATCTATCAGTTGGGGGTAGATGCCTGCTGCTGCAAGGCATCTGAAGTATGTGTCGTAGGAGATAGTTTCAGTAAGGATATTCTCCCCGCATCGAGTGTGGGCTGTCAAACCATTTGGTTGAAAGGCAAAGGCTGGACAGACAAAGAAGAGGATGAGTCAATCCCCAATGCCGTTGTGACAGATTTGAAAGACCTTCTGCAGTATCTCTGATAAGTTGAGAACTTCATTTGAACTATTCTATGAATAATTGTGATACTTGTTTTGTAAAAAAATCTCGCATTCTATAGCCTCGAGAATCGCTTAAAATCCAGCGTTGTTGCCTGCGGTTGAAAAATAACGTAATCTCGACGCATTATTAAATTAGGACTAAATTCATGCTTTCGGTAGAAAAATGCAATTTCTCGCCGAGAAATTTTATTTTCTATACTACAAATTTTATTTTTCTATACTACAAATTTTATTTTGTCCTATAGAAATTTGAACTACAATAAGGAAAAAAATTAAACGCAATAAGGATATCAGCTGGTTGCCTTATTGTATTTTTTTAGACAGAATAAGGAAAAAAAGCGACTTTCCAGTACGTTTTTATTACCGTTTTTGTATAAAATTCTCATTCATCCCTATCTTTTTACCCTAAATTTTTGGAGTAAGGTCTTCAATATTTCTTCCTTTTCTATTTCCTTTCGTGCTTTTTTTGAGAAAAAAATAGATTCTTTCACATCTATCTCAAGAAAATGAATTGTCAAATAAAAAGACGGTAAATATAGTCGTTGGTGTGTAGTGATTTTCACCTTTTGAATAGATAGATTTTAAGGAGCTTTTGTAATGATGAAAACGAAGTTTTTTCTCATAGTATAAAATGCACTATGATGCAAGTAGATAACAAGCAAATATTACTATTAGCCCCAATTCGATTTAATGAAATTTTCTATTGTGAGTCTCAAACCGAATTGGGGGAGAGTGTTTGTTTTTTGTTTTTATTGGAGATATGGATTCTGCTGCTTTTCTTCTCCAACGGTTGTTGTGTCGCCGTGTCCTGGACATACGGTGACATCTTCTGGAAGCGTAAGGACATTGTTTTTTAGGCTACTGATAAGGCTGCCGTAGTTACCCCCAGGGAAGTCTGTGCGGCCAATTTCGTGATAGAAGAGACTATCTCCAGAGAAAAGGATACGTTCTTTCTCGCAGTAGAAACATACGCCTCCAGGTGTGTGTCCAGGTGTGGCGATAATGTCCAACTTATGTGTACCAAAAGTGATGGTTTCTCCGGCATTGAAGATTCTTCCTACGGGTGGTTGTATGATAGGTAATTCGCGGTGTAGAAACATTTCCAGCTGTTTGGGTAGCTGCTTGTAAAGCTGTACTTCGTTGCGTGACATTTCCGGTAGTATATTGTAGGTTTTATAGATAAAATCATCACCGAAAATATGGTCGAAATGGCAATGAGTATTGATGAGGTGCGTAACTTTTAGTTCGTTGTCATTGATATAGCTGCGGAAAGTATTGGCTTCCTCGGGATAGAGAATCCCACAGTCAATGATAACTGCTTCTTTGCTTTCGTCGGAAAGAACATAGCAGTTTTCTTCAACCATATTGACCACAAATTTGAACCTTGAGCATATTGACTCTCTTTTATTCTAAAATGGTAGATAGGTAACTTTTTTTGTCTCGAAGAACTCATCTGCAAAGAAATCGGATAAGTTCCAAATCTTAACTCTATTACCAAAAGGTTTGAGTTCCTCTGTAAGATCACCACCTTTTAGGCAGATGAGGCCATTCTTGAGGGAGTTACGCTGGGTTTTGGAGACATTCTTTTCTACCAATTTAGCTAAATCTGCTGTGTTCATAACAGCGCGACTCACCACGAAGTCGAATTTACGCTTCTCTTCAATGACATTGCGATGCACGGCTTCTACATTTTTCAGTCCGATAGCTTCGGCAACGGCCGTAGCTACTCGTATCTTCTTCCCTATACTATCCTCTAGTACAAATTGGCATTCGGGGAATAAGATGGCCAAGGGAATTCCTGGAAAACCTCCCCCCGTGCCCACATCTAAGATGGAGGAACCAGAAGTAAACTCAATCACTTTTGCAATACCAAAGGAATGAAGTACGTGGTGAACGAAAAGATTGTCAATGTCCTTGCGTGAAATCACATTTATCTTTGCGTTCCAGTCGCGATAGAGAGCGTCAAGTGCTTCTATCTGCTTTCGTTGTGTTTCTGTGAGGTTGGGGAATGTTTTGAAAATTATTTCAGCTGTCATTATTTTATCGTTATGGAGTGCGAAAATAGGAATGAATCATAGAAAAGCAAAATACAATGATTGCTTTCCTTTAGAAAGAGAGGAACTTTCCAAAGCAAACAGTATTGCTGGCTTTAGAAAATTTTGCGCAAACTTTTAGAGAAGTTGAAAAGCGTCAGCATCTTGAAGAAAAGGAAACTTTTGTCGGAAAGAGTTTAGTTCCTCAATGGAAATATCAGTAGTTTGAATGGTAGGAGAGCAACCTAAATCGAGAACGCGTTTACCTTCTGGACTGATAACACAGCTTCCTCCGTCGTAGTGTAAGGCCTTCTCATCTCCTGTCCTATTTACACAGATAACATAGCTTTGGTTCTCTATGGCACGCGCTGTCAATAGAGCATCTAACGCTGGTCGTCGGCTTGCAGGCCAGCAGGCTACATAAATAATTGCATCGTAGTCGGTATTTGTATTGCGGGAGAATACAGGGAAGCGTAAGTCGTAACAGATTTGTAGTAGGAAACGGAAGTCTCCGAAGTGGACAATCTTACGTTCATGCCCACTGTCGAAATTTTTATCCTCACCTCCAATGCGGAAAAGATGGTGTTTGTCGTAGAAAGAAGAGCTGGCGGGTGTGACAAAATAGAAGCGATTGACAAATTTTCCATTCTCTTTACGAATGGGAAGCGAGCCTGCAATAGCATAATGGGATTCTTTCGCGATACGTTCCATCCAGTGAAGAGCCAAAGAAGCATCTTTTGCGTCTGCGGTACAGAAGCCTGTAGCCCACATCTCGGGAAGAATATACAAGTCGGCTTTTTCTGTTTGCAAGATAAAATTTTCAGCTTGTTGGATGTTGGCTTCAATATCCTGCCAAATGCTGTTGAGCTGGATAAGTGCTATCTTCATTGTTTAGAGAGTTGAATCGTTGATGGAAAGTCGCAAAAAAGTGCGGTCATCAAAAGAGGAATTCCCTTCGATGAGGCATTTTGTGGCGGGATTCTCATGTATGCAAAGAGGATCTTGCGATAGAACGCGCTCTAAATAGTCTTCTGATTCTTGCAATGTATCGAAAAGACGCGGATAACCATCGCTTGCCAAGATGAGTTGCTTAGCATTGCTCACAGAAACTACAGAGACGAGTTCGGGTGGGATAGGTGTGCCGTCGAGGACGGGATATCGAAAAATATTGGAAGGATTCGTGTCATTTTGAAAATGACATTGTTCGCGAAGTTCGTTGAAGATAAAGTTACGACCAATATCATTTGAGCAGCTCATTAGTGGAATATCCTTTCTTTAAGGCATATTCCACAATGTCGCATCTGATTTGTGTCAAGAGAGTATCAATGAGCTTCGGGTGTGTATGCGTTATTCCGCAGAAGCGACTTTGACAATCTCCAATGAACCACAATTCTTTTCGCTGCTTACTAAAGATTACTGCCGAGCACGTAAGTCGATAAGCAGCTTCTTTATGGAGTAAGTCGGGGGCTATTGAGGCAAGAGCTTCTGTAAGATGCAAGAGAGCTTCGGACATAGAAGCATTGGACGGTAAGAGCGATATGGCCTCCCGAGTGGTTTCCATGGCCACTTGTCCTTTGGACTTATTTCCAAAACGAACCTTAACTTTCGATGTACTACCATCAATGACTGCTGCAAAGTTGTCGGTTACAATCCATCCATCTTCGTTTGCAGCCTCGCTGTGCTTGCCTTTGGTGAAAACTTCTATGATGTGCATAATGAGAAGGGGAGTGGGGTAGATACAAGAAAAGAAAAAACACCGCTAAGGCCTTGTGGAGGCTTAGGTCTGTAAGTGTCCACAAAATCTTAGCGGTGTTCAGTGAAAAGAAGCTACAAATTATTCGTAGCGACTATAGTTGGGTGCTTCGCTCGTAATCGTAATGTCGTGCGGATGACTTTCAAGAACGCCCGCATTAGTGATGCGTGTGAATTTAGCATTGTGAAGAGCTTCGATAGTGCCCGCACCACAGTAGCCCATACCGCTGCGTAAACCGCCGCAAAGCTGATAGATGACTTCCTGTACCGTGCCTTTGTAGGGAACTCGACCAGCAATACCTTCAGGTACTAACTTTTTCGCCTCTACTACGCCCGATTGGAAATAGCGGTCTTTAGAACCATTCTCCATGGCTTCCAAAGAGCCCATACCTCTATAGGCTTTGAACTTACGTCCGTTGAATATGATAGTATCGCCTGGACTTTCTTCTGTTCCAGCTACAAGCGAACCAATCATTACGCAGTGTCCACCTGCAGCCAGGGCCTTAACAATGTCGCCACTATAGCGTAGGCCGCCATCTGCAATGAGAGGAACGTCTGTTCCTTTAAGTGCACAAGCAACATCATAGACGGCACTCAACTGTGGTACACCAACGCCAGCAACAATACGTGTAGTGCAAATACTTCCAGGACCAATGCCAACTTTGATAGCATCTGCTCCAGCTTGTGCCAGCATATGGGCAGCTTCGCCAGTAGCAACATTTCCTACTACAATATCTACATTTTTGAATGAAGCCTTAGCCTCTTTCAGTTTTTCAATAACAGCTTTGGAATGTCCATGAGCAGTGTCGATTACAATGGCATCTGCTCCTGCTTGAATCAGACTCTCCATGCGTTGCAGTGTATCTTGTGTTACACCAACACCTGCAGCAACACGTAGGCGTCCCTTCTCGTCTTTGGCAGCCATCGGTTTGTCCTTGGCTTTCGTAATATCTTTATAGGTGATCAAGCCCACCAGATGATTGTCCTTATCAACAACGGGCAACTTCTCTATCTTGTTTTCTTGGAGAATACGCGCAGCACCAGCTAAGTCCGTTTGTTGCGTCGTTGTGACAAGATTTTCTTTTGTCATAACGTCCTCAACCTTCTTTTGCAAGTCGTTCTCGAAGCGCAAGTCACGATTGGTAACGATGCCCACTAAATGCATTTCGTCATCTACTACAGGGATGCCACCGATATGGTATTCCGACATGAGTTGTAAGGCACCACCGACTGTGCTACCGCGGTGGATTGTCACAGGGTCGTATATCATGCCGTTTTCTGCTCTCTTTACGATGGCAACTTGTCGGGCTTGATCTTCAATACTCATATTCTTATGAATGACACCAATTCCACCTTCTCGAGCCATGGCTATGGCCATGTTAGCTTCAGTAACGGTATCCATTGCTGCCGATACGAAAGGTATCTGCAACTCAATGTTCCGTGAGAAACGGGTAGCCAAACTCACAGTGCGCGGAAGGACTTCTGAATAAGCGGGAAGGAGAAGGACGTCGTCAAAGGTAAGACCGTCCATGACAATTCTGTCTGCAATAAAATCTGATTTCATAAATATAGGTATAGGGCGATTTAATTGCGCGCAAAAGTACTCATTTCTTTTTATTTTTCAAAATAATCACGATTGATTATATAAAAATGCATTTTCTTTTTCCTTCAAGTTAGGCGAATGTTTCCTTATCTCTGATTTGCGAAGATACCATTTGGTGTCGATGATATTCCTTCATCGTTAACTCTTGTAAATAAGGACAGTATTGGAAGTTATGGCACAAATAATAATCTTCATGCTGTATTAAATTGATAAAAGTCGCTATATTCTGCGGAGCATCTTATTATAATCATAGTAGGAGGCCTTTGGTTGCCTTTAGAAAATACTGTCTGTTTTTAATGATATTATATTTCTTAATGTCAAGATGTTACTATGTTTTATTCTATAGCCCTTCAATATCTTCAATATAGCTCATTGAGAAGCATAATGAGGTGGAATATAAAATATCTAAAACGAATTGTGTAATTGATACATAAGGACTAAATTTGCACCAAATTCAAAATTGACTGAAAATGCATAAAATAGCAACCCTGCTGACTTTTTCGCTTACTTTGACTGTTGGGGCTCAAGTTGTTGACCCTGTCATTATGACTGTGAACGGAAAACAAGTGACGCGCTCAGAATTTGAGTATAGTTTTAATAAGAATGGGAACCCAGAAAAAGCAGTAGATATAAGGGCTATAGAGGACTATGTCCCGATGTTTATAAATTATAAATTAAAGGTTGCTGCGGCTGAGGCTGCACGTTTAGATACACTCAGTTCCTTCAAAAAGGAATTTATGACATATCGAGATATGCAGCTGACCCCCTATTTGGTGGATTCGACCTTTATAGACAGTGTTGCTACTTCTATTTATAAAGATTCGGAAAAACAATTGAACGGACATGACTTGTTGAAGCCATCGCATATTTTTGATTCTTGTACCAGCCTCTGCAACGGAGACAGAGAAGAAAAATATATAGGCAGAGAATTGATTCAATTTATTCTGCTCTACAACATGGAGCTGACTTTGCTACTTTTAGCTAAAGAAAAAAATCGCAAGATCCAGGTTCGGCGCTACAAGGTGGACAACTTCCGTGGATAGGCCCAGGTAGTACTTTGAAGGAATTTGAAGATGCTGCTTATGCGCTTAAGGTTGGAGAGTTTTCTAAGCCTGTTGAAACAGCGGTTGGTTTTCATATCATTCGCATGGATGAACGTAAGCCGCTTGAACCGTATGCTGTTCTTCGTCCACAAATCTTTGCAGCACTTAAACAACAAGGAATCGACGAAGCTTCTGCCGAAGCGAAAATAAAAAAAATTGTAGCTGCCTCCAAAGGTCGATTGACGCGAGAACTTGTTTTAGATAGTGTTTTTGTTGCGAATAGTTCTGACTTGAATCTTCGTTATTTGGTGCAAGAATATCATGATGGCTTGTTACTCTATGAAGTGAGTAAGAGAGAGGTTTGGGATAAAGTAGCGCAAGATACTTCTGCTTTAGAACAGCAATTTAAGAAAAATAAAAAGCAGTATGCATGGACAGAACCGCGTTTCAAGGGTTTTGTTATTCATGCCAAGGATGAAAAAAAAATGAAGGCAGCTCAAACTATACTAAAGAAAACTGCTGATGGAGACTGGAAGAAAGCTATAAGAGAGACTTTTAATAAAGATAGTGTAACAGTAACTGTTTCTGGTCCTTATCTTGTAAAAAAAGGAGAAAATCGTTATGTGGATGCAGAGGTCTTTGGTGGAGAAACCGTGAAGTCAAATAGCAATTATCCATATTCGGGTGTGGAAGGTCAGGTCCTTAAACAGCCAAAATCTTATTTAGATGTTAAGTCAGCAGTGATTAACGATGTGCAGGATAAAAGAACAGAAGAATGGGTTAAGCGTTTACGCAACGAATATTCTTTTAATGTTAACCAAGATGTTGTTAAAACAGTAAATAAACACTAAGCTTACCTTTATGAAAAAGATATTACTGATGCTTATGTGCATCGCAGCTATGACAACATGGGCGCAGAACAATAATAATGTAGTGGACCAAGTGGTTTGGGTTGTTGGTGATGAACCTATTTTCCTTTCAGATGTAGAAGAAATGAGATTAGGAATGGAAGAAAGTCGTCAGACAATTACCAATCCTTATTGTACAATTCCAGAACAATTGGCTGTTCAAAAATTGTTTCTTCATCAAGCAGATATAGATAGCTTGTATGCTGATGAGGCCACGGTTATTGCCGATGCTGATGAAACAATGGATAGAGCAATGCAAGCTTATGGTTCACGCGAAGCTATTGAGGCCGTTTTCCATAAAAGCTATCAGCAGATGCGTGAAGAACAAAAACGCTTAGCACGAGATAGAGATCGTGTGAATCAAGTGCAACGTAAATTAGTAAGCGGTGTAAAGGTGACTCCTGCAGAAGTGAGAAATTATTTCCAGAAACTTCCAGAGGATAGCTTGCCTTTTGTTCCAGAGCAGGTTGAAGTGCAAATTATAACATCTCAACCACGTGTTAGTCGTGATGAAGTAGAACGAATTGAGAATACATTACGTGATTATGCACAGCGTGTTAATACTGGCGAAACTGAATTCGCAACGCTTGCTCGCTTCTATAGTCAGGATGAGGGGAGTGCAAGAAATGGTGGAGAACTTGGTTACAAGGCTCGTGGGGAGCTAGTTCCTGAATTTGCTAATGTAGCATTTAGTTTAAACGATCCAAAGAAAGTGTCGAAAATTGTAAAGTCAGAATTTGGTTATCATATCATTCAATTGATTGATAAGAGAGGAGATAGAGTTAATTGTAGACATATCCTCCTAAAACCCGAGATACCTGATAGTCAGTTTGTAACTAGTTGCGCACGTCTTGACTCTATTGCAGGAGATATCCGTAAAAATACATTTACCTTTGACGCTGCTGCTAGAACTCTTTCCGATGATAAAGATACGCGCAACAACAATGGTTTAATGAATTTTTACTCACGTGAGAACAATTCTTCCTCAGCTCGTATTCAATTGAAAGATTTGAATGCGGATATTGCTAAAGTTGTTGATACACTAAAAGTAGGAGAAATATCTAAAGCTTTCACTTATACAAATGATAAAGGACAGAAAGTTTGTGCGATTGTAAAGTTGAAAGAGCGTATTGATGCTCATCGAGCTAATGTTACTGAAGACTTCCAACTCCTTCGTTCAGTTGTTTATGGCAAGAAGTGTCAAGATAAGATAGACGAATGGATAGAAGATAAAGCACAGAAAACTTATGTGCGCATCATGCCAGGCTGGCGTAATTGTGACTTTAAGTATAAGTGGATGAAGTGACACGAGTCACTATGAAGAGGAAAGGAAAAAAACAAATATGTGTATTAGTCCTAGTTTCAATACTAGGACTTTTGTGGCTTGAAGCTTTTGCTGCACGTCCTAAGAAAAGCATAAATGAACGTATCTTTTTAGTTCATGCTGATAACCTACGATATAATGAGTTTGAACAACCTAATGCACAACGATTGAGTGGAAAAGTTCATTTCCGACAGGGGAATATGAATATGTATGCAGATAGTGCTGTGTATTTTCAAGCTGCCAATTCTTTTGAAGCTTTTGGACATGTGCGTATATTGCAAGGCGATACAATGTCCTTGGTTGGTGAACACCTTTATTATGACGGCGAGGCAATGTTGGCACAAATGCGTCTCAACGTTACGTTACGTCATCGTAAGCAAATTCTGATGACCGATAGTTTGAATTTTGATCGCCTTTATGATGTTGGCTATTTCTTTAACGGAGGGCGACTTGTCGATGGACAAAACGATTTGACTTCAGATTGGGGAGAGTATTATTTAGGTGAACAAAAAGCTTCGTTTAATTTTAATGTAAAATTGAAGAATCCTAAGTTTACCTTAACTACAGATACCTTGCACTATAATGTCCGTACAAAATGGGCTGAAGTTCAAGGACCATCCAATATATATCATGATAAAGACGTGGTATATACAGAGCGAGGGTATTACAATTCAGAAAAAGAAATATATCGTCTGTCTAATAGGTCTAAGCGTGCAGAATTATATCATAATGCTATCACTCATAATGGGCGGATAACTGACTATGAGAGTCGCTTACTTGGAGATTCTCTTGTTTATGGGAAGAATGATAAAATGAAAGTTTTTGGGCATGTCTTCTATGAGGATAAAAAGAATAGAGGTCAGTTGATGGGAGATTATGGCGAGTATCATGAAGTTTTGGGGATAGCAATGGCTACGGGGCATGCTTTAGCAAAAGAATATTCTCAAGGCAAAGATACTCTCTTTGTTCATGCAGATACTCTTCGCCTTTATTCCTTTGATGTAGAGACAAATAGGCCGAAAACAAAAGATACAAAAAATGTTTATCGTGTTCTTCACGGATATTTTCATGTTCGCTCTTTCCGTAATGATGTGCAAGCTGTTTGTGATTCTCTTGTCTTTAATTCTCAAAAGAAATTACTTACACTTTATCGTGACCCAATAGTGTGGAATGATAACCGACAAGTGTTGGGTGAAGAGATTAATGTCTTCACGAACGATTCAACGATAGACAGTATACATGTTGATCGCCAAGCATTACTTGTCGAACAGTTGAAAACAGACTCAGCCATTGTCTATAATCAAATAGCAGGGCAACAAATGCGGAGTTATTTTATAAATGGGCACATGGATCATAACGAAGTCCAAGGAAATGTTTGCATCGTATATTATCCTCTTGATAAAGATAGTATTCTAGATAATGTGGTCTATGCTGAAACCTCCAAGTTGCGTATGACTTTGGCTAATAAGAAACTGAAACGAATTTGGGGACCTGCAACAACAGGAACTGTATATCCAGTTGCACTTGCTCCGTCAGACAAAACGAAACTGTCAAATTTTGCTTGGTTTGATTATATCCGCCCTCTAAATAAATGATTTGTTTACTTGGAGAGGAAAGAAGAAAGGTAGTGAATTGAAAATAATGCCACGTCGGGAGGCTCCTTTACAACACTTCTCTAAAGAAAAGGACTTTTCTAAAGAATAGTGTGTACTACAAATAAGAAGATAATGAGTGATATTATTCATCTATTGCCAGATACTGTTGCCAACCAAATAGCCGCAGGAGAAGTGATTCAACGTCCTTCCTCTGTTATTAAGGAATTGGTGGAAAATTCTATTGATGCAGGTGCTACTTTGATACAAGTTTATGTGGTAGAGGCTGGAAAAACAAGTATTCAAGTTATTGATAACGGTAAAGGAATGAGCGAAACTGATGCTCGCTTGGCTTTTGAGCGTCATGCGACATCTAAGATTCGGGAGGCATCAGATCTATTTAATCTCTGTACAATGGGATTTCGCGGAGAAGCTTTAGCCTCTATTGTTGCTGTAGCTCAGGTGGAATTGCGTACTCGTCAGAAAGAAAGAGAAATAGGAATATGCTTACAAGTAGAGGGAGGGCAATTTAAAGATGAACAGCCTGTTGCTTGTCCTATTGGTGCGAACTTTTTAGTGCGTAATTTGTTTTTTAATGTCCCAGCACGTAGGAAGTTCTTAAAATCTAATCAAACAGAACTGAGCAATATTGTTCAAGAGTTTGAGCGTATAGCTTTGGCTCACCCAGCAGTTTCATTTAAACTTTATTCTAATGGGACTTTGATGCATGACCTTGTCAGTGGTAATTTTCGTCAGAGAATTTCTGGTATTTTTGGGCGTAAGATGGATCAACAATTGATACCTGTTAATGCTGATACAGAACTGGCAAAAATAACAGGTTTTGTGGGATCTCCTGAAAGTTCGCGTAAGAAAGGAGCTCGTCAATACTTCTTTGTTAATGCTCGATTTATGCGTCATCCATATTTTTCAAAAGCAGTACAAAGTGCATTTGAGCGTTTGATTCCAGAGAATGAGCAAGTTCCTTATTTCCTAAATTTTGAAGTAGATCCTCATCGGATAGATGTCAATATTCATCCAACAAAGACAGAGATAAAATTCCAAGATGAGCAAGAACTTTGGCAAATTGTATTGGCAGCAGTACGTGATGCTTTAAGCAAGTTTAATGCAATTCCAACTATTGACTTTGATACCGCTAATCGCCCACAATTACCAGTCTTTGATGAAACAATACCTGTACAGCAACCGCGTGTTCATATAGACCATACCTTTAATCCATTCAAAGAGTCTGCAGCCCGTAAAACTTCATGGGAAGAAGAATATAATCGTGCTTTTGGATTGAATAGTTCTGTTCAAAAACAGCCCTCTTTGTGGGACCAAAAAATAGAACAACCTCAGGCCGTAACAACTGAAGTTTTGTCTGTTACTGAGTTCTCCGGGACTGACTATCTGCAGTTTCGTGGGCGTTACATAGTTGTCAGTGTGAAGTCTGGTCTTATGTTTGTTGATCAGAATCGTGCACATTTTCGAATTCTGTATGATAAATTCCGTCAGCAGTTAAAAGGGCATAAGGGAACTCCACAAGGTATTCTATTTCCTCCGACCCTTCATCTTACACCTATTGAAAAAATCCAATTTAATGCAGTTGTTGAAAATTTAAAAGCACTTGGTTTTGAGTTTTCAAATACAGATGAAGTATATACGATTAAATGTATCCCAGCAGATTCAGCAGGTGTGGATCCAGAGTTTTTAGTGCGCGAATTGTTAGAGGTTAGTTCTACTGATCCTAGCTCAATTGGAGAGAATGTTGCACATCGTTTGGCATTAGGCTTGGCCCGGAAAAGTGCAATGCCCGTTGGAGAATTACTCGATAAAAATCAAATGGAGAATCTTCTTTCACAGTTGTTTTCCTGCCCTATGCCCAATTATACACCAGATGGACTACCTACACTTTCAATATTGCAAAATGAACAGGTCGATGCTCTCTTCTTATAAAGATATCTTGTAAATTAATCATTTGTAAGGTATTTTATTGATATAAATACCTTACAAATACTTGTTTTATAGATGAAAAAAATGGTATTTTTATGAAAAAAAGTACAAATATGTTAGATGCATCTATGAAACTTTATCTAACTTTGCATTTGAATACTCGGTGTATAATAACACTTAAAGTTTCAGATATTAATGTTTCACTAAAATAAAAATAAGTATGAAAAAGTTAATGATTGCACTTGCTTTCGTAGGTCTTGCTACGTCAAGCATGGCTCAGGACTACAATGTAGTTCCTACCAAAAAGTACAGCGTTGCTACAAATTCTTTTTGGGCAAACTGGTTCATTAGTGTAGGTGGTCAGTATCAGGCTAGCTATTCTTCAGAAGAAGTTAAAGGTTTAAAGTTTGATCCCTTCCAGAAGGCTCGTGGTGAGTTTGGATTCAATGTCGCTGTTGGTAAATGGTTTACTCCTGGCCTCGGTCTCCGTACGAAGTTTGAAGGTGTTTGGGCTGATCGTGTAATTTCTGAGAACAACCACAAGACGTACAATTATTGGAATATCCATGAGGATGTAATGTTTAACCTCTCTAACATCTTCTGTGGTTATAATGAGAAACGTGTTTGGAACTTTATTCCTTATGCAGGTATTGGTGTGGTTCATAGTATGACAGATCATAATTATGATATTTCTTATCAAGCTGGTTTGTTGAACAACTTCCGTCTCTCTAATCACCTTTCTGCTTTCGTTGATGTTTATGCAAACGCATGGGAAGGAACTGTTGACAGGGCAACGAAATATGGTGTTGTAGACAACTGGGCTAACTATAAGAAGAGCCGTGCTCGTCATTGGGACAAGAACCTTGGTGTTGCTGTAGGTCTTACATATAATCTCGGTAAGAGCAACTGGGATAAGGTACCCGATGTTGATGCTTTGATGGCAATGAATAAGGAACAGATGGATGCTCTCAATGCTTCTCTCAAGGAGCAGCAGGATGAGAATGCACGTCTCCGCGATATGCTTGCTAACCAGCCTAAGGGTGGTGAAACTATTACGAAAACTGAAGTTCAGACAGTAACAACAGCTCAGTCTGTATTCTTCAACCTTGGTAGTAGCAAGATTGCTAGTCGCAAGGATCTCGTAAATGTTAAGGAGCTCGCTGACTACGCTAAGCAAAATAATTCTACAATTGTAGTAACGGGTTATGCAGATAGCAAGACAGGTTCTGCAACTCTCAACCAGAAGCTCTCTCAGAACCGTGCTAATACTGTTGCTGATGAACTTGTTAAGATGGGTGTGAGCCGTAGCAATATCGAAACTGTTGCTGCAGGTGGCGTAAATACGCTTAATCCATTCAGCTACAACCGTCGTGCTACAGTGAAGATCAAGTAATTGCAACATCTAAATTCTAATAGGGGCATCTTTATAAGGTGCCCCTTTCTATTTTTTCTGTCTATACTATAAATCACCCCGTATTTTCCATACGCATACGGATGATGTATTGCCTCTTAACCATAAGCACTGCTAGTGTCCCAAATTCTATGCAAGTCAAAATCTATGATCTAATGACTTTTAAGCAAAAAGAAGTTATAGGAATCTTTGTGTGAGCTTTATGGTAACAATATGTTGTCAAATCTAAAATTCTTACCGTGAAAACTATTTACAATACAGTTAATTTTTCTCATCTAAGATACGCTATCTTTGGATATAGAGAGAAACTCTTAGATTTTTCTCTTCCTATTCTACCTTAGCTTTGGTGCTATATTGATTTTGCTGCCTTTCACGTTCAATTAATTTGGAATTATATAAAAACCCCCTCAAAAAGATTTATGAATCTCATTGAGGGGATTGCTTTTATGCTTTATGCCTATTAGCTCTGCGTCTGCGGATATCTGCTTTCTTTTTTGCTGCACCACTTCCGTGTAAGCCTGTTATATAGGTTTTCTTCTTAGCCTTAGTTTTCACTTTGGCTTCTCCGCTCTTTTTTTGAAAGCTTAGAACCTTTAAAGACTATTCCAGTAGTTATGGCTTGTTGAACTTCTTCTTCTCCTACGTGTCTATTCATTTTATTTCATCCTTGTTTAATGATGGAAAAGACGAATACCTGTAAAGGCCATAACAATGCCATATTTATCGCAAGTAGCAATGACATGATCGTCTCTTACGCTGCCACCTGCTTGAGCAACGTAAGCAACACCACTTTTGTGAGCGCGCTCAATGTTGTCTCCAAAGGGGAAGAATGCATCACTGCCTAGACATACTCCAGTGTTCTTTGCAATCCATTCTTTCTTTTCTTCTCGCGTCAACACCTCTGGCTTTTCTGTAAAGAACTTTTGCCATTCTCCATCTTTAAGGACATCTTCATATTCTTCACTGATGTATATGTCAATAGTGTTGTCACGGTCTGCTCTTCTTATCTTTTCCACCCAAGGTAGATTCATTACTTTAGGATGTTGGCGAAGCCACCAAATATCAGCCTTATTTCCTGCTAGTCTTGTACAGTGAATTCGGCTCTGTTGCCCAGCACCAATGCCGATCGCTTGTCCATCCTTTACATAGCAGACCGAATTACTCTGCGTGTATTTTAGGATGATTAGTGCAATCTTTAAGTCACGCTTTGCTTCTTCCGATAAATCCTTATTGTTTGTTGGAATATTATCAAAGAGGTTATCACTTGTCAAATCAACTTCGTTGCGTCCTTGCTCGAAAGTGATTCCAAAGACCTGTTTCTGCTCAATAGGCTCAGGTTTGTAGTTTGTGTCGATTTGAATAACGTTGTATGTACCCTTTCTTTTTTCGCGTAGAACCTCTAAAGCCTCTTCTGTATAACTTGGTGCAATGACACCGTCACTCACTTCTCGCTTGATAAGTAGAGCAGTAGCTTTATCGCAGGTATCGCTCAGGGCAATAAAATCACCATAGGATGACATACGGTCAGCACCTCGGGCTCTCGCATAGGCAGAAGCTATTGAAGTTAATTCGAAATCCACATCATCTACCCAGTAGATTTTACGAAGTGTTTCATCTAGTGGTAATCCGATGGCGGCTCCTGCAGGCGAAACGTGTTTGAAACTCGCTGCAGCAGGAAAACCTGTAGCTTCTTTGAGTTCTTTTACAAGTTGCCAGCCATTGAGTGCATCAAGAAAGTTGATGTAGCCAGGTCGACCATTAAGTACTGTAACAGGGAGTTCTCCGTTTTTAATAAAAATACGGGCAGGTTTTTGGTTGGGGTTGCAACCATACTTTAAAGCCAATTCTTGCATAATGAAGATTGAATGATAAATTCGTTGCGAAGTTAGTGAAAAATGTGCGATAATTCTTTTTTAGGAAACAAAAACAAAAGCGGATTCCTCGAAGATGAAATCTTCGGAAATCCGCTATATCTATTTTATTGAAATATTCTTTTATTTCTTCTTTGGGTTGCTCAATTCAACGGTGAAACTCTTGTTATATCCTGTCTGGGTTTTTGCGCGAATCCATAGGACGCGATCCGTTGACATATTTGCACGCTTCACAGCATCATAGAAGTCATCAGTAGAGTTCAAATCCTTATCATTGACGCGCATTAAAATGACACCTTTAGTGATTCCTGCTTCTTTCATTTTACCATCGCGTACAGCTGTTACCATAAGTCCATGGCTGAGTGCCAACTCTTCTTTCTCGCTAGCAGTGAGTTTTCTCAGCGCTATACCTAGCTGCTCATCATCGATATTTTCAACAGCTGTGGTAGTGCCTTGCTGGTTGCGAAGTGTGAGAGATGTTGTTGTATTTCTTTTGTTTCTAAGATATGTTACACTGATTTTATCACCAGGACGATGATTAGCTAAGATTTCGTTTAGTTCTCCAAACTTGGTTACTTTCTTGCCGTCCACAGCTGTAATAACATCTCCCTCTTTGATTCCTGCAGCATGTGCAGCGCCATCGGAAGATACTTCGCCGACGTAAACTCCCTCGGTTGTACCCAGTTCAACTTCTTTTCCTTTTTCTTTTTGTGCATCGATATAGTTGATAACGTCTTGGCCACTAATTCCCATCAAAGCGCGTTGCACTGTTCCAAACTTTCGAAGATCAGCCACTACCTTGTTCATAATGCTTACGGGAATGGCGAAACCATAACCAGAGTAGGAACCTGTTTGCGAATAAATCATATTGTTGATTCCCACAAGTTCTCCGCGTGCGTTGACCAAAGCACCGCCAGAGTTTCCTGGGTTGATAGCAGCATCTGTCTGAATGCTTGATTCTACAGCATTTCCTCCTGTAGTTCGAGCTTTGGCACTGACAATACCAGCTGTTACAGTTGAAGTTAAACTAAAGGGATTACCAATAGCAAGAACCCATTCTCCTAAACGAAGGTTGTCCGAATTGCCAATGGTGATAGGCTGTAGGTCTTTTGCTTCGATTTTGATTAATGCTAAGTCAGAATTCTTGTCTGTACCAATGATGCGTGCTTTAAACTCCCGATTATCATTGAGTTTTACAATCATCTCTGTTGCACCTTCCACAACGTGGTTATTTGTTACGATATACCCATCGCTTGTTAGGATAACGCCTGAGCCTGCCCCTTTGCGATCAGGTTCTTTATAGGTTCTTTGTTGAGAATCTCCACCGTTACCACGTCCAAAGAAGTCTCCGAAGAAATCCTCAAAAGGATTAGAATATTGTATAGTCCGTGATGAGCCCTCCACTGTCACTTTTATATAAACCACGGAATTGATTGCTTTTTCTGCGGCATAAGTTAAGTCTGGGAGGTTTTGATAAGTGGCGGGTACAGCATTTGTCTCAGAAATAGCAGTAGTGCCAGTTACTGCTGATTGTGCAGAACCATTGATGGTAGATTTAGCAACCATCGTTGCGGGCCATCCTAATGAAAAAGGCCACTGCGGCTAACATAAATCCTTTTTTTCATAATTAATTTGTTTATTATATGTTGATTTAGTTATGTGTAATATTCTTTTTTTGTTTTTGTTCTTGCAAAAATAAACGTATTTGTTACTGTTATATTAAAAGATTTTTTTGAAAAAAATCATCAAACGGCCTTTTTCTTTTAACAAATTTAATTTTTTTAAGTTGCTGGATTGATGCGTTTAGTGTTGATTTTGATAATTCTTTTTCCATTCTTGCTCTATTTTTTTACTCGTTGTAGTTACTTTATTTATGATATTACTACTTACCCAACGTAAATATTCTTATTGCATTTGAAAATACAATAAGGATGCCAGCTGACAGCCTTATTATATTTTCAAATGCAATAAGGATATTTTGATTACTAGTTGCTCTGTACTGAAAAAAAGGTTGACAGTTCTGTTTATTAAAATATGTTTTGGTTGACAGCTCCTGAAGTTAAGTTTAGGGGAGGTTGTCATTGTTGTTTCCTAAATCTGTTTTAGGTTGACACTTGCCTTATGGTGGCAAAGATAAGGATTTTTAATTTATTTGGCTTTTTAGGTTATTTGAGGTGGCTGCTTGAGGAATGAAAAACACCGAGGGGGGGGTGCTGTCGGCAGGGGGCGAGTAACCCCCGAGAGACATCATACTATGCTGCTTGTTCTAATAACCGTTTCATTTCTTCGAGGGGTGTTCTCATTTCTAAACTTTGATGGGGACGTACTCGATTGTATATATCAACGGCTTTTTGCACGAATTCCTTTACTTCCTCGAAGCTCTTTTCTTGTGTTTCAAAGAGCCATCCGTTCTTTACGGTATTGTTGATCCTCTCTGCTAGGGCATTGTGTAGAGGGCCGCCTGTTTGAGTCATACTGGCTCTTATTCCGAGGTCTTTCAATAGCGCAATGTATTCATTGCAGCAATATTGAGTGCCTCGGTCGGAGTGGTGAATGAGTCCTGCTGGGTTGACATGATTGGCTCTATAGAAGTCGATAGCTTTCTTCAGGGCTTCTATGAGGCCGTCCTTGGATAAGGTGGGATGGAGTTGCCAACCTACTATACCCCAATTCGGGATAAGCAGTTCTTCTTTTTCCTCAAAAAGTTTTAATAAAAGCCGAAAAAGAGGATTGTTTTTTGTGTATTTACTGTTGAAAATCAATCATATAACAAAAGAACAATCCTCATGAAACTTGTCAGCAAAGTTACGGAAATCTATTGTATTGCAGATGATTTCTGCAAAGAATATAATTCAGAATTGAACAAAACCTCTCTTTCTCTCTCAAACGCCTCTGCCAATAGTCCAAAACATCGCAAGAGAAAAAGGGCGAATGAGTGATGCTGAAATGATCACAATTCTTATTTTTGTTCCACAGCAATACATTTCGGAATTTCAAACATTTCTATCTCTTTTATGTTTGCCGAGAACTAAAAAGAGTTTCCCGACCTGCTCTCTTATACACGCTTTGTTGAGCGTATGCCTCGTGTTGCAATACCCTTATTGCTATTTCTCAAACTGGGATTAATGGGCGAGTGTACCGGAATAACCTTTATCGATTCCACACGTATTCCAGTGTGTGAAAATAAGAGACAATCCCGTAATCGCGTATTCAAAGGGTACGCCCAAAAGGGGAAAAGTACTATGGGATGGTACTATGGATTCAAACTTCATCTTTTGTGTAATGAACGAGGAGAACTACTCAATTTTGCTCTAACCCGAGCCAATGTAGACGACCGTAATCCAAAAGTATTCAACGATTTAACGAAGGATTTATTTGGAAAATTATATGCCGATAAAGGTTATATTTCTCAATCACTTTTTGCTTCACTCCTTGATAGAGGTGTACACATCGTAACAGGAATACGAACTAATATGAAGAACAGATTAATGGATGTGCATGATAAAATCATGCTTCGCAAGAGAAGTATCATAGAGACTATCAATGATATGTTGAAGAACGTTGCACAGATAGTTCACACACGCCATAGAAGTATCTCTAATTTCATCGTTAATCTTTTAGCTGGCATTGCTGCGTATGCTTTCTACGACACCAAACCTTCCATCAATATGGGGAGTTTGAGATGGAAGAAAAGCAGGGTGTAAAACAGCTCACGTTATTCTAATCTATATTTGCGTGAAACAATTATACTTCGGTTTTAGATCAAGGCCGAAAGGATGCGTGTGCGGTTTAAGAAACTCATGAAAGAGCGTTTCTTAAACCGAATTGGGGTTAATAGCATTCCTTGACGTTCATGGGACTTCGCAAACTAATGGCAAATCAATAGGTTGCGAAGTAACCAATGCTTTTAATATCCTTTTTTATGAACAAGAATAGAAGCTATTACACCTTCTTCTAACACTACTTCAACACCATACGACTCGAAGTTAATAGTATCATCTTCAATGACCATTTTTTCATCGTTAAACAATGATATTATTTCCTCTTTATTAAGATCAAAAATGTTCGAGTTCTTAAACAACACTTGAGTGCCATGGAAGAACTCTATAGCATCTACTTTATTGTCAACACTATAATAAACATGGAAATCTCCATAGTTATCTGTGGTATTTTTACTGAATCTCGATTTACGGAACTCAGTATATTTACCTAATTTTTTACGATTGTCATCTCGGTTTGTATCAAATTCGACACATCCTACTCCAACAAATGGATTTATTTCAAATTTATTAATCATATTTTTTCTAATTTTTCAAGTCCGTCAACATATTCAAGCATTTGCGAAATCGCTTCATCGTATTTATCACCGAATTTATCATGAATATCATCAATATCCATCTGTAATGCTTCTTTAAATTTTCCTTGATCGATTAACTCTTTCTGAGCGGCTCTATACTCCTTTGCTTCGCGTGATGAACCACAACTAGCAGTTTGTTTATGGTCATTATAGTCTATAACAATAGCAGGCCCCTCATGCCTTTCCAGATTGGAACTACTATCTGCGGGCATATGATGAACTTCTTTGGGTGGTTCTGTATTCCACCCCCAGCCTTCACCTCTTAGTTCACTATAACTACCTCCTGTTTTTTTTATTTCAGATTGTTCGCTTTTTCCGCCATCAGTACCTAAATCTTTTGATATAGGTTCTTCTAACTTTTCTGTTGAACTATTTGCATTGTCTAATCCAGAATTCGTTACTTCTTCTTGTGTAGGAATACTTTCAACCTGATGCATACATGATAACTGACTATCTTGTAGTTCATCAAACATAGAAGGAGAAAATTCTTCTTCGATTGCACTTGGATTAAAAGTTTCTTCTCCAACATTTGGAGACTCAGGTTCAGCCTGCAAGTCTCCTAAATTTGAATCATATACATTTTCTGAAAAAGCATCAGGAGAAAATTCATTAGACAATGAGTTTTCAGATATATTTTCCAATATTCCTGAACTTGAAGATGCCACTTCTGAAGCCCCTTCTTTCACGGCCTCTGCTGCAACTTCTACTACAGCGTCATCTATTCCAAATGCCATACTATTTTTGTATTTTTTTAAAATATTCTATATTTTTGTCTACAGCTTGAATGCCATTTTTTTACTTTGGTAAGATGCCCAAATAAATGAAATACTCAACAATATATTCTGCGTATGAGAGTCCTTTATATTGAGTTCTTCATTCATATACATCCTAAGTTTAGAAACCAGATTAAATGTACCAAGGATGTAATTATCTATGAGTTTTGTTAACTCTTCCTTTATTCCTAAGTATGTAATAATGGCTTCACGAAGAACCATTTTTCTGCATAGAAGATTTGCTTTGAATAGCATCTATCAATTTTGCCTTAGTAGATGAAGGACAGTTTGCCTGAAGTATTTCTTGGTTAAGAATATCACAACATTCTTCATCTATTGACTTATCTTTTTATGAAGAAATTAATGAAATATGAACTAAGGATATTGGTGTTATTTTCAATAATCTCAACTTTATTATCTTTTGAGAATAGTGGGTCACGACGAGACATCTCATAAATAGACGCAAGAACGGATTCACTCCAACCACGTTGCCATACTAATGCTTCACCCGTTGAAAGTTTAGCTAATTCAGAAATTTGTTCATCGGTCGTCAGAGCGATAGATTTCCCAGCAATCTCTCTATCTTCACCATCTGGAAGATTCATGACGATTTTAGTATTAGTGTTTCGTATTGCAGCTTCGTCAACAGCAGAAGGAGATTGATCTACAATGATAAAACTTTCTCCATAAGTTCGCATTTCAGCAATTGCAGAAGCTATCATTTCCACAGACTTTCCTAACACATTTGAACCTTCTTGACTTTGTTGTTTTGAAACCCTAGGAAGAATGCAATGAGCTTCTTCAAGAACAGTTACGTGTTGAAGTATCTTATCCATCTCGTCCTCATTTTGTGACATACGCCACTCTGTGAGACCTAAAACAACAAGTGCCATTAACATTGATCTTGTTTCAGCAGAACCAATATTGTGGAGGTCAATTATGACATTAGAATCATAAAGGGATTCATAAGAAACTACATCATTAGACGAAAGAATGGAAGAATATATACCATTGGTCAGGGATTCTAATCGTGTTTGTAAAGCACCTACATAATCACCCTTAGTGTCAGCAGAGTATTGCGAAGTAGAGATTATTCTCTTAAGCTGGGTAACAACATCCGCAATCGCTGGGAACAATTTATCATATTTGCAGGTTGATTTTCTTAAATCCCATCCACACTCCTCGTAAGCTGATAATATAGAATTCTTTAACACCGCAGGCATAGCAGCATACATAGGCCAGCATACACCAAATATTTCGACGAGCCTTTCCACATGTTCTACTACACGTATTCCGTCAGGAAATGCAAACGGATTGATTTTAAGGAGATTCTTTTCGTCCTCACGAGTAGAGTAAACTGTAAATTTTTTATCCTTTCTACCACCGAAAACTTTACGGTAATCACCTTTGGTCGGTTCGACAATAAGAACATTCTTATTTTGCTCTAAAAGTTCATTTACAAGTAAATATACTGTATTTGATTTGCCACTTCCTGTAGAACCTGTAACAAAAATATGTTTGCTAATTTCATTAGAATCCAGCAATACTTCTTTTTGAGATATATTGCCTAAATGGCTAATTTTTCCTATACAAATATTTGCTGACTTTTTATTTGACGATGTTCTTGTACAGATGTTACGGCCAAACGCGGCACGTTCTCTAATCTCAACACCAGGTATTGATGTTTGAGGCAGAGACATATGTATTGCCAGTTCTTTACTAGAAACAATTTCTCCTCCTGAAACATTAATATTTCCAACCAAGAAACGAGGATTCTTTGTGTCCTGCAAATAATAAAGCAATTTTCGGGAATTCTCTTGATCCCATACATTTACGGCAGAGTTATCAAGATCAGAATCTTCCCCAGTAACACATCCTCTATAAATATTTGCAAGTTTCCTAGATGTAGATACATCAGGAGACACAAAATAAGTTCCAATCGACCACATTCCAAATGGGTTACCATTGCGAAGGCGTTTCATATTACGATCAAGCAAATCAATATAAGCCTTTGCTGTTGAGTTAGATCTAGTAATTTGCTTAGTTGTGCCTTTAGTTGTTCCTCTATTTGTTCCTTTGGCAGTTGAGTCTTGCGCTGAAGTACTCTTTGCCTGGCTTTTTTGGTTTGCCTGTGCAAAATCAGTATGAAAACCAGATTGCTCTGTATATGACTCATTATAACTTGAGCTAGAACCAGAAGTTTCACCGCCAAAACACGTTTGTAAAATATTTGGAACTTCATTTTTGCTCGTGCCTTCTGACCAACCTTCTGTTTTAGAATAACTAGAATTTGTCCCTTCTGTTCTAGTAACTGTTTCGGACAAACTGTTTGTAATTGTCTCTCCCAATGTTTTTGTCAAAGTTTCGGAGACTCCTTCACTTTCTGTCTCGCTTATACTATCTTGACATTCAGTGAAAGGTGTAATTGCATCATGTAATGATGAATAAGCAGCAAGCATTTCCTTAACCTGCTCCTGACTTACATTATCGGCAACAAATAATGCCGTGTAAGTAGGTATGTTTGGCGTAGAATCTATAAATTTCTCAATACCTTGAACAAAAGAATCTTTTTTATCATCTCTAAGAGAAGCTACTCCAGAGTAAGATGCAACATAGACATTTGATTCTGCAGAACAAAAAGAACAATTAACAGACTGTTCAATTTTCACTCCGGGAAGATATCCTTGAATTGCAGATGAAAGCAAAGTTGATGATTCATGAAGACATCCTTCAAAATCCCTCGCTCCTAAATATATTTCTACATCATCAAAACCGTTTTTTTGAATGACCAAAGCTACATTCTTAGACACATTATGTAAGGAAGTATATAACATAGATAATTGATCTGGAAAAAACGTTTCTCCATCATACACTATTCTAGTTATCTTATACCATCCCATGCGTGATTTGTCTGAATTATTCAATGGAACAATAGGATATGAAGATAATTTTGACAAATAGTTATGTGTTACTACATTGTCAAACATTTCCAACTGAGTCATTATTGAATTATCAGATTTATTAGACGAGACTTCTGTCTCTCTAGGTACAGGTGCTAATGTAGTTTGTTCAACTGACTGAAGTTTATCTTGTTCAAGAATTTGACTTCGACCTGTTGCCTTTCTAATATCATACTTTCCCATATTCTTTATATTCCAAATGAGGTAATAATATTATTAGATGCAGTTTCACCTAAATCAAGCCATTTTTCCAATTCAGGAATCATGCCATTTACGAGTTTATCTTTCTTGGCATGAAGAGAAGCCTCATATCTTTTCTTCTCGATTTCTTCCTTAATGGAATTCTGTTTAGTAATTCGCTCGTTTTGGTATTTCGTTAGAAATATTGTGATTATTTCAGCAGCAAGGGCAATCCAAACATTGGTAAAAATGAATAAACCAACTGCTAAAGCTGTACCTGCACCGAAAATAATTTTAGGGGAAATTTCACCTTTATCCGTTGTGACTGATCTTGCTTGTGGAATTTCAAACATCTCTTCCTTTACTTCCAATGGATTATTCTTTATCCAGTTGAGCATTTGCTGTTGATAGCCAGAAGAAAAGTTGATAAACTTTGACAATATCTCAGTGTCCTTAATTGCATTGACTCCCTCTGTGTAGTTTGATACTACAGAGAAGATATATTCCTCAAGTACTCCTTCAGCTACATTTTTTGCTTTTTCTGCAAAATATCGTAAATTTTCGTTTAACTCATCTGGACCCATGAGTTGAATATCCGTGAGCAACAGATCTGCAGCTTCACGAATTTTTTTATTTAGCATTGTTTTTATCAATCATAGTTAATCAGAGAATTTATGAAGTTCTGCTTGTACATTTTTTTATCTCATTAAGATGAGAATTCAGAGCAGCAAGCATTTTATCTTTTTTTCTGTCTTGCGATTCTCATAACATTTCAAGCGATAGATAGTATTATTTTTCTTGACATCAATAGTTTCAGATGTAATTGTAAAAAAGTTGTTGCATTTTTCAACAACACCAGCAATATAAGCTTTGTAATGAGTTCTGCCCTCACGTTTCACAACAGCAGTAAATTCTCTAAGCTTTCTATCAAAATCAAGCTGATCTTTTTTATGCGGATAATAAATTTCATATTTGTCAGCAGAACTCAAACCTCCTTTCTTAACAAGCTTTTTTTCAGCTCGAGAAAAGTCTGTAACTTTAGATGTGGCTTTCTTTTGTGCCTCTTGTTCGATGGATTGCATATCAAGACTTTTCATTGTAAGATTCGAATTACTGAATTCCTCTGCAAACAATTTAAAATCTCTTATCAACGTCTCGAAATAGTTTTTCTCTGCGTTAATACCTTTGTCGATGATTTGGAGATAGGCTGCACGAACTTCGGTGATTGTTTTTTTTGTTGAGAGTGCCTCCAATTCTGGGTCGACGAATTCAAATAATTTTTTTATTGCTCCTGGAGTTGCTTTTTGCTGGAGTTTGACGAGCACTTGCTTCAATTGGAGGTCTTCTTGTTCTGCTTCTTTGATTTGCTTTTCTATTTCTGACGAGCCATTACTGACGGCTTGGATGTCTTTTTGAACACGAGACTCATATAATTTCAATTCGTCTTCAATCAGATTCATTAAGCTATTAAAAGTGGCTTCTTTCTCGTTGTTGAGAAAATCATTTAGCTTACCTCTTAATACATCAAAGTGAGCAGTAGTCTCTAATTGGCTAAAGATAGTGGAATTAGAACATTCTTTTCCTCGCATCTGTAACTCCCCATGTAGTTGGAAAAGGTGGCTACATATTGCCTTCCAGTCTTCTTCTGTCCATCCAGTAAGTGCTGTAGACAAATTTTGTGGAGTTGAGAAATCTTTACCGGAATTTTTTGCATCAGTAATAAATCTTTGAATAAAGCTATCTACATAGGTAATCCTTTCTGCAGGGATACCCAATCTTTTTCCAAAAAGGTTTGATGCACGAGACAAAATACCATCCTTATAGTTAAGGAATTCTGGTGTTGAAGCATGAGTCAAAACAAAGAATAATCTCCCCTTTGCTAGGTCGCCCATAGACTTGCTTACATCTTCTGCAAATTTGTTAGCACTTTCATCTTGAATGTTTTCAGTTCCTTTGTGCAACAAAATTACAGCATCTACTAAATGTTGATTATTGTTCGATTTATCTCTAGAGGTTAATAATTGCATTGTTGCTACTTGAATACCTCCAATTGCACCCACTCCTGGAGTATCTACAATTCGCCAACCCTCATATTCATCAGGCAACGGAATCTGAATTACAACCTTTTGGGCAATTTTGCCTTTAGGTGTAACGCTGACATATTTTTTCCATAAGTCTTCACTTGAAGATGTTCCTGTTTTTTCTTCTATACCTGCTTTTTTCTGAAGGATAGTATTAATATCATTATTGCCTATAATTAGAGTGTTAATATCGCTAATTGGTAAAGCATCAAATTCTTTTGGTACTGCTACTAACTTACGGAGTTCTTCGGCAAAATGGTTTTTGTAAGTTAACTTTTTGCCATCTGCAAAAGTTACCTCCATTGAGCGATCCTTAGAAGATACAATCCAAGTAATACTACTTGTTGTCTGGAAATGACCTGTAGGTAGAAGATTCTCTCCAATCAGACTATTGATGAAAGTTGATTTGCCAGCGCTCATTTTGCCTGCAATAGCTATTGTAAAATAGCCATTCAGGAAAGGCTGAGCAAGTTGCTGGATGGTTGCAGATTTACTGCTATCCTTCCAGTCTATTTTCTTCCTCAATTGCATATATTGTGAAAGTGCCTTATTGACAGCAGTTCTCAGTGACATGAAGTCGTTTGTATTTCTCATCGGTTTTTATTTTTTTACATCAATTAAAAAAAGAATTAAAGACTATATTGTATTTGGATTTACAAAGTAACAAAAAAATACGAAACAAACGAATTTAATTGGGTGAAAGTCGCTTTAACCAAACTTGCGCAATAGTTTAATCGGCCTATTAAATAATGTGAGTTCGACGAATTATAAGTGTTTGTAAATTTGGTGATTAGCGAAATTTGTTGTAATTTTAAGGTATTGAAACACAAACAAAAATCACTATAATTACCGAAGACAAAATTACAGAAATATTTTGTATGGCAGACGACTTCTGCAATTTTTTGATGCTATGATAGCAAAATATACACTAAAACCTATTGGAAAAAGAAAATATCATCGAAATTCTACAATGTCAAAGGCAGAAGTCATGCTGATAATGATTCTTTTCCACGACTCTGGTTATCGCTGCTTTAAACATTTCTATCTTGAAAAAGTATGCAAGCATCTTCGCCATCTCTTTCCCAATGTTGTCTCTTATAACCGTATAGTAGAATTGGAAAGGGATGTAGTCATACCCTTAACCTTGTTTATCAAGAAAGTCCTCTTGGGAAAATGCACGGGCATAAGCTTCGTTGACAGCACACCACTGCGTGTCTGCAAAAACCAAAGAATACATATGCACAAAGTTTTAAAAGGAATAGCCCAAAGAGGAAAATGCTCTATGGGTTGGTTCTTCGGTTTCAAATTGCATTTGATTTGTAATGAGAAAGGAGAGCTTCTCAACTTTATGATAACGCCGGGAGATATTGATGACCGTAAGCCTTTGGAGTATAAAGCTTTTGTAGAGTTCATACATGGAAAACTCTTCGGTGACAAAGGATACATCAGTAAGAACCTTTTCCAGAGGCTTTTCGTTGATGGAAAACAGCTTATTACCAAGTTGAAAAGTAACATGAGAGGAGCTTTGATGAGCGTTTCTGACAGACTTTTACTCAGAAAAAGAGCCATTATAGAAACTGTGAATGACGAGCTTAAGAATATTGCTCAGGTAGAGCACTCCAGACATAGATGCTTTGACAATTTCATCGTCAATTTATTAGAAGCCATTGCTGCCTATTGCCTGTTTCCAAAGAAGCCGTGTATCAATGTACAAAGGACTATTGACACACAGCTTGCTTTGTTCTAAATCCGTCGAACTCACGTTATTTAAGAAAAAGTAGGCTATCAGCGATAATTAAACGTTGATAGCCTACTTTCTTATAAGTCTATAGAAATTGTATGTCAGAGAATTAGAGCGTGAACTCTTTTGATTGGAGTAATTCTTTTGTTGTCTTCTGTGGCTTATGAATAACTTGTATTTTTATTTTTTCTGTGGCAGTTTTTATGCGAAAATCTTTGGCTTCTTGCGGAGTCCACCATCCTAAGAAAGGAGATGCTTGTTGAGACGGGATATAGGTTCTTGCTATTCCTTCAAATTTGAAAGCAGGGAGTACTATTGTTGTTATCTCATTGGCAGAAATGACATATTCTGCCCAAACTAAACTATTGAATGTTTGTCCTTTATAGTTACGAAGTCCAAGTGTCTCATCACGATTAAAGTTGAGTCGGCGAACAGTGGCATTTTTTAGCTTGAGTGTTTGTGTGTTACAGCGTATCTGTTGTAAGTCGGCATCTGAGTAGAGAATTATAGAAACCAACATGCTATCGCCCTTGATGAGAGTGGGGGACTCAATAACTGTTCTCGCAAAGAAAATCGGCTTCTTTTGTGCAAATAAGGGATAGGTATAGCCCCACAGAGTACTCAGGAATAACGTAAAAAGCACAGATTTAGTTGTTCTCATTGTTTGATTGCGTAATAGGATTGATTTGTTCTTTTTAAATTTTCGCATTCTTCCAACCAAAAGAGCTGCACAAGCATCAGAAGGCATACGCCAATCGCCTCGAGGGCTGAGAGAACAACTTCCTACTTTTTGGACCATCAGGGGAGACAACTGCGTTTAAATTGCTGGCTGAAGAAACGACGGCAAAATGTTTGTAACCATTTTAGAATGGTTGCATCATCGTAAGTAGATGAGTTTCTATTGCTGCTATTAAACGCCTTTTGTGCTAAATAGAAAACCTTACTTGGCCGGAAGCCATTGCGTAAGAAATGATAAATGAAAAAGTCGTGTAATTCGTATGGACCAACGAGGTCTTCTGTCTTTTGGAGAATCTCTCCGTTTGCAGTTGCTGGAATAAGTTCTGGACTAATGGGGGTATTGACAATATCGAGAAGTGTACTTTTGATATGTTCGTCTTCAACATGTTGTGCCACACAGTTTACAAGATGATAAACTAGCGTTTTAGGAATAGAAGAGTTGACGGCATACATAGACATTTGATCGCCATTGTAAGTTGCCCATCCTAGAGCCAGTTCGCTTAGATCTCCAGTGCCGACTACAAATCCATTCATTTGATTGGCAGCATCCATAAGGATTTGTGTACGTTCGCGTGCTTGGCTGTTTTCGTAAGTAACATCGTGCTTTGCTGGGTCGATTCCTAAGTCTTTAAAATGTACATTGCAGGCATCCTTTATACCGATCTCTCTTATGGTAACACCCAACCCTTTCATCAAGTTAATGGCATTAGTGTAAGTACGGTCTGTAGTACCAAAACCAGGCATAGTGATACCAACGATGCCTTTTCTATTCTTTTTCAATCTGTCGAAGGCATTTACGCAAACGAGTAACGCTAATGTGGAATCTAAGCCTCCGCTAATACCTATAACCACCGTTTCGGCGTGAGTATGGTCGATACGTTTTGCTAAACCTTCACTTTGAATACTGAGGATTTCCTCGCAGCATTCGTCAATTTTGTCCGCACTAGGGACAAACGGGTGGGATGGAATATTGCGTGTCAGAGTGAAGCGCTCTTTATCAAGAATTGTAGGATTCATCTCGATTTGGAAGTAGGTACCTTTGTCAGATTGCTGCATTAAGTCCTTTACAGAGGCAAACGTGGTATTAACACGGCGTTCCTGTCGAAGACTATCAATATCGATTTCACTGACAATGAGCTGTTCTTGCATAGAGAAGCGTTTGCCTTCTTCTAATATATGTCCATTTTCTGCAATAAAACCAAGACCACTGAAGACGATATCTTGTGTGCTTTCCCCATAACCACTACCGGCATAGACATAGCCGCTGATGCAGCGTGCACTCTGATTACTGATAAGTCCTTTTAAATACGCATTTTTCCCTACAAGTTCATTGCTGCTACTTAGATTAAAGATGATTTCTGCACCATGTAAGGAGAGTTTAGAACTGGGGGGTATCGTAGCCCAAAGGTCTTCACATATTTCTACGCCAAAGGTGAATCGGCCGTTATTGAACAAGAGATGATCACCACAAGGAATCTGCTGTCCAAAGAAATTGATTTGTTCTTGTCGTCCTAAGCGAGAAGCAGAACTAAACCAACGAGCTTCGTAGAACTCTTTATAGTTAGGAATGTATGTCTTTGGTACAATACCATAAATTTTTCCTCCTTGTATAATGGCTGCACAGTTGAGCAGCATACCGTCATAAGCAAGCGGCAGGCCCACTATGGTTGTGATATTGAGGTTGTGACTGAATTCCATGATTTTTAATAGAGAGGTTTCGGCCTCTTCTAAAAGAATTTGTTGCTGGAAAAGATCCTGACATGTATAACCCGTTATAGAGAGTTCGGGGAATACAATAATCTCAATGCCGAGCCCTTCAGCTCGGGCCATCATACCTTCAATTTGTGTTGTATTAAATTTGCAGTCAGCTACTCGTACGCTAGGGACAGCCGCCGCTACTTTGATAAATCCGTACATAAGTAATTTATTGTTTTAAATTCGCAAAGATAATGAAAAACTCATCACTTTAATAGAATGCCTGTGTATATTCGGCCTGAGTTTATACCAAGACGGCGTGCTGAGAAGAAAGTATCGTAGTGATTGTAGGTACAAATGTTTGCAACAGAAATATTTTCCATTTTTACACCTGTTGCAACTAGAAGTTTAAAATTTGCTGCCCATAAATCAATATGCCATTTCTCTCGACGTTCTGCAATTTCCGACATCGTAAAGCCTGCAGTAGCAAAAGCATCATATACTTCATCACCGACTTCGAAGGCTTCTTTACTGATACTTGGACCTATAATAGCTTTGAGGTCTTGAGGAAATGAGTTGTAATGCTCTTGCATTTTTTGAATGGTTTTGCAAACTATTTTTCCAACAGTACCTCGCCATCCTGCATGAACTGCACCGATTGCTTGTTTTGTTGTATCGTAGAGGAGGATAGGAACACAGTCGGCTGTTGATATACCAATGCATAATTGCCTCTCATTGGTGATAACAGCATCTATGTCTTCTAGATCTGTATTCTTTGTATGTGATGTAACTGCTTGTACTGCTGTTAGATGAACTTGTCGTGGTACAATGATACGCTCACTAGGAATGTCAAGTAATAGGCTGAGTCGATTGCGATTTTCTTGCACGTTCTTGAGCCTATCGTTGCAGTAGTAAGATATATTAAAGGAGGAGTAGTTTCCTGTACTTACTCCTCCTTTTCTTGTTGTAGAGAATGCTCGAACTCTATTGTCAAGCGAATACTCAAAAATATCAGTTTCAGTCATCAAGAATTTCTATGTCTTCTAAGTCAAGAATGTCTTCATCTGTTTCTTCCTCAAAGTCGGGTTCCCATTCCTCAAAGTCTTGATCTAAAATACGTACTTCACGATCGCGATGGATGATACTCCCTCCTTCAGAAACAGCTTGTAATTTATTGCTCTCGCTATTGAGTTCTTTCCAAAGGCAATCTTTTAATTCTTGGATTCCTTTGCCCGCAACTGCTGAAATGAATACGACTGGAAGATCTGTGGGCAAATCGACACTCAGCAAATCAATAAGCTCATCGTCTAAGAGGTCAGATTTAGTGATTGCTAAGACTCTGTGCTTATTGAGCATCTGAGGATTAAACTTTTCTAACTCACCTAAGAGTACCTCGTATTCTTTTTGATATCATCTGTGTCTCCAGGAACCATGAACAGTAAGAGAGAATTACGTTCAATATGACGGAGAAAGCGAAGTCCTAGTCCTTTTCCCTCGGCAGCTCCTTCAATGATACCAGGAATATCTGCCATAACAAAGCTTTGGTTGTCACGATAGGGGATAATGCCTAGACTCGGTTCCATCGTAGTGAAAGGATAATTGGCAATTTTGGGCTTTGCAGAAGAAACTGAAGAGAGAAGAGTGGATTTACCTGCATTGGGAAAACCAACGAGGCCAACATCTGCTAGTAACTTCAATTCCAGGATAACCATCATCTCTTGCATCGGTTCTCCGGGTTGTGCATAACGTGGTGTTTGATTAGTAGCAGTTCGGAAATGCCAATTGCCTTTTCCGCCACGCCCACCTTTTAGCAGCATCACGACTTGTCCATCTTCTGTAACATCGCAGATATATTTACCTGTTTCAGCATCGTAGGCAACTGTGCCGCAAGGGACGTCTATATAGCAGTCTTGCCCATCGGCACCATGCAGGAGAGATTTTCCGCCATTACCACCATGTCCAGCAAAAACATGACGCTCATAACGCAGGTGGAGAAGAGTCCAGTAGTTGTGATTTCCTCTTAAATATATGTTTCCGCCGCGTCCTCCATCTCCTCCGTCGGGACCACCATTTGGTTGATACTTCGCACGGTGTAAATGCATCGAGCCGCGTCCTCCTTTTCCAGAACGACAATAAATTTTTACGTAGTCAACGAAGTTGGATTCCATATTTTTTCTTCGAGTGAGACCAAAGAGGTTAGATAAAATTTGAATAAAAAGAAAACGAACTACACATCCTCACTATTGGTGAGGTATTGTGTAATTCGTTTGTGTATAATGATTTTAGAGTTCGTTAATAACTTTACAAAGAGCTGCTTCGATTTCTTCGAGAGAACCAATACCCTTGATAGAATGACAAAGTCCCTCAGAAGTGTACCATTCAATGAGAGGACTTGTTTGATTCTTATAGACATTTAAACGCTTTTGAATTGTTTCTTCGTTATCGTCAGCGCGGCCAGAAGTTTTGCCACGATTGATAAGTCGAGCGATAAGTTCTTCTTCTGGAACATCAAGCTCGAGCATAGCACTAACTTCAGTATTTCTGTCAGCTAACATCTTCTTTAATGCTTCTGCTTGAGGTATGGTACGAGGAAAACCATCAAAGATAATACCATCGCAGGGACATAGACTATCGTATGTACTTGCGAGA
The DNA here is from genome assembly GCA_916438195.1 of uncultured Prevotellaceae bacterium. Lineage (GTDB taxonomy): Bacteria > Bacteroidota > Bacteroidia > Bacteroidales > Bacteroidaceae > Alloprevotella. Next base: position 863,569 of record CAKAEQ010000001.1, read on the forward strand.
ATGTCAATCATCAGCGAGTCTGGAATTAACTGACCATTATCAATGTAATTTTTAGCAGTATTTCCCAGCTCTGTGCCTTTTTTTATTTCTCCACGCAAGACATCACCTGTTGAGATGTGTTTAAAACCATATCTCTTAACCAAAAGATCACTTTGAGTCCCCTTGCCTGAGCCTGGAGCACCAAAAATAACTAAATTTTTCATATTTTGAATTATCCTTTTGTGTGTTTCTTCTTATTTGATGGTGTATATTTCTGGTAAGTTTCTACCTTCACCATCATAATCAAGCCCGTAACCTACAATAAAGTCGTTGGGGATTTTGAAGCAGCAATAAGGAATGTCGAGATCTACCTTCAAATTTCCTGGTTTTACTAAGAGTGAGGCTATTTTGATACTAGCTGGATGACGTGCCTGCAACATTGCTAATAATTCCTCCATGGTTTTACCTGAATCAATAATATCCTCAACGATAACAATATGGCGGTCCTCTATGTTCTCATTTAAACCTATAAGTTCTTTTACGATGCCTGTTGATTTTGTTCCTGTATAGGAGGCCAACCGAACAAACGTAATTTCACAATCGGTAGAAATTCCTCGTATTAAATCTGCTGCAAAAACAAAAGCACCATTCAGTACGGCAAGAAATAGCGGTTTTTTGCCGTTAAGGTCTTTACTTATTTGTGCTGCTACTTCTGAGACGCGCTTCTGAATCTCTTCTCGAGAAATTGAAACGGTGAAAGTTTTGTCCTTTACCTGAATAGTTTCCATACTTGTTTTAGAAAATTTGCTGCGAAGGTACAATAAGTATGAAGAAACTCCAAATTACTCTTATTTTTTTCTACGGTATTGGGATCTATAAAAAGAGCCCTCCAAGATGAAATGGAGGGCTCTTCGCTTTTTAGACGTGTTATGCTTCTTCTTCGTTCTGTTTTGAGAACTCTTCAATGAGTTTCTTCTGCAAATCTGTAGGTATTAGTTCATAAGAAGCAAACTTCATAATGAAACTAGCACGACCACCTGTTAAACTACTTAATGTAGTGGCGTAGTTAGACATTTCTTTCAAGGGGACTTTTGCTGATAACTTCTGATAGCCATTTTCATCTACCATACCAATAATCATACCTCGACGACCTTGTAAATCGCTCATTACATCACCCATTGCTTCTACTGGTGTGAAAACTTCAACGTCATAGATGGGTTCAAGAATTTTAGGACCTGCATCGCGAAACGCTTGACTGAAGGCGTTTCGACCAGCTAAAGTGAATGAAATTTCATTGGAATCAACTGGGTGCATTTCCGTCAAATACTACAACTCGAACATCACGGGCATAAGAACCTGTTAATGGCCCTTGCTCCATTCTGCTCATGATACCTTTAAGAATTGCAGGCATAAATCGAGTATCAATAGCTCCGCCAACAACGCTGTTAATAAATACCAATTTGCCACCCCATTCTAACGGAATTTCTTCTTTCCCCTTGATGTTAACACGAATTTCCTGTCCACCAAAGTTGTAGCTTGTGGGATCTGGCATTCCTTCATGATAGGGTTCAACAATTAAGTGTACCTCACCGAATTGTCCTGCACCACCGGACTGTTTTTTATGTCGATAATCTCCTTTTGCAGACTTAGTGATTGTTTCGCGATAAGGAATTTTTTGTTCATAGAATTCAACGGGTATTTTATCGAGATTTTCTAAACGCCACTTAAGTGTACGAAGATGGAATTCTCCTTGTCCTTTGATAAGAGTCTGTCTTAACTCTTTACTTTGTTCAATAACCCATGTTGGGTCTTCAAGACGCATGCGCTGAATAGCTTGCATCATCTTTTCTGTGTCAGATTCATTGACAGCTTTAATGGCTCGTATGTATTTGGGCTCTGGATATTTTATCCAATTGAAACGATTCTCACAATTTGCTCCGTTTAGAGTGTTTCCCGTTCGTACGTCTTTTAGCTTGACTGTACATCCTATGTCGCCAGCTAGCATTTTTTCTACTTTATCGCGTTGAGCTCCTGCACAAGTAAATATTTGTGCTATGCGTTCTTTTGTGCCTCTGTCTGCATTTGTGAGTTCATCTCCTTCTTTTAGAGTACCACTCATGACTTTAAAGTATTGTACTTCTCCGATATGTGGTTCTACTCCTGTTTTAAAGAAGTAAACGCTTGTTGGCCCTTTGGGATCTAATAAGACTTCTTCACCTCTTGTGTTATGTACTGCAGGCATTTCGTCAACGAATGGTACTACATTACCAAGGAATTCCATTAAGCGACCGACCCCCATATTCTTATACGCGCATACACAGAATATAGGGAAAATACTGCGAGTGACCATTCCTTTGCGAATACCTTCACGCATCTCATCTTCAGTAAGTTGTTCTGTTTCAAAGAATTTTTCCATGAGGTTTTCGTCATTTTCTGCTGCAGCTTCTACTAATGCTTTATGCATTTCTTGTGCTCGTTCCTTTTCCTCTGCAGGAATGTCTTCTATTGTAGGTTGTCCACCTTCTTCTCCCCATGTTAATTTTTTCATGAGAATAACGTCTATCAACGAATTGAAGTCTGGCCCCGTTTTTACAGGGTATTGTACAGGAATAGCTTTTGATCCATAAATACCTTGTAGTTGCTCTACTATATTATTATAATCGCAGAGCTCAGAATCTAATTGGTTGACGAGGAAGATAACAGGCTTCTGAAGTTTGTCTGTGTAGCGGAAGTGGTTTTGCGTACCTACTTCTGGACCGTATTGACCATTTATAAGAAGTATCGCAGTATCTGTGACATTAAGTGCTGTAATAGCCGCACCAACAAAATCATCAGATCCAGGACAATCGATGATATTTAATTTCTTGTTATTTCTTTCTACATGGAATATAGTGGAGAAGACTGAATATCCATAGTCTTGTTCAACAGGAAAATAGTCGCTAACGGTATTTTTCATGGTGATGCGCCCGCGGCGTTTTATGCGACCACTCTCATAGAGCAAAGCTTCAGTTAGTGTGGTCTTACCTGAGCCGTCATTACCTAACAGGGCAATGTTCTTAATGTCGTGAGAATCGTAAACTTTCATAGTGATGGCTTTTTGTTTTATTGAATAGGTATTATGCGGTGTGCCCGCAGTTGTAAATTTGTTTCGGCCGCAAAGTAGTGAGAATTTTGAAGTTGGCAAAATATAAAAACCATGTTGTATAACATATTTTTTTGACTGTGAAATCTATTTGTATAAATATGAAGTTATACTTTTTTTGAAAAATTTATTCGCATTATTTGGAGAAACCAGTAAATCTCCCTACATTCGCCAACGAAATAATTGTTTAACTAACATCTAATTATTCAACGGACATGAAGAAATATAATTTTGGTGCGGGCCCTTCAATTCTCCCGCAGGAAGTTATGAAAGCTACTGCTGAAGCATGTGTGGACTTTAATGGCATAGGTCTATCTCTGATGGAAATGAGCCATCGTAGTAAAGAATTTCAGGCTGTGATTGATGAGGCTCGAGATCTTATGAAAGAGCTTTTAGGCATTCCTGACGGGTATAGTGTATTATTCCTCGGAGGTGGCGCAAGTCTAGAGTTCTGTATGATCCCATACAACTTTCTCGAAAAAAAAGCAGCTTATGTAAATACAGGTGTATGGGCAACAAAAGCTCTAAAAGAGGCGAAGTTGTTTGGAGATGTTGTGGAAGTTGCGTCATCAAAGGATAAAAATTTTACATATTACCCTAAGAATTTTGAGACTCCACGAGATGCGGACTATTTACATGTTACTTCTAATAATACTATTTATGGTACTGAATATCTGAAAGATTTTGAATCTCCCATTCCTCTTATCTGTGATATGTCTAGTGACATTCTTTCTCGTCCAGTAGATGTAAGTAAGTATACGATGATATATGGGGGAGCACAAAAGAACATATCTATGGCAGGCGTAACCTTTGTAATTGTAAAAGATGAAGCTCTTGGTAAGGTTAGTAGAACTATTCCTACAATGCTAGATTATCGTACTCATGTTAAGAAGGGTTCTATGTTTAATACTCCTCCTGTGATTCCTATTTATTCAGCTTTGCAAACACTTCGTTGGGTAAAAGCTCAAGGCGGTGTTTTAGAAATGAACCGTCGTGCTCAAGAACGTGCAGACTTACTTTATGCCGAAATTGATCGTAATAAGTGTTTTACGGGAACAGCAGTGAAAGAAGATCGTAGCCGTATGAATATTTGCTTCGTTATGGTAGACGAGTATAAAGAGCTAGAATCCGAATTCCTTGCTTTTGCCCTAGAACGTGGTATTTGGGGAATCAAGGGACACCGTGATGTGGGTGGCTTCCGTGCTTCATGCTATAATGCAATGCCATTAGAAGGTGTTAAGGCTTTAATTGCTTGTATGCAGGATTTTGAAGCAAAGCATTAAAAAATAATTACAGAATGACAAGTTGAACAGTTCTTAGTATCTGTTCACTTGTCACTCTCTTATCCTTTACTAACTTTTTATTTATTATTGACTATGAAAATTTTTAGTTGCAACGCAAAAGCCCTTCGCCTCTGTCGCAGTTGAAGGTATTCGAGAAATTGTAGAAAAGGCAGGATTTGAACTAATTTTGTTAGAAAAATATACAGAAAAGTCAGAGTTGCTTGAGGCAGTCAAAGATGCGAATGCAATTATCATTCGTTCTGATAAAATTGATGCTGAAGTCATGGATGCTGCTCCAGAATTGAAGATTATTGTCCGTGCTGGTGCAGGTTTTGACAATGTTGATTTGCAAGCTGCAACGCAACATGGTATTGTTGTAATGAATACTCCTGGACAGAATTCAAATGCTGTTGCAGAACTTGTTTTTGGCCTTCTTCTATTTACTGTTCGTAATCATTATAATGGCAAATCCGGAACGGAATTGATGGGTAAGAAATTAGGACTTTTAGCTTTTGGAAACGTTCCTCAAAATGTGGCTCGTGTGGCTAAAGGATTTGGAATGGAAGTTTATGCTTATGATGCTTATTGTCCGCAAGAAATTTTTGTTCAGCACGGCGTAATACAAGTGAATTCTGCAGAAGAATTATTCCGTATATGTGATGTTGTAAGTCTTCATATTCCTTCTACTCCAGAGACCAAGAATAGTATTAATGCTAAGTTGATAGCTTCCATGAGACCAAATGCAATTCTTGTTAATACAGCTCGTCAAGATGTAATTAATGAATCTGAACTCATTAGTATTTTACAAGAGCGTACAGATTTGCGCTATATTAGTGATCTTCAACTTGCAGCCGATAAGGAGGCTTGCGAAAAACTCGGCGATCGCTACTTTGCAACTCCTAAGAAGATGGGAGCTCAAACTGCAGAGGCTAATATCAATGCAGGGCTTGCAGCTGCAAATCAGATTGTTGATTTTTTCAAAGACGGAGTGACTCGTTTCCAAGTTAATAAGTAAGTATTATACAATGTGTAAGATGAGATATTTAATGAACTCATCTCCTTTTATCCTATCTTTATCTTTAAAATAATTCATTTCAAAATCTTATGGCAAGAATCAAACCTTTCAAGGGAATTCGTCCTCCCAAAGAATTAGTTGAGCAAATAGAATGTCGTCCTTATGATGTACTAGATTCTGATGAGGCACGTGCCGAAGCTGGCGATAATGACATGTCGCTTTATCATATTATTAAACCTGAAATCAATTTTCCTAAAGGAACTAGTGAGTATGACTCTCGCGTTTATAAAAGTGGAGCAGAACAATTCTTAAAATTTCAAGCAAAAGGCTGGCTTCTACAAGATAAAAAGGAAAACTACTACCTTTATGCGCAAACAATGAATGGGTATACACAATATGGTTTTGTTGTTTGTTGTCATGTCCAAGATTATCTTAATAATGTAATTAAGAAGCACGAACTAACTCGTCGTGATAAAGAGGAAGATCGAATGAAGCATATCCGCAATACACGTGCAAATATAGAGCCTGTATTCCTTGCTTATAAAGAGCGTCCTATTCTTACGGAAATCATAAATCGTTATGCCACTCAAAAGCCTGAGTATGATTTTATTGCTCCTATAGATGGGTTTGGACATCGTTTTTGGCTAATTGAAGACGAGAAAGATATTTTTATGATTACTGCTGAATTTGAGCAGATGGATGCTCTTTATATTGCTGATGGGCATCATAGATCTGCAGCTGCAGCTCTAGTAGGCCAGGAGATAGCTAAGCAGAATCCTAAAAATACAGGTGAGGAAGAATATAATTTCTATATGGCTGTATGTTTCCCTGAAAATCAACTTACAATCCTTGGTTATAATCGTGTTGTTACAGATTTGAATGGACTTACTCCACAGGAGTTTCTTGCAGCACTTGATGCTGACTTTATTGTTGAAGATCTCGGTATTAAAGAATATGCTCCTCAACAATTTCATGAATTCTCTCTTTATTTAGAAGGGCATTGGTATAAGCTTCAGGCTCGTCCTGGTACCTTTGAACCGTCAGATCCTATAGGCGTCCTTGACGTAGATATTTCGTCTAGATTGATTCTTGATAAACTGCTTAATATTACAGATTTACGTGGAGATCATCGTATAGATTTTGTTGGTGGTCTCCGCGGAGTAGGAGAATTGAAGCGTCGTGTAGATAGTGGTGAAATGAAAGCTGCACTTGCTTTATATCCTGTTACGATGCAGCAAATTATTGCTATTGCAGATGCAGGTAGGATTATGCCCCCTAAGGCTACATGGTTTGAGCCAAAACTTCGCAGTGGCCTTATAATTCATAAGCTCGACAACTGACTTTCGTAAATAATTCTACGTTGAGCATATAACTTTCGTGATATATATTATTAATTTTGCAGAGTTAATGTGGTATCACTTAATGAAATAAAGAAGGCAAAGCTTTGATGAACTTTGCCTTCTTTTTATTACATGACTTTATGCCATTTCTTTAACTTCTCTCATATCGATTTCTTCGTCTTTGTCATTATAGAATTGATACTGTAAATAGGCTAGTCCTTCATCGGGAGTGAGTTGTATGCTTGTTTTATATTTAAATTGCCACTTTCGTTTAAGAGAAATTAAACCTTTATTGAGGTAAGCAGCAACATAAGGATGAACGTGTAGTCGGATTCGCTTGAAATGAAGCTGTTGTGATAATTGTCGTATTTTTCCTTCAAGTAAGTCAGTAAAGAGGATGCTTGGCTTTATTTTACCTGAACCTCCACAAGTAGGGCAGATCTCTTCAACATTAGGCTCTTCTATGGGGCGGACGCGTTGTCTCGTAATTTGCATAAGTCCAAATTTAGACAAAGGAAGGATATTATGACGGGCGCGATCGCCCTTCATATTTTCTACCATGCGTTCATATAACTTCTGTCTGTTTTCTGGTTGAGCCATGTCAATAAAGTCAACAACAATAATTCCCCCCATATCACGTAGACGTAATTGGCGGGCAAGTTCATCGGCTGCACCTAAGTTTACATCAAGTGCATTCACTTCTTGTCCTTCAGGAGAACGCGAACGATTACCGCTATTGACATCGACCACATGAAGAGCTTCAGTGTGTTCGATAATTAGATATGCACCATGTTTGTAAGTTACAGTACGACCAAAGGAGCTTTTTATCTGTCGAGTAACGGAGAAATTATCAAAAATAGGGACATTTCCTTGATACAATTTTACGATATCTAGGCGCGTAGGAGCAATCATGGAAACATAGGCACGAATATCATCAAAAACTTCTTTATTGTTAATATAGATGTTTTCGTAAGAGGGGTTGAAGAGATCACGAAGCAGAGCCACAGCTCGACTCGTTTCTTCATAGCAAAGGGTTGGTCTATAATTTTGTAAGGCTTGTTGCGGAGATTTTGCTTCAGCTTCTATTTTCTTTTGTGCTTGACGTGCTTTCCGCACCTTGTTGATAGTCTCTTCCCAACGTCGGTGAAGGATTTTGATTTCCAAGTCGAGTTCGCTTGCTCGTTTGCCTTCTGCAACAGTTCGGATTATGACACCAAACCCTTTTGGCTTAATACTGTGAATAAGTTGTTTGAGGCGAGCACGCTCTTGACTACTCTTGATTTTTGAGGAAACGGAGATCTTGTCACTAAAAGGAATTAGGACAAGAAATCTTCCTGGGAAACTAATATCACAACTTACACGAGGGCCTTTTGTAGATATTGGCTCTTTTTGAATTTGAACGAGTACTTCTTGTCCTTGTTTTACAATATTCTGAACGCTTCCTTCCTTTTCAAGATCGCTTTGTCCCAGAGCTTTTGTGATGGAAACGTCTTTTGTTCCATCCCCCAGTAGGCTCATGTATTTATCTAATGAGCGATAGCGAATACCCAAATCTAGATAATGGAGGAATGCATCTCGCTCATATCCGACATTCACGAAACAAGCATTAAGCCCTGGCATGATTTTTTTGACTTTGCAAGATAGATATTACCCACAGAAAAATGTGCTTCACGTCCTTCTTGTTGATATTCGACGAGGCGCTTATCTTCAAGTAGAGCGATCGAGATTTCTTTGGCGCGAACATCTACTATTACTTCACTTGTCATAATCTTTTGTGAGGTTTAATGTTTTAGTTCGTAGTTTACAAAAAAGAGAATTGAGAAATAGGATGACTCTATGAAGGTGTCTCCATGAAGTTTGAATCCTGTTTCGCAATCCTCAATTAATGAGTCGTCTTTGGAGACTACTTGCTCTTATGACGATTCTTTCTCAGGCGTTTTTTACGCTTGTGTGTAGACATCTTGTGTCTTTTTTTCTTCTTACCGTTTGGCATAATCTTATATTTTTTACCGTTAAAATGTGAATAATCTTATTTTACTAGTTGACTGAATTCTTTCGAGGGTTTGAACGCAGGAATATTGTGTTCAGGAATAATGAGCGTTGTGTTCCGAGTAATGTTTCGTCCCGTCTTCTGTGCACGTTTCTTGAGAATGAAACTACCGAATCCACGGAGATAAACATTTTTCTCTTCAGCGAGAGAATCTTTCACTGTCTCCATAAAGGCTTCAACTATATTGAGAACAGTGCGTTTATCCAAGCCTGTTTTTTCAGAAATGGTGTATACTAAATCTGCTTTAGTCATTTTTGCATCAATTGTTTGTTTCTACTTATTTTTAGCGAGTGCAAAGATAGTGCAAAAGGCTTGAAGCACAAAGAAGAAGCTCGAAAATCACGCTTTCGGAATGGGAATTTTCTCAATTCTGCGTGTGTGGCGTCCTCCTTCAAAAGCAGTGTAGAGGAATTCGTCCATGATATTCTTGGCCTCTTCTTCATTGATAAATCTACCTGGCATACACAAAACGTTCGCATCGTTATGCTGCCGGGTGAGATGAGCAATTTCTGGAATCCAAACGAGTGCAGCTCTGATTTTTTGATGCTTATTGAGAGTCATGCTAATACCTTCTCCACTACCGCAGATGGCAATGCCGCGTTTTATTTCTCCCTTTTCAATTGCAGTGGCTAAAGCGTGGGCATAGTCGGGATAGTCGCAGCTTTCTTCTGAGTTCGTCCCAAAATCTTCCCATTCTAATCCTTTTTGTTTTAGATAAGTTTTGACAAATTCTTTTAGTTTGAAGCCTGCATGATCGCAGGCTAGTCCTATTTTTTCTGACATAATTATATGATTTGTATGTTATTTTTTTGAAGAAATTCTTCTGTTTCTGATACTGAGTAATTAAGCTCACGAGCTATTTTTATACAAATAAATTTTTTTCATTGACGCTGATTTTTATTACTGATATGAATGATCTCGATAAGTAGTCTCATTAGTTGAGTGGAGCAAATAGGGTCGTCCTTAAATTTACTGAAATCTACTTTGAATACATGTCCTTCACGAAGATTCTCTGCAAAGGATTCCTTTTCTGTATTTATAAGTGTAGTATGCTGTATATAGTGGAAGATAAAATGTTGTTTCTTCTCTTTATTCAGCTCATTCATAGAGCTCATATTAATCAGTGCTTTGACAACGAGGTGCTCAATGTCATCTGTTGGCATCTGCATCTTTGTTAGAAGTCTCTGCTCCCAATAAATCGAATTGAGTGTGTAAGGTCTTTTGCAAACGTTGTGCACCAGGATAAAATGTTGCGTAGGTGACGGTTCCTGAAATAATGCCGCCAATAATTGGAATGAATTTTCCAATGGTTTTTGGTACTGAGTTTTTAGAGAGATCAACGCCTATGTGTTGAGCCACTTGTCTGACTAGTGGGTAGTAGATAGAGCGGGTAAGAACTTTTTGAGGTACTTTCTTCGATATTTGTATTGTAAGGTCTAAACAAATATCGCGCAGTGCTTTGTTTGCAATCTCAGTCCCCATCATCGTGCCAACGAAGAGGGTAAGCATATCCATCATGTCGTCCGTGACTTGTGGATTTCCTTTTTCATCTGTTTCTCTAAGGTCAGGAAAGCCATATAAGTATGCAAGCTTTTGTGCAAGAACAAAGACGTGGTAATAATATTGTGCTAAATCCGTTGGGATAGATGCCAAGATGGTCGGTCCACCAGGAATTCCCGTTAGAGTTGAAAGTGTTGTAACTGCACGAGTGTGGTATTTTATAAGGCGTGTTGCTAAATTATCAATGACAGAACATTTAATGACTGCGGCAGGACGTAACTCCAGTACTTTACTTATCTTGTCTGGGGGGAGCGCTTCGTTGAGAGTGGAAGAGAGAAACTCTTTACGATCAACGCATACACCAGGAATAGTTAGTGCAGCTTTCATTATTTTATTCCATAAATTTGCTTTTCTCATCATAGCCTTGTTCGATTTCGTTTGTTGCAAAGTTATGCTTTCTAAACTTGAAATACAAATAATTACTTATTTCTTGTCAAGTGCTAATAGCTCATCTCGTATTTGAGCAGCCAAGATAAAATCAAACTTGTGAGCTGCCTCCGTCATCATTTTCTGAAGACGTTCCTTCCGTTGTTCGAGCGGTTCTTCTGCTCCGTAAATAGCATCAGCTTCTGCTGCAATACTTGTGGTATTATTAAAATCTCCTGATAGCGCTTCTCTATAAATGTCTTTCTCCTGCTGTTGTTCTTCTGAAATCTTGGCTAATTCATTCCTACCAATGCTCTTCTTGATTGGAGAAGGTTGGATACCATGTTTTTGATTATATTCTATTTGTTTGGCCCTGCGACGATTTGTTTCATCAATTGTTTGTTGCATAGCTCCTGTAACCTTGTTGGCATACATGATGACACGACCGTTTACATTACGGGCTGCACGTCCAGCTGTCTGTGTGAGGCTTCGAGCATTTCTAAGAAAACCCTCTTTATCTGCATCAAGAATAGCTACAAGAGCAACTTCAGGAAGATCTAGTCCCTCACGCAATAGGTTAACCCCCACTAGAACTTGATACACTCCTCGGCGAAGATCTTCCATGATTCGCACTCGTTCTAGGGTGTCGACATCACTATGTATATAAGCCGTTCTAATACCTGCTTCAATGAAATATTCGCTTAATTCTTCTGCCATCTTTTTCGTTAGTGTAGTTACAAGTACACGTTCGTCAAGATGGATACAGGTTCTGATTTCATCCATTAGATCGTCTACGGGGAAATCATTAGAGCGTACCTCTATAGGTGGATCCAGCAGGCCAGTAGGTCGTATTATTTGTTCAACAACAACTCCTTCAGCTTCCTGCAGTTCATAATCTGCAGGTGTAGCTGATATGTAGATTACTTGATTCGCCATATCATGGAATTCATCAAAACTTAGTGGTCGGTTGTCGAGTGCTGCTGGCAAACGAAATCCGTAATTCACTAAAGCTTCTTTTCTGCTACGGTCTCCTTCGCGCATGGCTCTAATTTGGGGGACTGTCACATGGCTTTCATCTATGACAATGAGGAAGTCTTTTGGAAAGAAATCCAACAGACAGTAGGGACGAGTTCCTGCTTTTCGACCATCAAAGTACCGGCTATAATTTTCAATACCACTGCAATGTCCCAATTCTCTAATCATTTCTATATCATAGTTCACACGTTCACTCAGTCGTTTTGCCTCTAATGTTTTTCCCATGTTTTCAAAGTTCTCACATTGCAACATGAGATCATCCTGTATCTGTCGGATGGCCAGTTCTTGCGTCTCTTTTGATGTTAAGAAAAGATTTGCAGGATAAATCTTGTATTGATCGAAACTTCCTAAGCGAATTCCACTTTGTGCATCAATTTCTTCGATTGTTTCTATTTCGTCTCCCCAAAATGTTATGCGAAGAATATCATCAGAGTAAGCTAAAAAAATATCGACAGTGTCGCCGTTTACACGAAAATCTCCAGCTTTTGGAGCAACATCATTACGGATATATTGTCCGTCTACTAATCTTCGTAATAAGGTGTTGAGTACAAATGCTTTGCCTACTTTTAATTCTATCACATTTTCATAAAATGCTGCGGGATTTCCCATACCATAAATACAACTAACAGAACTAACTACGACAACATCCTTCCTACCGCTAAGCAAAGCTGAAAGAGATGCTAATCGCAACTTATCGATTTCTTCGTTGATCGCTAAGTCTTTCTCAATATATGTGTCAGTCTGAGCAATATAGGCTTCTGGCTGATAATAGTCATAATAAGATACATAATATTCTACTGCATTTTCAGGAAAGAATCCTTTAAATTCGTGATAGAGTTGTGCCGCTAATGTTTTATTGTGACTCAATACCAACGTAGGTTTGTTGAGATTTTTAATAACATTAGCTACTGTAAAAGTCTTTCCCGATCCAGTTACACCTAGAAGGACCTGTGCGCGGGCTCCTTCTCTAGCACAGGTTGTAAGCTGGTGGATAGCCTCAGGCTGATCACCCATTGGCTGATAGGCGGAATGTAATATAAACTCATTCATTATGTTTTTATCCTTAGAACCCACAAAGGTAAGACATCTTTTCTAATTTAATTATAAACTGTCTGCTAGAACGTGTGCAGATATTGAGAGGTAAATGCAACTCAGGCGATGCAATGGGGACAAATGATATTCTTATCATATTTTCTGTCACCATAAGGATATCTTCGATTATCTATATTGCTTTTCTTTATTTTCTTCAGAAGTGTTTTTAGCTTTAGAAACTTTACTCTTTGAAGTTTGTCGGTTCTTACTATAACCCTCAATTCGGTTTAAGAAACGCTCTTTCATGAGTTTCTTAAACCGAATTGGGGTATGCAAGCATCTTCGCCATCTGTTTCCCAATGTTGTTTCTTATAACCGCTTGGTAGAATTGGAAAGGGATGTAGCCGTACCCTTAACCTTGTTTATCAAGAAGGTCCTGTTGGGCAAATGCACGGGCATAAGCTTCGTTGACAGCACATCACTGCGTGTTTGCAAAAACCAAAGAATACATATTCACAAAGTTTCAAAGGCATAGCCCAAAGAGGGAAATGTTCTATGGGTTGGTTCTTCGGTTTTAAATTGCATTTGATTTGTAATGAGAAAGGAGAGCTTCCCAACTTTATGATAACGCCGGGAGATGTTGATGACCGTAAACCTTTGGAGTATCAAGCTTTTGTAGAGTTTATACATGGTAAGCTGGTCGGTGACAAGGGGTACATCAGTAAGAACCTCTTTCAAAGGCTTTTCGTTGACGGAATACAACTTATTACCAAATTAAAAAGTAATATGAAAGGAGCTTTAATGAGCGTTTCAGACAGACTTTTACTCAGAAAAAGAGCCATTATAGAAACGGTAAATGATGAACTTAAGAACATTGCGCAAGTGGAGCACTCCAGACATAGATGCTTTGACAATTTCATCGTCAACTTATTAGGGGCCATTGCTGCCTATTGTCTGTTTCCAAAGAAGCCGTGTATCAATGTACAAAGGACCATTGACACACAGCTTGCATTGTTCTGAATTCGTCGAACTCACGTTAATTAGAACGAGGGATTGGATTTGGAATGGAGTAAGGACATGCACCTTATCCACGCTTGCAGTAAATTGAACGATATATTAGATTTTTCAATCTTCGATTCATTATGGGTGAGGAAGTTTGAAGTAGAAGTTACGGTAGATATAGACTTAACCGTATAGCCCAAAGTGGTCTTTATAAACAGAACACTTTAGGCTGATGGCACATTTTATAATGGTCGTCAAGAATTGCAGCATTTGAGAATGTTGTTTCTCCATGCTTTATTGTACCGTATGCCTCGTGCGCATGACCAAAAAAGTGGTACTTAGGGCTTATATCCATCACCTTGTTTTTCAACGGAGCATTGCCCCAATGTGTCCCGTTGGATTTGTCTAAAATCATACATGGAGGCTCATGCGTTACAAGGATGTCTATGTCGGTTGGTATCAATTGTTCTGAATGGTTGTAACCTAAGCCATAGAACTTCATCCCTTCTATCTCACAACCTCTATCCTGAAGAAAATGCACGTTGCTAGGAAACCTCTCAATATCAGCTGCTTCCCATAAACAAAGGTCATGATTACCAGTAACAAAACTTTGTGCTTATATGGCAATTCTATCAGCCAGTTAAGGAAATCGAGTACCTCTTGCTCTGTACCCATATCGGTAAAGTCGCCACAATGCACAAGAACATCGGCAGCTGGCAGATTAGCCAGTTGCCGATGACAGTTGTGCGTGTCAGAAATCTGAACAATAGTCATACTCTTAGTCCATTTGTTCTATTCTGCCTATCAACTCATCTAAGACATCTCGAACTTTTCCGTTGTCTAATTTATAATCAATCATTTTCTTCCATCGCTCTCCATTCCATTCCCATTCAGGCGTTGAGCAGATAGTGCTAAAGTACTCTCTTATGTTCTCTTCATCTGTTTTTCTACGGAAGAGTGTAATTGTACATTCTGTAACAGAGCAAACAACATCTATTGCTACATTTCTTTCAGTATTCTCTATTACAACACAATTGCCTATTTGTCCTTGATAATACCAAACCCTCCATTGAGGATATTTCTCATCGAACAATATGTTACCATTCTGCCACGTTGCACCTAATGAATACAATAAGTGGGCATTCTTTACTGCAAATGGCTTGCTCCAAGAGTTTTTTTGACCAAAAATATGGTTTTTTTGCCATCATTACAAATAGTGTGTTTCGTGTTGCAATACTCAAGCAGATAAGGACAATGCACAAATTCTGCCCAATCTTGCTCTAGTGGGAACTCGTCGCACAATGATTTCAAATAGGTTTCAAGATCTGTTTCTGCGTTCTTTATACAATCATCAAAAACTTTCTGAACGCTTCCGAGTTCTCCCATATCAGTTGATGCCAATCAGCCCAGCCCCATCCGAAGTTAAATTCATTACCTTGTTTAATTGGGTAGTTTGCCAATGAGCGAGTTAGCAGCGCACGCCTAACAAGATCGATGTTATCTTCGCAATTGCCTTCAAACAATCTATCAAACATATTTAAATAACCATTGAACGCGTCAAGATGAAAACCGTTCTCAGCAGTAGCCCAGTCGATAAGTGGTTTTATTTCGCCTGCCCAGATGTGGTGGCTCTTTATCTCATCTCTATTTTGAGCCTTCCAAAAAGCCTCTTCTATCGCTTCTCTATCACCAATATTCTCCTTCAGGATGGTTAATTTCAGCCTTTCTTCGTCTGTCAGAATGGTTTCAGAGATTTTAAGACACTTCTTGTTTTCTATTAGCTCCAAAACATCTTGATAGCTTTTAACCATCTCGATAGCGTCATAAACCAAATCATTGACCGCTTTACCTACATCGCTTTCCTTGCAATATTGTGCAAGAAATGATACCAACGCAGCAAGTTGCTATCTTTTGCTTCGGTAACATTCCATTGTAGACAGTAGGTCATTAACGGAAGTAATTGGAAGCAATCAACCTGACTGATGGCTTTCTCACTCTCTTTAGGCGAAAGAAAATCTTTCTTTGGATATATGGTGTTACCCCATTCATTAAACAGAAATTGTGTAACCTTCCAACACTCATAAACTTTTTTAAAAGCTATCTTCTCGTAAGGAAAGTGAGCTGTCTTTTGCTTCAAAACTTGTTGTAATGTTTCTTTATCAGCGTAAGACATTGTCACCCATCTCAGAAACTCATCAAACCCAGCTTCTGCCGTATCGTTGCCGTTACCTCTATTTTTCCAAAACCATGTTTCTATCTCTTCCCAGTCGATAGCTATTGTAGATGTATGCCCATCGGCATCAGTTCTTGCATATCCCTTATTGATGTCAGCATGAATAACCAATGGTTTCAGATTTTGGGTTGCCGTCAGTGGTTCGCCCGTTGTATTGATTACAACAAAGGTTTCTTCTCCGTTCTTACGGTTGCCCATATCATAATACATAAAGGTGAGTTGTGTAGTGAGGAATTTTCCAAACTCATAACACCATTCGGCTGTCTTATCCCCAAGTATGGTTTCCATCTTTTTCAATGCCCTCAACATACTTTGGATACTTGCATCGTCCTTGTAATCGTTGAAAAACCATTGTGCGCTTTCGATATTCTCTACATACTTTACATTCTCCTTGTCATTCGCTTCTTCGATAAAGAAATGGCAAACTAAATCGCTAAGAAAGTAGAGCGACGACTCGCGAATGGAATATTGCAAGTAAGGTTCTTTATCATCTTTGAGATATTCATAATCAGAGATGAGGAGTTTTCTAAAAGGATTACCCTCTACCTTTTTATTAAGCATTCCTATCAAGAGGTACAAGGTTGTGATGCGTTGCTGCCCATCACAAAGCTGAATATGGCTTTCGAGTGATTCATACCCATATATTAAGCCAAGGTTGAGTTTATTGCGTTGCTCTTGCTCAAATGATTGTATTAGATTGGTTGTAAAATCACTAACCAATTCAATCTTGTTTTTGGTATGCACCTCATCTCCCCAGCAATAATCTCGCTGCAAATCGGGTATGATAATTTTTCCTTCATCAGAGAATAGCTCTGACAAAGTGTAGTTTGTCCCTGTTATAAAGTTTATCTTATTCATCATACTTTTCTTTCAATTCTTGGTAATCGTTTTCGAATTTCTCTATCATTGCCTTCTTATTTTCTGATATGGCTGTTCCGTTCCAACCGCCTCTTTCAGCAAATACACATATTGTGTGTAAAAGATGACGGCTCTTGAACAGTTCTTTTCGGCTTGGGTTGAAGAACATTATTTTTTTTTCCTCAAAATCACTGTTGTTAAACATCGAATTTTCATTCTTATAGAGCAGTACCAAGTTGCCGATGCTATGCTCAGTTGTTGTAAGTCCGTCTGCGGTCGTAATATCCTCACGTTTTAGCGTAATATCTTCCTCACTACATTCTTTATCATCGCCTCTAAACCATTTGCCCTCTTCGTCTTGATGTCCTACTTTTTGATTTAGGATAGATATGCTCCAAAGAACGATTGCTCCATATATCAAAAATGAAGGCTCTCTCCTGCTTGATGTCTTCATCTATATTCAGCCTAAGCAAGAATTGAAAAGCTTTTTCAGAATTTTGTATATACAGGAAGTCATCGTTCAAAGCTTTCAAAGTATTCTCATATTTCTCGCTAAAGCTTTTTGCATCTTTCTTTATAATTTCATCGTGCGTCATACCCAAGAAAGCAAGCATATAATAATCCTTCAAGGCTTTTTCATCATTTTGCTTATTTACAAAATAATGTTGAACAAACTTTCTTCTGTTGTCCTCTCTCATTATCAATAAGATAGCACCTATTTGGTTGTGGGTAACAGGGTTGGTAAAAGCATCTTCAAACTGCTTTTGTAATCGTCGAAGCCCATCAAACGCCATCTTTGCATCGTAGGGAGTGCCATTTGGTAGACAAGAATTTCTGAAACTTTCAAAGTTGAGTACTTCTTTTGTCTTCATCGAAAGATAAGTGCTGATGAGCAGTCCCATAGTGTTATCGCACCTAAACAAGCGTTTCACGTCTTCTCTGTTCCACCAGTGTAGCCACTTATCCCATTCACGAGCATAACGACTTCTAAGCATATTTAGTTCCCATTCGTGCGCTATACCGCCTGATTTCTCTTTACTTAATGATGCAAGGCGCAGTATCTCTGCTTTGATTATTTCTTCTTGCTGCATAACAGCCTTATTGCCATTCATCATGGTAAAAACTCTCTTGGCTTGCTCTTCATTGGGAACATTGATGTACAAGAATGTTACTTTCTTGAGTACGAAGGCTAAGAACGCCTCTTTATCTATATCCTGAAGCTTGTCTGCAATGATGCGAAGCGTTTTCTTAAAGAAATAATGGTCTTGATAAGGTTCATTTTCATCAGCCTCAATATCTTCCAAGTTAAGTTCTTTAAGAAACTTGCTCGATGCCTCACGAACCTTGTACATTATATCAAACTTCTCGCTATATCCCAACCATTTCAGTAAAAGATAAAGAAAGGTGGTGCGTTGCTGCCCGTCAATGAGTATGATTTCATCTTCGTACTCCGTAACAGTAACCCCTTGAAGGAATACCTCAAATCTGTTCTCATACCGTTGTATCAAATCATTCATCAGATACTCTACGGCGTTTGTCTTGCTCCTACCTTCTTGTCCCCAGATATAGCCACGCTGATAATCAGGAATGACAAAGGTTTTACCTTTAGAAAGGTATTCTTGTAAAGTAATAGTTGTTTTCATTTTATCATCAAGTTTTATCTACCTTGCAGACCCCCAAAGTGCTTTTTAAACACAGCACATATAGTGTATCTATAACTTTAATAATTAGATTTTTACGTTAGTGCTACAAATATAATAAAAAAATGCTTCATTAGCCTAAATCTCATTTAATCTTCTATTTTTCAGATAGAGCTTAAAAAACCTAATTCGGTTTAAGAAACGCTCTTTCATGAGTTTCTTAAATCGCACACGCATCCTTTCGGTCTTGCCCTAAAACCGAAGTATAATTGTTTCACGCAAATTATAGGTTAGAATAAAGTGAGCTGTTTTACATCCTGTTTTTCTTCCCTCTCAAACTCCATATTGATGGAAGGTTTGGTGTCGTAGAACGCATATGCAGCAATGCCAGCTAAAAGATTAACGATGAAATTAGAGATACTCCTATGGCGTGTGTGAACTATCTGTGCAACATTCTTCAACATATCATTGATAGTCTCTATGATACTTCTCTTGCGAAGCATGATTTTATCATGTACATCCATTAATCTGTTCTTCATATTAGTTCGTATTCCTGTTACGATGTGTACACCTCTATCAAAGAGTGAAGCAAACAGTGATTGAGAGATATAACCTTTATCGGCATATAATTTTCCAAATAAATCCTTCGTTAAATCGTTGAATACTTTTGGATTACGGTCGTCTACATTGGCTCGGGTTAGAGCAAAATTGAGTAGTTCACCTCGTTCATTACACAAAAGATGAAGTTTGAATCCATAGTACCATCTCATAGTACTTTTCCCCTTTTTGAGCGTACCCTTTGAATACGCGATTACGGGATTGTCGCTTATTTTCACACACTGGAATACGTGTGGAATCGATAAAGGTTATCCCTGTGCATTCTCCCATTAATCCCAGTTTGAGAAAGAGCAATAAGGGTATTGCAACACGAGGCATACGCTCAACAAAGCGTGTATATGAGAGTAGATTGGGAAACTCTTTTTTTTAGTTCTCGGCAAACATAAAAGAGATAGAAATGTTTGAAATTCCGAAATGTATTGCTGTGGAACAAAATAAGAATTGTGATCATTTCGGCATCACTCATCCGCCCTTTTCTCTTGCGAGGTTTTGGACTATCGGTAGAGAGATTTGAGAGAGAAAGAGAGGTTTTGTTTAATTCTAAATGATATTCTTTGCAAAAATCATCTGCAATACAATAGATTTCCGTAACTTTGCTGACAAGTTTTATGAGGATTGTTATTTTTGTTATATGATTGATTATCAACAGTAAATACACAAAAAAACAATCCTCTTTTTTTAGGTTTTTATTGAAACTTTTTTTGAGGAAAAAGAAGAACTGCTTATCCCGAATTGGGGTTAATAACTTTGAAGGATTTTTTTGAAAGACTTTTTTTAGAAAATTATCTCTTTTTGTGGAAATATATAGTGAAGAATATCGTAAATAGGGGGAATTTCTTAATTATACATCTTGGATGCACTGGTACATTAGTGTATGATTGTCAGTAAATATTTCCTCATTTTGAACTTATGTCTGTCTCCATGTCTCATAGTTGAAACGACTTATTATATCAGTGGGTTTTGTGCTTCGCATAGATTGTTTTAAATTTGCATACTAACAAAAGAACAAAAAGCTTATTGAGTCAATGTTTTATCGGATTTTTATCTCTATTTCTCTGTTCCTGATGCTATGCTTTTCGTCTTTGTCGGCACAGAAAGTACTGAAAGACTTGAAATTATTGCTAAAACAGAAGAACGCTTCTGAGTTGCTTAATCAGGTGCGTAAGTTGGAGAAAGATTCTGTGGCTTGCACTTATCCCAAATTGTATGATTATGGTATGCAGGCTAATATAAACTTGAATGAAGCCCTTAATGAAAAGGCTTATCTTAAGCAACCCTATGATACTGTGCAATTTTTTCGTACGGTTTATGGTATCTATGATTATGCACTCAAGTGCGATTCTGTCGAGCATCGTTTATTAGCGAAGGGGAAGGGGCGTATCATGTTCCAAAAATCTCATGGAGAACTTCTTCATCATTATTATCGTAATCTATCCGTGGGAGGCCGTTACTTTTATAGTAAAAAAAATTACAGAGAAGCAGTCAATCTACTAAAAATGGCTGTGGATATTCCAAATACTGCTTTATGGGGAAGTGATAAATCTATACTGAAAACTTATGAATATGTGCAGACGGCAGCAGTTCTTGTGCGTGCGGCCTATCTACGGAATGAATATAGAAAGGCTATAGACTATACGCCAATAGCATTGCAAGACACAAGTAAGATGAGAGCCAGTATTCTGAAGACAGCAGCTGAAGCTTATGCAGCTATAGGAGATTCGGCCGTATATCTTCAATATGTACGCGAAGGATTAAAGGCTTTCCCAAATGATGCTTTTTTCTTTACGGAGTTGTCCGATTATTACACCGGGCATGGTGATTATGAATCCTCACTGAACCTTTCCGATTCTTTGTTGCAGAATGTGAATCCGAAAAATGTTTATTTTTTGGCTGCGAAGGGTTTAGCTTTGATGAACCTAGGAAAGAATCGTGAAGCTATTGAATATTCTCAACAAATCCTTTTGCAAGATTCTACTATCATTGATGCTAATTATTACATAGGTGCAGCTTATTGTAATTTGGCTGCGCAAGTGGATTTCCAACTACAATCACAAGTCATGCGTATAAGGAGGCACTGAAAAAACGTCGTAATTATTATCTTATGGCTCGGCCATATTTGGAATTGTACCGTGAGCAAGCACCAAACCGACTACACCTTTGGGGGCCATTGTTGTATCGGCTATATATGTCGTTGAATCAAGGTGATAAATTTGAAGAAATACAACGGTTGCTCAATCATAAATGAAGAAAAGAATGAATCCATTTTATACTTTATATGGCACTCCTCATGAAACTTTTCCTTTCAATCGCATTACGTTGAAGGATATTGAAGAGGCGATTTTTGAAGGAATGCGTCAAGAAAACGAAGAGATAAAAGTTATTGTAGAGAACCCTGAGCTCCCAACTTTTGAAAATACGATAGAGGCAATGGATAAGACAGGCCATTTGCTTGCTGATGCAATGACTGTAATGTTCAATCTTGCTAGTGCTGAGACCAACGAAGAATTGGATCAACTCACGCAGCGTATGGCTCCACAGTTGTCAGAGCACATAAATAATATAAACTTGAACGTAGAACTCTTTAGCCGCGTCAAAGCCGTTTATAATAATGCGCCGGACAGTTTAACATCAGAGCAGCGCATGTTGCTGGAAAAAACATACGAAGGCTTTGAGCGAAATGGTGCAAATTTGAATGATGCGGATAAAGCAAAGTTGCGCATTCTTACATCTGAACTTTCACAGCTAACAATCACTTTTTCTCAGAATCATCTCAAAGCAACAAATGCCTACGAATTGTTTGTTGATAGCGGAGAAAAGCTAAGCGGCCTGCCTGAAAGTCAGCTGGTACAAGCCGCCGAAGCAGCAAAAGAAAAAGGTAAAACAGGATGGCTCTTCACTTTGAAGTTTCCAAGTTATGGACCATTTATGAAATATGCGGACAATCGTGAACTTCGCCGTCAGTTGTATTTGGCCTATAATAGTCAGTGTACTCTGCAAGATAAAAATAACAATTTTGATGTGGTTCGCCAAATTGTGAATCTACGCCGCCAAATTGCACAGTTGTTAGGTTTTCCTACTTATGCTGCTTATGCTCTAAAGCGTCGTATGGCAGAAACTACAGAGAATGTATATGACTTACTAAATAAGCTTATAGATGCATATTTGGAGCCGGCAAAGCAAGAAGTGAAAATTGTTGAAGCGCGTGCAAAAGTAGATGGAATTGAAGATTTTCAGCCTTGGGATTTCAGCTATTATAGCCATAAGCTCTATGTAGAACAATACGAACTTGATCCAGAAGTGCTACGCCCTTATTTTGAATTGTCTGCTGTCAAACGTGGCGTTTTTGATTTAGCCAGCCGTCTGTATGGAATTTCATTTAAGAAGAACGCAGAGATTCCCGTTTATCATCCAGATGTGGATGCCTATGAGGTCTTTGATAAAGATGGTAGTTTCCTGGCAGTTCTTTATATTGATTTCTTTCCTCGATCAGGTAAGCAAAGTGGTGCATGGATGACATCTTATAAAGAGCAGTGTGCTGATACGCATCCTCATGTAAGTATTGTGATGAATTTTAGTAAACCTACGGCCGATAAACCAGCTCTCTTGACACTCGGGGAAGTAGAGACTTTTCTTCACGAATTTGGTCATTCGCTCCATGGCATCTTTGCTCAGACTTGTTATCAGTCTTTGAGCGGTACAAATGTTTATTTAGATTTTGTAGAATTGCCTTCTCAGTTTATGGAGAACTATAGCACTGAAAAAGAATTTCTTCAAACCTTTGCTCAACATTATATTACAGGTGAGACAATTCCTGATTGTTATATAGAAAAGCTACAGAAAAGTCGTACGTTTCAGGCTGCTTATGCTTGTATTCGACAGGTAAGTTTTGGGCTCTTAGATATGGCTTACTATACAATGCGGGATTCTTTCGATGCAGATATTCGGGATTTTGAACGAAAGACTTGGGAGTGCGTTCAGTTGCTGCCAATAATTCCAGAAGCTTGTATGAGTGTACAATTTGGGCATATCATGTCGGGAGGATATGCTGCGGGATATTACAGTTATAAGTGGGCTGAAGTCTTGGATGCTGATGCATTTTCTCTTTTCAAAGAGAATGGAATCTTTGATTCTACAACAGCCCAAAGTTTCCGTGATAATATTTTGTCGAAGGGTGGAACAGAACCTCCCATGCAATTGTATCTTCGATTTAGGGGTCGCAAGCCAACAATTAATGCGTTAATGCAACGCGATGGTATCTTAAAGTGAAATTTTGTTTAATACGGGTAACAATATAATTATCAGTTATAAATGACTGCAGAAGAAAAACAAACTGACTTAGATAAACGCTATTTACGCATGGCGCGTATTTGGGCGGAAAATTCTTATTGTAAGCGTCGCCAGGTAGGTGCTCTTATTGTTAAAGATAAGATGATAATTAGCGATGGTTATAATGGTACGCCCTCAGGTTTTGAGAATGTATGTGAAGATGAGAATAATGTAACTAAATCCTATGTTCTTCATGCAGAAGCAAATGCTCTCACAAAAATTGCTCGATCTGGTAATAATTCAGATGGAGCTACAATGTATGTAACAGATGAACCTTGTATCGAATGTGCTAAACTTATCATTCAATCAGGTATATGCCGTGTCATTTATGCGCGCGATTATCGCTTGCATGACGGGGTAGAACTTTTAAAAAGGGCAGGTATTGTTGTAAAACATTTGTTTTTAGAAAGCAATGACTAAGAATCAGACACGTTTTGTCCCGCTGCTTGTTTCAGTGGGCGTTATAGTAGGAATACTTATTGGTAGTTTTTTTGCTTCACATTTCTCTGGTCGAAAATTGAGCATTATAAATACCTCTACAAATAAGATAAATGATTTGTTTCATCTTATTGATGATGAATATGTAGACTCGGTTAGTATTCCAGATTTGGTAGAGAAATCTATGCCTGAAATACTCAAGCAACTTGATCCACACTCTACATATATCAGTGCAAAAGATGTGGAAGCTAGTATGCAAGACCTTAAGGGCAGTTTTTCAGGAATTGGAGTACAATTCACGGTCTATAAAGATACAGTTCGTGTTATAAAGGTAGTCAAGGGAGGACCTTCAGAAGGCGTTGGGCTTAGAGCTGGTGATCGTATAGTAAATATTGATGGTAAAGCCTATGTAGGCGATACTATTACGGCAGATGCGACTCGAAATAGACTAAAAGGGCAAAAAGGTTCTCAGGTTCGCTTAGGTGTTCTTCGCCCAGGGCAAAAGCAAATGCTTAGCTATGTTGTGACGCGTGGTGATGTTCCTGTGAAAAGTATAACAGCTGCTTATAAGGTTAGTGAAAGTGTTGGCTACATTCGTATCAATAGTTTTGGCGATAATACATATTCAGAGTTTCTTTCTGCTTTAGCACAACTCAATACTCAAGGTTTCCGAGGTTTAATACTTGATTTGCGAGGAAATCTTGGCGGATATATGCAGCCTGCAGTACAGATTGCCAATGAATTCTTACCAAAGAATCGTCTTATTGTTTACACACAAGGACGCAAGAGTCCTCGTGAAGATTTTAGAAGTGATGGCCGCGGTAGTTATCAGAATCTGCCATTGGTGGTACTTGTCGATGAGACCAGTGCTTCTGCAAGTGAAATCCTAAGTGGTGCTTTGCAGGATAATGATCGTGCAATGATTGTTGGTCGCCGTACCTTCGGAAAAGGATTAGTACAAGTGCCTATAGAATTCCAAGATGGCAGTATGCTACGCCTCACTAAAGCTCGTTATTACACGCCTTCTGGACGTTGTGTACAAAAACCGTATAAGCTTGGAGATGAGGAAGATTATGAGGCTGACTTATTGTTGCGCGAGAAGCATGGAGAATATTATAATCCAGATAGTATTAAGACTAGTGGACAGAAATATAAGACGGTACACGGTCGCTTTGTCTATGGTGGTGGTGGTATTATTCCTGATGTTTTCATCCCTGCCGATACGCTCAATATGACAAGTTATTTTCGTGAGGCCTATCTTAACGGTCTGATGTATCAGTTTGCCTATGTATTTACGGATAATAGACGTGAGCAACTCAGTAGTATTTCAGGGCTTGATGATATGATAACTTTCTTGAAGAGAAGTTCATTAGTGGAGGACTTTGCTACCTATGCCGAGAAAAATGGGGTACGACGTCGCCCGCGTATGTTGATACAATCGCGAACATTGTTTGAACGTTACCTCATATCGAATATCCTAGCAGATGCTATTGATGATGAAGCTGCCATTATGTATACAAATCGTAGCGATGCGGCTGTTCAAACAGCAGTGAAACTTATTCACGAAGGAAAAGCTTTTCCTGTTCCAGCAACGGCTTATGTCCAATTCTCTATGAATCGTACTTTCTTTCATATGAGAACTGATCGTAATGTGGCACTTGTGTCCTGTTTCTTGCGTACTACTTCTTTTTTTCCTTTAGCTCAATGGTACGAACCGAAAAAGATGCACAACGGGATCTTATACGTCGTCTAAAAAAGTCCTTTGATGCTACTCAGCTTGCATTCTATAGTGAGCAGCTCGCACAAAGTCTTTTTGAGAATTCCCATTATCAGACCGCAAGAAATGTGGCTTTGTTTGCTTCTTTGCCTGATGAGCCAGATACTACTGCGATATTAGCTCATTCACTTAATGATGATAAAAAAGTTTGGCTCCCTGCAGTTATTGATGAAGAGTACATGGAAATGCGCAGATATCTTGGAGTAGAATCTTTAGTAGAAGGAGCATTTCATATTTTAGAACCGATGGGTGAGTTGCTTGCAGACTATTCGGAGCTCGATTTGATACTTGTGCCGGGAATGGCTTTTGATTTATCTTGTCATCGCTTGGGGAGAGGACGAGGCTACTATGATTGCTTTTTACACAGGTGTTCTCACAAGACATGGCGTATAGGTTATTGTTTCCCCTTTCAAATGTTAGATAAGATTTCTGTAGAGCCCCACGATGAACAAGTTAATGAATGTATTTCTTTATGAAAGTCGTATTTATACAAGTTGGTAGAACCATTGATAAACACCTTATTGCGCTTGCTGCTGACTATACTGAGCGTATCACTCATTATCTTCCCTTTGAAGTGCAAACTGTACCCGATTTGAAGAATAATAAAGCTTTGAGTTTTGAGCAGCAAAAGATAGCAGAAGGTATAGGACTCCAGCAATTATTGAAAGCAGGAGATCATGTTGTCTTGTTGGACGAAGGTGGAAAGGAGTTTTCCTCTGTTGAATTTGCTAATCATATTCAGCGTCGTCTCAATGGCGGTGGGCGACGCTTAGTTTTTATTATAGGAGGTCCTTATGGCTTTAGTCAAGATATTTATGGTTTGGCGCAAGAAAAAATTTCTCTTTCTCGGATGACATTTAGTCATCAAATGGTACGCCTTTTCTTTATCGAACAGCTTTATCGTGCGATGACCATTCTTAATGGTGAGCCTTATCATCATTCTTAATGAATAGTTTTATCTGTTTTCT
Organism: uncultured Prevotellaceae bacterium; assembly: GCA_916438195.1. Lineage (GTDB taxonomy): Bacteria > Bacteroidota > Bacteroidia > Bacteroidales > Bacteroidaceae > Alloprevotella. The sequence continues at coordinate 890,231 of CAKAEQ010000001.1, forward strand.
TGTAAATAAGATATTTAAAGTGTCTGGAAGTGATAAACTTTTCATAATTGGGCATTCTTTTTGTGTATGCTAGAGGAAAATAAAATATAAAAATGGCATTTATTGATTATTACAAAATTATGGGGATTCCACGCGATACTCCTCAAAAGGATATTCGCTTGGCTTTTAAAAAACGCGCAAAGCAGTTTCATCCCGATTTACATCCAGACGATCCAAAGGCAAAAGCTAAATTTCAAGCCTTAAATGAGGCTTATGATGTACTAAATGACCCAGAGAAGCGTCGAAAGTACGATCAATATGGTGAGCACTGGAGAGATGCAGATACTTTTAATCAAGCAGGCGGTTTTCATGCAGGTACTAATGGCAGCGATGGCTTCGAAGGATTTGATTTTAGTCAGTTTTCTGGGGGAGGAGGCTTTTCGTCATTCTTTGAAAACTTGTTTGGAGGAGGTTCTAACTCTTTCCGACGTCCGCGCCATGAAGCTACAATGAACGTCACAGTTACAATTGATTTATATACAGCCTTACTGGGTGGCTCGATAATCTTGCGTACTGCTAACGGTTCTAGTTTAAAACTTAAAGTAAAACCTGAAACACAAAATGGTTCGAAAGTAAGGTTGCGTGGTAAGGGATATGATCGTGGAGATGGATCTTTTGGTGATATGATTGTTACCTATAACATTCAGCTACCTACAGGTCTGACTGAAAAACAGCGTGAACTACTACGTGAAATGCAGAAGGAAGGAGCATAGATTTTCTAATGATGTTTTTAAAAAGGTGGAGTTTGTTAAGCATTATGATTTCCAAACTTCACCTTATCTTTTATCCTTTTTTCTTGCTTTATTTGAAAGTGAATGAGCATGCGTGGAAACTTTTATGTTAGTTGGTACAGGAAAAATCTCTTTATAGTGTCTAAAAATATCCTTATAGTGTTTACGAATATTCTTATTGTGCCAGCCGATATCTTTATTCTATTCTAAAATATCCTTATTATATTTTAGAACATCTTATAAAGCTTGATAATTAGGTACTTGTATGGTTTAAGATGCTTGTGCTTTATGCTTAAGAAATAAAAAGACAGGAAGAACTTCTTAAACTATATTTTGGTTTAAGAAATCCTTCCTCCCCATTTATTATTGCTGTACTAAAAAAATCTAGTAGACTAAGCGCACATTGTCAACCCAAAGAGTGTTGCCAACTGTACCTGTATAGGCTCCACCATTACTTGAGTCAAATTTTACAATAAGGTGCGTAGGAGTATCATCACTTGTTCCCCATTCAATTTCTTGATAGGCACCATCTTACCTTTTGAGTTCTTCATGTAAAATTGAGAATTCAGCCCCATGTAACTTTTGTAAAATGGTTGTGTTGTAATATTTCCATAATGGATAGTAAACTCTTGGTTGTTCACCCAGTTGGTTGTTTGTGTGAAGTAGTGAACCATTGTGCCAATACGTTTTGCATAGACATTGCCTTTTGCATCTTCCCAACGCTTCTGCAAATAAACAACACAATCTGCCAGGTCTCGACCAGCAATAGTCTTGGCTCCCCCGAAGCCCGTTTGGCGAATGCGATCACCCGGCATTAATTTAGTGGCATAATCAAACATGATAGCCTTAGGTCTATGAGAGTATCTAATGCCACAGTTCAAATATTTCATAGGATTAGACGAACTGGTAATGGGTTCCATCATTTGTCCTAAGTAAATACTTCCTGCCGCCAAGACTTTAATGTTTACGATGCCGAGAACCTTTACTTGTTCGAGATGAGTATAAAGTTTTGCACAATAACCATGTCCTGGACGTACTTGCTTAAATACGCTTACATTAGTCTTGTAGATACCGCTGACATGTGCCATAACGTTTGAAGTTGCCCAAGGAGAGCCACCTGTGCCTAAGTATGGTGTGCGGCCATTAATCACAGATGTAGGACCAATGGCATAAACCTGTCTTGTTTGCCCTCCAATAATGCTACTTTCTTCAATATTGCGAGTGATCCATTGGTCAAAGTTTCCGAAATTGATGTACTGTACATTGTTTTTGCTGTCCTGTATTAGTTCATTTTTAGGTAAGAATTCTGTGCGTAGAGGCAGAGCTTGAGCTGTTATCCCTGTGAGAAGAGCCAAGGTTGCGAGTGAATTTCTGATAGTCATATCTAATATATATATATAATGTTCTGCAAAGTTACGGGAAAAGCATGGGAGAGCAAAGTAATCGTATCCTAAAACCTTTCAAATGAGTGAATAATGTGTATATTGCAAGCTCTACTTTGTTTTTTCTTGTACGCAGCAGTCTGAGGCAATTCATGCAGAAATCTTTTTAGCCCCATTGTTGTTAGATTGTAGCACTGAATGAGATTTGATAAAATTTGCATTATAAAAAGATGAAAGTTTGTTTATGTCTTCAAAAACATTCTTAATTTTGTAAGCGTAATGTGAACCAAATATGAAAATCATGAGTAAACTACTCTTGCCCACCTTTTGTGGTATGGCACTATTCGCTTCTGTAGCGAATGCTGCCGGAACAGATATCCCTGTATCCAATATGCCTATATCTGTTTTCGCAGATAGTATGTTGCATTCTAGTGCGGAGGGACATAGTCTCAGCGAAGTAAAAGAAACGCTCAAATTGGGTGCTAAAGCTTCTGCTTCTGAGAACAAATCAAAGTTTATGGCAGCATTCGATCCCAGTTTTAAGTTTGGAGGTTATGTTGTAGGCAAAGCCACAGTGACGGATCAATCCGACAAGACGCACACTGGTTTTGACTTGCGTCTCATTCGTCTCTATATGAACGGTTATGCTTTTAAGGATTTCTTCTATCGCATACAGTTGGAAGCAAGTGGACAGCCCAAACAGGATAATGGTCCGCGTGTACTCGATGCTTTCGTTGAGTGGCAGCATTGGAAGGAGCTCCGAGTAAAACTGGGCCAGTTCAAGCGCGGCTTTACATTTGAGAATCCAATGAGCCCTTGGGAGATAGGGTGGGGAGTATTCTCACAGTTGTCTAATAAATTGGCTGGAATCTCTATCGATCGTAATGGCGCACATAAGTCAGGTGGCCGTGATGTAGGTTTGCAGATACAAGGTGATTTGTTGGCAGCAAAAGATGGTCGTCATTGGTTTCATTATCAAGTGGGACTCTTTAATGGGCAAGGAATAAACCATTCTGATAAGGATAATTTCAAAGATATCATCGGAGGCCTTTGGGTAAATCCTTGCAAGAATCTGCGTATTGGTTGGTTTGGTTGGAGTGGTAAATATACCAACGAGAATTATAAGGCAACTGATCCTCTTAGTCTGAAAAGAGTGAAGCGAGTACGATGGTCTGCGGGTATAGACTATGAACATGACTGGGTTGTGCGTGGCGAATACGGCCATTCTGTTGGTGGTGTAGTAACTAATCGCCTGGCTTCTGAACGTGCCGATTCGTGGTATGCTACTGTTGGTGCCCCCGTTACGAAGAATCTTAAACTTTACTGTCGTTGGGATTGCTATAGGGAAGCAAGCAATGGAATAATCTAGTTGCTAATTATGGCCTTGCAGCTAATTGGCGATTAGCAAAGAATTTTATGCTCCAGCTCAACTATTATCTGACAAATAATCGAACCATTCGAGATAAGTATTATAATACGGCCGAGCTACAAGTTTACGCTCGTTTCTAGAGATGTAATAAGACAGAGCAACCTTTTACTTCTGTGGAAGTATGGCTGCTCTGTTCTTTTATCAGTACTTTCAGTAGAAACAATAAGAGATTTATTTGTTCCTTTGGTTTTATTACTGTTGATTTTATTTTAGTGTGATAATGCGTTGTGTGGCTTCTCCTATGGCTTTATGAAGCTCATCAAGTTCTTTAATCTTTTTCATGTATTCCAGCACCTTTGGGAGATCGCCACTCTTGTATATTTCTGCCAATTCTTTATGTGCAGTTTCGAGTTCTGCCTCTATAAGAGCCATTTTATAGTCATTGAGAAGTTGTGGGATACGATCGGCTAGATGGTCAGTATCTTCCCCATATTGTATGCGATTATTGGTGCAAAGTTCATTCTTGTCTGTTGAGAGTTCTGCTGCAAGCATACTTATGGATTCTTCAGGATTGTTAAGAAAAAAAGGGAGCGAATGCCAATTTTTTTCAGAAACATGAAGTTCGGCTTCTGAAGGATGTGCTGATAAAGTTGATTTTGCATTTTCAAACTATCATTCTTCAAATCTTCACAGATATAGCTTGTCACGCTATACTGAACACCTTCAGATTCAAAAAGAGGTTGTTCACCATGTCGGATAATATCCCTGATGAGCAGACGTTCCATTTGAGCCACTTTATTGCGCGATTGTATTTGTAGATCTTCTTTGCGCTGTTTCTCCTGTTCTTGAAGTTCCCGCTCGCGTTGACGTTCATCTTTTTCTTGAACCTGGGTTGTAGTTTCTCTGCGAATTTTGGCTACTTCAGACAGAATCATCTCTTCGCTAACGTGTATCATTTGCGCGCATTCTCGCGAATACATTTGGCGAATAATACCTTCAGGAATCAGACTGATACTGTGGATAATTTCAGAAATAAAGTTTGCGCGCTTTATTGGGTCGTTTCCAACATCCTTCATAAGAAGATCTGTCTTAAAGCGGATAAAGTCTACTTGGTTTTCTTTTATGTATCCCTGAAATTTGGATGCACCATATTTTTGCGCGAAGCTATCAGGATCCTCTCCTTCTGGAAGCAAAAGTACTTTTATGTTCAATCCCTCAGAAAGGAGCATATCAATGCCTCGCAAACTTGCATGAATACCTGCATTGTCTCCATCATAGAGTACAGTGATGTTATTTGTGAAGCGATGGAGCAAACGGATTTGCCCTTCTGTGAGTGAAGTACCACTAGATGCAACAACGTTCTCTACACCACTTTGGTGCATAGAGATAACATCCATATAGCCCTCTACGAGAAAACAACTGTTTTCTTGGACAATAGCTCTTTTAGCTTCATAAAGTCCATAAAGTTCGTGAGATTTACTATAAATCTCCGATTCAGGTGAGTTTACGTATTTCCCTACATTCTTGTTCTGTGTGAGAATACGTCCGCCGAAGGCAACAACTTTTCCCGAAATGCTGTGGACAGGATAAATGACACGTCCATGATACCTGTCCAAGACTTTTCCATCATCTGTTTGAAGCAAAGTCCCGTCTTGATGAGTAATTCAGAATTAAAACCTTTAGAGATAGCCGCTTGGTAAAGGGAGTCTTTGTCCACAAGTGAATACCCTAAATGGAACTTTCGGATGATATCATCACGAAGACCGCGTTGGCGGAAATAAGCCAATCCGATTGCAAGACCATCGGCCGATTCATGTAGATTATTTTCAAAATAGTTGCGTGCCCACTCATTGATGATAAAAAGACTTTCTCGCTCGGTCTGTGCTTGACGGTCCTTGTCGGTCATCTCTTTTTCGCGGATCTCTATACCGTATTTCTTTCCTAACCATTTGATAGCTTCGGGATAGGTGAGTTGTTCCATTTCCATCAAAAAATGGAGAGCATTTCCACCTTTGCCACAGCCATAACATTTACAGATTTGTTTTGCAGGAGAAACAACGAATGAAGGCGTTTTCTCGTTATGGAAGGGGCAAAGGCCTTTGTAGTTAACTCCAGCTTTATGGAGTGTTACAAATTCTTTAACAACATCAACAATGTCTGTTGCATCTAGAACTTTTTGTATCGTGCTTTGATCAATCATGATAAATGTCCTGTGTGGCTGGAGTTGGAGGAGAAATATAAAATACTGATTCTCTGCTGTGTAGTTCCTCTATGCAAAAGAGATCGTGGAACTAACGTTAGAAAGAATAGTCTATACCGACAGAAAGGAATTCCTTAAATTGGAAATAACTTCCACTATCTTTTCTCCGAACGTTGTCATCGAAGCGTGGATAGAGAAAAAGCTTGGTGGAAAGGAATCGGTTGATTCTTAGATATATAGTGTTCTCCCATTCTATTTGTGCGTACTTATAATTAGTGTAGTAGAAGAGACGACTATCCCAGGTGACATTTTTCCAAGGAGTCCATTTTGCCGTTATCGTTATGTTCGAACCATAATCAAAGCGTGTGTGATGATTTGGCTTTACCCCAAAGGAAGGGGCTAGTCCCATTCGACTTACATACTTGAAGTCACAAGCAAAAGGAGATAGATTGGCGTTCACGTTAAAGCGATTATTTTTGTATGAAGAGAATATTTCATACCCAACGTGAATAGACCTTCAAAAGGTGACATAAAGTCGGAACGCACTCTTTTTTCGTTTTTCTTATAGCTGCGATAGAATTGCGTCCAACTTTGAAGCATGGCTGAATAATACCAATGTTTTGACGCTTTAATACCCAATTCGTTGGTGAGGCGGAGAAGGTCAGTATTGGTCTTATATCGATGTTCAGTATCAGAATTTGAACTCTGAAGCCCAAACTTCATTTCTAGATAATTGTTGAATGTGATTTTCTGTTTATTATCGAAATTAGCTTGTACGTTCAACGTCGTTAAGAACGAATGATTACTTTCTCCGCCTTTATACCAATTGTCGGAGACGTAGTTCTGCATCAACTGGAATGAAACATTTGCACGAAAAGTCCAAAAGGAGGGACGATGTACTACGATGTCTAAATTCTGAAGATTAAATTCTTCGTTTGTTTTTTCCTCTACCTGTTTGGACAGTTGTACATTGGGCTTTATAATTTGCTCATAGGAACTTGAAGTTGAGCTTCTTATAGTATCGTTTAGATTCTGAATAAGCCATGGCCTTTGAGCATACACAGAGATTAAAGCCTTACTTTCCAGTATGGCTCGATAATCATCCTCTAGCGTAGATAGAGAAAAGAGTTCTTTGACAGCTTTCTCATAGAAAGTTGGGCTGGCAAATAAGCGGAAATAGTAGGGATTTGACAATGTATCAGCCTCTTCATATTTCCAGTCGTTGTAGAGCGTTTTCAGCTGTTGTAGAGAATCAGAATAGATTTTGCCAATACGTTCAATTTTTTGCTTCTCCGTGCGCACTGGAGCTTGAGCTGCACTATAAAAGGGGAACCAAGCAAAAAGGAGGACGCCGAGTATAAGTCTATTCATATTCATCAGTCTTGTATACATTATTTGCAAAGTTAGTGATAACTTTTGCAATGCGGCAAATTTGTTATATTTCTATTCTTATTTTCTATTCCTTTTGTGGAAAGTGAATCATTGAACAGTGAAATCCCTTGTTTCCTTTTCATCTGGGGCTTTTGTGTGTTTCTAATCTAGAGCTCTCAATCTGAAGATTGTATAAAAATAGGAGATTTCTTTTTCTTGAATTTTTTTGAGGCTTTTAGTTTTATATTGTTTGTTGATATATATGTTTCTCAATCTAGCGAAGTGTTTTTGTGAATTTTGCTCGTAAGAGTTATTAATATTTTTCTGCAAAGTGCTTTTGTTTACTGAAAACTCACTTCTTTTTCTGAAGAAAGAAGACAAGATATGTGATGATTGCGTAAAAATAGGTACAGTTATAAGTTAGAATATAGTTTTTCCAAATATCTTTATTGTATTTTTTTAGTTCTCCTTTGGAACCTCTAAATTTTTCTTATTGTAGTGGTACTTTACATCTATACTCTTTTTATTCCTTGATGGTTGAGTTTAATTTGATACGATTCATGGAAGAATAAATTTTTGAAATTTATTTATAATATTCTTTTATCTTCTCGTATGAAATATCTAAAGTTTTACACAAGTTCTTGCGTGTCTTTTTTGCTCTTTCTAAAAGTGAGCTTTCTTTTTCTTAGAAACAATTTATCCGCAATATCTGGGATGTAGATATTACGGATAAAAAGTTTGGTTCTCATATTTTGAGGTAGGTGTTCAATTAGAATTCAATGCTGAACCGCACGGAAATTTGTCTGCCCGTGAGATAATTGGGTACGGCATATTGTGTGTTGGTAATATCTGTTACCCAATAGTAAGAATTTACGTTGTCGATACCTAAGAGGTTGAAACAATCTATACCTATCCAAATGTTTTTGAAGAGATGCCGTCGTGCCGTTTCTATTCCAGCTTCTTGTTGTCGTTGCCAGCGGAGAGGCATACGATAGGAGAGTCCAAGGTCTACACGTTTATATGCAGGTGAACGGAAGGTTTGAAATTTCCGACCTGTGTGAGGAGGACCAAAGGGAAGCCCCCCAGCAAAAGCCATCTTTAGTGTAGCACGCCAACGCGTACTTCCTGGGAAATAGTCAGTGAAGAAAGCTGAGAAATTGTAGCGTTGATCAGTAGGCCGAGGCAGCCATTGTCCGTCTACTTTCTCTTGTGTTTTCATGAGAGAAAAAGTCAGCCAACTATCAGTTCCAGGAACGAATTCTCCAAAAAGTTTAAAATCTAATCCTGCTGCATATCCAGATGCGATATTGCGACCATAGTAGACTACACGAACATTATTGATGCTGTAAGGATTGAGATTAGTGAGCGCCTTATAGTAAGTTTCAGCCGTAAATCGGAAAGGACGATCCATCATTCTGAACGCGTAGTCTGCTCCCAACACAAAATGGATGGATCGTTGAGCTTTGATGTTGCGATTCATTCTTACTGTAGCAATACCGTTTGTCAGAGTTGTATCGCGAAGTTCCTTGAAGAAAGGTGCTTGATAGTAGAGCCCCGTGGCAAAGCGCAAGGTCCAATGGTCGTTTGAAGCAGGGAGAAAGCCGATACTTGCGCGTGGCGATATGAGAGACTCTTTGTTCCAGTCCCAATAGTTGAAGCGCACTCCATAAGTGAAATTGAAAAGCCCGGCTTTTGTGTTGAATCGCCAAGAGTCTTGCGCGAAAGCTTCAAATCTATTTGTATGAATCTCGTTTACAGATTTCAGACTGTAGATGAGGCGCAGAGCTTTTTCGTCGTAGGGGAGGCTATAGCCCATAGAGTCACGCATTTCCCATTCGCGACTATTTTCTTTAATACGTTCGTTCAGCCAGTTTAACCCCACTTGTAAGGTGTGACTATTCAATGTGTTGCCAGCCTTAGCTGTCTTTGTGCGGAAGCGAAGCCCAACATTGTAAACATTTGCTTTAAGTCGGTTTCGAGCATGTTCCATGTATGTTCCTACTCCCAACTGTTCTTGTGAAGTTGCTTCTTGTAACCAGTATTCTCCTTGAATATCGTAGTTCTCATGTTCCAAGGTTGAGAAGGTAGACATTTGAAGTGCAAGGAATGCCTCGGGGGAGAGGTGGCGCGTAATGGTGGCCGCACCAAAGAACGTACGGAAACGGTCCTTTTCTTTACCATCAAAATAGACAGTAAAGGTTTTAGGATCATTTAATGTACCAAAAGATGTCTCACGATTCTTGGGGTAGAAATTGTAACTGTTATCGGAGATATTTCCCAGTAAATCAATAGTCCACTTTCGCGAGGGACGCCAAGAAAGGCACCTTGATAATCTAAGAAGTTTGGCTGATATTCACCTTGCGTGTCCATAGATCCCAAAAGGTGGCGAGTGGTTTTGTAGCGAACAGAAGTCATGAAGTCCATGTGTTTATTTCCCCAACCAAAATATGCTCCAGCTCCTAAAAGTGAAGTATTGATTTTTGCTTCAAACTTCTCGGGATGCTTGTAGGTGATGTCAAGAACAGATGACATCTTATCACCATAGCGTGCTTCAAAACCTCCGCTACTAAAAGCTATGCGCTCCACCATATCTGGATTAATAATCGATAATCCCTCCTGTTGTCCAGATCGTACGAGTAGGGGACGATAAATTTCTATGCCATTCAAATAAACGACATTCTCGTCAAAAGAACCGCCTCTCACATTGTATTGCGAAGAGAGTTCGCTGTGAGTAGAAACTCCTGCTTGCGACTGTATGAGTTCCTCTACACCATTTCCTGTTGTTGAAGGAGTATTCTTTAGAGCTTCTGTCGAATACGCTGCTCGGTAGTAGCTTCACGTTTTTGTCCTAACACGGTTGCACCTCCGAGTTCGTAATCCACACTATTGTGAAGGATGATATCCAGACGTACAGAGTCTCCTGGATTACGCAAGAGACGACGGCGACTTCCGTAGCCTATTTGTGAATATATAACTTCTATGGAATCAGCACTTTCACAGTATATTGTGTAGAATCCCTTTAAGTCTGTCATGGTTAGAATTGGTAAACCTTTAATTCTAACATTGGCCATCTCAACAGGACTCCCACTCTCGTCCTTTACTGTACCAAAAATTTTTGTGCGACGGGCAAAGGAGGGGAGAGCTATTAGGCAAAGGAATAAAGCAATTATGAATCTTCTCATATGTCTAATAAACGCTCTCTTCTTTGTGTATATTGTTTTCTACTTGAAATTTTTATATTTTAGGATTAGTTATTTCAGTATTTGCGTGATTCCTTGCTCTCTGTGGCAGAGGTGTACTTCAACACCGAACCTCTTATGGAGATGTTCTGCAACGTGCTGTGCAGAGTAGACACTACGATGTTGTCCACCCGTGCAACCGAAGCAGATCATAAGATGAGTAAAATTACGCTCAATATATCGATTTACATGAAAGTCGATCAGTTCATATACGTGTTCTAAAAAAGCTAGGATTTCTCCGTCCTCTTCAAGGAACTGTATTACGGGGGCATCCAATCCTGTGAGTTGTTTGTAACGTTCATAGCGACCAGGATTGTGTGTAGATCTACAATCAAAATAATATCCACCACCATTTCCACTATCATCAACTGGTAGACCTTTTTTATAGCTAAAGCTCCACACACTTACGACAAGTCTGCTTTGAGAAACTTTTGTCTCCTCATGAAGTTTGCTATATACTGGTAAATCTGTTAAGCGATACAAGGTTTTATTGAGGTGCTTATATTTTTTTGCTGTACCATTATCGATTAACGTGCGCAGATTCTTGAGAGCTAGAGGAATACTTTGTAGGAAATGTTGTTTATGTTCAAAAAGTCCGCGTAGCCCATATGCTCCAAGCACCTGTAGTTGGCGAAAAAGAATGAATTGTGGGAGTTGTTCCGAGTAATCTTTAGCGATTTTAGGAGCAATGTGTTGTAATTCTTCAAGATATGTTTTTATGATATTTTTGCGAAGTTCTGCTCCATATTTTGCTGAGGCTTGCCAAAGAAAAGACGAAATATCATATTGTAGGGGGCCAGATTTACCTCCTTGAAAATCGATAAAGTAAGGCTGACCTTCTTTGAGCATCACATTGCGCGCTTGGAAATCACGATATAGGAAAAAATGTGGAGAATCGCAGCAAAGGTCTCTAGCAAACTGTTCTAAGTCGTGTTGTAATAAGACTTCATCAAAATCGATGTCCGTGGTTTTTAGAAAGCAGTATTTGAAATAGTTTAAGTCAAACATTACTGTCTCTACATCAAAGTGAGTAGGAGCAATGAGTTGAGTATAATCTAAGCCTTCATTCCCTCTGATTTGGAAGTGAGGAAGTATTTTGATAGTTCTTTTAATTAGTTCTACTTCTTCTTGATTGTAGTTGCCATTGGCCTCTCGTCCTTGCTGTAAAGCTGAAAATAAGGAGGTGTTTCCCAAATCTTCTTGCAAGTATCTGCTTTCGTCTTCTGAGACAGCATAGACTTCGGGGACTGGAAGATTTTTCTCCTTGAAATGTCGTGCGAGGTATAAAAAACTATGATTCTCTCTTTTCGATGTACCAATAACTCCGATACAGGTTGTTCCATCATCGGCTGTTAAGCGAAAGTATTTGCGGTTACTACCAGCTTGTGCTAATGGCTCACATGAAACAGGAGTTTTCCCCGCGTATTGTTTATAGAGTTGAACGAGCTGTTGCATATAGTTGTTTAATCTTTACGATACCAAATTTTTAGAATCTTTCTTCTAATGGCTAATGAGTTGATAATACTTACTAAACAGAAAATGGAGAGCCCTGTGAGAACGGCTGGGAGTAATGTTTGAGAATGTACTTGAGGGAAGATGAGTTCTATCATTCCCATATAATAATTACGGCATACAAGGAGTAAAATGAAAGCAAAGATGAGGACTGCTGCATTCATGCCCAATGTGAGCATCTGATAAGGCTTGCTAACTTGTTGCGGACTATAACCGATGAGTAATAAGTTTTCTACTTTGTATTGTTCTTCTGAACAAGTAAATAAATACTAAGCATCAGAATATAGAAACTCAAGATACTCACGAGCAGTCCAACGAGCATGACAAGACTAATAATGACTTTTAAAAAATAAGTAGCTTTGCCTGCATCTAACTTATTATCTTCTACATCGTAACCTTTTTTTTGCATGTATTTAGCAATACCTTCGTCCGTTGGAGTGTGAACTTCCACGATAACGCGAGAAGGATCTTCCGTCTTTCCTGGTTCAAATTTTTCATTGCTCCAGTCTATGAACGCTTTAGGAACAAGGATGGTGTTGATTCTGTTAGAGAAACCAAGAATCTTGCCTTTGAATTGTGCGTGTTGCCCATTAGCGTTGATATATATCTGCATATTGATAAGTCCGACAAGTCCATCGCTCACTTTGGGTAAACCACGGCTCTGCGCAAAGCCAAAGTTGTATAATGCAATGTAAGTACGTGGCATGATAATTGGTACCTCTGTATCTCCGGGTTTATAAATCCATGCTTCTTTAGGAGTATCTACGAAATTATCGGGGACAGCCTCAAAGAACATATCAGTTTGGAATGGAGCAGTGCCATTCATGCTCATAGCTGCGCTTACTTTATATTGTGAGGTAGTAAAAGGAGCTGCACGTTTAGCAAAGGGTTGTTTTTCAATATCCCTTATTTCGTTTTCGCTGAAAGAATTTCCACGTCCGCTAAGTGTCCCAACTGTTGTGATATGTTTAGATAGGACAAGATAATTTGCATTAATAAAACTATCATCTTGATTGAATAGAGGAATTACATCTTTATAGAATTGAATACCAAGCATCACAATCCACATTCCAAAAAGATTCGCAAAAAAGAAGCCAGACAACTGGCTAAGACTAATATGCTGGCGAAGAAGTTTCCATACTAAATCCATAGCTTACAATTTAAATGTCTTATCGTAATTTAGTTGCATGTGTTTACCTATACTGGTAATAATGGCTCCTGCCCCTTGTTCGCGTACTTCCTTCATTATAATCTCTCCCATAATAGTTGAGTTATGATCATCAAGATGGCTGATAGGCTCGTCTGCAAGGAGAAAATCAAAGGGCTGGACAAGAGCCCTGATTAAAGCTACTCGCTGTTGCTGTCCAAAACTCATACGTCCAATTTTTTCATTTATTTTATCGGGAATATCAAGTATTTCAAACCATTCTTTGATCTGTTTTTCGCTTTTAAAGTTTGTTAGCCTATTTTTTATCTGCACATTTTCCATGGCTGTTAATTCGGAGAATAACCGTAATTCTTGGAATAAATGACTGATATGTTTTTTGCGAAGGTCTACCCAATTAGATACGCTAAACTGCCGAGTGTCTTTGCCGTCAAAGGTAAGCTGTCCCGAAAAGTCATGCCGATAACCTAGGATATAAGAGCAAAGTGTCGATTTTCCTGTGCCCGACATCGCTTCTACAAGATAGAGCTGTCCTTTTTCAAAAGATAATTCATGTTTCCAAACTTCACTTTTGAGGTCTGTACGTTGAGAAAAAACATGAGGAAGGACATTGTTTAGTTTTATAGTCTTCATTTGTGAGAATATTATTTTATCTCTAATGTTACTCTCCGTTTTTCCAATGCTTTGTAGGTTAATGTTGTATGACCCTTAAAGAGCGTCGCAAAAAAGTCTTTTGTAGCTCCAGTTACGCAGGGCTGCTGCAATAGCTCCTTCAGATTGACACGAAAATACTGCCGACAGCCTATGGCTTCATTTGCTATGTCTTTTCCTTTATCTGAATCAATTGAGTGATTGGATTTGAAGAATAATAGATCTTTATTTTGTCCAAAGAAAAGTTCTTTTTCCTTTGACTTTAAACAATAGGTATTTCCAGTGTTTTTGTGAGCGTTACACCATTTTGTTGCTTAGCCTTTTCAATCCAAGAGGCGGCATTAGTCATCAAGTTCTTATTGTTGGTTTCCGCTTGCAAAGAGAAGGTCGGTGTCATGTCTTTGCTAAGATGCGTAATGAGTAAGGATGTATTGCCATTGATATTTTGCAACAGAGAATTTGCTTCGATCGTTCGATTTAGTCCCTGTAATACTTGGTTGAATGTAGCATCTTGTCGCAAAAGCTCAAACAAGTGATTCCCTTTTGTCCAAGAGGCGAGGAAGAAAAGGCTGTTTTCTGAAATATAGCTAGGATGCACTTGAGAAATAGGCGAGTTTTGGCGCTCAAAAGCTTCATAAGCTGCTAGTGTTTCTTTTTCATCACAAGTTATCTCTCCAATCATTTGTGTAGTCTTGCCTAAGTGTACGCCAGCAAAAAGGTTGAAGGCTGTGGGATCTATATCCGAAGGTACATCAAGTCGGAATAGAAGGTTGAAAGGAGTGGGGAATGCATCAAGAGTAGAGAAGATTTTGATGTCTCCTTCCTGCTGATTCATTGTAGTGTACTTATCTGTATGAATAAAACTATCGCTGCTTCGAAAATCAAAGAGTTTCGAAATAGTCTGTGTGAGCATATCTTGCTCTTGGATAGTTCCGGGACCGAGTATTATTAAGGTCTGACTATTCCACGCCATTTGCCAGCCCGCGTTGAGCCATGTCCAGTTTAAGTCATTATTTTTCTTGGCGCCATGCACTTGTGTTCCTTAAATAAGCGCTGAATGTTTGCTGCAATCTCCTGCTCATTTGTCACTTGCGCAACAAAGCCAATGTATTCATTAGGTGTGATAAAAGCATACAAAGGCTTAGTGAGGTTTATCCCACTTGCTTGGATTCCCCAATACTCTGCAAGAGAAGATACAATCTCTTGCGCTTTTTGAGTTTCTATTTGTACAACGGCTTTGGCCTCATCGGGAATACAATCTTCATAGGATTTTGGAGCAAAGAAGCAGTAGTAGATTCCGACAACAACGATAGCTAACGCAACAAAAGGTAAGATAATGTGCGTGAAGAGTTCTTTAGATGGCTTTTTCATAATCTTTTTGCTAAACACATAAGGTGTACGGCAACAAGGGCGGCAGTTTCTGTTCGTAACCGACTTTCTCCCAGCGAAATAGATTGGAAACCTGCATTGATCGCCTTTCTTACTTCATCAATACTGAAGTCGCCTTCTGGGCCGACAAGGACTTGTGTGTCTTCCTCGCTATTAACAATTTCGCCCAGGAAAGGTTTTTCTGTAGATTTGCTTATATCTGATTCAAGATAACAGTGAGCAATAAAACGTTGTCCTTTGAACGGTTTTTTGATAAACTTATCAAAATTCATCATTTCTTCAATCACAGGCTTTGTTGCTTTATGGCTCTGTTTCATTGCAGCAATAACAATCTTTTCAATGCGTTCGGATTTGATAATATGTCGCTCGAATTGTCGCAGTTTAGAAACGAAATTTTGTCTACGCCTATTTCTGTTGCCTTTTCTATCAGCCATTCTATGCGGTCAATACTCTTGGTTGGAGCAACAACTAAATGTATGCTTCCTTTCCAAAGTTTTTTTTCAGGATGAGCATTACTGATTTTGATTTTACAATGTTTTTGAGAAGCAAGCGAAAGCTCTGCATCGTAGAAAGTTCCTTTCCCGTCAGTGATGAGTAGCTCTTCTCCTTCTTTTAGTCGAAGTACTCGAATGGCATGTACAGCTTCCTCTGCAGGGAGTTCTTGTGTCTGTTCGATATCTGGAGCATAAAATAAGTGTACTTCTTTCATTGAAATGTTATCATTATTGCAAACACAAAAGTACGGTAAAGCCTAGAGATTGCAAAGGAAATTCAAGGTTTTTGTTTTGTCCGTTAGAGACTTTCCATTACATTTGCTACGAAATAGCGTAGCCAGATTGTATGAAAGTCTATATGTTTGAAACTATATGTATCGATTATTAGCAGTACTCTTTATAGCAATTATGTCCTTTTCAGGCATTTCTCCTGCTTTTGGTGATTCTATAGATCATGATACCGGTGAAGTTCTGAAAGAGGGAGATATGCTTCCTTCATTTTCTTTATCGATACAGAAAGATGATGTGACAAGTTCTTTCGGAGATAAAGAGAAAACCTTTGTTATCGTATTTTTCAATACTAATTGTTCCGACTGTAAGAACGAATTACCTGTGATACAAAAGTTTTATGCCCACCATTCTCATGACCTTCAGCTCGTGTGTGTCAGTCGTGATTTTAAAGGGGAATATCAGTCTGAGGAAGAGATAATTCACTACTGGAAACTCCATCATTTTACTATGCCGTTTGTGGTACAAACTGATAGGAACCTTTATAATCAGTTTGCTCGATTTGGTATTCCTCGTATATATATAGCAGATTCAAAGCGAATCATACGAAAAACCTTTGTAACTAGGGTTTCGTATAGACAATTATGTAAGCATTGAAATCTATCAATAGAAAAAATAATTACCACCATCATGAATAATAATCTTGCTTTGAAATCACGCTTTGTCGTGATGAATTTCTTGGAATTTGCCGTTTGGGGATCCTATTTGACCTCCATGGGCAGTTATTTAGTTAATGTAGGTCTTGCGCGTGATATCGCGTGGTTCTATGCAGTGCAAGGAGTTGTCTCTATATTTATGCCAGGTCTCATGGGAATCATTGCAGACCGTTGGATTCCAGCTCAGCGCCTCCTTGGTTTATGTCATTTGATAGCTGCTATTTTTATGGGAGCAACAGGTTTCTATGGTTTAGGATCAGCGGGGAATGTGCAAATGCCGATATTGTTTGGCCTTTATTCAATCAGCGTTGCTTTTTATATGCCAACATTGGCATTATCGAATAGTGTGGCTTTTACAGGTTTGACAAATGCTGGGATGGATACTATTCGCGATTTTCCGCCCATTCGTGTTTTTGGAACAATCGGTTTTATCTGTACGATGGTCAGCGTGGATTTATTGGGTTTTCAAAATACGAGTAATCAATTCTTAGTTAGTGCCGGATTGGGTTTAGTTCTAGCTCTCTACGCCCAGTCTCTTCCAGCTTGTCCTACTAGTAAGGGCGAAGAGAAAAAGTCGATTGTAGAGGCTTTAGGTTTGAATGCTTTCTATCTCTTCAAACAGAAGCGAATGGCTATATTTTTCATTTTCTCAATGCTTTTAGGTGTTTCTTTACAAATAACTAATGGTTTTGCGAATCCTTATATTCAGACTTATGGTCAATTGCCTGAATTTACAGATACATTTGGAGCACAGCACGCGAATATTCTTATTTCTATTTCTCAAATCAGTGAGACGTGTTGTATTTTGCTGATACCTTTTTTTATGAAGCGTTTTGGAATCAAAACCGTTATGCTAATAGCAATGGCTGCTTGGGTTTTCCGTTTTGGACTTTTTGGAATAGGAGATCCAGGGAGTGGCGTTTGGATGTTTATACTTTCTATGATTGTTTATGGTGTGGCCTTCGACTTCTTTAATATTAGTGGAGCTTTGTTTGTTGATAGAAACACTAGTTCTAGTATTCGGAGTTCTGCACAGGGGTTGTTTATGATTATGACCAACGGATTAGGTGCTACAATTGGCACTCTCGGTGCTCAGCAGATTATCAATCATTTTGTCTACGATCTTCCTAGTACAGCGAGAGGCCTTGAGAAGATTGCAGGCTGGAAGATGAGCTGGCTCATTTTTGCGGGGTATAGTCTGTGTGTGCTTCTCTTGTTTTGGCTTGCTTTTTCAGAGCATAAGCAAATGAAAGTTACGAAGAATTAAAGAGGAGGAATATCTTATATAGCGAAGCCACTTTGCAAAGCAAGGTGGCTTTTTACTTTTGTAGCGGTAGTAAAAATAAGGAGAACAAATAAATTTGCTCTCCTTTGTACACCGCCAGGGATTCGAACCCTGGACCCACTGATTAAGAGTCAGTTGCTCTACCAACTGAGCTAGCGGTGCTTTTGCAATCACCCTGTTTTTGAATTGCAAGTGCAAAGATATAACATTCTTCCGAAATGGCAAAGATTTATATGAAAAAAATAGAAACATAGACGGTAGTAAAAAAATAAGGAGAACAAATAAATTTGCTCTCCTTTGTACACCGCCAGGGATTCGAACCCTGGACCCACTGATTAAGAGTCAGTTGCTCTACCAACTGAGCTAGCGGTGCTTTTTTGCAATCGCTCTGTTTTTCTAAATTGCGAGTGCAAAGGTATAAGTTTTTAGAGGAAACTACCAAGCATTTTTCTTCTCTTTTTTTAAAAAGATTTTTTTGCCGTCCTTTTTTTCAAGTTATTGATATTCAGTGAGTAAATATCTTTATTTTTTTATGTAAATCAGACTTGTTATTCTTACTTTAAGCGCAGGACACGAATGCCAATGCTAGACGGGTGTTCTTTTAGATATTGATAGAGTGTTTTAGGCTCTTCTACAACTTTATGGTGGATGCTAGAGGCATTGAGTAGATGGAGCCTACCATCTTTCCCCCAAACTGCAAAACCTAGATGAGAATAATCTATTCCTTTTTTTGTTGTAACGATAGCAATGATATCACCATCGTGGACAACGTGTAGTTCTTTTTTTGATAGATAAGTGTTTTTTTGAGGTAGGTATGTTCCATCAGATCCGTTTCCTGATTTTTCCATGGTGCGAATGCTGTCTACCCATTCTGGATGTGCTTTGAGGAACTTATATTTTGAAGGGTTTTGACTCATATAGTAGTTCTGTATATTAATATTTACTGTGAAATACTTAGAGTCAGTAATATCTTTAATGAGATCTTTATTTATATTGTCATGCATCCACCATGAAAAGTAATGATTTCTAGAGAGATAACCATTCATTTTCCCATTTTTATATCGGATAAGTTCAAGATTTTTGCAATAATCTTCAAAAGTTTTTCCACCTTCCCTCTGAGTGATGGCCAGAGCTAGTACGGTTTCCACAAGAGTTGTGCAGTCAAGTTGAGTTAGGTTGACAACTAACTGTTCAGGATCTGCAATTTCTAGTGTAGAAGCTACGTACGGAATGTTGATGAATTTTCTTGCAAACCAAAGAATGTCATTTCCTTTTGCAGGACTAGAGAGATACTCTACAATCTTTGTGGAATCCTGTGACGAGAAGACGACCTTTGTTAGATTGTATGTGTTAATCGAGCAAGTGGTTTTCTTTGCATTTTTCTCTGTCTCTTTCTTTTCAGAGTTAGTGTTGTTTTGGGGTGTACCATTGCAGTTGATGGCTAAGAATGAGAGAAGCGTTAAAAGTATAAGTTTCATATCTGTGTTGAATCTAAATTTTCTAATTGCAAAGGTACATTATTGTTATCACAAGGGCTTCTTTTAGAATATTCTTATTCTATCTTTCTGTATCTTTATCCTATTTATTTTTTTCCTTATTGTATATAGAAATAGGAGTATTCTATTTGATATTATATGTAGCTGGCTCTTGCAAACAATATGGGGAAAAGAAAAAAACAGGGAAGTTTTTAGTAGACTTCCCTGCTTTTTTGGATAAGTTGACTTGATTATTTTATCAGCTCAAGACTTCTTTTCAAGAATTTGCTCAAGGCTTCGCCTTTTAGTGAGACCGTTCTGTAGGAGAGCTAGGTCAATGAGTTGAGAAATAACTGGATTCTTTTCTGCGTATGTCTTTAGAACGTTGACTTTCTTGCCATGTTGAACAGAAATCTCTTCGTTGCAAGTTTCTTGTCGTTCTTCTGCTCTTCAGTTAGCTCCTCAGGTTTTACCTCCTTAGTTTGTTGTTCGAGAATCGCTTTACGAGCTTCTAAGCCTTTTAATTCATTTGAAATAGGTTCTAGTTCTGCTTTTGTCTGCTCAGTCATATTATTGAGAATATTTTTGATGAGCTTGTGATCCGTATTGAGCACTAAGCTGAGCATATTAGGCATATTCTCCGCGAAGCTCATACCTGGTTGGAATCGTGCAGATTCTTTCATTCGTCGCATGTATTCGCTTTGCGTGATAACAACAGGTGAAGCATCTTCGCCCATAGCCTCTGTTGCAATTTGAATCTCTGTTTTTTCAATTTTGGGGAGTAGAGCAGAGAATACCTCACAGATGTTCTCATTTTCATCCGCTGAGAGTTTTGTAGTTTCGGCATCGTCTTTTTGAATGAGCTTGTTGATGGTGTCTCCATCTACACGTAAAAAGCTACTCTTCTCAAATTTTTGTTCTAGCATCTGTACTAGCGGAGTATCTAACTGTCCGTCCATCAAGAGAATGCTGTATCCTTTATTGCGTGCTGCTTCAATGTAGCTGTATTGTTCTTCTAGGTTGGTAGCGTACAGATAAATGAGTTGACCGTTTTTATCGGTCTGATTCTCTGTTATGAGTTGCTTATATTCCTCATAGGTGAAATATTTTCCTTCTGTATCTTTTAGTAACGCAAAATCCTTAACTCGATCATAGAAATCGTTTTCTGCTAGCATTCCATAATGAATGAAAAGTTTTAGATCGTCCCATTTCTCTTCAAAATCTTTACGGTCGTGTTTGAATATCTGGTTTAACCGATCGGAAACCTTCTTCGTGATATAAGAAGAAATTTTCTTTACATTGGCATCACTCTGTAAGTAGCTACGACTAACGTTGAGAGGAATATCTGGTGAATCGATAACGCCATGTAGTAGTGTCAAGAAGTCAGGCACGATATTTTCAACCTGATCTGTAACATACACTTGGTTACAATAGAGCTGAATCTGATTGCGTCGAACATCAAGATTGCTCTTTATCTTTGGAAAATAGAGTACACCGGTGAGATGGAAAGGGAAGTCTACATTTAAGTGAATCCAAAACAAGGGATCATCATTAGTAGGGTAGAGGTCATGGTAGAATTTCTTATAGTCCTCCTCTTTTAATGAAGCGGGCTGTTTCATCCATAGAGGATCTACAACATTTACTATATTGTCCTCCTCTGTATCAACTTGTTTGCCGTCCTTCCATTCTGTTTTTTTCCCACAAGCTATAGGTATGGGCAAGAAACGACAATATTTGCCTAATAATCGTAGTATTTCTCCCTTCTCTAGAAATTGTTTACAGTCATCATCAATATGTAGAATGATGTCAGTACCTCTTTCTTCTTTTTCAGCCTCTGATATTTCATAGCTTGGTGTTCCATCGCAAATCCATCGCACTGCTTGCGCGTCTTCTTTATAGCTTCGTGTAACGATTTCTACCTGCTTACTTACCATAAAAGTAGAATAGAAGCCCAATCCGAAATGGCCGATGATGGCATTTGCGTCATCTTTATATTTATCTAAGAACTCTGTGGCACCAGAGAAAGCAATTTGATTGATATATTTGTCAATCTCTTCAGCATCCATACCGACACCTTTATCTGAAATTGTCAAAGTTCCTGCTTCTTTGTTTAAATTAATGCGTACAGTTAAGTCACCTAATTCTCCTTTGAAATCACCTTTTGCAGAAAGTGTTTTCAATTTTTGTGTGGCATCTACTGCATTTGCAACAACTTCACGAAGGAAGATTTCGTGATCTGAGTAAAGAAACTTTTTGATGACTGGGAATATGTTCTCAGTAGTAATTCCAATATTTCCTTTTTGCATAATAGTTATAATTTGTTTGTTTTCTTCTGTTGCAAACATTATGCCAAACGATGGATATCTTAGTTATGAGACCATATCTCCTGTTCTTATTCTCCTTTCGAGCTATGTTTGTTATGTATTATGAAATAGTGTCTGTACGATTTAAATTTAATCATAGTTGAATGTATAAATATCTTTGCCTTAATCGTTTTTGTGATGCATATTTTTTTGCACGTGGAAAAAAATATTCTATTAAATAGAAAGAAACATTCAGTTCTGTCTATTTTACAGAACAAAAAGAAGTCTCACAATAGAAGGACAATGTGACTCTTTCCTAGTTTTGAGTATTGTTGCTATTTATCCAATTATCAATGATTAAGTAAGAACTTAAAACTTAGACCGAAATCTTGAGTTGTTGTTGGGTAGGAACTTGACGTGAGTAATGGATTATTAGTTTGTCGATTATAGTAGGCCGTTAGTGTGAGGAACTTCGAAAGAGTATAGTCAACCGTGAAACTTATTTGCAACGATTTGTTCCCGCTGGTTGCTTGTGTTAATCCCGTGAGAATATCACGATTAAGTGCGGCTTGGTTGCGAAATGAGAAATCAAAACGGATGTTAAGATCATTGCTAAATCCCCCGATATTCGCTGTAGTTTGCTGAGTATTTTCTTTGTTTCCTGCAGTTCCACGGCGATGCTTACTTTTTACAGTTCGCTTCGGCTGGAAGAGATTAAGATTATTAACCTTGTACCCGACACCTAAAACAATGTCGTTTGATCGTGACTCATTGATTTGTTGATTGGTCATAGAGAGCGCCACTACGCGAGTTTTACGCAGTTCTAGACGTGCCGAAAGGTTATTTAAGAAAGTCATATCAACACCGATGAGTGGAGAGAAGCTTTCATTGAGACTAACAACAGCAATATCGTATTGAGAACTTGGCGTTGGCAGTCCTGTTGTAACATCGTTAACGAAACCGAGTAGACCCATGTATTGCATCCATGATGTATAGGAATTATAAGCTCCCACACTAAAGATACTCTTATAAGAATGGTTTAGATTGAAGCTTCTAAAAACTTTCTTCATTGCATTGAGACGTGATAGACCACCATAGCTGATGCTCCAATTAGGAAGAATCTTACGCAGAGTAGGAAATAATTGTAATCTATCTGAAGAAGCTGTATAGGCCTTGAGGAATGCAGGAATCATTACGTCTGCGGAGTAGGAATTTACTGTACCATTTGCAGAGTTGAAGGTTTGTCCGCTCAGTGAACTACCACTAGGGTATGTAGAACCTATATATTGTGATTCTACCTGTTCTCTAAATGCTGGTAATGAGGCTAGGAACTTGCGGAATGTTTTACTGTTATAGCCATTACGAGCATTTCCATAACTTTCAAAGGCAGAATTAATCGATATTGTGGTTTGAGTGAATGAGCCTGTTTGAATTATTGGCATTCCACTATACATGTATTGTATACTGCGAGTTCGGTTTGTATTGCGAGTCGCAGTAAGATCTATTTTGAAATCACGAAAAGGTTCAAGTGTCGCACGGAATTGCCAATCTTCAGTGAGACTAGTAGTGGCAGGCGTAATAATAGAGTCAGACATAAGTAACCAATTTCGATCGGCTACTCGACGAATATAGTTATCATCTATTAAACCAAAAGCAAAATCAAGACCTGGACGCAATCCTTTATTAGATGCTTGACCGAAGAAGTCACCAATGTTTGGTAAGAATCCTGGTAAACTCATATTATATTTATTGCTATAGTTGGCGCTAACGTTTCTGACCATCATTAAACTTCGCGCTACATATTGGCCTATGTCGTAAAAAGCTTTATCTTGTGCTTTTTTCTTTGGTGTGACTGTTAACTTGATCTTCGCACTATCGCGTGTGAGGATTAAGATACGATCAGCATCAAGTATTTTATACTGGAGTTTTATACGCCTACCGTCCTCTGATAGTGCAGTTAGTGTGAATTTCTTTGTTTTCTGGTTATGCTGGACGGTTACCGTAGTATCTGTTTTCAGTTGGATTTCGCGTTCAAAACTTTTAGGTTTATTTTCATTATTCTTTTTAGATTGCTGGTTAGGGCGGGAGTTTCCTAATGCAGAGAATTTGCGATTAGCATTCTTTAGGAATGGGATATGATTATAAAGAGTTTCCATGTTGAATCGTGCATTTGCACTAATGTCGCGACCCATATTGATGGTGTTACCTAACGAAGTTCCATCTTCTAATTCTGTACCACGAACCCAAGCATAGCTTGACTTGTAGGACGCGTCAATAGTAAGCCAATCAAAAAGAGGTATGAGATTGATTGGTAACCGCCAAGAGGCATCAAAACTTTGAGCATAGTTGAGTGGAGTACCGAATCCTCTAAGACTTTGCCATACAGAATCCTTCCAAGCACGGTATCGATCGGGGTACAGGTCCTTATTTACAGCTGTATAAGGTTGTACGATTTCTGCATTAGTGCCTGAATTAAAATTTAGATGTAGGTTCTTTGTGAGATCCCAGCGAAGTTGGAAAGAACGATTCCACAGAAAATCTGAATTCCAGGTAAGTGGAAGAGATTGATTGTCGAGATTCTCTAAGTCGCGTTCTTGCAATTCATAATATGCTCGTGTAATATCCGAATTGAATCCTATGTTCTGTGGAAGATAGTTAAGCCCAAACCGCTTAAAGATTTGCCACCATTGACTGCGACTTTTGATGAACTTTTTGAAGGGTTCAAAAGTTCGATAATTGGGTGAATAGTTGTAATTGATATTCCATTTCCAATTTTGATCTTTTTCCCAAGCGGTAGTTTCTCCTGTTGTTTCTCTACTGGAATGTGCATAGGAAAAAGAGAAGTTTGCAGGATCGTACGGCATGGGATGATGGCGTGTTGTTATATTAAACCGGACTCCAGTTAGTGAGAAGTTTCTATTTTTTACTACCTTGTCTGCAATAGCTTCTAGTTCTTCTTTCCTTGTTTTAGTTGTTAAACCTCGCAGAGCTTCGTCCATAGGCATATCTGAATCCAAAGGATTGTAATGAGGTACAGTCTTTTCCTTTGAATACGAATAATACAAGGGAGCATTTAATTTTGCTTTCTCGGGAAGAAGTTTCCCGAGTTGGACATTGGTTGTCACATTGTATTCGTAGAGATTATTGTCACGACGTTGTGAAACACTTTCCTCTATACCGCCAAAGCCTTCTGTTTCTACGTGGCTACTGAGATCAACAGTTGCAAGGTCTGACAGTTTAATGTTAAGTGCAGCTTGTGCAGCCCATCCTCCCTTATTGTTAAAGTTTGCAGACGTAATTCATTTGCCCAAACTTCTACATCTTGAACATCACGAGAATTATTGCGCACACCAATCATGACTGTGCGAATATCTCCTAATGTTGGGTTACCCATAATACTGATTTTATTGGCGGGCTTATTCGTATCATATTCAGAATAGAGCTGCCCATAAGATGCTAAACCCAAAGATTTCTGTTTGTTTCGATTACGTTTAACCATAGTAAGCGTTGTGAGGTCTATATCCAGCATGTTTTCTACGGGCCATACTTGCAGTGCACCGGCATTGGAGTTTGGATATAGTTTTGGTTGCGTAACGGTCAATGGTATTTCATATTCGTAGAAGTTAGATTTATAATCAGAACCTAAACGAATGAATATACTAATTTGCCCGTTGGAAACAGGGGGAGAACCAGCAAGAGAATTTGCATGGCTAAACATTTGAATATGCTTGTATTTGCGCAAATCCAAATTTGTATTCTTATATACTGCCTTGGCTGCTCCTGAAGAGAGCGAGCGAACCGTAAGTGCTAGACTTTGTTCATTATTTTGAAGCAGTTGATCATTTCCAGGATCTACAACACGACTTATACCAGGAGGGATAACATAGTTGACAGGTTGCTTCTCATTATTTTCTTCAAAGTTTACACTGCTTGGTTCGAGAGTGCCACTTCCCGGTAGCCATCCCATTTGTGTAAAGAGGTTGCTCGTAGGCTCTCCAGTCGCCACGTATTAAGTTGAATGTGCCTAATCGAAGGACTACAGGTTTTTCGAATCCTGTAAGGAACATTCGGATAAATCGAATACTAGAAAAGTCACTGATACCTCCAACATTACGTTCGTAGCTCTCTACTGGGATTCGGAAAAGATACCACGTTATTTCAGGACTACTTCCATCTCTCAATTTTGAATTTGTTACACGAGAATCCACGATAAAGTTTTTACCTACAACCATATCATTGGGTGAGATGCTAACATGGTACTGGTAATACTTTTCGTATTCATTCATGGTATAGTCTGCATTGATATCCTCTGCATCTGGAGTTGTCTTATAAGCGGTCGAATATGATTCAGGTGAACTGTTGGCATCAGCAGAGTTACCATTAGGATTATTAATGTATTTGTATCTTTCCAGAATTGTTTTACGTTCTTTATCGTAGTCGGAACCGCGGAAATAATGATATTTGTCAGCAGAAGGTGCTGCTGCAATACTTTTATAGACGCTTGCAGATACACGTGTTTTAATTGCATCTAAAAATTGACGATATGCAGGAAATGTAGCTTCTTCTGCAGACGTAAGTCCATTGTATCCTACATCTTGTCTTTCGCGGGCACCACTTGCTGTATTGAATGCGTAGGTTACGCTCGTTTGTGAAGGAATACGTCCCCACGCAGTTTCGGTATAAAGTGAGCTATTGCCATCTATAGGCATACCACTCTCATAGAATTTTTTGCCATCTTTCAGAATATCTTCTGAAATCTCTCCCAAATTGAAATAAAGGTCCCCACTAAATGTCGTCCCAGATTGGCGGGCTTTGATAAAGGGGTCTTGTAGCCAAAATTCAATGTACTCAATATTAGATGTTTCAAAATCTGTCTGATCCAACGAACGCATCAACCCTCCCCAACGTTTTTTAGGATTGAGTAAGTGTCCATTAATATCCAGATTTGGATCTAAATTATAAGGTCCACGTTCAGAAGGATAATAGGCTATATTAAATATTCAAATAGTTACTTTCACGTGTGTCGACAGCTTTATTGGGGAAAAGATCAGATTTAGGGACCTCACGTACATCTGGATCAGAGAGCTGTGCAAGGTCTCCTTTGATATAGCTAGGAGTTAGTGAACTGTTTCGTCGGGTGAAAAGAGGATCTATGTAGTACCATGCAATTAACGCACGATTATAACCATAGCGAATATCGTTGTTTAGCTGAGATTCGCTAAACATAGAAGGTGTGCTGGAAATGACCCAATCTTTGGGATTAGAAATATCTATATTGCTACTGGTATTTTCAAAGTCATCAATATAGGATGCGTTACCTTGTGTTCCTTTGTTTTTACCCGCTATAAGCTGTGCAAATTCTGCAGAAAAATTGATAGAACTTGGCTCGGTCAGATGTATGAGAGGAAGTTTGTCAAAGAGATTTGTCAGCCATTGGCTCTGATTCTTATACGCCATATTTAATCCCCATATGGTGTTATTGAGAGCTTCTGAGCCCATTGAGACCTTTGTAGTTAGCGGCTTTTCACTGAGGTGCATTACAGTTCCTCCTAACATGAAATTCCTTGAGAAATCATACTGCCAATTTAATCCCCATAACGTTTTACGTTGCAAACCATATTCTGTATCGCTTTCCAACGAAACATTGATAGGAGTTCCTGCGTCTAATAAAGATTTGTTTAAAATCTTTACTGTACCAGAATAATAATCTACGGTATAGTCAGAACCTTCAACAAGTCGAGCTCCGCCAGCTGTGACGATGACAGAACCTCTTGGAACATTGATAGCCCCAAGAGAAATTTCATCTTCGCGTGATGCTTTATATTGGCCTGTAATTAAGAATTTATCTTTTTCTGCGATCTGTTTTGCTATTGTCTTTGTCGAATCGTAAAGTTCTTGAAAGACAAATTTTTTAGCAATTGCAGTATTACCTATTACTTTTTCTAGATTGGAGCCAAAGGGTTCTACAGAAGTGAAAAACACTCGTCCATTTTCAGAATCTATTGTATATCCCTCAACAAAATCGAAATAAGCATTAGGATTCCGTTTATTGTTATTATCTAAACGATCTAAACCAATAAGCTGAATAATTTTTTTATCTTTTAGTCCGCTGATGGGAAGATAATTGAGATATACGCCCGTGGTATCAGAAAGGTATTTGATATCGAGTCTAAATTTATCTTTCTGTACATTACTAGCTCCTAAAGAATACACATTCTTCATCATTAAGTCCCAGTTTCCTTGCTCAGGAGTATTGGCTGTGTTTTTTAAAGACTTTACAAAGAGACAGCTAGAAGAGTTCTTCATGTCGGTTGAAAATTCACCCACTTGATAACTAGTGCCTCTGAAAGTGTATTCAAAGGCAATTGCGAGAACCTGGTCTGTTTGTAGAGTACTTTTTAATGAAATGTAGCCGAGCGTCTTATTTAGAATGTATTCTGAGGGACTAAGGAGGCGAGCTGATTCTAATTTCATAATCAGTCCCTCCTCTTAACCCATATCCATCTAGTATGGTTGTTGCTGTAGCAATATCTCGTGCTCCAGATAGACTACTAGTTAGTGTAGAATAGAGTGTATTAGAATTATTAGAAGGATTTACGATACTTCCTCTGCTCCATAGAGAGTTCTTGGTATGTATGTTTTCACCTAAGTCTGTAAAAGCAATAATATTTCGTGTATTTGTCGTTTGTCCTGTTTTGTTGGTTACCCAAATTTCTACTCGATTGATAGTGACACCACTTAAAATATTAGGCAGTTGTGCCATATTTTTGTCATAGTTGTCTCGGAAGAAATGCGCTAAAAAGAAGTGACGGCGTTCGTCGTAATCGTCCGCACTAAATTCAAAGTTGCTAAGTTGTACACCTCCATTTGACTTTACGCTTTGTGTA
The DNA here is from genome assembly GCA_916438195.1 of uncultured Prevotellaceae bacterium. Taxonomy (GTDB): domain Bacteria; phylum Bacteroidota; class Bacteroidia; order Bacteroidales; family Bacteroidaceae; genus Alloprevotella. Next base: position 918,667 of record CAKAEQ010000001.1, read on the forward strand.
GAACTCTTCTTTTGTGCAAGTATTGTTTGAAGCTTTAACTTTCCAAATTGTAAATCTGTGCGTACACCAAAAAGAGAAGTAGCACCACGTACTAGAGAATTATTTGTGGGCATTGAAACGTTTCCTGCTTCAATAAGCTTGACTATTTCGTCTTCTTTCCCTTCATATTGGAGCTTTAGTTTTTGAGCATCGAAGTTAAATGTGGCATCAGAGTTATAATTGAACTCCATACCCATTTTATCTCCTATATTCCCATTGACGCTAAGGTTTATCTTTTCATCAAAGTCGAAGCCGAAGACCTTTCTATTTCTTTCAGAAAGAGAAGGGTTATCAACGGCACGAGTGTTTGCGCCTAGTTTTAATTCAGCTGTTCCTTGCGTTTTTATTCTAACTCCTCCAGGGCCAAATATTTTGCTAGCGGGCCCTAAGTCAAATTTCATATCAGTGAAGTCAAATTTCTCCTTTCCTTTACTTTGTGCGTCTTCTGCATTCTTCTTGCGGAAAAAATCTCGAAAGGATTGATGGATGAAAGATGAATTGACATCTTCCTCTGTCATCATAAGTGGAGTAGATATCCAATTCTCTCCCAGTTTTGTTCCAAACTGATAAGTTCCAGTATTTTCATCGTAGAAAATACCTGTAGTTAAGTTTTCTGGATCTTTTAGATCTGTGGAAGAGGAGGTTTTAGATTTTAAATTCTGTTGAATTGTTTGTTTTACAGGAAAATGTATAGTGTCTGCAGGTAAATCATTCAAGCTGTGCTCTACTTCTTTGTTTGTTTTTTGTACAATCGTTTTAGCGTCAAAGTAAAGAGGTATAGCATTTCTTGCTGCAAAAGAAGTTGTTACTATAGCAAGTAAAGTAATGATTATTTTAGCGGTCTGATGTTTCAAAGTAAAACGTCCTTATGTTTAGAATTAAAGCATTTTTAGTGCTAGCTTAATAATGTCTTCAACTGTTATACTCGGGTTTTCTTTTGAAATCTCAATAACAGCCTTTTGAGCTGAGGCTGGTGAAAAACCTAAAGTTTGGAGTGCTCCTATCGCTTCTTCAATATCAGCAGTGATGTTTGTTCGTTTGGCGGTAGATGAGGGCGAACTCTCAAATTTTATTACTTTATCTTTCAATTCTACGATAATTCGTTGTGCTGCCTTTGGTCCAATTCCTTTCACGCTTTTAAGACTTCGAACATCATCACTCTGAATAACTCCAATAAGATCTTTAGGAGTAAAAGCAGAGAGAATCATGCGTGCTGTTTGCCCTCCAACTCCACTAATTCCAATTAAGAGACGAAAAAAATCTCGTTCTAAGGTGGAGTAAAAGCCAAAAAGATTGTGAGTATCTTCGCGAATGTCTTCGTGTACATACAACGTTCCTTCTTCTTTACCTTGAAGTGAGGAGTATGTGTTGAGAGATATAAAAAATAAATATCCTATGCCTGTAGTTTCTATGACAGCTTCTGCTGGAGTCAAATTTGTTATTTTCCCCGTTATGTATTCAATCATTTTTTTTTCGTTGTAGTGCTTAATTATACAAAAAACGGCTTAAGGGCCGTTTTATTGTTTATTCAATGCGAAGAATATAATCTATATTGTCTTTTGGGAATAGTTATCTTAAATTTTTAAGATTCCATTTCTCTGTCTAAAAAGGTATATTTGAGTTCTCTTTTAATGCGGTGATTTTTTTGATTCTCTTGGAGATCGGAATGGACATCTCTTGCCTAGATCCTTTTTCGTTTAAAAAGTGAAGATAGAGAATGTTTTTCTCTGAGTTGAAACGATGCTGTCTCCTTGTTTAAAATTACCTGCACTTGTTCCATAAATACTTTCCCCATATTCTTTGAGCCAAATTCCTATTTGGGTTAATCTAGCGAGTGCTGTATCAGGTAAACTTCCATCTGGTTGTGGTCCAATATTAAGGAGGAGATTTGCTCCCTTTCCACTTGTTTTGACAAGTAGTTGGATAAGTTCTTTCGGGCTTTTATAGTTTTGATCTTTTATTTTATATCCCCACATTCCATTCATTGTTTGGCATGTTTCGAGGGGTAATCTTCCAATCGTTTGTCCTGATAATCCTGCCTTGTTTTCCCCTGGCACATCTCTTTCAAAGATTTGAATATCCTCTCCTTCGAAAGGGTGCTGATGATGATTGTTTCCAATCAAGCATTGAGGTTGTAGGCGGTGTATGTTATCATAAATTTCATTAAACTGCCAATTAAAAGGAATAGAATCTTCGTCATGATCCCACCATCCGTCAAACCAAATAGCTCTGATATTACCATAATTACAAAGAAGCTCTGTCAGTTGATTATTCATAAATGCTAGATAACTGGGCCAGTTTCCTGTCTTTGATGCATGTATTCTCTTGGTGCCGAGTCCTGTTCTTCCTAACGGGTAATCTTCTCGTGTCCAGTCAAGAAGTGAATAGTAGAGATGTAAGGAAATACCTTGTTTGTGACACTCATCTGCTAATTCCTTTACGATATCTTTGCCGTACGGAGTATTCATAATGTTATAGTCACTCTGCTTCGTGTCCCATAGGGAAAAGCCGTCGTGGTGTCGAGTTGTAAATGTTATGTATTTTGCTCCACTTGCTTTTATTGCCTCTACCCATTTCTCTGCGTTAAAGTTATGCGGGTAGAACGCTTGTGCTGATTTTGCATATTCATGACAATCTATATTTTCATTTGTCATATACCATTCGCCTTGTCCGAAAATAGAATATAATCCCCAATGAAGGAATATGCCGAACTTATCGTTTGCAAAAATCATTCCTAGATTGAATATTTTTCTTGTGTTGGTTTATAGCTCTGAGCAAAAAGATGAAAGAAAAGAAAATAAGAAAAATTACTACAATAATCTTTTTCATACGAATTTAACATTTTTATCTTTTTAAGTGTGTGAAATGGATCGCTTATTTTTATACGGTGTTGAGAGAAAAATATTTCTTTTTAGTGTAATTTCTATCATTACTTCTGCAATATTCTTAAAAAAATATTCATAATAGCAAATGTTTTTTTGAGAAATCCTTCTCTATTAGGGTTCTTTACAATAGTGCTGCAATAGATTAAAAATATTTGTGAAATTTGTGTCATAAGGCAATAATTTGTACATTTGCCTGAATAATAAAAATTTAATTATGCTAACAATTTCACACCGTGCAGAGATGATGCCGATGTCACCTATACGTAAATTGGCACCTTTAGCAGAGCAAGCGAAAGCTCGTGGAATCAAAGTGTATCATCTAAATATTGGGCAACCAGATTTACCGACTCCCGAAGAAGGCTTAGAGGCTTTAAAGCATATCACCCGTACAACGTTAGAATACAGTCCAAGTGAAGGTTTTTTTTCTTATAGAGAGAAATTAACTCATTATTATAGCAAGTATAATATATCTCTTTCTCCAGACGATATAATAATAACTACCGGGGGCTCAGAAGCTGTCTTCTTTGCTTTTATGACTTGTTTGAATCCAGGAGATGAAATTATAATGCCAGAGCCCGGCTATGCAAATTATAAATCATTTGCGATAGCAGCAGGAGCTAAAATTAAAACGATTGCGACCACGATAGAGGAAGGATTTGCTTTACCTAAAGTGGAAGAATTTGAAAAGCTAATCAATCAGCATACTAAGGCAATAATGATTTGCAATCCCAATAATCCAACGGGATATTTGTACACGCGTCGTGAAATGAATCAAATCAGGGATTTAGTTAGTAAGTATAATCTGTATTTATTTAGTGATGAGGTTTATAGAGAATTCATATATACAGGCTCCCCCTATATAAGTGCTTTTCATCTTGATGGCATCGAACAAAATGTTATTTTGATTGATTCCGTTTCTAAACGTTATAGCGAATGTGGTATTCGTATTGGAGCATTAATTACAAAGAACGAAAAGGTACGTGAAGCCGTAATGAAATTCTGTCAGGCACGTTTGAGTCCTCCTCTTTTAGGACAGATTGTTGCCGAGGCTTCTATGGATGCAGGACCAGAATACAGTATGGCTTGTTATGAAGACTATGTAGATCGACGCAAGTGTTTGATAGATGGACTTAATAGGATTCCTGGTGTATATTCTCCTATACCGATGGGAGCTTTCTATACGGTTGCTAAGATACCAGTAGATGATGCTGAGAAGTTTTGTGCTTGGTGTCTAACAGATTTTGAGTACGAGGGAGAAACTATAATGTTGGCGCCGGCTGCTGGATTCTATGTGACGCAAAATGCGGGGGGTGATGAGGTTCGAATAGCTTATGTTTTGAAGAATGCGGATCTGAGTCGAGCTCTATTGATACTTCGTAAAGCCTTGGAATGTTATAATCAAAAATAATAAAAGAAAAGAGTCTGTTTAAGTTATGAATCTTTTTTTAGCCAATCGTTTCTTTAGAAATAATTCGCAAAGAAAACGGAAGGCATCTGTTCCTGCCATTCATATTGCAACTTTGGGTGTTGCATTAGGCTTGGTTGTGATGATATTAAGTGTATGTGTTGTTCGTGGCTTTAAATTTGAAATAACAAATAAGCTCACGGGCTTTGCTTCGCATATAGAGATATTGGATATAAACTCTTTTAGTTCTCCAGAAAGCTATCCAATCTCTGTTAATCCACAGCTAATTTCTAAAATTTCTCATCTTCCAAACGTAGAGAAAGTTCAGTATTTTTCTGAGAAAATGGGAATACTTAAAACTGACAATGATTTTCAAGCTGTGAGTATAAAAAGGAATTGGGGAGGACTATGATACCTCTTTCATTGCTCAAAGTATAATTTCTGGTAAAATGCCACAACTGAGTAATAGTACTCCTTCGAATGATATTATTATCTCAAAAATGATGAGCGATGCCTTAAACCTGCGCGTGGGCGATAGAGTTTTTGCATACTTCTTTGAGAACACTGTGAAGATGCGCCGCTTTCGAGTTTCAGCAATATATCAAACGAACTTAAAACAGTTTGACAAAACATTTGTTTTAACAAATCTAGCCTCTGTTAATCAATTGAATGGATGGAATACAACTCAAACTAGTTGCTTGGAAGTTCGATTGAATAATATGAAAACTATGACTAGTGCCACCTCTCAAGTAAGAACTTTGCTAAAGAATCTTCCAGATAATCAGTCAAAATCTTATTATGTGCTACCTTTAACTGAAAACCCACGTACTGCTAGCGTGTTGAATTGGTTAGGACTTTTGGATATGAATATCTGGGTCATTCTGATTCTTGTGGCCCTTGTTGCAGCTTTCTCAATGATTAGTGGGCTGTTGATTTTGATTTTAGAGAGGACCAATACAATAGGGATATTGAAAGCTATGGGAGCAACAAACGCTCGAGTTCGACATATCTTTTTATTGTATGCTTTGATGATTGTGGGGCGTGGTCTTCTCATTGGCAATACTGTAGGATTAATCTTAGTTTGGTTTCAATATCAGTTTGGAATGATAAAGTTGGATCCTGCGACATACTATGTATCCGCAGTTCCTGTAGATGTAAATGTTGGAATAATCCTATTGCTTAATGTCGCAACTGTGTTGATAACATTACTAGCTATGCTGGGGCCAAGTTTTATGATAAGTAGAATCCAACCAGCCAAGGCTATCCGAACAGAATAAAAAACTTTTCCTAGTCTTCAAAGAAAAGGAATCTCCTTTTGTTCATTTGGTATGCCTTTTTCAGTACAGAGCAGTATTTAAGAATTTCCTTATAAAGTTTAAGAATTTCCTTATTGTGCCAACTGATGCAATAGGGATATCAGTTGGCAGCCTTATTGTATCGTTTTCTTTGAGGCAAGTAAAATTCTAGTGGAAGGTAAAGAGAAATAGGAGATATTTGGAAGTGAACTTAAGAAAGATGCATTTGTGGTTATAGAAACAATATAAAGAGAACTTAAACGATTGTAATAAAGCTGAGTGCTAAAAAATTTATAAAGTGCCCTCATAACTCTATAAATATCGATTATGGTGTTTCTATCGTAATACTATGCCGTTGTCTGAGTTCTTTTTAAAAATATGCTTTGGGAAATTATACGTCTGGTGTATTGCTCTGGTTTAAACTATCATTTAAACACATTTTTGGCTCATTTATATAAAAATTTTTGCTTTTATGAAATGAAATTCATAATTTTTGGCATCGGTAAGTATTTCGAAATACATTGATCATGAATAGGTTTTTTTGTCTTTTTATAGTCTCTTTACTCTTGGCAATAACATCTTTGGCTAATATTCCCACTCGTCCTGCATTCATATATCAACAAGCAGATGGTAGTGAGATTTCTGTTATATCGATATCTAAAGAATCCTTGATATATTATCTTACACAGGATGGTAAAGTATTATTTTATAATTCGCAAAATAATAGCCTTTGCTATGCTATCTCTTCGGAAGATGGATTTAAATCATCTCTGGTTGTAGCTCATTCCGTAAATAATAGAAATAAGGAAGAACAGCATTTTGTCGCTAAATCTGCATTAAGTGAAGACGCTTTATCAAATCAAATTCTACCGAAGAGAATTGAGAAAAAAACATTTGCTACTGTAAATTCTAATGGCTTAGGAACTTATGGAGTCTCGGGAAAAGGCGCAGTTAAGAGTATTGGCTCTCCCAAAATTCCTATAATTATGGTGGAGTTTGCGGATACGAAATTCCAATCTACAACGACTAAGGAAAAGCTTACTCGCTTCTTTAATGAGCCTGGATATAAAGATGAAAAGTATTGTAAGGGTAGTGTTCGTGATTACTTTATTTCGCAAAGTAAAGGCCTTTTTACTCCGAATTATGTGATTGTTGCTAAAGTTGAAGTAGGAGCTGGCTATGCTCATTATGGAGCTGATGAAAACGGACATCGAGATACAAGATGCTTAGAGTTTGTTCAGGAGGTCTTGGAAAAGGCTAATGCTGCAGGTGTTGATTTTTCTCAGTTTCTTGTTGATGGAAAAATTCCACTGATTGGAATTTATTTTGCAGGAATGGGAGAACATAATACAGAACGCATAAGTGGTTCCCAGAATTATCTTTGGCCCCATTTTCGTTCCCTTGATTCCCAAGAAGTCAAGGTCAATGGATATAAGGTGGGTTCATATTATGTGGGCAATGAAACAAATCCACAGTTTGTATCTAAGGTCTATTCTGGAAGACAAGTTTTTGCGGGGATGGGCATTATGGTCCATGAATTTGGCCATGCGCTTGGTTTACCTGACTTTTACAATACTCGGGGAAAAATTATTGATGAGAAGGGGGATACCATTAAAAATATGGACTATTGGAGCGTGATGGATTATGGACAATATGCCTATAATGGCTATAGACCGATTGGTTATAATGCCTATGAGCGTTCTGTTTTGGGTTGGCAACGTGTTGTGGATCTTAAAGATTCTCTTCAATACAAGCTTTATAGTTTTGCAAATGAATCTGCTGATAGTGTTTCATGTTATCGCATTGTAAATCCTGTTAATGACAAGGAATATTTCTTATTGGAGAATCGTCAAGTGGACACCTGGTATCCTTCTTTTATGGGGACAGGGTTGCTGATTACACATGTTGATTATAATCAGTCTGCGTGGGTGGCTAATATTTTGAATAATATTACAAATCATCCGCGTTTTACTTATGTTCCAGCTGATGGTAATAAGTCAGGAATTTATCTTGCATCGTGGGCAGGCTATCAAAACGATCTTTTCCCAGGGACTACAAACTCGTCTGAGTTCTTTGACGATAACCTTCTATATTCTCGCTGGGCGTCTGCTTATATAGGGCGTTTCAAGACTCATTTATATAATATTGCAGTAAATAATGGACTTGTGAGTTTCGATTATGGAAAAGTTCAGACAGGAATTGCCTCTACTGAAGTATTCCAAACGAATCTAGAGGGAGTATATGATCTCCAAGGCCGTAAAGTTCAGCACCCAGCTCATGGCTTATATATTCAGAATGGACGGAAAGTGTTTATTAAGTAGACAGACGTGGAACATATAAGATAATCTACTGGGCAATTGGATTTTATCTTGAATCTGATTGCCTAGTTTGTATGTAGAATCTTTGTCTTATGGAGAGTATCGGAAAAACTTAGCTATTCGTTGATAAAAGCTTTTTGGGAAAAACAAATTCTAGGTAAAATACAGAAATATCTTGATTTATGGAAGCTAAATTTTGTACTTTTGTACAATTGACCTAATTTTGCAGAAATGAATAAAAATGCGTAATATGATTAAAATTACTTTTCCGGATGGTTCTGTCCGTGAATATGAAAGTGGCGTAACGGGACTTCAGATTGCAGAAAGCATTTCTCCAGCACTAGCACGCGATGTTGTTAGTTGCAGTGTGAATGGAGATACTGTAGAGTTGAATCGTCCAATCTTGGAGAATGCTACGATTGCGCTTTATAAGTTTAGCGACGAAGAGGGTAAACATACATTTTGGCATACATCGGCCCACTTGTTGGCAGAAGCTTTGCAGGAATTATATCCAGGTATTCAGTTTGGTTTTGGTCCAGCTGTAGAAAATGGCTTCTTCTATGATGTAATGCCAGCAGACGGGCAGACAATTTCTGAAAATGATTTTAGCAAGATTGAAGCTAAGATGTTGGAATTGGCAAAAAAGAACGAGCCTGTTGTGCGTAAAGAAGTTTCCAAGGAAAATGCACTTGCAGAGTTCAAGGCGGATGGCCAAGTTTATAAATGTGAACACATTGATCAAGACTTGGAGGATGGGACAATTACAACTTATACTCAAGGTAAGTTTACAGATCTTTGTCGTGGTCCACACCTTGTTTCAACAGGTTTAATTAAAGCTGTTAAGATAATGAGTGTTGCAGGTGCTTTTTGGCGTGGTGATGCGAAACGCGAGCAGATGACTCGTATTTATGGTATCACATTCCCCAAGAAAAAGATGCTTGAAGAGTATCTGACTCTTTTAGAGGAGGCAAAAAAGCGTGACCATAGAAAGATTGGTAAAGAGATGGAACTCTTTATGTTCTCTGAGCGCGTAGGAAAAGGACTACCTATTTGGTTGCCAAAGGGGACTCAATTGCGCTTGGGATTGCAAGAAATGTTGAGAAGTCTCTTGAGACCATACGACTATCAAGAGGTGATAACTCCTGGTATTGGAGGTAAGAATCTCTATGTTACTTCGGGACACTATGATCATTATGGGAAAGATGCATTCCAGCCCATTCATACTCCCGAAGAAGATGAAGAATATATGCTTAAGCCTATGAACTGCCCTCATCATTGTGAAGTTTATGCTCGCAAGCCACGGTCCTATAAAGATTTACCCCTTCGTGTTGCAGAGTTTGGTACTGTGTTTCGTTATGAGAAGAGTGGCGAGCTCCATGGCTTGACGCGTGTGCGTACATTTACTCAAGATGATGCTCATATTTTTGTACGCCCAGACCAAGTAAAGGCAGAGTTTGAATCAGTCATTGATATTATCTTGAAGGTTTTCAAAACATTCAACTTTGAAACTTATGAGGCTCAGATTTCGCTGCGTGATCCCAAAGATACAGAGAAGTATATTGGTTCTGATGAGATTTGGGAAGAAAGTGAAAATGCTATTCGAGAGGCTTGTAAAGAAAAAGGACTTAATGTGCATGAAGAAATTGGTGAGGCTGCGTTCTATGGACCTAAACTTGATTTCATGGTGAAAGATGCCTTAGGGCGTCGTTGGCAGTTGGGTACAATTCAAGTAGACTATAACCTTCCTGAGCGTTTTGAACTCGAGTATACTGGCGAGGACAACAAGAAACATCGTCCTGTGATGATACATCGTGCTCCTTTTGGTTCTTTAGAGCGTTTCGTTGCTGTCCTTATCGAGCATACTGCAGGTAAGTTCCCTCTGTGGTTAACTCCTGAGCAATGTGTTATTCTACCTATTTCGGATAAGTTTAATGATTATGCGGAGAGTATTCGTCATGAGTTACTAAATTTAGGAATTCGTTGTGAAACAGATTCCCGTAGCGAAAAAATTGGTAGAAAGATTCGTGATAATGAGATAAAACATACTCCGTACTTATTGATCGTTGGAGAGAAAGAAGCTGCTGAAGGAAAAGTTAGTGTTCGTCGGCAGGGAGAAGGTGACAAAGGAGTTATGTCAATTTCTGAATTTGGTCAATTTGTTCTTGCAGAGGTAGTCAAAGAAAAGGAAAATTTGTTATAAGTAACTTATCTGTAGAACAGAAATAGCTATATACGAGAAGGATAAGGTAAAAAAATAAAGAAATGCTTTTGTCCTTCTCTTTTTCTTTTATAAATTTGCAACCGCTTTGGGAGAATAGTACCCATAGTTCAATATTAACATCAATATTAGTAAATTGAAGAACGACAAGAATAAGTTGCAGTATCGCATTAACAGGCAGATTAGAGTCCCCGAGGTACGCATTGTTGGTAATGAGATAGAGAGTCGGGTTCTTTCTACTCGTCAAGCGTTGCAACTTGCGGAGCAAAAAGGTCTAGATTTGGTTGAAATCTCGCCCAATGCTGCGCCTCCAGTATGCCGTATTATTGATTATAGCAAATTCCTCTATCAACAAAAGAAGCACCAAAAGGAATTAAAAGCTAAGCAAGTGCGGGTGGAAGTAAAAGAGATTCGTTTCGGGCCGCAAACAGATGACCACGATTATAATTTTAAGTTGAAGCATGCCAAAGGCTTTCTTGAAGAAGGTAATAAGGTGAAAGCTTATGTATTCTTTCGTGGACGCTCTATTTTGTTTAAAGAGCAAGGAGAAGTTCTTCTTCTTCGATTTGCCAATGATCTAGAAGAATTTGGTAAGGTCGAACAAATGCCAGTATTGGAAGGAAAAAGAATGATTATCTTTATTTCTCCCAAAAAGGTATCAGTGAAAAAGACTACTAAGTCTGAAGACTTATTTGATAAGGCTGAACGTAAGGCTCCACAACAAAAGGCTAAGAAGGAGTATACTGGTCCCAAAATAGAAGGTGAAGATTTTTAACTAAAGAAAGTGCGCGCTGTGTTTGGTATATCACTCAGCCGCCTATTAATTTTATATATTTAATATTAAAAGCAATGCCAAAAGTAAAAACTAATTCCAGCGCAAAGAAAAGATTTGCTCTTACTGGAACGGGTAAAGTGGTACGCCGTCACGCTTATCACAGTCACATTCTGACAAAGAAAACAAAGAAACAAAAGCGTAATCTTGTTCATGTCGCAATCGCTGACAAGACAAATCTGAAGCAAGTTCGCGAACTTCTTTGCCTCCGTTAAAATTAGTTCATTTTAAGTTTAACCGGTTGTTTAGCTCCAAAGACCGATAACTACTGTTATGCGGCGCTAAGCTCCAAAAAGAATTAAAAAAATGCCAAGATCAGTAAATCACGTTGCATCTAGAGCAAGACGTAAAAGAATTCTGAAACTCACTCGCGGTTACTATGGTGCTCGCAAAAATGTTTGGACTGTAGCTAAGAATACTTGGGAAAAAGGTCTTACATACGCCTTCCGTGACCGTCGTTCAAAGAAACGTAATTTCCGTGCTCTCTGGATTCAGCGAATTAATGCTGCTGCACGTCTTGAGGGACTTTCCTATTCTCAATTGATGGGTAATCTCCACAAAGCAGGTATTGAAATTAACCGCAAAGTTTTAGCAGATCTTGCTGTTAATAATCCTGCTGCGTTCAAAGCAATTGTTGCTAAAGTAAAGTAAGAAGAATAGCGACAAAATTAAAAGGTACAGTCTTTTTTGAGATTGTACCTTTTTAAGTTTCTCTTTTGTCAGAAAATAATTTATTTGTTAGAGTCTGTCATTTCGTTTCTTACTTTCCTAAAAAGATCTGATGCAAAGACAAAGGAATTTAAGCGTTCGTTGTCTGAATTTATAATTTCATCCTTTGTCCCTTCCCATTCTTTATGCCCTTTATAAATATATAGAATGTGTTCGCCAATTCCCATTACGGAGTTCATGTCGTGAGTATTGATAATAGTTGTGATACTACTTTCTTGCGTAATGCTATGAATCAGTTCATCAATGACCAGAGATGTTTTTGGATCTAAGCCAGAATTAGGTTCATCACAAAACAGATATTTAGGGTTCATAGCAATTGCGCGTGCAATGGCTACACGTTTTTGCATTCCTCCAGAAATTTCATCTGGATATTTAGCTTTTGAATCTAATAGATTTACGCGATCTAGACAGTATTCAGCACGCTTTTTTCGCCGTGCATAATTTTCGCTTGAAAACATATCTAATGGGAACATTACATTATCCAAGACAGGCATTGAATCGAACAATGCTGCATTTTGGAAAATCATGCCCATTTCTCGGCGAAGTAACGCACGTTCTGTCTTTTTCATATTTACGAAAGAGCGTCCATCATAGATGATATCTCCCTTTGTTGGAGAAAAGAGGCCTACAGTGCACTTTATCGGGACAGTCTTTCCCGAGCCACTTTGACCAATTATTAAATTTGTCTTACCATTTTCAAAAGTCGTAGTAATATTTTTTAATACGTCTTTATCTTCAAAAGATTTGTATAAGTGCTGTAGTTCTATCATGAAAGAAGTCGTGTTAAGAAAAGGTCTGAGAAAAGAATTAACATGCTGCTGGAAACTACAGCATTAGTAGATGCTTTGCCTACATCAATAGATCCACCCTCTACAGTATATCCGAAGAAAGATGAAACACTTGAGATGATGAATGCAAAAAATAGCGACTTTATGACTCCCATCCAAAAGAACCAACTTTCAAAGTCGTGTTGTAAACCTGCCGTTAAGTCAGATGCTGTAATTATATGACCAATCCACGCAGTGCAGTAAGCGCCCAATATACCGCTCCCAGTACTGAATATTACCAAGAAAGGCATCATAGTTAAGAGACCAAAAATCTTAGGTAAGATTAAGTAATTAGCCGAATTAACTCCCATAATCTCAAGCGCATCTATCTGCTGTGTAGTTCTCATTGTGCCTAACTCAGAAGCAATATTGGAACCTACTTTTCCTGAGAGGATAAGACACATAATACTACTAGAGAATTCTAGCAACATAATTTCACGAGTTACGTAGCCAGATACCCATAATGGCATCCAAGCACTTTGAATATTCAGTTTGATTTGAATACAAATTACAGCACCTATAAAAAACGAGATTAGCAAGACAATGCCAATGGAATCAACTCCAAGTTGAGCCATCTCTTTTAGGTATTGTTTTCCGAACATTCTCCAATTGTCGGGGCGTCCAAAAGTTCGTCCCATCAATTCTATGTATCTTCCAAATCGAGTTAGAAATTTTTGTATAAACATAAAAAATAGATTGTTTGAGCAAATGTACGAATAAATATATTGTCTTTTATCAGAATATTTTTTTTAAAAGCTTGTGAAAGCTAAAGTTTCTAGGTGCTATTCTGAGACGATACTATTTGGTAGTGAGCGACAATTATATTGGCTCGCCATAATTTCCCCATAGGCACCTGCAGAACGAAAGGCAATCAGATCTCCGCGTTTGCCTTCAGGCATGTAGAAATCCTTTATAAATATATCACTACTTTCGCAAATGGGGCCTACGATATCATATTTCTCTATTTTTTTTGTAGTTGCTGTCAGGTTTTGCGCAAGATGAAAAGCATTATACATGGCTGGTCGTATGAGATCTGTAAAACCTGCGTCAAGAATGAGAAACTTTTTGTGGTGCCCTTCTTTTACATATAGAACTCTACTAATTAAAGTACCACATTGTGCAACTATGCTACGGCCTAATTCGAAATGTACCTGTTGTCCAGATCGCAATTTGAGAATTTGACGAAATGTATCAACATATTTTTTGAAGTCTGGAATGAGATGCTCATCAGGATATTCATAGTTAACTCCCAATCCTCCTCCAACATTTATAGTTGATGTTTTAATATTCTCTGCATCTAATTGATCCTGAAGTTTGTTAATACGTTCAGATAAAACAGCAAAGCGGGAAATGTCAAGAATTTGGCTTCCAATATGAAAATGTAGTCCTACATAATTGATATGAGGGAGAGATATGGCCTCTTTAACAGCAAAAACCATATCCTCCATCGCTATTCCAAATTTGTTTTCTCTGAGTCCCGTTGTAATTTTTGAGTTTGTATGTGCATCTATGTTCGGGGTAATTCTGAATGCAATATTTGCTTTTACTCCTTGCTCTGCAGCTAAGTCGTTTATGACGTATAGTTCAGGGATACTTTCTACATTGAAACAACTGATTTGTACTTCTAAAGCAAGTTTTATTTCCCAATCGGCTTTTCCAACTCCTGCGAAGACAATGCTAGAAGCTGGAAACCCTGCAGCTAGAGCTGCTTTTATTTCTCCACCACTTACACAGTCAGCTCCAAGTCCAGCTTGGCTAATCTTTTTTAGAATTTGTGGATTAGAATTGGCCTTAACAGCATAATGTAAATGATAGTTGTTGTTTTCCGCTACAGCCTTTTTTGCTGCCTCCAATGTTTTTTGAAGAATTCTAAAATCGTAGTAGTAGAAAGGAGTTGTTTGCTGCTGAAACCAATCTATAGGAAATGGCATATTTTGCATATTGTTAATTAAAGAGTTTTGCGCTGAGAGCAATCAGTGCATTTTTCTTATCTTGTTCGCGCACAAGGAAGGATATGTTGTGGTTGGAACCACCATAACTAATCATGCGTACTGGTATATTGGCCATTGCTTCAGAGACGCGGGATTCAAAGCCAACGTTCCCCCAACGTAGATCGCCAACAACACAAATTATACACATCTCTTCATCTACTTCAACTGTACCGTATTTTTGAGTTCTTCAACAATTTGAGTTAGTTGGCTCTTGTTGTCGATACTCAAAGATACACCAACTTCGGATGTTGTAATCATATCGATACTAGTCTTATATGTTTCAAAGATTTCAAAAACTTTTGAGAGAAATCCTGTTGCCAGTAACATACGTGAACTAACAATTTTGATAGCGGTAATATTATCTTTTGCTGCGACAGCTTTAATTTTATTAGGCATCATCTCATTGTTGATAACTGTTCCTGGAGCCTTGGGGTCCATTGTATTTAGTAATTTTACTGGGACGCCTGCATAGCGAGCTGGTTGAATACAAGTAGGATGAAGAATTTTTGCTCCAAAATAAGCTAATTCAGCAGCTTCTTCAAAGTTGAGTTGGCGAACTGCTTCTGTATTTTCTACAACCCGAGGATCATTATTGTGCATGCCGTCTATATCTGTCCAAATCTGAATTTCTTCAGCTTTCAATCCGGCTCCAATTAGACATGCAGTATAGTCAGACCCACCACGTAGTAAATTATCTATATCCCCCTTTGCATTGCGAGCAATAAATCCTTGAGTAATATAAAGATCCGCAGGATTAGCTTGTAAAAGCTCACTCAAATGTTCTTTAATATATGGAAGATCTGGCTCACCATTTTCACTAAGTCGCATATAAGATAGTGCAGGAAGAAGTTTTACTTTTATTCCTTGTTCAGTGAGGTAGTTAGTGACCATATTGGTACTAATAATTTCACCTTGTGCAACAATTGTTTTTTCTACAGTATCAGTAAAAGATACACATGCAAAAGAATGAAGAAGAGTAAATTCTTCATCAAGGAAGCTCAGTGTCCGTTGTTTCGATTCTTCAGAAGAGTAAAGATCTTCTATATGCTGTGCATATTTGGAGCGGAGCCTATTAATGACTCCACTAGCTGCTTCTGGATTTCCTTTTTTGAAATAGTCTGCAATTTCTACCAAGCTATTTGTCGTGCCAGACATAGCTGATAATACTACGATATTTCCCTTCTCTTGCGTAATGAGGTTGCATACTTCTTTCATTCGCTGCGGAGTACCTACTGAGGTACCACCAAATTTCTGTATCTTCATAATTCTGCTTTAATCTAATTCTATAGGAGTATTATATTCGTTACTTACATCTTTAATGGAAAAACCTTCTATTCGATATACAATACCAGGAAAGCGACTAAGGTAGTTAAGATTGTGAGTTACCATTAAAACTGTTGTTCCTTGTTCACATACGTTTCTCAGTATTTGTACAATTTTGTATCCTGTATTTTGGTCAAGATTTCCCGTGGGTTCATCGGCTAAAATGATACGCGGCTTATTTAAAAGTGCACGAGCAATACTAATGCGTTGTTGTTCACCACCAGAAAGCTCATGTGGAAATTTATCTTTTTTATCAGTGAGTTCTACTAAGTTAAGAACTTCTTCTATGCGTTGAGATCGTTCGTTTTTTTTCTTCCAGCCTGTGGCACGGAGTACAAAATCAAGATTGTCACCAATAGTTCTATCATGTAACAGCTGAAAATCTTGAAAGATAATTCCCAGTTGTCGGCGTAGCTCAGGCAAGTGTTTACTTTTTACAGTTAATAGATTAACATCTAAGATGTTGGATATAACTTCATCTGAGTTAGATTTGGTGATGGGAAGTTCACCATAAAGAGTTTTTTTAGCAAGGAACTTTTCCCCGAGCCAACGCTACCAATGATATAGACAAATTCGCCTTCTTCTACATAGAATTCTACATTACTTATGAGCGTTTTATCTCTATGAGCAATATCTATATTTTTTTAATTCAATAAGCATAACATGATTGATTTCTGTTGTCGTTTATTCGGGAAAGTCATATAAGACTCTTCTTTAAGACGGTGTAGAGTTACTATTAATATATTTAATATGCTTGTGAGATCTTTATTGTTGTGATACTTTGTTTTTGATTTTTTAATTTTTATCAAAACAATCTCCAGGATAGAGAGAATTCCACCATTGCGGTTCATCTTTCAACCACATAGCGAACCATGCGTTGATAATTTCCTGCCAAGCCATTCTATTCTTGAACTTACTGATTACATGATTCTCTCCATCAAATGTTATATAGGCTGTTGGACGATTTAATATTCGTAGAGCAGTATATAATGCTTGACTTTGATTAGTAGGGACATTAGTATCGTCCGTTCCGTGTAATAATAATAATGGAGTATGAATCTTGTCTGCATTGTAGAGAGGGCTGTGCTTTACGAATAGGTCAGGATTAGACCATGGGAAATTTCCATATTCAGCTGTTTCTCCATAGGTATACCCCCAATATCCACCTCCCCAATATGCCGTTATATCGCTGATACCAGCATGACTAATGGCGGCTGCAAATAGATTTGTTTTAGTTTGTAAGTATTGCGTCATAAATCCTCCATAAGAAGCTCCCATACATCCGATTTTCTTTGAGTTAATGAATGAATGCTCAGAACAGAACCTTTTAACACCTTCAATAATATCATCACTACTCTCATCTCCCCAGGTATTTACGTGGCGAGCTGCAAATTCTTGACCAAATCCTGTGGCACCGCTTGGCTCAAGAATGAGTACGATATAACCTTGGCTTGTTAGAGCAGAAAGGGGCCAAAGCCTTCTAGATTCTTGCTAGTTGGAGAGCAACCTCCATAATAGTAAACAATCATTGGATACTTCTTTGAGGTATCAAAATTCGCAGGAAGATAGTAGAAATTATGAATAGTATCCCCACGCGAAGCTTTAAAGTTCCAATCGATGCACTTAGGCAGTGCTACATCGTTCATCTCTTTTTCAAAGTTGATCTCTCCAAATTTATTCATCTTTTGCCCTGCGACTCCAAGGAACATTTGGCGTGCAATCTCTCCACTTTGCCCTGTGACAAGTAGCAAAGGTTTACTACTATTCTCTGCTATAGAATATTGTTGAATGTTTGTAATGGGAAGATTCAGCCGTTCTACTTTTAGTGTTTTTGGATTAAGACTAAAAAGTGAAATATTGAATCCATCTTCAGCATTAAAATAGATTTTTCCGTCTCCCTTCAACCATTCGTAGTTCTTTACATTTGGTTTGAAATTTCTTAATAGGGGAGTAACTTTTTTACTTGCAATATCGTAAAGATAAAGACGATAGTCAAATGAATTTGGAATTTGATTAGGTTTGACTTCGCATCCTATTTTATTAAACGACCAAGGAGATGCTTTGACAAGCAGTTGCTGTCCATCAGGCGAATAACTTGCAGATGAAATAAAAGGTTGTTCACAGAGAAGGGTGTCTACCTTTAGTGTGTGAGCATCCATCTCCAAGATTGTTATTGCATCAAAAGGTGTCTTACTAGGCGTCATTTATTCCATGCAAAGAGAATTTTTTTACCATCCGATGAAATATCGTACAGATGAATACTACGATCACCAAATGTAAGACGTTGCATTTGTTTTGTCTTTAGATTGTACATAAATAGATCTGATCGATCGCGCCAACCTGGTATGCGATCATCTGGATCTATTATGCGTTTTGTTCCTTCTAAATCAGTACTACCTTTTTGCTCCTTATCATAGATGAGATAGTCCATTGTTGGACTCAAGGTGAAGTCACCTTCTGGAATATTAGCGGCAATAAGTGTTTCTTCAGAAGTTTCTAAATTTATGCTAAACAGATTCGTATTCCCTTTTTCATCTTTTCTGGTAGTATAAAGTTTATCTGTGGTTGGAATCCACTGTGTTGCAACAAAATCATTGTATTGCCGAATAATTTTGTGCGTTTTAGCTTCTTTTATATAAGTCTTATAGGCTGCACTACCATCTTTGCGTGTATTGTAGATAGAGTAGGAGATATAACGTCCATTAGGAGAAACAGAGACTCCCCAGTAGTGTGGCCCAAAGAGCATGTCTTCTTGACTCCACAGATGTTTCCCTGGAGCATTTATTTGTAATCCGGTGAGATCTCTGCCTTCAATTTGTACAAAGAAAGAGTCTTTATCCGTCTTATTGGTGAGACACAATAATTCAATAGTTGTATCTCCTGGCTTCAAGCGTAGAGAACTATTTGCTTCTTGGCCATTAACGTAAGTTGTATAGTATGCTAAACTTCTGATGTTTAGTCTTGCTGAAATAAATCGATCTGTTCTCAACTTAAAGCGCAGAACACGCATTGTTGGAGCTTCAGCAGTCAGTGCAGCACCTCTATCGATTGTGCTCATAGATTTCTCTTGCAAGAGAGAAATATTGTTGTTGAAGAATTCTTGTTGGTTGAATGTCTGACCTTTTTGGTTCTTTTCCGATATAATATAAGGAGAGGAAAATGTTACTGGTCCAACTATTTCAGCCTGCTTCACTGCAATGGTGTCTGCAAAGGATGAAAGGGGAGTAGCAAGTAAAAGAGTTGCAAAAAAGTGTTTCATATCTTTTGTTCTCGTTGTTCTTCCATCAGTTGGAAGTCTTTTTTTCGTAATTTGAATGAATTGGTAAGGTATTTATCGCGTACTGTTTGATTATCCGCTAATTCTTCTGGAGTGCCATGGAAGAGAATACGCCCCTCGAATAGCAAATAAGCTCTATCTGTGATGCAGAGAGTTTCTTCTACGTTATGATCTGTAATAAGAATTCCGATATGTTTATCTTTCAGTTTCCAAACTATATATTGAATATCTTCAACGGCAATTGGGTCGACGCCTGCAAAAGGTTCATCAAGCATGATAAATTTAGGGTCAATGGCTAGGCAGCGCGCAATCTCTGTTCTTCGTCGTTCACCTCCCGATAATTGATTGCCATTATTATTTCGAACCTTTTGGAGGCGAAATTCAGAAATAAGACTTTCCAATCTTTCTTTCTGTATTCTAGAGGTTTACCAGTCATTTCTAAGACGGACATGATATTATCTTCAACACTCATGGTGCGAAATACGCTAGCTTCTTGAGCTAAATAACCAATACCATAACGTGCTCGTTTGTAGACTGGATATGTCGTGATATCATGATCATTTAGGTAAATGTGTCCAGCGTTTGGAACAACTAACCCTGTAGTCATGTAGAAAGATGTGGTTTTACCTGCTCCGTTTGGGCCAAGAAGACCAACAATTTCGCCTTGGTGTACTTCAAAAGAGACGCCATTAACGACCGTTCGTTTACCATACTTCTTCACCAAGTTCTCAGAGCGAAGAATCATGCTATCGTTTTGTGCTAGTTGATCAAGATCTTTTTGAATATCATTCATGAAACGAAATTTTGTTGCGAAGTTAAAGAAAAATCCCCGTCTTCAGAAAGAAAACAGGGATAATAACTTTATAAATTACAGGTATTTGTTTTTCGAAAGAGGTTTTTAAATCTCTGCATCAGCATAGAGGAAGCGTTTGATACTACGCTTGGGCGTTTTCTCAAATTCTTCTTGGAATATTTTGATGCCAGAAAGTTGTTCGTAATTATTTACTATAGAGTTTAGTTCTTTTCTATTTTGCTCCATTTGTGCTGCAAGCATCTCATCATCCAAACCATCTTTTTGTGCTTCTTCGAAATCTGGATAAACTAGACCATAGAGTTTCTCTCCTTTTTGAATTACGATGGATTCGCTCACATAAGGTAGTGTATTTAGTTTGTCCTCAATCTCTTCGGGATAGATATTCTGTCCGCTGGAGCCAAGTAGCATGTTTTTAGAGCGCCCGCGGATGTATAGAAAGCCATCTGCATCAAGTATACCTAAATCCCCTGTATGAAACCAGCCATCACTGTCGATGACTGCTGCTGTAGCTTCTGGATTCTTATAATATCCGAGCATTACGTTAGCACCGCGTACCATGATTTCTCCAACAATATTTTCAGGATCAGGGCTGTCTATTTTTACTTCCATATGCGGGACAATACGGCCGCAAGAACCTAGCGGTAATTCTTTCCAATCTGCATATGAAATAATAGGAGCACATTCTGTTGCACCATATCCCACAGTGTAGTTAAAACCTATCTTGTGAAGTAATTGTTCTATTTCGCTGTTAAAGGCAGCTCCACCAATGATGATTTCATAGAAGTTTCCACCGAATGCATTATATAGTTTTTCGCGGATTCTTTGACAAATCTTATCGCTAATAACCGGCAAGCGGAGCAATAGTTTCATGCTGGGGGTTTGCAGTTGTGGAAGTACTGCTTTGCGAATAATCTTTTCGATAATCAGCGGAACACTTATGATTAAATCTGGCTTTACTTCTGCAAAGGCCTGGAATATGATTTTTGGGGATGGTAGGCGTGTAAGGAAATATATATGTGTACCACTCAAAACTTCATATAGAAACTCAAAGGACATACCGTACATGTGTGCCATAGGTAGGATACTAATGATTTTTGATCCTGGCTTAATGATGTGTCCTAATGCTTTTTCTGCAAAGTCCATATTAGACCAGAGTGCACGATATGGGATTAATACCCCCTTTGAATTGCTAGTAGTTCCACTGGTATAATTCAATATAGCAAGACGATTGGGATCATCTGCAGCCTTATATTTGACGTGTTCTGCACGGAAGTATTTGGGGTATTTTTCACCAAACTTCTTATTGAGCGTTTCACGTGCTTCTGTTAGTGATTCGCTGCGACTTATTAGAAGACTATAGTCTGGGATGTTGATGATTCCTTCTAGTTTAGGCATCTCGTCAGCCTTTATCGTAGGCCATACTTGATCGCCAACAAAAAGTAATTTGGCATCAGAGTGATTAACAATGTCGTGAACCTGAGGTGCCTTAAATTCGTGAAGGATGGGGACTGCAACTGCTCCGTATGTTAGGATTGCTAAAAAAGCACTTGCCCACGCCGAACTATTACGCCCACATAGAGCTATGTTGTCACCAGGCTTAATACCTGCATTTTCAAAGAGTATGTGGAGTTTCTCAATCTTTCTTGCAACATCGTGAAATTGTAATGTGCTGCCCTGGTAGTCGGTGAAAGCATTTCGATCCCAGTTTTCTTTAATGCTTTTCTCAATAAGCCCAACAAAGTCTTGATATTCAATCATAATTGTTTTGTAGAATTAAAACTATTTTTTTGCTCATTAAAGTTGTTTCTGTGCAAAAAGTAGCGCTTTTTTTCTTTATTTACCACTAAAAAAATGAATTATATTCTTTTGTTCGTATCTTTTAGTTTATTAGTTGAAGAGTATAAAACTTTTAGGACTTCTGTGTGAATATATTTTGATTTAACAGACTCCCTTAGTTTTTATGAGATAAAAAAACTTGATAAAATTTTTTTAATTTATATAAAAAAAGAATGGAAGAGTAAAGGAATAAAGAAATAATCAATAGAAAAAAATTTGTTTTGTATACTGCATCTTGTAATTTTTGCATCTATGAGAAAGATTATACTCTTATTATTGCTATGCCTAGGTTCTTGTTACGCGAAAGCGCAAAATGAGGCTTATAAGCAGTACATCAACACCTATAAGGGAATGGCTATTGAGCAGATGCGGCGTTATGGTATTCCTGCTAGTATAACTCTTGCCCAAGGTTTATTGGAAAGTGGGGCCGGGACAAGTTTCCTCGCTATAACTGCTAACAATCATTTTGGTATCAAGACAGGTGGAACTTGGGACGGAGCGTTTGTCTTTAAAGATGATGACAAAAGAGGAGAACGTTTTAGGAAATATGAGAATCCTCAACAGAGTTACGAGGATCATTCTTTGTTTTTAACAACACGGAGTAGATATGCGTCTCTATTTCAGCTTGACAAACTTGATTATCAAGGTTGGGCGAGAGGCTTGAAGGCTGCAGGATATGCTACAAATCCAAAGTATGCAGACAAGTTGATAAGTTTGATTGATTTATACGATTTAACGCAATATGATCGTATATCCTTTTCCAAACCACTCGTGGTAGTTGCAAATGAATTCCCTCGTATGTCCCAAACAGCAGTAAGTGTTAATTCTGTACAGAGGGCTATCCGTCAATGTAATGGACTTCGTTATATTGTGGCCAATGCTGATGACAAACTAGAAATCATATCTCGTCAAACTGGTGTATCAGAGCATCGCCTTAAAAAGTTTAATGAGCTGCCAGAACATTATGTATTGAAAGCTGGCGATATAATTTTTCTCGATAAAAAAGGTAAACGTGCCGCAAGCGTATACAAAGATCGTCAGCACAAAGTGCAAGTTGGTGAAAGTCTTTATTCAATAGCTCAACGTTATGGTATTCAGCTTAAGTATCTTTATAAAATGAATAATTTCCCTTATTCTTATCAAGCAAGGGTGGGAGATGAAATTCGTGTGTATTAAGGTGTATCATTTGTTGAAGATTCTTACAATTAAAGTTTTCTTGAAATTTCAGTTTGTATAGATTTGGAGGATTTAATAAAGAAATTGTGAATAAAAAGATAATTTAACAAGACGGAGTGTAACTTTTTTTGCGCCTCTTACGTCTCCTTTAAAAATAAGAAAAGAATAAATTATAACAAAAATTATGAAGAAGTCGTTTTTATTTTTTTGTCATTTGTCTGCATGGGCGTTATGGGCGGCTATGCGCAAGACGATGTCTACTTTGTTCCTAACGGGCAAGAGACAAAAGAGAATGTGTCAAACTCTTCTTATCAAAGAATAGAGAACGACAATAATTCTACTTGGTATGAAGGCCGTAGTAGTAAGCGTAGTGTGGACGAATATAATCGTCGCGATTCAAAAACAAAATCTTCTAGTTCAGCTTATTATGATAATGAAGATTACAGTCCAGATGGTGAGTGTACAGCACGTATTGTTCGTTTCCATTCACCACGTATGGTGGTAGTAGCAAGTCCTTACTATTGGGATTTCTATGATACCTATTTATACGATCCTTGGCTATCTTCTTCTTGGTATTGGAATTCGCGATGGGGATGGAGTGATCGTTATGGTTGGTATGATCCGTGGTATTCTTGGACTTGGGGTGGTTACTATAATCCGTATTGGAGTTGGAGTAATTCCTACTGGGGATGGGGCGATCCTTATTGGAACTACTACACTTGGAATTATGGTCCACGAGGTTGGCGCGACACAAATCGCGGAGGCTGGGGAGGCCGTCGAGATTTGATGCCCGTAATACATCTGCTTCTGTGAGTGGTTCACGTGGCGGTTTTGCTGGCCGTCGGACAGGTTTCGAGGGAACTACAATGAGCAACAATCGTAGTTTTGGAAATCGTCCTAATGCTTCTTCGAATAATCGCTCCTTTGGAAACCGTTCTTTCGAAAGTCAGCAGCAACCACAGCGTCAGTCTGTACCACGTATGGAAACGTTTCCCAATCGAAGCTTCGGACAACCAGCTGGTGGATCCTTTGGCGGCGGTCGCAGTTTTGGAAATAGCACTGGTGGTTTCTCTACAGGCGGTAGAGGCAGCGTAGGAGGTAGTGGCGGAGGCCGTACTTTTGGTCGCTAATGAATTTAAACAAAATATTGCTTAGTTTACTAAAAAAAAAAAGATTCTTAATGATGAAAAGGACATATTTGCTTTTGGGAGCGCTAGTTTTTGCGCTTCCGCTGAGCGCACAGGATATCTATAAGGTTGAAAGCTTCTCTAGTGAGGACCTCAATGGGACGGCACGTTATGTTGGTATGGGAGGTGCTATGAATGCTTTGGGGGCAGACATTTCTACTATGAGTGTGAACCCAGCAGGTATAGGTCTCTATCGTCGAAGCGACTTTTCTATGACAGGAAGTTTCTTGATGGAAAAAGGTGCGAAGCGTTTCAATGATATAGGTAGAAACCGAGCAAGTTTCGACCAAATAGGTTTTGTTTGGTCCACTCCAGCTAGAGGCAATAGTTTGAAGTTTATGAACTTTGGCTTTAACTATCATAAGAGCCGGAATCTAAAAAATTATATAGGAATCGAGAATGTTTCTACAAATGGTGCTTCGCAGGCTATTAGTGCTGCAAATCTCGGATATATGTATGGTGGAGATCATTATACACAAAACTCCAAAGGTTCTCTTTCTTTTAAAATGCCATTGACGGATGCAGCTTATAATTCCTATATGTTGGAGCCTACTTTCAAGACAGGTTCAACGACAGCTGTAGAGTCTTGGAACCCAACAAGCGCTAATGCATATAATTACCGTCGTGAGCAACATGGCGGTATTCATGAGTTTGATTTCAATCTAAGCTTTAATTTCAACAATAGCCTATATGCAGGTCTAACTATGGGCGTGTATGATGTAGATTGGAATAGTCATCTTTTCTACAAAGAAGGTATCGCTGACGGAACGGGTAAGATGCATGATTATTTCATGACCAATGATGAGGCAATCAATGGTAATGGTTTTGATTTGAAGCTGGGCGTTATTCTCCGCCCCATAAAGAAATCTCCGTTCCGCATAGGTTTAGCATTCTCTACTCCTACATGGTACAGTTTAACAGGGAACAATATCCTGTGGATGAATTCTCCATTTGTTGCACCCGGTAGCACGGAGAAAGAGACACAAGCAGGATACCGTACTGGAGACTTTGATTATAATATTCGCACCCCTTGGAAGTTGAATGTGAGTGTGGCAACAACTGTAGCCAATCGTTTAGCTTTG
This sequence comes from uncultured Prevotellaceae bacterium, assembly GCA_916438195.1. Taxonomy (GTDB): domain Bacteria; phylum Bacteroidota; class Bacteroidia; order Bacteroidales; family Bacteroidaceae; genus Alloprevotella. Next base: position 943,901 of record CAKAEQ010000001.1, read on the forward strand.
GATGCAGAATACGAATATAAGCATTTGCCTGCCGCAAGTGTTCGCTTTGCCAGTTATACTCCAGATATTTACGGAGGTTCTTGGAGCAGTAGTTATCGTGATGCAGCCATCGATAACCAGATTGATACATGGCTACGTGGACAACACACGTTGCGCTTAGGTGTAGAAATGCGTTTAGATGCAAATTTTTCAGCTCGCGCAGGTTATAACTTTGTCAGTAGTCCTTTCAAAGATGGAGCATTCTTGAATCTTTATCCAAATGCCGGTACTTCGTATAAAGATAGCGAGTCCTTGCTCAATGCTACGGGTACAGACTATGTAAATATAGGCGACACAAATCGTTTTACTTTGGGATTTGGATATCATAATAAGAGTTTTTATGCAGATCTGGCTTATCAATATCAGCAGCGCAGTACGACCGTGTATCCATTCCATGATACAAAGGAGTACACGTCCGATGTGCAGATTGTCGCAGATCATGGTGTTCAAGGTCAGAAGTTAAAGAATATTCAAAATCGCTTAATGCTCACTATAGGATGGAAGTTCTAAACCTATAGGAAGAGACAGATCTGTTGAGCTTCTCTTCTTTTAAAGTAAGTAGGCAACTACGATTCTTTCACAGAATTGTAGTTGTCTTTCTTTTTTATTTTTTTTTCTGTGAGGATATGATGGAGATAGTTTGTAATATCTTGTAAAATAGTTGAATAAGACGCTATAAAATATCTTTATTGTATTTTATAATATCCTTATTGCGGTGATGCATACAATAAGGATATTCGTTGACTTCCTTATTGCATTTTTGGTTTTTCTATAGCTACCTTTAAATACGTCTTTGGGATAAATAGTATCAGTTTGCAGAAACAAAAACATCCAAGTGCGAGAACCTCTCTCCTAGAGATTACAAAGCTTTGAAGTGGATGCAGTTTGCTGTTATGCTTGCAAAGTACTATCTTTGCAGTATTGAAAATTTCTAGTTTTATACTCGATGTTTTATGACTACAGAAGAGGAGTTTCAAAAGGTCTTAACAATATGTCGTGACTTATTTATAAAGAAGATGCACGACTATGGAGTGGCTTGGCGAATTTTACGTCCAATGTCACTGACAGATCAAATATATATCAAGGCCAATCGCATCCGCACTTTGGAGACAAAGGGGGAGGCTTTGGTTGATGAAGGAATCGTCCCGGAATTCATTGGTATCGTAAATTATGCTGCTATGGGACTTATTCAATTAGAAAAAGGCGCATCTTCAGGAAATGATATTTCCACTGAAGAGGCATTAGCCCTTTACGATAGAATGACCGCGAGCGCAATGGAGCTTATGCTAAAGAAAAATCACGACTATGATGAAGTGTGGCGTGCTATGCGTGTAAGTTCATATACAGATTTGATTCTGATGAAGATTTCTAGAACAAAACAAATTGAAGACTTGCAGGGAAAAACGTTGGTATCTGAAGGGATCGCCGCTAATTATCGAGATATGATGAATTATGCAGTTTTTGCACTAATCAAATTAACACTTGAGTAAGCCTCTCAACATATTGCTCTTTTGGCTGACAAGAATAAGTGTGTTGCTCTTGTCGGTTGTATTTATATTTTCTGGCTTTGTCAAAGCAGTTGATCCTGTTGGCATGGTCATAAAGTTGAATGCCTATTTTCAGCATTGGGGCTTTCACATTGCAGATAATAATATCTGGCTTCAGATGTTTGTAGGAGCAATGGCTGCAATTGAATTGCTGTTGGGCGTGAATTTGTTGTTGGGGATACGTCGTAAACTTACAACTATTTTTATTGCTATTTTTATGCTTGTTATGACAGGCATAACACTATATGTTTTTCTGTACAATCCTGTCCCAGATTGTGGTTGCTTTGGTTCAGCCTTGAAGCTTTCTAACTCGGAGACTTTGTTGAAGAATGTGGTGTTGCTAGCTGCTTCTGTATTCTTGTCTGCGCGTCCTCAATATATTCTTAGATTGATTTCAGAAAGGAATCAATGGATTACAGCAGTATGTTCTTTGGTCTATGTGGTGAGTGTTACTGTCTATTCTTTCGCCACTTACCCGTGATAAGTTTCACGCCATACAATGTTGGGACAAACATCAAGTCGGCTTATGAAGGGAATGTGCCAGATCAAGCAGCAATGGAATTGGCCAATATATATATATATACAGCCAAGGGAGAAGATGTGACATACGAGCTACTTTCAGATACTTCCTTTACTTTTCTTCTTACTTTACCAGAGGAGAAAGAGGCTGATGATGGAAATAATGATCGAATCAATGACTTGTATGATTATTGTGTTGACAAGCATTATAAATTGATAGGTGTGGCCTCCCAGGCTTCAGGTAGTTTTTCTGATTGGATTGATCGCTCGGGTGCTGCATATCCGATGTTTTTTGGAGAACCTTCACAGCTGAAAGCAATGGTGCGTTCCAATCCTGGTTTGCTCTTGCTAAAGAATGGAGTCATAATAGGAAAATGGAGTCAAAATGATCTTCCAAGTGTTGATGAACAAACTCAAATTTCTGAGATTGTGAAGAGCGGGAACCCCACTAAGAGTGGGTTAGTTTTATTACTCTGGTGGCTCATTCCTGTATTATTAGCTATCCTTGCTGATCGTATATGGATTGGAAGTAAATTCTATAAACATTATATTTTCAAAAAAAAATTAAAACTAACAATTATGCGAAAGAAAATTGTAGCAGGCAACTGGAAAATGAATAAGAACCTGCAAGAAGGTATTGCTCTGGCAAAGGAACTTAATGAGAAACTTACAGCTGACGCTCCAAAATGTGATGTTGTCATCTGCACGCCATTTATCCATTTGGCTTCTGTTGCTAGTATCCTAAATCCTGAACTAATTGGTCTTGGTGCTGAAAATTGCGCTGATAAAGAAAAGGGAGCTTATACCGGTGAAGTTTCTGCCGAAATGGTGAAGAGTACTGGCGCTCAATATGTAATACTTGGTCACAGTGAGCGTCGTGCTTATTATGCTGAGACTCCTGAAATACTTCGTGAAAAAGTAAATCTTGCCTTGGCAAATGGTCTAGAAGTGATTTTTTGCATCGGTGAGGTTCTAGAAGATCGTGAAGCTAACCGCCAGAATGATGTTGTTAAGGCTCAGTTAGAAGGTTCATTATTTAATTTGACTGTGGAACAGTTCTCTCACATTATTCTTGCATACGAACCCGTTTGGGCTATTGGTACTGGCAAAACGGCTACTTCTGAGCAAGCAGAGGAAATGCACGCATTTATCCGTCAGACTATCGCTGAAAAGTTTGGTGCTGAAGCAGCAGAGAATGTTTCTATTCTTTATGGTGGAAGTTGCAAGCCCAGCAATGCTAAGGAACTCTTCTCTAAGCCAGATGTTGACGGTGGCCTCATTGGTGGCGCTGCCCTCCAAGCAGACGACTTCAAAGGTATCATCGATGCTTGGAAATAAATCTGTTTGAACCTTAGAGGGCAAGAACATTTCTTGTTAAGAGAAAAAAATTAAAAGGGTAGGCAAGTGTTGTTTTTTTCATCTAGAGACACACTTGTCTACATTCTCTCAATAAATGACTTTTATGCTAAAAACCCTACCTGTTTTTTTATAATCTTGCTTCTTCCTTTCTCTGTGAATGGGCAAACTTTTACAGAGCACCTTAAACAGCAACGTTCTGGACATGGTAAGATTGTCGTTGTGCAAGATTCTATTTTGGAGAGAATCGTAAATAATAAGTCTACTTCTATTCCTGTAATCAGGACACACCCTGTGAAGCAAGAGCAAACACCTCAAAAGAAGTCTGAAGCCACTCCAAAGAAAGTTGATTCTGTACCTGGAAAAAGAGACGATGTTTCAACTTCTGCAGAAGGAAAGAATACAAAGAAAGCAACTGAATCTCGTGCTCGTACGATACAAGAAGCGCATCTAAAAGTTGAGAAACAGAAAACATCGCGTGAGCAAGCTGTAGAGAATGTCAGTTATATGGCTCGTGTTCGTTACAAGGCGGAGGGTTTTAGAATACAGGTTTATACTGGAGGAAATTCTCGTGCAGATAAAGGGAAAGCTCAACAGTTACAACAGCGCTGTCGCCAAGAGTTTCCTGAACTTTCTGCTTATGTCCATTTTGTTTCCCCTCATTGGGTTTGTCGTGTGGGAGATTTTAAGGATAGAGAAGAAGCTCAACGCTATGCCAATCAGATACGAAGAAAGAGATTAAGTTACGAAGCACGAATAGTGAAATCATCAGTATTGCTAGCAAGATAGAATAATGACACAAGAAGAAAAGATAGAACGCCTTAAGGCATTGAATGAAGAGATTTTGACACTTTTGGGGGAGAATCCTCAGCGAGAAGGGTTATTAAAAACTCCAGAGCGTGTAGCTAAAGCACAACTGACTTTAACTCGTGGTTATGAAATGGACGCTGGTGCTGTGCTCAATTCTGCCAAGTTTCAAGAGTCTTACCAGCATATGGTTATAGTGAAAGACATCAATTTCTATAGCCTCTGTGAGCACCACATGTTGCCTTTCTATGGGAAGGCTCACATTGCCTATATACCAAATGGTTATATAACAGGATTATCCAAATTAGCGCGAGTAGTAGATATTTATTCTCACCGTTTGCAGGTTCAGGAACGTATGACTCAGCAGATTATGGAGTGTATTCAGGCAGCTTTGAGTCCGTTAGGTGTGATGGTGGTTATAGAAGCAAAGCACATGTGTATGCAAATGCGCGGTGTGGAGAAAGATAATAGTATGACTGTAACTTCTGCCTTTTCTGGTGCTTTTAATCAAGCAAAGACTCGTGAGGAGTTTCTTAATTTGCTTCATAACTCTAAATAAAAAGAGTGAGGTCTTGGCAATCGCAAAAAAATATGTTACTTTTGCATTGCTAAAACGCGGTAATAGCTCAGTTGGTAGAGCGTTGGCTTCCCAAGCCGAAGGTCGCGGGTTCGAGCCCCGTTTACCGCTCATTTTTAGTTTTTACTTTGGGATTTGTAAGTTTTTGGATTTTACAAAACTTTTAAAAAGAACTAGCCTCTTGGCGTATATAGACGTTAAGGGGCTAGTTCTTTTTGATTATAGATTATTGCTGTCCGGTAAAAGTTTTACACGGCAAAAAAATAAGGCTGAAATCCTCTTGTAGGATTCCAGCCTCTTTTGTTACTTTGCTTGTTGCAAAAAAACGCTAGTAACATGAGCAAAAGTACATATTTTACCGGACAGCCGGTCTATAGTCAGGTCATTAAATTGCTGGATAAAGCCAAAATTCAACAAATTAGTCTCGAAACGCTAGGGAGCGAGCGTTATGTTAAGCGTTTGACAGGTTGGAAACACCTCATCATTATGCTCTTTGGTGTTCTCAAACACTTTGATTCTCTGCGTGAATTGGAGATTGGCATGAAAGCCGAGACCATGAAACTCTCCCACTTGGGTCTTGATTACGTTGTCCGTCGCAGCACACTTGCAGAAGCCAACCAGCGGCGTCCACAAGAGTTCTTTGCCAAGGTTTATGGCTCTCTATTGGAACGCTACACTCCATTTTTAGCGGACAGCCGACCTGTGGGCTGTCAAAAAGCGTGGGAGAAGCAGCTTTATATGATAGATTCTACCACTATCACGCTCTTTGACAACATTCTCAAGGGAGTAGGCCGACATCCCAAAAGCGGGAAGAAGAAAGGCGGAATGAAGGTACACACCATTATGAAGTATCAAGTAGGTGTACCTATGGTGGTAGAACTGACCTCTGCTGCCAAACACGATCATTATCTTCTCAAAAAGGTGCACCTGCCCCAAGATTCCACCTTGGCAATGGATAGAGCCTATATAGACTATGCACAGTTTCAAAGGCTTACCGAAGAAGGTGTCTGCTATGTGACTAAGATGAAGAAAAAAACCTCAACTACAAGGAACTCTCTTCTACGGCCTATGTTTCTCGTGATGGTTTGGTTACTCATATCGACAAACACATTCTTTTTTTGAGAAAGAGAAGGTAAGGCACGAAGCCCGATGCGTAGAGCTGTGGAGTAATAACTCTCGTAAGTCGGTGATGTTGCTGACTAATAATTTTTGAACTATCGGTTGAGGAACTTGCTGAAATCTACAAACGAAGGTGGGCTATAGAAACTCTCTATAAACAACTGAAACAGAATTTTCCTTTGCACTTTTTTTCTATGGTGAGAGCGTGAATGCCATCCAGATACAAACCTGGGTGGTACTCATCGCCAATCTCTTGTGCACAGTACTGTCCAGAATGATTAAAAGACACGTTTCTTTTTCTCAAATCGTAACCATGCTTAGATTGACGCTCATGTATTACACCAATTTCATTGCTTTCATGGAAGATCCCCAAAAGGATGAGTGTGCAATTTGGGCTGAAAGAGCTAAATCCCCACCACTAGAACCTTCATTATTTGATTAGGGGGCTTGCTTTTTGAAAATGAAACCCCGAAGTCCTATTCTAAAGGGCTTCGGAGAGCTTTCTTATGCCGTTTGGAAGTTTACCGGACAGCAATAATTATAGATATATTTATTATTCTTTTGGTGCAGCCATTTTTTTCGGAAAAATATGTTTACTAAAAGCGATGTTCAGCTTCCATAATGCGGAGTACTTTTTTTGTTCGCAGATGGCTTTTTGATATTCTCTCGTAATAAGTTATTTCTAAATTATTTGATTGTTTTTGAAGTCTAATGACTTCTTTGAGTATGATTGCAGCATCTTTTTCAGAGAGATTTGGCAGATTGCCTCTTTTGCAAGCGCGATATATCATTCCTTGTATGTTGCGCTGTTGCGCCTTCATCTGATGGAAAAGTGGAAGCACTATTTGAGCTTCTTGTGGAGTGAGTGCAGCTTCTTTAGTGATATAGTCCTCAAACTTTTTCTTGAAAACTGCTGGGTTAAAGTCTTTATGGTGTCCTGCTTCTTTCGTTTGAATAGCATCTTCTATAGGAAAATGGTTTGGAGTTTGACAGTAGGCACTAATAGATATGCTAGCAGAGAGTAGTATTGAAGAGAAAAATGCGATACTGTTTCTAATTATTTTTCATAATCATAAATTTTCAAATCGTTTAACATCATGTAATCATAAGCCTTTATCAACATTTGTTAGGCGATAATCATTATATTCAGTTGTAATGCCTTTTTCCCGATGTTAGTTCATTTCTGCTAAATTTGATACTAGAAATGTGCGTAATACTAAAGAATATGAGAGACAAGCTGCAGCACAGCTTGCGTAGTTTAAGAATGTTTTTCTTCTTGGAGATCTTGTTGAAAACAATCTGTGAAGGCTCTTGATTCGTGCATTCGATAAGTTGTGCTATTCGAGTATTGAAATTTTTCAAAGTAATGATCTGGAATCAGAAATGGATTTTTTTCTATATTGTCGAGGTATATTAGCCATAATTATTGTATTTGTGTTTATGATAAATTTAGATTAAAATGGTTTAATACTGCTACTCAAGATTTTTTTAAAAAAATGTTTGTATTTTTCTGTACCGCAATATGATAGGATGCCTTAAGAGCTCCTACACTGGTATTTAATATGAAACTCATTTCTTCATATTTCATTTCTTCAAAAATATTTCATATTGAAGATAATACGCTGTTTCTCTGGTAAGAGCGAAATCGCTTTTTGAAGTTGAGCTTCTGTTTCGTCACCATCAAAATAGGGATCACTTATCAAGTTGTTGACAATATCATTTCCTCCACTAGAAAGTGAAATGTTCTCTCTTTGGCGAGCAAGAAAACTAAGTGATTCATTTACTGCTATTCGAAAAAGCCATGTGGATATTTTTGAATCTCCACGAAAAGAATCTAATCCTATCCAAGCTTTCATGAAAGTGTTTTGTAGAATATCATCTGCATCTTCATGATAGAGTACATAGTGCCGGATGTGTTGGTAGAGAGGTCTAGAGTATTGGCAAACAACTTCTTGAAAAGTAGCCTGCCGAGTTTCTGGTGACTTAAGTCTTTCGATGATGGTGTCCAAATGACTAGTAAAATAAAAAGAGAACCTGCTTGGCAGGTTCTCGAGTTCTAATTAGAACAAAGAATCTATGTTTACAAAATAGAGATCTTTCTACTGATCTTACCTATCTTGACTATATAGCAGCCTCGGTTAAGATTTAAATTAAATGTCTTATCGTTGGAATCAATTTTTAAGGTTGTCACCTTAATTCCTGTGATATTGAAAATCTCCATCGTTAATCCTGCACCGTTTAGAACTCTAAGATTTGTTCCATTGAGGGTAATGGAAGGATCTGTATTCTCCATGAATGTCTCTATTGCACTTGCAAAGAAAAAAAGTTTGCATGTGCCATCTGAGGGATTATGAAAGAAAAGAGAGTATTATTACGAGTAGTTTTCTATTCATACAGAGTCTATTTTTGGCAAAAGTAAAAACTTCTATTCTTATATGCAAATTTTTTGTATGAGAATTACTCTTCTATTGTTTCATCTCCTTGTATAGAGAATTGTTTTAGTTCATACATTGAACCATTATAGATATTAAAATCTACGTTCTCTTTTATGCCATCAAGCCTACCTAAGTCTGTATATTGCCAAAATTTCCATCTACCTTTATAGGTGAGTTTTTTTCTACATAGTAATGAGCAATCCAGTAAGGATATTTGTTGAACTCAGGGCGTATTGAGATATTGTTCCTTGAACTTATAGTTAGTATAGATAATAGGTTTTGTCTTATATTTCTCTTCAACAATGTCAAGCCAAGTTTTGGCAGCTTTTCTGACCTCTTCTGTGCTGAGATTTCCTACTGTTTCTATATCTAAAACGGGTGGGAGATCCCCTTCTTCTAAATGTACTTGTTTTAAAAAATATTCAGCTTGCTGCTTAGCAGATATTCCAGGAGAGAAAAAGTGATAGGCACCTCTTAAAAAGCCATATTCACGTGCTTGGTAAAAATTATCATTGAAATTCTCATCAAGTAGACTTATTCCTTCAGTTGCTTTAATAAATATGAAATCTACTGTTTCGTCATTGACGGTTGCTTTGCTTAACTTTTCCCAATTTATCTTTCCTTGATGATGCGAAATGTCTATACCTCTAATAGAATAACCTTCAGGACTATTTATATTACCGTACAGAGCTTTCCATTTGAGAGTGAAAGGTGAGACAGCAAAATTATAGAAGAGATACCCATATATAAGAAGTATTCCTAGGCAACCAATGCTTAAGAATTTTTTTCCTCTCTTGTTAATCTGCAGTATTGTCCACCAACTTTTCTTTTTAGTGTGACGACTCCTCTTATTTTTTGCTTTTTTAGGCATTAAATGAAAAGAAAGAGGCGAGGCTCGTTAAGACAGCCTCGTCTCTTTAAAGCTAGATGTTTATTATATTATTTACTCTGTTCGAGTGCTAAAGTCTTAGTACAAGGGTCGCAAACTTCCGTAGGCCCCCAATACTGGATAGGGCCAGGATATAAATAACGAGTATTTACTGCCCAGTCGTCACGATTCTCAGCAAAAGTCTTGAAAGGTGCACCATCAAGGCGAACGAGAGCCTTGCGAATAACTGGCTTCATCTTACCATTACGGCGTTCCATGTTCATCATCATTGTGATGGGTACACCACCTGCAATCCATTCTGCAGCTGGAGCCGTAGTATTCTTGACAATTGCCATATATCCAGTCTTACCATTAGCGACAAGCTGTGCGGCACTAGTGCCTAATGCATAACAGTAGTCTGCATCATAGTTGGAGGGTGCGGCGCAACGACCTTCATAGCCAAAGAAATGGTGTTGTGCTGCAAACTTACCAACATATTTACTTTCAGCTTTCCACGTTGCAAGTTTTTTACCAACCATTTCGCTTAATAACTTTTCTGTTTCGATGAGAGATACTTGAACATTTCCATGCGGATCGCGTTCCAAAGCTAACTGCATTGCGACTGCTTCAGGAAGCTCTTCAAGAGTTTTGAGATTCTCAGCAGAAATATTTTTCTTAACCCAAGCAAAAGTATCTTCATTGTTCAAGCTTGCTGTTTCAGTTTGTGCTTGTTCTGTAGAGAGTAGGTCGTTGAGTTCAGCGATAAGTCGCTTGATAGCAGGTACGAATTCGATAAGACCTTCAGGAATCAGAACTGTGCCAAAGTTATTGCCATCAGCAGCACGTTTTGCTACGATATCAGCAATGTAAGATACAATATCATCTAAAGTTTGGTTTTTAGCTTCTACTTCTTCGCTTATAATTGTTATATTGGCATGAGTCTGAAGTGCGCACTCCAAAGCGATGTGACTTGCACTGCGTCCCATCAACTTTATGAAGTGCCAGTATTTGCGAGCTGAGTTAGCATCACGTTGAATATTACCGATCAGTTCACTGTACGTCTTGCAAGCTGTGTCAAAGCCGAAACTAGTTTCAATCTGTTCGTTCTTTAAGTCACCATCGATAGTCTTAGGACAACCTATAACAGAAACACCTGTGTTCTTTGCTGCATAGTATTCAGCCAGCATACAAGCATTTGTGTTTGAATCATCACCACCGATAATAACAACTGCTTTAATTCCAAGTTCGTTGATGATTTTCAGACCGCTTTCAAATTGATCTTCAGTCTCTAACTTAGTACGGCCAGAGCCAATCATGTCAAAACCACCTGTATTGCGATATTTTTCTACAACTTCGCTAGTAATTTCAATATACTTATGGTCTACTAAGCCACCAGGCCCCATTAAGAAACCATAAAGTTTGTTATTTGAGTTTTGCTTTTTCAATTCATCAAATAGGCCACAAATCACATTGTGTCCACCAGGTGCCTGGCCTCCTGAAAGTATAACTCCAATATTAATCGGAGCGTATTCTTTCTTTGTCTCTGTCGGAACAAACTCCACAAGAGGCATACCGTAAGTGTTGGGGAAGAGTTTCTGAATTTCTTCTTGATTGTCAACACTCTGGGTTGACGCACCTTCTTTGATTTCTACATTGCTGCGCAGACCTTGAGGAAGCTTAGGCTGATAAGCAGCTCTAGCTTTTTGTAAAGCACTAATATTCATTTTTATTTGTTTATGTGTAAGTTTCTTTCAACTGATGCAAAGTTAATATAACGGCTAAGAACTGCCAAACATTCTTATTCTAGTTTTCTGAAAAGAAGTTTCTTGTTACCATTTTCTAACAGCATATCTTTTTTTGTTTAATGTTATAACTTTGAAACCTTCTTGCGATCCAGTAATACCTGCTTCTTCAAAAAAATTGTTGTTGGAGTAACAATAAGAGAATCCCTGATTTCGGAAGTTTAAGTAGATATTAAAAATGAATAGTGAATCGTTCTTATATAAAAATCTTGTATTGGCTATATTTGATGCACCATCAAAGAGTCCTCTCATATAGGTGATTTGACAGAGTTTCAATTGAAAACTCCAAAATATGCCAGAGTCTTCTTGATTCTTCTTTTGCGAGTTTTTTATAATTGTTTTAAGTTGCCATTTTCCATCCAATTTTTCCATTCATGGGAAGTTTGTCACAACTCCCAACTATCATCAATCCCGCTAGTATGATTATTATATAAATGATTTTTTTCATTAGAAAAGTCTTTGATAATTTAAGTTGAAATCCTCTGTTGTTGCCAATTTGTGTTCCCGAATCTAAGCCTATAGCTGCTGTTAAGCAAAACTCTTTGAGTGGGTCTTTACCAAATTTATAAGAGCTTTCCAGTAAAAAACTATTAAGGTTCTTACTACCGTGCAAGTAAGGTACATTATATGTTCCCCAATTCTTTTCATGAGTGTATAGGAAACGGAGGTGTAGCTTATTGATAGGATTACTAGTTATTCCTAAGTGGTGAGCGCGAAATCTGTTTCCAGAGAAGAATAGTTCGTTATTATCATTATATAAAGGAGATGTGAAAAGAGGATTACCAATAGCTTGGCCAAAATATTGCCAGCCTTGATAAATCACATGATTGTAATAGTTATCAATGCCACTTATTTGGTCAGGAATTGATGTTGTATGATCATGATATATTGGTCCTGATTGGTAGTCGGTCTTTATATATTCATATACTATTTTGCTAATGACTCTATTTTTAGGTAATCCCACTTCAATTCCCACTAGATAATCCTTCCATCCATATTGAAAGAAAAGTTGAGAATGATCTTCAAAGAAATGATCCATATAGCCACGTATATACCAAGATGGTGTTTGATAGCGGAGAGAAAAAAGAAGGCTTCCTAAGGTGTTTCCTTCAGCGTTGGCATATTGATCGTCTGTGGGGTCGCTACCTCCAGAGTAGATAGCTTTAAGGAAAGATTTTAGATTGTGCGACATAGTGAAATTATACCCTTTGATATTCATAGCATTCTTGATTTTTCCTCCAAAGATGGTAGCCATTTCTATGCCTGTCTCGAAACTTAGCGGGAAATGCTGTTCATTACCGAGCTTTAAGTAGAGTGCTTTAGAGTGGAGTAGGGCTTCTAGTGCATAATGTTGATCTTTCTTTAAGTAATATCTTTGCCATGGTCCATCCATCATCATTCCATATCCAAAATGTCCTTTTATGGAGAGCCAAGGTAGAGTATGACTAAAAAGAATATAATCTGGGATTTCAACTCTTATTTGTGGTATGGGCCGTGCGTTTATACCAAAAGTCTGAGATCCGGAACTAAGTTCTTGGTCTTTTAACTCCATTGGACGTTCTTTGGTACCTATGGACAATCTAACTTTTTCAGTTCTATGTCGATAAAAGCTTGTTGTATCCAACCACTCCATTTTCTTGTAAGTTGAGGCCCACCAATAAGGTCAAGTCCATATCCAATCCTCCAATTATAGCTAGAATCCGCCTCTGCTGGGCGAAAAACGGCAGTTCGAATCCATGCGTTATTATTTTGGATCCCGACCGTCCCGTTTTTATTGGCAGCAAGCCATAGTGGGGTTGCTCCATTATTTATTGTTGTTCCAACTTCAACTCTGAAGCGCGCATCATCAATGGCATCTGATAGCGCAGTTTGTGCTGATACCATTATTGGGATATACAGAGTTAGAAGTATCGTTTTGATTTTTCTCATGTATTGTTTAGGGTGATTGAGATAAAAAGGGTTGTTTACGTGTATATCAGTTTATTGCGGCGTTTAAATGCTTTTACTTTAAGCAATCTGCGCCCAAGGACCATTTGTTAAACTTGGTCAATTGGGCGCAGAAAGAATGTTGTGTTTTATATATTATTTCGCATAGCTTACAGAGCGTGTTTCACGGATGACTGTAATCTTTACTTGACCGGGATAGGTCATCTCGTCTTGAATTTTTTTCGCAATTTCACTGCTGAGTTCTTCTGTTTGTTTATCATCAATCTTATCAGCTCCAACGATGACACGCAATTCACGGCCAGCTTGTATAGCGTAAGTTTTAGTAACGCCAGGATAGCTCATTGCGATGTTTTCTAAATCGTTAAGACGTTTTATGTACGCTTCAACGATTTCGCGGCGTGCTCCAGGACGAGCTCCACTGATGGCATCGCAAACCTGAACGATGGGAGCTAAGAGTGTGGTCATTTCCATCTCATCATGGTGTGCTCCTATTGCATTCACAATTTCTGGTTTTTCCTTAAATTTCTCTGCAAGTTTAGCACCATACAAGGCGTGGGGGAGTTCGCTTTCTTCATCAGGAACCTTCCCTATATCGTGCAGTAAGCCTGCTCGTTTTGCTTTCTTGGGATTAAGTCCCAGTTCGCTTGCCATAACAGCACAAAGGTTTGCTGTTTCTCGAGCATGCTGTAATAAGTTTTGGCCATAGGAAGATCTATATTTCATTTTACCGATAATCCGTATCAATTCGGGATGAAGGCCATGGATTCCTAAATCAATTGCAGTACGTTTACCTGTTTCAATGACTTCTTCTTCTACTTGTTTCTTCACTTTTGCCACAACTTCTTCAATACGTGCAGGGTGAATACGCCCGTCAGAAATGAGTTGGTGCAGAGCTAATCGGCATACTTCTCGACGAACAGGATCGAAAGCGCTAATCACAATGGCTTCAGGAGTATCATCAACAACGATTTCAACGCCAGTAGCAGCTTCTAAAGCTCTGATATTGCGACCTTCTCGGCCAATGATTCGACCCTTGACTTCATCATTGTCAATATGGAACACTGTGACACTATTTTCAATAGCCGTTTCTGTAGCAACACGTTGAATCGTCTGGATGACAATCCTTTTCGCTTCTTTATTAGCCGTCAACTTGGCATCGTCCATGATGTCATTGATATATTGCTGGGCATTTGTACGAGCCTCATCTTTTAACGACTCAACAAGGCGTGATTTGGCTTCTTCAGCACTTAGTCCACTGAGCTCTTCCAATTTAAGCTGTTCTTGCTTGTGCATACGGTCAAGCTCAATTTCACGATTGACTAAAGCTTTCTGTTGGCTTTCTAGTTTTTCTTTAGAATCATCCAGCTCTTTTTTCTTGCGATTGATCTCTTCTTGACGCTGGTTGAGGCCGAGTTCTCTTTGTTTTAGTTTGTTCTCAACTTGCTGGATTTTTAGAGTTGCGCTGCTGCACTTCTTTTTTTCAAGTTCAGACTTTTTGTTTAAGAACTTTTCTTTAACTTCAAGTAGCTTCTTTTCTTTAACTACTTCTGCTTCGTGTTCTGCTTCCTCTAGACGTGTCTTGTACATTCCGTTTATCACATAGCGGAATAATCCGTATCCGATAGAGACACCTATGAGTAAGCCTACCAATGGTATGATAATATTCATAAAAAAAGTTTTGATATTTGGTTTTTATTCTATTGTTTTTACTCTCTGTTATCTATTTTTGAGATATTCCGAATATTTAATTTCTATTTTTGGTGGAGAAATCTCAAAGATGTTCTTTTCTCTTTTATGCTGTCTAGTTCTTCATCAATTTCTTTTGATATATCTTTTATGCTATCCAGTACAAAATCCATATCTTTTTGATGTCTAATGGAATGAACTACAAAATCGAGCAGTGTTATAGAGAGGTATGTCTCATAACTCTGTCCTCTAAACTTTTGTTCATAACGACCTAATTGTTCAGTAATTATTTTTGCAGCTTTTCGGAATACTTCTTCATCCTGACGCCTTACATTGATTTCGTGTTCTTGACGCCCAATCAGTATCCTAATAGTTAGCTTATCACTTACTTCATTCATTATTATAAGCAAACCTTTTACTGGGTTATATGTTTAGCATTGCAATGCATTTATCTACTTTATGCACTAGCTTGTCAATACGTCTCTTAGATTGAGCTAAATCCTCGTTGCTTATATTTATAATTCTTGCCGTCTTTAAAGCTTCGTAATTGTCTTCTGATTTCTTTTGTGCGGCAGTTGCTATTTCGAGTGAATCTTTGAGTTGCTTGACCTCTTCGTGTAAATGCATACTGTCCTCCTTCAATTGCTTAAATTCTAAGAGCAAATGACGGATGCGCGATTTAAAATCTTTAATTGCTTTTTCCTCTTCTAGGGTCATTGTTGAGATTTTATTCGGCTCATGCCTAATACGACAGAACTCTAAATTTAGAGTTTCGTAGGCAAAGATAACCACTAAATATGAGATTTGCAATAAATTAGAAGTATTAAATCTTTATATATGTCCTTGTCTAGTAGCTAAAGAAGCCTTTTAAAAAAACTCTTGTCTTTATGAATCATATCCTTTTGGAAGATAATCCCTTATAGTTGCTTTCTTATTCCTTTATTGTCTAGTTATAGTATGAATGTTGATCCTTTTTTTCTGAGAGTGAATGTATTCTTTTTTTCTACTTTTTTTGAGAAAGGAAACTTTCGAATAATAGTAGTTATCAAAAAGAGTTTCTTATGTTTATATAGAAACTACCATCTTTCTCGTTTTAAAAAGTTTAATTGTGAATTTTATTTTTATTATATAATACCGAGATTATTGTGGAATTTAAAAGTGCTATAAGATAATTTAATAACACAATAATAGTTTTTCGCAAATAGCCTTATTGTATTATAGAGCAGAATAAGGCTATTTTCTGTTGTGTTACTCATTTTATGACCTTTTGTATGAGAACTGAGTACATGAAAGGTGTGCTTGGATGGATATATATTTATTTTTGCGATTAATGGTATTTAGATATCCTTCTGATATTATTTTTCTAAACTTGTAATTAGCATATTTCTATACTCATAATTTTGATTGTTACAAAAAGCTGATCTTCTTAGACCAAGAGAATAATTACTCTTAGATCTCAAAAAGAATGTGGTATTTTTAGGTTTTTAATAGTTTATATAACTATATCAATGATGTTGAGTTTTTTTATTTCTATATACATATGATGAGATAACAATTCTCTAAATGCTTAATTTAAAAACATTTAGAGAATTGTTTGAGGGAAAGTGAGCGTATCTCTAGCTATGAGAGGTTACAAAGACCACAGTGAGATGTGAATATTTATTCATCGCTAGTTTGTCCGTAGTGCCCATAAGATCCATAGCCATAACCGCCATAGCCGTAAGAGTTGCCATAACGATAACTTCCGTATTTACCGCTAATGTAGTTAGAACCATTAAGGATAATTGCCATGTTATTATAGCTATTCTCCTTATATAATTTTTCAATTTCTGGAATAAGACGGCGATCCATGACACCAACGCGGACAACAAAAAGAGTTGCATCACAATGAGGCTTTATAATGGATGTGTCGGCAACAATTTCAATAGGTGGACAATCAAGATAGATGTAGTCATATATCTCTCTCATTTCTTTCATGAGCGCTGTTAATCGGCTAGACTGCAGAAGCTCAGTAGGATTAGGAGGAACAATGCCAGATGGTAGAACATCAACATTTTTGCCAAAGGCATCTTTAATGATGAGATCGTCTATATTGTCAGTGATGCCACTAAGATATGCACTGACCCCACTCTTTGTGCGTTGTGGAAGCATCTGAGACAAGGAACACCGACGAATATCCATATCTACGACAAGAACGCGATGATGATTGAGTGAAATGGTTTTAGCAAGATTGGCTGTAATAAAAGTCTTACCGGAACCTTGATTGAAGCTTGTCACCATAATTACTTGTGGCTTCTTACTTATTGTGCCATCAGTTTTGTTTGTGATAGCTCCTAAGAAGTAGTGCAATTTAGTTCTTACAATGCGGAAAGACTCGTTTACCATATTACGATTTCCTTGCTCAATGACAATTTCACGCTGCTTGTGTTGTGTCTTTTGCCACCAATGGTTGCGAATATCCAAATTGGGAATCTCTCCAATGAACGGAATATTGAGAAAGTCAATATCCTTGCGCCCACGGACTGTCTGATTTAGGTATTCGCGTAGCCATAGTAGGAAACCTGGGACAACTAAACCGATAAATAGAGCGATCAATAGAATGCGACTTCTCTGCGGAGATGTGGGCGCATTGCTACCAAAGGGGGGTTGGATAATGCGGGTATTCCACGCTGTGTAGGTTTTTGAGAGTTCATTCTCTTCTCGTTTCTGAAGTAAATAAATGTAAAGACTTTGCTTAACATCCTGCTGACGCTTAACGCTTTGCAGGTCTTTCTCAAGTTTAGGATTGAGTGCAATTTTATTGTTGGTTTCTGCTTCAGAGCGTTGATAGTTTGCAATCTGTGACTTGATTTGTGCTATTGTATTTTGAACAGAGCGAAGAATAGCAGTTTTTAGTTGCATCAATTTTACATCACTCTTTTTTACTTCTGGATTTTGCTCGTTACTATTAGCTGCTATATCATTGCGCGTTAAGAGTAGCGTATTGTATGCTTCAATCTGAGATTCGATGTTTGCATTGCCTACTGTATTAAGAGGGAGTAATTGCTGCTTGGAACTATTATTACGTAGCGATTGTTCCAAGAATTGAGTCATACTCAGCTGATTCTGTAATTCGAGCGTATGCTTATAATTGTCATCAGACTGAGACATATACATAGTGGCTGAAGCTTGAACGTCGGGGGTTAGATTACGGCTTCGAATGCTTGCAATGTCTGAATCAACATTTCCTAGTTCTTTTGTTAGATTGCTAAGCCGCTCGTTTATAAACTCATTGGTTGATTCAGCCATACGATTTTTATCTTTCATCCAGTTATCATTGTATACACTGATGAGAGAACGGAGAATATCTTCAGCCCTTTCAGGGTTCTCGTCGTTTAGTGAAAGATCAATGATAGAAGATTCCTCATCGCTCTGGCCTACAGATAATCTGCTAGAATATATTGCTCCAACGGACTTTACATTGTACTTATGTACAGTAATTTCTTGTCCAATCCATTGGTTAGAAAAAGATGGGGTAAGTTCAATTTGTAAAGCGCCATAAGGACTCTTAAAGGTAGTTCCAATAAGAGCTGTAATGTCGTTGCCTTGGTTGAAATCGTAAAGTTTTACATGATTCTTATCTACAATTTTTAATTTGAACGTAAAGGTCTCTAGTTCGGATAGATTAGAGAAATGTAACATCACAGGAGCATCGTTATACAGAGGACGTTCACGCAAACGTTGAGGTACAGTCATCTGCAAATCCAAATGAAGGCGTCTAACAACCTCTACCATGTTTTCGGATGCACTGATTGTTTGAATTTCATTTCGAATATTAGTGTTTGCTGCCCCAATCCCTAAATACTGGAAATCCTTAACTGTGGAATATTTTGTGTTTTTATCATCCTTGATTAAGAGAGATGTATTACGAGTGTAAATGGGAGGTGTCGTCATAATTTTATATACAGCAACACTTAAACTCACAAGTACGGCAAATACAAACCAATACCAATGAGATAAAAAAAGGAGACTTAACTCTTCGAGTTTTATTCCACCTCTATTTTCCTGTTTGATTTCTTCTAATTCTTCAGCTTGCATATTCTTTTTTTAATGTGTTACAGATATTGTGAGATTACTTACTTTACTCTTGAAATTTCCAGTTTTTTGGAGAGGAAAGAAAAGTGTACGTTGATAGTATAGAGCATTCTTTTCAACGGGAGCATACACGGTGGGAATGAATTTTGCATCTGGCATGGTATTGAGCTTATTTTCTGGATATATAGCCCAAACCTTTTGTGCGCCAAGAGTCTCTTTGTGTTTACCATCAATATATAATTGTGTTTCTCGATTTGTCATAACGATACGAATGTTCACTTTTCCTTGTGTGGGCAAACGATAGTTAAAGCAATTGAGGTATCCATCACGTGAGAAACCTAACTTTCCCTCTTTAGGATCTGCCAAGTAAAATATTGAGTTATGGCTCTGAGTAAGTATTGTTCCGTTATCTTCTTTACAACAATCAATGTCTAAAGCAACAGTATTTCCATATCCTGCCTCAATCACGGGCAAGGCTAAAGATGTATTAGGATAAATACTGTTAAGTTTTAAAATTTCCTGAGGTAAACGTCCTAGCTCATTGACACCAGGTGCTTCCGATAGTTGCGTACGTAAAGAATCAAAACTAGCATAAGAAAAAGTAGTTTTTTGACCAGTCCAGCATTTCACGGATAGAGTTTGCAAAGCAGGGTAAAGGCGGTCATGGATATCCTTTGTCGAAATTCCATTACCATAGTGATCATTCCATATTGCAAACATACCTCCTCTAATGGCGGGATCCTGCTCTTTAAACTTCTTATTACCAATTTGGGCTGGAGTCCAATTATTGTACAAAAACTGGCAGTTAAGATAATCATAATAATATCCAGCAGCAGGTACAATATATACATAGCCATCGGGAATAGAAACTAATTCATAACCTTGTTTCTTCATTTCAGTGGGATCAGCATAGCCATTATACCAAATATTCATTAAGACACCTTTACTTCTGACTTTAGTTTCTCCATTTGCATGAGTAAGAGCTCCCCACAGCATTGGCTGTTTGTTATATTTCTCAATAAGAGCAAGATAATGATCTGTAAAGCGCGAAATTTTTCTACGACCTTTTTGTCTGCATTACTATATTCGTCTGTTCCTATATTTACGCGCGGTCCTCGGAATACAGGGTCTTTTCCTTCGAGGTATTCTTTGTAGAGTGCATCAAGAAACGTGTATGTTTTAGGATTAAAAAGATCTAGATGATCTTTTCCATAATTTTCTGATGCAATTTCAGGACGATAATGAGTAAAAGCTAAAGCATGTGCAGGAGCATCGATTTCTGGGATGATTTCAATATGATATTTTTCAGCAAGTTTCTGTAAATCACGGAATTCTTGCTTGGTGTAGCTTCCATCTTTAGCTGTGAGACCCGGATATGTTTCACATTCAAGTCGAAATGCAGCAGGGGTTTTATTCCAGTCATTTTCAAAATACTGACGAAACCCATTATCATTAAGATGAATTTGAAGCGTATTCATCTTATAGTAGGACATTATTTTGACTAAATTGCGTAGATAATCAATAGGAACAAACTTGCGAGCAACATCAATCATAAGTCCGCGCAATTTATATTGCGGTATATCTCGAGCTGTTCCTCTCTGTAATAGTCCATCTTTGTTTATCATTTGAAGGAGTGTTTGTGTTCCCCAAAAAAGACCAGTATTTGAGCTTGCCGATATGCATATAGTGTTGCTGATATTTAATTTATATCCTTCATCTCCTAAAGTTTTGTCGTCAATAACTTCAAGAATTATATCTCCATTTTTTTGTTTGCCTTTGGTTAGTATAAGTTGTTTGCCTGTAAGTAAGTTGTATTGTTCAACTAATAGTCTAGCTGTTGATGCTAGTTGGCTAGAGCGTACAATCACTCTACCGCTCAGTGTTGAAGTTCCTTGGCTTGCGGTCCACTCTGTTAATTCTGGTATAACAAAAGGTTTTACAGGGGATTGCCCCTTCAAGATAGTTGCAAAAAGCAAAATGCCCGTTATCAAGGCTAAAAGTCTTTTCATGTAAAGAGAGATTTATATATCATTATATGTGTGGACAAAAATACGAACTTATTGTTAAATAGCAAAACTTATAAAATTTAGGAATAGAATAATGAGGAAAAGTACAAAATAAGTTGAAAACGGTGCTTTATGGTCGTTTTTATTATTGAAAAGATGCTACTCTCTATGTTTGGCCTCCTCCCAAATACTGTTCATTTGACTAAGGGTAAGTTCTTTGAGTTGAATCCCTTTTTTAAGAGTTTGTTCTTCTAGGTAGTTAAATCTTTGTGTGAATTTCTGATTTGTGTACTCTAGCGCGTTATCTGGATTGATGTGATAGAGTCGCGCAGCATTGATAAGACTAAATAAAATGTCCCCAAACTCTCGCGTTGCTTTTTCTTTGTCTTTGTTTTCTATCTCGGATTCAAACTCATGGATTTCTTCTTTCACTTTATCCCAAACTTGTGAACGCTTTTCCCAATCAAAACCTATCCCACGTGCTTTGTCTTGAATCCTATAAGCTTTTATAAGAGAAGGTAATGCTTTCGGAATGCCGCTTAAAACAGTCTTATTTCCGTCTTTCTCCATTGTCTTTAATTGCTCCCATTGTTCTGTGACTCCCTCTGCTGTGCTTATATCTGCCTTATCTCCTCCCTGCGGTGGGTATACGTGAGGATGTCGGAAGATAAGTTTATCGCAAAGTTGATTACAAACATCAGCTATGTCGAAAGCCCCCTCTTCGCTTCCTATTTTAGCATAAAAGACAATGTGTAGCAGAACATCTCCAAGCTCTTTACAAATATTTTTTTATCATCTCTATGTAAAAGAGCATCACACAGTTCATACGTCTCCTCAATGGTATTAGAGCGCAAACTCTCATACGTTTGTTTTCGATCCCAAGGACACTTATCTCTGAGTGTATCCATTACATCAAGCAGACGCCCAAAGGCTTCTAGTTTTTCTTTTTTACTATGCATCTTTATAATCTTTTGTTCGCAAAATTATGAATTTCCCTGGTAATAAGCCAATCAACTTAGAAGAGTCTTTGTTTGTGAACTTGCATTGTTTGTATAAAAATGTTTCTTTTATACAAATATTCAAGTTAATTTCGCACCCTATTACGGAGAGGAAGCGAATGGAAAAATTTGAAATTCATATATTAGGATGTGGTAGTGCTTTGCCAACATTGAGGCATCACCCTAGTTCTCAAGTAATAAACTTGCGAGAAAAACTTTTTATGATAGATTGTGGAGAAGGGACACAACTTCAATTTCGGAAGACTCGGTTGAAATTCTCTCATCTTAATACGATTTTTATTTCTCATACTCATGGCGATCATTGTCTTGGACTTATGGGACTTATACAGACTTTTTCTATGTTGGGGCGGACAGCTCCTATTCACATATATGGGCCACAAGACTTAAAAGAATTTCTACAACCACAATTAGATTTCTATCAAAGGAGTATAAGTTTTCCTGTAAATATTCATTGTGTTAACTCTAAAAAGAATGAATTGATTTATAAGGATCGAAGTGTGGAAGTGTATACTATTCCTTTATCCCATCGAGTTCTATGTTGTGGTTATCTTTTCAAAGAAAAACGAGTTTTGCCACATATCCGTAGAGATATGATTGATTTTTATCAAATCCCTAATTATGCAATAAATAGTATAAAAGAAGGAGCAAATTGGATTCTGCCAGATGGTGAATGTGTAGACAATTCGAGATTAACGTTTCCTGGAGAAATTCCTAGAAGTTATGCTTATTGTTCTGATACATGCTACCTTCCTAATTTGGCTGGGGTATTAACGGGAATAGATTTATTATACCATGAAGCAACCTTTTGTGAAGAGAATGTTGTACGCGCTCAGCAAGTGATGCATTCCACTGCACGTCAAGCAGCTATGTTGGCTAAATCTGCAAAAGTTGGGAAGTTAATGATAGGACATTTCTCTGCTAGATATGAAAATGAGTCGATTCTATTACAAGAAGCTCAACAAGTTTTTCCGCGAACAATATTGGCAAATGAGGGCTTAGTTATTAAGGTCTAATTAAAGAAGATTTTCATTTACTTTTCAAAGTGCTTCAATTTCTCTTCTTGCTATGCCGTTGAAAGAAAATACTTATTTTTTTGCATATAATAAAATAACTATGACGCATCCGAATTTAAAAAGTGTATTAGATTGTGAACGATACTTGCGCCTCCTGGCACGAGATTTTCCTACAATATCAAGTGTTACTACAGAAATTATAAACCTAGAGGCTATATTACATCTGCCAAAGCCTACCGAGCATTTTATGGCAGATCTCCATGGCGAGAACGAAGCTTTTTCAGCATGTACTTCGTAACGCTTCAGGTAATATTAAAAGAAAAGTTCAAGAACTGTTTTCTAATTCATTGAGAGATAAAGATATGACAGACTTGTGTACTTTGATTTATTATCCTGAACAAAAATTGGAATTAGTAAAGCAAACAGATAAGAATATAAAAGATTATTATCAG
This sequence comes from uncultured Prevotellaceae bacterium, assembly GCA_916438195.1. Lineage (GTDB taxonomy): Bacteria > Bacteroidota > Bacteroidia > Bacteroidales > Bacteroidaceae > Alloprevotella. The sequence goes on from CAKAEQ010000001.1 coordinate 967,167, forward strand.
ACGACGCTTAACCAGTTGATAGCTGTATGCCGTCGAGTTTCTTCGAAATATACACGTTCAAAGGTACGAAAAAGTTTGCCTTCAGAATTTACATATATAATAGAAGAACTCTTACATGAATCAACCGAAGATCATAATAAGGAAGCGTATGTAAATGTTATTATTCAGACGATTATTGGTACAAAACGAGCCGATCAATTTATTATTGCTCTTTGTTACCTTATTCAGCGTATGGCTGTAGATCAATTGCATTTATTGGGTGATATTTTTGATAGAGGCCCAGGTGCTCATTTAATATTGAATACATTAGAAACTTATCATCATTGGGATATACAATGGGGGAATCATGATATTCTATGGATGGGAGCAGCTGCCGGAAATCCTGTATGTGTGGCTAGTGTGTTACGCTTGTCTTTGCGTTATGCAAATATGCAAACGTTAGAAGAAGGATATGCTATAAATCTTTTGCCACTTTCTACCTTTGCTATGGAGACTTATGCTGAGGATCCATGTGAGATTTTTATTCCTAAATTAGAAGATACAGGAAGAAATTTGAGTGAAAAAGAGGTTCATCTTTTAGCTCAGATGCATAAGGCAATAGCCATTATCCAGTTTAAACTAGAAGGTCAGTTATATGAGAAGTATCCTGACTGGGATATGAAAGATCGTGGAGTTTGGCGAAGATTCATGATACGACAATCTCGCTTTATGGTAAGAGCTATGATTTATTAGATTCTGTTTTTCCAACATTGGATGAGTCTAATCCTTTTATGCTTACGGAAGAAGAACGTAGAGTTGTTGAGCGTCTTGTCCATAGTTTTATTATTAGTGATAAACTCCAGCGTCATGTTCAATGTCTTTTGTCTCATGGTTCTATGTGTGGGACCTATAATTCTAATCTACTATTCCACGCTTCTGTGCCACTTAATTCTGACGGTTCTCTACGGGAAGTAAATGTCTGTGGGACTAAAGTAAGTGGAAAAGAATTGATGACCCGTGTTGAACAAGAAATTCGTGCGGCTTTTGATGATGGACTTGATTCAGCAGAGCGGGAACAAGCCTGTGATTATTTTTGGTATTTATGGTGTGGTCCCAATAGTCCTCTATTTGATAAGTCAAAGATGGCAACTTTTGAACGCTATTTTGTTGCTGAGAAAGAAACGCATGAAGAAGAAAAAGGTTTTTATTATCGTCTTAGAGAACAAGCAGATGTTTGTGATAAATTAATGGATGCTTTTGGTGTAATAGGAAAGCATCGACATATTATAAACGGACACGTCCCCGTGAAAGTTGGTTCTGGAGAGAATCCAATTAAAGCAGATGGTCGTTTGATGGTAATAGATGGTGGTTTTGCTAAAGCTTATCATCATACGACAGGTATTGCTGGTTATACGCTTGTATATCATAGTCGCGGCTTTCAATTAGTTCAACATGCTCCATTCAAGAGTACCGAAGATGCAATAGCTAATGGTACAGACATAAAGAGTACCACTCAAATCGTTGAGATGATGGGACGTAGAGAAATGGTAAGTGATACAGATAAAGGAGAAGAACTGAGAGGACAAATTGTTGACCTCGAAAAATTGCTAATAGCTTACAGAAAAGGGATTATCAAAGAGAAAGAATCATGAAAAGTCTAAGAGAACTCTTTAGAATAGGGCAGGGACCTTCATCTTCGCATACTATGGGGCCCAGATTTGCAGCTGAAAAGTATTTATCTTTGCATCCAGAGGCACAAAGGTTTCGTGTCACTTTATACGGTTCACTTGCGGCAACAGGGCGTGGCCATTTAACAGATTATGCTATTCAACAGGTTTTTGGTGATACCTGTGAGATTATTTGGAGAGCTGATATTATGCCAAAGTTTCATCCAAACGGAATGATGTTTGAATGTGCTGGTGCTTTGGCTGAATTTGGTGATCCATGGACAGTTTATAGTATTGGAGGAGGGGCTCTGGCTGAAGAAGATAGTGATGCTTTAGAAACACCAGATGTTTACGAACTTAATCATCTTGGTGATATTAAACACTGGTGTGAACAGCGAGGCAAATCTTATTGGGAGTATGTAGAGCATTGTGAAGGTCCGCAGATTTGGAGCTATCTTGATAAAGTTTGGAAAACAATGGAAGCATCAGTAGAGCGAGGATTAGTTCATGAAGGTGTTCTTCCAGGTGTGTTGAAATTGCGTCGTAAGGCCCCCGATTATTTTATTAAAGCAATGGGGTATGGCACTAGCTTGCAAACACGCGGCCTTGTCTTTGCTTATGCATTGGCAGTGAGTGAAGAGAATGCAAGTGGTGGAGAGATTGTAACGGCTCCTACTTGTGGTAGCTGCGGTGTTGTTCCTGCAGTATTGTATCATATTGCTAAATCCCGTAAATTCCCAGAGCAACGCATTCTTCATGCCTTAGCCATTGCAGGATTAGTAGGTAATGTGGCAAAGAGCCTAGCAAGTATTAGTGGAGCAGAATGTGGCTGTCAAGCAGAAGTGGGAGTAGCCTGCGCTATGGCGGCAGCTGCTGCTAATTATATTTTCGGCGGAAGTCTGGCTAGCATAGAATATAGTGCAGAAATGGGATTAGAACATCATTTGGGTATGACATGTGATCCTATCTGTGGATTAGTGCAGATTCCTTGTATTGAGAGAAATGCTCATGCCGCAGCAAGAGCATTAGATGCTAATATATATTCTACTTTTGCAGAAGGCATTCATCGTATTAGTTATGACAAATGCGTTGAAGTGATGAAAGAAACGGGGCATGATCTTCCTTCTGTTTATCGAGAGACGAGCGAAGGTGGACTCGCAAAAGAATATAGTCGTGGCATGGGAAGTTAAAATGTTCAGCAAAGGTATTGTCATATAAGGAAAAAGAATTAACTTTGCGCTCGCTATTACGAGTTAATGGCATATAATTCAAACCTAATAAAATATTTATTAAAAATGGCAACAAGAATTAGATTGCAGCGCCACGGCCGTAAGGGCTATGCTTTTTATAGCATTGTAGCTGCAGACGTAAGAGCACCACGTGATGGTAAGTTTATCGAAAAGATTGGTACTTTCAACCCTAATACCAATCCTGCCACGGTAGATTTGAATTTTGAACGTGCCCTTCATTGGGTAGAATGCGGTGCGCAACCTTCTGATACAGTTCGTCATATTCTTAGTGCAGAAGGTGTTATGTTGATGAAGCACCTCAATGTTGGTGTACGCAAAGGAGCTTTTGATGAAGCTGCTGCCAAGGCTAAGTTTGAGGCTTGGAAGGATGCTAAGGTAAAAAAGGCTGAAGCTGATAATACCAAGACTGCAGCAGAGAAGAAAGCTGCAGTTGCTGCACGCTTAGAAGCTGAAAAGAAAGTAAATGAGAAAATCGCTGAAAAAGTAGCTGAAAAGAAGGCTGCTGAAGCAGCTGCTAAGGCTGCTGCCGAAGCTGCCGCAACAGCTGAGTCTGCTGAAGAAGATACAGTAGCTGAGGCTACTGAAGCTCCTGCAGAAGCATAAATAAGATTTTTAATTCTAAAAGCTACCCTCTTTGAGGGTAGCTTTTTTATTATCCTATATTTCATTATCAAGGTCTTACTGAGAATATTTTAATTTGTTAAAGTCGATAATTTTTCTCTATCTTATTTCTCTATGAAATTGAGAGGGTAGTTAGCGGTTGAGATAGGAGAGAATATGGGTATTACGGTGCTGGATATTGCTAAGTTAAAAAAGGCTCCCGAAGAGGCTTATACACCTTTGGAAGCACTTATAATATATGTAAAATAAGATGAGACGAGTAAAGACCTTTTTTTCTTATTTATTTTTTTATTCTTTGTCTTGACGCTATTCAGTCTTGAACTTTTCAGTAAAAAGTTTTATACGTTTTTCTATCTCTTCAGTTACAGGGACAAGTGGTAGACGAAGTATATTTTCAGCCTTACCTAGAATGTTAAGGAGGCATTTGATTCCAGAAGGATTACCATTTATGCTCATTAGTTTATAAAGTTCATTGAAACTACGGTGAAGTTTTAGGGCCTCTGTATATTCTTCTTTTTGTGCGTAATGAATCATATTGCCAAAGTCTTGGGGGTAGGCATTGCCTATAACAGAGATGACACCTTTTGCTCCAATAGTCATTAGCTCGAATGTTATAGAATCATCTCCACTTATTACATCGAATCCTTCTGGTGCATTGTCAACGATATCTTCAATTTGTTCAATCTTTCCGCTTGCTTCTTTTATGGCCACAACATTTTTACAATCTTGTGCAATGCGAAGTGTTGTTTGTGCAGTAAGATTAACTCCAGTTCTACCTGGAACATTGTAAAGAACAATGGGAAGTGGGCTTGCTTCACTTATAGCTTTGAAATGCTGATAAAGTCCTTCTTGTGTTGGCTTATTATAGAATGGGCAGACAACGAGAACACCGTCAAATCCAGAAAGATCTTCAGTTCTTAGGAAGTGGCAGACGTCTGAAGTATTATTACTACCACATCCAAGGAGAAGAGGCACATCTTTTCCTGCAGTTTCTATCAGTGTTTCTCTAATAGCTATTTTTTCTGCATCACTAAGAGTTGGTGTTTCTGCAGTTGTTCCTAGCACGCAGAGGAAGTCTGCACCCGCTAAAAGCTGATCACGTACTAAAGTGCGAAGGGTGTTCAACTCAACATGGCCTTTTTTGTCGAATGGTGTAGCTACGGCAATGCCAAAGCCGCGGAAGGGATTATGTCTCATAATATGGCTCTTTCAATGAATTTATATGTTTGCAAATTGTGGTATGTACAAAGCACTTTAAGGCTTTTCTCCTATGATTTCTAAAAATTCTTCTTCTGTAATTAGTGGTATATTAAGAGTTTCTGCCTTCTGGCGTTTACTGACTCCCATTTTTCTCCCATTAGTACGAAAGATGTATTTTTTGAGATGCTGCTGGCGTTTTTACCGCCGTGATTTTCGATTATCGTTTTATATTCCTCCCTGGAATGTTTGCTAAACGTCCCACTAATTACGACAGATTTGTCTTTAAGCTCTTCGCCCAACAATTCTGCTTTCTTAATAGCCGTTTGAACTCCATGTTTTTTGAGTTCTTCTACTATGTCTTTGTTGCGCGGCTCCTTAAACCATGCAACAACACTTTGAGCAATAATAGGGCCTATACCTTCTACTTGTAGCATATCTTCCAATGTGGAAGATTCAATTGTTTCAATATTACCAAAGTGACGAGCAATAGTTTGAGCAATTACTTTCCCGACAAAACGAATGCCTAAAGCAAAGAGTACTCGCTCAAAAGGTTGTTGTTTGCTTTTCTCAATAGCCCCAACAATTTTTTGTGCGGAAATAAGTCGACTTTTATCAGCTCCTGCTAGGTCTGTAATCGTGAGTTTATATAAATCTGCCACAGTCCTAATAAGGCCGCGTTCAAAATAATCGTCAATAGTTTCCGGTCCCAATGAATCTATATTCATCGCATCGCGACTTATATAATGCTCAATCTTACCTTTTAGTTGCGGAGGACAAGCTGTATCGTTGGGACAATAGTGAGCGGCCTCACCTTCATAGCGAACGAGTGTCGTACCACATTCGGGGCAGGTGGTTGCAAAATAGACTTTTTGTCCAAGGTCTGAAGTGCGTGCAGATTTATCCACATCCACAATCTGAGGGATAATTTCGCCAGCTTTTTCTACATACACATAGTCACCAAGGTGTAAATCAAGTTTAGATATTATATCTGCGTTATGAAGAGAAGCTCTTTTAACTATAGTTCCCGCTAATTGGACAGGTTCCATAATAGCCACAGGAGTTACAGCTCCTGTCCGACCTACTTGGTAGGTTACTTCTTTGAGTTTTGTACGTTCTCTTTCTGCTCGAAACTTATAGGCGATTGCCCATCTTGGTGTTTTAGCTGTAAAGCCTAATTGTTGTTGTTGTTTTAGAGAGTCTACTTTTAGAACTATACCGTCTGTTGCTACTGGGAGATTCTTGCGTTCAATATCCCAATAGTCTATAAAATCATAGATGTCTTCCAAAGAATGTACTAGTTTTGTATGCTCTGATACCTTAAAACCCCATCCTGCAGCCATTTTCATATTGGCATAATGGCTTGTTTGGGAAATTTCTGGGCCTAATAGATAATACAGGTAGGCGTCAAGCTTGCGCTTGGCTACAGTTTTAGAGTTCTTACTTTTAAGTGTTCCTGATGCAGCATTACGTGGATTAGCGAAAAGTGGCTCTTCATTTTTTGCACGCTCTTCATTAAGTGCTTCAAAACTCTTCCAAGGCATGAGAACTTCTCCCCTAATTTCAAATTCTTCGGGATAGTTTAAATGATTGGGAAGTCGAAGTGGAATACTTTGGATTGTTCGTACGTTGTCAGTGACATCATCTCCTTGAATTCCATCGCCTCGAGTAACAGCTCGGATCAGTTCTCCTTTTTCATACCATAAAGAAATGCTAAGTCCGTCGAATTTTAGTTCACAACAGATTTCAAAAGGCTCCCCATTGAGGTTCGTGCTTACTCTGTTATAAAAGTCTGCTACTTCTCCGCGATTGTATGTGTTTCCTAGAGAAAGCATAGGGTAACGATGAATCACCTGCTTAAAATCATGGTTTAAATCAGAGCCTACGCGTTGAGTAGGGGAGTTGATATCAAACATGTCTGGATGCCGAGCTTCTAATCCTTGAAGTTCGTGCATTAAGCGATCGAACGTCTCATCGCCAATTTCTGGAGAATTCTTGACGTAGTATAAATAATTATGCCGATGCAGTTCCTTACGGAGAAAAGCAATTCTTTCTTCTTCACTCATAACAAAGGCAAAAATACGGAAAACTAGGAAAAAAGAACTACTTTTGCAAGTAAAATAATTAAGAACAGGAAGATGCGTATAGATATTATTACGGTATTGCCTGAGATGCTGACGGGATTTGTTAATACTTCTATCTTAGCTCGCGCACAGAAGAAAGGCTTAGCTGAGATTTGCATTCATGATTTGCGTGATTATACAAAGGATAAACATCGCCGTGTAGATGATTATCCTTATGGTGGATTTGCCGGCATGGTAATGCAGTGTCAGCCTATTGATGATTGTATTTCTGCGCTGAAAAAAGAACGCGATTACGATGAGGTTATTTTTACTACGCCCGATGGTGAAACTTTTGACCAGCCCATGGCTAATAAACTTAGCCTTCATCAGAATCTCATAGTATTATGCGGACATTATAAGGGTATAGACCATCGTATTCGCGAACATCTTATTACAAAAGAAATTTCCATTGGAGATTACGTATTAACAGGTGGAGAGATAGCTGCAGCTGCAATTATAGATTCTGTAGTACGTCTCATCCCTGGGAGTATCTCAGACGAACAAAGTGCATTGAGCGATTCTTTTCAAGACAATCTTCTCTCTGCTCCCGTCTACACGCGCCCAAGTAACTATAAAGGTTGGGAAGTTCCTGACATTCTATTGAGTGGTAATGATGCTAAGATTAAGGAATGGGAGATACAGCAGAGTTATGAACGAACGCTTAAACTTCGTCCAGATTTATTACATAAAGGTTGAGAACACATAAACAGAAAAGGCGCACATTCTTCTTATGTGCGCCTTTTCTGTTTATACCCACTTATCGGGATGTGATAACGTGGCTTTTTATTAATTACTTCTAATTACTTCTTATATTGCTTGTTAAGACCTTCAATAACTTCATCTGTAATATTCAGCGAAGGCTCAGCATAAAGAACATTGACAGTTGCTGCACTATTTGTAAGAATCATAGCATAGCGACCATCTTTGTTATATTCTTTCAAGTAATCTTTTACGCGACGGTGGAATTCTTCGTAGTATGCATTCGTAGCTTTTTCCATTTCTGCAGAGTATTGCTGTTGATGCTGCATATACGTTTGTTGTTTCTGCTGACCGCTAGCCATTGCACGCTTATATTCATCTTCGCTCTTGTATACACCTTTCTGTGCATTACGTTGAACTGTAGAGGCTAAATTTGTAAGTGCGTTTTCTTCAGACTGAAGTTTCTGCTGGTAGGAAGCTTGCTTTTGCTTTAGGGCTTCCGTTTGATCGATGCAGTATTGGTATTTCGTAGCAAAGCTATCCAATTCTACATAGGCAATGTTGCCTCCTTTTGTTTCTTGAGTAGAAACTTTTGCCAGTCCATTCTCTTTGGGCTGAGTACTTTTGTTCTTGTTGTTACAGCTGGTTGCAACCAAAGTGAGCGCAGCCAACATTAGAGTTGTATATTTCATTGCTGTTATTATTTTGATTTCTCTGACACTGCGAATCGGTTATGACTACGCTCTTTCTTTTCCATATCACGATAGCAAGTGATACCTTGATCGTTCATCGCTTTATTTCCTTCTATGTGTGTGTGTATGAATTGCTTACCGAGTAATAATCTAACACCAAGAAGCAAGAAACTAACGGCTACTATCAATATCAATATCAATAGTGTTTTTATCATCTGATATTCTTTTTATTTAGGGCGCAAAGTTACGCTAAAAGTGTTATAATCTCTAATATTTAATGTTTTTTTATCATTTCTCTTTGTCTGAAGTCTTGAACATTTGAAATTGTTCCTAAATTTGCATTATACTCAATTTATAAAAACAACTTATGGAAAATAAAGATTTACAACCGAGAGAAGTCTTTGATTGCTTTGCGATGGTAAATAGAGTTCCTCGACCTTCTAAGCACGAAGAAAAAATGGCTGAGTTCCTTTTGAATTTTGGTAAGGAATTAGGCTTAAAAACAAAAATAGATGAGACAGGAAATGTTTCTATCTTTAAGCCGGCCACTCCTGGGTATGAGAACCGCGCAACTGTTGTGCTGCAAAGCCATATGGATATGGTTTGTGAGAAAAATGCAGATGTGGATTTCGACTTTAAGAAAGACGCTATTCAAACTTATGTTGATGGAGAATGGCTAAAAGCTAAAGGAACCACACTGGGTGCAGATGATGGTATTGGCGTTGCTATGGAAATGGCGCTACTACAATCCTCAGATATAGAGCATGGTCCTATCCAGTGTATTTTTACGCGCGATGAAGAAACGGGGCTTTCTGGTGCTTTTGGTATGAAGTCCGACTTTATGGAGGGCGACTACCTTATCAATCTTGACTCTGAGGACGAAGGACAAATCTTTGTGAGTTGTGCTGGTGGTGCCAATACGATTGCGGCGTTCCCCTTCACTAAAGAATCTCTCCCTGCAGGCTTTGATACGTTCCGTGTTGTAGTTAAGGGATTGATGGGTGGTCACTCAGGTGACGACATTAATAAGAAGCGTGCCAATGCTAATAAATTGTTGCTGCGTTTCCTTTGCGACGAAATGGAGAAAACGGATCTCCGCCTTGTAGATATTCAAGCTGGAGGTCTTCATAATGCCATCCCACGTGAGGCTGAAGCACTTTGCGCAGTTCCCTCTTCTTTTAGCAAACAGTTACAAGAGGATTTAGCAGTATTCCAGGATGAGATAAAAAATGAATTCTCTGAGACGGAAAAGTCTATAATAGCAACTCTCATTTCTGAAGCTCCTGCCGAAATGGCTCAAGCTCCTGCTGAAACTCGCAAGATGTTGCTGTCCTTACGCGCTGTGCATAATGGCGTTTTAGCAATGAGCCAAACCATTGACAATTTTGTAGAAACGAGCTCAAATCTTGCTAGCATTCGCTTAATGACTCCTGAGCAAATTGCATCAAATCCTGAATTGGCTTTCTTTGCTGCATCTCAGAAAGAACCTGCTGTAGTAGTCATCACAAGTCAGCGTTCAAGTATTGAGAGCAATCGTCGCAATATAAGTGCCATGGTCCGTGCTGCTTTCGAGCTGGGAGGAGCACAGAACGTCAAAACAGGTGACGGTTATCCAGGTTGGACAACTAATCCTAGCAGTATTCTTGTGAAGATGGCAGTTGAAACTTACAAAGAACTCTTCAACAAAGAACCTCAAGTATTAGGAATCCATGCTGGTTTAGAGTGTGGCTTGTTCAGCGTGAAGTATCCTCACATGGATATGATAAGCTTTGGCCCAACTCTTCGCGGTGTGCATAGCCCTGACGAACGCTTGCTGATTCCTACAGTGCCTATGGTTTGGGATCATCTTTGCTTACTTTTGAAGCGAATCCCTGAAGCTGGTAAGTAAGCCCTTTATATAAGCAGATTTTTAGTTGAGCATTCAACTGGAAATCTGCTTTATATATATTTCCACTAAAAATTCTTTCTTTTTTGCTATAACAGCGTATTTCTTGTTGTCTTCTAAAAGTCGTTTTATCTCTTAGAGGATAAACTTGAAAAAAATGTATTTTTAAATGGTTGTTTTATTTGACATCACGTTTCTTCGAAATAGAGATGAATTTCTTAAAAATGTTTCCTCAACATTAGAGGAATAGTAAGAAAAAAAATATGCTTCTTGTGTTTTTTTATCAATTTTGAAGCTAGTTTAGTGCTATAAAACATGTTTTTTTATCCTTATTCTGTCTGAAAATACAATAAAGCTGTCGGCTGATAACCTTATTATATTTCAATTTTTTTCCTTATTGTAATTCAAATTTCTATACTACAAAATAAAATTTCTATACTACAAAATAAAATTTGTCCTTGAGAAGTTGAAAAATAGTCCTATTTTAGTGGGAGTTCAATTTTGCGTTATTTTCGATCCGATGTAGAGAAGTTGATTTTTAAGCCATTCCTGCGGCTGTAAAATAAGAATAATATTGACAATCTTTCGCTTTTTTTATGGGTGATGGTAATCATTCTTTTTTCTCTGTTTTGTGTTATTTGTTTCTATAGAGCCTCTGATTATAACTGAAAGAAGTTGAGTTTGCGAGTTGCTAGCTTTTTTGATGTTTCCATAAAGGCAATAATATATTATGTATGTAATAAATAGTTAGTTTCTTCGTTTTATGTATCATGAATAAGTTACTCTACATTTTTTTGTATTTCTTTTTGTGGCCATTGGCTGCGTAGATGAAGATCAATATATTATTTCTGACACGGCTTCTCTACGTTTCAATAGAGATACTCTTTCTCTTGATACAATATTGGCGGGACTTCCTACGCAAACGGATACTTTCAAGGTCTATAATCCCAATAATAAATCCATCCGTCTTATTCGAGCTTGGTTAGAGAAGGGAGCAAATTCCCCATTCCGTGTTAATATTGATGGCGAAATGCTAGCCAATGGTGTCGGAACCGATTTTGAGATTGCGAGGAAGGATAGTATGTTTGTTTTCTTCTTTCTCAATACTCCAGAAATTGATGAGGATGAGCCTGCAATCGTAAGGGATCGTCTATTTTTCCAAACAGAAGGAGGAAAAGTGCAGAATGTAGTACTGCAAGCATACGCACAAGGTGTCTATCACCTTAAAGGAATCACCATTTCTTCAGATACAACTTTTACAGCAAATCGTCCGTATCAAATTTTTGATAGTTTGGTCGTAGAACAGGGAGCTACTCTAAAATTACTTCAAGGTGCGCGACTTTATTTCCATTCAGGTGCAAGTCTTATCGTACGAGGAAAATTACAGTCGGAGGGTAGTGCTCAACAAAATGTAGTACTGCGTGGTGACCGTTTGGGAAATATGCTTAGTGGTATCCCTTATGATCGCATTCCCAACCAGTGGGGAGGTGTTTATTTTGCAGCTGAAAGCTATGACAACAGTTTGATGTACACTGACATTCATAGTGGCCAATACGGCATTCGTTGTGATAGTTCTAATGTCTTGCAAACGAAACTGACAATGAATGGCTGTGTAGTTCACAATGTCGCTAGTGATGGACTTTCCCTGAAGTCTAATAAAGTGATCGTTATCAATAGTCAGTTGACCAACGCAGGTGGTGATTGTGTGAGTGTTAAAGGTGGAGATGTCCAGTTTATTCATTGTACGATAGCCCAGTTCTATCCGTTAGTAGGCGGTGACGGAGTAGCTCTGCGCTTCTCGAATTATGATGGTAACTATGGAATTCCTTTAACAACGTTGAATGTTTTCAATACAATAGTGACAGGGAGAAATAAGGATGATGTACAAGGGTTGAAACAGGAAAAAGGGAGTAGTATCGCCTTTAATTATTTGTTTAGAAACTGTTTATTGAATACCGAAAAAATTGCTGATGAGCATTTCTTGAATTGCTTTTGGGAAGGCGATAATCCGAAAGATTTTTCTAATGCTAAAAATTTTACTCCTACCTTTAATTACGACAAATTGAACTTTACTTTTCAGCTCGATAGCCTGTCTCAAGCTGTGGGACACGCAGATGGTAGCATTAGCAATAATTATCCTACAGATCGTTTGGGACATCCTCGCTTGCAAGGTAATGCGCCAGACATAGGTTGTTATGAGCGGCAGTGATATTCTTCTTTGTTTTAGCTCTCATAGTGTAGAAATAGTGTTACTTTTGCATCCCAAAAATAAGTAGAGACTATGCCCATTACAAATACTACTCGTCGTTCACGAAAGGCTCAGACTGTCGTGCCAATACAAGACGATCTTGGCCGTTTGCAACCACAAGAACCTAAGTTTGAACAAGCTATTTTGGGTGCTTTGATGATTGAGAAAGAAGCTTTTTTTCGTGTTTCTGATATTCTTCGTCCGACATCTTTCTATGAACACCGTCATCAATTGATTTATTCTGCTATTCAGCAGCTTTATCATGATGAACGCCCCGTTGACATACTCACTGTTACAGAGGAACTCAACAGGGAAGGTAAGTTAGAGGAGATTGGTGGACCTTTCTATATCACTCAGTTGAGTGGTATGGTGGCAAGTAGTGCGCACATAGAGTATCACGCGCGAATTGTTGCTCAAAAGGCTCTTGCGCGAGAACTGATTACTTACACATCTGGGATACAGTCGAAGGCCTTTGACGCAACAACCAATGTTGACGATTTGATGCAAGAGGCTGAGGGAAAACTTTTTGAACTCTCACAATCCAATGTCAAAAAGGATTACACCAATATTGAGCCTGTTATTAGAGATGCAATAGAACAACTGAAAGCTGCAGCAGCACGAAAAGATGGTTTGAGTGGAATTCCTTCTGGCTATCATGAACTAGATAGAATGACTGCCGGTTGGCAAAAGACGGACTTGATTATCTTAGCAGCACGTCCAGCGATGGGTAAAACAGCTTTCGCCTTGAGTATGGCCCGTAATATTGCCATAGACCAGAATATTCCTATGGCTTTCTTTCTTTGGAAATGTCTAACGTCCAGCTTGTAAATCGTCTTATAGCCAATGTTTGTGAGATACCTAGTGAAGAAATTCGTAATGGGCAGTTGAAAGAATACGAATGGCCACAGCTGGACTCTAAGATACGCTTGATGGATGGTGCGGAATTGTATATCGACGATACGCCCAACCTCTCGGTTTTTGAACTTCGAACAAAGGCGCGCCGCTTAGTGAGAGAACATGGTATAAAGATGATTATGATTGACTACTTGCAGTTGATGAATGCAAGTGGCATGTCTTATAATTCTCGACAAGAAGAGGTGAGTACTATTAGCCGTTCGTTGAAGGGCCTGGCTAAAGAGTTGAATATTCCTATTATAGCTTTGAGTCAGTTGAATCGTGGCGTTGAAGGCCGTGAAGGAATTGAGGGAAAACGCCCTCAGTTGAGTGATTTGCGTGAATCGGGAGCCATAGAGCAAGATGCCGATATGGTGCTCTTTATCCACCGTCCAGAATACTACCATATCTTTGCAGATGAGCATGGTCGCAACCTCAAAGGTATGGCACAAATCATTATCGCAAAGCATCGTAATGGTTCGGTGGGGGATGTGACACTGCGTTTCAAAGGAAAATATGTGCGCTTTGAGAACCCTGAGGACGATCAGGCTGTACCTTTACCAGGAGAAGATGCAAATATCATTTCTTCGAAGATGAATCAATCTGTTCCACAAGGATTTGACGATATGCCACCAGCTCCTAATGAGGTACCATTCTAGAGTTGAGAGTAATAAAGTAGTTTATATGTATTGAGAAGGAATACTTTTGGGTGAGAGCCCAAAAGATTCCTTCTTATTTTTTTATTAAGAAGTCGGAATAAAAGGCGTAAGAGCCATGCCGCATGAAGTCTTTTAAAGATCGAATAATATCTAGAAGTTCCAGCCCGTAATTGCATAGGAAAACCTAAATGTTTTAGTGTTCTTAGTGAAGCCTCTGTCTTTTTTAGAAAATCTGAATTGCAATCTATCCCTGCATGAATGAGTGGATTGTCAATGTGGAGAATACTACATTCTTCTTTTTCTAGAGTGATACCAAGAAGGGCATCTTCATATCCATATTCCTTGCAACGCTCATCGAAATGAATTCTCTCAAAAATATCCTTTTTGAACAAAGCATTGAAGGTTGTAAATGCATCATAAGGATGGTTGTTTTTGTATTGCACCGAGCGATGTTTCTGTGCATGATGTTCATACACATAACGTAGTTCGTGCTCTCTTTGTGGGGGAGCTTGCGGATTTTTTAGTGAACCGCAAACCACATCAGCTTCGTGCCGATGTGTCCAATAGGTGCGGATAAAGTCCGGAGTGCAAACTTCTGCATCGTCGTCTATTAGAATTACCCATTTGTACTGAGCCATTCCAACTAGAATGTTGCGATTACGTGCTCTTCCCGTATTTTTCTCTTGATAAATAAGCGTACAGAAAGGTATGTTTTTTAGCTTTTCTCTCAAAGTTCTATAATGTTCTTTAGTAGAGCAGTCATCACTCACAATAATTTCATACATAAAATCCGTTGGTTGCTCTTTGTGCAGCTCTTGGCATTGTGTGTTTAAGTCATCAATTAACTTAGAACAATCGTGTTCAAATGTAGGAATAAGGATAGAGAACATTTTATTGAGGAATACTTGCTAAATACAGATTACAAAAATAGTAAATCACAATGGAATAAATGAATTATTTTACAGAAAGAATGCAATATCTCATGGTAAAGTGCTAAGGATGTAAACATTACATTTAGAAAAGATTATCTTTGTCGCAAAGGAAATAAAATATCTCCGTTAATTTTTATTAAATTCAAGTTTATGTTTCAAGAAAAAGCAGGCGCATTAGCTGGAAAGATTTGGGAAGCTCTTAATGCAAATGGAGAGCTTTTCGAGCAAAGATTTGAAGAAAGCAATAAAAGTGCGTGCCGACAAAGACCTCTATTTAGGTTTGGGCTGGTTACTTCGTGAAGACAAAATCGTAGTAATAGAAGAAGACAAGGACATCACTGTTGTTTTGAAGTAAGTAAGCGATAAAGCTAATATTTGTTAGTCTTTATTGAACATAGTAATTAAAGCTATGCCATCTTTTGTGGATGACATAGCTTTTTAACTCTATGGATGAGTTTGCTCTTTATAAAACTGCTTTTTTAATCTTCGCGCTTTCTTTGCTATTGGTGAGATATTTGTTTATCTGCTTGGCAAGCAGTATTTTTGTACGCAAAATTGTGAAAAGAATGATTAGGTATATTTTCTTTGCTGTTTTTTCGTTACTTCTATCTACTGTGGTGTCAGCTCAATCCTTGGTCATTAAGGCTCCATCAGTGGTTGATAGAAGTGAAGACTTTTTTTATGTACGATTTATAGTGGGAAGTTCTGATGCAAAAGATTTCCGTGGTCCGTCCTTTCCTGATTTTGACGTTCTTGCAGGACCTAATGTGTCTACATCCAATAGCATTCAAATGATAAATGGACGCACAACATCCTCTTCTTCTACAACATACACCTATTTGTTATCTCCACGCAAGAATGGAACATTTAAGATAGGTGCTGCTTCAGTAACTTTGAATGGTCGTATACTCCATTCTAGCCCTTCTGTTATTCGGGTGAAAGGTGCAGCGAGTGCGGCAAATTCGTCCTCCCAATTCCAGCATTCTTCCGTTAGCCAAAATTCTGTGCAAAAAGTTGGTTCAGTAGTAACTAATAAAGATTTGTTTATAACTGTTACGCCAAATCGTAAGCGTGTGTTCGAACAAGAGGCAATTTTATTAACTTACAAGATTCATTGCCGACCAGGTGTAGGACTCAGTAATGTTATGCTAACACGCAGACCAGACTTTAAAGGTCTAGTCTCTCAAGAGATTCCTGTCAAAAGCATACAAATGAGTAATGAATCTGTAGGTGGAAAGTTATATCGGACTGGTGTGATTTATCAGAATGTTATCTTTCCACAAAAAACGGGGAAAGTGTCCATACCTAGTCTTTCTTTTGAATGTGTAGTAGCACAGCAAGAGCAGTATTCTGATCCTTTTGATGCCTTCTTCAATAATGGTGTGATAGGTGTAAAAGTAAATCGTCAAGTTCCTGAAACGAATATAGACGTTATTCCTCTACCTGAACCTAAACCTACAAATTTTTGTGGGGGCGTTGGTCAGTTTAAACTCACGAGTAATTTACAAACAAAAGTACCACGATCTAACGATGTGATAACTTACCGCTTAACGCTTCGTGGAACTGGAAATTTGAAACTGATTCCAGCACCTGTTCTAGTTTTCCCCAAAGACTTTGATTCGTATGCTCCCAAAACCACTTATAATACGAAAGTAACATCCTCGGGAACGACGGGGGAGGTTTATTATGATTATACGTTTGTTCCTCACAATGTAGGAAAATACGAAATTCCAGCTGTTGATATGCGAGTCTTTAATCCTGAGACTCAACATTATGAGACATTACATCTTGATGCGCTCAATTTGAATGTTGAAAAAGGTGTGCGCTCCAGAGAAGATGTTCAGGAGGAAATGGCTCTTAGAAAAAGCGATATAAACCCTATAATTACGGGACCTGTTTCTACTCGCGATTTAAATCATCCTTTTTGGATTGGAAGTTGGGCTTTCTATATCTCTTTGTTTTTGATTTTATTGTTAGGCATTATAGGGAATAAGTTTGCAGCTCAGTATATATCTCAAATTCATGATATTTCAGGGCGTAGACGTGATAAAGCAGGTCGAGTGGCCAATCAACGTCTGAAAGCCTTAGATAAAAAGCTTCAAACTATAGATAATCCAGCTTTTTATGAAGAGTTGTCTCGGATACTGCAAGAATATGTAGATTCTAAGTTCCATATAGCGATGAGCGATTTTAGCAAGGACTCTCTTCAGTTACATCTTCACAAGGCAGGGCTCGATGAGGCAGTCGTTGAAGAGTTTGTTGGTGTTGTTTCAGAATGCGAATACGCTCGCTTCGCTCCCTCTGGAGAACTGTCTAATCAAGAGCTATTAACTAAGGCTTTTGATGTGTTAAGTAAAATGGAAAAAAAGAAAGATAAGAAGCTTATGAAGACACATTTATATATATTGTCTTTTTGGTTGTTAGGTTTTGTGGCCGCGATGGCACAAAAGCACATGGCCGACAGTCTTTATGCTGCAAAGAATTATGTGGAAGCAACGCGCATTTATGAAGTAGATTTGAAGAAAAGTCCTAATGCGGCCGAGTACAATAATTTAGGTAATGCCTATTATCGACAAGATAATTTACCATGTGCTATTCTTAATTACCAACGCGCCTTGCGTTTAGAACCAGCTAATGATGATATACGCCATAGTTTGGAACTGAGTCAGATTCAATTACCAGATAAGTTTGATGCGCCCTCTGAAATGTTCTTTTTCACTCTGATTAGAAAGCTCAGAACATCTTTAAATCCTGATTCTTGGGCTTTTGTCGGACTGTCTTTTCTGTTTATTACTTTTGTCTTTTTAGCTCTCTTTCGTTTTGTGCAGAGTGTTTGGATGCAAAAAGCGGCTCTCTTTTCCCTTATCTTGGTTGCGATACTAAGTTTGGTTAGCCTTACCTTTGCTTATCAACTTCGTTATCAATACTATAATAAGCAGTTGGGGGTTGTGATGAAAGATTGTGAATTGTTTGATGGTGCGGTAACTTCAGCTCGTAAGATGAGAGCCTTACATGCAGGAGTAACAGTGGAGATATCTTCAGAAAGCGGAATGTGGCTACAAGTCATTTTGCCAGATGGGACAAGTGGTTGGTTGGAACAGACTTCTTTGGAAAAAGTCTGAATAGGAAATATTCTATAAAATCCTATGCAATATCATTCTCTTTTCCTCGATAGTTTAGCTTCTGTATTGTCGTATCCTGCATTGTGGCTCCCATTGATGCTGCTCTTCATGTATGTGTTGATACGTAATAATAATTTGCAAGAATTGTTGTGGATCTTTTTGTTCTTGTTTTCTACAGTAGTGTTGGCTAATCAAGGAATATACATACTTCAAAGTTATTTTTCCCCCGATACTCTTTCAAAGGATATGGTTATCCTTGCGTTAAACTATCATAGAGAAGGAGTAGGAATTTTAGCAAGTCTTATTCCAGCTGCGCCTGCTATGGGTATCTTCCTGGCTCTTCTTGTGCGCCATCGCAATTTAACGCTGTGCCTCGTTGCATGGAGCATTCTAAATAGTTGGACTCGGCTGTATTTATCGATAGTAAGTCCATTGGAATGGGGAAGTGAATTTGTTGGTGAACTTCTTTTAGGCACTTTAATGTATCTACTTTTTATGAGATGGCACAAGCGTATCAATTCTCCGCACTTAAAACGAAAACATGCTGTTAGAACCCTTACTGGCTACTCGGAAGCTGATATACGCTTGATTGTTTTAGGTCATGCTCTGACATTTTTACTCATAGCTTTCCTTGCCTTTCTTTAAGTCGGAATCCCTAGATGCTTTGTTTTTCCTTATTTTTAGTCTATATTTGCATTAACCTGTTTAAAATAGGCGTAAATAAAGAGAACAAAGCAAATAAATCTTTACGATGATTGTTATAGGTATTGCAGGTGGAACTGGTTCAGGGAAAACAACGGTAGTGCGTAAGATCATAGAGCAACTACCAGCTAATCAAGTATCCATAATTCCACAAGATTCTTATTATAAACGTGCTCCAGAAGGTGTAGCTCTTTCTGAATTGCGCAAAATGAATTATGATCATCCCGATGCTTTTGATTGGGATTTATTAGAGCAACAAATCAAAGAATTGAAGGAGGGGAGAGCAATAGAACAACCTACTTACAGTGTTCCTATCTGTGATCGTTTGCCTGAAACTATACACGTAGAGCCGACCAATGTTATTATTATAGAAGGTATCATGGCTTTATATCGTAAAGAGATGCGCGACATGATGGATTTGCGTATATATGTTGATGCAGATTCTGACGAACGCCTTATTCGAGTTATAGAACGTGATGTTGTTGAGCGTGGAAGAACAGCCAGAGTCGTGATGGATCGCTATTTAAAAGTGCTCAAACCTATGCACCGCGAGTTTATTGAGCCGACTAAAGAGTTTGCTCATCTCATCATTCCTCAAGGAGGAGAAAATGTTCGTGCAGTGGAAATTATGAAAATTTATATCGAGAAGATTTTGCGTGAACAAGCAAAGAAATAAAACTACTGATAAACAGGAATTTTCATATCCGCAATACCTATTATAGATGTTGCGGCTTTTTTCTTGTAAGACCTGTTTTCTTTGCTGTTTCTTTATTGCATATATTATACTTTATAAAAAGAGCTTTACCTGATTGTTTTATAATCATTTATCTTCTCTAAAAATGCAATAAGGAAACCTGCTGACACTATAAGGATATTGGCAGATAACCCCAATTCGGTTTTAAGAAACTCATGAAAGAGCGTTGCTTAAACCGAATTGGGGTTTTATTGATTCTACAGACACCCAACTTTTCATCAATATGGAGTTTGAGGTGAGAGAAATAGAGAAAGTAAAACAGTTGACTCTGTTCTAAAAACTTTTTATGAAACACTTTTCTTTCGGTTGAGAATAAAGATCAAAAGAAGGAACTGTGCACTATTAACACCTCAAAAAATCCTTAAACCGAATTGGGATTACTACATTTGTGTTTTTTACATGCTGTAATAGTACTGTTTTTTGGGGCTTTGAAGAGCAATAAATGAAAGACACGGAAAATACCTTATTTTCCGTGTCTTTTTATGTTGTTTGTATTATTGTTCTTCTTTCATTCTCCTCACAATGCCTTGTTCTGAAGCTTTGATGAAATTAACTATATTGTCAATTTCTTCGCTCTTCGGAATCTGCTGCCCAATACGGATGAGGGCATCTTCAAGAGAGAAGTTGCCCATATATATAAGGCGATATGTGTTGGAAATATGGCGAAGAATTTTTTCACTGACGCCTGCATGTTGGGAGAGTATTTCAGCATTAACTCCATGGTATGTAGCAGGATTTCCGCCAAGAATAATATAGGGAGGGATATCTTTTCTTGTGCGGCAGCCATTTGTACTAGAGTGTATCGACCTACACGAACTTTATGTTGCAAGATAACTGCCGATGAAAGAATGACATTGTCCTCTATCAAGCAATCTCCAGAAATCTGAGAATGAATGCCTACAACGCAGTGGTTGGCTATTTGCACATCATGGCAGATATGCACACCATCCATAATGAAGTTTTCGTCACCAATGGTCGTAGCATGGTCTGCATTTAGAGATCCAGCTATTACTACATTTTCGCGAATGGTATTGCCGTTACCAACAACTAGGCGACTTTCTCCTCCCTTGTAGCGAAAACTTTGTGGTTCTGCTCCTACCACAGTATTTTCAAAGAAGCGGTTGTCAGAACCAATGGTTGTTCCCGGAAGGATTGATACATGGGCATGAATATCGCAGTTGTTACCAATGACGACATTCTCACCAATAACTGCGAAAGGTCCTACCTTAATGTTCTCACCCAGTTGTGCCGAAGCGGCAATGGAGGCTAATGGACTAATTTGATTTGCCATAACTTAAAGGTTAAATAAAGGTTTAGTCGCGGCCACCACCGAGTGCTTGATAGAGGCTGATGACGGCTTGGACTTTATCAAGTTTTGCACTAATGAGATTCAGTTGAGCTTGAAGAAGGCTTTGTTGAGCGGTAAGTGTTTCAAGATAAGAAACAGAATTGTCATTCTTGAAAATGAAATCAGTGGTTTCAACACTCTTTGTGAGTTCTTTTACCAATTCCTTATTACCGTCAATGCGGAGCTTTGCAGCATTATAGTTGTCGATAGCTTCGTTCACTTCGTTTCCTGCATCAAGAAGTTTTTGCTCAAAACTAAGTGTTGCACTTTCTTGTTGCGCTTTAGCAATGTCAAGATTAGCACGAAGTTTTCCTTGTGTAAAGAGCGGCTGAACAAGCGAGCCTACAGCAGATGCTAGTATTTTTCCCGGATTCACAACTCCTAAACCTCCACTATTTGTCCAAGATGCTGCACCGGAAAGGGTGATTTTCGGGTAGAAAGCACCACGTGCACCAAGAACCCCATAGAAGGCATAGGCCATTTGGAGTTCTGCACTTCTCACATCTGGTCTATTGGAGAGTAACTGCATAGGAACACCAGCTGAAAGCGAAGAGGGGAGTTTGACATCTTCCAGTGATCCACGCTCTATGGAGTGAGGAGCCTCATGGAGGAGCGCACAAAGAGAATTCTCTGCTTTCTGAATGCTTGCTTGCATTGCAGGAATAGTTGTAAGAATAGAAAGTCGATTGGCTTTGCTTGTGATACGGCAGAGCTATTAGTGAGTCCAGCCTTAAACATCGTTTCCATTGCAGAAACATTCTTATCCCAAAGTTTCGCCGTAGCTTTGGTTGTAGCAAGTTGAGCGTCGAGCATCTCAAGAGTGTAATAGAGATTGGCTACAGATGCAATAATAGAGGTGCGTGTGGCCTGTTTGGCAGCACGTGTTTGCATCAAACTCATTTCGCTTTGTTTCTTTGCATTGCGCAATGTACCAAAGGCATCAATTTGCCAGCTGGCTTGTACAGGAATGCTGTAGGTCTTTGTTGCCTTACTAAAGTCCCAACTAGTAATTGTTCCTTGCGGGGATAAACTTACACTAGGAAGGAAGGCCAACCTACTAATCTTTAATCCCGCTTCAGCTTGACGAATTGTTAAGTCAGCCTGCTGCAAATTTGTGTTATTAGCAAGAGCTTTCTCTATGAGGTTTTGAAGACGCGCATCGACAAAAACTTCACGCCATGGCATATTACCAAAGTTTGTCGTATCGGCATCTATAATGTTCTCCAGCTTAGTAGAATCTCTATAGATATTATTGGGTATTTTTATATCTGCTGGACGTTCGTAGTTTTTATAGAGGCCGCAAGACGATAGGGTAGCACTTGCTATGATTATAAAAAGAAAATTCTTCATAATTTTTGTCTTGGAAAGAAGCTCAGTTGGGAGTGTATTCCAACTGGCTTCATATAAATTATTTTTTTTTTTGTACTGCTCAATGTCTGCTTCTGCATCACTATTGTCAATATCTTCCCAAATCATTGGCTTGAAGCGTTCTTGAATGGATTGGAATATGACAAATAAGGACGGAACGAAGAAGATTTGGCAAATAACGCCTACTAGCATACCTCCAACGGCAGTTGTACCAAGAGATCTATTTCCGTGGGCACCAACACCAAAATTGAACATCAAAGGTAAGAGTCCGACAATCATAGCTAAGGAGGTCATCAAGATGGGGCGTAAACGTGCACCAGCACCGAGAACTGCGGCCCAAGTGATGCTCATACCCATCTTTCGGCGTTCGAGGGCAAACTCTACAATGAGAATTGCATTTTTTGCTAAAAGTCCCATCAACATGATCAACGCAATCTGTACGTATATGTTGTTAGATGCATTATCGAATATTGGTAGAATCTGATTTATACCCCCCATCATCCACAAGAAAAGGAACGAACCTGCAAGACCGAAGGGTACAGAAAGTAGTACTGCCCAAGGGAGGATATAGCTTTCATACTGTGCAGCAAGAAGGAGATAAATGAATAGCAAACAGAGGGCGAATACATAGATTGTTGTATTTGACTGATTGTTCTGCTCACGAGTCATACCAGAATATTCGTAGCTGTAGCCTGCAGGAAGATTCTGAGCCGCTGTTTCTTCAATGGCTTTCATTGCTTGTCCAGAAGTGTACCCACTCGCAGGAGAACCATTCACGGAGATGGATGTGTACATGTTAAAACGGTTGATATTATCGGGACCGTAAACACGTTTGATAGACATAAATTGCGTGATAGGAGCCATTACACTACCATTGCGAACCATGATATTCTTCAGGCTTTCCGTATTAACCCGCTTGTCTCCCTCTGCTTGTATCATAACACGGTACAATTTACCGAAGCGGTTGAAGTTGGAGGAGTAAAGGCCACCAATATACCCTTGCAGAGTTGTGAGAATATCGCTTGGCGTTAAACCGGCTTTCAGACATTGTGCAGGATCTATATCAATAAGGTATTGAGGGAAATTAGGACTAAAGGTCGTCTGTGCCTGTTGAATTTCGGGGCGTTCCTGCAACTTTGCAATAAAATCTTGAGTTACCTTGAAGAATTTATTTAAATCACCACCTGTTCGGTCTTGGAGAGAGAAGGTAAAACCATTTGTGGTACCATAACCCATAATCATAGGCGGTTGGAAGAAAAGTACTTGAGCATCCTTGATAACATCGCGTGAGCGAAGTAAAAACTGGATGGCCAAAATTTGTGAATTTTCCTTCATTGAACGTTCCGACCATGGTTTAAGTTTAATAATAATTGAGCCATAACTTGCACCTTGTCCACCGGTCATACCATACCCAGAAATAAGCGTATGACTCTGGACTGCTGGACATGTAGCAACAATACTGTCAACTTGGGCTAAGATTTTGTCTGTGCGATCCTGCGAAGTTCCAGGGGGGAGAGATATAGCCCCCACGATGGTGCCGGTATCCTCAGAAGGTATCATATCATCTGGGGTGACTTTCATGAGGAACATAAGTCCAGCAATACCAATAATTACAGCTGAAATAGCAATAATTGGACGGCGACATATCTTAACAACCGAATTCTTATATTTTCCAAGGATGCGTTCGTAAGATGTATTAAATGCTGTATGGAATTTATCAACGAAACTCATCTTCCTCTCTTTTCCATCCTTGTCGTGTGCTTTTAAGAAGATTGCGCACAAGGCAGGTGATAGCGTAAGAGCATTTAAGGCAGAGAAGAATATGGAGATAGCCATTGTCAGACCAAATTGGCGATAGAAGATTCCGGACGTTCCACTGATAAAGCTTACTGGAATAAATACTGCCATCATGATGAGCGTGATGCTGACAAGAGCACCGCCCAGTTCGCGCATGGCATCAATGGAGGCCTTCTTTGTTGAAGAGTAGCCCTGGTCTAACTTTGCGTGAACACCTTCTACTACAATGATCGCATCATCTACCACAATCGCAATGGCCAAGACAAGAGCATTCAGTGTGAGTAGGTTGATAGAAAATCCTAAGAGACTCATACCGAAGAATGCACCTATCAGACTGACGGGGATTGCAATGGCAGGGATGAGCGTAGAACGCATATCTTGCAAGAAAATATAGACGACTAAGAATACTAGGATAAAAGCTTCAAGCAAAGTCTTGATAACTTCCTCTACTGATGCAAAAAGGAAGTCGTTTACATTTTGTGCTTGCACAAACTCCATTCCGTTGGGAAGGGATGCAGATTGGGCATCAAGGAATTTCGTGATATTGCTTACTGTTTCAGTAGCATTTGTTCCTGAAAGCTGGAAGACAATACATGGGACGGCTTTATGCCCATTTACCTTGCCACCAAAGCTGTAACTACTGCTACCTAATTCAATTTGCAACATCTTTCAAGCGCAGAACTTCCCCCTCTGGCAATGCCTTGATAACAATATCACCAAATTCTGTTTCAGTAGAGAGGCGTCCTTTCCATGTAAGAGTGTATTGATATGTTTGATTTTCGCGTTCACCGAGAGTACCAGGAGCTGCCTCAATATTTTGAGTGGCTAAGGCTGCTGTGACATCAGAAGGCATCAGGTGATATTCCGCCATTTTAGCTGGATCTAGCCATATACGCATCGAATAGTCAGAACCTATGACCATGGCTTCACCCACTCCTTTAATACGCTGTATCTGCGGGACAACATTAATTTTTGCATAGTTGTCGAGGAATTCTTGCGAGTATTTATCTTCCATGTCAACGAGGGAGAAAACCACTAGCTTAGAATTCTGACGCTTTTGAGTGATGACACCTACACGTGTTACTTCCGCTGGAAGAAGACCTTGCGCCATGCTTACACGGTTCTGTACGTTGATGGCAGCCATATCCGCATCAGTCCCTTGTTTGAACGTGATGGAAATATTTGCCTGGCCAGTATTTGTTGCGGTGGATGTCATATAGTCCATATTCTCTACACCATTGATCTGTTCTTCCAAAGGCATGATCACAGAGTTGAGTACAGACTGAGCATTTGCACCAGTGTATGAGGTTGCTACCGAAACAGTTGGGGGTGCAATTTCTGGATACTGCGTAATGGGCAGTGATGTGATACTGATGATACCGAGAATTACAATGAAATCGAAATAACGGTAGACAGTACAGGCCGATTTATAAATCTATCTAACGACATGATATCAATACTTTAAGTGTTAAAACGGGAGTTTCCCCTCTTTTACATCTTTTGCAGCTTGTGCTCTTTTTTCTGCTGCTTGCTGAGGAGTGATAGGCTTGATCTCCATATCATTCTTTAGGTTCTGAACACCTTCTATAACAATGCGATCACCCGCTTTTAATCCACTTGTTACATAATAGTATGTACCATCGTTCTGTTCCTCAACAGTAATTTCAGTGCTTTTGACTTTATTCTTGGCACCAACAATGTAAACAAATTTTTTATCTTGAATCTCTGTGACTGCTGCCTGAGGTACTTTTATTGTATTGCTTACAATTGTGGGCAAAAGGATATTACCGGTTCCTCCACTGTGGAGTAAATGACGACTATTTGAGAATGTTGCGCGCATCTGTACGGCACCTGTTGATTGGTTGATTATTCCACTAACGGCATCAATAGTTCCATATTCATCATACATAGTCCCATCTGCTAACTTTAATCGAACATTTGGCATGTTTTTGATTGCAGCTTTCACCCCTCCATTGCTAGTACGAGCCATAGCTAAAAGTTGTTTTTCTGTCATTGAGAAATAAATGTGGACATGTTCTATATTGCTAACTGTTGTAAATGCCTCAGCCATAGATGGACCAACAAGTGTACCAACTTTATAAGGAAGAAGACCGATGACACCATCAGCAGGACTGCTGACAGTACACCATTTAAGGTTATCGCGTGCACTGGATAATTGTGCTTGTGCACTCGCTAGTTGAGCCTGTAGTGCTTGTAATTGATTCTCTGCCGACTTCATAGCATAATCACTTATAATCTGTTTAGAATGAAGTAGGCGTTGATTGGCAACTGTCAGCCGTTGGGTGGCAATATTTGCTTGGCATACTTGATTTGAGCCTCCGCAGCTCTTACGGCTGCAGCATACTGTTCGCTATCAATGGTGAATAATATTTGTCCGCGATGGACAGTCTGTCCTTCAGCTACATAGATCTGAGTTATATTACCCGAGATTTTTGGACGAATTTCAACATCTTGAATACCCCTTATTGTAGCAGGATAAGTTGTGTTTAAGTCTGCACTAGACGAATTGACAGTTTCTACTGCATAACTGTTGTCTGCGTCTGGCAAACCTTGTTGTTTCTTGCTGCAACCGGCAAATAGGATGATACCGAGTGCTAAATAGACAAATCTTCTCATAATTCTTTTTATCTATGATGTTTTATTGTTTCAAGTAGTCCGAGTTGTTTATTATTCTTTTACTCAGTTGTATCTGAATATAGATTTTACAAATGCAAAGATACTGTAGAAACTAATAATAACCACGTGGTTTTCTCTTTAGTTTTTCATGGCTTATAGTATTTTAACAAATATATAAAAGAATGTGCTAACTTCTGCTGACATAATTGGTGATTCTTGTCTAAACAGATGTTAGCACGATCGTATCGTATTTTGTGGCATTCCTATGCTTCTAGGCGATTAAGATAAGATAAAAGATCTGATACAACAAAGTTGCTGCCTCCTACAAAAATGAAATCATTTGCTGAAGCCTCTAGAAGTGCTTGTTTATATGCCGCTTCTACTGTTGTGAATTTTTTTCCTCGTAGTGCATATTTTGTTGCAAATCCTTCAAGCTGTGATTCAGTAAGTGCTCTATCAACACTAGCGTGAGCCCAATAGTATTGCGCGGTTTTAGGAAGAATCTCTAAAACTCCATCAATGTCTTTATCGTTGGCCATACCGAAGACAATTTTGAGGGTTTGCTCTTGGCTGATTTTAGTCAATCGTTCTCCCAAGTATTTCCATCCTCCCATATTATGACCTGTATCACAAACAACTGTGGGATTTTTTTGTATATATTGCCAGCGTCCCATGAGTCCCGTCGTTTCGCAAACTTCTGCAAAGCCTCTTAAAATTGCTTGTAGTGGAATCTTGAAACAGTCTAAATGAGTAATCGCGGTAAGAATTGTGTTTGTATTTTTATCTTGGCAATCTCCTGTTAGTGCTCCATAAATCTCTCCGTAGATGGTTGTGTTATAGACTCTAAAGTCCTTTCCATTGACAAAAGATTTTAGAACAATAGGGGCATCTTCAGCAAAGATAATCCTAGTACCTACTGTTTTTGCCTTTTCTTTAAAAACAAGCCGAGTTTCTGGTACTGTCTCTCCAATAATAACAGGTATATCTCTTTTTATGATACCTGCTTTTTCTCCTGCAATTTCTGTAAGTGTATTGCCTAAGAACTGTTGGTGATCAAAACTTATATTAGTTATGATAGAGAGTTCTGGCTTAATGATATTAGTGCAATCCAAGCGTCCTCCCAATCCAACTTCAATGACAGCTACATCCACATGTTCTTCTGCAAAATACTTGAAGGCCATAGCTGTTGTAATTTCAAAGAACGACGGATGGAGAGGCTCGAAAAAACTCTTTTCTTTTTCCACAAAATCAATTACATATTGTTCTGGAATCATTATTCCATTGATGCGGATTCGTTCACGAAAATCTAGTAGATGCGGAGAGGTAAACAAACCAACTTTATAACCCGCAGCTTGAAGTATAGCAGCTATGGTATGGCTACAACTCCCTTTCCCATTTGTTCCTGCTACGTGAATGCTGCGAAATCTATGGTGTGGATGTTCAAAATGCTCATCAAGAGCCTCCGTTGTTCGCAGTCCAGGTTTGTAAGCCCCTGCTCCAAGATTTTGGAATAGAGGTGTTACATTAAATAAATAATGAATAGTTTCCGAGTAGTTCATATCGAAAAAGCTCCTTTCAGCTGAAAGGAGCTATTATAGTTAAGCTTTAAAATAATTTTTGAAAGCTTTGAAAATCTTATCTTTAATAGATGGAGAGCTTTGGATATTCTCGCTATCTTTTAGATCTTCAAAAATTCTTTTCTCTGTCTTTGATAAGGTTTCAGGAATATATATACTGACATTGACAATAATATCTCCAGTTCCATAACCATATCCCTTAATTGCTGGTAGCCCCTTGCCACGGAGGCGAAGCGTTGTCCCAGGTTGTGTGCCCGCTTTAATATTTATTTTAGCCTTCCCATCAATGGTTGGGATTTCAATGGAATCTCCTA
This sequence comes from uncultured Prevotellaceae bacterium, assembly GCA_916438195.1. Classification (GTDB taxonomy): domain Bacteria; phylum Bacteroidota; class Bacteroidia; order Bacteroidales; family Bacteroidaceae; genus Alloprevotella. Next base: position 995,632 of record CAKAEQ010000001.1, read on the forward strand.
GGACAGCTTGAGGGATAGTTAGTAATAAATTATATATTAAATCCTGTCCATCACGAATTAGTTCAGGGTGGGGTATCTCTTCAATGACTACTTGAATATTACCAGGAATGCCATTATGCTTGCCTGCATTGCCTTTGCCATGAGCATTAACAATCATACCTTCAACGACACCTGCAGGAATCTTTACTTCTACAATCTCTTCGCCTTTGACAATTCCTTCACCATGACAATGACTACAAGGCTTTTTTATAACTGTGCCTTCTCCATGACATGTTGGGCAAGGTTCCTGTACTTGAGTCATGCCAAAAAAAGACTGCCGTGTGTGTAGTACATAGCCACGTCCTTGACAAGTAGTACAATTTTCTGGCTTATAATCCTTTTCACATCCGCTTCCGTGGCATTCGGGGCAAGTTATATCTTTTTGAACCTTATATTTCTTTGTGACGCCTTGTGCCATTTCTTGCAACGTGAGCTTTGCTTTAACTCTCAAATCGCTGCCTTGGTATTTACGTGGACCAGTGCTGCTTGCATCGTCAAATGAACCACTGAAGCCGCCAAAACCAAAATTTTGTGCGAAGTTGCGAATGATATCATTGAGATCCATGCCGCTAGCATCGAATCCCCCAAATCCTCCAGTACTCCCGTCAACACCTGCTTTTCCAAACTGGTCATATTTTGCACGCTTCTCAGGATCACTTAATACTTCATAGGCCTCAGCTGCCTGTTTGAATTTTTCTTCGGCTTCTTTATTATTAGGGTTGCGATCAGGATGATATTTTATGGCTGTGCGGCGATAGGCTTTTTTTATTTGATCCGTCGTTGCATCCTTTTCGACACCTAGAATCTTGTAGTAGTCTTCTTCCATGTTCTTTTATTGACCTACAGCCACCTTTGCATGGCGTATGACTTTATCATTAAGTGTATAACCCGTTTGAACGCAATCTATAACTTTCCCTTTTTGATCTCCTTCGGGTACAGGAATCATGGCAATAGCTTCATGAAAATCTGTATTAAAATCCTGATTTTTTGTCTCAATTGCTTTCAGTCCTTGTTTCTCCAGTGTGTCACGGAACTTCTTGAAAACGAGATCTAGACCTTCTTTGAGTGTCTCAATATTAGTGTTTTCTTGGATATTCTTTTCAGCACGTTCCAAATCGTCCAAAATGGGAAGTAAAGAGGAGAGTGTCTTTTCTCCTCCGTTCAGAATGAGTTCAGCCTTCTCCTTTAGTGTGCGTTTCCGATAGTTGTCGAATTCCGCAATTTGGCGCAATAATTGATCCTTCAGTTTTGCGTTTTCTTCTTCTGCAGCTGCAAGTTTCTCTTCTGTTGTAATTTTTTCTTTTTGAACTTCTCCTTCTGCGTCAGCTTGAAGAGTTGTTTCGTTTGCCTGATTACTTCGCCTTTCTGTTGTATCTTTTAAATGGATTTCTTGTTCCTCTTTGTTATAGTGTTTATTTTTTGACATGATATATAATGTAAATTGTATACTATGTGAAATAATACAAATTGTATACCAGTTTTAGCTCAGAAGAGCTGGCTGTTTTATTTTGCATACATCTTATCTCTTAATTCCTTGATATGTTCATCATGGATGTAATCTTCATAATTCATCAGTTTGTCAATGCACCCATTGGGAGTAAGTTCTATGATGCGATTTGCAATAGTATTGATAAACTCATGGTCGTGACTGGCAAAGAGGATATTGCCTTTAAAGAGTTTCAAGTTGTTATTGAATGCCTGAATACTTTCCATATCCAAGTGATTTGTTGGAGTATCCAATATTAAACAGTTTGCATTGTTGAGTTGCATACGTGCTATCATACAACGCATTTTTTCACCACCGCTAAGTACACTGACTTTCTTCTGAATGTCTTCATCCTTGAAGAGCATTCGTCCTAGGTAGGCTTTGAAGAACACTTCGTTTCCTACACCAAATTGGCTCAGCCAATCGAGCATGTTTAAATCCGTATTGAAGAATTTCGTATTATCCAAGGGGAGGTAAGCTGTTGTAATGGTGACACCCCATTTATAGCTTCCTTGTATAGGTTTAGTATTGCCATTGATAATTTCAAAAAGGGCTGTCATGGCACGTGGGTCATGGCTGATAAATACTACCTTTTCTCCTTGTTCTACGTTGAAAGTGACATTACTAAATAGAATCTCTCCATCTTCAGTCGTAGCTTTTAGATCGTTAACTTCAAGGATTTGATTACCTGGTTCACGTTCCATTTGGAATATAATACCTGGATACTTACGCGTAGAAGGTTTAATTTCTTCGACATTAAGTTTTTCCAACATCTTCTTACGGCTTGTTGTTTGACGGCTCTTAGCTGCATTAGCAGAAAAGCGGCGAATGAATTCTTCTAACTCTTTTTTCTTCTCCTCCGACTTTTGTTTCTGATTCTGAGCTTGTCGTAGTGCAAGCTGAGATGATTCATACCAGAAGGAGTAGTTACCGGCGTAGAGGGTTACTTTGCCAAAATCGATATCAACTGTGTGTGTGCAGACTTGATCAAGGAAATGGCGGTCGTGACTGACGACGAGAACAGTGTGTTCAAAGTTGCCTAAATAGTCTTCTAGCCACTCTACCGTTTCAAGGTCCAAGTCATTGGTTGGCTCATCCAATAAAAGATTGTCAGGCTCTCCAAATAGTGCTTGTGCTAGCATGACGCGAACCTTTTCTTTACCAGAAAGTTCACCAACCAACTTATTGTGAAGTTCAACCTTTATGCCAAGTCCTTCAAGCAGGGCTGCTGCATCATTCTCTGCCGTATAGCCACCCATCTCCGCAAATTTATCTTCTAATTCTGCTACTCGGATACCATCTTCATCGCTAAAATCTTCTTTTGAATAAAGAGATTCGCGTTCTTTCATAACGCTCCACATCGTTGTGTGGCCCATAAGTACTGTTTCTAAAACGCTATGCTCGTCAAACTTAAAGTGGTCTTGAGAAAGGACACTCAAGCGTTCACCTGGTCCTAATTCAATACTACCTTTCGTGGGTTCTAATTCACCACTGATAGCTTTTAGCAGCGTAGACTTTCCGGCTCCGTTGGCACCAATAATACCATAAATGTTGCCATTAGTGAACTTCATATTCACATCTTTATATAAGACGCGTTTGCCAAACTGGATGGCCAGGTTTGTAACTGTAATCATTCTTTGAATTTTGTTTTTTACGAATGCAAAGTTACACTTTTTCCACGAGAGGGCAAAGTGACTCTCTGTGCATCGCCTGAAACAGAATTAGTTGGTGGCGTTTAATATAAATCTATATCTATAACCCAAATTCGGTTTAAGAAACGCTCTTTCATGAGTTTCTTAAACCGCACACGCATCCTTTCGGCCTTGCCCTAAAACCGAAGTATAATTGTTTCACGCAAATTATAGGTTAGAATAAAGTGAGCTGTTTTACACCCTGCTTTGCATCCCTCTCAAACTCCATATTGATGGAAGGTTTGGTGTCGTAGAAAGCATACGCAGCAATGCCAGCTAAAAGGTTAACGATGAAATTAGAGATACTTCTATGGCGCGTGTGAACTATCTGTGCAACGTTCTTCAACATATCATTGATAGTCTCTATGATACTTCTCTTGCGAAGCATGATTTTATCATGCACATCCATTAATCTGTTCTTCATATTAGTTCGTATTCCTGTTACGATGTGCACACCTCTATCAAAGAGTGAAGCAAACAGTGATTGAGAAATATAACCTTTATCGGCATATAATTTTCCAAATAAATCCTTCGTTAAATCGTTGAATACTTTTTTTGGTTACGGTCGTCTACATTGGCTCTGGTTAGAGCAAAAATTGAGTAGTTCTCCTCGTTCATTACACAAAAGATGAAGTTTGAATCCATAGTACCATCCCATCGTACTTTTCCCCTTCTGGGCGTACCCTTTGAATACGCGATTACGGGATTGTCTCTTATTTTCGCACACTGGAATACGTGTAGAATCGATAAAGGCTATTCCGGTACATTCGCCCATTAATCCCAGTTTGAGAAAGAGCAATAGGGGTATTGCAACACGAGGCATACGCTCAACAAAGCGTGTATATGAGAGTAGATTGGGAAACTCTTTTTTTAGTTCTCGACAAACATAAAAGAGATAGAAATGTTTGAAATTCCGAAATGTATTGCTGTGAAACAATATGAGAATTGTGATCATTTCAGCATCACTCATTCGTCCTTTTCTCTTGCGATGTTTTGGACTATTGGCAGAGGGATTTGAGAGCGAAAGAGAGGTTTTGTTCAATTCTAAATGATATTCTTTGCAGAAATCATCTGCAATACAATAGATTTCCGTAACTTTGCTGACAAGTTTCATGAGGATTGTTATTTTGTTATATGATTGATTTTCAACAGTAAATATACAAAAAACAATCCTCTTTTTCGGCTTTTATTGAAACTTTTTTTGAGGAAAAAGAAGTATTGCTTATCCCGAATTGGGGTCTATAGAGTAAGTATTCGTCCTTATTTTTTTGTAAAACAACCTTATGTTTGTAAATAAAATTCGTATTCTAAACTATCGAGGATGGCTTGAAAATCAATTTTTCTTTTTCAGAGAGCAAAATAGCGCAAATTTTAAGAACTGGAGTAGTATAAGATTGTTTTTAAATTTTCAAGGAAGAAGATATATTTCTGCCCGAAATTTAGAAATGTAATAATGCTATTTAAAAAAATAGAATAAGAGTATTTCGAAATATAATAAGGGTGTGAGCTGACTTCTTTATTGATTTTTTGGACAAAATGAGTGAAATGTGTATTTTGATACTTGGAAATTTACGTATACTGTAGTTTTTTATTTAGGAAATAGAATGCCGTATCGTTTTTTTGTCGGGATATATAAGAGCTTTTATTGGTCTATTTTCTAAAAACAAAGAAGTTAGTTGTCAAATAAAACGATTGTTTTAATATATGAGGAGGCAGATAATTCTTACTTTTTGTTTTTATACCCGAGTAGTTGTGGAATACATGAGATTGAGGTTCAAGTGTATATAGCTCTTCTTTTGCTATTTGTTGTGCCAAAGATATTTATGGAGAATAAGATAAAACACATTGATGATGTTTGATACAATGTGAGGAGAGATTTAGTTTAGGCAAAAAAAGACATATAATAATTTGATGCTCTAAGAAGAATGTGTTATTTTTTTGCAAGCCGAATTCTCAAAGCGAAAACAAATATAATTAATAATATGAATATCTCATTAGAAAAGAAAACGCCCGTTACTGCTGTCATCACTTTGAAGATGGAGAAAGCTGACTATGAGGCTGACGTAACAAAAGCAATTAAAAACTTCTGTCAGAAGGCTCAGATGCCAGGCTTTCGTCCTGGTAAAATTCCTTTTGGCATGGCTAAGAAAATATATGGCGCTCAGGCTAAGATGGAAACTATCAATAAGCTTCTTTCTGACAAGCTCTTTTCTTATATTCGTGAAGAAAAGCTAAATATCCTGGGCGAACCATTACCAAATGAGCAACAGCAAACTCAAGATATCGAAAATCAAGATGAATTTGAATTTGCTTTTGATGTCGCTCTTACACCAGAATTCAATATTGAACTTACAGACAAAGACTCTATCGATTATTATGCAATCGAGGTGAGTGAAGAGCAAATTGATCAGCAGGTAAAAGCCTTGACACAGCAAGCCGGTCACCCAGAAGAAGTAGAGGAATATAAAGAGGGGGATATCCTTCGCGGCATGCTTGCAGAACTTGGCCAGGACGGTCAGCCTATCGAGGGAGGTGTACAAGTAGAAAGGGTAGCCTTATGCCTCAGTATATGCAGTCTGAAGATCAAAAGAAAATCTTTGACGGTGCAAAGAAGAATGATGTTCTGACGTTCAATCCTGCTGAAGCTTATGGTAATACGGAGTTGGCCTCTCTTCTTCATATAACAAAAGAGGAGGCAGAAAAACATAAAGGCAACTTTAGCTTCCAGGTTGATGAAATCAGTCGCTATGTTCCAGCAGAGCTCAATCAAGAATTCTTTGATCGTATGTTTGGCAAGGATACCGTGAAGAGTGAAGAAGAATTCCGCGGAAAGGTGAAAGAACAACTGGCTAAGCAGTTTGAGGCAGATAGTGATTATAAGTTCTTGCTCGATCTTCGTGCCTATGCAGAAAAGAAGGTGGGTGAACTGGAATTCCCCAATGAGATGCTGAAGCGTATAATGATTGCTAATAATAAAGACAAAGATGCAAGCTTTGTTGAGGAGAATTTTGAAAACAGCATTAGGGAATTGAAGTGGCATCTCATTAAAGAGCAATTGGCTGAAGCGAACAAGGTGAAAGTTGAAGATAAAGATATTAAAGCAACAGCACTTGAGGCTGCTCGATTCCAGTTTGCTCAGTACGGTATGGCAAATATTCCTGATGAATATCTAGAGCAATATGCACAACAGATGCTCAAAGATCAAAATCAAGTAAATGGTCTAGTAGAACGTGCTATTGATAAAAAGTTAACAGATGTTCTTAAAAAAGTAGTAAAACTGAACCGTATAGCTATTTCTCAAGAAGACTTCGGTAAGCTTTTTGAAGAAAAGAAAGACTAAATTTTTATTGTAAGATTATGACTATTAGAGTAGGGGCGGCCAATAAGGTTGACCCCTATTTGCTAAGAGATAAGAATCTCTAATAAAAATAAACTTAGCTTTTGGCATAAGCTTTGTAGTGTTCCTCTCTATAAAGTATTATAATAAAGGAATAGACATCAATTTATATGATAAAATCAGATTTTGAGAAATTTGCTCTATCAAAGGGCATTAGCAGCATGACAATAGATTCAGCTGTGAAGGCACAAGCTCAGTACTTGAATCCCTACATCCTTGAAGAACGACAATTGAACGTGACACAGATGGATGTATTTAGTCGTCTTATGATGGATAGAATAATCTTTTTGGGGACTCAAATTGATGACTATACTGCTAATACACTTCAAGCACAATTACTCTATTTAGATTCTGCTGATCCAGGGAAAGATATTTCTATCTATATCAATAGTCCAGGTGGTAGTGTTTATGCGGGTCTGGGAATTTATGACACTATGCAGTTCATTGGTTCTGAGGTTTCCACGATATGTACTGGTATGGCAGCGAGTATGGCTGCAGTCTTACTTGTAGCTGGTAAAGAAGGAAAGCGTTGGGCGTTACCGCATAGTCGTGTGATGATTCATCAACCAATGGGGGGGAGCACAAGGACAAGCAAGTGATATTGAGATTACTGCTCGTGAAATTCAGAAGTTGAAAAAAGAACTTTACACTATTATAGCAGATCATAGTCATCAATCATTTGATAAAGTCTGGGCTGATAGTGATCGTGACTATTGGATGACAAGTGAAGATGCAAAGGCATACGGTATGATAGATCAGATTTTTACGAAAAAATAATAAGAATGTCTAATAAAAAGCATTGTTCCTTTTGTGGAAGAAATGAGGATGAAGTAGATTTATTGCTTTCTGGCCCAGAAGGATGTATTTGTAATGATTGCATTGAAAGAGCATCTCTAGTACTTAAAGATGCAGGACTCTATTCTAATTCTTCGTCTGATCTCAATAAGAAAAGTAATCAGCCTATCAATCTACGAGATATCCCAAACCTAAGGAAATTAAGGAATACCTTGATCAGTATGTAATAGGTCAAGACGATGCAAAACGCTATCTTAGTGTCTCTGTTTATAACCATTATAAAAGGTTAATCAAGTTAGAAGATACCGCGAAGAAAGATGATGTGAGTATTGATAAATCCAACATCATTATGGTAGGAACTACTGGTACGGGAAAAACCTTACTGGCGCGTACTATAGCAAATCTTTTGGATGTTCCTTTTACTATTGTGGATGCTACTGTTTTCACGGAAGCTGGATATGTTGGAGAGGATGTGGAGAGTATCTTGAGCCGTCTTTTACAGGAAGCTGACTATGACAAAGAACGCGCTGAGCGAGGTATAGTTTTTATTGACGAAATAGATAAAATTGCTCGTAAAGCAGATAATCCCAGTATCACTCGCGATGTGAGTGGAGAAGGCGTTCAGCAAGGTTTGTTAAATTGCTTGAAGGATCTGTGGTAAATGTTCCTCCCAAAGGAGGGCGGAAACATCCAGATCAAGATTATATCCATATTGATACACGAAATATTCTCTTTATTTGTGGTGGAGCGTTCGATGGAATAGAGAAGAAAATAGCTCAGCGCCTCAACACTCATACTGTTGGCTATAATTCCGTGGGCAATATAAAAAAAATAGATCCAAAGAATTTAATGCAGTATATAGAGCCCATGGATCTGAAGAGTTTTGGACTTATCCCAGAAATCATTGGGCGTCTACCTGTTTTGACATATCTTAATCCCTTAGATAAAGAAGCGTTGCGGCGTATCCTATCTGAACCCAAAAATAGTTTGGTGAAGCAATATATTGAGCTTTTTCGCTTAGATGGTGTTACTCTTGAGTTTGAAGATGAAGCGTTGGATTATGTCGTAAATAAAGCACTTGAATATAAACTTGGTGCACGTGGATTGCGCTCGATAATGGAGAGTATTATGATGAATGTCATGTATGAGACCCCTTCTACACGAAAGAAGAAATTGGTCATTACACGCGAATACGCAGAACAGGAGTTTGAGAAAGAAAGAGGTAAACTTGCTTAATCTCTATTTTATTTAACAATACACCAATTTTATAATCCAGCTAATTCCATCTTTGCCTAACAAAGTGAGATTGGCTGGATTTTTCTTGTGTTATAGATTAGATATAGGGGAGCTTTGTTAAAAATATAGCCGATTTCATTAGTTTTTGTATAGACATTTCTAAAACTTTGTTTTATCTTTGTTCTGCCGAAACATAGTAATATGTATATATCATGAGGACATATAATGGTATGATAGAAAGGTCTGAAATACATAGAGCACTAAAGAAGTATTTTGGTTTTGATTGTTTCAAGAAGAACCAAGAAGACATTATTCTATCCTTGCTTAGTGGTAAGGATGTCTTTGTTCTGATGCCTACAGGTGGAGGAAAGAGTATGTGTTATCAGTTGCCTTCTTTGTTGATGCAAGGAACGGCAATTGTAATATCCCCACTAATAGCATTGATGAAGAATCAAGTGGATGCAATTCGTCATACCTGTGAAGAAGATGGTGTCGCTCATTTTATAAACTCCTCACTTAATAAAAGCGATATTGACCAAGTAAAATCAGATATACTTTCAGGTAAAACAAAACTTCTCTATGTCGCTCCTGAATCTTTGGCAAAACGCGAGTATGTGGAGTTTTTGAAAACCATAAAGATTAGCTTCTATGCTGTAGATGAAGCTCATTGTATATCTGAATGGGGACATGACTTTCGTCCAGAATACAGAAATATTCGATTGGTTGTAGATGAAATTGGCCGTGCTCCTATTATAGCTTTAACCGCAACTGCGACTGACAAGGTTCGACTTGATATCAAGAAGAGTCTTGGCATTCAAGATGCGGATGAATTTAAGAGTTCTTTTAATAGGGCCAATCTATATTACGAAGTTAGGCCTAAGACTAAAGAGATTAACAAAGAAATTGTTACTTTCATTCGTCAGAATGCAGGTAAAAGTGGTATTATTTATTGTTTAAGTCGCAAGACCGTTGATGAACTGGCAAAAGTATTGCAGGCTAACGAGATAAAGGCAAAGCCATATCATGCAGGTTTAGAGCCTGATGAACGTTCGCAGACTCAAGATCTATTTCTTATGCAAGACATTGACGTGATTGTTGCTACAATTGCCTTTGGTATGGGCATAGACAAACCGGATGTTCGTTTTGTTATTCATTATGATATTCCTAAAAGTCTTGAAGGCTATTATCAAGAAACCGGTAGAGCTGGACGTGATGATGGTGAAGGAAAATGCATTACATTCTATTCTCCTGATGATTTGAAGAAATTAGAGAAATTTATGGAAAAGAAAGGAGAGCAAGAGCGAGAAATAGGCTATTTACTTTTGGCAGAGACAGCAGCTTATGCAGAGAGTTCTATCTGTCGTCGTAAATTGCTTTTACATTACTTCGGAGAGGAATACCCTAAAGATAATTGTGGAAATTGCGACAATTGTTTAAATCCAAAAAAGAAAGTGGAAGCTAAAGAAGAATTGGAGAAAGTTCTTAATGTGGTTCTTGCAACGAAGGAAGTTTTCAGAGCGGAACATATCAAGGATATTCTTATGGGACATAAAACGGAGAGTGTCCGGGATTATAAACACTATGAATTAGATGATTTTGGATGCGGAGAGGATAAAGATGAACATCTTTGGAATGCAGTAATCCGTCAAGCACTACTAACTGGTTATCTCAATAAAGAAATAGAAAATTATGGTGTTTTAAAGATTACGGATAAAGGACGTCGGTTTATGAAAGAACCTGTATCTTTCCAAATCATTGAAGACCAGGACTATAGTGAAACCTCTACTGCTGAACCTGTGCAGAGTGGAGCTGATTGCGCAGTTGCTCCAGAATTGTATGACATGCTTTTAGGTTTGCGAAAGAAGATGTCTAAAGAACTGCAAGTTCCTCCTTATGTGATCTTCCAGGATCCTTCATTAGAAGCTATGGCAACGGTCTTTCCACAGACATTGGAGGAATTAAAGAATATTCCTGGTGTTGGTGAAGGAAAGGCTAAGCGTTATGGACAAGCTTTCTGTGATTTGATCCGTAAGTACTGCATAGATAATGATATTGACCGCCCAGAGGACATTCGTATTCGTACCGTTGCTAAAAATTCAAAACTAAAGATAGCAATCATTCAAGCAATAGATAGAAAAGTTGCATTGGATGATATTGCTACTGCAAATGGTATTGAATTCGAGGAACTTTTAGATGAAATAGAATCTATTGTTTATTATAGTGGAAATAAAATAAATATAGATTATTTCATAGAAGACGTTATGGATCCAGATGTTGTAGATGCAATTTATGAGTATTTTCGAGAGTCAGATACAGACGATATAGATGTCGCCCTTGAAGAACTCTCCGAATATGAAGAAGACGAAATACGATTAGTACGAATCAAATTTATGTCAGAGATGGCTAATTAAAAAACGAACGAGTAAAAAGATATGACTACATCAATAGAAGAACCAATGAAAGAAAATCTGAACTTTATTGAGCAGATTGTAAAGGATGATTTGGCTGCAGGGAAGAACGGGGGGCGTCTGCAAACACGCTTTCCACCTGAACCCAATGGATATATTCATATAGGTCATGCAAAGGCTATATGTATGGATTTTGGCGTAGCTGAAAAATTTGGTGGAGTATGTAATTTGCGTTTTGATGATACTAATCCTCAAAAGGAAGATACCGAATATGTTGACGCAATTTTGCGTGACATAGAATGGTTGGGCTTCAAGTGGGAGAATATTTATTATGCTTCTGACTATTTCCAACAATTATGGGATTTTGCCGTTCGTTTAATAAAAGAGGGCAAAGCCTACGTAGATGAGCAATCTAGCGAGGAAATAGCTGCTCAGAAAGGAACTCCAACTGAACCTGGCACTCCAAGTCCTTATCGGGATCGCCCCATTGAGGAAAATTTGGAACTCTTTTCAAAGATGAATACGGGAGAGGTTGAGGAAGGTAAGATGGTACTACGCGCAAAAATTGATATGGCCAACCCCAATATGCACTTTCGCGATCCAGTGATTTATCGAATTATAAAACATCATCATCATCGCACAGGTGACACGTGGAAAGCTTATCCTATGTACGATTTTGCTCATGGTCAAAGCGACTTCTTTGAGGGGGTGACACATTCTATTTGTACATTGGAGTTCGTTCCTCATCGTCCTCTCTATGACTTTTTTATCGATGAACTGAAGGAACAAAAAGACCTAGAAGATAATCGTCCACGTCAGTTTGAATTCAATCGTCTTAATTTGACATATACTGTTATGTCAAAGAGAAAACTTCTTGCTCTTGTTCAGGAACATCTTGTAGATGGTTGGGATGACCCTCGTATGCCGACAGTTTGTGGTTTACGTCGCCGTGGTTATTCTCCTGAATCAATCCGCAAGTTCATCAATATGATTGGTTATACGAAATATGATGCGCTTAATGATTATTCTATGTTGGAAGCTGCAGCAAAGAGAAGATTTAAATAATCGAGCCTTGCGTCTTAGTGCTGTCCTCGATCCAGTGAAACTCATTGTAACGAATTATCCAGAAGGAGTTTCAGAGGAAATGCTTGCAGTAAATAATCCAGAGAATGAAGCAGAAGGAACTCATTCAATAACATTTAGTCGTGAACTTTGGATTGAACGCAATGATTTCATGGAAGATGCCCCGAAGAAGTTTTTCCGAATGGTTCCTGGTAAAGAAGTTCGTTTGAAGAATGCATATATTGTAAAATGTACAGGATGCAAGAAAGATGAAGCCGGTAATATAGAGGAAATTTATTGTGAATATGATCCTGAGAGTAAAAGTGGTATGCCCGGAGCTGATCGTAAAGTGAAGGGTACTTTACATTGGCTTAGTGCCAAACATTGTTTACCTGCGGAGGTTCGTATTTATGATAAACTTTTCAGTATTGAGAACCCTGCTGCTGACGAGCGTGATTTCCGTGAATTGTTAAACCCTGATTCAAAGAGAGTCGTAAATGGCTATGTTGAGTCCTATGCGGCACATCCAGGACTTACTCGTTACTTGCAGTTCCAACGTATTGGTTATTTTACTTTCGATGACGACTCAACGCCAGAGCACCTTATTTTCAACCGTACTGTTGGCTTGAAAGATAGTTTTGCAAAGAAGAAATAGCGATAAATACTAATTTTTTAGTTGCCCAACAAAACATTTGCTGTAAGATGAGATTTTTGTTGGGCAACTTTTGTACTCATCATGTACAAAAATAAAGGAAGAATATGTCCGACTCTTAGCGGCAGCTAAGAATCGAGCATATATTTAGTATTTTAGAATTATTCTTATCCTTCCTTTTTTTACTACATTTGCAAAAAAATAATTTAAGAAAGGAACGCTTGATGTATGTTTCTTTTAAGATTAAGTAATGACAGATACTGTAAAACTGTAAAACGAAGAAATGCTTGAACATATTGAAGAATTCACAGCATGCTCCATCTTGGCAGAGATTGTTATTGGTTATGTGTTGCTAATCGTATTATGAGCGATGAAGGAAAGGGGTGCTGTTAGAACCCATTTATAGGAATAATAGGCCGTTACGCTGGTTCTTTTTATTAGTTGTGTGTTGAATATAGAACTTTTTGATAAAGGAGTTTTTAAGCAATTTCGTTTTCTGCGTATTAGGTGCTATTTGTGTTTTTGTGGATTTGGAATTTTTTTTGACTAGTAAATGCTCCTCTCGTAATTCTTCTTATTTTCGTTTTATACTTGTTTCTATATCAAAGAATAATCCTGACATGATAAAAGTTTTTGTTATGAATACCTGCCCTGATTGTGAAGATATCGAAGGGCAAATTAAAAATGATTCTCGTTTTGAATTGATAGATATTAGTAAACACATTCGCAATCTAAAACAATTCCTAAAATTGCGTGATTCGCATCCTGCCTTTGACAAAGTGAAAAAGCAAGGAGCAGTAGGAATACCCTGTTTTTTGCTTGAAGATGGTGCTATAACTTTTAGACCTGAAGATGTGGGGTTAAGATCTGATGTAGAATCTATAGGAGCTGTCTGTAATCTTGACGGCAGTGGTTGTTGATATGACCGGAACAGATTGGAAAAGTGCCTTAGCTGCTCTTGGTGAGAGATGTGAAGGTGAGGAAGCTAAGAATAAATCATACGTTATTCGAAAAAAGCGTAGAGGAGTTGTTTTTTCTACAAATCCAGACTATGATTATTCAGAATGTGAAGAGGATGAACCTAAAAAGCTTTTGAACCACCAGCAAAAACTTCATTTGAGTATGGAACGATCAGGTCGTGCTGGTAAGACGGTTACAATCGTAAAAGGTTTCGTTGGTACTGACGCTGACATGAAAAAACTTTGTAAACTTTTGAAGCAGAAATGTGGAGTAGGAGGGAGTGTTAAAAATGGAGATATTATTATTCAAGGCGATCATCGCCAGAAACTTCTGGATATACTAAAGGCGGAAGGCTTCCCACTATAAGTACTCTCCTTTACTCGAAACTATTATGTTTTGCAAAATATACAATAAAGAAGTCAGCTGATAGCCTTATGCTATCAACTGACATTCTTATTGCATTTTTTTACGCAATAAGGATCTTCTTGATAATCTTATATAAGTTTTATAGTCGCTTTTTTTGACGGAATGGCGAAGGTACATCTTTGTAGTTATGTCGGACGATGTTTTTTTGAGAGACATATCAATTTCCATTGATTTTTTTATAATAGAAGCTATATTTAGAGGCGGCATTTCTCTTGCTTATTTCTTGTAAACGAGGATAAACTTTCTAGATATTCTAAGATGATTATATCTTAGTCTTCTGAAATAATCATTTTTTTCCAAGTTTTAAATTAAGGAAAGTTGAAAGAAAGTACATATAATGACATTTAATTCCTCTCAAATGTTAATAGAAGAATATATAAAAACTAGTAAAACGCTTTTGTTGAGTGAGCAGAAAAAAATATAATTTTGCCTATTATTCTCAAATTATAAATTTAAAAAACTTCAAAATGGCTATGAAGGGCGGAAAGAGAGTTTACACATTTGGTAACGGCCAAGCAGAAGGTCGCGCCGATATGCGTAACGAATTAGGTGGCAAAGGTGCCAACCTCGCAGAAATGAACCTTATTGGAGTCCCTGTTCCTCCTGGGTTCACCATAACAACAGATGTCTGCAACGAATACTACGATATTGGGCATGACAAGGTCGTAGCACTTATCAAAGATGAAGTGGAACGTTCTTTGGCGCATATTGAAAACTTGACAAACCAAAAGTTTGGAGATGCGGAAAATCCTCTCTTGCTGAGTGTTCGTTCAGGTGCTCGCGCGTCAATGCCTGGCATGATGGATACTATTCTAAACCTTGGCCTTAACGACACTGTTGTTGAAGGCTTGGCAAAAAAAACAGGAAATCCTCGTTTTGCTTATGATGCTTATCGCCGCTTTGTTCAAATGTATGGCGATGTAGTGATGGAGCTGAAACCAGCTTCAAAAAGAAGAGATAGATCCTTTTGAGGAGATTATCGAGAAGGTAAAAGGAACAAAAAGGTGTTAAGACCGATAATGAACTTGACACTGAAGACCTGAAGAATTTGGTGAAACTCTTTAAGGATGCCATCTTGGAACGTACAGGAAAACAGTTTCCCGATGACCCTATGGAACAGTTATGGGGAGCTATCTGTGCTGTATTCGATAGTTGGATGAACGAACGTGCTATCCTCTATCGTAAGATGGAAGGAATTCCACAAGAGTGGGGTACAGCTGTAACCGTAATGGCTATGGTCTTTGGGAATATGGGCGAGACCAGTGCAACAGGTGTTTGCTTTAGTCGAAATGCAGCAACTGGTGAAAATGTCTTCAATGGTGAATGGTTGGTAAACGCACAAGGCGAAGACGTAGTTGCAGGTATTCGTACTCCACAGCAAATCACTTTGGCAGGAAGCCGCCATTGGGCTGAATTACAAGGTATTTCTGAGGAAGAGCGTGCTGCAAAATATCCTTCTATGGAGGAGGCTATGCCCGAGATGTTCAACGAATTAGATGCCCTGCAAACTAAGTTGGAAGATCACTACCGCGATATGCAGGACATGGAGTTCACAGTGCAGGAAGGCAAACTTTGGTTCCTTCAGACACGTAATGGAAAACGTACAGGAGCTGCAATGGTTAAGATTGCAATGGATCTGCTTCGTGAAGGTAAGATTGATGAGAAAACAGCCATTAAGCGTTGCGAGCCGTTGAAATTAGACGAACTTTTACACCCAGTATTCAATAGGGAAGCACTGAGTCAAGCAAAAGAGCTTACACGTGGCCTCCCTGCAAGTCCTGGTGCAGCTTGTGGTCAGATCGTATTCTTTGCTGATGATGCAGAAAAGTGGCATCATGATGGACATAAAGTCATTCTCGTTCGTCTTGAAACTAGTCCTGAAGATCTTGCAGGTATGGCCGAGGCGGAAGGTATCTTGACAGCTCGTGGAGGTATGACGAGCCACGCAGCAGTGGTTGCTCGAGGTATGGGTAAATGTTGCGTTAGCGGTGCAGGTGCTGTAAATGTTGACTATAAAAAACGTATCATTGAAATTGATGGCCAGATTTTGAAAGAAGGTGACTATATCTCTCTGAATGGTACAAACGGCCATGTTTACAAAGGTGAAATTCCTACGCAGGCAGCAGAACTCAGCGATGATTTTGCAGCTCTGATGGATTTGTGCAGCAAATACACACATCTTCAGGTACGTACCAATGCTGATACTCCACATGATGCTGAAGTTGCAAGCCGTTTCGGAGCTGTAGGTATCGGCCTCTGTCGTACAGAGCATATGTTCTTCGATAATGAGAAGATTATCGCTATGCGCGAAATGATTCTAGCAGAAGATGCAGAAGGTCGCGAACGTGCTTTGGCAAAGTTATTACCTTATCAGAAGGAAGACTTCAAAGGCTTATTCAGAGCTATGAACGGATATCCCGTAAATGTACGCTTGCTTGATCCACCACTCCATGAGTTTGTTCCTCATGATACTCTCGGCCAACAGACGATGGCAGAGGAAATGGGCGTTAGTGTAGAGACTATCAAGCAGCGCGTTGAAAGTCTCTCTGAGCATAACCCAATGTTGGGACATCGTGGTTGCCGTTTGGGTAATACTTTCCCCGAGATCACTGCAATGCAAACGCGTGCTATTCTCATGGCTGCTTGTGAACTGAAAAAGAAGGACTTGATCCTCATCCCGAAATCATGGTACCTTTAGTTGGTAATGTTCATGAGTTTGAAAATCAAGAACGCGTGATTCGCGCAGAGGCTGCAAAGGTTTTTGCAGAACAAGGCCTCGAAATCAAGTTCAAGGTTGGCACAATGATTGAGATTCCTCGTGCAGCTCTTACAGCTGATAAAATCGCTACGCATGCAGAATACTTCTCATTCGGAACAAATGATTTGACGCAGATGACCTTCGGTTATAGCCGTGATGATATCGCAAGTTTCTTGCCGGTCTACTTGGATAAGAAGATCTTGAAAGTTGATCCATTCCAAGTTCTCGACCAAAAGGGTGTAGGTCAGCTTATTAACATGGCAGTAGAAAAGGGGCGCTCAGTTCGTCCCGAACTGAAATGTGGTATTTGCGGCGAGCATGGAGGTGAACCAAGTTCAGTTAAGTTCTGTCACAAGGTTGGTCTTAACTATGTGAGCTGTTCTCCATTCCGCGTGCCTATTGCACGTCTCGCTGCAGCTCAAGCTGCCGTAGAGGAATAAACGAGTACATTTTATAATTAAGTAAATATGGATAGGCACTTGTTCAACAGGAGCTTGTCCATATTTTATGTTTATGAAAAAACTAAATAATCAATAAATGAATCTATAAAATAGGAATTCTCAACATTCTCAAGTAGCTTTGCAACAGGAAGAGTTGAGTAATCAACTCTTTTAATAGAGCTATCCAGTGCATTGCTCGTTGGAGAGCCACTTATGATTAGCTCTATTTCTGTAACTCTATAATCATACATGAACATTTCCTTTCGTGTTATGTTCATGTATGGTTGATTTTACTCTGTGTATGTCATGCCTTCAATCTCTGCAGCACCATACATGCGATGTACAAGCATATTTCCATCACCAATACCATTGTCTGAATTACGTTTCCCATTAACTTTCTTATAGTCGGAATGATCCTCTACTTCTATACTACTATCAATAACGTCTAGTAACTTAGTGAGAACTGCAATATGTACACTAATATTCTCACTATTCAGTGTAGATGATTCTTCCTCTCTATTCTGGGCTTCTCAAAATCTTTCAGTATATTTGCAGCAGAGATGAGGACTTGTTTGTCTATTTCCTGCTGAACCTGATGTGACGCTGAGGAGAGATAAGCAAGTCCTTTTTCTTTATCTGCCTACATCAAAGTATGATTATTCACAATAGGCTCTATAATATTCTTAAACACCTCCATGAGTTGAGCACCTGCGGCATCAAGCTTACCCTGCACCTTAACACCCTTTGCATTCACCTTGCTACCTTTAATCGCTTCCAGTGCGCTCAATGCTTTTTCGGCTCTCCTCAACTGGTTCTTCACCATGATTTCCATCACCTTCTGCACATCTCTGTCAATGTCATTATGGCCCACACTATTCCTCACAGCAGCAAGCAAACTCTTCACTTCCTGTTGCGTCATATCGCCTATGTATCCATTATTCATCAACACACGTGCAAGGTCTGAAACACGTTTCACTGTTGCCATATCAAACTTACGCTGCAGGCTCATTGCCTTGCGCAAATCTGCAAGGTTGTTGCCGATAGCGCGCATAGCATCATTGCGAAGTGTCTTATTCTCTTGGTGCTTATCGGCAAGGCGCATAGCAGCAGCAGTAGTGCGCTCATGTAGCCCCATACTCTTGTCCTTCCAAATATCCTCCGTCTCTCCTCCGTCGCGGTAGAGAATAGGATTTCGTCTGCCTTTCGGCTCTCATCAAGAACTTTTTTACCACTATCGTAGGATTTCTCAACATCTTTCAGTAGCTTTGCAACCGCTGATGATGCTTCAAGTTCGCTATTAAGCCCATCAGTACCATTAGGAGTGTTCGGCGTTTCGTCGAGCACTTCTATTTTTTGTACCTCATAGGCATGTACACCATTCCGCATACCATCTGAACGCTTTTCTTCACGCATCAGTGTCATCACACGGTATGGTTTTCCATCAATTGCAATAGCACCATAGAAGCGGTGCATCAATGCACTACCATTAACTTTCTGTGTGTCGCGTTCTCCACGTTCATTCTTTTGGTAATCGGAATGCTCCTCAACTTCAATGCTGTTTTCTATAACCTCGTCAACATGTTCAGCCAAGGAAAGATGCACACGCTTATTCACGCTCTTTGCTTGATGCTTCGGACTAAGGCTGACTTCGATTGCTTTTCCTGAGATAGAATAATCAAACTCAGCACCATAATTATTGTAGAGTAATACTATTGGCTTTCCATTTGGAACGTACTTTGCCTTGGCAGCATCAATGGCTTGTCGTGTTGCTTCTGCAATACCACCTGTGTATTGGTGTGCAGGGACATTTACCACCTTGATGACTGCACTATTAAGCCCAGGCATAACAACTCCTTTCTCTTTTACAGCCCGATTCTGGCGCGCCTTGAAAGTGTCGGGAGTATCGCCCATACGCATCCGTGCTGCATCACTCAAGCCCAACTCCTCACGCATCACCATGTCGCGTGCAAGGTCTATCGGGTGCTCCTTGCCACGCTCCAAACGCTCCTTGCTACGCCACAACATATAGCGCAACTCATTATCGCCAAGCTCAAACCACTTCGGCAACTTCAAAGATTCCAAGAACTTATCCAATAGCTTGCGAACAACCTCCTTGAGTTTCTGCCACAACGTACGCTCGCCCTCGCTGAACTCCTCAAAGGGCTTCTCAGCCATGTCTCCGAACAACTCATCAACAGCAGTTCTGCGGTGCTGCTCGTAACTCTTGGCACGCTCTCCATTCTTGGTGCTATCATCAACAAACGAACGCCCCGCTTCTGCATCAACGCGCTGCTTCAAATCACCACGCAGATGCTCGTAAACCTCATCAAGGAAATCATTATAATGTTCCTCGCCCACAAGTTCGCGAAGCCCCTTGTGTGCCACAGTCTCGTGCATCACCGTTGCAGCCACATCCTCCACATCACGATTGTTAGGCAGAACAACCACAACCTCACCAGTCCTCACATCATACCAACCCTTTGAGTTGCGTTTGCGTCTCTCCACCTCAGCATTCGAATGCGTAATATCTTTCACATCCTCCACAATCTTGATAGGAGTATGCAGCTTGTCAGACAACTGAACAGCTTCATTACGCATAGCCTCTCTATCATGAGAGGGTTCTGATGACAAGGCATTCTCACTGAGTGCAGAATGATTCTTCTCATCTATTGTGGGGTTCTGAAAATCTTTCAGTATCTTTGCAGCAGAGATGAGCTTCTTTCTAACGTCCACGGAATTGTACTGTGGTTTAGATAGAAGTTCATTTTTCTTTTCTGTAATCCAATTTTCTCTAAACTCTTCGCTTACATAATCAGCAAGATGATCATTGATCCAGCCTATTATATTAAGGTCGTTGCGATAATGGACACTGCGAATACTGTTAACTAAAACTTTCCTCGCTCTTCTATTTGTTTCAATGGCAACAATATAATTGCGCCCTTCATGTTGAGGTTTGTTAAAATGACATTACTACCTACATGTGTTGCACTCCTAAATACTGCAAGTGGCCTTTGAATAGCGTTAGGTAGGTCGACAACCTCACTTAAATCAAAAGGATGGTTTTCTTGCATTGACTTGTCTGACAAACGGCTTGCTACAAGTTCTATAGGTAGATTAGGTATACCAGCACTATGAAGAATCCTACTTGGCATCCCTAACTGATAGACATGCCCTGCATATCGCTATTCGCATAATGATGGATTTCATTGATACGCATCTTCTCCATCTTCTTGAACTGTGTTGCATTAGCCATGCTCTCACGCAAACCATCCGACAAACGCCCAACAAGATTAAAGTAAGCTTCAGCCTCTCTATCTTATTCTGAAGGATAGCATCTTGCAGACTGGCAATATACTGACGATAAGATTCTGAGTTTCTATTGCGTTCACTCGTCTCTTCGTGGCTCTTTTTTTGATTTCTTCTTTCAGCCTACTTTCTTCTACCTTGCTATCGCGAATCTTCTCTGCATACTCCATAGCGAACTGCAAACCTGCGTACTCTATGGTAGCATTTTTCCGCAACGGTAGCGTCATCACTACTCATTCGCCCTTGAGCATCTGCAATAGCTTCTTCTATATCATTTTTCTCCCAACCACGTGTTTTCTTAAACACCTCCATGAGTTGAGCACCTGCGGCATCAAGCTTACCCTGCACCTTAACACCCTTTGCATTCACCTTACTGCCTTTAATCGCTTCCAGTGCGCTCAATGCTTTTTCGGCTCTCCTCAACTGGTTCTTCACCATGATTTCCATCACCTTCTGCACATCTCTGTCAATGTCATTATGGCCCACACTATTCCTCACAGCAGCAAGCAAACTCTTCACTTCCTGTTGCGTCATATCGCCTATGTATCCATTATTCATCAACACACGTGCAAGGTCTGAAACACGTTTCACGGTTGCCATATCAAACCTACGCTGCAGGCTCATTGCCTTGCGCAAATCTGCAAGGTTGTTGCCGATAGCGCGCATAGCATCATTGCGAAGTGTCTTATTCTCTTGGTGCTTATCGGCAAGGCGCATAGCAGCAGCAGTAGTACGTTCATGTAGCCCCATACTCTTGTCCTTCCAAATATCCTCCGTCTCTTCTCCATCGCGGTAGAGAATAGGATTTTCGTCTGCCTTTCGACTCTCATCAAGAACTTTTTTACCACTATCGTAGGATTTCTCAACATCTTTCAGTAGATTTGCAACCGCTACGGACGTGATGTTTTCATCTATGCCGCGGCCACCACTCGAACTGCTCGGCGTATCATCGTTGAGCAGTTCGACTTTTGTAACCTCATAGGCGTGAACACCTTTACCAATTGTCTTTTGTTCGTCCTCTCTCATCAAGGTCATTACCCGATAGGTTTCACCATCAACTGTTATTGCTCCATAGAAACGATGCATTAAAGCATTATCATTGATGACATTTGTGTCGCGCTCTTTGTTCTCATTCTTCAAGTAATCGGGATGCTCTTCCACCTCAATACTTTCACCTATCACTTCACCTATATGCTCGGCTAATGCTAAGTGAACTCCTTTGTTGTCGCTTTTTGCCTGTTGCCTTGGATTAAGGCTTTCTGTGATTGCACGGCCCGATATAGAATAATCAAATTCTACACCGAAATTGTTGTAGTGCAAAGTCTTCGCCTCTCCGTTAGGTGCATACTTCGACTTGGCAGCATCAATGGCTTGTCGTGTTGCTTCTGCAATGTTTCCTTTATAGGAATGTCTCGGCACACGTACCACCTTCACTTCCGCTTCATTAAGCCCAGGCATAACAACTCCTTTCTCTTTCACAGCTCGTCTCTGGCGCGCCTTGAAAGTGTCGGGAGTATCGCCCATACGCATCCGTGCCGCCTCACTCAAGCCCAACTCCTCACGCATCACCATGTCGCGTGCAAGGTCTATCGGATGCTCCTTGCCACGCTCCAAACGCTCCTTGCTACGCCACAACATATAGCGCAACTCATTATCGCCAAGCTCAAACCACTTCGGCAACTTCAAAGATTCCAAGAACTTATCCAATAGCTTGCGAACAACCTCCTTAAGCTTCTGCCACAACGTACGCTCACCCTCGCTGAACTCCTCAAAGGTTTCTCTGCCATGTCTCCGAACAACTCATCAACAGCAGTTCTGCGGTGCTGCTCGTAACTCTTGGCTTTTTCTCCATTCTTGATAGTATCATCAACAAACGAACGCCCCGCTTCTGCATCAACGCGCTGCTTCAAATCACCACGCAGATGCTTGTAAACCTCATCAAGGAAATCATCATAATGTTCCTCGCCCACAAGTTCGCGAAGCCCCTTATGAGCCACAGTCTCGTGCATCACTGTTGCAGCCACATCCTCCACATCACGATTGTTAGGCAGAACAACCACAACCTCACCAGTCCTCACATCATACCAGCCCTTTGAGTTGCGTCTACGCTCCTGTACTGATGCATTTTGATGTGTGATGCTCTCAACGTCTTCAATAATTTTGATAGGAGTGTGCAGCTTTTCACTCATCTGTTGTACGGTAGAACGCATCATGTTAGCATTCTCTTTCGTGGCATCATTCCAGCTTTCATCATCATCGTAGTCGCGATAAGTTGCATCGTCCTCGTTTTCTTCGCTTGCCTCATCTGATAACGTCACACTATTAGCCGTCTCAACAGATGCATCCATTTCTGCATACTTAGCGTCTTTCACTGCCATTTCCGCTTTCATCAGTTCCTCATACTCGGCAAGTTTATTTTTGGCTTGTTTCAACTCGTCTGCATACTCAAACGGTTTGCCGTCGCGAGCCTCCACTTGCTGCAACTCACCTTTGTATCTTTCTGCAGCTCTATCGGCATACTCTGCCTTTTCGCGGAAATCATCACCGCTCAATACGTTTTCGAGAATGTCCTCCAGAGCAGACTTCAGACGCTGGCCATCTACTGGAACGTCTTCAAGTCCGAGTTCTGGACAGGAGTAAGTCATTTTTGTTTTAGAGAAGAATGACAATGAGAGTTGTCCTTTCTCCTTCTTCTGATCCTTGGTAATAACACGCTTCACATGAAAATCGAAGCCTCCCACATTGATTGTAAGGTCACTCTTGGCTTCGGAGTTATAACCCGATGCCATGCGCACTTGCTCCTGCTGCTCGCGCTGTTTGCTGTTATATTCTTTAAGATAATCAGCCATAGCGTCGAGTGATGAGAACTTCATCTTGCCGATGGTGATACCGTCATTCTTCGCAGCCTCAACTTTTGCAAGAGATTTCTTGTTACGCTCTGCGCGTTCCTCACTATCCTTGATAAGAGCTTTCAGACGTGGTTTCTGGTTATGGACGTATGCCTGGTCTGCTTCCCACTGTTTCTGACGCGCCTCCAACTTTCTCACCTCTTTCTCCACCTGATTCTTCAGTAGAGCATACTGGCTACCTGACAACTGAGCTGTAATATCACCGAATAAATCTTGTTCTTCCTCCAAGACGCGGTCCTCCATAGAGTTGCTCATCATCTTTTTGCCCTCCATAATGCTGTCAGCAATCGCTCCTTTCGTCTTCAAACGCTGGTAAGCGGTAACGTCGAGGCTATCTTCCACGCCAAAACGGAGTACACGAACAGGTATTCCCCATTCGTTATGCAGGTTGCCTTGGCGCAAATACGCCCATTGCGCTGTGTGTAGTCCATAGGACGGTTAGGTGCATCGACATGGATGAGGGTATGCAGACGCTCTTGAATATTCACACCAGTACCAAGCGTAAAGGTGCTGCCCATGATAACACGTACTTCACCACGGTTCACCTTGTCAAAGATTTCAAGTTTCTTCTTGATGCTCATGCCAGACTTCATCACTACCACTTGGGCTTCGGGTACACCTGCATCAATGAGTTTCTTTCGAATATCCTCATAAAGGTTGAAACCAGAAACTTTGTTCTGATAGTTGTCCGCAAAAATGGCAACAGTACCATTATAGTCCTTTGTGTCTTCAAGACTTCGTAGTGTCTGACGCACGGCTTCATTGGTCTTGCTGTTTAGCTCGTCTGCCGCATCGCCAAGTACAAGACGTGCATCAACGGCAGCGGCTTTAGCAATACCATACATGACGAGAGGTATGTGGCTGTTTTCTTTCTTCTCCTTACCACTCATATCCTCGTAGCTGTCTAGTTGTTCTTTCACAAATTTCATGACACTACGCAGAGCTTTCGTTTGTGGCAGATAAATGTCTTGCGCCTTCCCACCTTCCATCTTTGGTATCTTGTCACTCACGCCTCCAGCCTCACGGGTCAGTACTGTATCGGCCACGCATGCCCATATACGCACCAGTTCGGGGAGATTAACATAACCAGCAAAGCGGTTATTCTCCTTGTACTTACCGTTGGTGGCAAATTCCAACATCTGCTGTATGTTGCCGAAATTGCGAACGAAATCATCAAAGTAATAGATACCATACTCGCGCATGGTGTCGGCTGGCATCAAGTAGCGCATGAATGTCCATATCTCGGCAGCGGTGTTACTGATGGGTGTACCTGTGGCAAATATCACGTTTTTGCCGTTCTTATTCTCCAGCACGGCTTGCGTCTTCAGATAAACACCTTGCGACTTCTTACTATATGATGGATCAACACCTTTCACCCCGCGTTGCATGGCTGTGGCAAAACCAAGATGCTTGTATTCGTGTGCCTCGTCAATGAGCAATGCATCTATACCCATATCATCGAAGTTTGCAGCATCGTCGATTTTACGGTCGAGCATTTCCTGCGCTTTAACCATTGCGTTCTGCTTTGTTTTGGCTTCGCGTTTCTTATCTATGTCTACCTTTCCATCTGCCTTGTTTTCTGATAATGCCAGTTTATGATCGTTCAATTCATCATTGAGCTTATCTAACTCGCGTTGTACTTGACGCAATACTGGGTCGCGGTCGTCATTGGCGGCTTCGCGCATTTTTCCAGTACCATCATCTTTTCTTCCACCTTGTCCTCAATAAAGCGGATTTGACGTTCCTCACTGTCGGGGATACGCTCAAAAACAGACTGAGGCACGACAACCATGTCCCAATCGTTGTATCGTATCTTGGCGTAGAAATTTCGTCTGCCCTCTGTGTTGCGATCTGCATCTTCAATGGTCAATACCTTAGCATTAGGATAGAGAGCCTTGGCGCTAGCTACAAATTGGCCAACGGTTGCATTCTGCACTACAATCATCGGCTTGCGTGCTGTACCAAGTCGGCGCATTTCCATAGCCGTACTGATGAGAGTGTAGGTCTTACCTGTACCAACTTCATGAGCCAGCATCAGTGGTTGTGTTGTTGCACGGATAACGGCCTTCGCTTGGTGCGGACGCAACTGGAAAGGCTTGCCGTTCACAACAGAAGCCGCACCTCCAAAATGTTCAGGCACAAACTCGTTTGGAATTTCCTTTGGTACGCTGTTGTTGAACAAATCATTATAGACAAGTTCCATACGTTCCGACATCTCGGGGTCATTCTGCATCTTTCCGCGCGCCCAGTCTTTGAAATCTTGGCGTATCTCATCTATCTTGTTGGCACAAGCCATTGTTGCTTCCTTGTCCACGATGGTCTCTGTGGTCTTGCTACTTCCGTAGCCCGTAGAGATTGTCTTGGTAACGTTAATGCTCTTACAAGTGATGGCAGCTTTGATGAGTTCGTGTCCCAAGATGGTCTTGTCACACTTTTCACTGATAACACCCATTGCCTTGTTCTTCTCGGTGTTAGTCCAATATGGTTCGCTCATTACCCATGTACCACCTGCATTTGTCAGTTTCACATCAAGTCCTGTACGCTCCTTTACGAAATCTTCATAAAGTTTAGGCTCAATCCATGACGAACCAAGTGTGAACTCTATAAGATGTGCAGGAATGTTCATCGGGATAATACGCTCTAATGCCTTGATATTTCATTATAGCGTCCGTCCGTATTGTTCTCTTTGGCTTGATACAACTTCTCACGCACATTACCGCTGAGATACTCATACGACACTTCCATTTCTGTGGTAGTCGGGTTCTCAAAACCAAGCCCACTTTCAATAATCTGCTGACGCACATCAGCATCACTCATATTCAGCCGCTCAGCAATATATGGAACATCAACACGACCATTAAGATAGATGCTGGCGATGATGCCGTCTTTAACGGTGGTCGGCTTCGGCTCGCTTTCGGTCTCCACGACACGACGGCTGAAAATGTCGGTCTTGCCGTAGGTTACAATCCGCTTGCCACTCTTGTCGCTGGTCTCGCTCACACTCTCCAGTGCAGCGATGCTGGGGAAGTCTATATCGCTACGCAGAAAAGATATGGAGGTATTCTTATTCAAATGTCCATAGGTTTTTACAAAAGCGTCGTAGGCTTTGTTCAGCATATCAAGTTTCTGTTTCAAGCCTGTATCGTTGCTGTGAGTTCTCTGATACTCCAGCACATCTGCAACTGCATCCTTGATTGTCTTGTAAGCATTGAAGCACTCTGCCTTGGTGTGTCCTTTCACTTTGTTGGCATTGACGTTGATAGGGACGGCTTTGCCTCTTTGTGCGAGACACAGATTGCCGTCGCTGTCAAGTAACATACTGCCCTCCTTGACATCTTCTCCCAAGTCTCCATAAACTACTTGCTGGCTCTCGCGCTCTTCGGATTTGTCCCAATCCATATCCTTGAACTGCTGTGCCCATTCTGACAAACGCTGCTCTTGGTTGATGCTCTGACTTGGGTAGAGTGCCTTGCTGGTAGCACGGTAGGTGTCACCTTTCTCAAAAGCGAAAGCCATTTCACTGCCATGTCTTCGGGGTGTTCCACAAAGTGCTTGTTCACATCAAGTGCAAGGTCTTTGATAATAATCTTGCTGCTGCCGCGTTTCGTTTCGCCTGTGTTGTACTTCACTGTGCGGATGGGTAGTGTACCGCTAACGTCTATGGCGTTGGCACTCTTTTGACCATTCACTCGCTTACGAACAACGATGATGTCAGAGGTTGCGCCAGTGCCACCGAAAGTTTGGTTGTGCATACGGAAAGCACCTACCACGTCTGCACCTCCTTCGTTCACCAACCATGTGCGCAGTTTGGCAGAGTTCGGACTATCAAGTGTGCCGCTACTGGTGATGAAAATGCCCACACCTCCATCTTTCAGCTTGCGTACATTCTTGGCAATACAGAAGTCGTGAATGTCGTGGAACTTGCGAGACAAATCTTTGTCACCTGTTTCGTCCATCACACGCAAGCCAGTAACGAAAGGTACGTTGGTGATTGCCAAATCAACACTGCCGTTTGTTACGTGTGTCTTCTCGAAACCTTTCACCTCTACATTAGCATCAGGATAGAGTAGGGACAATATGTTACCTGCGGTCTCGTCAATCTCTACTGCATGAATGTTACTTTGCTCGCTCATGTCAGTAGGCATCAGACCAAGAATGTTGCCGACACCAGCACTACCTTCCAATACATTACCTCCACGGAAGCCCATAGCACGAGCAACATCCCACAAGGTATCAATAACTGGTGCTGGTGTATAGTACGCACTATTACGGCTCATGTTAGCAGCCTCGTATGCTTCGGGAGATAGAAGTTCGCGTAAACGCTTGTTGTTTGTGTTGATGCTTCCATAAGGGCCACCTTTCATTTCGCTAAGGCTTCGCCCAAGCCACCCCAACCGCTGAACTTGCGAAGCACAGCCATGTCTTCGGGAGTGGCTGGCTGGCCGCTCCCGACAAGACGCTGCATCGTCTCGATTGCCTTGATGTTGGCTTCGATACGTGCACTTACGCTCTTTGGCGCGTAATCTGTGCCACGCTCTGCGTGATTATTGTGGATGTTTTTACGCTCGCTCTCTGCAAGGGGTGCAGGTTCGGGCTTCGATGGCTTTACATCTCGCTTGCCATCAGATGGTTTAGATACTCGCGAGCTTCCTGCGGAGTCAGACATAGTATTGTCTCCACTACGTCCAGCCACTCGGCTTGTGTCAGTTCGCTCATCTTCATGTTGTTGGCTCGCTCCCAACGGTTCATTCTGTCCGCGTTGGTATCCTCCTTTTCGCTCGGTAGTGCTGGTGCGAGGTTGTACGTGTACTTCTTGCTCATTGCTCTTTGGATTTAATTCTTTATCAAACAAATCACCTATTATCTTAGATATAGGTTGCTGCTGTAAAGATATATCTTTTTTCTCTTGACCGCTTTCTTTTGCCGTGTCTTCTTGTGCGTCTACTCTTTCATTATTGACTTCTTGCCAATTCTCTTTATTTAGTGTATTTGCGAGACGTGGCCATAGTATAATAGAGGCATCTCCATTTATCTTAATGGCAACATCATGGGGAGAGACAAATTTCCCGACTTTAATTTCACTACCGGTTTCTTTATCTACGAAAATCTTGCCGAGAGCACCTTCAATATCGGCTTCAGACATAAACCTACCTTTGTTTCTGATAAAATCAGTTGTAGAAGTAGGTTTCGTTACTTGCTCTTTAGATGCTTCTACATCTTTCTGATCTGTATTTGCCGCTGATTGCTTGTTATCTTCCTTTCTTTCTTCATTACGTTTCTTCTTTAATTTCTTAGTTGCTTCCTTAGCTTCTTGTTCCACCTCTTGCTCGCGCACAATATGTTCAGCAGTCTCAACAAGATCCTTTGCACTTTCCTTGTCGAAATTCTTCACATCAAAGTCACGCACCTCATCGTAAGGAGTCATCTCTTTCTCGTAATCCTCCATCTCGGGCAAGTCACGTGCGCCATTGTAGAACGATTTCAAGTAAGGACGAACCTCTTCTCCAAGTGCTTCCAGCATCTGTTTAGAAATTCAGCGAACTTGCGCGCACCATGCTTCAGCATAAGGTAACTCATTTCCACACCAGCAGCAAAGATTTCTGGGTCAACCCCCATATTGAGCTGACCGCGGAGTTTTGCTTTCAATCGCTTGCGCAATTCCTCAAAGCGTTCTACATCTTCATCGTCAACCCACTTGCTCTTGGCTTTCTTCTCCTCCTGCTTGGGTTGCTCTTGGCTTTCTTCTTGTCGTGATTCTTGTTTCGGTTCTTCTGTGTGGTCACTCAACTTGGCTTTTCCATCTTTATAGAGTTCACCAAAAAGACTTCCCACGTTGACTTTCTTAGGCTGAAGTTTCTGCTTCGGCTTTTCAGACAAAGTACCCTGTACTTCGTCCGCTTTATGCTCCACTGATGGTACGCGCCCATCTTGCTGCTCTTTGTTATGTTGTGGCAATTCCAGCTTATTCCAGTCTACTGCTTCATACACAATAGGAGCAAGACCTACATCAAGAGTGACTTGGTACTGGTCAGCATCATAGATAGTAGCTTCTTTTCCCTTATACATAATCTTGTCACCCAACTTGAGACCATGAGCTGCAAGAGCTTTGTCACGTCCTACTTCAGCCATCTTCACACGGAGGTCCGTTAGGAACTGCTCGAATGCTTTTCTGCGTCCGTTGAGTCCTGCAAGTGCGTCAAAAGCCTGTGGAATGGTTTCGCCTGTTGCTGTTGCCATGCCGTTCTCAATGGTCTTGGCACGCTTGCGTAGGTCACGGATTTCTTTCTCTATTGCTTTGATATTAGGGATTGAGCCTGCAGGACGATTGTTAAATGTCTCACGAAGACCAGCAAGAACGGTGTCATACACATTATTCTCGCGGTCGTAGTCATACTGTGGAGTTGTCTGTGGCTCTTGCTCCACCTTAATAGCTTCATCAACGGCTTTTACAGCTGCATGGTCTGTAGCCTCTGCCATATCTTCAACCGACAACGGCTGAGCATCTTCGACGACTTTCGCATCATTAACCATCTCAGCAGCCTTTTTAGCATCCTCTTCGCTACGGAACATCCAGCCACCACTTTCCCTATCTCTCCAACCGCGAGCTTAGCAAACCGCCCATCACTGAGTTTCTCTTTTGCAAACTCATTGATAGCACGTGTCTGCTCCTTCGTCAAGTCAGCATCAAACTTCAAAAGGTGCATCGCTGTCGTCTTACCTTTCTTGTTCGTGTAGGTAGCAGGCTCAATAGAATAGGGTAGCTGATGTGATGCGCTTTGCACCTCATCAATCTTCACACCCTTATATTCCGCAAACGGCTTTGTCTTACGATGGCTGCTGGAAATCCACTTCTCGAAATCTTCAAGATTGGTAGTAGACACTTCTATTCTGCGTCCATTCTCCCAACCTTTTTCATAGTTAGCAAGATAGTTACTCTTGGCGTCGTCGGCATCATTGAAGCCTAACATCACCTTATGCTCGTCAAACGTACCATCAGGATTGTATTGATCCACTACAAAGACTTTACGTCCATTCCAACCGTCAATGTCATTGGAAAGGAAAACGTCTATATGGTCACCGTCTACACCCTCTGTACCGCGGAAGTATCCGTAAGTGTTGTTCATTTTGCTTTCCCACTCCTTGCCGTCAGCATCCTTACCTCTGCGCACACTGCCTTTGGGCTGCTCAACAGAAATGTCGAAAGCTCCAATCTGCACATGTCCCTTTTTGTAGTTGCCTGCTTTCTTCTGCCCATCAGTAGGATTTGTATCTGTGGCATTTTCGGCAGCTTTGATAGCATCGTGTTGAGCTTTCACAGCAGCTACGCGAGCAGCATAGTCCACATAGTCCTCCCCATCTTCGATAGGAACAGGTGTGAATTTATCCTCCTTTCCTTGCAACTCTTCGGAGCTTTCCGTAACTTTGCCAGCAGAAGAGTTGGACACGTTACCGTTTGGGGTTGTTGGATTGTCGGATTTATCCTCTGCCCGCAAAGTGTTGTCAGTAGCCGACTGCTCATTCTGCTCTTCGGAGGCAGACCTTACTTCTTCTTTGCTTGCATCAAGCACATTCGCAAGAATGTCTCGATAAAGGGAGATACCTCCGTGAGGCTTAGACGCTGCGGTTTGAAGGGTATCTCCCTTCTTTATTCTTTCAGCGACAAACACCTCATGCACATACAGGCGGTTCTTGTTTGCGTCCTGCATGGCACGGCAGAACACATAACAACGCTCACCATTGTACATAATCGGATATGCGAAATAATGGTCAACAACACCACGTTCACGGCTATCTGGCATCGTGCCAAGATACACCGCATTCTCAAAGCCATCAATAAGTGAAGTGATGGCGTCAAGTTTCATCTGCCCATAACGATGGGCAAGCGAACTCTCAACAGAATTGCGGTTGATTTCTACTTCTCCTGCTTCCGTATCGTAGAATGCAGGTTCACTCACATTCTCATCCCACCACTTTTCCGCGGCACGACGAGCCGACACTTCTTCAGTGGCAACTATCTGTCCCACGGTAACCTCTATTGCATAAGCATCACGCAACATTTCACCACGACGTTGTTTCTCCTCATCACTCATCGTGCGAGGGTCGCTCAACTTTATCTGTCGGGGTTCGGTATTCTCTTGGGATAGCGTATTTGACTTAGACTGTCCTCTTTCGGCTGCAGTATCTCCTCCATCGTCGGCCACTCGTCGTTCTGCTTCATCGACTTGTGGAGGAGTGCCATCTTGTTGAACGCCCTCTGTTTTTCTGCGCTCCACTGCTGCTGCATGGGCTGCTTCAAGTTCCTTTCGTTGTGCATTGTTTATGAATTTTATTACGTTACGCAAAATTTCTTCCCTGCTCACCACACCACCCGCAAAGATGTCTTGAACACCATTCGCGCTGTCGCGTGCGTCTTTGTTGTAGAGTGCGAGTGTTGTTTTCAGCATTGTCACGCGCTTGTCATTCAGCACGTCGGCAAGCATCAGCATCGTCATATTGTTGAAGTCCGCCACCGTTTGCAACTCGTCGGGGTCGGCAAACAGTCTGCCCTGCCGTGCATACACGCTCACGATGTCGCCATGTTGATAGTCGCCGTCGTTGCGTGCGTCATACACCAACTTCACAGCATCGGCCAACTCGTTCTGCAACGCCCAACCGTCGCCCAGTGCTATGTTGTCGCTGATTTCGCCCAATGCAGTGATAACACTTTGGCGCATACTCGGTATTTCGGTAAGCATACGCACCACATCGGGGTTGCCATCAAACGCCTTGCCGATGAGCATATTCTCCAAGAACTCCCTGCCAACGGCACTCAGACGCTGGTTGCCTCTACCGCCGTCCACCATTTCGGCCATCTGCGCCTGTGGTATCACTCCTGCACCGTGCAGGTCATTCACCGCGCCGAGGCTCGCTTGTGGGTCGTTATAGAAGTCGCCCAGCGTGTCATAGCCGTTGATGGTGCGCACGATGCGACCGAAACTGTCGTCGCTCACGGTTTTACCCAGTTTTACGGCTTGCTCCGTCTTGTTCTGCGACTTCATTTCCTGTTGGTTGAACCTCGCAAAGGTCTCTGCCGTGTACGGCATGGCATCGTCGGGGACGAACGACACACGCGGATGATGCATACCCTCCACCTGCTCGGGAGTGAAACCGAACTTGTGGGCATACTCTTTCAGATAATCCACGTATGCGCCATCGGTATTGTTCCTTGCAGCAATCTCACCTGCTATGGTTCGTCCGTTGCCGGAAAGGACTACACCGTCGTTGCTCACCACTGGCACGTT
This sequence comes from uncultured Prevotellaceae bacterium, assembly GCA_916438195.1. Taxonomy (GTDB): domain Bacteria; phylum Bacteroidota; class Bacteroidia; order Bacteroidales; family Bacteroidaceae; genus Alloprevotella. The sequence goes on from CAKAEQ010000001.1 coordinate 1,028,478, forward strand.
CTGCAAAGCTCGCTGGTCATACTGCTGCGCAATACCCTCGGTGTGTCGCTGTGCGTCACGGTCGCGCTCATAGTCGCGGTCGTTTACGCTGTTGTCGTTAGCGTCCATCGGGAAACCGTCTGTCTTTGCCCAATTCTCGGAGTTGTGGCTTGGCGATGATGCACCGCTCTCATGCAGCACATAATGACCTTTCAGCGGCTCACCATTGGGCAACATGATTTCGTCCTTGTGTCCGTCAATCTTCGTGGCGGTGTTCCACTTCTCGGTAATGGCTGGCATCGGGTTTTCGTTGCCCACTGCCTTGCGCTCTGCCTCGGCGGCTTTGCGTGCCTCAAAGTCGGCTTGCGCCTGTGCCACTGCCTTATCGTGTGCAATGCGTTCCTCTTCGGCTCTCACTTCGGCTGCACGTTGCCGCTCCGCCTCTTTGCGCGCTTCGTCCACTCCAGCAATCTGTTGCCAATGTGCAAGACGTCTTTCAGCAGCAGCTTGTTCCTCACGCGCTGCCGCCTTGTCAGCCTTAAACTGCTCCATGCTGCCAGTGTTCTTAACCTTGCCCACACGCTTTGGCAGCATCAACCTCTTTTGTCAGTTGTGCCACCATACCATCTACATACTCACGCGCATCATCGGCATTGTCCATGTACTCCACAGTGCCATCCCAAGCCGTCTCGGGGTCTGTCTCCTCAAGCATCGGATTGCCTTTCTCATCTTTAGGAATACGCGACAATGCCGTCTGCTCCTGCTCTGCTTCGCCTGTTGCTTCTTCCGCAACCTCTGTCTGAGTAGCAGGAACGTTTTCTGTTGCATCCTCCTCTTCCGCAGCCACATCCGAATCAGAGGTGTTGTCATCCTTTGGCGCTTCTGCTTCTGTAGCAGGAGTATCAACGGCTTGTACATCTTCTTGCTCTGACGAAACATGACTCACCACCTTATCGGCAAGCTTAGACTCATGCTCGTGCATCACTTCGCCATCCGCATAGTACTCGACAATGCTTCCGTTTTCATCAGGGACAAATGTGCCATTTTCGTAGCGAACACGCCCCATCACCAACGCAGGTTTTTCCGTGCCGTCCTCATCTCTAATAGTTAGCTCCATATCGGGAGTGAAATCAGAAGGAGCACCCTCAACAACGCTTTCGCCTTGTGTCACTGTAGGTTCTGACACCTCCGAAGATGCTGGAGGCTCGTCTTTAATGCCATTTCGCTGACGATAGTCTGCGATTGCTTGCTCATCAGCCATCTGCTGTAACTCTGAGTGCGACACAAATTTTTGAGAGCCGTCCTCAAGCATCGCAGTAATGTTACCGTTGTCAGGAAAAATAGCCACGACGACGGCATCCTCTCCAGTAGGCAATACAATCTTTTGGCCTAGTTCAACACGAACCTTGCCGTTCATCTCATCATACTGCTCCTGTATATACTGCTGCGCGTTCTCCGAAATCTTTGCCTGCTCATCTTCAAAGTTCAGCACTTCGCCAAGTGTCAAGATGCCAGTGTCCGAAGTCGGGTCGATAATTTCGCGCTTGTCTGTGGCAGTGTTATAGACAACAACGCTCTTGTCGCTGTTTTCCGCGTCAACCATCGAGCCATCCTCAGTCATCTGCACATGACCATCAATGATAAACACCTCTTTGTCGTGTCCCTCCTCGTCTTTCTCTTTCAGCGTGGCAGGATGCAACGCGCCATCAGTATGTTGCTTTTGCTTCAACTCCTCGTGCTGTTGCGCCTCCATAGAATCTGCATCCTCTTTGATGCGGTCTACAACACCAGCCAAAGCCTCCTTTGCGTTAACATACGCCAAAGCTTGCTCTTTTTGCTCATCACTCCAATCGTCACGCGACATCACAGCTTCTTTTGCTACGGTAGGGCTATCATCAAGAATCTTAAAATCTTCATCCGTTGCAAATGATAATTCACCTCGTAGCTCGTCATGCCGCATCTTAACATCTTTTCTATCTGCAACATCTGTCGCGTTGTATCCATCTGTGTAGGCCTTATCCGCTGAGTGATCCACAGGCATCTCGCCTTTTTCTTCGTCTGCCACCTCGTCGTCATAAGGAGTATCATCATCGGTAATATCAATTCTACGAGTATTGTATGATGGGTCATTTACAAATTCCCATTTGGGCATTTCACACCATCATAGAGCCGTGAAATATAGGTCTTTACTGCTCTTTGCTCGTCACTGCTACGCTTGGATGCATCTTTTGATATAGCTTTATCAATATCCACACCCGTATCAGTCTCAACATCTTTGCGTACAGCATCCAAACTAAAATCATCGGCTAAGCTATCGTAATGCTCAGTGACACGTTTTACGACGTCTTGCTCTATTGGCGTAATCGTTTTTGGGTCACGGTGCATTAACTCTTTTATCATGTTAACTGGAGCGCCAATCTCATCTGCAACAATATTGCATGCACGAGAAAAGCGCTTGCTGTCAGCCAAATTGTTGTAGTGCTGCTCACCAATATCAATACCGTTAAGCTCTGCTTGTCGCATGATGCGCGTCTCCTCCAGGTCGGCTTGTCGCTTGTTTGCAAATGTTCGACTTGTAACTACACCGTTAGCCCCGATTGACTGCACTGTGTAATTTGTTTTGCCATCTTGTCCAACGCTCTCGAAAGTACTGCCACCGATTACCGTTGACATTGGGACAATATGTCCTGTCAGGTAATAATACATCTTTGCACGCGCGGCCTCACTGATTTGTCCATCAGACATGAGCTGCTCAAAACGATTGTACGGAATGTCGTAAGATACATCATCATTGTGCGTTTTGCTCTCTATCGTCCTTGATGGGTCTGCCCTCTCTCGATTTACCGTCAGGCTTTTGTTTATCTACATATCGTGCGTGGTCAGTAACAAGGATATTAAGGTCATCATATCCTCCGCGCTTAAGCTCGTCTTGCTCCTCCTTGCTAAGAGCCAAATCCGTGTGCTGTCCATCCAAAACCATGCGTAGTCGCTCCTCGAAGCTGCGCCTGTTGTGATTACGTTCTGCCATGTTGGTAGGATTGTCGGCCTTGCGTAATGCATCAATAGTGCGAGGTACTGATTTAATTAGATGATGCCCCTTGAATCCTGCCATCATGGCTAAATTGTCAGTCCACACATCCATCGCATCACGATTACCGCTCGCCCATTCTGGGACGGAGAAGATAGTACCCTCTGCAAGTGTGCTCACACCCAACTCTCCCGTGCGGATAGCCGCCTTGCCCGCTGTACTTGCTGTAGCCTTGACTAATTTGTCACTGATATTGCCGACCATAGGGGCAACTACTCCTGTTGCAGCACCCATGACGGCACCGTGTCCAAACTGCTTGCCAACAGCTCCAAGGGAGTATCCCTCTACATCTCCAGTATCCTCGTTACGATGGCCACCCCAACGAGCCTGTTCAGCAACTTCGCGCCCCGCTTCGAAAGTTCCGAAATTTGCAGCTCCTTGAATAGCCCCCATAGCAATTCGCCCCCCAAGCGTTGTGGCTGCTTTTCGCGTGGCTGCTTTACCAATCAGTTTGGCTGATGCTGCTGTGGCCGCCTTTGCCCCGACACTGCTGACACCTGCGGAAATGATAGTGAGGGGGTCGACGGCAAGACCAACAACACTACCTGCGATACTTGCCGCTTTATTTTTTAAGCCCTTATTATATTTTTGCTCGGCCACCTCTCTCGCTGCCCAGTCTCCTGTACTGCCTGCTTTGCTGCGTGCAAGCCCCTCCTGTAGCATGGCCACAGAAGACATGCCTATCGCATGTCGGAGAAATAGGTCCGTTGCTGACTTCGGTGTATTTTTTTTGACTGCCAAGTCAAAGACCGCTTGATCACTGTGCTGGCGGGCAAGACGTGTTGCCATCTTGCGCACCTCGACATCGCTCATCTTAGGATATTGCTTGTGCACCATGTCTGCCATTCCGCTGATAAGTCCTTGTTGCTTTGCCCTACCAAGCGATGCCCATGCATCATTAGCCATCATCTGTAGGTCATGCTCCTTAAGGTAGTCTGCAAGATTGCTTGTGTATGTCTCGCCAGCTGCAGCCATACGCGCTTGTGGTCCTCCTCCCATCATGGCGTAGTCACTCCAAATCTTATCGTTGTGTGCCTCTCGGCTTGCCTTGGTCCTTGCTTCAGCGTTTGCCCATGCTTTTTCTGCGGCATCCTTAGTCTTATATTTTGCAAGCAAGCCGTTAATCCCTCTGTCAAAATCCTGCTGACGCTTTTGCTCTGCCACATAGTCCTCATGTGCCACCTCATCTTCCGCGCGTGCTGCCACCTCTTCTTTTGTCATCGGGAGAGGGGAGTTATGTTTTAGTTGCGCTGTCAGAGATGTGTGCTGACGCTTTACCGCATCTGTAACCGAATCAATTACTCCAGCAAGCGAAGGTTCGGGTGCAGCATGAGAGCCTGCGAATGTCCATGGCTGCGTCTGCTGCTGCTGTCGAGTAGCGCGCAACTGCTTTTTTGCAGCATCAACAAGCTCTCTGTTGGACTTGGGCTTTTGCAATAGCTCACCAGGAGCATAGCTTTCAGTCTCTGCTGATGGTGTAAAAGGTTTTACCATCTCCGCTTGCGCCTGCCAATATCTTTGCGATGCCTGTGTAAGGGGATTAGTGCCAGACTTTGCAGCAGGCCGCACCTTGCGCTCAGCAGGCACAGACTTCCCATCCACAATCTGCATCGTTGGCCGACTCTTAAGTATCTGCTTAGCTGTATTTGTTGCAGGCTTCGCAGGAGCAGGCTTTGCAAAGGCAGCTCCAACACCTAATTGTTGGCTAAAATCATTAAAAGTCCCAACTTCGTATTTTTTACTTACTGTATCATAAAGTGCCTTGCGCTTTTTTTCATTCCAAATGTCTTTCCCGAACTTGTCGAAAGATCCCATTTCGTAACTTTTCGATAGTTCGTCAAAAAGTTTGCGTCTGTTGTCGTATTGCTTTTGTCTATCGTTTGTTGCCATGTCTTTTTTTATTTTACGCTGTCCATCGGATTTTTAGCTTTTTTTGCCTTAGGTTTTTCAGAGTGCCAACCTTTGGCAACCTGCTTTGATGTTGTAGTAGTCCTTCTGCCGCCGAAGCCTCCAGAAGTCGTGCTTGTTGAACTTTCGGTGACATAGTCAACCTTGTAGGTCTTATGCTCTTTTGCAAAATCTGAAGCTTCTTTTTCTACGGCGAAGTAGTGTATTCCACCGTGCTCGTCATAGGCAAAATACTTCTTGCCGTCTCTTCCCGCTTTGTCAGCCAAGGCATTGTTCTTACGCACGCCTGACATATATTGCAGCTTTTTAGCTCTCTCCGTGTCAACCCTTGCTCCATAATATGCAGGTGCATTCTCAGCCTCTGCTGTAGCCGTGATACCTTTTTGTGTAGCCACCGTTGCTTTACCTTCAGCCTCCGTCTTTAAGTATGGCTGTAATTCTCGTTTCCATTTGTGCGCCTCTTCCTCGCGTTGATTTTTTAGATTAGCCAAGCGTTGAGCCTCTGCTCTTGCAGCTATCTCACGCATCGTTCGGTCCTCATCATTTTTGAGGTCTCCAATTTTGAGTGCATAGCTCACATACTTATCCCTGTCAGCCTCACGAGCAGCCTTGGCTCTCTCAAAGCGCTCTTGCGCTTTTGCCGACATGTTTGGCAAATCCATTGGCTGCACTCCGCGCGCATAGGAAAAAGCTCGATGAAAAGAGCCTAAACCGTCAGCAAGCCGCGCAAGAAAACCCTTCTGCTTCTCGCGTCGCTCACGTGCCGCGCGCTCCTCGGGCGTCTCAACCTTAATATCTTGCATCTGTTTGCGCAAAAAGTCCTCCATCTCAGCATAGTTGCTAAGCCGCTGCTTCGGTGCAGCGGAAGGTTGCGACACAGACGTGTCAGCCGTCGAGCTATCATTACTGTTGCCCCCTGGCGTCTCATCTGCGTCCTGTGCGTCTTGCTCTATACCGAGGTGTCTCTGTCTGTCTAACCTCAAATTATCTGAAGACCTTGCTTGTGGGTCAAAAAGCTTATCCATAACTACTTTTTACTTTAATCCTGAACCACTTGCAAAGCCGTCGACAGCGCCTCCAATAGCGTTGCTCACTCCACTGCGCCAATCAACCCTCTGTCCGCGCAAAGCTCGCAACTGCTCGTCGAGCGCATTCTTGCGCGACAGATACTGCCCCTCAATCTTGTCCTTGCGCTGCTCTCCTGCAACTGCAATTTGGCTCGTAGTATCCGCCAAGGCTTTAGCGTTGGCCTCCTTTGTTGCAGCAACACTCTCGTCAGTGCCACCCATGACGGCAGCACTACCAGCAGCTTGTTGATTACGCTGTCTAATCATATCAGCCGTATGCGTCAACATAGCCTGCGCGTCTGCGCGCTGCGTTGAATCCTCGTTGTAGCGACGATCGTACCAGTCCTGATTCTCACGCTTTTGTCCGTCGACCATCCGCTGCTGCTCTTTGAGCATCTTGTTTTTAGAGATGCTGCCAAAGATGCCACCGATAGCACCAAGCGCACCGCCAATCAATCCTCCCAACATATTGTGTATCTTTTTATTTGTTAAAACAAAACTTATAAGTTTCTTGCAAAAGTAACACGCTTATTTTTGCACCATCATTTTAAGTTTTGTATCACCATGCCAAGAAAAGCAGGAGACGGGCGCGGTAGGCTCGGCGGCAGAGCTGCAGGTACGCCCAACAAAGACAAGCCGCTAAAAACATTCCTCCGCCAACACTCGGTGACATACTTTACACCGAGCATCGAGGAGGAAGACGAAAAAGGAAAGAAAACTGGCCGATTAGTTTCGCAGTTTGACATAGACGTTGCAAACCTTGATCCAGCAAGCCGCACCGACACGGAAATCAAGCTGCTTAAATATCACACGCCACAGATGCAGTCTACAAGTGTCGACATGACAATAGTCGACGAGAACAAAACACTCTCAGAGCGTTTGGCACGCCTCGCCAACGGCGAAGACATTGCCGCGCCTGTAGATCAATAAAAACAGAAGATTGTTTTATTTAGTAGTTAGTTTGTTAGGATGATGGGTCGCCCGCAGTGATGCGCGCGGCCTTTTTTGTCTCTATTCTTTTAACAAACTCGTGAAGGTTGAGCTGATAAAATAGATCACTAAATTTTACTGTATGTAGTTACCGCAGGGATGATTTTCTCTGCGGTTTTTCTGTTTTTAATATATAACTCAGTTATAACTCACTTATAACTGAGTTATGATTTTGTTATAAAACCCACCAATTTCAGCATATTTTAGGGGCATTTTTTAGGTATGTTATAACTGAGTTATCGCTTTTTTTGATAACTGAGTTATAACTGAGTTATAATTTTTTTAGATAAGTGAGTTATAAAACTTCGTTTTTTTACCCTATTTTTTTGCTCAAAATCAAAAAAATTTTTTACAAAATTATGCAGCGCTGATTTTCAGAGAGTTAATAAGTGAGTTATAAGTGAGTTATAAGTGAGTTATAACAAGAAAGATAAGTTATACTACGTATAACATATATCATTCAATAGTATTATTCACTACGTTCATAATACTTTCTCTCTCGTCGTCGCCGCGCGCACACGCGTACACGTGAGAGACGAGAGAGAGATTCGTTACAAATTGTAACGCTTTGTCACCTGTGTGGCCCGCGCGCACACGCGTACACGTGAGAGAGATTTTTTTCAAAAAAAGGCTTCGCTAAACAACAGGCGAAGCCTTGTACGAACAAAAAAGAAAAATGATTTATCCTTGCAAAAGTCGCTCTTCGAATTTTTTTCCATCGCGTCACCCACAGTCTCGTCAAGCAATTTTGCATAGACCTCTCGAGTGATTTTTTTGTCGAAGAGTGGCCAAGCACTTTTGAGACGATTTCCATGCCAGCCCCACCATTGAGCAGCATAGTTGCTCCAGTGTGGCGCGCCCAGTGCGACGAGATAGGCTTGTCGATATTGCACATCACGGCAATGATTTTGAGATAAGCGTTGTATTTTACGTTGGACATGATAGGCAAGCTGCCGTTGTACTGGTCAAGTATCGCCATAGCAGGCTTTAGCACCAGGAACATAAACTCCTGCTTCGTCTTTCCGCGTTGCCCCACGTACATCTGTCGCCCCTTAACCGTCTTAATCTTCTGCGCATCGAAGTCCGCAAGGTCAGTGTACGACAAGCAAGTGTAGGTCTGGAAGATGAAGAGGTCACGAGCATGTCTTAGATACGCTGTTGGCGGATTAAGCCGCTCTATGCGTGCAAACTCCTCCCGTGTTAGGTATTTTCCCAGGCCACCAGACGACTTCTCTTTGCGGATATTTAGCTTCTTGTACGGATTACCCTGCATCAGACCGTCGTCGTTGGCATCAAGAATAAAAGAGTTGAGAAATCGGTGATAGTTATTCCACTTCGAGTAAGGCTTCATACCCCTTGCCGACAAGGTTTTATCCATCGCCAGGATATTTGCCTCGTTGATGTCAGAAAAAAACCTCATGCCATCCCATTCCTCAAACCACCTCAGAAACCGCTCGTAGCGTTCGCAACTGTCGCTCGACCTGCCATACTTGCGGATCTCTGCACGCTCGCGAAAATAGTCCAGCAGGAAGCGTTCTTTTACAACGTTCTTAGCAGCATCCTTTTTCTGCCGCCCGTTAATCTGCGCAACGATACTATCCATGTCAAACTCGCCACGCTCCATCAAGTCGTTGATGATTTTACGAGCATTAGCAACATAGACATCGAGCGTGCGCTGCAATTCTGCCGCATCCAAGCGATGCACAATGTACCCATTGCGCCACTCACGCGGAAAAACTCTCACCCCCGTAGTAGCATACTTCTTCTTGCGGTCGTAGCCGATGCGCAGCTCGATCGACCCCTCTTTCGTTTTTGATGCTCGCTTCCGTCTGTCGAACATCAACTTCAATGTCGGAATACCCATAATTCGTTAGTTTTTTTGTTGCGTCCACACTTCCGCGGTCGCCCGCGTCCGCAAAACCCATGTCATGATATATCATGATTGATTATGATATGTCATATCTCCCTTTCTGTTTTTATCCCCTCATAGAGACTTAATACGATGATAGACATGATGCTATAATCAAAAATCGCTGGAAATCAGACACGAAAGGGAAGCCATCAATTTGACTTCCCTTTGATTTCTTGCGGAAAGTGAGGGATTCAAACCCCCGATACCCAACAGGGTATACCGGATTTCGAGTCCAGCGCATTCGGTCACTCTGCCAACTTTCCTTATATTGATGCAAAGATAAGAATAAATTTTATATCTGAGTTCTATGCATCAACCTTTTTAGAAAGCAATAATCACAGCGTTATTCGCTGAAATTGTAACTTTAGTAGGCTCTGTTGTGCTAAGCGTTAGAGGGAGAGATTTGCCAGAAATAAGCTCTTTTGCCTTTATAGTCTGTGGCTTTATGCCTAAATATTCAAATGCAGTAGATGGGATATTGATACAGAGTTTTTGTTCTGTATCAGCAAAGTTTGCTACGATTAGTGCAGTCTTTTCTCCCGTTGAGCGAAGCATTGCAAAGGTACGATGAGGATTGAAGTTTTGTGATGCATCGTTAGCATACATAAGATCAAATTTTTTTCCTTCTCGAATGGCTTCAGAACTATTGATGATTTTAATTATAGAACGATAGAAGGTATAAAGTTTGGCTTCATCTTTATCCAAGTATTTGATGCCACGTATTAGTTTCTGATAGGAAGGAACTCCCCAATAATCAAAAATCGTCGTTCGTCCATCTTCTCCACTAAAGCCTTCGTTGCCCATTCCTTTTTCTCCAATTTCTTGTCCTGCATAAATCATCATTGGAGCTTTATCGAGTGTTGCACTAACGACCAATGCTGGTAGAGCCTTTTCTGCATTTCCAACAAAGAATGGTGAAGCGATTCGTTGTTCATCATGATTTTCAAGAAAATGAAGCATGTGGTCTTGAATGTCGTCAGTAGCTTGCCAGCAGTGGGTAATAGCTGTAGCAGAATTCTCTCCGCGAACAATAGAACGGAGTGTATCATATAGCCCGACCTTATCGTAAAGATAATCGAATCCTCCCGTATGAATGTAGTTACGGTATTCTCCTGGATTGTAAACCTCTGCAATAAATTTCAATTCAGGATGTTGTTTCTTTACTTGTGCAATGGCATAATTCCAATATTCAACTGGAACCATCTCTGCCATATCACAGCGGAAGCCATCAACTCCTTTCCCTGCCCAAAAAAGAAGAATCTCGGTCATTTTTTTCCAAGTGTCGGGGATAGGAGAGAAGTGTGTAGAACGTCCATTCTGATAGTCAATACCATAGTTTAGTTTTATAGTTTCATACCAGTCATTGATACTTGGCCATGCATTGAAAACGTCATTTCCAGAAACTCGTGCAGGAGTTTCGATATAGGAAGCTTTATTCCCTATGATATTGTCCAAATGTAATGATTCATTGGGAATATAGTAGAAGTTGTTTTGGGCTGAAAAAGCTAGCTCTGTGTTATCTGTTTCCCCTAAATCTTTGACACCAGTAGGTTTGCTGTCTGAATGATATTGGCGAGCAACATGATTTGGGACAAAGTCCATGATCATTTTTAGTCCGGATCGATGTGTTCTTTCTACTAATTGTTCGAATTCTTTCATTCGTTCTGGGACATTAACAGCTAAATCTGGATCAATATCGTAATAGTCCTTTATTGCATAGGGAGAGCCTGCATTTCCTTTACAACTTCAGCATTATCGCGAGCGATACCAAAAGCAGAATAATCTGTCTTGGTAGCATGTTCGATTAATCCTGTATACCAAATATGAGTAAAGCCCATATCCTTGATGCGTTTTAGGCGGCGAGCATCAAAGTCGTTCATCTTGCCACATCCGTTTTCGGATAATGTTCCATTATTTTTATTGAGAGTGACAGTATTTCCGTATAAACGGGGTAAAACCTGATAGATGGTGATTCTTTCCTGGCTCATAACAGAGAGAGGCACTGCCAAGGCAAGTGCACTAAGTAGTTTCATTATATTTATTACTAATTACTAATTACTAACATGTGAAAATGCAAGAGCCTAACGGCTTACGTTATTAGAGACGTTCTTCCGTTAGGCTTTTATAATATTGTTAGAATGTTTTTTAAGTTCTAAAAGATTAGTCTTCTACACCTTGGATTTCTACTTCGAGATTCTGTGCACGTGCAATCTTAGAAACCATTCCTTGAAGGGCTTTTCCTGGACCACATTCAGTGAAACTTGTGCAACCATCTGCAAGCATACTTTCAACTTCTTTTGTCCAAAGAACGCTATGCGTAAGTTGTTGAATGAGGTTGGTTTTAATCTCTTCAGGATCAGTGTGTGCAAGACCATCGTAGTTCTGATAAACAGGACAGATAGGTTTCTTGAACTCAGTAGTAGCAATAGCAGTTTCGAGTTCTTCTTGAGCAGGTTGCATAAAGGGGCTATGGAAGGCACCGCTTACGGGAAGCACAAGTGCACGCTTAGCACCAGCCTCTTTAAGAAGCGTACAAGCCTCTTTGATGGCTTCTTCGTCGCCAGATATAACAAGTTGTCCAGGACAGTTGTAGTTGGCAGGTACAACCAATTTATTGTCTTTACTTACTTGCTTGCAAATATCTTCCACTTTCTCGTCAGACAAGGAAATGATAGCTGCCATAGTGCCCGGTTTTACCTCGCAAGCAGCCTGCATGGCCTTAGCACGAGCAGCCACAAGTTTAAGACCATCTTCAAAGCTAAGGCAACGAGCTGCTGTAAGTGCAGAAAATTCACCAAGAGAATGACCTGCTACCATATCAGGATTGAAACTTTCTCCCAAGCAGAGAGCTTTAACAACACTGTGAATATATACTGCCGGTTGCGTCACTTTTGTTTGTTTCAGTTCCTCATCTGTCCCATTAAACATGATGTCTGTGATGCGGAAACCGAGAATCTCATTAGCTTTCTCGAAGAACTGTTTGGCAACGGGATGCTTCTCGTAGAGATCTTTACCCATACCAACAAACTGTGCACCCTGGCCAGGAAAAACAAATGCTTTCATTTAGATTATTTTTTATTATTGGATATCTGTACGCAAAGTTAATCATTTTTTATCTATAATAGGTATGTGTGTCCTTTTTTGCCATCTAAAGAAGTAATCTTCTTATCCTCCATAATATAATTCACGATAAAATAGGAAACGAAGTAGGTTTAAACAAATCTATAGTTAATGCTTGAAAGATAAAAAAATGTAAATTATAGAAGTTGTACCATACTGTGTGTTTATCGATTTTCATGTTTTTTTCTACAGAAAAAACATGAAAATATTTCTAGTTTGACTAGAAGTGTTTATGATGTCTTACGATATTATTTGATTTTCGTTTGATGAATCCTTTCGAATGAATTACCTTTGCACAAACAAAATCAACAACTTTAAATACTGTGTACATTGCAATCGCAGGAAATATAGGTAGTGGGAAAACCACGCTGACCACCCTTTTGTCTAAGCATTACAAATGGAAACCCCATTTCGAAGCTGTTGATAATAATCCTTATCTCAATGATTATTACAAGGATGTTCCTCGGTGGTCGTTTAATTTAGAGGTGTTTTTCTTGAAAGAACGCTTTCGCAACCTATTAGAGATATCCCAGAGCCAAGTTCCAATAATTCAAGATCGTTCTATTTTTGAGGGAGTCTATGTCTTTACGGCTAACAATAAAGATATGGGATATTTGTCGGATCGCGACTACGAAACTTATATGGAGCTTTTCAACTGTATGGTTTCGGTAGTGAATTATCCTAGGCTACTCATTTATCTTCGCTCCTCAGTGCCTCATCTTGTGGAGAATATTCAGAAGCGTGGACGTGAATATGAGCAAGCTATTCCTCTTCAATATCTCAAAAATCTCAACAATCGTTACGAAGATTTTATATTCAATAGCTATCAAGGTGAGACACTCGTTATTGATGTTGATAATCTTGATTTTCTTTTACATCCTGAGGATTTTAGATCTATTGTTGATAAGATAGATGCAAAACTTTATGGTTTATTCTAATAACTTGAAACTGAAAACATACATTTATTATGCATATAGCAATTGCTGGAAACATTGGTAGCGGGAAAACAACACTGACAAAGATGCTTGCTAAACGCTACAACTGGATGCCACATTTTGAACCCGTGGACAACAATCCATATCTAGACGACTTTTATGGAGATATGTCGCGTTGGTCGTTTAATTTGCAAATCTATTTTCTCAACAAGCGTTTCAAAGATGTTGTGGAAATTTCGAAGAGCAATGATGTGATTATACAAGATCGTACTATTTTTGAAGATGCCCGTATATTTGCGCCAAACTTGCATAAAATGGGGATGATGAGCGATAGAGATTTTCAAAACTATACGGACTTATTTGATTTGATGATGTCGCTGGTAAAGTTACCCGACTTAATGATTTATATTCGTTCGACTGTACCCAATTTGGTTTCGCAGATAGCAAAGCGTGGCCGTGAGTATGAGAAGTCTATCCGCATAGATTATTTGGAAGGTCTAAATAAACTCTACGAAGATTGGATTAAAACCTATAATCATCATCTCATTATAGTGGATGGTGACACTACTAAATTTGAGAGTAATCCAGAAGACTTTGAAAAAATCACAGATATGATTGATTCAAAACTTTATGGATTATTCCCAATGTAGTAGTCGTTTAAAGTAAACGAAAAAGAAAGTCGACATGAGTTCTTTTTGCTCTTGTCGGCTTTCTTTATTGTATAGAAAAAAATCCGAGTATTCTATTTCCAAATACAAGTATTGTATTCTCGAGGACGGGTATCGTTTTTAAATAATAGATATGATACGTTACCTGTTTGTTCTTTCAATGATTATAGACTCTTCCTTTTATAAAATTTTTTATTGGATAGGTTTGTTTGCTGCATTGGCGATCTTTTTACGGCGTCGTACCTGCTGATGTCCTTGTGTGTTTTTTGGGGTGGTATTGGTTCGTTGGTTTCCATGTCTCCTATGCTCATTACGATTTTTTCTTGTTTGTACCTCTGGCTCCTTAAGTCCTTCAGGTAGGGGAGTTCGTGGTAATTTTTCCGCCAGTAATTTTTCAATATTATGGAGAGCATAGAGATCTTTTTCTCCCACAAGTGTTACAGCTATACCGTTACGGCCTGCACGGGCGGTTCGGCCAATGCGATGAACGTAGTCCTCAGCATCGCGCGGGGCATCATAGTTAATAACCATTTGTATGTCATTGATGTCAATGCCGCGTGCTACAATATCTGTTGCAACGAGTATGTCAGTTCGACCTGCCTTAAAGTTTAACATCACTTCATCGCGTTGCTGTTGAAGCAAGTCAGAATGCATTGCTTCGCAATTAAAGTGAGCACGTTTTAGAAGTATGTTGAGTTCTTTTACTTTTTGTTTGGATGAACAAAAGATAATAACGCGTTCAGGTTTATGCTGCTTGAAGAGATGACGTATAATTATATTTTTATCTGTTTCCCTACATACATAAATGCTCTGTTGGATTTTCTCTGCAGGCTTACTAACAGCAAGTCTGATTTCCACAGGATTGTGCATAATGCTACGAGCAAATTTGTCGATAGTATCTGGCATCGTTGCAGAGAAAAGGATGGTTTGGCGTTTTTCAGGCAACTGCTCCACAATTTTTAGAATATCTTCAGAGAAACCCATATCCAACATACGGTCTGCCTCATCTAAGATGAGGTAAGTTGTGCGACTCAAGTCAATATTTCCTAAGTCAAGATGAGTGAGAAGGCGTCCAGGTGTGGCGATGACAATATCTGCACCCTGTTTGAGACTACGCTTTTCTTGTTCAAAGCGCACTCCGTCATTGCCACCATAAACGGCAATACCGTTTACACTAACATAGTACCCAAATCCCTGCAAGGCTTGATCAATTTGTTGTGCTAATTCTCGTGTGGGAGCCATTATAAGACAGTTAATAGCTTCAGTGGGGTGGGGCTCTCTTCTCAAGAGTGTTAAAATAGGTAGCAAATAGGCGGCAGTCTTACCTGTACCTGTTTGTGCTATCCCAATGATATCTTTACCCTCCAAAATTGTTGGAATACAACGAGCTTGAACAGGAGTACATTTTTCAAACCTCATGTCGTAGAGGGCATCTAGCACGTCATCCGAGAGGGCTAGATCCTCAAAATATATGTCTTCACGTTCTTTCATATAGTCATAATTTATTGTGGAGTACGTTTGTATAGAACAAACGCTATGATGGCAAATAATATTGGGCATCCATACACTTAACATAGGCGACATATTTGCATTAATGGCAAAGGTGGCACTCACTGTTTGGAAAAGGATGTATCCAAAGCTAAGAGCTAGCCCTACACCGATACTTGTTCCCATACCATTCTTCCTCTTCTCTGTGGAAAGAGAGACTCCTATCAATGTAAGGATAAAAGCAGCAAAAGGCATGGCAAATCGTTTGTGATATTCTACCTCAAAGGTACTGATGCCAGCAGCACCGCGTAACTTTTGTTTGTCGATAAACTCGCTTAGTTCAGGCAAGGTCATAGTTTCCTGCTGATTGCGGACGAAGAAAAAGTCGCGAGGCTCCATCATGATGATGCTATCTAATTTATCTCCTCGTTCCACTTTTTCGCGCATACCGCGTAGTGTGCGTTTTTCGTACATTCGTAGTGTCCAACTATACCGTTTATCCGCCAGCGTATCGTATTCAATGGTTTGTGCTGTGAGGCGAGATACGAGTTTTTTACCAGAAATTTTATCTAGTGAGAAGCCATAACCGCTTTTTGTCTGATTATCAAAATGCGTAATATAGGCAAAAACTCCTGTATCTACTTGCATTTGAATGTTGTCGATACTTGTGACATCTTTCTTTTTGATGTAATGGTTCTCAAAGTTCACACGCGCAATATTACCTCTTGGAATAATGTAGGCTCCCAAAAAGAAAGTGGTAGCTGCAATGAGAGTGGCAGAAATCATATAGGGGCGCAGCAGGCGTTTGAAGCTCATACCCGTAGATTTCATAGCTATTATTTCAGAGTTGCCTGCTAGCTTTGTTGTAAAGAATATAACAGCAATGAAGACAAATAGTGGGCTGAAAAGATTGGAGAAGTAGGGGATGAAATTGGCATAATAGTCGAAGATTATTTTATTCCAACTTGCATGGCTTGAAGAAATCTTATCAATCTTTTCATTGTAGTCGAAGATAACTGCAATGGTAATAATGATGGCTATCAAGAAAATATAGGTGGAGAGAAATTGCCACATGATATATCTATCGATGCGTAGAAATCCCATCTTTATCAGCAAATTGCCAAATATCTCCTTGTGAGAAGAGGACTTCCTTTTGGAGTTCTCTCCTTTGCTATGTCTTCCCCATTTGAAGTGTGGAAATGTTATCTTCTTCATCTTATATAAAATTATAAGCGACGGCTTACTTTCTCAACCATCATCTTTTTCCATGTTGAGAAGTCATTTGCAAGAATATGCTTGCGAGCTTCTCGCACAAGCCAGAGATAGAAGGCCAAATTGTGAATGCTACCAATCTGCATGGCAAGCAACTCTTTAGCTTTGTACAAATGATGGAGATATGCTTTAGTATAAGCTGAGTCGACAAAACTTGTACCATTGGGATCAACAGGTGAGAAGTCTTTTGCCCATTTAGCATTGCGCATATTCATAATACCTTCTGAAGTGAAGAGCATCGCGTTGCGACCATTGCGCGTCGGCATCACGCAGTCGAACATATCTACACCGCGTTCGATACCTTCCAATATATTGACGGGAGTTCCAACACCCATCAAGTAGCGTGGTTTTGCTTGTGGTAAGATATCATTGACAACTTCAATCATTTCATACATCACATCCGTGGGTTCGCCCACGGCAAGTCCACCGATAGCATACCCCTCTGCATCTAAGTCTGTTACAAAACGCGCACTTTCTTGTCGCAGATCTTTATAAATACAACCCTGGACAATAGGGAAGAGTGCCTGATGATAACCGTACTTAGGGAGAGTACTATTAAATTGAGTAACACAACGTTCCAACCAATTATGCGTGAGCGTTAAGCTATTTTGTGCATAAGCATAGTCCGCTGTTCCTGGCGGGCATTCATCGAAGGCCATTATGATGTCTGCACCTATTGTTCGCTCTATATCCATAACTCGCTCAGGAGAGAAGAAATGTTTTGAACCGTCAATATGAGAGCGGAATTCGCAGCCATCCTCAGTGAGCTTTCGGATTCCTGTAAGTGAAAAAACTTGAAAGCCTCCGCTGTCTGTAAGTATGGGGCGGTCAAACCCATTAAACTTATGCAATCCTCCTGCTGCTTCTAAGACTTCGAGTCCTGGGCGCAAATAGAGATGATAAGTATTCCCTAAAATGATTTGTGCATTGATGTCATCCTTTATCTCCCGCAAGTGTACAGCTTTAACGCTACCTACCGTTCCGACAGGCATAAAAATCGGAGTTTCAATAGTTCCGTGGTCTGTTTCAATGCGTCCAGCTCTAGCTGCAGAGTTGGTATCGGTATGTTGGAGAGTAAAGAATCTTCCAGTTCGCTTATCAGTGATGATCATTATCTTCTTTTATATCAAGGTTGATAGCGTTGTCTACTTTTTCTTTGAGGAGAGCAATGTCAAGTACTTCAAAGACATTCTCAACAAAGTGGAATGTCAATCCATCAATATACTTCTGATTAATTTCCTCAATATCTTTTGTATTTTCCACGCTCATGATGATATCTTTAATACCAGCCCGCTTAGCAGCAAGAATCTTTTCTTTAATTCCACCAACAGGAAGAACACGGCCACGCAAAGTAATCTCACCCGTCATAGCTGTATTAGCGCGTACTTTTCGTTGGGTCAGAGCGGAAGCTAAAGACGTGGCGATTGTGATACCAGCAGAAGGACCATCCTTAGGTGTTGCTCCTTCTGGTACGTGTACGTGAATGCTCCAATGGTCAAAGATGTTACTATTCAGTTTGAGCTTTCTGCATGAGCTTTAATATATTCTAGTGCTAAAACAGCACTTTCTTTCATTACATCACCCAAGTTTCCTGTCAATGTAAGTTTGGGAGCTTTGGAGCGGCTTATACTTGTTTCTATAAATAGGATTTCTCCACCTACACTTGTCCACGCCAAGCCTGTAACAACACCTGCATATTTATTTCCTTGATATTTATCTCGGTTGAATAGTGGTTTACCTAGTAACTCTTCTATCTTGGCAGCATCAATTCCTGTACTCTTAAATTTGTTAGACTCCTCTAATTCAGTGCGATAGGCCATCTTGCGATAAATTTTATCTAATTGTTTCTCAAGTTGACGCACACCACTTTCTCTAGTATAATTCTCAATGAGAAATTCAAAGGCTTTAGGCTTAAATTTTACCTTCAGTTGAGAGTCTGCATTTATTTTTAATTCTTTTTCTATTTTCGGAATTAAGTGGCGTTTAGCAATCTGTATTTTCTCTTCTGTTAGGTATCCCTCCACCTCGATAATTTCCATGCGGTCAAGTAAGGGGGCAGGAATATTCTGAAGAGAGTTAGCTGTTGCAATAAAGAAAATATTGGAAAGGTCATAATCTACATCCAAGAAATTATCATGGAAGGCTTTATTCTGCTCAGGATCGAGAACTTCAAGCAAAGCACTTTGCGGATCACCATTAAAATTGCGCTCACTGACCTTGTCAATTTCATCAAGGATAAATACAGGATTGTCTGTAGTTGCTTTTTGTATGCTTTTGATAATACGTCCAGGCATTGCACCTAAATATGTTCTACGATGTCCACGGATTTCTGCTTCATCGTGTACACCTCCCAAGCTGATACGTACATATTGTCGACCTAACGCGTCAGCAATAGATTTGCCTAACGAAGTCTTACCTACTCCTGGAGGGCCATAAAGACACAGGATAGGAGCTTTCATATCGTTACGGAACTTTAAAACAGCCAAATGCTCCAAGATGCGTTCTTTGACTTTCTCCATTCCATAGTGATTGTGATTTAAAACTTTTTCTGCATTTTTTATATTGAGATTATCATCAGTTTTTCTCCCCCACGGCAGACTCACTAGTGTTTGTGCATAGTTGAGTTCTATATTATAATCTGGGCTTTGAGGAGGAATACGTTGTAGTTTCTTTAGTTCTTTATCAAAGACCTCTCGTACTTTCGATGGCAACTCAATAAGACTGGCCTTATTTATTAGTTCTGTCACATCTTCATTTTGCTCATCACCCAGTTCGCTCTGAATATTCTTAATCTGTTGTTGGAGAAAATAATCGCGCTGCTGCTTATCTAGCTCCTCACGCGTTTGATTTTGAATATTTTGTTTGAGAATTGCAAACTGAAGTTCACGATTCAATATGGAGAGTAACTTATAGCCTCGTTGACATTGATCATTCTCGCTTAAGAGTTCTGCTTTCTCATCTAATTCAAAGGGTAAATTTGTGCATATAAAATTGAGAAGAAATATAGGGTGGCCAATATTTCTAATGGCGAAAGCAGCTTCTTCAGGATAAGATTCAGAAATATGAATAAAGCGAATAGTAGTATCTTTGCAAGCATCAGCCAACGCTTCGTATTCTTTATCGTCCTTACTTGGTAAGATGTCTTTTAGTTTTTCAACGTGTGCACGAAGAAAGGGCTTTTGGCGAGTCTCCTCTCCCAAGCGAATACGACCAAAGCTCTGTAAGATTGCAGACTTGTTGCCATTGGGGAGTTCGATAACACGCATAACCTTTGCTACGACAGCAATGGGGTAGAGATCGGATACATGGGGTGTTTCAACACTAGCATCACGTTGGCAGCCAACAGCAATGACTGTACCTTTTTTTTCGGCTTGCTCGATGAGGCGAAGAGATGATTCTCGTCCGACAGTAACAGGAGCAACTACACCAGGAAAAAGCATCAAGTTACGCAGTGGCAAGATAGGTAGAATTTCATCAAAAGGTGTTGCAAACAACTGCGCAATATCTCCCTCGAAATCAGCAATGAGGGAGAATGGATTAGCGGAAATATCTTTTTCGTTCATGATAAATCTTTCGAAACTGGGAAAATAAAAATAAAAAGTCCCAAAATGGAGAGCAAAGATAGCTTAAACGCCTCGAAACACCAAAAAGCAATAAAAGAATGTCGGCTTTTCATACTATTTTTAGTACTTTTAAGTTTATGAGGGTATGACAAATTTCTTTGAATTCAAACAATTTAAAATATACCACGATCGCTGTGCGATGAAAGTAGGAACAGATGGAGTACTTCTCGGGGCTTGGGCCGATGTTTCTAAGTCTAACAGAATTCTTGATATTGGTTGTGGGTCCGGACTTATCTCCATCATGGCAGCTCAGCGTTCTCAAGCATATGTGTATGGTGTTGAGATCGAGAGAGAGGCAGCATTGCAAGCAAAGGAGAATGCAGTAAGGTCGCCTTGGGCTTCCCGCATAAGTATTGTATGCGAAGATATTTCCAATTTTCAAGATTCTAAAGGCTTTGATACCATATTGGTTAATCCTCCTTTTTTTGAAGAAGATCTCCTTCCTCCTGATGCTGCACGAGCCAGCGCGCGTCATACTGTAGGATTGAGTTTTGCGACTTTATTACAACAAGTATCTCGACTCTTATGTGACACAGGACGCTTATATGTTATCATTCCTACAGTAGCTCGCGAGAGTTTTATGGTGGAAGCTATTGTTCGAGGTTTTGTCCTTAATCGTTTGACTCGAGTAGTCACTCGTCCTTTTAAGGCACCTAAACGTTTGTTGTGTGCTTTATCAAAAGTTGAAAGTGTCTTCACGGAAGATACTTTACTCTTGATGGACGAAAAAGGAGAAAGATCAGAACAGTATCAACAACTTACGAAAGATTTTTATATATACTGATTTAACTTGTTATTTGCTATCTAGACACAATTGATTTAACTAATTTTTTGAGCATACTTATTGTCAGTATGCTACAAAGTCGTAACTTTGTGACCGATACGTATAATAATAAGAAGCTTTTGGCTTCCTTAATTGTAACACGAACGAATGAATTTTTTTCAGCACTTCGAAAAATTTGGCTTAGGTGTTTTTTTCTCTTAGGATGTACGCTTTCAGCTACCGCGCAAGATATGATATCTATGCAAGCTCCTGTCGATAGAAAAAGTACGCTCGGTTGATTCTCTAGCACTCAATCGACTGATTCAGCGCGAGAACGTAGAAAGACCTTCGGGCGACCTTTACTCTAGTTGGAATACCACGCGCACTCATTGCTATAGCCAAGATCAGATTCCAGAAACATATCGTATTGATTTACGCAATTTTGCAATGCCGACCGACAGCCGACGTATTACAAGTAGAGTAGGCTATCGGTCGTCATTTCGTCGTTATCATAAAGGACTCGATATAAAAGTTTATGTTGGCGATACTATCCGATCTGCATTTGATGGTCGCGTACGCATCGTTGATTATGAGGGAGGAGGTTATGGAAAATATATTGTTATTCGTCATAATAATGGATTGGAAACAATCTATGCTCATCTCTCCAAGCATCTAGTCTCTGTTAATACTTATGTGAAAGCAGGAGAACCTATAGGTTTAGGGGGGAATACAGGGCTCTCCACCGGAAGTCATCTTCATTTTGAATGCCGTCTGTTAGGTGCTGTTATCAATCCTGAACTTCTGTTTGATTTCCCTAACCAAGATGTGACGGGTGACTATTTCGTATTCCATAAGAGTGATAATCCAAATATGTTTACTGGAGTCGCCTCAACTGCTAGTAGAAAGAATAAAGAGATGACTGCTCAGACAGAACATATGGCTGAAATTGCTCCTTCTCGCTACCACAAGGTAGCTGCTGGAGAAAACTTAACTTCTATTGCTCGCAAATTAGAAATCTCGCTTGATGCTTTGTGTAAAGCAAATCATATTTCTGCAACAAGTCATATTCGGCCAGGACAAATTTTGAGATATTAAGAACCTGTTGCTTATACACTTTATTTTATATATAGCCCCGCCAACGACGGGGACGGAAACCATTGGCTTGTTCACCCGCATGTTCCGCGAGAAAGAGGGCGCGCTCCTGCTTGGAAAAACTATCCAAAAGCACGCGAACCAACTCATTAAAACCAGCCTCACTTGAGGCCATTTCAGAAATTAATTCCGATCTTTGTTCTCTTGTAAGCTTCATTGTTCTTTCTTTGATTTTTTTATTCACTACAAATATAAGAACTTTGGAGCTTACACACTTTTTTAGGACAGTATCGTTTTTCTCTTTATTGTATTTAAGAATACAATAAGGCTATCAGCAAACACCCTTATTGCATATGAAAATTCCCTTATTGGGTGATGTCTAAAAAGTATTGGAGAGCGTGCAGCGATGAGAAGTTGGAAACTCCACCCATGGCCTCGCCAACGCTGAGGACGGGAACAATTGGTTTGTTCACCTCTATGTTTCTCAATAAAGAGAGTGTACTTTTGTTTGGAAAAACTCTCCAAAAACACGCGAAGCAACTCATAAAAAACAACCTCACTGGAGGTCATTTGGAAAATTAATTCAGATATTTATTCTGTCGTAAGCTTCATTTTGCTTTGTCAAATATAAGTACTTTAGGGCTTACACACTTTTATAGGACAGTATCAAGATTTTCTTTAGTAAAACAGCCATGTATCATTTAGTTACATGGCTGTTTTATATATGTATTAGTCTAATTTCAATACAGCAAGGAAAGCTTTTTGTGGCACTTCTACGTTGCCGATTTGCTTCATACGTTTCTTACCACGTTTCTGCTTTTCAAGCAACTTTCGTTTACGGCTTATATCACCGCCATAGCACTTTGCTGTAACGTCTTTTCTTAGCTGCTTCACAGTTTCACGCGCAATGATTTTTGCTCCGATAGCGGCCTGTATCGCAATATCAAATTGTTGGCGTGGAAGAAGTTCTTTCAATTTCTCGCACATGCGTCGACCAAAGTTTGTTGCATTGTCTACGTGAGTAAGTGTAGACAGGGCATCAACAGGTTCACCATTGAGTAGAATATCGAGTTTGACAAGACGAGAAGGACGGAACTCTATGGGGTGGTAATCGAAAGAGGCATACCCTTTAGAGATAGATTTGAGTTTGTCATAAAAGTCAATAACTATTTCTGCGAGAGGCATGTCGTAGTGTATTTCTACACGATCACCTGAGACATATTCTTGTTTTACAAGTTCTCCACGTTTGTTTAAGCAGAGGGTCATAATAGAACCTATATAATCTGTTTTAGTGATGATACTTGCTCGAATATAAGGTTCTTCAATGTGGTCGATGTCAGTGGCATCTGGCATTCCTGCGGGATTATGAACCTCCAACATATTGAGATGTTTGTCGTAGACATTGTAGCTTACGTTGGGCACAGTCGTAATCACATTCATATTGAACTCTCTATCAAGACGCTCTTGAATAATGTCCATGTGAAGTAGACCTAAGAAGCCGCAACGGAAGCCAAAGCCCAGTGCAACAGAAGACTCGGGAGAGAAGGTAAGTGAGGCATCGTTAAGTTGCAACTTCTCAAGGCTGGTACGAAGATTTCGAAATCCTCAGTTTCAACAGGATAGAGACCTGCAAAGACCATCGGCTTTACTTCCTCAAAGCCTGCAATGGCTTTTTCGCAAGGCTTTGCAACAGATGTGATTGTATCACCGACTTTTACTTCCGTAGCCGTTTTTATGCCACTTACGATATAACCTACATCGCCACAATGTAATTCCTTACGAGCTGAAAGTTCCATTTTAAGAACTCCAATTTCATCTGCGATGTAGCGTTGTCCCGTATTGACAAATACTACTTCTTCACCAGAGTGTAGAGAGCCATTAATGATTTTATAGTAGGCAATGATACCACGGAACGGGTTGAAAACAGAGTCAAAAATCATGGCTTGGAGAGGAGCGTTCTCTTCTCCAACAGGCGCTGGAACTTTTTCTATAATGGCTCGCAGAATATTATCCACACCTTCACCAGTCTTTCCAGACGCGCGTATGATTTCCCTCTCTCTTACAACCCAATAGTTCAATGATTTCATCTTCTACTTCCTCAGGCATCGAATTGACCATGTCGCACTTTGAAAGAACTGGAATAATCTCCAGGTCATGTTCTATAGCCATATACAGATTTGATATAGTCTGTGCTTGAACTCCCTGGGTAGAATCGACGAGGAGTAAACATCCCTCACAGGCTGCGATACTACGAGAAACCTCGTACGAGAAGTCTACGTGTCCCGGAGTGTCAATGAGGTTTAATGTATAGTGCTGGCCATCTTGAGTGTAATCCATTTGGATGGCATGACTCTTAATCGTGATACCGCGCTCACGTTCCAAATCCATATCATCGAGCATCTGCCCTTCTGTTACCTTTATGGTCTGTGTTCGTTCTAAGAGACGATCTGCCAAGGTACTTTTACCATGGTCAATATGGGCGATGATACAAAAGTTTCGAATATTCTTCATACTTAAATACTACTGCTTCTTTGAAGGACACTGCCTTGTTTAAGTCTTTTTCCGAAAGTAACACTTCTTCAGGGGTTGTAATGGGCCAGTCTATGGCCAAGTCTGGATCATTATAGCAAATACTACATTCGGCCTGGGGGGCATAGGTATTGTCGACTTTGTAAGTAAATATAGCCACATCACTCAATACTTGAAAACCGTGAGCAAAGCCACGAGGGATGAATAGTTGTCTGTTGTTTACTTCGTTAAGAGTTACCGCTATATGCTTCCCAAAAGTGAGAGAGTTTTTTCGAAGATCAACTGCAACATCTAGAACTTCACCTTGCAGCACACGAACTAATTTTGCTTGTGAGAATTCTCCTCTTTGATAATGCAAGCCACGGAGAACTCCTTTACTGGACTTTGATTGGTTATCCTGAATGAATGTAATTTTTTTGCCTATATTTTTATTGAAATCTTCTTCACGCCACGTTTCCATGAAATAGCCGCGAGCATCATCGAAGATGTGTGGCTCACAAATCCACACACCTTCGATTTTTGTTTTGATATATTCCATTTCTAATTATTTGGGTATTGAAGGGACTAAATACTTATTACCCGTTTCTTTTATAAGGGATGACTTATAACTTTCAGAAAATCCCGTGCGCTTAGGAGGTATACAAAGCCCATCGGCTGTGCGTTCAAACTCTCCATTTTTTTCGGGTTTAACAGTCATATCATTGTATTTTACGATAATGTACTCTCCAAGTTTCTTCCAATCCTTCAACATTGTAGCTGCACATTGTAGACTATAACTGTTTAAGAACTCTTGAGCCTTATCTGGCGACATCTTATAAAGCTCTTGGGCTTTAGCTTCCACACTCGGTTGCTGGGCTATCCACGTACTATCTAATTCATTACGAACTCGTTGAACTGCTGGAAATACTTGATTGTAGCGAGGGTAAGTCATATTGCTCACCCAATTACAAACCCAGAAAGCAGATTTCCACGAGAAATTTCCTCCGTCAGCATCTGGAGCGTTAAAGCATTCTGGCACTATGGTATTCTGGCAATAAATAGGAGTGTAGCTTATCATATTGGGATCGTCACTTCCATACCAAAGGATACCACCAATAGCATCTGGAAGATAAGAACGTAGCTGAGCAATATATGTGTCAGCAGTTTGTTGCGTAGAAATGGGGCGCTCATTGAAGTAAGTTTCCCTCATACTTAAATTGGAGAGGAGTAGGGCGGTAGGGCATCTCCCATGGTCCTTGTCCCATATCTTTATTTACATCAAAAGGTGTACCTTCATAATGGTCACGCATTCCGTCCATTATATCTTGACGAGAGAGGGAACGAGTTGGACGCATGTAAAGAGGCATAGGTTCGGCATTGCCAATGTGATGACCATCAACATAGTCTAGATATTTCTCCATGCCACTAACAAAGCGATTGAAGAAACTCCATACGCGGGCCTCACAAAAACGCATGGCTCCAAAATCTGCAGGAGCAAAGGCATTGGCGAAATCAAATTCATTATCTTTTCCACTAAAGTAGCCTTTTTTACGCGCAAAACTAATAAGATCCTTAGAATAGAGCACATCCTTTTTGGCATACTGAGAGATCTTATGGATACGGCTTTGGTTTGCATGAGCAGCAATACAATCGTCGGGGATTCGCACAGCCACCCAGTTGGCGCCTGTTACTCCTGTACCTTTGCCGATCATTTCCATAATCCAAATTTCATTTTTGTCGGCAATGGAGAAAGACTCCCCACTGCTGGCATAGCCATACTTCTCAACAAGAGTCGTCATTACGTTGATGGCTTCACGCGCTGTTTTTGAGCGTTGTAAAGCAATACGCATCAAACTGACATAGTCAATAATACCTTTTGAATCAACCAATTCTTCACGGCCTCCCCAAGTGCTTTCCATGATAGAGACCTGAAACTCATTGATGTATCCATTAACTTTATAGGTTTCTGTTGCCTCAGGAATTTCGCCTAGGTAGTGATTTGTATCGCCATCGATAATTTTTCTCATAGTCCCTTGCGGATGAATGGCATGAGGTAGATAGATTAAATGGCCATACATTCCATAATCGTCTGCATTATAGGAAATAAAGACAGAACCATCTGTTGAAGCTTTCTTACCTACAAGAAAACTTGTGCATGCAATAGAAGGTAGCGAAAGCACCATTGCAAGAACTGCTAAAAATACCTTTTTCATTGATTCTTCTTTTTAATAATAATTTCTGGAAAAGTTATCTACTCAATTTTAATGTGGGAACTTTTATTTAGTCAGATAAAGAAGCTTTTATTAGGTAAATAATAAGTAGGACGTATAATACGCAAGCTGTCAATGTGCTCCAGGGGCTTGCCAACCATGCTTTATCAGCAAAGTTATAGCCTCCAAACTGTAGTCCTGCACTGACAACTCCCATTAAGGCACCACCAGCAATAAAACCGCTGGCTAGGAGTGTTCCTTTATCTGCACGAGCTTTATTAACTACTTCTTCTTTGCTGCGAGAACTAACATACCAATGTATTAAACCACCAGCAAGAAGTGGAAGGTTTAGTTGCAAGGGTATGAACATTCCCAGTGCAAAAGCTAATGCACTGATTCCACAGATATTAACTAAAAGAGCAATAGCCGCACCAATACCATAAAGTAACCATGGGGCTTGTCCGCCGTTCATTATAGGCTCTATAACTGCAGCCATTGCACGAGCTTGTGGAGCTGCCATTGTATTGGGATTGCTAAAACCATACACTTTGTTTAAAATCATGATGACACCTCCTACCGTAGCTGCACTTACAAGGACTCCGATGAACTTGAATGTTTCTTGTTTCTTAGGAGTAGAACCAAGCCAGTATCCAATTTTAAGATCGGTGATAAAACTACCTGCAGTTGAAAGTGCAGTGCAGACTACGCCACCCATGATAAGAGCAGCTGTCATACCACTTACGCCCTTTAGTCCAACTGCAGCCATAATGACGCAGGCAAGAATTAGTGTCATTAGCGTCATACCACTTACTGGATTAGAACCAACGATAGCAATAGCATTTGCTGCAACAGTAGTGAATAGGAACGCAATGATAGCAACAATGAGAATACCAACAATAGCAAATAGCAGATTACCATTCATTACTCCTAAGAGGAAAAAAACAAAGGTTATAATGAGTGTTACTAATGTGCCGATAGCAATAATCTTCATGCTGAGATCTTGCTGTGTGCGTGGAAGGGATGCTTCGTTATTATTGCTGCCTTTGAATACTTTTCCAATAAGTCCAAAAGAACTTTTGATGACGCTCCAGCTCTTAGCTATGCCTATAACACCGGCCATGGCTATAGCTCCGATACCAAGACTCTTTGCATAATTGTATATTTCTTGAGGATCTGCAGCGCTTGCAAGGATGGTTTTAGACGCATCGAGCGAGACATTCATATCAGGCCATATCAAAGCTATTCCAGGGACTATAATCCACCAAGTTAGAATGGAGCCTGCACATATAATTGCTGCATATTTTAAGCCTACAATATAGCCCATACCTAAAAGTGCAGCACCTGTATTAACTTGAAATACAAGTTTAGCTTTTTGTGCCAAAACTTCGCCTACACCTAAAACTCGACTACTTACCATATCTACCATTACACCTATATTCCCACTAGCAATAAAGTCGTATAAACCGCCAATTATACCAGCAACGAGCAAGGGCTTAGCACTGCTACCTTCCCCTTCTCCACTGATAAGAACTTGGGTGGAAGCTGTAGCTTCTGGGAAAGGATATTTTCCGTGCATATCCTTTACAAAGTATTTGCGAAATGGTATTAGAAATAAAATTCCTAATATACCCCCTAAGACGGATGCTATAAAAATCTCGAAGAAATTGATGGTCATTTCAGGATATTTAGCTTGAAGAATGTATAGAGCAGGTAGTGTAAAAATTGCTCCGGCTACAATCATTCCAGAACAAGCACCAATGCTCTGTATGATAACGTTTTCTCCAAGAGGATCTTTCCTATGTGTCGCGCCTGCAACTCCTACTGCTATAATAGTTATGGGAATAGCGGCTTCAAAAACCTGACCAACTTTTAGACCTAGGTAAGCAGTTGCTGCTGAGAAAATTATAGCCATGATGATCCCCCAAGTTAGTGACCAAGGTGTTACTTCACGGAATTGGCCTTCGGGGGACATGAGAGGCTTGTATTCTTCACCGTTCTTTAGTTCGCGAAAGGCATTCTCCGGTAATTGTCGATTGTTTGACATAAGTATATAAATTTATTAGTCCATTCTATTTTTTTATAATCCTCGTAAGTATATTCTCTTAGCACTTCGCGTTCTCCATTGACGTGCTCTAGAATTATTGCTGGGTGAGCAATACCATTAAACATATTGGTCTTAACTGTTGTGTAATGAATCATATCTTCGAAAATAATCTCATCACCAACATGTAGCGGTTTTGCAAAGCGCCAATATCCTAAGAAGTCTCCGCTTAAACAGCTATTACCACCTAAGCGATATACACGTTCTTCTGTCTCACATCCTTTTGCATTTTCGCCTATGAGGGTTTCTGCACCTTGAATATTTGGCCAATAAGGCATTTCAAGACAATCGGGCATGTGACATGTAAAACTTACGTTTAGAATAGCTGTCTTTATCTGATGGTTTTCAACAATATCAACAACTTGAGCTACAAGAGTTCCTATTTGCCAAGCAAAGGCACTTCCTGGTTCAAGAATAAGCTGTAAATTGGGATGCTTTTTTTTGAAAGCTCTAAGTATAGATATAAGATGTTCTACATCATAATCTTTACGAGTAAGCAGATGGCCTCCCCCGAGGTTTAACCACTTTATATCTTTGAGCCAACTACCAAATTTTTCTTCTATATGTTGTAGGCTATGTTCTAATGCATAGCTATCACTTTCACAATGACAATGACAATGGAATCCTTCGATTCCTTCAGGTAAGACTTTAGGAAGTTGATGAGCCAAAATACCAAAACGACTGCCTGGTGCACACGGATTGTATAATTCAGTGTCTATTTCGCTATATTCAGGATTGATCCGTACACCACAGCTCACTTTGTCTTTTGCGCGTGAGTAAAAACGCTCAAATTGTGTGAGTGAATTAAAGGTTACATGACTAGAGTATTCAAGGATCTCATCAAAGGTGTTTTCTTCATAGGCTGGGGAATAAGTGTGGCAAGCCGCTCCAAATTCTTTAAAGCCTAAACAAGCCTCAAAAGGTGAAGAAGCCGTTGTGTGTCTAATGTATTCTCGAAAAATAGGGAATGTACGCCATAGAGCAAAAGCTTTGAAAGCTAAGATAAACTCTACTCCTGCTCTTTCTGCAGTATCTTGAATGAGTTGAAGGTTTTTCCTTAGCTTACTCTCGTCAAGTAAGTAGTATGGTGTAGTCATTTATTCAATGTATTTTGAGGATTATTACAAATTCAACGAACTAATACTATAAAATAAAAGTTCGTTGAATTCGTATAGATTTATAGAAAAACGTAGCTATCAAAGTACGTTATATTACATGATTCCACGCTCGCGGAGTTTCTTTTGCCAGTTCCAAGCACTAAGAAGAGCCTCGTCAAGTGTGTGTACGGCATGCCAGCCTAAGACATTATTGGCTTTATCAACATTTCCCCATACTTTTTCAATATCACCAGCGCGGCGCTCTGCAATCTTATAATTCAATTTTACACCAGTGCATTTCTCAAAAGTTTTGATAAGTTCAAGGACACTAACGCCATTACCAGTTCCTACATTGAAAATCTCAACAGCTTGCTCACTTTTATTTTCTAGAATTCTTTCCATTGCAGCAACATGCGCTTTAGCTAAGTCAACAACATAGATATAGTCGCGTAAACAGCTACCATCTGGCGTATTATAGTCATCTCCAAAGACTGAAAGACATTCTCGAATACCCATGGCTGTTTGAGTGAGGTAAGGAATTAGATTAGCTGGTACACCATTGGGCATCTCACCAATCAGACAAGAAGGATGAGCACCAATTGGGTTGAAATAGCGGAGAAGAGTTGCGTGAATAGGAGCTCCACTCTTGCAAAAATCCGTAATAATATCTTCATCTATTTTCTTTGTATTACCATATGGACTTTCTGCATCTTTACGTGGTGTAGTTTCTTTCACTGGTAGATTGTCCTCATCTGGTTGACCATAAACAGTACAGCTACTAGAGAAAATGAAGCCTTTTACATTATATTTCGGCATCAACTCGAGCAGATTAATAGTACTGACCGTATTGTTGCGATAATATTTCAATGGTTTCTGAACGCTTTCTCCTACAGCTTTACTAGCTGCAAAGTGGATGATACCTTCAATGGGAGCATATTTTTGGAATACAGCCTCAAGAGCTGGCATATTAGTGCAGTCCACTTCCTCAAAGGCTGGGCGAATTCCTGTAATGGCTTCTATGCCATCAACAACATCTGCTTTGGAGTTTGACAAGTTGTCTACAATTACTACATCATAACCAGCTTGTTGCAATTCTACTGTTGTGTGGGAGCCAATAAAGCCTGTTCCACCTGTAACAAGTATTCTCTTATTCATTTTTTTATTGTTTGATAAGTTAGAAATCAATTAATAACCAATTGATAACTTGGTGATTGGACTATTTGTTCTTGGCTTTTTCTTCTGCATTAGGTTCTTTTTTTGCCAAAATAATAATGTGGAAAACATATTCTGTCATCCACTCAGCTGAGTAATCTAAATGTCTCTGATATTGTCTTACGGCGATTACGCTTCTACGGATTCCTTCATCTTTCCAAGAATCTTTAGTTGTAATATCTGCAATAGTTTTTTGAGTCATTGAATATAATGCTTTACGCATAAAACTTGGAACACGAAACTTCCATTTCATGAGGTTTCCTACAAGCATCATAAGTTCTTGTGTGAAGCCTTGGAATTGGAAAAGATATTGCTGCATCTGTTGTGGGGTGCGGCAGTTCTTCTTTATGCTTGCATCAATCTCAGAGAAAAAGTTGGCAGGCATCCCATATAGTGAAGACAACATCTCTTTACAACGTTTTTTCTCATTGATTCCAAGTTTATTATTGGTTGTAGAGACATGTAGTGTCTGTTTAAAAACACGCAAATCAGGAAATGCCGCTAAATTAGAGATTCCCATTTGTGACGCCATAACAGCTTGATAATATACGCGGATAAGAGATACAAAATCTTCCATGCCCCCAACGCGCCATCCTTTTTCAGCCTCTGTTTCTTTTTTAGCAAATAGTTTTGAGAATATACCCATTTTATATAGTGTTTCTTTTGGACTACAAAAAAATAGTAAACATATTACAATTTCTATAGGAAAATTAGATTTTTTTCTGTCATAACCGCTGGCAGTTCATTGGTCTTTCAGAAACGATTATATATTTTTTGCATCCAAAAATTATCTAAAAAGAATTTATGAGTATCCTTTATTTAGGGATTTTATTATTTCTCTTTGCTTTGGCAATCTGCGATTTAAGCGTGGGGGTTGCAGGGAGTGCTGTACCTTTTATGAGTCCGGCTATGGGGTCAAAAGCAGCAAAGTTTCGAACCTTACTTGCTGTTGCTGCAGTTGGAGTTTTTGTGGGAGCTGCTACAAGCGATGGAATGATGGATGTTGCACGTCATGGAATTATGACTCCAACATATTTTAGTTTTGATGATATAATTTGTATTTGTCTAGCAGTTACTGCTACGGATATTATCTTAATGGATATCTTTAACACATTAGGCCTTCCTACGTCTACTACTGTCTCTATGGTTTTTGGACTCTTAGGAAGTTCTAGTGCAATAGCTTTATTTAAGATAACTCAGAACGGGTATACTTATGCCGAATTGATAAATACAGATAAAGCCCTGCAGATTATAATAAGTATTTCGCAAGTGTAGCTATAGCCTTTGTCTTTGGCTCTATAGTGATGTGGGTGACACGTATTATTTTTACTTTCAATTATCGTAGGCATCTTAAATACAGTATAGCAATCTTTGGAGGATTTTGCATTACTTGTATTATGTATTTCCTGTTGGTGAAAGGGTTAAGGGGGACTTCTTTGCTCAATACGATAGGCATGACGCCCGATTGGTTAGATAACAATTCTAGTCAAGTATTGTGTGCTTGTTTCATTACTTTTACGTGTTTAATGCAAGTACTGCATTGGTGTCGTGTGAATGTATTAAAAGTGATAGTTCTTTTTGGTACTTTTTCACTTGCAATGGCTTTTGCAGGAAACGACTTGGTAAATTTTATTGGTGTGCCTTTAACGAGTCTAGAGTCATTCCTAGATATTTCACGTCATTCAGGTGCGGACCCTCATACCTATACTATGGGAATCCTTACGGGCCCAAGTGTTGATGCTACTTTTAATACAATAAAACCTTGGTTCCTTGTTGGTTCTGGAGCTATCATGATGATTGCTTTATGCCTGTCTAAAAAAGCTCGGAAAGTTGTAGAAAATAGTAATAGTTTGGCTTCACAGACGGAAGGAGAGGAGGTTTTTAGCAGCTCTAAGATAGCTCGTTCTATAGTACGTCAAACGCTTATAGTGAATTCGTTCCTCAGTCGTTTAGAACCAGAATTCATAAAACGGTGGCTGGATACGCGTTTCAATGAAGATGAGAATATCATGCCTGAAGGAGCGACGTTTGATTTGGTTCGAGCTTGCGTTAACTTGGTGCTTGCTGGGCTTCTTATTGTTATTGGGACTAGCTTACAACTTCCACTATCTACAACTTATGTTGCTTTATGGTGGGCATGGGGTCTTCACTTGCTGATCGAGCATGGGGAAGAGAAACGGCAGTCTATCGTATTACTGGTGTTATTACCGTTGTTGGTGGCTGGTTCGTAACAGCTGGCGCAGCCTTCATTTTGAGTAGCTTGGTTGCAACGATGAATCATTTGGCTGGCGTCTTTGGTATGATCCTAGTTATAGTGATTGTTGTGGCTGTACTTATTCGAAATAATCGTGCATTTAAGAAAAAGCAAGAAGAGGAAACGGTAGATCTTGTTTTTCGTAAACTGGTCCATGCAAAGGATAAAAATGAGATTTGGGACTTACTGGTGCTTCATGTCAAGTCTACACAAGTGGAAATGATAGATGCTATGCAAAATACGTTCAATAACATTACTCAGGGGGTAATGAAAGAGAATATTCGGCAGTTGCGCACGGCGTCTCATGAATTAGAGGCAGCTAGAGATAAATGGAAACGTTATCGTCGTAAGGAAATTGTTGGTATGCGCCGCCTTGACTATTTGCAGGCTGTTGAGAAGAATACATGGTTTCACTTGGGGTCTAACAATCTTACGCAAATTTTCTATTGCTTAAAGCGTATGCTTGAGCCTGCTTTAGAGCACGTTGATAATAATTTTAATCCACTTCCTAAAGTTGATATTATAGAATTTACTCCAATTTGTGAGGAGGTTGATGCCATGTTAGTGCGCACGCGTAAAATGGTTGACAGTGGCGATTTTACAGGGGCAGATGAAGTTCTTGTGGAGGGGAATTCTTTGAAAAAACGTCTTTCTGAAATACGCCATAGTCAGCAGGATCATTTGCAGCATGAGGAAGAAAATATACGTGCAACACTGCTATATTTAAATATGTTGCAAGAAACGCAGGAGTTCATATCTATGATACGTCACTTAGTGCGTGCTTCAAAGAGATTTCAAGAATAATCTTAGTGTTGATAATCAAGTCTGTTAAATGGTAATTGCTTTTTTTCTATAAAAAATGACTAGAAAAAACCAGCCAATAGAAGAAGACTCATCTTATGGTATCTCAAATGGAAAGAGTATTTTTTTTATTGGAGCAGGAAATGTTGCAACGCATCTTTCTCATGCCTTATTGCATGCAGGATATAAGATAAAGGGAGTTTATAGCCGGACGACTTCGTCGGCCCAAACCTTGGGTGATGATTTGGGCTGTTTTTGGACGACCAATATAGAGGAACTTTTAGAGGCAGATATATATATATTCTCTATAAAGGATAGTGTATTAGAAGAACTTTTTATCAAAAGTTATATTACTATATCCTCAAGCCATTTTTTTGTTCATACGGCAGGATCCATACCTCTAAGTATTTTTCATGGAAAAGTTAATAAGTATGGAATTTTCTATCCTATGCAGACTTTTTCAAAGAAACGTGCTGTTTTATTTGATAATATACCTATTTTTGTTGAGCCATCTGATAATGAAGTTGCTCAGACCCTTTTTTCTATGGCACAGTCTATAAGTAGTCAAGTTAATTTTCTTGATTCAGATCGTCGTCTTAGGTTGCATTTAGCTTCAGTTTTAGCGTGCAATTTTGCAAATCATTGCTATACTCTTGCATCTCAAGAAATGGAAAAGGCTGGCTTACCTTTTGAGTATCTTCTTCCGCTTATTGATGAAACAGCAAAAAAAGTTCACGAACTTCCTCCAGAAGAAGCACAGACAGGACCTGCTGTTCGTTATGACCAGAATGTAATAAACAAGCATCTTTCCTTGATTTCAGAAACAATAAAACGCGACATTTACAAATTGATGAGCCTTTCTATTCACCAGAATTCACATGATTGATTACGATTTGAAAAAAATACAGGCGTTAGCCTTCGACGTTGACGGGGTTTTAAGCACAAACAATGTCTATCTTTTTAACGATGATGGCCAGCCAATAAGAACGGCTAATATAAAAGATGGCTACGCTCTTCAGTTAGCAGTAAAGTGTGGATTACAAGTAGCCATTATAACCGGAGGACGTAGCCCATTAGTGCGTCAGCGTTATGAATGCCTCGGTCTGCAGAATATCTTTGATGGAGTTTCCGTTAAGATAGAATGTTTTCATCACTGGTGTGAATTAGTAGGCCTACAACCAGAGGAAGTTCTTTATATGGGAGATGATATTCCTGATTATGAAATTATGAAATCTTGTGGGTGTCCTGTTTGTCCGTATGATGCTGCAGTAGAAATCAAAGAGATTTCATGCTATGTCAGTGGTTATTGTGGAGGTGAAGGCTGCGTTCGAGATGTTGTCGAACAAGTACTTAAAGCCAAAGGTTTTTGGATGAATAGCCTTAATGATAAAGTTGCTTTTGGGTGGTAATTCCATTTTTATTTGTTAGAATCATTTAGCGTTCTACTTTTTATGCATTAAATAAAATAGTTTGAAAAAATGCTTGATAATCTTAATAAATTCGACGTAATCTTAGCGAGCAGTTCGCCACGTCGTAAAGAGCTTTTACAGCGCCTAGGGATAGACTTTAAGGTGCGCACTCTTTTAGGTATAGATGAATCCTATCCTGCAGAGTTGAAAGGTGAAGAGATAGCAAAATTCATCGCTCGTAAAAAGGCCTATGACTATCGTGAGTCGATGCTTCCCTCCGAACTCATTATAACTGCTGATACACTTGTAACTCTTAATGGTGAAGAACTGGGAAAACCACATAGTGTTGAGGATGCAAAAGATATGTTGCATAAATTGTCTGGCCAAGTACACGAAGTTTCTACAGGAGTTTGTGTTTTCACAAAAGAAAGGTTGGAGAATTTTGTAACTACTTCAAAAGTGACTTTTGCCGAACTGTCTGAGGATGAAATAGAATTTTATGTAGAAAAATATCTTCCGCTTGACAAAGCTGGAGCCTATGGTATTCAAGACTGGATTGGTTTGGCTGCTGTTTCTAGTTTGGAGGGAAGTTATTATAATGTTATGGGTTTGCCAATGCAGCGCCTTTATAGTTGTCTGAAAACATTCTGATGCTACGCTTATATTCCTCTCATAATGATATCTCACGCCTTCAGCAAATCATAGATGTTCTCAATGATGGTGGTGTTATCATATATCCTACAGATACAACTTATGCTTTGGGATGTAATGCTCTTAAGGAACGTGCTGTAGAGCGTATTTGTCGGATTCGTAATATAGACTTGCGCTCTCATCCGTTAAGCATTATTTGTTACGACATGAGTAACATTAGCGAATATGCTCATATATCTACGCCAGTATTTAAGTTAATGAAGCGAAATCTTCCCGGACCATTTACTTTATCTTACCAGGAACGAGTCGATTGCCAAAGATTTTTCGTGCACGCCGGCAGAAAGAGGTAGGAATACGTATGCCCGACAACCCTATTACTAATCAACTAGTTGAAATGCTGGAAGTTCCTTTATTAACAGCATCTCTACCGCTAGATGCTCTAGATAGAGAATATGCTATTAATCCAGAACTCATTGAAGAACATTTTGGAGCGGATGTAGATTTAGTTGTTAATGGGGGAGAGGGAATGGATGCAGAAAGTACCATTGTTGATTGTTTAGACGAAGAACCAAAGATTTTGCGACAAGGTATCGGACTCTTAAAATAAAAGATTACAATAAGCATAGAAAATAAAACGATATGTATAAATTTCTTATTTTTTTTGCAGCTGTCACAATTTTAGGCAGTTGCTCTCAAGATACTTATAGGTCAGAACCTCCGCGTTTTTCCGATATTTCTGTAAAAAAACTCTCTGGTACGGGGGCCATTCATGTAGGTGATCGCGTGGTAATTTCTTTAGTAGAGACCAGTAAGGGAAAATTGTTGAATACCACCACTTATTCTTGGTCTTTTAACCCATCAGCTGGAGTTCGTAATCAGAAACATATGCAAGGAACTGTTTATGATAAGAACACATCTGTACCAGCGGATACTGTTACTGTAACTGCTGCAGGATCAATATCTGTAACTTTTGTTGGTAAATATAGTGTGTCAGGGAATGAGATTATAAAGGGGTATAAGTTGGATTTCCCAAACAATGGTTCTGTGTATTGTACCAGTTCTCCTTTGCTTTATCAGATAACAGCTACCAAATCTTTCAACATTCTGCCTTAGGTTTTGAGTGTGCTTATAAAGCTCTATAAAAAAACTTCTGTGTAAAATTTTTCTAGGTTGCTACAACTTTATTGGTATAATCTCTTTTGTATAAAAACTTATTCCTAAATGAAAGAGTTCTATGGTATTGAGGATAGTTGCTAAAATATAAACCCGTAACTCCTGACATAGGAGTTACGGGTTTTATCTTATATGATAAGATAAAGGGGGAACTTATCTTCCAAATTGTCGCCCACCACCCATTTGCTGTTGTTGTGGTATATTTCTACTAGATTGTCTAGGTTGTTGAGGAGAGTTCTGCGGATTTGAAGAACGGTTGAAGGAACGCTGTGATTCTTGTGTTCCATAACTGCGCTCACTTGTGTTACGACCTTCTCTAAAAGAGCGATTGGGACTTTGAGAGAAAGAGGAGCGCCCACTTCTATTCTCATATTGCAATTCTGAGCGGTCTCTTGTTGGAAAATTTGTATTGTTGTTTCCCATTCTGAATCCTCCTTGATTGGAGAATTGTTGACTATTTGTATTCATGTCGCGGCGACCACCAAATCCTTGCCCTTGATTATTGTTATTGCGATTAGGAAAACGCTCATTACCAAAATTTCCATTAGGTCTACCATAAGCACCATCGTTATGTCCGCCTCGATAGATGCCTTGGTTTCCAAATGAATCTTGCATATATCTGTCTCTCATCCCACCTCCTGCATAATAGGTTGAGGGACGCCAATCATGATAGGGACTCACGTCATTGTGTCCACGGCGCCAGAATCCTCCTTGATAGGTTATGTATATAGTTGGCCGTTGATAATAATAGTAAGAACGGTTGTAATAGCTAAGGATTGGGAATTGCCACGTTGAGCGATACCAGCGCAAAGGACGAAAGAAGTAATCTAAATTCATATATGATTGATATTGCCAATCATAGAGTACGTATCGGAGATCTTCATCCCGATAGTTCCAATAGTAGCCATAGATATCTTGAGGACTGGTAACTTGCATGAAATAATCTAAATTGATTTGATACACACAATCATACTGCTCTGCAGTTAAATTGAGTTCGTATGCCATTTTATCAGTCAGATACCAAGCCCTTTCACGGGCTTCATTATAGCTTAATGCCTTTGCAGAGATCATACTTGCGATGGTCAAGAGTAAAAATAGTAGGTAACGTTTCATATTCATTCTTGTTTTTAATTGTTGCTGGTTTATATCTATTAGAACGGTAAATGTGTGTAAATGTTACAATATGAGATGTTATATTTTATGAATCTACTGATGATACTATAAATCTCTTATATAGTTCACCCATTTAGACAATAAAATATGGTGTAGTTCAAAGGGAGAGAATAAGGACGGGTGAGTGAGATACAAGGGTAGGTAAGAACATCCTTATTGCGTAAATAAATATCCTTATAGTGTCAGCCAGCATCCTTATTGCATTTGAAAATACAATAAAGATGTTTTTTTAGAAAAACTATGAGTGTATAGAACTCGTTTTTAAGATAGATACTTTCCTACAAATTGTGTAAGCTCCTTTGTTTTTTTATCTTTGTAGCTGCAAAAAGATAGTTCCTCTCTATAAATAAATCGCCACTTTCTGGTATCCAGGAAGTGGCGATAATATATTAGAAGTCATTCGAATTAATATTCATCCCAACTTTTAATATCTAAATCATCTACATTTACTGTTGCAAATGCATGGATGAAAGAACTAGCAAGCCTTGCATTTGTGAGTAGTGGAATATTTAGGTCAATTGCAGTACGACGCACGCGATAACCATTGGTGATTTCTCGGCTAGAGAGATCTCGTGGAATATTCACCACCATATCTACCTTCTTCTCGCGAAGCAAATCTATAACTTGTGGTGTGCCCTCTTCTGTAGGCCAATATACGCGAGTGTTCTTGATACCATTTTCTGTAAGATATTGACTGGTCCCCTTTGTGGCATAAATATTATAACCACGTTGTGCTAACAACTGTGATGCAGTGAGCATATCTGCCTTTTGGAGTCCATTACCAGTTGAGAGAAGAACACTCTTCTTGGGGATTCTTAAGCCAACAGATAGCATACTCTTCAGTAGTGCAGTTCTGGAATCTTCACCTATACAACCTACTTCACCCGTTGAAACCATATCAACACCAAGTACAGGATCAGCGTTTTGTAGACGATTGAATGAGAACTGGCTAGCCTTTACGCCTACATAATCTAAGTCGAAAAGATTCTTATTGGGCTTCTCCACGGGAAGGCCAAGCATTACTCTAGTTGCTAATTCAATAAGATTTATTTTCAGAACCTTACTTACAAAAGGGAATGAACGTGAGGCACGTAGATTACATTCAATAACCTTTATATCATTTTCTTTTGCTAAAAATTGGATATTGAAAGGACCACTTATATGCAATTCGCGTGCTATCTGACGAGAAATTCTCTTGATACGGCGAACGGTTTCTACATAAAGTTTCTGCGGAGGGAATTGGATGGTAGCATCTCCGGAGTGGACACCCGCAAACTCTACGTGCTCACTGATGGCATAGGCAATAATCTCACCATCTTTTGCAACAGCGTCCATTTCTACTTCCTTAGCATGGAGCAAGAATTTACTCACTACTACAGGATGCTTCTTAGATACATTTGCCGCGAGTTTCAAGAACCGTTCTAATTCTTCATCATTAGAGCAAACATTCATGGCTGCGCCAGAGAGAACGTAAGAAGGACGCACTAGAACGGGAAAACCTACTTTATCAATGAATTTGCGAATGTCTTCCATTGTGGTCAGGGCACTCCATTCTGGTTGGTCAACGTCGATGCGTCCAAGCATTGCTGAGAATTTCTCTCGGTCTTCAGCATTGTCGATGTATTTAGCCTCGAGTTCCCAAAATGGGAATGTTTTTGCTGATCCATGCGCATTGCCAAATTTTTGAGGAATCTGCCCCCGTAGATACTACAACGCCATACGGAGTCTCAAGATCAAGAATATCCATGACACGTTCAAATGTCAACTCATCAAAATACAGCCGATCGCACATATCATAGTCAGTAGATACGGTCTCAGGATTATAATTTATCATGACACTACGATAGCCATTTCTACGAATGGTATTGAGGGCTTGAACACCACACCAGTCGAATTCTACAGAAGAGCCTATACGATAAGCGCCTGAGCCAAGAACTACTACAGAGCGATGATCATTTTCAAACTGCACATCATGAGCAACGGCAGAGTAGGAGAGATACAAGTAGTTGGTCTGTGCTGGATATTCAGCAGCGAGTGTGTCTATCTGCTTGACATAAGGAACGATGCCTGCTTGTTTTCTGCGTTCGCGCACAACGAGTACAGCCTTCTCCATATCCATATCAGCTTCCATACCTATGGCACGTGCTATTTGGAAATCAGTGAAGCCATAAATCTTGGCTGTTTTCAGTAGTTTGTTGTCTAGGTTATTGATACTTCGACAAGCTTTGAGTTCCTTATTGATTTTAAAGATATGCTCAAGTTTGTAGAGGAACCACTTGTCAATTTTTGTCAATTCATGAATGCGATCAACACTCATTCCATCGAAGAAAGCTTTTTCGATAACAAGTATTCGCTTATCTGTTGGAGCTGAAAGACTTCCTTCAATATCTTCAATTTTAAGCTCTTTGTTTCCTACGAAGCCATGAAGCCCTAAACCGACCATTCGAATACCTTTTTGAATAGCTTCTTCAAAAGTTCGCCCAATGGCCATTACTTCACCCACCGATTTCATACTAGAGCCTAGCTCTCGGTCGACACCATGGAATTTTCCTAAATCCCAACGTGGAATTTTACAAACTACATAATCGAGTGCCGGCTCAAAGAAAGCGCTGGTCGTTTTAGTCACTGAATTTTTAAGTTCAAAGAGGCCATAGCCTAAACCTAATTTGGCAGCAACAAAAGCCAAAGGATAGCCAGTAGCTTTTGAAGCAAGAGCAGAAGAACGACTCAAACGTGCGTTAACTTCAATGACGCGATAGTCCTCTGAATAAGGGTCGAACGCATATTGCACATTACATTCACCCACGATACCAATGTGGCGAACAATCTTGATGCTCAAAGCGCGTAGCTTATGATATTCAGCATTCGTAAGAGTTTGAGATGGAGCGATGACAATACTTTCTCCTGTGTGAATACCGAGAGGATCGAAATTCTCCATGTTGCACACAGTAATACAATTATCGTATTTATCACGCACAACTTCGTATTCTATTTCTTTCCAACCTTTCAAGCTTTTTTCCACTAAGACCTGCGGAGAGAAAGAGAATGCTTTTTCTGCAAGCTTATTCAGCTCTTCTTCATTATCACAGAAGCCTGAACCAAGACCGCCCAAAGCATAAGCAGCTCTGATAATGATAGGATAGCCTAACTCCTTTGCAGCCTTTCGTGCCGTTTCTATATCCTCACACGCATGACTCTTGATGGTATGAACATTGATTTCATCAAGCTTTTCTACGAAAAGTTCACGATCTTCTGTATCCATGATAGCCTGAACTGGAGTACCAAGAACCTCTAAGTTGTATTTTTCAAGAATACCACTTCTATAGAGTTCTACACCACAGTTAAGAGCAGTCTGTCCACCGAAAGCAAGCATAATGCCTTGTGGTTTTTCTTTCTGAATAACCTTTTCAACGAAGAACGGAGTCACAGGCAAGAAATATATCTTATCAGCAACACCTTCGCTGGTTTGAACCGTGGCGATATTGGGATTGATAAGAACTGTTTCGATACCTTCTTCTTTAAGGGCTTTCAATGCCTGTGAACCGGAATAGTCAAACTCCCCAGCTTCACCGATTTTCAAGGCTCCAGATCCTAAGAGCAATACTTTTTGAATGTTATCTTTCATACAAAGAAACCTATTTTACAAGAGTTCTATAAATTTATCGAAAAGAAATTCTGTATCTAGAGGCCCACTACAAGCTTCAGGGTGAAATTGTGCAGAGAACCATGGATTAGTTTTATGTTTTACACCTTCATTAGAACCGTCATTCATATTAACAAATAATGGTTCCCAATCAGGAGGAAGAGTAGTACTATCAACAGCATATCCATGGTTCTGACTAGTAATAAAACATTGATTAGAGCCTACCATGCGAACAGGTTGATTATGACTACGATGTCCGTATTTCAACTTATAGATAGAAGCTCCTGCAGCTTTTGATAATAATTGGTTGCCCATGCAAATACCCATACAAGGACGTACTTTAGGATTAGTCAGGAATTTCTGTATATTTTTTACAGCTTCCACACACGTGTCTGGGTCACCAGGTCCGTTTGCAAGAAAAAGGCCATCAAATTCCATATTGTTGAAATCATAATTCCAAGGTACGCGTATGAGCTCAACACCGCGATCAATCAAGCATCGAAGGATATTATGTTTTACGCCACAATCCACTAGTACAACCTTTTTTCCTGCACCTCGATTGTAGTGTGTCACTTCTTTGCAAGATACTTTAGCTACATAATTCACACCTTCGTATTCAGCTTCAGGAATGTTTGTAGGCTCGTCATCAAAGATAATCTTACCCATCATCACGCCATGTTCGCGAAGAACTTTTGTGAGCTGGCGCGTATCAATTCCGCAAATTCCTGGAACTTCTTCACGCTTAAGCCAATCTGCTAAGCTCTCTTTGGCATTCCAATGAGAAAACTTCTCGCTATAGTCACTAACAATTATAGCACTTGCATGAATGCGGTCACTTTCCATAAATGTGGCTATGCCATTTTCCTCCACGGTAAAGAGGGGGACACCGTAGTTACCTACAAGAGGAAAGTCAGAGTCATCAACTGTCCTGCATAAGAAGGATCAGTAAGGGATTCTGGGTATCCCATCATAGCTGTATTAAAGACCACTTCTCCAGCTACGGGTTTTTCGTAGCCGAAAGATTTACCATGGAACTTTGTCCCATCGCTGAGTACTAATGTTACACTTCGCATATCTTAGTATTGCTGTTAATCAATGTCAAACTTATTAGAATTATGTTCATAGAAATCTACGAAAGCTTGATTTACGCGCATAATTCCTCCTGGTGTGGGGTAGTGTCCAGAAAAATACCAATCTCCAGGACTAACCGGACAAGCAGTGTGTAATCCTTCTAGAGTTTGGTATACCATTTTTATTTCGCAAGTAACTCCTTCAGGACGTAGCATTTCTGCCATCTTGTTGCTAATTTCTTCTTGTGAAAAACCTTCATACAGGGTACGCACAACCTCTGATTGCTTCTCTTTAGGTAATAGTAACTGTTCTTTGCAACGCAGATAAATATTATGGATACGTTCTGTTTCTTGATGGTCTTTCAGTAGCTCTACTGCTGCTCTAAAAGCTATAAAATCATCCATATTACTCATATCAATACCGTAGAAATCAGGATAGCGCACTTGAGGAGCTGAACTAACGATTACAATGCGTTTAGGATGAAGACGGTCTAGTATTCGGATGACGCTTTCGCGCAAAGTTGTACCACGGACAATACTATCATCTATAATAACGAGATTGTCTATATATGGCTTTAGCGAGCCATAAGTAATGTCGTAAACATGGGCTGCCAGATCATTTCTTGCGCTACCTTCTGCAATGAAGGTACGCATTTTTATATCTTTCCAAGCAATCTTCTCAGCTCGAATGCGACGATTAAGGATATTGTGGATTTTTTGCTCGAATTCCTCTGTAGAAAGCGCTAGCTTC
Organism: uncultured Prevotellaceae bacterium; assembly: GCA_916438195.1. Classification (GTDB taxonomy): domain Bacteria; phylum Bacteroidota; class Bacteroidia; order Bacteroidales; family Bacteroidaceae; genus Alloprevotella. Next base: position 1,072,436 of record CAKAEQ010000001.1, read on the forward strand.
ATCAAGTTCTCAATCTCCTTAGTCTTTAACTTATTGAGATGGTTCTCAAATCCTTCAATCATGCCATAATAGGCTGCTTCTGCAGTATTAGGGATATAAGAAAAAACAGTGTTATCTAATTCGTTATTGATAGCTTTCAATACAGCAGGTACGAGACTTCTACCTAACGTTTTACGCTCTTGGTAAATATCACAATCAGAACCACGACTAAAGTAGACACGTTCAAAGGAACAAGCAGCAAACTTACGAGGTTCAAGTATTTGGATATGACGCAACTCACAATGCTTATTCAGGAGCAATGCTTCCCCTGGTTTTATTTCAGTGATATCTTCACTATCAACATCAAAGGTTGTCTGTAAAACTGGACGCTCTGAAGCAACGGCGAATATTTCGTCATTTTTATATAAGAAAACAGGTCGAATGCCCCACGGATCACGCATAACGAACGTTTCTCCACTTCCAGTTACCCCCATGATTGCATATCCTCCATCCCAAACAGGTGCACTTAATTTAAGCATATTTGAGAGATCTATATGATCTTCAATATAAGTCGTGATATTCTTATCCTGTAATCCTAGCTTTTTAGCCTCTTCAAAACATCGTTCACTTTCTCGATCAAGACGATGCCCTAGCTGCTCAAGGAGAATATAAGTATCTGACATCATGCGAGGATGCTGCCCTTTAGATGCAATGGTTTGAAAAATTTCAGGCACATTGGTCATGTTGAAATTAGCGCAAATACAGAGATTCTTAGCACGCCAATTCGAACGTCGCATAAAAGGATGGATATAATTAAGGCCACGCTTACCAGTAGTTGAATACCGAAGGTGGCCCATATAAATCTCCCCCGCATAGGGAAGATGGTGGTTTACAAAATCCATATCTTGACGCTGTTCAACTGAATATTCATTCATGCGCTGCCGTACAGCAGAGAATATCTGAGAAATACCACCAGTTCCCATTGCCCGTTCACGGTAGATGATCTCTTCCCCTGGCTCTGCCAAAGTTTTAACACAAGCCAATCCAGCGCCTTCTTGGCCACGATTGTGCTGCTTCTCCATCATCAAGTAGAGTTTACTCAACCCGTATTGCCAAGAGCCGTATTTCTCCTGATAATAATCTAGAGGTTTGAGTAGGCGTACTAATGCTACGCCACATTCATGCTTCAGTGGTTCCATATAGAAATTTAGCTTTGTATTGCAAAGTTAAGTCGAAAAGGTTGAAGCGGCAATAAAAGTTAGGAATTTTACACATAAATCCTTATTTCTCCTTGCTGACAATATAATCTTGCAATGTTTGAAATACCAAAAATCTGTATATAGATATTAGTAAAATGTTAAGAAGAACTCTATAGTAAAAGATTAGTTTTGAGTATTCTTACTGTCATCTTCCGCCTTTAATATGGGAAGATGAAGTCTGTAACGAACGGCCAAAAAGCGCATAAGAATAACTAAAGACGCACATACAATAGAGCAGTAGAGTGGAGGAATGTTACATCGCGCACATATCCAATAGCCAAAGCCTCCAATGACACACGCTAGTGCATAGATTTCCTCTCGAAAAATAAGAGGAACCTCGTTTATAAAGACATCTCTAAGTACACCTCCACCAGCTCCTGTTATAGAACCCATGATGATTGCTGTCCAAAAGGGGAAACCTGCTTGTAGTGTCTTTTCCATGCCTGTGACAGTGAAGAGGGCTAGACCGATAGTGTCAAATAAGAACCATGTGTTGTTTTGTCGAACAAGAAGTTTTCGAAAAATTATTACCCACACTAAAGCAATTGCGGTGCAAATGAGATAAAAAGAGTTCGTCATCCAAAAAGGCGATAGACCAAGCATTACATCACGTAGTGTTCCGCCACCTATAGCTGTGGTTAATCCTACAACATAGGCTCCAAAAAGGTCAAAATGTTTGGCTGATGCCAATCGAATACCCGAAATGGCAAAGGCCAAGGTTCCTATAAAATCGCAAACGTTGACAAACGTTATATTCATTGCTTCTGAATTTTGCGACGAAGTTACAACTTATTGACGATATTTTGAGGGTTACCTGCTAAGAAGGTTTCAATATTTTGACCAACAATTCGAAGTATACGTTGACGAGCCTCCAATGTAGCCCATGCAATATGTGGTGTAATAAAAGCGTTTGGTAGATGGAGGAGGGGATTGTCGTTACAAGGTGGTTCTTCGGATAATACATCTGCACAATATGCTGCTATTCGGTTTGTTTTGAGTGCCTTGGCCAGATCCTCATCGTTGACCAATCGGCCTCGAGCAGTATTTATCAGAATAAGGTGTGGATTCGCTTTTTCAAGTAATTTCCAATTTATTACATGTTCATTATTGGGAGTAAGCGGGCAATTCAGGCTGACAATGTCGCAGGTGCGGAAAGCTTCTTCCAATGAGATATGATCAACATCTGTAGGTAATTCTTTTTTCGAAGAAACAGCAAACAAACAAACTCCAAAAGGGCGCAACATTTCAGCTATTTTTTGCCCGATACTACCAAATCCAACAATGGCTACTCGCTTATTCTCAAGCCCTATTAAGGGTTCTTTCCAGCAACAGAAATCTGGTGAGTTTTTCCAAAAACCATTGCGGTTTTTCTCTGCATAATGACTTACTCGATTAGTAATATTCAAAAGATGAGCGATAGCCATCTGAGCAACCGCCGTTGTACCATATCCTGCCGCATTGCAGACAACGATTCCTTTACGTGACGCAGCATTTATATCGACTACATCATATCCAGTAGCAGCCACGCAAATCAAACGCAATCGAGGTAATTTAAGTATTTCTTTTTCACCTAATCTTGTCTTGTTTAGAATAAGAATATCTGCATCTTTTGATCGTTGGATAACTTCAGTGATATCTGTACGATCGTAAACCTTGAAACGTCCCATTTTTTCAAAGCAATGCCAATCTAAATCACCGGGATTTAGCGTGAAACCATCTAAAAAAACGATATTTATCATGTACTTTTACTTTTATTGATTTAATAGCTTTTTATCATACGAAATTTCTGACAAACCTACGAGTTGCCAATAACGATCGCCAATTCTACGATAATAGGTCAGTACTGTATACTCATTTTCTGTTTGGAAATAATTTCCCTCAACTGGGCCAGTAAATCCTTTGTTTTGTGGATGGGGAACGGTAAGATATAAATAACTGTAAAAACCTGTTTTCAAGAAGACACTTTTGAGATAAGCTTGTAAAAATTCATCATAGATGAGTCTATATCTGGGTGAAAAACAATCATATGTCCAATCACCGCAAATATAAATATCGGCATCTTTCAACTCAGGCATTTTAAGACTAAAATTTACCCATACATACTCGCTTTGTGAGGCAGCATCGTTATTGTCTTGCGTTCGAACAACGATTTGTCCGTTTCTATCTTGATCATTTATATAATTACGCCTCGGTTTTGCTGTTAATAAATTTGCCATATATTCAGAACCAGACCATCTTATATTATCTATCCCCATTCCTGGATATTGCGTGGAAAGTATTTCAAAGCGACGATATTCATTCCCTGCGTCAAAGATTAGGCTTTGTTGGTGTCTCCATTCTAGAATTGTTCCACTTATATAATCAGGTTTAGGATTCCAAATGGCATTGTCCCAGCGATGGTTTTGAAGGATTATAGTTCGTATTTCTTCCTCTGGTACTTGTATATTTAGTTGACGCGTATCAATGGACATCCGGACTTGTTGATGTGTAGCGTTCCAATCAATGTCTGTATTGGTTGTCACATCAAGAATGGTATTTACTTTTGAATCAATAACAAAAAAGTAAGCATTCAGTGCTGGAGTTAGTGTACCATCTTCATCTAAAACAACTTCTAATTTATAGTTACCACTTAACAAGGGCTGTACATTATTATTAGGTATCCTAATTCGATAGTGGGTGTAATTAGTAATAGTGTTCATACTTTCAACATAGTCATCTATTACCGTCCATTCTGCAGAAGTCTCAACCCAATCATTCTCAAATAAACTTGTTGACTTTTTGAAGTCAGCATCGAGGTGTATTATTCTATAAAGATAGCGATGGTACTCATTAGACATTTGATCGAAGGTTAACTCAAACTGGTCAGATGAACCAAGACGTAGTACTGGTAACGCATGAGAATTACCTCCAGTAGAGATTATCACTGTATTTATGTCATTCTTCAATACTTGAGTGCGTTGAGCATGAAGAAACACAAACGACATACTGAATGCGATAAATAAAATGCAGAAACGCAATGTTACCTTTCCCATACAATTATAGATTATGGCGCAAAGATATAACATAAAAATTAAAATAGACTTGTCTTTTCCGAATGCAAGACTTAATTTTGTGCCATAACAATTTTGGAAAGTAACACTTTTTATATTTACTATTTAATGGAATACTCATCAGAAGTAAAGAACATGTGTATCGTGGCTAAAGGCCCGAACCATGGCCCCGCTCCCATTCCTGAAGAAGGAAAATGGGTGCAAGCCAAAGAGATTAAGGACATCAGCGGTATGACCCACGGTGTAGGATGGTGTGCTCCCCAGCAGGGTGCTTGCAAATTGTCTCTTAACGTAAAAGATGGTGTAATTGAGGAGTGCTTGATCGAAACAATCGGTTGCTCTGGCATGACGCATTCTGCTGCAATGGCAAGTGAAATTCTCCCAGGTAAGACTGTTCTTGAGGCTCTTAATACAGACCTTGTTTGCGATGCTATCAATACTGCTATGCGCGAACTCTTCCTGCAAATTGTCTATGGCCGTACTCAAAGTGCGTTCTCAGAAGGTGGTCTTGTAATTGGTGCAGGTCTAGAAGATCTTGGTAAAGGACTCATCAGCCAGACAGGTACTCTCTACGGTACCAAAGTGAAAGGCACTCGTTACCTCCAACTCACAGAAGGTTACATCACTAAGATGTTCCTTGATAAAGACGACCAAGTTTGTGGCTATGAATTTGTTCATATGGGTAAATTTATGGATGCAATCAAGAAGGGTGTTGATGCCAACGAAGCTCTCAAAAGTGTGACTGGATGTTATGGTCGCACTACAGAAGAGCAGGGCGCAGTTAAATCAATTGATCCACGTAAAGACTAATTAGGAGGACCAAACAAATGATTAGAGAAGTAAAATTTGAAAGTCAGGACCGCCGTATCAAGCAGATTATTGCTGCACTCAATAAACACGGCATTAAAGATATTGAAGAAGCTAACCAAATTTGTGATGTAGCAGGCTAGATCCTTATAAAACCTGCGAAGAAACGCAGATGATTTGCTTTGAGAACGCGAAATGGGCTTATGTTGTAGGTACAGCTATTGCTTTGAAAGAAAAAGCAAAGGATGCTGTAGAAGCTGCTGAATATATTGGTGAAGGTCTACAAGCGTTCTGTATCCCAGGTTCTGTTGCTGATGATCGTAAGGTTGGTATTGGCCATGGAAAATTAGGTGCACGTCTTTTGAGTCCAGAAACTCAATGTTTTGCATTCTTAGCAGGTCACGAAAGTTTTGCAGCGGCTGAAGGCGCAATAAAAATTGCTCAAATGGCAAATAAGTCTAGACCTGCTGATAAACCTCTTCGTTGTATCCTGAATGGTCTTGGTAAAGATGCTGCACAAATTATTAGTCGCATAAATGGTTTTACTTATGTGCAAACTCAATTTGACTATTACACAGGTGAATTGAAAGAAGTTCGTCGTATAGCCTATAGTGATGGTCCTCGTGCAGCTGTAAACTGCTATGGTGCAGACGATGTGCGTGAAGGTGTTGCTATAATGTGGAAAGAGGGGGGTAGATGTATCTATTACAGGTAACTCTACTAATCCTACTCGATTCCAACATCCAGTAGCTGGTACATATAAGAAGGAACGTATTCTTGCTAATAAGCCTTATTTCTCTGTAGCTTCTGGCGGTGGTACGGGACGTACTTTACACCCTGATAATATGGCAGCAGGTCCTGCTTCCTATGGTATGACTGACACCATGGGCCGTATGCATAGCGATGCTCAGTTTGCAGGTTCTTCATCTGTACCAGCTCACGTTGAAATGATGGGCTTCCTTGGCATTGGTAATAACCCTATGGTAGGTTGTACAGTTGCTTGTGCTGTTAATGTTGATCTTGCTCTCAATAAAAAGTAAGGAAATATCATATATTGATTAAATCTTAAGTCTCTCTTAGAACGTTCTAAGAGAGACTTTTCTTTTATTGTGTAATCTGAATAAAAACAGGAGAGTTATTATCTTTTTTCTTCAAATAAGGTTGATTCAAAAACTTTTTCTACTTTTTGCAATATTAAATGGTTTTGGCTGGAAAATGTTTCTAGCATTCTATCCTTTTGATTGGGTAATCCCCAACAACAATCCAACGTTTATACTAATAAAATTCTGCTTAAACAAAAATCTTTCCGTGTGAGAGATTGTACTTAATGTCCGCAGAAGTAAAATACAATATTTTATGCCTTCTTATTCAATGGAACAGCTCGCAGCTATGGATGATTCTCAATTGCGGGCTATTGCAGAAGAACTGAACTCTGAAAACAAGAATAGCAGCAATCGTCAAGAAATCATCTATGGTATTATAGATGCTCAAGCTATTCAGCAATCAGAACAGCGCTCAGATTCCCCTCGTCGTCGCCAGCGTATTGTGAAACATGATGGAGAAGCTGTTTATACTGCCAACAAAAGTGGTAAAGCTACAAAATTGGAAGAAAAAACACCTCCAAAAGCAGAGCAGCCATCTCTTTTTGATGAAGCAACTCCAACCACTCCGAAACGTAAGAGAGGACGCCCCTCAAAAGTAAGCTTGGAAGCAGAAGCCGTTGTGCCGTCTCCGAGTGAAACTACAGTAAAAGAATCTCCCTCTCAAAAAGAAGATATTTTAGATGAATCTTCCCCAATTAGTGATGGAGTTGTAGAAAAATCTACAAAAACACAAACAACTCCAGAAATAGAACTTCCTGATTTTATTTCAGCACAGATGAATAATTCATCTATCATGACAGAAGAAGATGAAAGAATAAAAGCAGACCAACTTGATGTAGCAAAGATTAGGGAACAGCTATCAAAGAATGCTAAACCACAACCTAACTCTCAACATCAGAATCAAGAAAAGAGCCTTCCTAACGAGATAGAGCAAAATATAGAATCTCCAGCGATGGACATTCCTGCATTGCCCAAAGATATAGATAAGGATGCAACCTTTGTTATTATAAAGGATGTTCCTGTTTTGTATAATGATCCCACATACGATGATCCTTTTGAAGTTGCACCTATTCAAGCAACTAAGTTCCGTCGCTTTAAAGATGATCCTCTCGTATCGAAGAGTGCAAAGCCTATTGTTCTGTCTTCTGCCCGCCCAGAAACGTCTGCTGCAGTACAACAACAAGATTTGCGTATTGAGGATGAATATCTTGAAGGAAGAGGAGTTTTGGAAATCATGCCTGATGGCTTTGGCTTTCTTCGTTCTTCCGATTATAATTACCTTACTTCACCTGATGATATTTATGTAACAGTTCAACAAATACGCCAAAATTCATTGAAAAACGGTGATGTTGTAGAGGGTTCTGTACGCATTCCTCGTGATGGAGAGAAATTCTTTACACTGGCACGTATTGAAAAAATCAACGGATTAGATCCAGCCATTGTAAGAGATCGCATTTCCTTTGAACATCTTACACCACTGTTCCCCGAAGAGAAGTTTAAGCTCTGTACAGGTACTAACGACCCGATGTCCTGCCGCGTTGTCGACTTATTCAGCCCAATAGGTAAAGGACAGCGTGCACTTATCGTAGCACAGCCTAAGACAGGTAAAACTTGGCTGATGAAGGACATAGCCAACGCTATAGCTAAAAACCATCCCGACACATATATGATGATGCTTCTCATCGATGAACGGCCAGAAGAAGTCACGGATATGGCACGCACGGTTAATGCTGAAGTTATTGCATCAACTTTTGATGAGCCTGCATCTCACCACGTTAAGATTGCTAATATTGTTCTAGACAAGGCAAAACGCATGGTTGAATGTGGACATGATGTTGTCATCTTCTTGGATTCAATAACACGTTTAGCACGTGCTTATAATACGGTTTCTCCTTCTAGTGGTAAAGTTCTAACTGGCGGTGTAGAAGCTAATTCTCTTCAACATCCTAAGCGTTTCTTTGGTGCTGCACGTAACATTGAAGGAGGAGGTTCGCTCACAATTATTGCCACAGCTTTGATTGATACAGGTTCGAAAATGGATGAAGTTATTTTTGAAGAGTTCAAAGGAACTGGTAATATGGAACTTCAGCTCGATCGCAACTTGTCTAACAAGCGTGTTTATCCTGCTGTTAATTTAGTAGCTTCAAGTACGCGCCGTGATGATTTGTTGCTCGACGATTTAACACAAAATCGTATGTGGATTCTTCGCAAGTATATTGCAGATATGAATCCTGTTGAGGCAATGAATGAATTGCAAAAGCGCATGAAGAATACACGCAACAATGAAGAATTCCTAATGTCGATGAACGGATAAAAGTATATAATCGCAGAGTCAACAATCTTATCACACTTGATTTTAAGATTTTGCACTGTGCCAATATAGACACGGGAAAAGGAAATACGATTGTCGTCAGATTTTAAGTATCCTTTTCCCGTTTTTATCTTTTAAATAGATACGTAAATGATAACATATCTTGATGTCCAAAATGTGCAGAAGTCTGTTGGTGATCGCATACTCTTCCATGATGTTTGTTTCTCTATAGGTGAGGGACAGCATGTTGGACTTATAGCCAAGAATGGAACAGGAAAGTCAACACTCCTCAATATATTAAGCGGAAAAGAAGACTATGATGATGGTACACTTGTTTATCGTAACGATATAAAAGTGGGCTATCTTGAACAAACGCCTCATTTTGACCCAAATCTGTCTGTTTTGCAATCATGTCTTTCTCAAGCTCCTCTGACATTGGAGAATCCAGAACTGCGTGCAAAGCAACTTCTCACTCAATTAAAACTTGAAGAAATTGACAAGCCCATAGGGTTACTTAGCGGTGGACAGATAAAGCGTGTTGCACTGGCAGCTGTTCTGCTTGAAGATCCTGATTTGCTTATTTTAGATGAACCAACTAACCATTTGGATCTAGATATGATTGAGTGGTTAGAGAATTATCTGCGACGTAATACCAAAGCACTACTCATGGTAACTCACGACCGATATTTCCTGGATCGTATTTGCTCTATCATCTTAGAACTGGATGATGAAACTATGTACACTTATCATGGCAATTATCAGTATTATCTTGAGAAAAGAGATGCTCGAGTATTGAATACGAATGCAAATATCGCTAAAGCACAGAATCTCTACCGAAAAGAATTAGATTGGATGCGGCGAATGCCTCAAGCTCGAGGAGGAAAGGCTAGATATCGCAAAGAAGCGTTTTTTGAACTAAAACAACAAGCAAAACGCCGACAAGAAGAAAAAGCCACACGCTTAGAAGTAAAGAGCGGATATATAGGTTCTAAAATTTTTGAAGCAGAATATGTTTCAAAAACTTTTGAAGGAACACCAGAGAAACCTACTCCTAAAGTTATTCTAAACAATTTCTACTATAATTTCTCTAGATATGAGAAAATGGGTATTGTAGGAAATAATGGGACAGGTAAGTCAACCTTTATCAAAATGCTCTTAGGTAAAGTTAAACCCGATAGTGGACACTTTAGCATTGGAGAGACAGTTCGTTTTGGCTATTTTAGCCAAGAAGGGATGGAGTTTGATTCCAAGATGAAGGTCATTGATGCCGTTCGTCAATATGCGGAATATATTGATTTGGGCGGGGGACGTAAACTTTCAGCCTTGCAGTTCCTTACGCACTTTTTATTTCCTCCACAGCGTCAGCAAGATTATGTCTACAAATTAAGTGGGGGCGAACGCAGGAGACTCTATCTCTGCACTGTTCTCATGCAGAATCCAAACTTTCTTATTTTGGATGAACCGACTAATGATCTCGACATTGCCACATTGCAAATTTTAGAAGAATATCTTGAAAATTTTAAAGGGTGCGTTATTGTTGTAAGCCACGACCGGTATTTTATGGACAAGGTAGTGGACCATTTGCTTGTTTTTAAAGGAGAAGGCATCATAGACGACTTTCCTGGTAATTATTCTCAATATCGACAATGGGCAGCATTGCCTGAGAATGCCCCAGAGCAAGTAGCTGAACAGATCACAACAAATAAAAAATATGTAAGTGTTCATCGCCGCAGACTCACATTCAAGGAAAAAAAAGAATTAGAAAAACTTGAGCATGACTTGAAAAGTCTTGAGCAAGAGAAAAAGAGCATAGAGGCCGCACTTTGTAGTGGCACATTGAGTGTTGAAGAACTCACTGAGAAGTCCAAACGCCTCCCACAGCTTGAGACGGAATTGGAAGAAAAAGAAATGAGATGGCTGGAATTATCTGAAATAGAGCAATGAAACCATTAGCAGAACGTCTGCGTCCAACAACGTTGGACAATTATATCGGACAGAAACATCTTGTAGGGCAGGGAGCCATACTTCGTCAAATGGTTGAAGCTGGGCATATTGCTTCTTTTATCCTTTGGGGACCTCCAGGAGTTGGAAAAACCACCTTAGCAAAGATTATTGCCAATAAGATAGACGTAGCTTTCTATACTCTTTCAGCTGTTAGTTCTGGCGTTAAGGATGTGAGAGAGGTCATTGAAAGTGCCAAAAAAAAATCGCTTTTTTGGTGGACAAAGTCCTATACTATTTATCGACGAAATCCATAGATTTTCTAAATCACAACAAGATAGCTTGTTGGCAGCTGTGGAACAAGGAGACATCACACTGATTGGAGCTACAACAGAAAACCCGTCGTTTGAAGTGATTCGCCCGTTGCTCTCTCGCTGCCAAGTATATGTTCTTCAAACTCTCTCACAAGAAGAACTCCTACAACTGATCCATCAAGCGTTGCAAACAGATAGCTACCTGCAAGATTTAGATGTTGATTTGCAGGAGACAGAGGCTCTGCTGAGGTATAGTGGGGGAGATGCACGAAAACTTCTCAATATCCTAGATCTTGTAACAAATTCTGCACAACCCCATGAAAAAGTTGTCATCAATAATAAAGTTATTGAAGAACGCCTGCAACAAAACCCACTGGCTTATGACAAAGCTGGCGAGATGCACTATGACATAATATCTGCCTTTATAAAAAGCATCAGAGGAAGTGATCCTGATGCTGCCACCTATTGGCTGGCACGCATGATAACTGGTGGTGAAGACCCCAAATTTATTGCCCGACGCCTTGTCATTAGTGCAGCTGAGGATATTGGCTTGGCCAATCCCAATGCTTTGTTAATTGCTAATGCAGCTTTTGATGCTGTGGCAAAAATAGGCTGGCCTGAAGGACGTATCCCCTTGGCTGAAGCGACCATCTATTTGGCCAATTCACCAAAGTCTAACTCTGCTTATTTGGCCATAGATGCAGCCATTGCAAAAGTTCATGAAACAGGAAATTGTCCAGTACCACTCCCTATTCGTAATGCTCCTACACAGCTCATGGCTGAATTGGGCTATCATGACGGCTATATATATCCGCACGATTATCCACATCATTTCGCAGAGCAACAGTATTTGCCAGATACGATTAAATCTGAACGATTTTGGCATCCTGCTGATAACTCTCAAGAAGAAAAACAGCGGGAACATTTGAACAATTTGTGGAAAAATCGAAAGTGGTAAAAATTATTAGATAAATATAGTTCACGCGTATGGATTAATATTTGCAGAGATCTCTACTTTTTGTCTATAATTTTTCTTTTTTAAGAGCCATGAGAATAGCGTAAAAATAAAAATTATTATCTGCGCGTGGAAATAACGCAAAATAAAAAGCACCTCTCCAAAAGGTGCTTTTTTAATTTCTCAAGGAGAAATTTTATTTTCTATACTACAAATTTTTATTTTCCTCCCGAGAAAATAAAAAAATACAATAAGGAAATTATCAGATACCATAAGGATCTAGCTCGACATCTTTATTATATTTCCAAACAGAATAAGCGGAAAAAAAGCTTACTTCTCATTTTTTTGATCATAATTTTTATAGAAAATCTCAACATTTTCCTTTCGTTTCCACAGAATAGAGGAAGATGTTCAGTAATGAGTCTGCCTTTTTTCTTTTTCAAAAGTTTTTTTCTGCTTCTTAAATCAAACACGTTTTTTTGTCAAATAAAGCGATACTATTCTAAAGTTCCAAAGTTCTTATATTTGTAGTGAAAAATTAAGACAAAGAGAATGGGTAATGTCTGAAAAAGTGTGTAAGATTCTCCAATCAGGAGTAGCAGACAGCAATGGTAATGACATTGGCTAGAAAAGGCTTTACTTGTGCATCACTCTCTTGGAATATGTTCTTGGTGATGAGAAGAACAAATAGAGCATATGAATCTAAGAAATATAGAAAAAAACTTGTTGATTAAGTCTGCTCTTCAAAAATAACGAGGAACTGCATAGTCGTGAAAAAGATTCTTTCTGCCAAAAGTATTTCTATAGAGAGCGTATATATAGTCATAAAATGGAGAGATTATATCATCTGATTCGCTTCGAGTACACACGTTATTACTGAGAAAATAAAAAAACTTACGCATCGAAGATACATAGTTTTGTATATTTGCAAAATATAAAAGGAGGCAATATATGGCTATCAACCAGGTTAGGAAATATATCTGGCTACTGGATACTCTTCGCAGGAATAAAAATCTAACATTTAAAGAACTGAATGAATTATGGCTCAATGATGAAATCAGCGAAGGAATAGAGCTTTCCATACGTACATTTCATAAGTGGCGTATTGCCATTGAAGATTTATTTGCAATTAACATAGAGAATGAAGGACGAGGAGAATACAGATACTACATCAGTACTTCATATGGAATCGACAATAATCCTTTTTATAGCTGGTTGATAGAGACCTTCTCTCTTGGGAATCTGATGATGAATAGTATATCTCTTCATGAACGAATACTATTAGAATATGCTCCATCAAAAGATTTCTTACCAACTATAATTTCAGCAATGAAAGAAGGTAAAACATTGCGATTAAAATATAAGGCGTTTTGGCAGGATACGAGGAAAATCATTTATTGGAGCCATATTGCATCAAGCAGTTTAAGCAACGGTGGTATTTGTTAGGAAGAAATGTGCAAGTGGACAGACTTTTGATTTATGCACTTGACCGGATATTGGAGATAGAAAAAGAGGAAAGTATGAAGTTCAAAATGCCCTCTTGTTTCTCAGCAAAAGAATATTTTGCTACAGCTTATGGGATTATTACAGGAGATGAAACTTCCGAGGAAACTGTTGTATTGAGAGTGACCGAATGGCATGCACACTACCTCCGTTCCTTGCCCTTGCATCACACCCAAACAGAAAAAGATTCATCAAATGGATATTGCACGTTTGAATATCACATCTGTCCGACTCTAGATTTTCAGCAGGAAATTCTCTCGATGGGTGCATTTGTGGAAGTACTTTCTCCCCAATGGTTGAGAGAACAAATAGGCAATACGGTAAAACTCATGTACGAAAAGTATAATCAATAAACATATAGAATATGGACACAATTCAAGAGCAAATTGTCAGATGGGCTAATAAGTATATACCTAAGTTTAATTAGTTATCGGAAAAGCATAAAACTCCGTATTATACACAATCGCCATTAGACATAATTAGCAAGCCGGTAGACCTGATGATTATTGGAATCAATCCGAAAGGAAATGCTGGGATAGGTGGACGAAAAATGAGCATTGAACAATATCTTAAAGGTAATCCCTCTTGGGAGGAAAGATTTAATGCAGAAGAGAAAATCTGTTGGAGGTTCAATCAGGGTGTACGTTTCTTTTTGGGTTATGATGACTTTTATCATCCCGAGAGTATCGATAATGACGAGAACATTGTATGGACCAATCTATCTCCCTTTGAATCAAAACAAGGCAATAAGGATCTCAAAAGAGAATTGATGCAAGAAGGCTTAAAAAGTACATTAGAGTTAATTGAAATTTTGTAGCCAAGACGTATTATCCTATTAGGTATAAATGCTTTCCGACAAATAGAAAAGACTATGATTGGTCAAGAAAGAGTAGAATATACCTCCGTTTTTGATAATATAAAGTCAAGAGTTGGGCGCATTAATCAGATTCCTACAGTATGTGTTCCGCATCCTTCTGGTCAGTGGGAGGTTAGCAATAAGTTTATTCCAACATTTATATTCTTACACAAACTTGCTGAAATCACCAATACGAAGAATGTAGTCAAGCCATTAAAAGACATTGTTGCGATAATGCGCAAAGAAATGAGAAGTTGGCAAAAGGACGTACTCTTAAAGCAAGTATAGTCTTGAGATGCATGGTATCTGCAGTTTCGATTTTTACGATTTCTTCTCTTTGATAAAGGGACGAAACATTATCTCCCTGCAGACCTATCCCTACACGTCAGCCATTGATGAAGCATTGTCTCTGTTGAAATACGACAGAGGTAAAATAAAGAATAAGTACTTGTTGACTCTCTGTGTAAGGCATAATGAAACGGATTACATGAAACAGCTTCAAGAGGTTGGGGATCATAATTTTATAGAAACATTTCCTGATGATATGGTATTGAACTTTAATATCATAGAATCGGTTTTGAAACAAGTTATATTGTTGGAAATTACACCTAATTTTTAATTATATGGAAACCAAATTGACAGAAGTACAAAGACGAGTGTTTGAAGTAGGGATAAAACCTCAAATCTGCTACCAACGGTGGGTAGACGAAGTTTGTGCTTTCTTAAAAACAACTGCTCCCTATCTCGGAGACGGAGGACGCCATTGCAACGTCTTCCAGTCTAAGCCTGTATTAGACAAGCAACCAGATATTTTGTTTTTAGGTTATAATGCCAATGAAGACTATGGCTATGCGGGCATAGAACGAAAACGATTTTGGGAGGGAAATCTGTCTTTTTATGAGGAAGGAGCAAGATATAAAGATCCCTGGAAGGTGTGGTATCGCCCTTATAATGCCATGAAGTTTGCCAATTATACCAAACCGATGGAAGACGGCAATTTTGTTTTCATAAATGCGTTCTATTTCGGCAGTAGCAAAATTCGGCAATTATAACGTATTCCTGATATCCAGCCCGCTATTGCCAAGTGTTTGGAATTTACAAGAGAAGTAGTCACTGATATATTCCGTCCAAAAGTAATTGTTTGCTTTTCTATTCCTGACTGTTTTGATAGACTGAATATGAAATTTAAGTTTGACGCTATTGTTTCTTTCTCACCCCCACACACCATCAATGGCAAAACCTACCAATGTAAACAAGTTATCAGAATGGGATTGTGGGAAGGAATCCCTATTATCGGTATTCTGCATCCATCTGGTTTGCATAATCATGATGATTGAGGAGTAATTGCCCATATCCTCAAGACTATCTTTATTTCCTCCAATACAAAAGACTAAAAAGAAAATTCATTCATATCTTAGCCACCTATGCCCCGATTAAGCATAGGTGGCTTTTATTTTTGCACCATAGAATAAATGAAGTATTACTTAAAATAGAATCTTATGACACTCTGGAAAATTGAAGCTAAAAAAACAATAGGAATTGGGGCAAGGGTAAAGAACTTATCAAAAGGATGTTCGTAGAATTTCCAACTCCTACGACCACACCACCCTTGGGACAGGTGAAATATCAAGAGACAATAGCTCAACTTTTTAATACAAAGTATGGGATGAGTTTTGATAAGTCAAAAATAAATACAGGATATTTTATCTGTACGAAAATATGAAGATTAAAGAAATTTTACTTTCTGACGACATACAGCGTATAGAAAGAGAGATTATTAATGCTCATAAAGGAATAGGGATTCGCTATCGCAACAAAGATTATTCCAATTTTGCCTGTCTTTTGGAGATACGAAAAGACTTGATTAATAAGAAGGTTCTGAAGTTTCAAGAAGACCTTATTCCTGAAATTGTCGAATTCAACGAAACCCTATGCAACACCTTGCAGAAAATGTACGATAAGGCATATCATATATGGATCGACTTTCAAAACTTCGGGATTGGGAAGACGATATAGAACTTACAGCCGAATGCTATTTAGGCCTGGTGCATCCCGTGAGACATCCATTACAGGGGGAAGACAGGCAAGATCTATGGAATGCTCTTTGTGACGATGAATTGAATACTCTTTATGCAGGTGGAGTTTCTTTGCAGACGCTTACTTTTCCACGTGACAACAAAGAAAGTTTTGAGTCATTTATAGGAATGGATTGTCCTCCTCCCAATTGGAACGAAGGGTTGGATTCCAAACTCACAGAGGATTTACACTTAATCTGTCAATTCAATCACCTTTTTGACCACACCTATTGGGCGATTACAGACTTTATCTATGTGAGAGAATTTGAAATAAGAATCAAGGTCGATGTAAATAATTATATTCTCAATGACGCTTAAAGAACTACTTTGTACTATTCCTTTTGAAAAGATAGAACCACATATAGCGCTGCTTTATCCCGATATGGCTACTCCTCGAATACTCGAGTTGTTTCGTTCTCATTATAAGTTGCTATGTCGACTCATTCCACGGGTAGCAGAGTCGGAAGAACCTTGTATCATTACAATGACGAAATGGGAAGAGAATGAAACTCCTTTTTTAGATGCTTATAATATTGAAGGCTGCGACTGGGAAGAGGCCTTATCTAAAGAAGTAGTAGTAGAACCTGAAGTGACGGCCTCATTATCCGAAATAGCCGCTTGTTGTCTTTGGCACACCTCGTTCTATGGCTTTACTTCCAAACAAAGAGAAGAAGTATTTCAAGAATTCGAACAAGAGACGGAGTATTACTTATCTCGGAATGAGACTTTTGTTCAAGAACTCATAGAAGATGTAAAAAAGAATTTTCCTATTACATGGGAAAGGTTCAGCAATGAGTGGGACAACTTTTCGGAAGAGATGAAATGATGGTATATGGCAAAGAATACCAACTGTATACTTTGTCTAGTAATGTCTGAAAAAGTGTGTAAGGCTGCTTTATTCTTTCTCTCTGAGACATGTTCCAGAGGAAGATGAAGAGGAAATAAAGCTTACACACTTTTCAGGTGCTACCTTTTGCTATTTTTCGTGTAGATGAAATAACAAAGAAGTTTTAATAAATAGGTTGGGAAATCATACAGATTTCCCAACCTATTTATTTTAGAGTATTCTCGATTATTCCTTGATATTGGGTTCTTCCAAACCGAGGTTTTTCTTCTTGTCTACAACTTTTAAGATCAGGCCAATGACAAGAGCCACTGCTCCAAGACCAGCAAGCATAATCAGCGGAGCTGTATAGTTGAGTTGAGTGGGATCTGTTACACCAACATTGGTTTTGTCGAGAACTTTACCAATGAGCAGAGGGAATAGCCAAAGGCCAATATTCTGAATCCAGAAGATAAGAGCATACGCAGATCCAATGATTTTGCATCTACCAATTTTGGAACACTGGGCCAAAGTGATGCTGGGACTAAAGAGAAAGAAGCCCCGAGAACTAGGATTGTTATATATGCCACGATAACTCCACCAACTTGGCTATCCTTGAACTCAGGGAGAACAAAGGCAAAAGTGAGATGGCAGAAAATCAAGAGTAGTGAACCTAAAACGAGCATAGATGCAGCTTTTCCTTTGTGGTCGACATAGCTACCGAGAATCGGAGTGATACCAACGGCCAAAAGTGGGAATACTGCAAAGATTGATTCTGCTGACTGACGCATGTAGCCCATATAACAATAGATAACTAGGCTAAGAATAGAGATAGTTAGCATGGTATACTTAAGTGCTTTTTTCTTCATGAAATTGAACATAAAAGCAGAAGCTGCAACTAAGAGCATGATAACATACTGGACTATTGTTACACTTGAGGATGCCCAAAAAGAATCTTTGGGTAATTCTGTGAATGTTAGGTTACACTGAAGCATATTTACAGCATACTTCTGGAAAGGAAAGATAGCAGAGTAATACAGCACACAAAGTAAAGCTACAAGCCAAAAGCCCATACTTGTGAGAATTTTACCCAAATCGCTAATTTTAAAAGGCTCATCCTTTTCTTCTGCTTCACCAGTTTGAGAATCGAGTTTTTTGTCCATAAAGAAGTAGACAATGAACATGATCAAAGCAATACAGATAAGCACTACACCAAATGCTACTGAACGAGATACATTGACTTGACCACCCAATTTGGCAAAGAACGGAGAGAAAATCATGCAAGTGGCAACACCAAGGCGTGCAAGTGCCATTTCAGAACCCATTGCCAATGCCATTTCGCGTCCCTTAAACCATTTTACAATACCACGAGAAACTGTGATACCTGCCATTTCCACACCGCAGCCAAAAATCATGAAGCCGCAAGCTGCAACCTTGGCGGAGGCAGGCATGCCTTCATAGAAAGGAGAAACGCCCAATTGTTCAAAGACGGGAATATGGTTGAGGTTGTTCGTGAACCAAACATCGAGTGCACTTCCTGCAAAGCTGTCGCTAATGGCATAATACTTAATAAGTGCACCTGCTAGCATAACCGCTCCTGAGAGTACTGCAGTGAAGCGTACCCCCATTTTGTCGAGAATGATACCAGCAAAGATAAGAAAGAATATAAATACGTTCAAAAAGGTTTCTGAACCTTGCATCGTTCCAAAAGCTGTGGGAATCCCATCCTCTTTGCTCCTGCATCAATTCTTTGATAGGGGAGAGAATATCCACAAAGATGTAGGCACAGAACATGGCTAAGGCCAAGAGGAGAAGAGCGGTCCAGCGCATTCCAGCTGAATCTCTCAGAGTAGTTTTAATTTTTTCTGTCATAATCTATTTTTATAATTATTTCTTATATAATATGCATAGATGGTTCTTATTTTTTCAACCAGCGATTAAGCCAACGGAAGAAGGTGCGTTGCCAAAGAATTCCGTTTTGGGGTTGGAGCACCCAATGGTTTTCATCCGGGAAAAGTAACATTTGTGCAGGAATTCCGCGCAGTCGAGCTGCTGCAAAAGCACTTTCTGCTTGTGTGTATTCAATACGGAAGTCGCGCTGTCCGTGAATACACAGTATAGGAGCCGTCCATTTATCAACATAGAGATGAGGACTTTCAGCATAAGCCTTACGGATTTCTCCATTTGGTCGTTCCCAGGGAGCACCTCCAAGGTCCCAATTAGGAAACCACATTTCTTCAGTTTCCACGTATTGCTGTTGAGTATTGTAAATGCCGTCATGTGCTATTAAAGCTTTGAAGCGACCTTCGTGATGACCTGCCAACCAGTAAACACTGAAGCCTCCAAAACTGGCACCTACAGCACCAAGGCGTTCTTTATCGACATAGGATTCTTTTGCCACATCATCGATAGCACTTAAGTAGTCCTGCATACAAAGACCTGTGTAGTCACCACTAATCTCTTCGAGCCATTCCATACCAAACCCTGGAAGTCCTCGACGATTAGGAGCAACAACGATATATCCATTGGCTGCCATCATCTGGAAGTTCCAACGATAGCTCCAGAATTGAGATACAGGACTCTGTGGTCCACCTTCACAATAGAGTAGGGCGGGGTATTTCTTATTCGCATCAAAGTGAGGCGGATAAATAACCCAAACGAGTTCTTTCTTACCATCAATTGTCTTACCCATCTCTCTTTTACTTCTCCCATAGTGAGTTGATCGAAAATGGGTTTGTTTTCGTTTGTTAGTTGCTGTATGGAAACAGACTTACCTTGGGGAATAATCTCAAAGAGTTCGTCTGGATGAGACATACTATGGCGTTTTGTCAAGACTCCTTTGCCCGTTGCATTGAGAGATACTAAAACGTAGTCGGCCGTTTCATTTGTCAGCTGTTTTACATGTCCTTGGAGGGTGGTAGAATAGATGTTTGTCTTACCATGCCAGCAGCCTGTAAAATAGAAACTCTTACTGTCGGGCTGCCATAGGAACTCGTTGACGCTACTTTCAAAGGATTCTGTAACGTAGGTCTTTTTCCCCGTAGCAAGTTCGTAAACACAGAGGCGGCTACGATCGCTTTCATATCCGTCACGCATCATACTGCTCCAAGCAACATATTTCCCATCTGGCGAGAATTGGGGATTTTGATCATACCCCATATTGTAATCATCTGTAGAATGCGGCGAGTTGATAGATTGTCCTTCTAAGCTTTCTGTCACTTTTACCTCTGGCGCTACAAATCCATCTGGTTTACAAAGATTACGTGTGGTCTTGTTGGACAAATTATAAAGATAAATATCACTATCCGTAGAAATAGCATATTTTAATCCTGCTTTTTTGCGGCAGGTATATGCTATTTGGGTTCCGTCTGGGCTCCAAGCCAGCTGTTCTACTCCTCCAAAAGGTTCCATGGGACACTCGTAAGGTTCGCCTTTCATAATATCTTCAGCACCAGTAATGGAGTTACCATTGAAAGTGGCTACAAAAGGATGAGGGGCCGTTGTTACATAGTGATCCCAATGTTTATACATTAGATCATTAATAACCATGCCGCTAGCTTATCTAAGTCAGCGTCATTTTGCTGAATACTTGTATTCTGTGAAACAGTTTTGATAAGAATAACTCTCTTGCTGTCAGGTGAAAAGAGAAAGTCGATAACTCCATCTTTCTCATGAGATATTTGCACACGATTACTCCCATCTGCATTCATCATCCACACTTGTCCTCCAAAGAGATAAGCAATATGTTTCCCGTTATTTATATAGGTAGCACCGCCTTCGCTTTTTTCGCTTGTTGTGAGTTGCTGTGTGGCCTTACTTTTCATGTCCAAAAGATACAGGACGCTATGACTTTTGTTTTGCTCCTTACTATAGTAGCTAACAGAATAGACAGCTGTTTTTCCATTGGGTGCGAGATTAACACTTCCAAGGCGTCCCATTTGCCATAAAACTTCGGGGGTCATAATGTCTGAAGAGAGTTTTGGAGTTACTTTCCCAATAAAACCATCAGCACTAACTGTTGTGGCAGCAAGAGCTGTTGCAATTAAAATAGACTTTATCATCTGTGCTTAGTATTAAAAAGGCTGATACGTCTCTTTAATTATTCTAAAAGAGAACGTATCAGCTGGTTGTGAATTTATTTGTTAGAACGATTACGTAAAGCTTCTTGCTTCTTGCGTAATTCTTCTTGTTGCTCTTGAAGAGCTTGTAGACGTGCAGCAAAACCACCCATTTTCTTATTGGGATTGTTCTTGTTATTCTTGAAGTTTTCTTCAAGTTTAGCTAAAAGTTGTGCATCGTCTGTTGTGCGACGAAGATACCACATTGTTAAAGCACTAGTTAGCAGCGATATGAAATAGTAGTAGTTCAAACCGCTAGAGTACTTGTTAAACATGAAAAAGAAGAAGACTGGCATAAGGAACATCATCCATTGCATCAGTTTCATTTGTTGTGCTTGCTCACCACTCATGCTCTCTTGTTGCTGACGCATCATAAGCCAAGAGTACAAAAGGTTTGACCCACAGAAAAGAATACAGAAGAGACTAAGGTGGTCACCTAAAAGCCAAATATTGCTGCCCCAATTAATAAGGTCATCATAGGTAGAGAGGTCATCTGCCCAAAGGAAAGATTGCTGGCGTAACTCGAAAGCATTGGGAATGAAGTTGAACATTGCAATCCACACAGGCATCTGAATAAGCATAGGTAAACAGCCTCCCATGGGACTTACCCCATATTGACTGTAGAGCGTCATCATTTCTTGCTGACGTTTCATAGCATCTTCCTTATTGGGATATTTCTTTTGTAACTCGTCTACCTTTGGCTTGAGAACGCGCATCTTGGCACTACTCATATAGCTCTTTCTTGTAGTAGGGTAGACAAGAATACGGAGAAGGAGCGTAATAATGAGTAAGACAATGCCCATATTCATGCCAAAACCTGTAAAGAAGTCGAAAACGTAGATAGTGAAGAATCTGTTAATCCAACGGATTATAGGCCAACCAAGATATACTAAATCTTGTAGTCCTAATTCTTGTTGACTAATACGGTATTGTTCCATACTTTGGAGGTAACGATATTTATTCGGACCAAAGTAGAACTGTATCTGTGTGAGTTCCTTTCCTGACGGATCAAAAGGCATAGCAAGTTGTGCACTATAGTCTTTCACAAAGCCACTATTTTCACCGCAGGTGTCGCTCTTTAAAGCAACATTACTGAATGCGTTTTTTCCTGCAATGATAACAGCGCTGAAGTATTGGTTCTTAAATGCTACCCATGACACTGCTCCTTCGGGCTTTTCTTCTGTAGATTTGTATTCATTGAGCTTTTCTGTATTACCATCTTTCGTCTTATAGGTCAAGGTGGAGTACATATTCTCAAAGTAGAGCCCTTTTTCTTGCTGGCGCACTTTGTCGTTCCATGCAATTTGAAGAGGTTTGTTTGTAAACAAATGTCCCTTTGAACGGAATGCAACATTGACCATGTAGGTATTGGGGAGTAGTGTGTAATCAATATAGAGGGTGTCTCCTGTTGTAGCTCCAAGTGCAAGTGTTGCAGACGAATCTGTTTTTGCTATAGTTTGGAATGTGTAGCTCTGGAGGTTGTAAAGACCTTTTGTCGTTTCCAATTGAAACTCCATTTGCGCCGTTTTTGCATCAAATAGTGTAAGGTTCTTATTGCTCTGTTCATGGAAGTCTTTATATGATTTAAAATTGAGCAGGTGAACTTCACTCACGACACCACCTTTCGGGGAAAGAGTAACAGCAACATTCTCATTGCGAAGAACAACGGGGCGTGCTGCTTGACTATCTGCCAAAGCCGTGTAAAACACATCGCTACTGTCAACCTTTTGAGGTTGGATAGCTTGTTGGGGCTTTGTATCTGTTGAAGGAGTTCTTTGTTTAGCTTGTATCTGCTCTGTGGCTTGTGATTGAGCTTCTTGCGGTTTTGCAAAGTAACTATATCCTATCAGTACTAATGCTATAAGGAATAATCCTGTAAGAGTATTTTTATCCATTTATTTTTGATTCTTGCTTGCTGCTATTGCTGCTTTTACAAAGTTGAGGAAAAGAGGGTGCGGGTGTAGTACAGTGCTAGTATATTCAGGATGGAATTGGACACCGATATACCATCGCTTTTCTGGAATTTCTACAATTTCTACTAAGTCGCTTTCAGGATTAATTCCCGTACATTTCATTCCTGCATTTTCGAATTCTTCGCGATATAAATTATTGAACTCATAGCGATGGCGGTGGCGTTCGCGAATTTCTTCCTTCTGGTAGATTTCTCTAGCTCGGCTTCCTTCACGCAACATACATTCGTAGCCGCCTAGGCGCATGGTGCCGCCCATGTTTGTGATGTTTTTTTGTTCTTCCATGAGGTCGATAACGCCATGTTTGGTTTGCTGATCCATCTCAACAGAGTTTGCATCCTCATAGCCAAGAACATTTCTTGCAAATTCGATACACATCATTTGCATACCGAGGCAGATACCAAAGGTTGGGATATCGTGTTCTCGACTATAGCGTGTTGCAACAAGTTTTCCTTCAATACCGCGTTGGCCAAAACCTGGACATATTACCAACCCATGCATTCCTTTCAACATGTCAGCAACAGTGGCATCTGTAATTTTTTCGGAGTTGATAAAAGTAGTTCTAACCTTATAGTCGTTATAAGTACCTGCTTGTGAGAGGCTTTCAAGAATACTTTTATATGCATCTTGCAAATCGTATTTACCTACTAGACCGATATTAACTACTTCGGTTGCTCTATGACGACGTTCCAAAAAAGAGCGCCAAGGGCCAAGTTCGGGAGTTTCACCTACGGGCATTCCCATCTTCTTCATTATCGTAGCATCAAGATGTTGTTCTTGCATGCGCAATGGAACTTCATAAATGGTAGGTTGATCAAGGCTTTGTACAACGGCATCAGGACTTACGTTGCAGAAGTTAGCAACTTTTTTCTTGAGACTGTCGCTTAGTGTGTGCTCTGTGCGTAGGACCAAGATGTCTGGCTGAATACCAAGGCTTTGCAGTTCTTTTACGCTATGTTGCGTAGGTTTCGTCTTTAACTCCTTTGCAGCAGCCAAGTAGGGGACAAATGTTAAATGTATACATAAAGCATTTTGTCCTAATTCCCATTTGAGTTCTCGGATGGCTTCTAAGAACGGAAGACTCTCAATATCACCTACTGTTCCGCCTACTTCAGTAATGACAAAATCGAAGTGGTATTTTTTACCATTCAAGAGCATTGCACGCTTAATCTCATCAGTGATATGGGGAACCACCTGCACTGTTTTTCCCAAATAATCTCCGCGTCTCTCTTTTTCAATAACACTTTGGTATATTCGACCTGTTGTAACGTTATTAGCCGCACTTGTTCGAATTCCTGTGAAGCGTTCGTAGTGACCAAGGTCTAAATCGGTCTCGCGGCCGTCATCTGTCACATAGCACTCGCCATGCTCGTATGGATTTAAAGTTCCAGGATCAACATTGATATAGGGATCGAACTTCTGGATAGTAATGTTAAAGCCACGTGCTTGAAGCAGTTTGCCAATAGAGGCCGCAATGATGCCTTTACCTAAAGAACTGGCAACGCCACCCGTCACGAAGATGTACTTTGTTTCCATGCTGTGTGAAATAGAATTATTTAATTTTATGCGAAAATACAATAATGACAAGGAACTTCAAAACAAAACTAGGAGGAAAGCCTATAAAGGCTTCCTCAATGATGTTCTTTGTAAAAGAAAAGGTAAGGAGGGGTCTCTAAAGGCATCATTAGTTCGTCAAAGATTCACTACTTACCCTAATCTATCGATGTCTTATAATCAACACAAGAGCGTGAGGCCAGCAAAGGCTTTAGTTTTGCTGCTATCTCTCGATGTGTAGGATGTTGTCCATAAGTCTTAATGTCTTCAAGGCTTTCAAACAAACTATTCAGGCAGATGTCCCACACCTCGCTCTCATTCTTATTTTCTCCTACCTCAATTTCTTTAATTGTAGGAATAATTGCTGGCAAAGCTTCAATTCCTTCTTTGAAAGAAAGGAAGGCTTTCTCACGATTTAGGGAATCTATATCATCGCGGAACTTGAACAAAACAATGTGTCTATACATGGACAATAAAAATTACTAATTTTGTTGCAAAATTAAGGAAATGTGGAGAAACCTAATAGTATTTTTGTTTATTTTCTGCTGTTTTTCTTCTTGTAAAAAGACGGCAAAGGATGAAAAGTCTACACTCTTCTCTAAAACGAATAAGACGAACGTTGATGGCTATGACTGGGATCACATACAAGAGTCTGGGGAACTTATTGTTGGTACAATCTCTGGACCGGATACCTATTTCGATTATAATGGAGCTCCTATGGGGCTGCAGTTCGCTCTAGCACAAAATTTTGCTCAAGAGAACGGATTGCATATAAGGATCGAATTGGCAAAAAATACACAAGAACTTTGTCAGCTACTATTGAGAAGGGATATAGATATTGCTGTATACCCATTGAAAATGAAAGAGATTATCCAAAGCAAACTTACCGCTGCTGGAGTTCTAAATGTGAAGGCTGGTACCAGCTGGGCTGTTGCCTCTCAGAATGAAGATTTGGCCGAAGCCTTGAAGCATTGGTATCAGAAGGGGCTTGAGGAAAAAGTACAAAAAGATGAGCGACAACGAATAGAGCAGCGATTCATTGTGCATCGGCATGTAAGATCGCCATATCTTTCTCGAGAAAAAGGAATTATTTCTGTTTACGATGATTATTTCCGCGATGCAGCACGAACAACAGGATGGGACTGGCGTCTTATTGCAGCTCAGTGTTATCAAGAAAGTGGCTTTGATCCAAATGCACAAAGCGGTGCAGGTGCACAAGGACTTATGCAGCTGATGCCTGCAACAGCAGCTAGCGTTGGACTAACAGATGTTTATGCACCCAAAGAGAATATTCAGGCTGCTGCACGCTATATTAAAGTCTTGCAGCGTTCTTTCGCGAGCATAAGAGATAGGTATGAGCGAATCCACTTTATTCTTGCCGCCTATAATGCTGGTTCTGGCCATATTAAGGATGCACAAGCGTTGGCTAGAAAGTATGGAAAAAAACCAGATTCGTGGAATGATGTTTCATTTTTTGTACAAGCATTATCGACATCTAAATATTATACAGATGAAGTAGTAAAATACGGTTATATGATTGGTTCACAAACTAGTAGGTATGTGGAAGATATTATTGAAAGATGGCGAGGATATGGTGGACGTGCAGACTTTACCTCTCCAATAATGGCTCCTTCTGAATATCATAATATACCTAGGAAACCAAACCGTTTTACGAAAGGTACTGTTATTGTCCGCCCAGATAACGGTATTTCAGAGAATCATTAACATATAAAATATAAGGGTATTTACATCTAAAAGTATGCATAAATATCCTTATTGCAATTGTAATTACAATTATTGCTGTCCGGTAAACTTCCAAACGGCATAAGAAAGCTCTCCGAAGCCCTTTAGAATAGGACTTCGGGGTTTCATTTTCAAAAAGCAAGCCCCCTAATCAAATAATGAAGGTTCTAGTGGTGGGGATTTAGCTCTTTCAGCCCAAATTGCACACTCATCCTTTTGGGGATCTTCCATGAAAGCAATGAAATTGGTGTAATACATGAGCGTCAATCTAAGCATGGTTACGATTTGAGAAAAAGAAACGTGTCTTTTAATCATTCTGGACAGTACTGTGCACAAGAGATTGGCGATGAGTACCACCCAGGTTTGTATCTGGATGGCATTCACGCTCTCACCATAGAAAAAGTGCAAAGGAAAATTCTGTTTCAGTTGTTTATAGAGAGTTTCTATAGCCCACCTTCGTTTGTAGATTTCAGCAAGTTCCTCAACCGATAGTTCAAAATTATTAGTCAGCAACATCACCGACTTACGAGAGTTATTACTCCACAGCTCTACGCATCGGGCTTCGTGCCTTACCTTCTCTTTCTCAAAAAGAATGTGTTTGTCGATATGAGTAACCAAACCATCACGAGAAACATAGGCCGTAGAAGAGAGTTCCTTGTAGTTGAGGTTTTTCTTCATCTTAGTCACATAGCAGACACCTTCTTCGGTAAGCCTTTGAAACTGTGCATAGTCTATATAGGCTCTATCCATTGCCAAGGTGGAATCTTGGGGCAGGTGCACCTTTTTGAGAAGATAATGATCGTGTTTGGCAGCAGAGGTCAGTTCTACCACCATAGGTACACCTACTTGATACTTCATAATGGTGTGTACCTTCATTCCGCCTTTCTTCTTCCCGCTTTTGGGATGTCGGCCTACTCCCTTGAGAATGTTGTCAAAGAGCGTGATAGTGGTAGAATCTATCATATAAAGCTGCTTCTCCCACGCTTTTTGACAGCCCACAGGTCGGCTGTCCGCTAAAAATGGAGTGTAGCGTTCCAATAGAGAGCCATAAACCTTGGCAAAGAACTCTTGTGGACGCCGCTGGTTGGCTTCTGCAAGTGTGCTGCGACGGACAACGTAATCAAGACCCAAGTGGGAGAGTTTCATGGTCTCGGCTTTCATGCCAATCTCCAATTCACGCAGAGAATCAAAGTGTTTGAGAACACCAAAGAGCATAATGATGAGGTGTTTCCAACCTGTCAAACGCTTAACATAACGCTCGCTCCCTAGCGTTTCGAGACTAATTTGTTGAATTTTGGCTTTATCCAGCAATTTAATGACCTGACTATAGACCGGCTGTCCGGTAAAATATGTACTTTTGCTCATGTTACTAGCGTTTTTTTGCAACAAGCAAAGTAACAAAAGAGGCTGGAATCCTACAAGAGGATTTCAGCCTTATTTTTTTGCCGTGTAAAACTTTTACCGGACAGCAATAAATTACAATAAGGATATCAATCGATAGAATAAGGCTGTCAGCTGACAGCCTTATTGTGCTCTTAGCTATATGATAAAAGCTAGATAGATAAAAGAATAATGATAATGATTTGGAACCTCTTTCACTTGATGTTACGTTTATCTAGAGCTTCTGTATAGCGCTTGGCATTCGCTTGATGTTCAGTGTAAGTTTTTGCGAAATTATGAGTTCCGCTAAAATCTTCCTTGGCACACATATAAATGTAGTCGTGATGTGTATAATTCAACACTGCTTTTATACTGGCTTGTGAGGGGATACAGATGGGTCCTGGGGGAAGACCTACATATTTGTAGGTATTGTACGGACTATCTGTTTGTAAGATCCTTCCACTGATTCGTTTGAGCGAGAACTGTTTTGTTGCAAATTTAACTGTGGGATCTGCTTGAAGTTTCATTCCTTGACGAAATCTATTGATGTACATTCCTGCAATCATAGGTTTCTCATCGTTATTAGTTGTTTCTTGTTCAACGATTGATGCAATAGTAATGACTTGCTGAGGAGTCAGACCAGCTTCACTTGCTTGCTGCTTGCGTGAAGATGTCCAAAATTTTTCACTTTCCTTTTGCATTCTGCTCAATAACTCTTTCGGAGTCGTGTTCCAATAAATTTCGTAGGTATTTGGTATGAACAAACAAATGATTGTGTTTGGTGTCTCCCCAAATTCTCTACATATTTTTTCACTATCAAAGGTTTCTTTGAATTCTTTGGCAGAGGGTTCAAAGTTTTTACCTAAGAATTCAGATAAATCATCTGTAGTGCGGAGGATGGGAATAGTGAGCGTTACAGGTCCTTGCTTTCCATTGCGCATATTACGAAGTAAATTAAGCGGTGAAATATTGCTCAGTTTATAGCGACCATGATGTATATGTTTCGGGTAGTTAAAGAGAAAGGCAAGGAGGCGGAATGTAGAATAATGCCCTAGAGAAGCTTCTTTATCCAATTTCGTATAGATAGAATCAATAGTGTCGTCATGATCAATATATAAATAGGTGTCTTTCTTCAAAGTATAATTGGCGAAAAACATCCAAAACACTACGAGAAAAAGTCCAAATAAAGAACTTAAAAGAATGTACAGTTTCTTGTGATTCATTACAAAAAAATACTGATTAGTTGAAGTGACGAGTTCGTGGATACCGCGAACTCGTCACTTTCTTATGAGATTATACTATTTACCAAGCAAAGATGGGGTAGTGAGCCATTGTAGCATTGACTCTTGCTCGTACTTTTGCAATTACCTCTTGATCTTCGGGTGCGTTAAGTACAGTTTCAATCATTTCGGCAATTTCTGCCATAAAGTCCTCTTTTGCTCCACGCGTCGTTATAGCTGGGGTTCCTAAGCGAATACCAGACGTTTGGAAAGCAGAACGAGTATCAAATGGAACCATATTCTTATTGACCGTAATATCAGAAGCAACAAGCGCATTCTCTGCAATTTTACCAGTTAAATCTGGATATTTGCTACGAAGGTCAACAAGCATAGAATGGTTATCAGTACCACCACTAACTATCTCAAAGCCTCTCTTTGATAATTCTTTTGCCAAAGCTGCTGCATTGAGTTTTACTTGAGTTTGGTATGTCTTGAATTCAGGCTGGAGAGCCTCTCCGAAAGCCACAGCCTTAGCTGCAATAACATGTTCTAGCGGACCACCCTGTTGACCTGGAAATACGGCAGAATTGAGCAGACTTGACATCATACGAAGTTCGCCTTTCTTTGTCTTGAGTCCCCAAGGATTTTCAAAATCTTTACCCATAAGTATAATTCCTCCACGAGGCCCACGCAACGTCTTATGAGTGGTAGATGTTACGATATGAGCATATTTACAGGATTGTCGAGGATTCCTGCTGCGATAAGGCCTGCAGGATGTGCCATATCTATCATGAGGAGAGCACCTACCTCGTCTGCAATTTTACGCATACGAGCATACTCCCATTCACGGCTATAAGCAGAGCCACCGCCGATGATAAGTTTCGGTTTGTGCTGGCGTGCCAGTTGTTCCATTTCGTCGTAGTCAACGCGTCCTGTTTCTTTGCAGAGATTATAACCTACTGGGTGATAAAGGATTCCAGAAGTGTTGACCATAGAACCATGGGAGAGATGACCACCGTGGTCAAGATTCAATCCTAGGAAAGTATCTCCTGGTTTGAGAACTGTGAGCAAAACAGCAGCGTTAGCTTGTGCTCCTGAATGAGGTTGAACATTTGCATATTCAGCTCCAAAAAGTTTTTTTAGACGTTCAATGGCTATCGTTTCCGTCTTATCAACGATTTGGCACCCTCCATAGTAACGGTGGCCAGGATAACCTTCAGCGTACTTGTTTGTAAGACAAGAGCCCATAGCTCTCATTACTTCGTCACTGACAAAATTTTCAGAAGCAATTAACTCGATGCCTCTCATTTGACGTAGGTGTTCTTCTTCAATTAAGTTGAAGATTTCGTTGTCTCTAAGCATGTTTTAGTTATTGAAAATTAGGTCTTATTTGATGGTCATTAATTATTTGTATTCTTCTTATGTAAACTTTACGTCTTCGACATTGATTTCTTTTTCACAATAGTGGCATTGCAGAATACCTTTGTTCTCGTCAGAAATCGTAAATAATGTTGGCATCGGTTCATTATTCGTGATGCACTTGGGGTTTGGGCATTTTACTATCCTCTCTATAACCTCTGGTAATTCTATAGTCTTCTTCTCCACAACTTCGTAATTTTTAATGATACAAAGTGTAAAGTTCGGAGAAATAATACTGAGCTGATTTAGCTCAGCATCAGTAAAGAAATGGTTTCTTACTTTGATGAGACTTTTGTGCCCCATCTTTTTGCTATCAAGATTGAAACCCACAATAATACAAGATTCCGGACATCTCTCTAAATGGAGTATGCGAACAACTTCAAAAAGTTTATTGTTAGGAATATGGTCAATAACAGTCCCATTATCTAACGCTGCAACCTGTAGTTCCTTTTTCATAGTTAAATATCAAGAATCGTTTTATCAGACTTTATATCGTTTAATGTTATGCCAAGAACATGACAGAGGATTGCTTCACGCATATAAAGCCCATTCTTAGCCTGCTGGAAATAGTAAGCGTGTGGATTATCGTCAATATCTTGCGAAATTTCATTCACGCGAGGTAGTGGATGAAGAATCTTCATGTTCTCTTTTGCTTTACAAAGCATCCGGCGTTGTAGTATGTAAGTGTCTTTTACCCTTTCGTACTCCATAAGATCTGTAAAGCGTTCTTTTTGAACTCTAGTCATATAAAGGACGTCAGCCTTTGATATAACGTCTTCATTAAATTCTTCTGTTTCTGTATATCTTATATCGTACTTTTTGCAGTAGTATTTGTATTCTGCGGGCATCTCTAAACTTTTTGGAGCAATGAAATGAAAAGTAGGATTGAAATGACGCATAGCCATAATTAGAGAGTGAACTGTACGTCCATATTTTTAAATCACCTACCAAAAATATGTTGAGATTTTCCAAAGAGCCTTGTGTTTGCTGAATGGAATAAAGGTCAAGCAATGTTTGGGATGGATGTTGGTGACTCCCATCTCCTGCATTTACTATGGGTACGGGTGAAACTTCGCTAGCTCTCAGTGCTGCACCTTCTAAATGGTGACGCATCACAATAGCATCGGAGTAGTTGGCCACCATCATTATTGTATCCTTTAATGTTTCTCCTTTTGTGGAACTCGAAACTTTTGGATCAGAGAATCCTATAATCTTTGCGCCAAGTCGATTTGCTGCCGTCTCAAAAGAGAGCCTTGTGCGTGTGCTAGGTTCGAAAAATAAGGTGGCAATAATTCTTCCATCCAGAATTTTGCGATTAGGATGTCTCTCAAACTCCTTCCCCATCTCTAACAAGTAAGTCAAATCAGACTTAGAGAGATGAGCAATGGATACTAAACTGCTTTTCTGAGTCATGAACATATATATTCAAAATTCTGAGGTCAAAGTTATGTATTCTTTCAGATTGAAACAAGAAAATAAAATATATTCTGCTAATTCCTCATTAAATAATATATCATTACTCAATAATGTTATCGAGAGTGAGCAACTATTTGTTGATTGCGCCACAATATGGGCAGATTCCTAGCTGAGGTATTTCTGCTCCGCAATTGCCACAATGCAGTGTTATATAGTGTTGATTGCGATACCGCAAAATAGCATAAATCCAATAAGTCAAGAGGAGAGGAAAGCCTACATAAATTTGAACAGTGATGGTAAAGATTAGATAAAGAATCACACAGATGCAAGCAAGTCCTATAGAATGAATAACTACTTGTTGAAACGGTTCATGATGCCACAAATCTATAACTACCGTGCACCAGATAATAAGATAAACCAAACGCTGATTATAAAAAGAACTAAGATGGGCGGGAGTTCTAGAGAGAATGGGTTGATAGTGGGGTGGAAGTAAAACTCTACCCATGTTGTTGGGACAAATTTTTGAATACTTCCGTATAATGTAGCTGCTCCAGAGATTGTAATGCACAGCAGCGTTGGATATATGCTTCTAAAAGCTCCATTCCACCCTCCTGGGGCCAGCAGTCCTGTTGAATGATAGAACAGGCGAGAGAAGCTTTGCTGACTTTTGTTTTTCCATATCATTTGGAGTACGAAAAGTAAGATGAATAATCCCAAGAGGCTCATAAATATAAGTGTTCGGCTGTTGCTGAAATTGTTGATAAACTTAGAAATTGGATCACTAGGAGTGGCTTTACTTAATAATGTTTTTTCGTGTACCCATCCTTGTGTAAACTGTTCACTTGCCACTTTAACCCACACAGAATCAATAGTATCTGTTGGAACATATTGGATGTCAGCAACAACAAGGTGTTCTTTGGCTTTTACTATGAGATGAGAAATTCCTTTTTCTCCATCCGCTCCTGGAAGTGTCGGAGCTAATTGAAGAGAATCTGTCGTCTCAAAGTTATATCCTTCCCAATAGTGATGAGCTATCATAAAGTTTACAGAATCTACATATTGATCATCTGTGGAAACCCAATGATCCAATTTATTAGGATGAGAATAGTAACAGCTGGACAATAGTGAAGCTATCACGAGAAAGAAAAGAGAATGAATAATCTGTCGCATCCTATCTATCTAAATCTAGAAAATGAGTAATGTTATACTAGAAAGTAATATACATTTTAGAGCTATACATTGACTGCAGCAAAATAACAGGATTTTTATATATCTCTTATTATATGCAAAAAAACTTTATGAAAGTTATGTATCTATATTACAAAAGCCTGAGCAAGGATATATTCTAATCAATGAATCCTATTTATGAAGAGGTCAAAATAAAAATACACTAAGTGCTACGATTGACGTAGTAAGGATATTTATATAGCACTATTCTATTATGAATGAAGGACCTGCATCTCGCATTTCGCACAGTCAAATTTTAAACGAAAACGTCTACCATCAGATGATTGCAAGTACAATGGTTCTTTCCACGGAAGAGGAGCGCTATGCTTTTGTGGGCAATGTCCAAGTGCATAGCGAATACAATGTCTACAGGTCATC
This sequence comes from uncultured Prevotellaceae bacterium, assembly GCA_916438195.1. Taxonomy (GTDB): domain Bacteria; phylum Bacteroidota; class Bacteroidia; order Bacteroidales; family Bacteroidaceae; genus Alloprevotella. Next base: position 1,105,837 of record CAKAEQ010000001.1, read on the forward strand.
AAAATGGGCGACTGTGGAGGTTTTATTTCAAATGCAGGAGCAATATGATTGACACCGTGCTCTGTATAGAAATCTTTAGCAAGATGGTTGGCCACATTGGCTGTATAATCCAATTCTTGTATATAATAGCTAGAATCTTTTGCTACTTGTCTTCGCTGCTGTCGTTGATACATTTTTTGATATTCTTCAATTAGCAGCTGTTCCATTTCTCGTCGCCAAGTTGAAAGAATAGAGGATGGGATGAAATACTTTTCTGTATTCAAGCTGAATGTTTTAACGGCGAAGATGGTATTGCCCCATTTGGATAATTGCTTAATGATATTTTCGCGTTGCGGAGTATTCGCCATTATTTTTTCTATGATAAAATCTTTTGCTATTTTGTATCCTTTCTCATCTGTAATAGTTATGGAAAATCCTTCTGGAGTTTCATTAAGTATCATCTCTATTTGAATCTTGCGTTCCGCAGAAGTCTTCTGCAGTATTGTATCAAATTTTATATCGAGATTTCTGAAAATTTTGGTCCCTCGAGAGATGCGTATAGAGCGACCTGGAAAAATTGCACTATTCACAACTTTATTGACGCGGAAGCCTTCTAGTTTTCCAAAACTATTCAGGAAGCACAGTCCATCACCTGCCGCAATATTGCTATCTTCTTTTAGGTAGAAAGCATCTCTATTTGACCTCTCAATCGTACCCACAAATTCTCCTCGTGCTTTAGGGGTTGAAAAATTGTGCACTTTAGAGCGCCCATGAAGAAAGTATTCTGTGAATCCTCGATTGAAGCTTTTACTTAACTGGGGTGTAAAGGTATAGGTAGAAATGCCATAAGAGGTACGACAATAATCGTTTTGGCGCTTATCAATTACCTTATCAATTGCTTGCCGATAGAATGCAGTCACATTCTTTACATAGTTAAGATCTTTAAGTCGTCCTTCAATTTTGAAAGAGGATATACCTGCATCCATCATTTCTTCGATAGAAGCACTTCTGTTCATATCTTGTAAGGACAAAAGATGCTTGTCCTTTTGGATGATATTCCCCATGGCATCAATAAGATTGAAGGATAATCTACAGAATTGTGCACAATGTCCTCTGTTTGCACTTCTCCCAAAACATGATTCTGATACATAGCAACGCCCAGAATAGCTTACGCATAATGCTCCATGGATAAAACCTTCAAGAGGAATATCTACCGCGTCATAAAACTTTTTGATTTCATCTATTGATGACTCACGAGCTAAAACAATCTGAGAGAATCCCATCTTTTCCATGAATTGAGCTTTCTCTATATTTGTCATATCCATTTGTGTTGAGGAATGAAGTGCAATAGGAGGTAGATCCATCTTTAGCAGTGAGAGGTCTTGCACAATTAAGCGTCGGCCCCTGCTTCATAAAGTTGATAAATCATTCTTTCAGCTTCAGCTAATTCGTCATCGTATAATATAGTGTTAAACGTTATGTAAATAGCCGCTCCAAATAGATGTGCAAAATCACATAAACGCTTAATATCTTCGATGCTATTTCCTGCAGCAGCCCGAGCACCAAAAGCTGGTGGTCCTATATAAACTGCATCTGCTCCGTGCCGTATGGCTTCGATTCCGATTTCTGCATTTTTTGCAGGGGCTAGTAATTCTATTTTTCGCATCGCATATATTTCTTTTCTGCCACAAGAATTTGTGTCTCTGTTAAAAAAATGATTGCAAAATCAGAAACGCGTGATTTCATGATTTTGCAATCTCCTTAGTCTGTCTTAGTGCAATTTATCGGCCACGCTGATAAGTTATTTCGTAATAGCATGGATAAATATTAGTATAAAGTGCCGCATTGGATTGCCCTTGTGTACTAGGGACAATCAATCGTACTTTAGCTATTTCTGATGTGTCTGAAATCTGGCGTCCTAGATTAATGAATTGTAAAGGAATTAGCCAACTGGAAGGTACCGAACTACCATAGAAAGTTTTCATGACACCACTTGCAAAAGTTCCAGAAAGTGTCCCATAAGTGTTCTGTGCAATCATGATGTCTGGATGACCTTCATAAGTAAGAACATTATTGGAAGTCTGGATACTATCTGTGGCTATATTAAATTCTGTATAGCGACAAATAACCGTTGCGGTTTCTCCCGATTCAAGTTTCTTTCCTGTTCCTTTACGTTCAATCTGCATGTATACACCTGTACCTGCGAAGAGCACATATTCGTTCTTAGATACATCAGTCGTTGAATCGTTGGCATAGAATTGACTTTCTGTGATAGTCTTGATGGGTGGGACATATATCAAGGAATCACCTGAATCTTTATCTACAACCAAAGCTCCAGTTTTTAGAAAAGCTTGGATCTGCTTTTTCTCTTGTTCTCGTTTTTCTGCATACGAATCATTATCGCTACAAGATTGGAAAAAGCTACTCATTACTACAATCACGAGCAGGATACTATATATTCTTTGTCTCATATTCAGTCGTTTTGTGTACAAAGGTAGTTTGAAGTCATCAAAAAAAGATGGATTTAACGATTTTTCTCTATCTGTAGAACCTTATGCCCAACCAAATCGTTAAATCCAGTATTTATTGATTTTATCCTAGGAGTTATTCTCCATCTGGCATAATCAAGCGATAGCCTTTTCCATGTACATTGATGATGCGCACATTCTCATCTTCCTGTAAATGCTTACGGAGGCGTGTGATGTATACGTCCATAGATCTAGCGTTGAAATAGTTGTTGTCCAGCCAGATTGCTTTTAAAGCATCGTCACGTAAGAGGACATCATTTGCGTGTGCGCATAAAAGATTTAGAAGTTCACTTTCTTTAGTGGTGAGATCTTGAACTTTATCACCGCGCACTAGTGTCTGCTTCTTTGTGTCAAATTCATAAGAACCAATTTTATAGAAGGAAAGTGCACGATTTTGTTTGTTGCTCACCCGACGCATTACAGCCTCAATTCTGAGACGAAGTTCTTCCATAGAGAATGGCTTGGTAACATAGTCGTCAGCACCAATTTTAAAACCTGTTTGGATATCTTCTTTCAGCGTCTTGGCCGTTAAGAAAATAATTGGAATGAATTCATTGATAGATCTAATTTCTTTAGCAAGTGTAAACCCATCTTTTCTAGGCATCATAACATCTAAAATGCACAGATCAAATTTCAGTCATAAAGATCTTATACCCTTCTTCTCCATCCACTGCCAGTTCTGTGTCAAAGCCTTTAGCTTGTAGGTACTCGCGGAGCAGCGGTCCAAGATTTTCTTCGTCTTCGCAGAGGAGAATTCTGATTCTGTTTTTCTCTTCCATAGTTTTTTATTTTTTGTGCTTGCCTAAATTAGGCCGGCGGGTTTATATTTATTGATTTATGATTTTTTGATGATAGGGAGACTTATTATAAATTTTGTTCCTCTACCATAGTCACTTTCTGCGTGGATATTTCCTTTGTGATAGTCTATCACTTTTTTTACATAAGCTAGTCCTAGGCCAAATCCCTTAACATCGTGTCGGTTGCCTGTATGTGAACGATAGAACTTTTCAAATATTTTTTTTTAAATCTTCTTTTCTTATGCCGATGCCATTATCTTGGATACTTATATAAATCTTATCTCCTTTATTATACGAATCTATCGTCAATTCGATCTTTTTGTCCGCTGATTTATATTTTATTGCATTGTCAAGCAAATTGAAGATAACATTTGTCATGTGCATCTGGTCAACAAACACTATGGTATCTGCAGCCTCTAAATGAGTTTTTAGACTGCCTCCATTAGTTTCTACTTTTAATCGGAACGTGTCTGTTACATCCTTCAATAGGTTGTTAATGTCAACCTCTTTTCGCTTGAATGTACCTCCCTTTTCATCGAACATTGACATTTGAAGTACTTTCTCCACTTGAAAACGCAAGCGTTTTGTTTCATCATTGATAATACCTGAGAGATGCTTTAACATATCTCCACTCTTTGTAACTGATGGATCTTGGAGCATTTGTGCAGCAAGAGATATTGTTGAAATTGGTGTTTTAAACTCATGCGTCATATTGTTTATGAAATCGTTCTTGATTTCTGTCAGTCTCTTTTGTCGGAAGATGGTGTAAATTGTAAATACAAACATACATAACAATATTAGCGTGAAGATAATGGCAGGAATGATAAAGCGTACACTCAGAAATATATATTTCTGCATATTGGGAAAGTGCACATACAGAACTCCCATCTTAGGGCGCGGATCGTGTTCAAAGAGTTCTTGCCTATAACTATTCTCTGATCCTTGCGGGTCATAGTCGGGGCATTTTACAATTGTATCTCCGTTGGCATTGAGAACCACATAGTGGTATGTGAAATCGTTATTTAGTCTAAGGCCATTATTAATAAATGCTTGTTTCAACTTTGAATCTATATTTGCTACACGCTTGGCTAGAGGTTCGTCGCTAGATTTATATAATGCAGCATAAGCCACTTCATCAAGCAATCCTTTTTTATATAAGTATGCTTCGCGAATTTTTGCCTTAAATTCATCAGTTGAAGAACTATCATTGAAATTTTCTGGGAGGAAGGCCTTAGGAATGCCTGACGAAGTGTGGAAATTAGCAAATTTCTTTTCTACATCATCAAGAGATTTTGCTTGAGTTGAATCTTCTGGAATTTCACTTTGTTTTCGGAGACGTTCTTGCGTCTCATCAATTTCGATATCGCGTGCCGCTTGTGCCATAGATCGGGTGACAACCGCCTCAATTTGTTCTCGGCGTATATCGATAACCTCTTGCAAATACCGTGTTTGCAGATAGAGTAGGGAAAGAAATGAAATTCCCATAACTGAGGCAATGGCCCAAATGGTAGACTTCTTCATGTGACATCTGAACTTCTATGCTCGCAAAAAAATACAGAAAGAAGTTATTGACAGCTAATAAACTGCATAAAAAAATAGTGATTTATAAATAATTTTAAGAAAAAAATACTCATTGATTAGTTGATAAAAAAACAAATGAGATCGTTGTAATAGAAAAAAAGTTTTAATATATTATTCTAATTATTGAGTTTGGGTTAACTACTTTGAGATGTTCGATAGAAGATCTGGTTTATTTTGTCCTCTCAAAATTACTCCTTTGCTGTGATGACCATCCATTTTGATTATCAAAGGTGCTGGCAAATGGACATGGCGTACAAAAGGGGTTTCAAATGAAGCTGGATGTTGGGTAAGCCATTCTTCATCGAATGATCCATCGCCAGTGGAGGGAGTGATGGTGAAATAACCAATACCCAGGCTTGTAAGATTTTGGAAGAAGTGTGTACCCTGAGAAGGATCTACTCTATAATTGGGAAGACCACACTCTACAATTGTTCTTGCTGCACTGATATGTGAAAATTGTACGGGAATACCCAACCAAGGATCAGAAGAGCCCCAGCGTCCTGGACCAATGAGGACATATTCTTTACCATCTGCAGCTAGTTGTTCGTTGATTTCTGCAATTTGTTGTGCTATCTCTTGATTTTTTGCTGCATCAAAATTGGCTGATGGTACATAGACTATATCTTGTATGTCTGAAATAATACCATTACCTAGGACATTCTCTGAATAAATCAATAAAATATCTTCATTTTTTATAATAATATCCTCTCCAAGATCTTCTCGATTGTCTACAATGGGACGAATCTGTAGAAGATAGAAATGTGCTATTTCATAATTGGAGACATCAAGAGCAAATTCTATTTCTACATGTCGACCCATTTCATTGCGTCCAATGTTAAGTAGACTGTCTATGGTCTTAGCAACGGGAAAAGGAGAATAATGGAGTAATCTGTCGAAGGTTATAAGAAGGCGTCCTGCTTTTTGAACCCCAGGAATAATTCGATGGTCATTGAAATTATAAGTTGATGCCACTTGTTGCAGACTCATATTTTCTCGTGCATCAGTAACTTTTAGACTGAGAAGATTAAACGCTTCACTGGTACTAAATTTTGGAGCTAGATTGTCCAAATCAAGTGCAAAAAAATGAGTTTGCGTTTCTTTTAATGCCAATTCAGGTGTAGAGAGCTGAAGTATATGATTTGTATGTTTTGGAGAAAAGCGAAGTGTCTGTCCACCATCGACAATATACTTTCCTAACCCAAAAGCAATGTTGGCAATACCGTCTTCTGCTTGCTCATGTCCGAGAGGATAAAAATTAAGAGAACGAGCTACACCACTCATCGTAGGATAGAATAGATTGTTATGTTTTGTTCCAACTACTTCTTGAATAACAATCGCCATCTTTTCTTGGTCTATGAGATTCTGAGTAGCTGTGAGATAGTTTTTACTCGCACGGTAGAAGACACTTGCATACACAGCCTTTATAGCACCTCTTAAGAGTCGCATCATTTCTTTTTGATCCTCGATATGCGGAATCATATATGTAGAATAGATGCCAGCAAATGGCTGATAATGAGAATCCTCCAACAATGAAGAAGATCTAACAGCAATAGGTCCATGTACTATATTCAGCAAAGAGAGCAAGTCTTCCAACACTTGATTTGGCAGTGTGGCCTGCTCAAAGTAGCTAGTATTTCTTCATCGCTAGCATTGCTTAGCGCAAGAGGATAGAGCTCGTTCTCTTCCATAAAAGCATCGAAGATATCTGTACAAACAACAACCGTCTTAGGGATGTTTACGGTAAAAGTTTGTGTAGACAATCGCGGATACCGACGTACCATTGCTGACATAAATGCTAGGCCACGTCCTTTACCACCCAATGAGCCATGGCCAATGCGCGCAAAGGAAGCATACTCGTCGAAGCGATCTTTTTGAAAGATTGCTACCACTCCTTCGTTCTTCATGTGTCGGTATTCTACAATCAAATCGAAGATAAGCTGACGGGCTTCATCCATATTTGTGTATTCTTCCACATCTATGTGTTTTAGTACCACTGCTGGCGGGAACATAGCACGGCTAAAGAAGAAGCGGCTAAAGTGGTTGTGGCTTAGATGATAACGCAGAGATTTCTCAGGAATTTTCCAAATATAGAGTTGTAAATCATGAAGCGATTTGATACGATGTATGGGCTGATGCGTGTTGGGGTCTATAATGATAAAATCACCAAAGCCGAAATGCTTTGTTATTTCAGAGCGGAGGTCTTGAGGATAGCTTTTAGAGTTTTTACTGATAAAAGAAGCCCCAAGTTTGTGAGCATATTGTATATTGCTATCCTCACTCGATTCTAATATCAGTGGAATGTGGTGGTCTTTACTCTTAATGTATTCTCCAAGATGCGCTCCTGCAATAGGATCTTTTTCTCCATTACGCATAAAGCTCATATCAGAGATAACTCCAAGGATGTTATCATCAAACTTTTCTAAAAGTTCTTGAGCCTCTTCGTAGGAGCGCGCCAATAGAATTTTAGGTCTACCACGCATTCTCATAGTCTTGAGTTGGTCGTTGAGAGCTTCTTTAGAAAACTCCAAACTCTGTTCTAATACAAAATGATAGAGAAGTGGGAGAGCTGCCGAATAGAATCTAACACTGTCTTCTACCAAAAGAATGTTCTGTACGGAAGCCTCATGCGTGTCATGCTCAGCATTCCATTTATCCTCTATAAGTTTGATTATTGCAAGAAGGAGGTCTGCATTTCCTAACCACGAAAATACATAGTCAACTGTTGAGAGATCTTCTTTAGCCATTCTTCGTGTTACTTCTTTTGAAAAAGGAGTTAACACTGCAATAGTAATATCAGGATACTGTTGTTTTATGTCCTTTGCTGACGCGAAAGTGTCTCGGTTATCCATATTCGGCATAACGATGACGAGTTCGAAATGGCGATCTGCTAACTCTATGAGCGCTTCCTCTTCTGATGTTACCTGTGTAAAGCGAGGAGGATAGCGTAAGCCCAAAGAATTGTACTCATTGAAAATTTGTTCGTCTACACGTCCATCATCTTCCAGCATAAAAGCATCATATTTTGTTGCTATTAGAAGGACATTGTAGATGCGTTTGTGCATGAGTTCTGCAAAGGGGGTATCGCGAAATACAACTTCTTTTAGATTGGGTATCATTCCGAATAGAGATGTTATTAGGTTGAATAATTATTTGTTATGAGCTGATAGATATACAGTTTTAGGGATATATAGCTGAATATATTTCTTCAGCTTCACAGAAGTGTAAAAGTAGTTTTTCTGTGTAAACCATAGTTTCTGTAAGATGTTTAACGTCTCCATCAAAGCCATTGATGATGATGAGAATCTTCTCTGTTGTTAGCTCACACTGCGTTCGCACACTATCGCTCGTTGGTGTAGCAAAGCTTCCTAGTTCATCTCGCCAAACAGGCAAGTGGGCTATATTGAGCGGTCCCCGACCTATGCCCTCATAGTCTTCGCCCTCACGACCAATGCCAAAGGTGATAGTATCTCCTTTGATATGGGCTGCATCAAGCACAGCTACACTATAGCCGCTCTGAAGCGAAATGAGATTGCCAAGGTCAACTAACATACTAATGGAATAGAGATCTTTACCTTGTAACACTCTTCGGGCCAATTGTTCGCACGATGGGCGATATCTGCTAGGATCTTTTCTTGCTGCTTTATAGGCAGCTCGCGTTGCAGCAATGCTAGAACGTTCTTTGATGGAATCGGTCGTGAAGTTCTCTTGAAGCCAAGATGAGCATGATCTTATTTCTTCAGAGAGCTGAGAAGATGTGGGCTGATTGCTCACAATAGCTTCAATAATTCCAGCATGATAGTTGCTTATAATGCTTGAAATCTCTGGGCTTATAATGGGGAGTATCATATGTTTTCTTTTATGGCTTGGCCGCAAAGACGATAGAAGTCACAGCATTTGCAGCTATCTTTAGAGGGGGTAGCAATGAAGGGTATAGACGGGTCGAGAAGATCTTCAATGAGATGCTTTAGTTTTCCTTCGAAGTCTTTAAATATTTGCTCTTGAATGTTTTTATTATCACTTTTTCCAATAATAATTCTTGGGTCATAATTTTCTTTTGTTGAGAAGTGCGGATAGAAGAGGACTGAAGAAAATTGATTTATTTCCGTGAATTTCTCCTTCACCGCTAAGGCGTAGAGCAATGTTTGGAACAAATATCCGGGGTGTGCTTTGCCGTCTGTGTTAAAGAGTTCCTCTACATCTTTTGCGGTTTGCTCCTGTGAGCTTGTTTTGTAATCGACAATTCTCACTGTGGGATTCTCATTAGGAAGAGTAGCAATATCAAGACGGTCTACGAAACCTCCAACGGCAAACTCGCGTTTCACCCCATTGACCATCACTTTGATTTTTGTCCCATGAGGTTCTTCGAGTGTCAAGATTTTTAGAAACTCAAATTTACTGTCAAACTTGAGAAGATTATGCAAATAGGTGAGCACAATTTCTGTTACGAGTGCATTGGGCAATAATCCTTCTTTTTTATATGCCTGAAAGATAAATTGACGGAGTTTTATCTCCTTTGATGAGGAGAGCCAAGATTCTAAATCCGACTTTGAAATAATAGGAGTATTGTATTTGTTTTTTTCCTTATTGTATCCGCAAATTTCCTTATAGAGCAGCTCGGCGGAAGTATGAAAAATATTACCAAAACTATTGGCTTTTATATCATCAGGAGCAGGGGTAGGGAGTCTTAGTTTTTTTACCTTTTTGTAATAGAACTTGAGAGGACATTCAATATAAGCGTTCAAGGAGGAAGGGGAGAGCATTTTGCGTTCTCCATTTCTTCCCAAAGGATTGAGTATGTCAAAGAGATTATGGGGCTTTTTAATCGGATCTTCGCTTAATGCTTCTCTCTGGGGAGCATCTACTAATGTTTCATGGTGAATATTGTCGTAGATCTTAGAAACTACAATTTGTTGGAGAAATCGTGAAGGTTCAGCAGTGGCAATGTCTGTTGTAGAATTGTAGAGTATGCGCACCTTGCTAGGTCTCTGAAGGAGGCGATAGAAATAGTAAGCATATACGGCATTTCTCTTCTCCGAACAAGTCAGATTGAATGCTTTGCGTAGGGTGTAAGGAATGAAGGAGTTTTCTGATTCAAGCTTAGGAATATTTCCTTCATTGGCCGATAGTAGAAGTACGTTGTCAAAGTCGAGATTACGTGATTCTAGAAGTCCCATTACCTGAATACCATCAATAGGGTCTCCATGGAATGGAATAGAGAGCTTGCTCAAGACTTGTTTGATGAGGCGGTGGAGTGTGAAGGTTGTGACTTGTAAAGTCTTGTTACGAAGTAAAACAATAAAGCGTTCAAGCGTAGTATGAACTTTGTAATATGCTTCAGTATAAAGAAGCGATATGAATTGATGCTTGTTGCTCGCGTCTGTTTTTCTTGTTCGTTGCTTTGCAATAAATTACGTGCTGCTCGTTCAATAACAAATTGAATGATTTGTAGTAGGTGTTTTTGCGAACGCTTACGTTGCGGATGTTCTGCAATATTTAGAAGTTGGTCAATGAGGCTATAGACAGGAGTATGCGTCAGTTGGAAACCTTTGGTGATATTCACCTTTAGTTCCGTTGTATCTGTTCCGTCTTTATTCTCACCAACAATCGCTGGCAATGCATGGAGAACCGGTTCGGTTAATTCTTCATTACAGAGAATGATGGCTGTATGAGGCTGATTCTGTAAGTCGAGATGTCCGCGTGATAGTTGTAGCCAATCGGCGACAGAAAAGGCTTGTATATTTTCGCCTGGTGCTTGTACGATTTCAAATTCTTCCTTTGGTTGAGATAGGTTATTGAAATGTTCTGCTGGTAACTCATTGGGGAATTCACGAAGATCTTCTCTGATGAAGATACCTGCTTCGTATTCATTGTGTTCGGATACGTAGAAGTTATCATAGTCCCAATAGAAGCGTGCTTTTTGTTGTTGATTAAGCCATGTCAGTAATTCGTGTTCCACATAATCGAGAACATTAAGACCTACAAAAACATATTGTTTTACTTCTTTGGGACATTTGATGACACCCTGCTTGAGTTCCTTTACTACGTCTCGATAGAGTGCTCCTTCATAGGCTTCCCCCTTAGCAGAAAGTTCATCGTTGAGAGTTATATAGATATCGTACAAATGGTCCCAAACTTCAAAGAATTTAGCGTGAATACCGGAATCTCCTTTTACGTGTTTATGAAAGAAAGCATATAATTCGGCGCGTTGCTCGGGCGTGATATAGCCATCGTCCTCTAGTTTTTTTAGATCACTGATATTGCAAAAATACTTTCTGTGCATCATGTTCGAGAGAGATTCTTATCGATATCATCAAAGTCGGCTAAGAGGCGTTCCCCCAGCTATAAAAAAATGATCAAGACTTTCTTTTTGAATGTGTTTTGCACACATATATATTATATAGGCGACAAATGACTTCAATATCGTCGGCTAGAGTTTTATGGGAGAACGATTTGAAAAAGCTCACTGATAGTCATATATTGTGGAGCCCAAATAGCTTTCCCTTTGAGTAGACTTTCTAGATGGCGATTAAAGAATAGGCTAGCACGTTTATTAGGAAAAATTAAAACAAGTCGTGATAAATCATTAGAGTACTGTGCTTTAGCTATGATGTCTTGAGCTACTAATTCAAGGAAGTATTTCATTATCTTTAGTTTTTGATTGAATGATAAAGGTACGAGAATTATAATTCAACAGGGATAGTTAAATCTTTGTCCACGTACCAAAGATAGCCTTTTACATGTGGACGAATATCCATTAGTAATTTCATGTACTCTTGCACCTGTAGAATATGTTTCTTTTCTTCCTTTTGAGCGAACTTGAAGTCTATAATAATGGTTTCATCGCCCCTTACCATTATTCTGTCTGCGCGATGCTCTGCGCTTCCATTTTTGAGAAGTGTTGTTTCTGTAAATACATCCCACGATCCATCGAACCATTCTGGATGTGCGGATAAATACTCTGAAAAGATATTTTGAAGCCTCTCTATTTCATCTTCAGAAATTATGCCAAGTTTGGATAAGTGCTTGATTGCTTTTGGCATATCTTCGGAAACTTTTGTTTCTTGCATGATTCTATGGAAAATCTTTCCACGATCCATCATCTTAAATTTAGAGGAATCTTCCCCCTGTAGCTCAGTCATAAACTCTAAAGAATCATTTGACTGGCAGAAGGATAGACTGGCAGGGAAGGTCTTAAAGAAAAAGGGTTTCTCTTGGGGCGTATAAACAAAAGGGTTGTCGCTTTTCTCTACTTTATTTGCTGCCTTCATTTCAGGAACTTCGGGTGTTCCTATTTTATAGATAGATGAGGATTCTATTTGCTCGTGCGTTAGGGAGGGAGGGACATTTTGAAGTTCTATTGGATTTGTGTTATATAAGGCTTTGAGCGTGGAAGCTAGCAAGAGTCCCATATTATCCTTTGTTTTTTTGCCCTTTGTATTAGCCCATAGAAAAAGATTGTATCTCGGTCTCGTGAAAGCAACATAGGCCAAGTTGAGATTATCAACATGACGTTGGTTCATTTCTTCTTCGTATTGCGTTTTGAATTTTGAAGTTTTAGCTTGAGAGCTTGGGCTGATGGGGATATGTGGCATATCCTCTTTTTTGATAAAGGGATTATCCCACCAGAGAAAGGAACGATGATCACTGTTTGTTGTGTCTAACTCCCATGTGCAATCTGGAATAAAGACAGAATGGAATTCAAGGCCTTTTGATTTATGAATTGTCAGAATTCTAACTGCATCTACTTTAGAGGATGGGATGGACTTATTCTGAAATGTATTCTCCCATTTTCGTAAGAAGCTATTGATAGTATGGGGGTTATTACTGATATAATCTAGGGTTTGGTCGAGGAGTGAGAGGATATAGGTAGAGCCCTCTTTTAGCTGGTCGAGTTGGAATATCTCTATGAGGCGAAGTATCAGCTCATAGAGAGGCATCTTTCTTAGGTAGTCAATGTCGGAAGAGAAATCTTGGGGGAGATCTTCCAACTTGTTGCTATGTGATGGTTCTGACTGAAGGATATACTTCTCATAGGCTTTTATAACAAAGTATATAGCGGCTGTATCTTCCTCATTATCCAAGATACGCAAAAGGTGAATGATGAGCTGTACACCTAGGGAGCTTCCGAGTGCAAAGGCTTCGTCAGAAACAAACTCTATGTCAGTGATGTTTTCTATAATTTTTGTAGCATCGTTTCTCTTTCTAACAAGGATGCACATATCCTTCCAAGCAACACCTGCTCGATGGAGTTTGTGCATTTGAGCAGACAGAGAGGAATCTTCGTCAGAAAACGCTGGAGTTTCTCTTTCTTCTGAAATACATGCATACACATATCCACCTTGCCCTTTTTTAGGTATTTGATGAGTGGTTTCTTTTGTGTAAATCTCTCTTAGAAGGGTGGTGTTAGATTCTTCATCGAGCTGTTTTGCTGCTTCAATGAAGAATTTATTATTGAAGTGTACAATATTACTCTTACTTCTATAGTTGTCATTTAGTATTTCTGTTTTTATATCTCCTAGCAAGGCCAGTTTAGGATTTTTACTCATATTCATGAGTAGTCTCCAATCCCCACCATTCCAACGGTATATGCTCTGCTTAATATCGCCTACAATTAAGTTGGTGTTTCCTTCTGACATGGAGTTAAAAAGCAAATGGCAAATATTGTTCCATTGAGTTTTAGCTGTATCTTGGAATTCATCAATCAAGATGTGCTTATATTGATTTCCTGTTTTTCGAAAATGAAAGGAGCATCTTGGTCGTCAATGAAGGTATGGAACAGAAGTTTAGTCTTTGTTAGCAAGAACCGATTGTGCTCTTGATTGACAATATCAAGTTTTTTCTCTATGGCATTTAGTAAACGTAGAGGGCTTAGATTTTTCAGCATAAGAGCAACTGTGTTAGAAAGTTCTTCATATTCCTTTCGAACCTTTTCTAACTCATTTAGTTGTTCGATGAAGTTTGTTTCTAATGAGCACAATTCTGCATTGTCTTGCGCTTTCTTCAATAGAAGTTTTACATCGCCATTTAGAATTTTTTCCATGGCCTCTTTCGGTGCTTTAGGCATATTCTTAAAATATGGCTTTATGCTACGTGAGTTACTATGCTCTTCAAGGGTGGCTTCAAATTCATCTTTTATTTGCTGCAGAGTATTGTTAAACTGCTCACCGATGTCACTAAGGATTTTACGCAGGCTCTTAATGAAATCATTCATCCTTGCATTATCAGCTATAAAAAACTTTTCAGCTTCGGGGAGTAGTTGGTAGTCTTCTAATAGGAGATTTTTATAAGCAAACTTCTTTATTTCTTCTGCTATATTCCAGTTCTGCGCGTCTGTATTGCGCTGGTTGATATAGTTTTTTAACCAACCAAGTTCTGAAGGCTCAGGATCGCGCAGTAGTAAGTCTACAGCTTCTCCTATCGCCTCATTATTGTTGATATCCACTTTTAAGTTAGCTGGTAGGTTGAGTTCTCGAGCTAACGAAGAAAGCAGTTTTTGGAAGAAGGAGTCAATAGTGATTACATGGAAATGGTTATAGTCGTGTAAGACATCTATAAGTGCTTTTCGTGTAAGAACGGCAATCTGTTGGTCTGAAACGTTGATGGAGAACGATGCAAGTATTTCCTTTACTTTTTCGAGGAAGGCTTTGTCTTGCTGTTGAGAGAGCGCATACAGATATTGCAGTATGCGTACTTTCATTTCTGCTGTTGCCTTGTTTGTAAAGGTTATAGCCAAGATGCGACGATGGGCATTGATGGCGTAGGCAGGGATTTTGTCGGCTCCAATAGTTGTATGAAGTTCAGCTATCAAGTCGGCTACATATTCTGCTGACAATGTAAATGTCTTTCCAGAGCCAGCAGAAGCATTATTCACTGTTAGATACATGACACAAGTCTTTTATGCAAATTTAGTGTTTTTCCTTTTTACCTAAAAATAATGTTGTAATTTAGACGAAAAATTTACTCATGCTGGGATTATATATTCATGTTCCTTTTTGTCGTAAACGCTGCATTTATTGTGACTTCTATTCCACAACTTTAGGGATAGAAATGAGTCAGCTGTACACGGATGCTCTTTGTCGGGAATTGAAAGTCTATCGTGGCGAGGAGCTTTCTACTATCTACTTTGGTGGTGGCACTCCATCACAGTTAACGCTCTCTCAGTTTTCGCAGATTTTTGAAACAATCCATCACAATTTCTCACTGTTGTCTGATGCTGAAATAACGATGGAGGTTAATCCCGATGATGTCACGCAGGAATTTGCTATGGAGCTTACCAGTTGGGGCGTGAATCGCGTTAGTTTGGGGATTCAGACATTCAACGATGAACGTTTGAAATTCTTAAATAGACGTCATACTGCTCAAGAGGCTATTCAGGCTGTTGAGCGGATAAATAGTGTGGGGATAAAGAATATCAGTGTTGATCTTATCTATGGGCTCCCTAATGAGACGCTGGAGGAATGGAGAGAGGATGTGCAGTTGGCTTTATCGCTCTCTATTACGCACCTTTCGAGCTATTGCTTGATGATAGAGGAAGGGACTGCACTCTTCAAACTCTGGGAGAAAGGGCAGGTTAAAGAGGTGGAGGAAGATATGGAGCTTTCGATGTTTCAATCCTTGATAGAAATGACTGAATACAAAGGCTTTGAGCACTATGAGATTTCTAATTTCGCTCGTGAAGGCTTTCGCTCTCAACACAATTCTAGCTATTGGCAAGGCCTGCCATATATTGGCTGCGGACCTGGGGCACATAGCTTTGATGGGCGTACCCGTCGCAGCAATAACGCCGATCTGCGGGCTTATATAGCTGCTCCTGGACTTCCTCCTCATTCGGTTGAAAACTTAACGGAGGAGGAGAGATTCGAGGAACTCGTCTTCACGCGTATGCGGATGATGCAAGGGCTCAACCTGGAGGAGGTGCCGTCTGATAAGCGCCATCTGCTTCTGCTACGCGCTAAGCCGTTTATAGATAATGGGGCTTTGGAATGTGTCAATAATCATTTACGTCTCACACGTTCTGGGATTTTTATCTCCGACTATATTTTCTCCGACCTTATATAAATAACACAGCACATGGAGGTTATATTACCTCGTTGGAGGTCTATCCCATGTGCTGTGTTGTATTTATGAATCTACTAACTTAGTTTTTCACGAAGTCGACGATTTCCTTATAAATATGCTCGGGAGTAAAACCTAATTTCTCATCGAGCACTTTGTATGGAGCACTAAAGCCAAAGCTGCTCAGTCCATGGATGCGGCCTTGCAGGCCTACAAGGCCTTCCATTGTGACGGGCAAACCTGCTGTCAGAGCGAATGTCTTCACATTCTTGGGAAGCAGAGTATCTTGATATTCTTTAGATTGCCGACGGAAGAGGCCTTCACTAGGGCAGCTTACTACGCGGGCTTTGATGCCTTCCTTTTGAAGTAGCTGTTGAGTGTCGCACAAGGTGCCAACTTCTGAACCGTTAGCCACAAGGATAACATCGGGATGGGCTTCTTTGATGACTTCAAAGGCTCCTTTCTGAGCTTGTGTGTAGTCGGTTCCTGCCGGAAGATCGCGCACGTCTTGGCGACTAAAAATGAGAGCCGTAGGCGTGTCTGTATTTTCCATTGCCATCTTCCAGCACTGCGTATTTTCTTGGTTGTCGCAAGGACGCAGAACGCGTACGCTATCTTTGCCGTGATGGTTTTTCAGTTTCTCCATTAGGCGAATTTGTGCCTCCTGCTCAACGGGTTCGTGAGTCGGACCATCTTCTCCCACGCGGAAGGCATCGTGAGACCAGATGAATTTCACGGGGATTTCCATCAAGGCTGCCATGCGTATGGCGGGCTTCATATAGTCGGAGAAAACGAAGAATGTGCCCATTGCTGTGATGATACCGCCATGAAGCATCATACCGATGCAGATACATGCCATCGACAGTTCGCTGACGCCTGCTTGGAAAAAACCACCAGCGAAATTGGTACGGGAGATTTCTGTAGTGTATGCCAAGAAACCGTCAGTTTTGTCGGAGTTGCACAAGTCGGCCGAACTAACAATCATATTGGGGACATGTTTGGAGAGCATTGCAAGGATAATCTTCGAACCATTACGCGTTGCCGAGTTGGCTTTATGCTCTATTTCGCCCCATGGCAGCTGAGGTAGGCGGTTAGCAAACCAGTCGGCTTGCAACTGTGCCTTGGTTGGATTCTCTGCTGCCCATGCCTGTTCTTCTGCGCGTAGGCTACGCACCTCTTTGCGCAGTTCTTCGAGGCGTTCGGCATACATCTTTCCACTGCTGGTCTCACCTGGAAGGGATTGTCAACATCAGCGGATAGATTCTTGAGTGTCTGTATGTAGTTGTCTCCACCGAGGGGAGCACCATGAGTTTGGCAGCACTTTTCGTAGCTACTGCCATCGGCCTTTCTCGCTCCTTTTCCCATCATCGTATGACCTATGATAAGAGTGGGGCGCTGGCTTTCTTCGTTGGCCTTTATCAAGGCTTCTCGAATCTGTACGGGGTCGTTACCATCAATCTCAATAACGTTCCAGTTCCACGCCTGATATTTCAGCGCGGTGTCTTCACTGATAACATCGCTCGTTGGGGTCGATAGCTGAATGTCGTTGGAGTCGTAGAACATGATGAGGTTGTCCAAACCCAAGTGGCCTGCAATGCGGCCTGCACCCTGCGAGATTTCCTCTTGGATACCGCCGTCAGAAATGAATGCATAGATCTTCTCGCGTTTGAAACCTGGGTTACCTGTACGCGCATAGAGGGCTTTTGCTGCAATGGCAGCACCCACGGCATAGGTATGGCCTTGTCCCAATGGGCCGCTGGTGTTTTCGATGCCGCGTTCCACGCTGCGTTCGGGGTGGCCAGCCGTGGGAGAGCCCCACTGGCGAAATTGCTTGAGCTCGTCCATTGTGAAGCGTCCGCAAAGCATCAACTGAGCATAGAGCATCGGCGACATATGCCCAGGGTCAAGGTAGAAGCGATCGCGACATTCCCAAGAGGGGCAATCGGGATCGAACTTAAGGAATTCTGAATACAGAACATTGATGAAGTCAGCACCACCCATGGCACCTCCAGGGTGTCTGATTTTGCTTTCTCTACCATGGCTGCAACAAGCACGCGGATATTGTCAGCTGCTTCTGTAAGAAGTTGAGATGTATGTTCCATTTTCGCTATTAGGTGTTTGTTTGTAGATGTGAGCAAAGTTACAACTTTTTACTCACGTTTCCTGTTTTTTCTACTATTTCTGAGATGGGGCTGCTACTTATTTTTCGCACCTTTCTCGTCGTTCGATCTTTCGATTGCCTGAGCAGATTTATCCTTGTGGACTGAATCTTCGGTGATATTAACCTTTAGCTCGCCTTCGGCCATGTCGAAGCGAACTGTGCGAGCTGCTTGACTGTCGGCACTCTCGAGGAGCAAATCACAAAGGCAATCTTCCACATTTGTTTGTATGGCGCGCTTCAGTGAGCGGGCTCCATATTGTGCATCAAAGCCTTTTTCCACCACATAGTCCAGAGCGGCAGTGGAGAGATCGAGGTGGAGATTCATGGGAGCTATCCGCTTGCACAAGAGATCTAATTCTATCTTGGCAATCTTCTGTGCATCAGTCTTTTCTAAAGGATGAAACATAATGATATCGTCCAAGCGATTGAGGAATTCTGGTGCAAACTGGTGTTGTAGGGCCTTCTTCACTATCGCTTCTGCATATTGGTGGCTGTTGGAGCCCACTTCGCCCGTATGGAAGCCGATACCTTGTCCAAATTCGCGAATTTGGCGCGTGCCGGTGTTAGAGGTCATGATGATAATCGTATTGCGGAAGTCCACCGTTACGCCATTGCCGTCTGTCATGCGCCCTTCGTCCATCACTTGCAGGAGGGTGTTGAAGACATCGGAGTGTGCTTTCTCAATTTCGTCAAGTAGAATCACCGAATATGGATGGCGGCGCACTTTCTCTGTCAGCTGTCCACCTTCTTCGTAGCCTACATATCCCGGAGGGGCTCCAACGAGGCGGCTGGTGGAATATTTCTCGCCATATTCGCTCATGTCAATGCGTATGAGCGAATCCCTGCGGCCAAACATCTGCTCGGCTAGGCATTTCACTAAATAGGTCTTACCAACGCCTGTGGGACCCACAAAGAGGAAGGTCCCCACGGGGCGGTCGTGCCCCTTCAATCCCATACGATTGCGAGTAATGGCACGCACAAGCTTCTCTATGGCAGTATCCTGTGCCACTACGCGGCTTTCCAGTTCGGCTTTCATGCTTTTCAGACGCGTTGCTTCGCTTTGTACCACGCGCTGTATGGGCACGCCGCTGATGTTGCTCACCACGTTGGCAATGTCGTCCTCTGTGATGGTCTGACGGTATGTCTTCTGTTCTGACAGCCACTGGCGATTGCGTTCGTTCAACTGCGTTTGGAGTTGTACGGATTCATCGCGATAGCGGGCAGCACGTTCGTAATCCTGCTCCTTAGCGGCTTGGTCTTTCTGTTGCTTCAATTCCACTATTTTCTGCTCCATAGCAACTATGTCTGCTGGCACATTGAGGCTCAGTAAGTGCTTCTGACTTCCAGCTTCGTCAAGGGCGTCGATGGCCTTGTCGGGGAGTGAGCGATCGGTGATATAGCGTTCCGTTAGGTGCACACACGCTGCCAATGCCTCCGGGGTGTAGGCCACATTGTGATGCTCCTCATAGCGTTCTTTTATGTTATGGAGGATTTGCAGGGTTTCTTCAGCGGTCGTGGGCTCGAGGAGCACCGACTGGAAGCGACGGGCTAGGGCTCCGTCCTTCTCGATTGTTTTGCGATACTCGTTTGTGGTCGTGGCACCGATACATTGCACCTCTCCGCGTGCTAAGGCGGGTTTTAGGATGTTTGCAGCATCCAAACTACCGGGAGCTGACCCTGCACCAATAATGGTATGAATCTCGTCAATAAAGATTACTATTTCGGGATGGGCGTTGAGCTCTTTTATCAAGCGACGGAGGCGTTCTTCAAACTGTCCGCGAAATTGTGTGCCAGCCACAATCGAGGCCATATCAAGGGCGATGATGCGTTTGTTTTGAAGCAGACGAGGCACTTTGTGGGAAGCGATGAGTTGAGAGAGGCCTTCCACAATGGCACTCTTGCCCACACCTGGTTCACCGATAATAATGGGGTTGTTCTTCTTCCTACGGGACAGAATCTGCGCCACACGCAAAATTTCTTTCTCACGACCCACAACGGAATCCAAAGCGCCCTGAGCGGCTTTCTCTGTGAGATCGGTTCCGAAATTGTCGATTATCGGGGTGGGCGAGCTACTGCCATCGCCGGGCATTGATATGGCGTTGGGGGACTTATGCGAACGCTCTTCACTGTCCATGGGAGGATGGGGCTGTTCGTCATCGGAGAATCCAAACGAACCTTCTATCTGAGGGATTTGGGGGAGGTTATCTGTCACGATAGAATAGGTTATGTTATATGTATTAAGGAGGGTGCGCGCTGCGTTGTTAGAATCGTGAAGGATGGCAAGGAGCAGGTGTAGTTCGTTGGCCATCTCTTCGCCATAGCGGCGTGCTTCGAGGAGCGTTAGTCGCAGCAAACGACGGCTCTCTATACTCAGAACTAGCGCTTCGGAGGAGGGGAGTGGAGACTTTTGCAGCGAGTCCAAACGAGCCATAATTTGCTGTTTCAGCTCTTCTATAGGGCATGATAGCGACTGCAACATTTGCATAGCTTGGCTTCTCTCATCGTGGAGCAAACCGAGCAGCAGGCAGTCAGTGGAGATGTCGCTCAATGCTTTCTCCTGCATCGCCTTCCGACAGAAGGCGAGCACTTGTGTGAGCCCTGGTGAAAGTTCGTATGTCATAATCTTAATTTCGTTGATGTGACTATGTAGTAGAAGTAGAAAGAAAAGCAAATTTCGTGCCGTTTTTTTATTCTCTCTTAGCTTAATGTTTTTGCAACGCTTGTATTTACAGAAGAGAGAGTTTTTCCAATTCACTAAGATAAGAATAAAGTGAGAATGCTAAAAAAAGAGGGATAGTATAGGGAAATTGGAGAAAGAGTTGTATTTTTGCTTAGTAATAAAAAGCTTATAGAAATGATACAATCTATGACCGGCTATGGCAAGGCCGATGCGCACTTTGGAGATAAGAAAATCCATGTGGAAATCAAATCGCTGAATTCTAAATCGCTCGACTTGAATGCACGTATTGCACCACTCTATCGCGAACGAGAAATAGAAATTCGTAAGATGATAACGCCTATTGTGGAACGTGGTAAGGTGGACTTCAGCATCTGGACCGAAAAGGAAACTGCTGCTGAAACTGCTCCTATCAATGCGGAAGCTGTGAAGAGCTATATGGCTCAATTGCGCTGCATTAGCGAAGAGGTGGGCTTACCTTTCAACGATAGCCAGGCTTGGCAGCTACTGGTGCGCCTGCCCGATACAACGGCAGTACAAGTCTCGGAGGAACTCACCGACGAGGAATGGGCGGTGGTGAGCTCAGCTATCAAAGAGGCTCTTCAACATTTGGTGGAGTTCCGTAAGCAGGAGGGTGAAGCTCTCTATCAGAAGTTTGAGGAGAAAATCAACAATATCTCACAGCTAATGAAGGAGATTGAGCCCTTCGAGAAAGCTCGAGTGCAGAAATACGCGAACGCCTCGAAGCCCGACTGGAAGAGCTCCTCGGTGTGGACTATGACAAGAATCGCTTGGAACAAGAGTTGATCTACTACATCGAAAAACTTGACATCAGCGAAGAGAAACAACGCTTGACAAACCACCTACACTACTTCTGTGAGACAATGAACAGAGGACATGCAGGGCAGGGCAAAAAACTCGGTTTCATCGCACAAGAGATGGGACGAGAAATCAATACAACGGGCTCAAAGTCGAATCAAGCCGAGATGCAAAACATCGTGGTGATGATGAAGGATGAGCTCGAACAAATCAAAGAGCAGGTGCTCAACGTGATGTAAAACAGTAAAATAAACGCAAACAGTTTCCCCTCTTTTTGGGGCAGATCAGAGAAGATTATGCAAGAAAAAAACGAAAACCAGTTGAGTCCAGGGCGAGTGATCATCTTCTGTGCCCCCTCAGGCACGGGTAAGAGTACGCTGATACACTACCTCATTGAGCAGCACCCCGAACTGAATCTGTATTTCAGTATCAGTGCCACATCACGCCCTCCTCGTGGTGCCGAACTGCATGGTGTGGAATACTTCTTCCTCAGCCCCGAAGAGTTTAAAGAACACATCGATCAGGGGCATTTCTTGGAGTATTGCGAGGTGTATAAAGACTGCTTCTATGGCACGCTACGCAGCCAAGTGGATCAGCAGTTGGCAAAAGGCGAGAATGTTATTGCCGACTTGGACGTGATAGGCGGACTCAATGTGAAGCAAGCCTATGGCGAACGCGCCTTGACGGTATTTATTCAGCCGCCTTCTGTCGAAACTCTGAGAGAACGCTTGGAGAAACGCGGTACGGATACACCAGAGGTGATTAACGACCGCATCGCCCGTGCGGAATACGAGATAAGTCGCGCACCAGAGTTTGACTGCATCGTGACCAACGACAACCTCGAACAGGCAAAAAGCGACATCTACCGCGTGGTGAGCAAATACCTACTGCAATGAAGCGACTCTGCATCTTTGGAGGGTCGTTTAACCCTATTCACTTAGGCCATATCGGCATAGCACGTGCCGTGGTGGAACAGCGTCTCTCGGATGAAGTGTTGCTCATGGTGTCGCCACAGAATCCTTGGAAGGAGGAGAGTGACTTAGCCCCGAGGCCGACCGCCTGTGGTGGGCTTCTGAGGCCGTGAGAGAAGAACCCCATATTGAGGCAAGCAACTTTGAATTCTCCCTCCCGCGCCCATCATTTACATGGCGCACTTTAGAAGCTCTCCGGAGCGTCTACCCCCATTGTAGACTACAACTCCTCATAGGGGGCGACAATTGGAGGTCCTTCGACCATTGGGCACATTATGAGGAGATTCTCGCTACTACAGACATCATTGTCTATCCCCGGCAAGGAAGCACAGTAGAGCCCCTCAAAGGGCACGAAAAGGCAAAGGTCTATGTGCTCAACGCTCCATTGTTTCCATGGAGCAGCACGCAGATAAGAACTGCAATCCAGCGAGGAGAAAATGTGAAAGAGAGGATGCCAGCAACAATCCTTGAAGACGTGGTGAGCACCTATACGAAAGTATTACACAACGAATAAAACACACCATTATCATGCCGGAAAATATCAGTTGGGGCTTCATTGGATGTGGCGAAGTCACAGAGAAGAAAAGTGGACCAGCCTTCAGCCTCGTAGAGAACTCGAAGGTCGTCGCTGTTATGCGCCGCAACAAAGACAAAGCGCGCGACTATGCTCTGCGTCATGGCATTCCCAAATGGTATGACGATCCGATGAGCTTGATTCATGACCCTGACGTCAATGCAGTTTATATTGCCACACCGCCCAGTACGCACGCTACTTATGCAATCATGGCCATGAAAGCTGGCAAACCTTGCTATGTTGAGAAACCGCTGGCAAGCAACTACGAGGACTGCTGCCGTGTGAATATGATTTCAGAGAAGACGGGAGTGCCTTGCTTTGTGGCCTACTATCGGCGTTATCTGCCTTACTTCCAGAAGGTGAGAGAGCTGATAAAAGCAGGCTCAGTGGGGCGCGTTATCAACGTGCAGATACGCTTTGCCGTACCACCTCGTGATCTCGACTATAACGATAAGAACCTGCCATGGCGCGTGCAAGCCGACATCGCGGGAGGAGGATATTTCTACGATTTAGCCCCTCATCAGCTCGATTTGCTGCAAGAGATGTTTGGCCCTATCATTGATGCCGAAGGCTATACAGGCAATCGCGGTGGACTCTATCAGACGGAAGACAGCGTGAGTGCTTGCTTCCGCTTTGCCGATGGGCTGCCAGGTAGCGGCTCTTGGTGTTTTGTAGCCCACGACTCCGCTCGTGAGGACAGTGTGGAAATCATTGGCGATAAAGGCAAATTGCATTTCTCAGTATTTACCTATGCGCCTATAGTGCTGCATGATGCGCAGGGTAGGCAAGAGTTTAGCCCGGAGAATCCCGAATATGTGCAGTTGCCACTGATACGCAATGTGGTGGAGCATCTGCAAAGCAAAAGAGTGTGCACCTGCGACTGCGTGAGTGCAACCTCAGTGAACTGGGTGATGGATCGCATATTGGGTAAAATATAATTCTCTAATAAACGAATGAAAAGAGTTTTACTAATCCTTTGCTTATTGCTACTGACTGTTGGGTCGCAGGCCCAACAGGTGGTGGATAGCGTATGTGCAGACACCGCGCTCATCGGCATCATACCAGAGGAGCAACTCTTTCCACCGAAACACTCTTTGGCGACTTCTTGAAACGAATGAGGATGAGCATTAAGAGTGGCATACGCTTCTTGGATAAGACAGATAGCACTTACATAGAACCGAACCACTATGATTGGACCGTGATGGGACAAAATAGCAATTTTTTTCAAGTGATCACTATGACGGTTAAAACGGAGAAACAGCATTATCAGACGCTCTCGTTCCGCCCTAAACCCATGTTTAAGATTGGACCATACCTTGGTTGGCGGTGGATATTCCTTGGATATAGCGTAGATGTCAGTAGACCCTCGAGTGCTGGCAAATCAACAGAATTTGATTTCAGTGTATATAGCAGTAAAGTGGGAGGAGACATTGTATATATTCATAACAACGGAAAGTTCAGACTGCGTAAGACGCAAGGATTCGACGGTGTAGATAAGTTCCAATTCAGTGGCACCAACTTCCATGGATTAGAAGTCAATACGCTGAGCTTGAATGCCTATTATATTTTTAATCATCGCCGTTTTTCCTATCCAGCAGCGTACAATCAGAGTACGTTGCAGAAACGCTCTGCAGGAAGCGTTATCATGGGCTTTCGCTACGACAAACAGAAGCTAACATTCGATTACACTCAGCTGCCCTCTCCGCTGAGTGAGAGACATTCTGTGGCATCTGTCATGAGCGATGAGTTGAAGTTCTCACGCCTTAGTTATCAGGACTTCTGCTTGAGCGCAGGCTATGCCTATAATTGGGTGTGTGTTCGTAATTGTCTCTTGTCCATTTCGGCAACGCCAGCATTGGGGTATAGAGCCGAAAAAGGCACTAAAGTGAAGTACAATAAATTGCTCTATAACGCCATTCGTTATGTAGCAGTAGATTTTATAGGTCGTGCAGGCTTTGTGTGGAATACAGGAGATAAATTTGCCGGTGTGTCGTATATCACGCATCTCTATGGGTATCATAGCCGACACTTGACGATAGCGAACTCTGTGAACTATCTCAATGTCTATGCTGGCTTCTACTTTGGCAAGAAGCAAAAATATCGCCGTCAGTGAGTGGGGCACATTCCCAACTCTTCAAACATACGGCGATAGATGGCAGCTTTCTTGTCTATGCGCATCGGATAAGCCCTACTGCTGCTAGGCATACGATAGAGCCTTAGAGAGCGTCCTTCAAACTGAAACGTGGAGTAGTCACCCACAGCCGGTTGCTTTCCACAGAAGTTCTCTACGAAGGTGTCCGTTGCCTTCTGCCCTGTGGTGCAGATTGCCTGAAGTTCTGGCAAGCGATGCAAGAGTGCCGGTAAATCAGTGGGAGTGACGACTTCTAAGAATTTGTCGCTAGCATTGTCCTGCAAGCGGCGCACCTCTGTGGCCGTATCGTAGCAGCCACACCCTAACTCAGTGAGAAAGGGGACTAGCTCATTGAGTTTGAACGTCTTCTGCTTTACATCTACAAAAAATCCTTATCATCCTTGAATATAATACCGAAGATGCGCCACATATCATTGATGAAATTAGGATAGAAAAAATCCATGCTCCATCGCTTCTGCTGTGGAGGAAAACTTCCCATCATCAACAGGCGGGCATGAGGAGGTAAAAAAGGTTCAAACGGGTGACGCTCAATGGGAATAATGATACTATCTGTCATAAACTATAAAAGCTTTATATAAAGACTACTTATTCTTTATCACACACTTTCCTCCAGCTAGCCAGTATTTCTGCCAATAGGAGCCTTCAAGACTCTCTACAACAACTCCACGACTACCAGCGTGGATGAACTTATCGTCCTTCAGAAAAATACCTACATGGCCACATTGCTCACTACTATTAGGAGTGCGGAAGAATACAAGGTCGCCTTGTTGCAACTGACAACGTTCTTTGAGTTGGACATCCCTCTCGTATTGTTCCACGCTGCGTCGATGTAGCTGCTTATTGTAGATCCGCGCATAAATGGCCATAGTTAGCCCAGAGCAGTCTACACCACTGCGCGTAGTACCTCCAGCAACATAGGGAGTACCTAGCCACGTTGCAGCCTCCAAGAAAAGTGCATGATCATCGTGCTCTTCAATGCGAATACCCAAAGCAGAACCGGCATAGGCCAACGCTCGGAAGTTGGTATTGGGGAGAAGTTCTTCTGTGTACTGCACGAGTGAAATGTAACGAGTAACAGAAGAAAGGTAATGACTTGGAAGATAACTTTCACGATAAAGGAACAAGCCCCCTCATACATGACGGAGAGGGCTTGTATGGAGCGGCTGTTATAGATGATTTTCTTGGAGGTAGTGATTAGCTTCAATAGCAGCTTTACAACCGCTAGCTGCAGCTGTAACAGCTTGTCTGTAGAGAGGATCAGCAACATCACCAGCAGCATAAACTCCTGGTATCCCCGTCAAAGGTGTATCACCTTCAGTGAGGATATACCCTTGCTCATTCGTCTTAACCCAGGGTGCAAAGAGGTCGCTATTAGGCTTATGTCCAATGGCTAAGAAGAAGCCGTCAATAGGCAAATCATATTGCTTCTCATCTGCTTCTCCTTTGCGGTGAACCAAATGGGCTCCCTCTAACTTTCCTTCACCAAAGAGTCCTATTGTATTGGTTTCAAAGAGTATCTCAATCTTAGGATTCTCCATTACGCGGTCCTGCATCGTCTTACTAGCGCGTAGGAAAGGTTTACGCACAATCAAATAGACTTTATCTGCTAAACCAGCCAAATAACTTGCTTCTTCGCAGGCAGTATCACCACCACCTACAACGGCAACAGTCTTCTTACGATAAAAGAAACCATCACAGGTGGCACAAGCACTAACGCCATGTCCCTTATAGGTTTCTTCATCAGCTAAGCCAAGATATTTAGCAGCAGCTCCCGTTGCTATGATCAACGTGTGGCATAATACCTCACTACCATCATCAAACGTCACAGAGTAGGGGGCTTTATCTAGATTTACCTTAGTGGCTATATTAGAACGAATTTCTGCACCATAACGCTCTGCTTGCTGACGCATATTATCCATCAAGTCATACGCTTCAACACCTTCAGGAAAGCCAGGAAAATTCTCCACCTCACTTGTAGTTGTGAGTTGTCCACCCGGCTGCAAGCCTTCGTAAATAACAGGACTTAGTCCTGCACGCCCAGCGTAAATTCCAGCAGTATAGCCAGCAGGGCCAGAACCTAAAATTAGGCAACGTATAGTTTTCATTAATTATATATTTAAAATGTTTATCGTAAGTCGATTACTTCCACTTTGGGATAGTCTTTCTTACTAAATTCAAATGTGCTCTTACTAAACTTAATCCCCGTCTGAAGCTGACTAATACGGAAGCGCATCCAGTTGCCTTTCGCATCTTTCAATCGAACGTTCATAAGATTACCATTAGTGTCGACAAGTACAACTAATCGCTGAAAAGAAGCGCGTGCCTTAGGTACGACAGTTATCTTACGGCATGTCTTGCCAGCATAAGTATCTGATTCCATATAATAGCTGCAGTTTTCACGATAGAGGTTTATGAACGCTGTTGGATTCATTTTCTGAATCTCTGTTTCAGTAGGGGTGCTCACATTTACTTCGTCACTTCCTGACATCATGGACCAAAGAGTTTTACCATTGAACCAAGTTGTCATACTACCTGACTGAATTTTAAATTTATTTCCCTCTGTTTGAATAGTACCAAGAACAGTACCATTAGGACTTAACCCTTTAAAAGTTGTAGCTTCAAAGGAAGCCTTAACTCCCGTTTTTTGTAATTTAGTTGCAACTTGATTAAGAATCTGCCCAGCACTCTGTGCGAAACATGGCAATAGCACAAAGGATAAGAGTAAAGTAGAAAGCGTCTTCTTCATATTCTTTCGTTTTTATTTTATTTCGAATATATTATAGTCTTAATTACCTAACATTTGGTCAAGTTGGAATTCGTCTTGTATCAAGACTTCGCGAGGTTTGGCACCTCTTGCAGGTCCAACAATACCTGCATTTTCTAGTTGATCCATCAGACGCCCCGCACGATTATAACCTATAGAGAACTTGCGCTGAATGAGTGAGGTTGAACCTGCTTGGTTCATGACGATATAGCGAGCAACTTCTTCAAACATAGAATCACGTTGTCCACTATCATCACGACATCCTTCTCCTTCTCCATTGCTTTCTTCTGCAACTTCTGGAAGTTCAAATGCAGAAATATAACCTTGTTGACTTGCAATGAATTCATTGATGCGTTCTACCTCAGGGGTATCCACAAAAGCACACTGCACGCGCACAGGTTCATTACCACTCAAGAATAGCATATCACCACGACCGATAAGTTGCTGAGCACCAGTACGATCTAGAATGGTCTTAGAGTCAATGCCAGAAGATACCTTAAAGGCCATACGGGCAGGGAAGTTAGCTTTAATCGTACCTGTAATGATATTTGTTGTAGGTCGCTGTGTCGCAATAATCATGTGCATTCCTACCGCACGAGCTAATTGGGCAATACGTGCAATCGGAAGTTCAACCTCTTTGCCTGCAGTCATAATCAAATCACCGAATTCATCAATAATGATTACAATATAAGGCATAAATTCATGTCCATTGGAAGGATTCAGCTCACGATTAATAAACTTCTCGTTATACTCTTTTATGTTGCGAACTCGTGCTTTCTTTAGTAAATCATAACGATGATCCATAACAACGCAAAGACTCTTCAGGGTTTCAATGACTTTCCTTACATCTGTGATAATCGGTTCTTCGTTATCTGGAACTTTAGCTAAGAAATGTTTCTCTATGGGGGCATAAATGCTAAACTCTACTTTCTTAGGGTCGATGATAACAAACTTTAACTCAGCAGGATGCTTCTTATAGAGCAAAGAAGTGACGATAGCGTTCAAGCCAACAGACTTTCCTTGTCCGGTAGCACCAGCAACTAACAAGTGAGGCATCTTGGCTAAATCCACCATATAAACATCATTAGTAATAGTTTTACCAAGCGCAATAGGGAGAGCAAAGTCAGCTTCCTTGAATTTTTTTGTGTTCAAGATACTTTCCATTGAAACAATCTTCTTATTTCGATTTGGAACTTCAATACCTATTGTTCCCTTTCCTGGCATAGGAGCAATAATGCGAACTCCTTCTGCTGAAAGATTCAGAGCTATATCATCTCCCAAATTACGAATCTTGCTGATGCGTACACCTGGAGCTGGCGTAACTTCATAGAGCGTAATTGTTGGACCAATTGTTGCTTTGATATTAGTAATCTCCACTCCAAAATCATGAAGAACTGTAACAATACGATCCTTATTACTTTTTTGTTCTTCCATATCGATACTTGGACCTTCATTCTCATACTTTTTTAACAAGGAGAGAGTGGGGAACTTATAATGTTCTAAATCCTTACGTGGATCATATGGACCTAGCACCTCTAACGGAGAAGCAACAGTCTTAGTACTAGCACCTTTCTCTGGATCTTCTGCCTTTGTTACTTCCAGTTCTTTATTCATATCTGTATCAATCACAGATAATGCATCTACAGAGGGAGTAACAGCAATGGAAGTAACTTCAGTTTCAGAATCACCTAAATCAATTGTGGTAGCCACGCCATTCGGCTCTTCATCTTTCTGATTTTCGTCCGTAATATCTAATGGATTATCTGTTTCATCTTCAATCGTTTCTTCGTCACCTTCATTCTCTGCACCCTTATTAGCGTCTAAATCAGGCAGCTCGCCATAAAAGTCTTCATTGTTCCCTTCATCATCTGTTATAACTTCGTTTGCTACAGAGTGCTCTGCTCTATATTTAGACGGATTAAAGAGCAAGCGAATAAATTCTATAGTTTGGCCTGAAAGTAAATCAAATAGAGAATACCTATCACTATCATCAAAATGATAGTTCCTATCAATCCTATGTTACTTGTGAGATATTGACAAACAAGATAGCCATGCCCTCCTCCCCAATCTGGCTGGAAAGGGATCTTCATAAGTTTCTCTGGAAAAACGTTGAGAAACTCTTTAGAAGAAAGAAGAGTTAGTACAACGGACCCCCAAATCATAAGTACCGAACAGTTTACAAACCATTTGCGAAGACGAACCCCATATGTATCCATGAACTTCAAACTCAGCCCAATCATGAAGATGGGAAAAAAATAGGAACACACTCCAAAGGCTTCGTTGAAAAAATAATTTGCTATGTATGCTCCAATCTTTCCTCCGTAGTTAACAAACTGTTGATTGCCTATATTATTTTCTAGCCGTGTCTGATCAACGCTTGCAGTATAAAAAAATGAAGTAAAGCATAGGAACATATACAACGCCAAAGCAAAGGTAATCAAACCTAATATGAATTTCAGCTTTTCCCCACGCAACAGTTCTTTCCATCCGTCCTCAGGACTGAAGATAGACTTGAGATTCACATTACCATCTTTTGTTTTATTTTTATTGGCAGTCTTTCGAGTTACTTGCTTCTTTGCCATGATTTCTATTTCGTGTAAAAGTCTATAAGTTGATTCAGTGCACGTTGACAAACTCCACAAAATTCAGGATATTCATTTGTCTTCATTCGGCAGTTTTCAAAACCTCTGTATACATTTTTAGCTTGATAACCTGCACCTTCATACATCTTTGCACCTCGCACGTCTTTCCATTTAGAATCGTCAGGATGGGTCGTGATATTTGATTCCCACGGCTCTGTTGCTGCATTATATGTATCAGAGAATTGCGTATCATTATAATATTCGTCTGCCAGACCTCCAAAGCTATGCCCAAACTCATGCACAACAACAGAGCGAAAAGCACTATGCTTTGCTGTAGTCAGTGTATAGGAGTTATAAATTCCACCACCACCATAATTATCCGTATTGGCTAAAATAATTATATGTTCATAAGGAATACCTTGTAAAGCATCATTAAGTTTACGTAAATTCAATGTTGTTAAATAGCGATCGGAATAAAATGTATCAAAATGACTAGACAAGGCCGTTTGCTTCCATAATCCCCGTTTGGGTATACTAATACCGCTATTTTGTGAAGGTAAAGCCACCGCCACAATATTAAAACAATCTTTTCTACTCTTGAATGGTTCATGCGAAAACAACGATTCCATCGCTATAATAGCATCGGAATAAAAATTATTCTGCTCTGCCTCTGTATATCCTTCTGCCACAATGGCAATATCGATCTTTTTATCTGGAACGCCAGCTTTCCATAAATACTTATGCGGAGCTACTTGCAATCCATCAAGGGAGCGAATAAGAATATCCCGTGGATGGATGGTCATTGAAAAACTTGATACAACTTTAGAGTGTGTGTCGTATAGTTCGATACTGAGCAAAGCTGAGTCTGTAGGCATAGGCATCAAAAACACATTTTGGAAGGCTTTATTTACCCTTTTTGCTTCTTCTGTAGTTAACCACTCTTGAAATAACGTTGAAAAAGAGTGTCGATACAAAACTTTTTTAGTTCGTGCATCTTGCAAACACAGTTGACCATTTCCTCGCAAAGGTACTGCATTTAAATGGCCACGACGCCCAGCCCAACCATTGAAAGTACTTAGTTCTTCAATAGAAATATATTGTTTTTCAACAGTGCCTGAAAATATAAAATCTGCACGAAGTGTACGAGAAAAATTAAGACTTTGACTTTTAAGCGGCTGGAATATAGATACTGCCAAAAGTATGAAATAATACAACTGTCGCATGTTCTATGAAATTTGAATGCAAACTTACAAATTTATTCGTAATTTAGCAGCTCAAACCAACCTACATCTTAATAAATCATTGTGAATTTGAAAGATTTTGAGAACCGATTGGTGCACGGTATGTGGCTTGCATCCTATCCTCGTCTTCAGTATTATTGGCAGGCTCTGCTTCAACGTTTGTTTTTGGCAGGACGCATCTTCTGGAACGAACGTATGACTTTTCGTGCTAGTGCACTCACCTATGTTTTTATTTTGGCTTTGGTTCCAGTTTTAGCTCTTATTTTTGCAATCGCAAAAGGTTTCGGCTTAGATACTTATATTGATAGTCAAATACATGAAACTTTTTTCTCTCAGCCTCAAGTTGTTGACGCTCTCTTAACTTTTGTAAATCGCTATTTATTAAATACTCAACAGGGTGTTTTTGTTGGTATTGGTATTCTTATGCTACTATATACCGTTTGGTCTTTAATGAGCGGTATAGAAACTACCTTCAACCAAATATGGCAAATAAAACAAGAACGAAGCATTTTTGCACAAATCAAAGATTACATATTTGCAGCTATTTTTCTTGCTATATTCCTGATTATCAGTTCAGGATTATCTATCTTCTTAAGTAATTCTTTAGAGTCAGCAATTGGATATATTCCTTTTATCAAGCAGGTTCCACTTCTTTGGAGTGTGCCATATATTCTTATGGTACTCTTCTTCACGCTACTCTATAGTTTTATGCCTAATACGAGTGTACGTTTACGTAGTGCATTCATTGCAGGCCTACCGGTAGGGATTCTCATACAATGTAGCGTATATGGATATTTCTATTTACAAATGACGATGACTAGCTACAATGCTATTTATGGTTCATTGGCAGCTCTGCCACTCATCATGATTTGGGTACGTATTCTTTGGTATATCATTCTTTATGGTACGGCTTTAAGTTATGCAGATCAACACATAGGAGAATATGCCCATAGTCGCAATAATATTTGGAATAGGACCTCATTTGATAATTTAAGTATTTCGATTTGTATATTTATTTTTCAAAGGTTTAAGCAAGGAAATACTGCACCACAAATAGTAGAACTTCAAGAAAAGTTTAAAGTTCCAACATTTATTCTTGATATCACTTTGGACAAATTAGTTTCAGCTAAGATCTTATTGGTTAATTCTTCTAATCAAGGATTCATTCCTGCAGCTGATCTATCTTTACTGACAGTAGGAAAAGTGCTTTATGCTTTGGACAAACAAGGGAGTACTATCTCATTCTCTCATGGTTCAAGCAAATTTAAAAACTATAGAAATAATTTGTTTACTGGTGGCTTTAACGATGAGTTAATAGTCAATTTATCAAACGATGAGAAATAATACCAACATTGTTCTAATTGCAGACAGCGGCAGTACTAAAACAGATTGGTTGCTACTAAAAGGCAAAGATGAACTTTCTAGATTCAGCACACAAGGAATCAACCCTTTTATGCTGACAGAATCAGAGATAACAACTATATTAGCAACTGAACTACCTCAACTACCAGCGAGTGTCGAATCTATTCATTTCTATGGAGCAGGCTGCAGAGGAGATTTATCTGCTATTGTAAAATCTGCAATACAAAGTCTTTTCCTCACGGCGAATATTCAAGTAGAATCAGACTTACTTGGAGCAGCTCGCAGTGTGTGCGGTAACGAACCTGGCATAGCTTGTATTTTAGGTACGGGCTCTAATAGTTGCCTTTATGACGGCAAGATCATTGTAGAAAATGTATCTCCATTAGGTTATATACTGGGTGATGAAGGCAGCGGAGCAGTCATGGGAAAGCATCTTATAGCTGATATTCTGAAACACCAAATATCTGAAGATATATCCAAACTATTCTTTGATAGGTATCAACTAACTCCCGATCAAATTATTCAAAAAGTATATAGAGAACCTTTTCCTAATCGATTCTTAGCCTCTTTTGCTTTATTTATAGGTGAGAACAGGCATAATATTGATATACATAATTTTTATAATTAAAGAATTCAAGTTTTTTTCTTTAGAAGAAATATAGATCAATATCATCGTCTCAATCTTCCGGTAAACTTTGTGGGAAGTATAGCTTTCTTTTTTAGAATTGAACTTCAAGAAGTGGCAAAATCTTTGGGTTATCGCATTGGCCGTATATATAGAACTCCTCTAGATGGTCTTATGAAGTATCATTCTGCGTATAATAATAAGATGCGCTAAGATTTCTTTTTAACATTATTATTGAAGCATTACTGAAATTCTAAAACTACTGTTGTGAAACAATTTCTGCATCACGCATTCGCACTCTCTTTTGAGATTTTTTAGACTATAGCAGAGGGATTTGAGAAAGAAATATTTCATCCAATATAAATCCCAATTCGGTTTGGGAAACTCATGAAAGAGCGTTTCTTAAACCGAATTGGGGTTTATTGTATTAGCCGATATCTTTATTGCATCAGCTGATACCCTTGTTGTATTTGAGAATATAATAAGAATATTTTAAACTATCAAAGAAAATTGAGGTTCAGACATTACCTTAATTTTAAGTTTCATATTCAGCTAGAAGTTTTAGTTCCCTTATTTAACTTATAAACAACGGAGGCAAAGACTAAGGGAAATCCTGCTTCTTTGCCTCCATTTTTTATTAGCTACATACTAGAGTGTTTTCCACTTACCGCCTACAGCTCTCCATTGGATTTTTGCAGCATTCCAGAATGTCGGCCACCCACCGAAGATCCCTCCTATGAATAGTCCTTGAACCTTGTGCCAGCCTTTGGCTAATGCTATTTCGCAATTTCTCGAGTGTCACGTGGTGCATAGATTCCAGAATTGTCAATATAGAGTGTACCGTCAATACTTACTTGCGTGAGCAAAGAAGAAAATTCATACACACCTGTCTCAGGGACATAGAAGAATCCTTCTGCAGTTGCAGCATAATTCTTTACATCTCGTACATCGCTAGGAACATTCGTTAGAGTGCGTACGACTTCAATACGATCTGCCTTAAAGGTTGAATCAGCCTTTAAGGCTTCTAACTGCTGAGGAGTTCTAAATTCTCCATTGTATTTGCGAACAGTGTAGCCTTTGGTTGTAGGAGTGCTGAGTGAGAGAAGGGGAGTTTGCCTGTTAATTTCTATCTTACGTACATTGCTGAGTAAACCACAAGGAAGAAGTGTTGCTGCATTCAACGTTGTGCTTTGGTCAATTTTGATTGGATCGGTATACCGTGTTGAGTGTGATGTGGGGGTTGTTCCGTCAAGTGTATAAACTATTGGAAGATTTCTTTGAGAACTCAAAGAAACAGTACGTGAGTTAGTAAAAGCTAACTTGTTCGAGCTAATTCCTTCAATACTCGGGGCAGGAATATAGAAATTGATGTGACGTTCTTTTAATCGCAGTGTGAAATCGTTATCAAGGCGACGCTGGAAGTCCGAGAAATCTTTGTTTTTCTCTTTTGTCCAGGCCACCTCTGCCAAGGCGACTCCTCGTGGCCATAATCTGTTTTCCAAGGCTGCTGGACCGAGAGTATACTCTGTCCAGTTGTTCCCTTGAACGCCTAGAACCAGTGAATCTAGACCTTGTGAGGTTAGTGCAGAAGGCACAGGATTATAGGCATAGCATTTTTCAAGTGGAGCGTATCCTCCGATACTTGTAGGTTCATTCATAAAGTCGCCCTGGTAATGATCGAAATATAAGCCATGACTTCCTGGTGTCATAATAACACTATGATGTTTCTGCGCTGCAATAATACCACCATCTTCTCCACGCCAGCTCATAACAATAGCATCTTTTGGTAGATTTCCACCTTCAAGTATTTCATCCCACCCAATGATACGTTTGCCTTTCGTTTGTAAATATTTCCCAATCCGTTCGATAACGTAATCTTGTAGCTGAGCTTCTTTTGTGAGTCCAAGAACTTTCATGCGAGCTTGACAACTATCACATTTTGTCCATTCAATACGTGGACTTTCATCACCACCAATATGAAAGTAAGTTGAAGGAAATAGTGGTACAAGCTCGTCTATTACATTCCTTAAAAACTTAAACATATTTTCTCGTCCAGGACACATGACAATATCTTCAACTCCCCAAATGATTCGTGGTGTTATCTCTTTTCTTTTGCAGGACAAATCAGGATAAGCCGCAATAGCAGCCAGTTCGTGACCTGGAATCTCTAATTCAGGAATCACTTCTATATGTCGCGCGGCAGCATAGGCTACAATATCACGAATTTCTTGCTGGGTATAGAAGCCTCCATATTTATTTCCTTCTGCATCCATTCTCCAGGCTCCTATGTCTGTAAGTTTAGGATAACGCTTAATTTCAATGCGCCATCCCTGGTCATCAGTTAAATGCCAATGAAAGCGGTTTAACTTTAATGAAGCCATTACGTCAAGTTGCTTTTTGATTGCAGCAACAGGCATAAAGTGACGACTAACATCAACCAAGATTCCACGCCAAGAGAAACGGGGTTGATCTTCAATTCTAACCATGGGTATCTCAAGTGGCCAGCTAGGAGTACGTGCATTGGTCGCTTCCACAAAAGGAGGAAGTAATTGAAGTAAAGATTGATAAGCCCAAAAGAGGCCACTTTCTGAAGAGGCTGAAAGTTTTACTTGCTGAGGAGTAACCTCTAAGCGATAGGATTCGTTTCCTTTTATTGTTGGGTCAATAGTAAAAAGGATAGAAGATGTCACCGCTTTATGAGAACTTTTTAAACGAATACCTGTAGATCGTTGTAGTTTATCTATAAAGGCTTGAGCAACTTTATCTGCACTTTTTCTCTTTCCCTTTGAAAGGATAACTGTTTGAGGAGAAAGTTGAAAACTACCACTTCCCTTCTCAATGATAGCAGGGCGTGGGATAATGTTTATTTGTCCCATGGAAGGAAGCACGGACAGCGTAAAAAAGAAAGCTGTTAGAATATTTTTTATCATGCGCAATATAGTTAGATGTTATGACTGCGAATTTACGTAATATTTTTTAATTTTCTTTAGAATGTCTAATCCAAGAAGAAAAGTGATTTCCTTATTCCATAGATAAATACTAACTTTGTAGCAAAATAAAGATAACTAAAATGGCAGGAAAGAAGAACTCTCCTATATATATATCGGGCCCTTGTGTTATAGAATCGGCAGAGTTGCTTGAACAAGTTGCGCAGGAAATTGTTCGAATTCGTGATATTCACGGGATAGATATAATTTTCAAAGCTTCTTTTGACAAGGCTAATCGCACTTCCCTATCATCGTTTAGAGGTCCAGGGCTAGAGAAAGGACTTCAGATGTTAGCAGATATAAAATTGCATCATAGCCTAAGGATTACGACAGATATTCATGAAAGTTATCAGGCTCAGGTAGCTGGTGAAGTTGTCGATGTTTTACAAATACCTGCATTCCTTTGCCGTCAGACAGATTTATTGGTAGCAGCGTCTCAAACAGGATGCATTATTAATATCAAAAAAAGCACAGTTCCTTTCAGGTAGTGATATGAAATACCCTGTTGAGAAATGTCGTGAATCTGGAGCTAAAGAAGTATGGCTAACGGAAAGAGGAAATGCCTTTGGCTATAACAATTTGGTTGTAGACTTCAGAAATATCCCTTTAATGGCTCAATGGGCAGATCGCGTTATTATGGATTGTACACATAGTGTTCAACGACCTGGAGCAGGAGAAGGGAAAACGATAGGTGATAGACAGTTTGTACCAATGATGGCATATGCAGCTAAGGCCTTCGGTGTAGATGGCTATTTTTTTGAAACACATCCACAACCGGATGCAGCCCTTAGTGATGGACCTAATATGCTCCCTCTTAATGATTTAGAAAATCTTATCGTAGAATTAAGTAAGTAGTTATCTTATGAGTAAGTATATAGATGTAGCGATTCAATGCCTTAGAGAAGAGTCAGAAGCTATAAAGGATTTAATCCCCTATATCAATGGAGATTTTGACAAAGCTATTCGACTTGTCTTAGATTGTCAAGGAAAATTGATTGTTACAGGCGTTGGAAAGAGTGGACATATAGGAGCAAAAATTGCTGCAACACTATCTTCTACGGGAACTCCTAGTTTTTTTGTTAATCCCCTTGATGTCTTTCATGGAGATTTAGGCGTAATTACTGCAGCTGATGTAGTATTAGCGATTTCTAATTCAGGGCAAACAGACGAACTGCTACGTTTTCTACCTTTTCTTCTTGAGATGAAGATACCTGTAATAGGGATGTCAGGTAATCCTCGTTCACAGCTAGCTGAGTATTCAACGGTTCATTTGAATTGTAGTGTAAAAAAAGAAACAGGTCCCTTGGGTTTAGCTCCAACTTCTTCTACAACAGCACAACTTGCAATGGGAGATGCTTTGGCTTGTGCTCTTATGGATGCTCGTGATTTTCAAGTATCTGATTTTGCTCATTTTCATCCCGGCGGTTCTTTGGGGCGTCGACTACTTACACGAGCAAAGGATGTGATGCGCACAGAAGATTTACCAGTCATACCTCCGTCTATGAAAATGGGAGAAGCTGTGATACATGTAAGTAATGGACGCCTAGGACTTTGTGTTGCAGAGGAGGATGACAAAATTGTCGGAATTATTACCGATGGTGATGTACGACGTGCGATTCAGTCCTCTCAAGATAGTTTTTTTCAAAAAACCGTGGCAGACTTTATGACTCGCTCACCAAAGACTGTCGGTGCAGATACTAAGATTATGCAAATAGAAGAAATCTTGCAAGAAAATAAAATCCATTGTGTTCTAGTTGTGGATTCTGAGGATCATTTATTAGGTATTGTTGATACCTTTAGGACGCAACTTTAGGTGATTGTAAATAACTATATTCGTATATTTTTTTCTAAATACGTTGATAAAAAAATAGCAGATGTGTAAATGCAACAAGGATAAGAAAATAAGTAATAATAACGAAATCTTTTTCACAATTAGGGATGTGTCAAAGCCGATTTAAACACATCCTATTATTGTCTTTAATCTTTGTACTTCCTTCTATATCATGGGCAGCACAAACGGATTCACTTCTTTTCACGACAAACAATAGGATTGTTATATTTAAGAGTGGACAAGAGAAATTTTCGGATCTTTTTGCCGCGATTCAACAGGCAAAGAAAAGTATTCATCTTGAATATTTTAATTTTAGAAATGATTCTATTTCTACCGAACTCTTTTCACTGTTGGAACAAAAGGTGAAAGATGGAGTGAAAGTAAGAGCTATTTTTGATGGTTTTGGCAATGCATCTAATAATAGACCTTTGAAACGTAAACATTTGGATTCATTGCATAATCGTGGGATTGAAATTTATGAATTTGATCCATTAAGATTTCCGTATGTGAATCATATCATACCGCGAGATCATCGAAAAATAGTAGTAATAGATGGAGTCGTTGCATATACAGGGGGTATGAATGTTGCAGACTATTATATTAAAGGTAAATCAGAATTTGGTAGTTGGCATGACATTCATGCTCGTGTAGAGGGTGAAGCCGTAGGACAATTGCAAAAGGCTTTTTTAGATTTTTGGAATATTTGGACTCAGCAAAATATTCGTGGCGCCGAATACTATCCGGGATATCGTGATGCCACAAAAGAGTTTCTAACTTAACACCTGATACGTGTAGTTCTGCAGGTAAGAAACGTATTGCAGTAGTTAATCAAGGGCCAAGATCTCCCAAAAAACCTATACATGCCACTTTCTTGCAGCTTATCAATAGAGCAACAATGCAAATACAAATAATAAATCCTTATTTTACGCTTTGTCACCATATACGACGTGCACTCTGTCAAGCGATAAAGCGAGGAGTGGATGTTCAAGTAATAGTTTCAGCTAAAAGTGATATTCCCATAACTCCACGCATTGTAGAGCATAATGCTCATCGGCTTATGAAGAAAGGAGTTAAGGTTTATTTTTTTGAAGGTGGTTTTCATCATAGTAAGATAATGATGGTAGATAGTGTTTATTCTTTTATCGGCTCAGCAAATTTAGATAGTCGCAGTCTTTCATTTGATTATGAATGTAATCTTTTAATTGATGACAAGCCTACAACGAAAGTATTGCAAACGATATTCAATAAAGACAGAGATGAGAAATGTTGGCTATTAACTCCTAAGACTTGGAAGGAAAAGTTTAAGCCTTCCCGACGATTTGCTGCATGGTTTTGGCAATGGCTTACCCCGTTTGTGTAATTTTCTTTTTATAATGATTTAATTGCAGAATAGAAATGGATTCTTTAAACTATAACGACACAGATAATAGTAGTCGATTTTATGAACAAGAAGAACCTAAAATGGCAATGAAAGAAGTACCTATCTCATCTACAAACGACTTACAAGCTAAGCCCGTTAGAAATGCGACCTTTTCAATATGTAAAGCATTAGCAATTATTTGTGTCGTATTATCTCATTCAGGGGGACCCTCGTGGCTCTTAAATATTGTTTTCCAATTTCATGTCCCTGTCTTTCTTATCTGTGCTGGATATTTCTTTAATACCAAATATCTCAATGATGAGAAAACGTATATAGCAAATCGTATTAAAGGTTTATATTTCCCTTTTGTACGCTGGTCTATTTTTTTTCTTGTATTCCACAATTTATGGTTCTATTTAGGAATTCTTAACGAGCAATATGGGAATGCCGGTGGGGGAGTAACTCATCCATACAATTTTAGCCAGTTTTCTCAACGTCTGTGGAGTATAGTCTTCAATATGTCGGGATATGATGAATTTTTAGCTGGTGCTTTTTGGTTTTTCAGAGCTCTTTTTATAGGTAGCATTGCTTTTTTACTACTCTATAAGATTTGTGTGTGGCTTTTGATTAAAAATGGGAAAGAGCCTTCTAAGCTTTTTATTGGTGGAATAATTTTTGTTATAAGTTTGCTTATGTCTACATGGCTTATTCTTGCTAATCTAAAAATTACAGGAATTAGTCAGGGTGGATATCGTGAGATAATGGTAGTTTGCTTTATGGCTATCGGCTATATATTTCGACAAATAATTGATAACAAGCTGTTTAATAAGATTCAGAAAG
This sequence comes from uncultured Prevotellaceae bacterium, assembly GCA_916438195.1. Classification (GTDB taxonomy): domain Bacteria; phylum Bacteroidota; class Bacteroidia; order Bacteroidales; family Bacteroidaceae; genus Alloprevotella. Next base: position 1,146,723 of record CAKAEQ010000001.1, read on the forward strand.
AGCGATTTGGCACAATCCTAAAGATCTGTTTACCATCATTTCTCTTACTGATTTTTTTGGCTCTATATTTTTTTCCCTTCAAGTATGACTTATCGGCCTCGATTTTTTGGGGAGTATTTCGCTACCATTTACTGGATTTGCTGGATTTCTGTTACTCTATTTCTTTAGCATTTGGTTACAAAAACAAGAAAATATATTAAAGCAACTACTGATTTATATCGGAGATAATACGTTGTATATTTTTGCATTTCATCTCTTAGCGTTCAAATTGGTAAGTATCTTTAAAGTTGTAATCTTGAATCTTCCTTGGAAGATGGTAGGAGGACATCCTATTGTGATAGAAGGAAGTGGACATGATTTTTTTTGGCTTATTTATCTCCTCGTAGGTATTTGCGCTCCTTTAGTTTGGATTTGGGTATATCGTAAGCTTGAATACAAATTAGGATTTACTTTGGCTTACGATAACCTTCTAAATCAAAAAGTTATTAATTTAGTATTTTCCAACGCTTTTAATGGTTTATATTTTATAACTTTTAAAAGTTTACATCTTCTTCGTGCTCTTTGTATGAGTGTTTGGCATTTCTTTTCAAATTTAGTGCAAGGTATAAAGGATATAATCAAAGCATCTAGCCCTGAGGATGAGTAACTTACTTCTCCTTGAATGAAAGGAATGTCAGACTATCATACAGAGCCTCAACCCTTATAGCAGTAGCATTGAATCTGGACTGACAAGTAACAGGACATACTATCAAAGGAAAGATTGTGGAGTTGGTGTCGGACAATACCATAACAGACCTAATAACAGTATGCTCTTCACAATGAGGACATACTGTTTTTTAGCAGAGAGTATTTTGGGGTGAAGGAAAATGGCTGTACCATTTATATACATAGGTACGAGCATATGAGTTATTCTTATTACCATATACTTAATATAAAAAGCTGTCGTTTAATGCTAATGAGATTGAGGAATCTCCAAGGTAATGAATGGACAGCTTTAATTATTAAGAGAGATTAGATTGAAGATGTTTTTCCAAGTTGTTGCGTTTAAGAAGAGATTAATGTTTTTTTATAATAATATCGATACACCTCATTGTATCGCTTAAAAACGCCTTTAAAAAGGTGGTTTATTTCAAAAAAAGGTGTATTATATGCTTCATAAAATGTACTTGTGAGATTTTTAATTCGTAACTTTGCCACAATAAGGAGAATAACTAATTAAAGATAAATGATAGATCAAGACAGAATTTTAAAAGTCGATATTGAAAAAGAGATGCGACAGTCTTATATCGACTATTCTATGTCAGTGATTGTTTCCCGTGCACTGCCAGATGTGCGTGATGGCTTTAAACCTGTTCAACGTCGTATCCTATATGGTATGATGGGCTTGGGAAATACGCATGACAAGGCCTATAAAAAATCAGCACGTACAGTAGGTGAAGTTTTAGGTAAGTACCATCCTCATGGCGATAGTAGTGTTTATGGTGCACTCTGTCGTATGGCTCAGAACTGGAATCTACGCTATCCCTTAATTGATGGTCAAGGGAACTTTGGTTCTATTGATGGTGACTCTCCTGCTGCTATGCGTTATACCGAAGCTCGCTTAAGTGTTCTCGGCGAGATGATGATGCAGGATTTGGACAAGGAGACTGTTGATATGATGAATAACTTCGATGATACATTGAAGGAGCCAACAGTTCTACCAACTCGTATTCCTAACTTCCTTGTCAATGGTGCCACAGGTATTGCCGTCGGCATGGCAACTAATGTTCCAACTCATAATCTAGGCGAGGTTATTGATGGCGCAATAGCTTATATTGACAATCCAGACATTGATGTAGAAGGTTTGATGCAGCATATTAAAGCACCTGACTTTTCCAACTGGAGCATTTATTATGGGGCTGCAAGGTGTTCGTTCTGCCTACCAAACAGGTAAAGGACGTATCGTCTTACGTGCAAAAACGGATATAGAAAATGGTCCTCAGCACGACACTATTGTTGTTAGCGAAATTCCTTATGGTGTTAATAAAGCTGAGCTTATTCGCGATATAGCCAATCTTGTTAATGATAAGAAGATTGATGGTATTTCCAATGTGAATGACGAATCTGACCGTGAAGGTATGCGAATCGTCATTGATGTGAAGCGTGATGCCAATGCCAATGTTGTTTTGAATAAACTATTTAAAATGACTGCTTTACAGAGCGGTTTCGCGGTTAATTGCATTGGCTTGGTTCATGGACGTCCAAAAGTCTTAACACTGAAAGATTGCATCGCTGTTTTTGTTGATCACCGTCATGATGTAGTAATTCGTCGCACGCAATATGATTTGCGTAAAGCTCAAGAACGTGCGCATATTCTTGAAGGCTTAATTATAGCTAGCGACAATATCGATGAAGTGGTTCGTCTGATTCGCTCAAGTAAAACTCCTTCAGAAGCTATTGAAGCTTTAAAGAATCGTTTTGAACTTGACGATATTCAAGCAAAGGCTATTGTGGACATGCGTTTGGCTCAGTTGACAGGTTTGCAACAAGAGAAACTTCATGCAGAATATGCAGAATTGGAACGTAAGATTGATTACTTCAATCAGATTCTTACAAACGACACCCTCTGTCGCAAGGTGATGAAGGACGAACTCATTGAAGTTAAAGAAAAATACGGCGATGATCGCCGCACAGAAATCAAGCTGAGCGCAGAAGAATTTAATCCAGAGGATTTCTATGCCAATGATGAAATTGTTATCACAATTTCTCATCTAGGATATATAAAGCGTACGAATCTTGATGAATTCCGTGCGCAAGCACGTGGTGGTGTTGGTAGTCGAGGTGGTACTACGCGTGATTCTGATTTTATAGAATATATTTATCCAGCAATGATGCACGATACCTTGCTCTTCTTCACAGCATGCGGTCGCTGCTATTGGTTGAAGGCTTACGAACTTCCAGAAGGAACAAAGAATGCGAAAGGCCGTGCAATTCAGAATATGCTCAATATTGAAAAGGATGATGCTATCAACGCTTGCCTTTATGTGAAGAAACTCTCAGATGCAGAGTTCTGCAATAGCCACTATGTTGTATTCTGTACGAAGAATGGTACGATAAAGAAGACATCGTTGTCCGATTATAGTCGCCCACGTGCAAATGGTGTTATTGCCATCAACATTCGTGAGGATGATCGCGTAGTGAGTGCTGTTCTTACTAATGGAACTGACGAACTTGTTATCGCAAACAGAAATGGTCGTGCCATTCGCTTCAATGAAGATTCCGTTCGTGTTATGGGACGTACTGCAACAGGTGTCCGCGGTATTACGCTTGATGGAGAAGACGATGAAGTAGTAGGTATGGTTTGTGTGAACAATTCTGAGAAAGAAACCATTATGGTTGTCAGCGAGAAAGGATTTGGTAAGAAGAGTCCCATTGAAGACTATCGCAAAACAAACCGTGGAGGTAAGGGGGTAAAAACTCTCCAAATAACGGAGAAGACAGGCAAGGTTGCTGCCATCAAGAGCGTTACAGATGATGACGACTTGATGATTATCAACAAGAGTGGTATTGTCATTCGCCTGAAAACTTCAGAAGTGCGCGTAATGAGTCGTGCTACGCAAGGTGTAAAACTCATCGATCTCAAAAAGAGAGGTGATATAATTTCTAGTGTTTGTAAGTGTCCTACTTCCACGGAAGAGGATGAAGAAGACATTGATGAAAATTCAGAAAATCTAGAAAATAGTCAGCCAATAAACACGAGAGAATAACCATATATATTAACATTAATAAAAAAATCTATGAAACGTATCATGTTATCAATTGCACTGATGGCTATTGCGGGCTCAGGCCTTGCACAGAACAGTGCTCACTTCAAGGCTCAAGCTTTGATGCGCGACAAGAAAGACTATGCTCAGGCAGCAGAAGTGTGTGAACAAGCTATTGCCAATCCGAAGACAACAAAGTTTGCCGAAATCTATAGAGATATGGGATTAGCTTATGCAAGTTTGTTCAACAATGAACTTACAAAAGCAGCTAAAGAAGTTCCTTTTGATACTATTGCTTTCTGCAACTATTTGGATAAGGCTGTAGATGCCTTTACTAATAGTCATTTAGCAGATATAAAGCCCGATGCAAAAGGCCGAGTAAAGCCAGAGTTCGAGATATTGAATAAAATGAATCTGAACCAGATGTTGAATTATTTCAATTATGCTGGCATTTTCAAGGCACAAGGAGGAAAGAATGAAGAATCTTTGAAATACTTTGAAAAATACATCAATATGCCTAAAAATCCTATCTTCTCTCAACAGGAAACAGATTCTATTTATAAAGCGGGTATTCATGAATACTCTCAAGCTGCTTTTAATGTTAGTTTGTTGAATTACAACTTGAAAAACTACGACGCAGTTATTCGTAGTGCAGACTTAGCACTGAAAGATGCCGAACTCGACAAGCAGAATATCCATGATGCTTATGTGATGAAGTCAAATTCCTTCCTTATGCTTAAGGATACTGTTAATTACGCAAAAACACTGCGTGATGCTGTTGCTGCAACGGCAGGTGAAGGTTTTATGGGTGATTTGATTACTTACTATATGCGTCGTCAAAATCGTGCAGAAGCAATCCAAATGGCTGATGAGTTGATTAAGCAGAAGGGGTCAGATAAGACCTCTTATTATATCAAAGGTTGTTTAGAAATGAATATGACGCCGTATAACTATAAGTCTGCTCGAGAAGCTTTTGCAAAGGCGATTGAATTAGATCCTGATTATGTTGAGGCCAATACAAATATGGGCGTTTGTTGGATTCAGGATGTACAGGATAAAATAAATGCTAACTACTTCCATCTACCACGAGGTAATGATAATGCTTCTGCGACGAAATATAATAACATTGTCAATACGCAGATCAACCCTTATTACAAGAATGCACTTCCTTACTTGGAGAAAGCACGTCAGTTGGCTCCAGAAAAGCCTGAACTTTGGGCACAAGGCCTCTACCTCTGCTATACTAATTTGAAACAAACAGCTAAAGCTAGCGAAGTGAAACCTTTTGTTCCAAAGAATTAGTTGACCTGTATCGTTGGCAGTATCTTATCTACCATTTTCATACAGGAACATTATCTATTTTTCCTGCCATCGGAAACAGGTTTGGGGATGTTCAAAAAGGATGTAAAGCTATTTTTTCTTTCTCTCTGGAGATGCTCTAGAGAGAAAGAATTTTTGTATTGTTACTATTATGTTCATTTATTAACGTGTATTCTGAATTCACCGGATTCACGCTAAAATATCACTCTTTCGAAATTGTAAAAAACAAACAGAAAAGCAAGATGATACAACTAGATTGAGCATCTGTTGGTAAGCATTCTTATTACTAAAAATACACATTACGGACAAGAACTCAATAAAAAAACGTATCTTTGCATCCAAAAATGTAAAAAATGGTAGATAAGCAACTCAAGCCCGACTTCATTTTCGAGGCAAGTTGGGAAGTCTGTAATAAAGTTGGAGGCATTTATACTGTCTTGTCTTCGAGAGCACAGACACTACTTAAAGAATATGGTGATAAGCTTATATTCTTAGGTCCAGATATATGGCAAGAAAAGAACAATCCTGATTTTCTAGAAGATAAAAAACTCTTAACGAATTGGCGTGAAGCCGCAGCAAAGGAAGGTGTAAATGTTAGGATAGGGCGTTGGCAGGTTGCAGGTAGGCCCGTTGCTGTCCTAGTAGATTTTCAACCATTTTTTGAACAACGCAATTCTATATATGGAACTGCATGGCAGAATTTTGGAGTTCAAAGTGACAAAGCCTATGGTGATTACGATGAAGCTTCAATGTTCTCTTATGCAGCAGCACGTTTTGTAGAGATTATATACCTCTCACTTATCCACAAAAATGAAAAAGTTGTTTATCAAGCTCATGAGTGGATGGCAGGTTTAGGTATGCTACATTTGCGCAAGGCAGCTCCTAGTATTGCTACAATCTTTACAACCCATGCCACAAGCATTGGTCGTTCTATTACGAGCAATAATAAGCAGCTTTATAAATACTTCCATGGCTACAATGGTGATCAAATGGCCGAAGAACTCCATATGGATGCGAAGCATAGTGTAGAGAAGAAAAGTGCTCATTTTGCAGACTGTTTCACTACTGTTTCAACATTCACCAACAAGGAATGTGTTCAACTGCTTGAGAAACCAGCAGATGTAATTCTGCCTAATGGCTTCGACAATGCCATTGTTCCTAAAGGTTCTATATTTACCACAAAGCGCAAAGCTGCTCGAAAGAATTTGTTAAGAGTAGCGTCTGCTCTGTTGGGCGAAGAGCTCTCAGATAAGATCATGATTGTTTCAACTAGTGGTCGCAATGATTTCCGTTGTAAAGGATTTGATGTATTCCTTCAAGCTATGGCAAATCTCAATAGCGAATTACAACATCAGTCTATTGATACTTGTAAAACTTGTGTTTTAGCCCTGATAGAAGTACCTTGTTGGATAAACAACCACGCAAGGACCTGCAACTACGATTGATAGGGAAGGAAATCCCAAATACGGCATTACCAAATCCGTACCTGACGCACGAACTCTACAATGAGGGAGAGGATACCATTCTAAATACAATGCGCTCGCTCTCCTTGATGAACGACAGAAATAACCCTGTGAAAGTCATCCTCCTTCCGTGTTATCTCGATGGAGAAGATGGTATCATCAATGAGCCTTATTATGAGGTTCTACTGGCAAATGATCTCTGTATCTACCCAAGCTATTATGAACCTTGGGGATATACACCGCTCGAGGCTAGTGCTTTCAAAATACCGTGTATTACAACGGATTTAAGTGGCTTTGGCCAATGGGTAGATGCAACACTGAAGCACCAAGGAATGATTGAAGATGGGGTAGAAGTGCTACATAGAAATGATGATAACTATTTTGATGTGGCACAAAAGATCTGCAATACGACGATGAAAGTTCTGAATGCAAGCAAAACTGTCCGCAACGAGATGCGAAAGAATGCAGCAGCACTGGCCGATAAAGCACAGTGGAGTAACTTTATCAAGTATTACTATCAAGCATACGATTTTGCATTGAGAAAGAAATAAAAACAATAACTCAAAAATTTATGAAAGTCAAAGTAAGCAACGCTAACCAGCCGAACTGGGAGGTTTTTAATGTTCAGAGCCATATCCCTGCTGAATTACGACAGCTTGACGAATTGGCACACAATCTGTGGTGGACTTGGAATCCCGAAGGAATCGAATTATTCCGCAGTATTGACCACGATTTGTTTGATCACAAATGCGATCAAAATCCTATTGACATGCTCCAACGCATGAGTTATGAACGCTTAACAGAACTAAGCAAAGATAAAGAACTCGTTGGTCGTATCAACAAAGTATATAAGGAATTTCGCAAATATATGGACGTAACTCCCAATGCAAAACGTCCTAGTGTGGCATACTTCTGCATGGAGTATGGCCTTTTTCATATACTTAAAATTTATTCTGGTGGTCTTGGAGTTTTGGCTGGCGATTATCTGAAAGAAGCTAGTGACTCTAATGTAGATCTCTGTGCTGTCGGTTTCTTATATCGTTATGGCTATTTTACTCAAACACTATCCATGGATGGTCAACAAATAGCAAACTATGAAGCACAGGATTTCGATAAGCTCCCAATTGAGCGAGTTCTTGATGACAATGGAAATCAACTTATTGTTGACGTTCCATTCCCAAACTATCTCGTTCATGCTGCTATTTGGAAAGTAAATGTAGGTCGTATTTCTCTCTCTATCTCCTCGATACAGATATTCCTTTAAATAGCGAATATGATAGAAATATTACACATGCGCTCTATGGCGGTGATTGGGAAAATCGTATCAAACAAGAATATTTGCTCGGTATTGGTGGTATGTTAGTTTTGAAGAAACTCGGTATCAAGAAAGACATCTACCACTGCAACGAAGGTCACGCTGCTTTCTGCAATGTTGAACGCCTTGTTGATTATGTTGGTCAAGGCCTCTCTTTCGGTGAAGCTTTAGAGCTGGTACGTGCCTCCTCGCTCTATACCGTTCATACTCCAGTTCCTGCAGGTCACGACTATTTCGACGAAGGACTATTCGGTAAGTACATGGGATGGGTTCCTGAAAAATTAGGAATTACGTGGGATGACTTTATCGGTCTTGGCCGTACGAATCCGGATGATCATGGAGAACGCTTCTGTATGTCTACCTTCCTCTGTAACACCTGTCAGGAGGTTAATGGTGTTAGCTGGTTGCATGGGCGTGTAAGTCAGCAGATGTTCAAAAATATCTGGAAAGGATATATGCCCGAGGAAGAGCGCGTAGAACACGATATTCGCACCCACGATGAGTGGTATGAAATTTACAATTCCCATCCAGAAGAAAGCCATGTAGGGTACGTTACAAATGGCGTACACTATCCAACGTGGAGTGCAAAAGAATGGAAAGCTGTTTACAATAAGTATTTTGATAAGAATTTCTTGGAAGATGAATCAAATGAAAAGATTTGGGAGAAGATTTACGAAGTTCCCGATGAAGAAATTTGGAAGACTCGCTTAGCTCTAAAGAATAAACTTATCAAATATATCCGCGAGCGTTTCCGCGAAAACTGGCTGAAGAATCATGGTGACCCCAGTCGTGTGGTAAGTCTGCTTGATAAGATTAACCCTAATGCACTGCTCATTGGTTTTGCTCGTCGCTTTGCCACTTACAAACGTGCACACTTGCTCTTTAGCGACCTCGACCGCTTGGCAAAGATTGTGAACAATCCTGACTATCCAGTGCAATTTATCTTTGCTGGTAAAGCACACCCTGCTGATGGTGCTGGCCAAGGCCTAATTAAACGAATCTACGAGATTTCTCAGCGTCCAGAATTTATTGGCAAGATTCTGTTCCTTGACAATTACGATATGCACCTTGCACGTCGTTTAGTAAGCGGTGTTGATATATGGATGAATACACCAACACGTCCTCTCGAGGCTTCTGGTACTTCAGGAGAAAAAAGCACTCATGAATGGTGTTATCAATCTCTCGGTTCTTGATGGCTGGTGGTATGAAGGTTATCGTGAAGGCGCAGGTTGGGCACTTACAGATCGTCGTACCTACGAGAATCAAGAGTATCAGGATAAGTTGGATGCTTCAACAATATACTCATTGCTCGAACAAGAAATTATACCTCTTTACTACGCTCGTAATCGTAAAGGCTACAGCGAGAATTGGGTACGTACAGTGAAAAATAGCATTGCTCAAATTGCTCCACACTATACAATGAAGCGTCAGTTAGACGATTACTATGATCGCTTCTATACGCCTGAGGCAAACCGCTTTAAAGCTTTGTCAGCAGACAACAATAAGCTTGCAAAAGAAATTGCAGCTTGGAAGGAACTCGTTGCAGAACGTTGGGACAGCATTCAAGTGATTAAGAAAGAAGCTACGAATGATAACAATGGTATTCACATCAATGGTGAACAATTTGAATCACGCGTAACTATAGATGCACAAGGTCTCGACGATGCAATTGGCATAGAAATGGTTGTTGTTGGCACTGCTGAAGGACAAGACCACTTATTGCGTGTTATCCCAATGAACGTAGTAGAACATGAGGGAAATCTTTATACCTTCGAACTCAAGAGCGAAATCGACATTGCTGGTAGTTTTAAGATTGCATATCGTATGTTCCCTAAAAATCCTTTCTTGCCTCACCGCCAGGATTTCTGCTATGTACGTTGGTTTAACTAATCACGAATAAATTACAAATATATTTCTACACTGATTTCTTTAAAAGAAATCAGTGTAGTTTCTTTATTCTCATCCTTTTAATATAGACACAATGGAACGCAATATTATACTGACGAATCTTGGCTTTGAAGCTCTTACGGAAATGCAGGAAAAAGCTTATGAAACAATCAAGAGTGGGAAAAACACAACATTACTTTCTCCAACAGGAACAGGTAAGACTCTTGCTTATCTTTTGCCAATCGTAGAAAAAATTAAGGTCGAGCAGAACGTATTGCAGGTGGTTATCATTCTTCCTTCGAGAGAACTAGCCTTACAGTCTAATGAAGTTTTCCAGCGGATGAAGTTGAAGGAAATTAGAAGTATTTGTTTATATGGTGGTCGTCCCTACAATAAACGAACATCGGCAGATTAGAGAGATAAAACCTCAGTTAATTTTTTTGCCACCCCAGGACGTCTGCTAGATCATATTGAGAAGGATAATATCTTTACAGGTGCAGTCCATACCCTTATTATTGACGAGTTCGATAAATGCTTAGAGCTAGGCTTTCAAGAAGACATGGATAAAATTATTAGAAAGCTGCCACATATCAAACAACGCATTTTCACTTCTGCAACAAACATAGAAGAGATTCCAGACTTTGCATTTCCGGAAAAAAGAGCGAAAGAGTCAACGATTTTAAATTATTTGACAACTACAGAAAACTCTGAGGCAAAAAGCGAACTATATGCTATTAAAAGTCCGTCAAAGGACAAGCTTGAAACATTAGGACGCCTCCTAAGCTCTTTTAGAGGTGAACCATCAATTGTGTTTGTTGCGTATCGTGAGAGTGTTGCTCGTATTCTTGCATACTTAAAAGAAAACAAAATCTCCTGTGTAGATTATCATGGAGGGCAAGAACAGGAGGTTAGGGAACGTAATCTTTACAGATTTCGTGCTGGAAGTGTGAATGTCTTAGTTGCAACTGATTTAGCTGCTAGAGGTTTAGATATTCCTGAAGTGCGCCACGTTGTACAATACCATTTGACAAACAAGGAAGAGGAATTTATCCATCGTTCTGGACGAACCGCTCGCTGGGACAATACAGGAAGTAACTATTTACTTATTGGTCCTGAGGAAAATATCCCTGATTATATAAAGGAGTATAAGAACTTAGATGTTTCAGATACTACAATAAAGGCATACGCACCTTTGTGGAGCTCACTTTATATTGGTCGCGGAAAAAAAGATAAACTCTCAAAGGGGGACATCCTAGGATTTCCTCTGCAAAAAGGGTAACTTGAAATCAACAGAAATAGGGCGAATTGATATTACATCACATCAGTCCTATGTTGCAGTAAAGAGAAATAAGGTCAAACAACTTCTGCAGATGATTTCTGGAGAGAAAATAAAAGGAATGAAGACACTCATTGAGCCAATGAAGCATTAAGCTTATAAATTCCAAGATTGTGTATAAATAGAGAAGGCCGAACTAGCTTATAAAGCTGAAGAGTATTTTTTATGATTAGAAGATTGCAGTGATAACCACACCTTTGTAGGACGGGACTATTGTTATATCTGCATTCTTTAGAGGCTTTGTAAAGGCATAGCTTGCACCAACTCCGATTGCTGCCCCTGCAGCTACATCCCACCAATCATGCTTCCCCGAATTGATTCTGCCCCAAGCCACATAACTAGAAATTATAAAAGCAGGAAGTCCCCACTTCCATCCATAACGTCGCTGAACATATTCAGCACCAGTAAAGGCTATAAGCGTATGAGTAGACGGGAAGGAGTGTTGTCCTGTATGATCGGGACGCGCTTTTCTTACAGAAAGTTCTAAGGCATAGTTTGTAGCTATCGCTGTACCCGTTGAGAAAGCTAATTGCTTGAGGCCTGTATAATCTTTCTTAATTAGTGCAGTTGTTATGCCTGCAACAACAGGAGTCGAGAAAAGGAAATCCGTAGATTTCCTTACTCGGCTCTTAGTTTGTGACATTAACATTGCAGGACAAGCCAACAATAATAGTGTTGCTATTACTCTCATTTACGCAGTGTCTTTACTGCAGCTTTTATTAAGTCCGTAGTTGTTGTATCCGAATCATACACTGAATACCAACCTTGTGGCTCGTGAGGAGGATCACAAAGAAAGTCATCGCCTGCTTTCCAACGACTCCCGTTTAAGCGTCCTTTACCGCCCCAGCCCCAAAGTTGCAACCCACAATATTTCCATTATTTTCTTTACTCTGTATAATTTGCTGGAAAATGAAGTTATAGAAATTATCACGAGCAGATACAGTTGCTTCTGCGGAATATAAGGCATGATCACGTGGATATCCAAATTCTTCGATGACAATAGGTTTTGCTGCTTTATCTGCAATTCGAGAGTTGCTAGCAATATAATCTTTTGCTTTCAAATAAACATTAGGAAGCGCTTCTGTCAGTCTATCGTTAGAAGTCCAATTCCAGTTTTTCGGCCAAATGTGTATTGTCATGTAATCCACATTCTTATCCATCACGGAGCGTTCACACACTTCTTCATTATTTTCACACCCCACAATACCTTCACTTCCCAAAGATACAAGATGATTCTTATCCAATGATTTAATCAGTTTCGTAGTCTTTGCCAAGAACTTAATCATATTGTCGCATTCCTTTGTAGAGAAGGGGCGTGGCTCATTAGCAATTTGCCATGCCATAATGGTAGGATCTTCTGTATACTTGCGACCTGTATATTTATTCGTACGAGGAATAACTGTCTTTATGTAATCAAAGAAAAGCTTCTGAGCCTTCGGATCACTATTCATATTTGCAGCATAATTGCAGTAAGCCTCAAATCCACCAGGACCTTCTGCAGAAGGAGAATCTCCATGACCTGTCTCACGCAAGTAGAAGCCATAACCACCACTCCAATCCCATGAATTTGTAAGATAAAGTACGGCAACCATATTGCGCTTTTCCATTTCAGCAAGTAAATAGTCAAGTCCATCAAAAAGAGCTTCATCATATACCCCAGGTGCTGACTGAAGAATAGGGCTTACAGAGTTTGCAAACTTACTGCCTCGTTCTGCACCTACAAGTATTCTGAGATTATCAACGCCCATAGATCTCAGAGAATCCAACTCATAAACTAAACGCTCGCGGTTGCCACCTTCTCCCTTGGAGCCAAGGATTGGACCATACCAGAAATTAGCCCCGACATAGAAATAGGGAGCCCCATCTTTCATCAGCCTGTTTCCTTCAACAGTGATGTACTTTCCTGCAATTGCATGAGCACAACAGGTAAAAAGCACAAAGAGTGCTGTTAGTAATCGTTTCATAATTATTTATTGAAAAGGTTGAGTTTATCAGATTTAGCAGTCTTGAAATCAGCATCTTGAATAGTTTTAACTTTATACTTATTACGTAGTATTTCTTGCTGTTTATAGTTCTCGGAAATATAGCCGTCTGCAGTAGCTGGATTCGATAACTTCGACATAGCTATAACCATTTGTGACGCATCCTTCACCCATATTACAGGGCCATCATAATTGGGAGCTATTTTCAAGGCTGTGTGTAAGCGACTTGTTGTAGCTCCACCCAAAAGAACAGGAACTTCTATCCCTCGTTCCTTCATGACCACTACCGTATTTGTCATTTCATCCAAACTAGGAGTTATAAGGCCACTTAGTCCAACTACATCAGCTCCCACCTCAAGGGCTTTTTCTGCAATGTCTTCAGGAGCAACCATCACTCCCATATCTTCTATGGCGTAGTTATTACATGAGAGTACGGCACCCACGATATTTTTTCCTATATCGTGGACATCGCCTTTCACCGTAGCCATCAACACTTTTCCAGCACTGCTTCCATTTTTTTTCTCAGCTTCGATATGGGGCTGTAGAATACTAACAGCTTTCTTCATCGTCCGCGCTGTTTTAACAACTTGCGGAAGAAACATCTTTCCGGCACCAAAAAGATCCCCAACCTCATTCATGCCGTCCATCAGAGGACCTTCAATAATATCAACAGCATGGGCGTATTCACCAAGAGCTTCTGTCAGATCTTCTTCTAAATTACTGTCTATTCCTTTTCGCAAAGAATAAGAAAGTCGTTTCTCTAAGGGGGAAATCTCTCCATAGCTCTGTTTTCTGACTGTATTCAACTTTATTTTTCTGCTGATTTGTCATTTGCTGCGCAAGACTTATCAGTTCTTCCGAAGCATCGCGAGTGTTGAGGATAACAGCCTCTATAACTTCGAGCAAGTCTTTCGGAATATCAGAATATGTAATGGTAGAAGAAGGATTTACAATCCCCATATCCAATCCATTCTGAATGGCATGATAGAGGAATACAGCATGCATGGCCTCACGCAAGTAGTTATTACCTCGGAAAGAGAAGGATAGATTACTGATACCACCGCTGACATGCGCACCTGGTAAATTCTCGCGAATCCAAGCCGTTGCACGAATAAAATCTATACCATAAGAATCATGTTCAGGAATTCCTGTACAGATACTTAAAACGTTGGGGTCAAAGATTATATCATTGGGATTAAAATGTAACTGCTGAGTAAGAAGATCATAGGCACGTTTACAAATTTCTATCTTGCGTTCGAAACTTGTTGCTTGCCCTGTCTCATCAAAAGCCATTACCACAACTGCAGCTCCATACTTTTGTATATCGCGTGCATGAGAAAGAAACGTCTCTTCTCCTTCTTTCAAGGAAATACTATTCACAATAGATTTTCCCTGTACACATTTGAGTGCTGCAACTATAACGTCCCATTTCGAAGAATCTATCATGAAAGGCACACGGGCAACATCTGGTTCAGAAGCAAGAAGATTTAGGAAATGTACCATTTCTTCTTTTGTTTCTAACAAGCCGTCATCAAAATTTATATCAATAATCTGTGCTCCATCTTCCACTTGTTTTCGTGCAATGCCAATGGCTTCATCATATTTTTTTTCTGAAACAAGCCGTAAAAACTTACGCGAACCAGCCACATTACAGCGTTCTCCAATATTTGTAAAATTTCTCGCTGGTCTAATCTCACAAGATTCTAAACCAGAGAGCCACAGACAAGAAGGAACAGCTACAGGTCGATGGGGAGTACGACCTTCTAGCAATTTTGGATACTCTGAAATAAACTTGTCAGTAGTTCCACAACATCCACCTACGATATTTATCAGATTTTCATCTAGAAATTCTGCAACTTCGGAAGCCATGTGCTCGGGTGTTTCATCGTATTCCCCTAAAGAATTGGGCAATCCTGCATTGGGATACACAGAGATGTAGTAGGGGGCCCTTGCCGCGAGATTTTCAAGGAATGGCTTCATATCTTTTGCACCAAAAGAGCAGTTCAACCCCACAGAGAAGATAGGCATCGTACTGAAAGATGCCAAAAAGGCCTCGAGTGTCTGCCCAGAAAGGGTGCGCCCACCTTTGTCCGCAACTGTAACGCTGAGCATGATAGGAACTTCTCGTCCCTTCGTACTCATCGCTGCTTGCGCTGCAACTACCGCTGCTTTTGCATTTAATGTATCAAAGACTGTCTCAATGAGAATGGCGTCGACACCTCCTTCGAGTAAAGCCTCGATTTGCTCTTGATAGGCTATCGCCAGTTCATCAAAATGTAAAGTTCTGAGCGCTGGGTCATTAACATCTGGGCTCAGAGAGCAAGTCTTATTGGTTGGACCAACAGAACCTGCAACGAAGCGTGGCTTTTCGGGAGTTGCATAATTATCTGCACATGTGCGTGCCAATTGTGCCGCAGCAAAATTTATTTCTTTTACCAACGATTCACAATGATAGTCGGCCAAGGAAATACTTTGACTGTTAAACGTACAAGTCTCTATGATGTCTGCACCAGCCTCTAGATAACGTGTATGGATTTCTCGTATCACTTCGGGACGACTAAGCACTAATAAATCATTGTTGCCACGCTGCTGTCCAGGTAAGTGCGCAAATCGTTCACCACGAAAGTCTGTTTCAGACAATCCGTATTTTTGAATCATGGTACCTAAAGCACCATCTAAAATAAGTATTCTATCTTTTACAGCTTCTTTAAGCCCCATATCTATGTCCCTTTAAAACTCTATCCATTTCCCTACGTCCTTCTTTCTTTTTCAACGTTTCGCGCTTGTCGTATTCCTTCTTACCACGACAAAGGCCTATTACTAATTTGGCACGACCATTGTCATCGATAAATAGGCGTAAGGGAACTATCGTTTGTCCAGGCGATTTTGTTTCTTCTGCCAAATTTCTGATTTCCTTCTTATTAAGAAGGAGTTTACGATCACGACGTATTTCGTGACGATTAAAAGAGCCAAAACTATATTCAGCAATGTACATATTTTTGACCCAAATTTCATTATTGCTAATAAAGCAAAACGTATCAACAAGACCTGCTTTTCCCGCACGGATACTCTTAATTTCTGTGCCAGTTAAGACAATCCCCGCAGTATATTGATCTATAATAAAATAATCGTGTTCTGCTCGCTTATTTTTTATATTTATCCTCGATGAAACAATTTTTTTTCCTGCCATTTCTTTATTTTATGATAGTAACAAAGTTTGCGAGGTGTTCGTCTACATAATAAGCCACTCCATCAACATAGGATTCTTCATTTTCCACAAATTCGTCATCTAAGTCATCATAGTGTGGAAATTGTTCAAAAAGAGCCATGAATTCTTCATCACTACATTCGCGTGTGAGTTCCTCCACATCTTGCTCAAAGAGCTTTCGACCCTTGTAAATCAACTTTGAGAGATCGTGGAGCCCCCAAAGTCGCAAAGCCTTAGCAAAGGGATTGAGAAAGATAAAAGGACCATATCCATTATGAATCAACTGTACAAAACCACCATCCATGACTTCTTCGTGTAAGATCTTAAAGCCATAGAGAGTTATTTGATCTGCATTTAATTGCGCCATCGTCTCTGCTGTAAGTTCATTATTCACTGAAGCGCAAATGGCATCAATTACCAATGCGAGAAACTCATCAGATCCTTTGCTAGCTGCTTCACGCAAAGCAGCATCTGTAACTGTTACCTCATTCATATTAGTGCAAATATACAAATTTAGGATGAATGTGGTAATATTACTATCTTTTTTCGACAATAGTACAATGTTCCCTACTTAATTTTTCTAGTCACTAACATATTATAAATGAGACTTATAATACTACAATGGAGACGATAAAAAAATACAATACTCGGATTTGAAAATATCTTTATTGTATCAGCTGACACAATAAGGATATTCCAGAATGGAATAAGGATATTTTTAGGCCTCAATATACTAGTTATTTCATAACCAAAAAGTACGATAAAACCTCCAAGCTCCTCTATCTATTAATCTTAAATAACAACATAGCAAAAATAGGGAGGGATACAGTTTTAGGTTGCGAGTCTTGATAGCGCTACTTTGCTGCTTTTCTCCAGCTTTTTCTAATTCTCGGGAGAGAATTAACTCCTTAGCAGCAAGAGCTCTTCGCTCAGAACTTGTCAAAGGAAGTGAACTAACAGCAAAGAGAGCTGGTTGAAGTAGGGGATAAGTAGTGCCCAGTGAAGGGCCTGTTAAACTATCTGGATGCTGATGAATACGATGATATGACTTCTTCAGCCAAGTTGTTTTCAGTCCTTTCTTGAGCAGACGTACGCCCAGTTCCCAGTCATTCCATTTTGGGAGCTTTTCGTTCCATTCTCCTGCACTGATTAAAGCCGATTTGCGAAGAAGCATACTTTGAGTAGAAAGCATACCCGTTAAAATTTGATCGCGTACACGATCCGAAAAACTTGTATATCTCACTTTCGCTACACCTGTAGGGAAAATCATTAGTGTAGGAGCAGCAACGATATCATTATTATGTAGATAGGGGAGAGCATCATCTAAAAAATCAGCAGAAATTTCGTCGTCATCATCAAAGAAATAGACAAAATCTCCATGAGCTGCATGAAGCCCGCAATTACGAGCCTTACAAGCTCCAATTGTGGGCTCAGTAAGAAGTATTGTAGCCACACCTTTTCCTACTATATCGTGAAGGAAATGCTCTACAAACTCCCGAGATTTATCCTCTGAAGCATTGTCTACAAAGATTAGTTCGATCGGTCGATATTTAATGCGACGAAAGGATGCTAAGCTCCGTTGAATGTATTTTTCTCGGTTTCTAAACGGAATAATTATCGATATTAGCGGATTAGAGATGCCCATATTGTATGTAATGGATACCTTGAATCATATCTTCAAAAAACTTCATGCGTTGCTGCAGTGGAAGTTTGTTGTATTGCATTGCCTTTTTGAGGCATCGTAAGCGGGCACTCCATGGGCCGTAAATGATACAAAGGACTGCTCCTTTAGAGCGTCGAACAGCTGCGTTTATTAAGAAATGTTTTCCTGTTGTATCCGCATTTGTTTCAACAATCACTTCTGGCAAGAATATGATTTTCAATCCTTTCTTATATGCTGAGTCAAGAAAGACTTCTTCTTCTCCACAAGCTAAATACTGTGAACCAAGCCCAAAACGTTCATCAAAAACAGGCAGATTTTGACTCCTACGAAAAGCTATTTCCCAAGAACTAAAGAAAGAACCTTTTGGACGTTTTGCATAAATAAAAGGTTGTTCTGCATAATGCTTTATCTCTTTACCTTCTGCATCCACAGCCTTAAAACATATAATATCTGCTTTTGGATATGTTCTAAATTTCTTAATGATATTTTGCAGATTCTCTGCCTTATATTTTGTGTCATCATCAGAAAGGAGAAGAATATCTCCTTGAGCATTCTTGAGAGCATTGTTACGATTGGCTGCTAAACCGCGGCCTTCTAGCGTGATCACACGAACATCGGAGCGAATGAGTTCTTCAGGTAAATCAATACTAACAGTACCAGTTTGTTGCCATGATACTAAATAGCGAACGTTCGCTATCTGAGGTAATAAGATGTTAGGCACACGACGTACACCTTCATTTATCGTGCAAATCAATAATTCTAAAATCATAAGAAAAATCCCCTTTATTCACTTTTTCGCATATAGGCAATTCCCTCTAACAAGTGTCGGAAGAATGGATTAAAATGGCACATACGCTTTCTTGCAGAGCGCCAAGCAAATTGCAGACTTTTAATCCATGCTTTATACCCGTATTTATAGTAGAGTATAGCACCGTAGCTACGTTGAACGCCTGCATCGACATATATCATAGACTTTTTGAGCAGGGTAGAAGTTTCCACAATTTTAATGGGGAAATACTTCATTTTGAAACCAGCCTTTACAGCATCTTCCATCCATATTTCTTCTTCGCCACATGTAAGAAATTTTGTACCTAAACCAAAACGTTCGTCAAAGCGTATTTTGCCTTGAACAGCCTCTCTGCAGCAAACCATCTCAATAGCTGAAATAATATAATCTTTAGGCATTGCGGTAAGGGATTGCTCATTATCTGGATAAGATTTAAGTAACTTACCTGTATAGGTACTGGCTCTAAAGAATGCTATATCTAAATTTGTTTCTTTCTTGAATATTTCGAAGATAGTATTAAAAGTATCTTCTGTAAAATGAGTATCATCGTCCGCATACATGAAAAATTCTGCTGTAGATTTTTCCATTGCCAAATTTCTATTAGCAGATAACCCTTGCCCATTATATTTATACAATGTAACATCTTCTCGCTGGGAAAGAGACTCAGGTATTAAGTCTAGGTAACGTTCATCTGTATACTGATAAGATACAATATAATGGACATCTGAGCGAGGAGGAAGCATAACTTCATCAACGCGAACAATACCTTTGTTAAGGGAACAAATCAGAACATCTATGGACATGGTCAGAGATTTTTTAATCGTTGTAATTATTTATCATTTGAGAAATATACATTGCTTCGTCATCTGTCAATACAGGGCTGATTGGGAGACTAACTTCTTGATTCGCAATATTTTCAGATTCCTTAAATGTCAAAGAGTTGTAGAAAGAAAATGACTTCTGCTTATGAACAGGTATGGGATAATGGCACAAAGTTTCTATTCCTTTTTCTATAAGATAAGTTTGAAATTTCTTTCTATTATCTACCAAAACAGGAAAAATGTGATAAACGCTATCCTCATCTGCATATTGAGGTAAGACAACAAAAGGGTTTTTAATATAGGACTTATATATATGCGCTATATGGCGGCGATGTTGGTTATCTTCGTCAAGCTTTTTTAATTTAAGTAAAAGGACCGCAGCTTGTATCTCGTCTAAGCGACTATTAACTCCTTGAATGACATGTTTATATTTTTCTTTAGATCCATAATTAGCATACATTCTTACTCGTTCTGCCAAATAAGAATTATTTGTGACCACAGCACCACCATCACCTAAAGCACCTAAATTTTTGCCTGGATAAAAGCTAAAAGCTGCAGCGTCACCTGCCGCCCCAATTCTCTTGCCCGAGAAAAATCGCCCCCCATGGGCTTGAGCTGCATCTTCAATTATTTGCAATCCATTATCTACTGATATTTTTCTCAGGCTTTCAACATCACAAGAATTCCCATACAGATGGACAGGTAAAAGAGCTCGGGTTTTTTTTGTAACTTTTGACGAAAGTAATTCTGGAGTAATTGTATAATGGAAAGAAGAGACATCAGAGAATACAGGAGTAAGATTCGCACGTACAATGGCTTGTGCACTGGCAATAAACGTCATGGCTGGGACTATAACCTCTGCTCCATCTTCCCAATGATAAAGATCTTTCATCGATTGCAAAATCAATGTCAATGCATCTAAACCATTTCCCACACCAATACAATGCTGAACACCAATAAAATTGGCAAAAGCATCTTCAAAAGCAGATAGTTTTGTTCCATTCAAATACCAGCCAGAGTTTACTACATCTTCTATGACAGAGGACAAATCTGGCTGAAATTTTTGTGATATTTTCTGTATGTCTAAGAAGTTAATCATTTAGGTTTATCTCATATTTGTCGTAACAAATTCCCCTACCACCAAAGCCTTCTTTCTGAAAAAGTAGACCTTCATTTAGATAGTGTCCATCTTGTTCCGTAGAAATTCCAAAATCAACATATCTGAAACCTTCTTTCTGTGAAATCTGAATTAAACGATAGAAAAGGAAATCAAGAGCCCCTTTGTCTCGGCCTTCTTCTGAAGCTGCAATATATTGAATATGATTGACATTTTTTGTCTTATATTGAACACAGCCTGCGACAACATTATCTGCTTCCCGAACAAGAGCCAACTGTATATTTTGAGGAAAATGTTGTACAAGTAAAAGTATTTCCTCCAAAGAATGTACTGGTAGTGTGTTATGATATGAAAGAAGAACCTTCTCTAAAATAGTCCAAAATTCGGAATAATAGGATAGGGGAGCATTCAGCATTAACTCTAAAGATGATTGTTGTGCCATTTTAACTTTCCGCTTCCGTAACTTACTAAAAGAAAGAGGATTTCTCAAATCAACTACAGAAGAGAAACCACGTGATAGTAGTTTTGCTCCAAAACGAAAAAGCCAATACAGCTCCTCCTCACATGGATAATTATGATAAATATATGGAATTGTTTTAAGATGCAGTAAATCAGCACCTAGATGCTTATAATATCTTCGAATTTCTTCCCACATTTTTTTCCTATATCAATAGCAGTGGCTTCATAAGAGAGAGAAGAGAACCATAGGTTAAACCTCCATGAGATACAACAAGTTTTTCAGATTCTACATAATTTGCAGGAAATAAAGCAATAGGAATATTTTTTGCATTCTTAATAAGCAGAGAAGAATCAGAGAAGCGGTCTTTATGATAATCCATATAATCACGTAGAAATAAGAAAGTACCATTTTTAGAACCTTCTACAAATTGATCCCAAAAGATCTTTATCTGTGGATTTATATGGACTAATCTTCATTATTTTTTAATATCTCTGAAAAAGAATCCCAGTCATTAATATAACCTGTTTCATCGTACGCCTCTGAGGCAAAGCAAATGCAGACGCAATCAGAACTGAATTTTTCTAACTTGCACCAAACAAAAGGACAAATAAGTAAGCCTTTATTCGGACTGTCCAACTTATATTCTTTAGAACCATCTTTATCTATTAAAGTAATATTAAGCGAACCTTTCACAGCAACTAGAACTTCAGAGCATGTTCTATGAGCATGTAAACCACGAACTTGTCCTTCTGGTACGTTATAAATCCAAAATACTCGTTGAACATTAAACGGCAGAACAGATTCTACATTGTCAATAATCGCCAAGTTACCTCGGCTATCAGTTATCGTTGGAATAGTTATATATTCGTGTGTGAAATCCTTGCAAAGATGGGAGGGCATATTCTTCTATTTCTATCGCAAATATACTAAAATCTATGATATAATGAGTCTTTCTTGATAAAAACAAGTACTAAAGGCGATAGATTCTCATACTTATTGTTTTAAATTAAACATAATGACGATTATGAAGATATGGATATCTAAATGACGACTGCAATATTTACATTGCTAGACATGCTTGTCATTATATATCATTTGTCAGAAGTTGAAATGAACATTAACAGCACATTGTTCGCAGTAAATAATAAAAAAATTTGACACAAGGATTTTTAACACAAGTTACTTTCTAGACTGCGAAAAAAATATCCTTATAGCACTTGAGAATACGATAAGGATATTTGCGAACGCTATAAGGATGTCAGCTGACAGGCTTATTGTATTTTTATAGCATTTACTTTCTTTAGTTAAACGGCGTATACATGGACATATAACTGCAGAAAGTATTTTCGAATACATTTAAAAATACGATAAGAGCCAACCTCGTGGCCTAGCTCTCATCGTATTTTGGGGATTTCTTCCAGCGAAGAAAATAATTATTATATTTTACAGAATGCCTTGTGCTATAATAGCATGGGCAACTTTCATGAAACCTGCTATGTTTGCACCGCGAACATAGTTTATATAACCATCTTCTTGTTTGCCATACTGCAAGCACTGAGCATGCACATCTGTCATAATTTGGTTTAGATGCTTGTCTACTTCTTGAGCAGTCCAATATAAATGCATAGCATTCTGAGTCATTTCCAAACCAGAAGTAGCAACACCTCCAGAGTTCACGGCCTTACCTGGAGCAAATGGAGTTTTTTGTTCGATGAAGTAATCGATAGCTTCTGTGGTACAACCCATATTGCTGACCTCTGCAACACATTTTACGCCATTTGCAACCAATTGTTTTGCATCATTTTCGTTCAATTCGTTTTGAGTAGCACATGGCATCGCTATATCAACTTTTACTTCCCACGGCTTCTTACCTGCAAAGAATGCTGCTTTAGGATATTTTTCAGCATAAGGAGCAACAATGTCATTACCACTGGCACGAAGTTCAAGCATATATTCAATTTTCTCGCCACTTATACCGTCTGGATCGTAAACATATCCATCTGGCCCACTAATAGTTACGACCTTAGCACCAAGTTCTGTTGCTTTCTTCGCTGCCCCCCAAGCTACATTTCCAAAACCACTGATAGCAATAGTTTTATCTTTCACTTCCATACCATAATCGGCCAACATTTGCTTCAAGAAATAGCAAGCGCCATATCCCGTTGCTTCTGGACGGAGGATTGACCCACCAAACTCTTGGCCTTTTCCGGTAAAAGTACCAGTATGCTCGTGCGTGAGTTTCTTGTACATTCCAAACATATAGCCTACCTCACGGCCACCTACACCAATATCACCTGCAGGAACATCCATGTCTGGACCTAGGATCTTGTAGGCTTCTAGCATGAAGCTTTGGCAGAAGCGCATAATCTCTGAATCAGATTTTCCACGTGGTGAGAAATCTGCTCCACCTTTGGCACCTCCCATTGGCAATGTCGTCAGCGCATTCTTAAAAGTTTGTTCAAAGCCCAAGAACTTCAGGATAGAAAGATTAACAGATGGATGAAAACGTACTCCTCCCTTGTACGGGCCAATAGCATTATTGAATTGAACGCGATAACCTAAGTTTACATGTACCTCTCCTGAATCATCGGTCCAAGGAACGCGGAATGTCAGAATTCTGTCAGGTTCAACCAAGCGCTCGATAAGTTTCACGCGCTCAAACTCAGGATGCTGATTGTAAACATCTTCAATAGAAAGTAATACTTCCTTTACTGCCTGGAGATATTCTTTTTCTCCAGGATGCTTAGCCTCTAGGGCTTGCATAATTACTTCGGTTTTCATAATTATAAAAGTGGTTAATGATTAGAGTTAATAACTGTCTTTTTAAATACTATGATTTTTGCAAATGTAAAGGAGAATTCCGATAATCCAAAAATTTTTTTCAGTAGGAAAAATCAGAATTTATCCAAGAATAACCAACTTTTTCCTAAAAAAATGTCAGTTGCATTTGTTCTATATTATTTGCTAAACTTCACTATATGCCAAGTGATACTTCTAAGTTTTTTTGAAATATTCCAAGGTTAATGTAACTTCGCATATAAATTTATTGTCATTATGAATCAGAAATTCAGTACGTTTCAAAGAAGCTTGCCAGCTTGTATGGTTGATGCATGGAAAATCTTTACACTTAATTGGAAAGCATTCTTTAGTTTTCAATTCCCCTTCTTATTATTGTCGGGACTGAGTGCAGCCCTTTTTATATACAGTCTTCTTAAGCTTTACAACACATTATTATTACCTACTTTCACTCTTTATGAAGAAGGTATTCCCCTACCCCACATCCTAGAACAAGTTCAATATCCAGGGACACAAAGTATTATTACCCTCACTCTCTCTTTAATATTCTATTTATTAGGTTATTTATTTTCAAAAGGAAAACTACTTACTCAAATAAAAAGAATATAAGGAATCAAGAAAAATTTCCGAAAAGAAAGAGTTTTTCGCTACCTAAAAAGAAATAGGGAGATTAGGAACGTCTACTTTGGTCATTTCGTTTGTATATCTCTTGGTAGCATGCATTATAAGTGGAGTTTTTTGTGCACTTGCTTTAAGAGTAAGTCTTTGGTTTCTAATTTTACCCCTACCTATATATTTATATATAAGTATTTCCCTTTATCGTGCAAAAGTGTTTAAAGCAATCGGAAATGTATCAACAAGCAATAGTATTATACAAGGCTTATTCAGAATCAAAGGATGGAGTAAGAGTTCCCTGCTGATTTTTATATCAGGTATTCCTACCTGTCTTGTTCTACTAATACTTAATACTCCTGTTTTAGCATTAGCTTTATCATCAGTAGCCTACGCCAAAGCAGAAATATTAAGCGAAAGTGTCACCCAAAGTACTACTTTTACCTTTGTATTTATCGGAACAGCCACTTTTTCTTTTACGCTTTCTCGTTTTGCTATAGAATTCCAGTATTGGATGCTTGCCTTACAACTCTTGCCTAAAGAAGAGAATTCGAAACAGTCATTAGGAATAGACCTTCTATAGACGGCATTGGAGTATAATTAGAAGAATCGTAACAAACTGCATTAGTATTCCTTTTATAATTGAAAACTATTTCCCATAATCTTTGGGAACCTTTATAAGTGCAGCAGCTATAAAGGTTAAAGGTGTTAGGCAACACACTAGGATAAAGAAGTTGAGATATCCTATCTTTTCTTGTAACCAACCACTTAACAAGCCTGGTAACATCATACTAAGCGCCATAAAACCTGTGCAAAAAGCATAGTGGGCAGTTTTAGAAGGTCCTTGAGCAAAATATATCAAATAGAGCATGTAAGCAGTAAATCCAAAACCATAACCACATTGCTCTAAAAAAACTAGTACATTTATCAAAATAAAATTATCTGGTTGATAATAAGCCAAGAATATATATACCAGATCAGGAATGGTAATACTTAGTACCATTGGCCAAAGCCATTTCTTAAAACCCCCTTTTGCTACCACAACGCCGCCTATAATTCCTCCTAAGAGCAAGCCGATTACTCCAACTGTGCCTTGTAAGAAACCTATTTCACTTGTAGCCAGCCCCAAACCTCCTTTATTTATAGGATCAACATAAAAAAATGGACAGATTTTTGTAAGAAGTGCCTCAGGCAGTCGATACAAAAGCATAAATAGTATGGCGATACCAATACCTGGTTTTTTGAAGAAACTAACGAAAGTTTGAAAAAACTCAGTCAACTGATTTGTATCGAATTTTACCTCTCTACTTCGATCATCAAGGGGACGCGGCAAAATAAATACGTGCCAACAATAAAGTAAAGTAAAAATAGTAGCAGCAAGAAAGAAAGTATAACTCCATGCCTTAGAAGGACTGCGAGTATATGCTTCCAGCGCACCTGCAAAAATAGTTAAAATACCTTGACCGGCTATTGTCGATACGCGATAAAAAGTACTGCGCACACCTACATAAAGACTTTGGTCATGCTGATTGAGGGCAATCATATAGAAACCGTCTGCAGCTATATCATGAGTTGCACTACTGAAAGCCATCAGCCAAAAGAAGCACAAAGTCCATTGCACAAAATGTGGAACGGGAATTGTGAAAGCAACACCAGCCATAGAACTTCCTAAAAGAAGTTGCATGATAAGAATCCACCAACGCTTCGATTTCAGCATCTCAACAATAGGACTCCAAAAAGGTTTAATAACCCAAGGAAGATATAACCATGAGGTGTAGAGAGCAGCATCCGTATTAGAAAGTCCTAAACGCTTATACATAAAACAAGCTAAGAACGTTACCAATATATTAGGAATACCTTCGGCAAAATAGAGCGAAGGAATCCAAGCCCAAGGATTACGTTTTTTATTATTCTGGCTCATCAATAAATCTTTTTTAGTATTGTATTACGATAATAGTGGGAAAGAATAGAAGTATATTTATAACCCTTCTCACTCATGGCAGCTGCACCTATCTGGCACATCCCTACTCCATGTCCCCACCCTGCTCCGGTCAGCGTGAAATTACCAGAATTATCTTTGTCCACAACAAACGCGCTACTATAAAGATGACTTTCAGATAGAACTCTTCTAATTTCTAATTCCTTTCCAATTATCATAGACTTATTGGTGCCTACAATTTGAAGTTTCTTGAGACGGCCACTTGCACCTCGCTCTACAGGTATCAGATCAAGAATTTCTCCAAAATTCTCTCCTGTTTTCTTGTTTACTAAAGTTGATAGCTCTTCTCTTGTATAGCAAATAATCCAACGATAGAAATCAGAAGTTTCTTGGTCGTATGAGTTTAATACTTGTTGCAAGAGTTGCCTGTCATTGGTGTTACAGAAAGCTACTGGTGATTGTCTAATCCACTTATCAGCATTCTCCTCTATTCGTAAATCTGGAATAGTTGAATCTTCTGAATCACGAATAGCTTGAAGATAAGTTACATCTTCATCGTTCCAACAAGTATCAAATGTTTCAGAAATCCCACCACAACATTTAGAAAAGCGTGCATCACAAATCTCGTCCTCACTGGTTAGTACTAAACCATGAGTTTCATCAATAGCACGCGACACAGCCTCTGCTACTTCACGTGTTATACCTTGATATCGCTGGCAATGGTCATCGGCACAAACATCAAAGAGTGTATGATCCTCACGATCATACCAACGAATGTATTCATCTTTCTTACGTTGGAAAGAAAAGAAGTTGCTATTCGTTTCTAGATTCCTCTGCCTCTTTTGCATTTGAAAGAAAGCCAGCTACGGGAAACCACTGCATGAGCTTTCAAAAGTTCTAGAGAAGAGGTTGCACTCATTTCCGAAGAAATAACACTGCGAAGATAATCCTCTACGGGTAGTTCATTGATGACATATATTTTGTCCTCGTGAACCAATAGTCGTAGTTTTCCCCGAAAAGTTTGAGCTTCCTGGCGTTCCCAATGGAAGTTGACACCAATAGTAACATCTCGTAGAGTGAAACTTGCCTCTTCTTCAATAGGCGTAAAAGTCAATTCACTATAAAGATTCCCATTCCAAAAAATTCCTCCATTTTCGCAAGTGGCCACTTGCAATCCTTCTTCATTTCTCCCTTTTGCCATATAAGGAGCATTCAGGACAAAGCGGATTTCATTTCCGCTACAAATTCCCACACTTACCTGCGGATCTACTGTTTGGTTTGAATTTGAATGAGAAGAAGTTCTTTCTGTACGTTGTAATTTGGTATTCTGTAAATGCTTCGCTATGCGTTCTAGTTCCTTTTCTGTAGCAGCCACTTCTCTTAATATTTCGCATGCTTTCTTTGCCGTCATTCGGTCGAAATCCTCCTTGCGAGGTGTAATAATTAGTCCTCCCATATCTACCGAACCTGGAGAAACAATGAAAAGGCTTTCTCCTTCTGCATAATAGCAATCTGGACGATGTTTGCGTCGCAGAAAGACGACACTTACGAGTCGCTCTTCTAGAATAGGAGTTCCTTTTTCCTTCCACGTCAAGACATTCACATCAGGCTCTTTCATCTCTGCCTCAATGGGGAGGACATCAAAAAGTTTATTTGTGAGGAAGTTTTTACCTACACGTTCGCCCACAATAACAAAACCAGGACAAGCATATTCTTTCAATAAATAAATTCCTGCTTGCGTAACAGAATAGCCATGATCTTGCAACTCTGATTCATCAAGAGGTGTGGCAGGCCAAATTTTTCGCATCTTTGAAGAGTAGAACTTCCAATCTCTCTCAATAGGTATAATTCCTTTTCCGCCTGCTTGCAAATGAGCATGATCAGGAGCAGAAGCTCCACAACGTGGACCATTATAGAAAACTACAGCATCCTCCAGTTTCCATGCTATTTGATTCATGACATTCCGTAACAAAGAAAATGTTTGTGGCAGATGATGCCGCATGGGAATCGTTAGATGTTGGGGGGAGTATTGGAAATGGATTCACCAGAATCTGAAATTTCCCTTCTATCGGAAGAGATATTTGTTCTGATGGTCGATTTTCTTTGCAAAGAAAGCATTGACGTGCTTTGATTGTTTGCTTATCAATCTTTGCACCCGTTGAAACAATACGGCAAGGATTAAATTGGACAGCAAGTGAGGATTCTCCAATGGACAGCTCTTTCGTCTCTACAGAATCAAGCTCACTAAATCTCTCTTTAATTTCTTGCCAACTCTCCAATTGCTGATGGAAAAACTCGGTAACTTCTGAAGCATCAACAGGATGGTTACGAGTTGTATTGAGAGAACGACGAGCTCTAAGTTCCATAGTGCGCAGCGAATCTTTATAGAGATTATTTTTATTCACTTGCTCTACACTTAAAGCCGCATCACTATTTCCTTCCCAACGGCGGCATAAATAAAGTTCATCGTAAATACGACCGATACGATAGTGGCGTGAAATGGTCAAGCCTAAAGCATAATCCTCACCATAAGAAGTATTAGGGAAACCAATTCTGCGCAGAATATCAGTTCGGAAAGCACGTGGCGCTCCAAGTCCATTGATACGCAACGCATTATTACGACCGTTGTCGGGAGTCCATTCCTTATGGTCAATAAGTCCTGGAGGCAGAGTATTTAACTGAAAGTTGACCATGCGATAGGAACCTATGACCATTGCTGCTTTCTGCTTTTGGAATGCCTTTACGATGCGTTCTAACACATCTGTAGAACTATACAAATCATCAGAATCTAATTGCACAGCGTAGCGGCCGCAGTGTGCATCACGTATTGCAAAATCCCAACAACCGCCGATTCCTAGATCTTTGCGTTCGGGGATAAGATGCACCACTCTCCCATCATTGATGAAAGTAGTTATGACTTCTGACGTACCATCAGTAGAATGGTTATCTACTACAATTATATTATAATCAAAATCGGCTTCTTGAGAAAGAACGCTCTGAATTGCATCACAAATAGTTTTAACGCGGTTGCGCACAGGAATAATAACACTTGCTTCTACAGGGAAGTCGCTATTCTCTTCCGAAAATGCAGGTAAGTCATCGAATTCATCAGCAGGGAGGAATGCACCAACACTGCTAAGATGCTCTGTACAAATACGCTCATTTTCTAATTGTACTTCTCTATTTTTTGGATCAACATAGTCAAACTGCTTAACTCCACTAGCACGCGAATCTGTTTCGGTGACAGAGTAGAGATATTCTTTCAAATGAAAGATAGATCCATTTCTGCTTAAATAGAGGCGGAGAGCATAAAGAGCCGAGAATCTGTAGCGCGGACAACTATTGCCATTAGAAAAGAAAGATTTTAGTAAGTCTGTACGAATCAGCCATAGTGGACCAAAATCGAAATCGTCACGTAAAGCTCCTTCTTGATAATCTATTACAGGATGAGGCTGTGTATCATCGTAGCGATCAGAATAGATCATAGCTGCCTGTGTTTCTTCTGCAGCTTGGATCATTCGCTCAATGCACCGATATCCCAACGTTACTTCTTTATCCGAAATATAAAGGAGGGAATATTTACTTTTGGCTTTTAAAGCCACAGCCTTCAAAGATTTCGTAGATCTTAACAAGTCATGGAAATCCACAGCCTTAAAGATATCAATATTCTGCATAGCCAGAAAGTATCATAAATATAGCTGCAAAAATAAGTAAAAAATCGTAATAACTCAGGCTCTTTAAGCTTTGATACTATAACTGTTCTCATGTCTGTATCAAGAGAGCCTAAATAGTGTCTGATTATTTCTGCATAGAATATTATCTCATTCAAAAAAATAGAATACTATTATATTTTTTTAAACGCTATTAGTTCACTAAAAAAATATAATAAAATATAATATAAGTAGTGTATTTTTGTTGAATAACAAAAAGAAAAAAAGGCTCGAAACCTTAGAGTATCGAGCCTTTTTCCTTAAAGTCTGTACTTCTTAATTAGAAATTGTAGTTGAGACCGAATTGGAGAGAATTTCCGCTCAAGTTGAAGCCAAAGCCATTCTCCCAAAGTTTGCCTGCAATAGCATCGTCAGAATCACGATAACCAAGGAATCCTACGTGAGCAACGAAGCTCAGCTTCTTATTAAGATTTACAGCAAGACCTGGTTTTTACACCTACTTCCCATGCACTAACAGAGCTACCATTCTTAGGTTTCACACTATAGAAACCGAAGCCACCATCAGCAAAGAGGTTTACAGGACCAAATTTCGCAAAAGTGTAACGTGCATAAGGAGATACGTTAATAGCATTCACTTTAGAACCGCTATTGTAATTGTGTTGGAAACCGATGTTAGTACCAATAGCCCACTGCTTAGAAAGCGTATAACCTACTTCCGGCTGAAGAGTAAAAATTAGTGTGGTTAGCGTCAGAATTACGCCAAAGACCTACTTCACCACCAACATAAACCTGTGCACTAGCAGCAACTGTCGCTACTGCGAGAACGAGCGTCAAAAATAACTTTTTTTCATACTTTAATTGCTTTTAAAATTTACACAATATGTAGTTTGATTATGCAAAGGTAAATATGTTCGATCTGTAAGAACAAATAAATTAAAGTTATTTTTGCTTATATTCGGCAACTTTTGCGAATTATAGTTTTTCAAAAATAGACTATTTTCCAGATAAATCAGTAAAATAAATTGATAAACACTAATAAAGAGAATGCTCCACTGGATTAAGATAATAGTCTCCCCCTATCCATTTTGTAAATGCTATTTCTTCTGTCAGCGGAAAATAGCGGACAAGTTTTTTATTTTCAAAAATGAGTATTTGATTATGTCGTATAGTCCCATTCGGAAGATGAAGGCGACTTACTCCTATTTGCTCCATACTTACTTATTTAAAGTGATTTTGCTTAGAATGCTCTTTATCCATATTTAGAAGACTATCCTGAATATATTGCTCTGAGCTTTTAGTTTTATTACTCTCTGAGCTGTCCGCCTTTGATTCTCTATGCTCTTTTTGAGTCTTATCCTCTCGCTTAGGATTAACGCAGAGTAACATAGGCTGAGAAATGACAAGAAGTTTAGGACGAGTCGCCCATGTAGCAACTTGGTAAACAAATCCACTAATGGAGCGAATGGGGACATCACCAACCCACATACTTAGGGTCTGCTCGCCGCTATCGTAGACGTTACGCGTCATCACTACGGTAGAATCATTAGCATAATGAATAGTGAGATTAAGAATGGCCGACTTCTCTCCTTCATGATAACCCATTGAGTGTAAAAGCGCATTATCAGTTGACTTCCTGCTTGGACTGTAGAATTCAGTGGAATATTAAAATCTAAATGGTTTCTACCATTGGCACTAAGTAAGTTGAACGAATTGCCACTCCACACTATTGTAGTGTCAGCTCCTGCAATAGGATGTCCGACTCCGAGTTTTGAAGGGTTTGCAGAAGAGCCAAAACGATCATTCAGCTTTTGGTATATTTTATAGAGTTCATCTGCATGGCGAGAATAATACTCCATAGATTTATCGAAGTCAGCTTCCGTTATGTCATATTTTTTGAATACTGCTTCACTATAAAGCTGTGTATTGTAGTCAGCACTATCAGAGAGCTGCCCCATTGCTTGCGCAATGTGATAGTCATATAGTATCTCTTCCATCTTTGATGGTGAGAGAATATCTTCAGGTATCTTGTTATGACAACTGCTAAAAAAAAATACGACCAAAAGACAAATACTGAAACAAACCACTTTCATTGCTGCAAAAAACATTAAAAATGAACACTTTATTCTTTTTATGGCTTTGTATGAAAGAAGCGTGAATAGAAAAGAAGCAAAGCAATAGCACCACAAGAAATGCTACTATCTGCAAAATTAAATATAGCGTTGAAAAAAACTTTTCCTCCTAAAATAGGCATCCACTGTGGCCAGGTAAAGAGAGGGAAATAAAACATATCAACAACCTTACCGTCAAGAAAATGACCATAACCTTGCCCTAAAGGTACTACATGTGCAGTAGGCATATCAAGATCTGCAGGATAGCTCTCTGTAAAGAAAAGACCATATAGGCAGTTGTCGATAATATTGCCCATTGCCCCAGCTATAATCATTGCTAAGCATACTATAAGTCCAAAAGGTAGCTGCTTCTTAATAATTCGAGTTAGTATCCAAAATAAGGGGACAACGGTTATAAGTCTACAAATTGTCAACACCCATGTACCACTGAATGCCATGCCATAAGCCATGCCCTTATTTCTGTAAAAAAAATCTGAAACCACGAAGTTATATCGATGTGGTCATGAAGATGCATATTGGTCTTTACCAGATACTTTATTATTTGATCGGCAATCAGTACAAAAAGGATGATGGCCATAGCCACCATCCATCTTTTCCGAGTTGATGCTTGTTTTAGCATAGTTGTATCCATTCCTAACCTTTACGTTGCTGCTCCATCATCTTTCCTTCAATGCTAGTTGTTGCGTGAGGAACAGCACGGAGACGTTCTTTTGGTATTAATTTCCCTGTAACACGACAAATACCATAAGTTTTATTTTCAATCCTAACCAAAGCGGCTTTTAAACCTTGGATAAACTTAAGTTGTCGAGCTCCCATATTGGTAAGTTCCTCTCTTGTATGGGCAGAACTACCTTCTTCTAGAGCCTTATAAGTTGGCATTTCATCGTTTACATCATTGGAATCTTTATTCATTAAAATATCCATAATTTCATCATACTCACGTGTAGCAAGAGCTAATTTCTCTTGAATGAGCTGGCGGAACTCTCCGAGTTCTTCATCGCTGTAGCGCGTCTTGTCTGGCATAGATGTGTTGGGTATTTACTGTTCTTCTCGGATATATATCCACTTGAACTTTAATTTATAAATTTTATAGACTAATAACCCCTCCTACCTTCCCTCATCAGGGGAAGATAGAAAGGATAAGATTTTATGCTTTATCAATGTTCATAATAACTTTGAGCGTATCCAATTCTAAAAGAAATCCATCAACAGAGGGAGAGACAGTAAGAGCATCTGCAAGGACTTGCCCTGCTATGTAGTCAGCATACTTGTTGAGAACTTTTTTCAATATTGGTTCATCCTGGAAAGCGACTTTAATATGATCAGTTATTTCAAAACCACTGTCCTTGCGATAAGCTTGAATACGCTTTACTATTTCACGAGCAATACCTTCTTGACGAAGTTCCTCTGTAAGCTCTAAATCGAGAGCTACCGTCAAGGAACCATCATTGGCAACGGTCCATCCTGGAATATCCTCGCTAATGATTTCAACATCTTGAAGTTCGATAAGAGCAGATTCATTCCCAAGCGGAAGTAAAATGTTACCTTCTCTCTCAAGTGTTGCAATTTCTGCTTGCGACATATTGGCCACTGCAGCAGAAACAGCTTTCATTTGCTTGCCAAATTTCTTACCCATTACGCGGAAATTACATTTCACCGTCTTTTCCAGCATTGAACCTTCAACAAATTCAAGATCCTTGACATTTACTTCGTCCAAGATGAGTTGTTTTACAGCTTCAACAGCTTCTTTCTGTTCTTGATTTAGCGCAGGAATAGAAATTTTTTGTAGTGGTTGGCGAACAATAATGTGTTCCTTCTTGCGAAGACTAAGCACCATTGAGGTGATTTTCTGTGCCATCTCCATACGCGTTTCTAAATCCTTATCAATAAGAGATTCGTCACATACAGGGAAGTCGGTCAAATGAACACTTTGGATATTTCCTGTAGGAGCCGTTAAGTCTTTATAAAGCTCGTCAGAATAGAACGGAGCAATAGGTGCCATCAGTTGGCTAATGGTAACAAGACAAGTATAGAGCGTTTGATACGCGCTGAGTTTATCATCATCCATTTCTCCTGCCCAAAAGCGTTTACGGTTCAAACGAACATACCAATTAGAGAGGTTATCATTTGCAAAAGTCATAATGAGTCGCCCTGCCTTAGTGGGTTCATAATCATCAAGATCTTTGAAACATTTAGGACAAGTGTATTGAGTTCACTCAGAATCCAACGGTCTATCTCAGGACGTTTGCAAACAGGAACTTGTGGTGCTAATGCATCGAAATTATCAACATTTGCATACATGGAGAAGAAACTATACGTTTGGAAAAGTTTTCCAAAGAACGTACGTGTAATTTCTTTAACACCATCTTCGTCAAACTTCAAATTATCCCATGGAGAAGAATTTGTAATCATATACCAGCGCAAGGGATCAGAGCCATAGTTTTGAATCGCAGAAAATGGATCGATAGCATTACCTAAACGCTTGGACATCTTATTTCCATTCTTGTCAAGAACAAGTCCGTTAGAAATGACATTTTTGAAAGCAACACTGTCGAATACCATTGTAGCTATGGCATGAAGCGTGAAGAACCAGCCACGTGTTTGATCTACACCTTCTGCAATAAAATCAGCAGGAAAAGCTGTTTGACTATCTATTGCCTCTTTATTTTCAAAGGGATAATGAGCCTGAGCAAATGGCATTGCACCAGAATCAAACCAAACATCTATCAAGTCCTTCTCACGATAGAGAGCTTTTCCTGTTTCAGAAACAAGTACTATATTATCTACATACGGACGATGTAAATCAATAAGATGATAGTTGTTCTCGTTATAATCGCCGGGAACAAAGCCTTTATCTTTAAGAGGATTAGACTTCATAACTCCTGTTCGAACACTCTTCTCTATTTCATCATAAAGCTCTTGAATTGAACCTATACATATTTCTTCATCGTCATCATTTCTCCAAATAGGAAGAGGAGTACCCCAATAGCGAGAGCGACTAAGGTTCCAGTCATTCAAATTTTCCAGCCACTTACCAAAACGGCCTGTACCAGTAGATGTAGGCTTCCAATGAATTGTTTCGTTTAGTTCAGACATACGGTCCTTATAGGCCGTTGAGCGAATAAACCAGCTATCTAATGGATAATACAAGATAGGCTTATCTGTACGCCAACAATGCGGGTAATTATGTACATGCTTCTGAATGTTGAAAGCTAAGCCTTCCATCTTCATTTCCATGCAGATCACAATATTCAAATCTTCTGCTTTTTCAGAAGCCTTTGAATCCCATACACCACCGACATTAAATTTCGGATCATAAGCATTCTTTACATAATCACCTGCATGGCGACTATATAAACCTTTATTAACACATGTACTAATAAAGTTATTATCAAGCTCCTCCAATACATAATACTTACCTTCTAAGTCTACCATTGGGCGAGTTTCACCTTTCTTATTTATAAGGAAGAGAGGAGGAACACCTGCTACATTGGCAACTTGAGCATCGTCAGCACCAAAAGTACTAGCAATATGCACAATACCTGTACCATCCTCAGTTGTAACATAATCACCCAAGATGACGCGGAAAGCACAATCTGCCATTTCTACAAATTCATCTTTCTCATTTTCTGCAGTAAATTTCTTATCCGGATGCGTAGCTGCGTAATCAAGAACATATTGAGGAGCATGCTTGTCCACTTTCTGACAAGGACGAACCCAAGGCATCAATTGGAGATAATGCATACCCTCAAGTTCTATTCCTTTCCATGAGCCTAGAATACGATATGGAAGCACCTTATCACCTTTCATAGATGTTAATATCTGCTTCTGCACCTTCAGGCTTAAAGTAAGCTGCAACAAGATCACGAGCCATAACAAGACTCACTCTCTCTGCAGTGTAAGGATTATAAGTCTGAACACAAACATACTCGATTTGTGGGCCAACACAAAGAGCTATGTTAGAAGGCAAAGTCCAAGGAGTTGTTGTCCAAGCAATAAAAAAGGGTTTCCCCCACTCCGTCATTTCGGGTTTGGGATCAACTATACTAAATTGGGCTGTTACTGTTGTATCTTTTACATCGCGGTAACAACCTGGAAGATTCAACTCATGACTTGAAAGACCTGTTCCTGCAGCGGGGCTGTAAGGTTGAATCGTATAGCCTTTATAAAGAATATCTTTTTTATAGAGTTCTTTGAGCAGCCACCACAACGTCTCTATATATGAATTCTCGAACGTAACGTAGGGGTGTTTCATATCTGCCCAATATCCCATTTGACGCGTAAGTTCTTCCCACTCGGAAGTAAACTTCATAACGTTCTTACGACATTGAGCATTATAATCTTCAATTGATATTTTCTTACCAATATCAACCTTGGTGATGCCTAATTCTTTTTCTACGCCAAGTTCTACAGGAAGTCCGTGAGTGTCCCAGCCAGCTTTACGCTCCACTTGGAAGCCTTTCATTGTCTTATAGCGACAGAACATATCCTTAATGGTGCGCGCCATAACGTGATGAATACCGGGGTGACCATTTGCCGAAGGAGGACCATCATAGAAGACGAAGGATGGATTCCCTTCTCGTAATTCGATACTTTTATGGAATAAGTCCGAATTATCCCAATCTTTCAAAACCTCTTGATTAACCTTATAGAGATCTAGTCCTTTATGTTCTCTAAATTTCATATAGACAAAACATTTTTTTGATTTGCGAAATTAGTACAATCACAGCAAAGTACAAAGTTTTTTTCTTGGAAATCCACAACTTATCCGTGCATAATATTTTTGATAGTAAGAGAAAGCCTATAAACTTCTATTTTTACTGTTAATAGCCTTTAAATTTAAAAATCTCGATCCTTATTTTTTTCTCAAACCAAGGATGTATGAGAATCAAATAGATAGCAAAAAGTATAGCCAATAGAACAAACG
The DNA here is from genome assembly GCA_916438195.1 of uncultured Prevotellaceae bacterium. Classification (GTDB taxonomy): domain Bacteria; phylum Bacteroidota; class Bacteroidia; order Bacteroidales; family Bacteroidaceae; genus Alloprevotella. The sequence continues at coordinate 1,183,899 of CAKAEQ010000001.1, forward strand.
AAATATAAATTATACTATTATTATTTATAGTAATTCCTGCGACAACACCTACGGCAAAACCTAGACGCCAACCTAAGAAATGCGTATTCTGAGAAGTACCACGTTGACAATGTCCTGAAAGTTTTAAGAAATACATCAAAAGACGAGCCGAAAGCAAACCTGTGCCAATACCAAAAAGCAAAAAAAGAAGCAGAATGTACTATAGCAAGTGGGTGCAAGAAGAGTAATAATGCACCTAAAATGAAAATAACTCCACTCACAAATTCTGCACGCGTATCAGCATCTGCAAATACCACTTTCTGAAGCAATAATGAAATTAGAAATCCTCCTCCAAGATATAAGGCGTTAGCAGCTACCATCTCAGGATTCCAGGAAAGACCGCAACCGATATACACTCCTTCTATTGTCGCAGCAAGAACTGTAAGTAAGAAAAGTGGCCAAGCAGAAAAGCGTAAGAAGCGATCGCTTGAGAAAACTCTAACATGAATGGGAGCTTTCAATGGAACCCGAATAAGAATCACGGCTAAAAAAGCAATCATAATAGGTGAAGCTGAGACAGCAAAACTAAAAACAGGTATCGTACTAAAGTGCTTTGAAAATATAGGCAAATAGAATCCTAAGAGCCACCCCAAAGGTAACCCTAAGTGCCCAAATTTATTGAGAAGATTGTCTCCACGCGTTCTGTTTCTTGATACTTGCAAATCATTGATAAGCGTATTACACAATGCATTTTGAGCAGTAGCAAAACAGAGCCCTTGAATTCCTAAAACAAGTATCACCCATGAGGAATCTACTGCATAGAGATACAGAAAAGAGGGAAGCAACAATAAAAAGATACTTTTTAGGCAAACGGCTTTGCGAGGAAACGCTTCGACAAACCATGAGTTTAAAGGTCCTATAAGAAAAAGTCCAATCGTAAAGGTGGAAATACTAAATATGGTAGTTTCTGCTCCCCACTGCATATATATAATAGGAATTAACGAAAATACGTATGTATTTAGCATTAAATTGGCTAAGCACATTAGTACTACCGCCAACGATGCGCCTTCGCTTTTTTGATAGACTTTCTCTAACTCGTTAGTAGCGTTCTTGCTCATTGGGAAATTCTCCTGATTTTACATCTATCACATATTGCCCGATAGCATCTGTCATCACTTGTGCAAGATTTGCATATACGCGAAGAAACTTTGGGCAAAATCCTTCATTTTTCCCAAGCATATCGTCTATAACGAGAACTTGTCCGTCGGCTGGACCTGCACCTATACCAATAATAGGCACAGGGACGGCCTCTATTACCTTCCGTGTAAGATCTGCTGGGATTTTCTCCACAACAATAGCAAAACATCCTGATTCGGACAAAATTTTAGCATCCGAAATCAGTTTTGTAGCTTCGGATTCTTCTTTAGCACGCACTCCATAACCACCAAACTTATGAAAGCTCTGAGGCGTGAGTCCTAAATGTCCACAAACGGGGATGCCTGCAGCAACCATCTTCGTTATTGAATCTGAAATTTCTGCCCCCCCCTCAAGCTTCAAGGCATCTACTCCGGTTTCCTTCATAATCCTAACCGCACTGCGCAGAGCATCTTCGGTAGTTATTTGATACGAACCGAAAGGCATATCACAAACCACTAGCGCACGTTTAACTCCGCGAACAACAGAACGCGCATGATAAATCATTTCGTCAAGGGTTATGGGAATTGTTGTCTCGTTGCCAGCCATTACATTTGAAGCACTATCGCCTACAAGTATCATATCAACTCCTGCTTGATCAACAATTCTCGCTGTTGTAAAATCGTAAGAGGTCAGCATGGCTATCTGCTTTCCCTCTGCCTTCATAGTTCGAATTTTCCTCGCTGTTACCTTTTTTTGGTCTTCAACCAAATATCTTGGCATAATTATATATGTTTAGTTTTATTTCTGCGAAAAATTACTCATTTATGATAAGAAAGCAAAATGAGCATTAATAGAGTCTGGAGTTCGCCCCATAAAGCTAGGAAGAATTAGATTGCAGAAAGACATAATTTTTTGTTCTGTATTTGTTGTAGTAAGCCCCACCACTTTAGCCCCACTTTCTTTCGCAGCAGTAAGTCCATTGATAGAGTCTTCAAAAACAATGCAATTTTGTGGTTCTACACCAAATCTTCTAGCAGCATTTATAAAACAATCGGGAGCTGGTTTTGAGCGTTGTATATCTTCAGCTGTAAATATATAGTCGAAGTAATCTCTTATTTCTGGAAGAGTGCCATAAACATGAGCCATCTTATTGTGGTTACTACTTGTAACCAAGGCTGTACGCAGTCTTTTATCTCGTAGAGATTTAAGAAACTCCTCCACACCTGGAATATATGCATACTCCATCGACTCTTCGAATACATCAAGAAGTAGTTTTAATTCTTTTTGCTGTGATGCATCAGGAAAATAGCGATCAAAGATATCTACGAGAGACATTCCCTTAATATCTTCAGCAAAACTTTGCATTTGAGGATAATATAGTGTTCCAATATGTGCCCAGAACTTACTATATTGGGATTCTGTATCCAGAATCACTCCATCACAATCGAAAAGATATATAAATTGTTGCATATTAATATCAATAAAATACTATAAAAAAAGCGCGAGACATCGATTGATAAAGACAATGTTCTCGCGCTTCATTCTTTTACTTCTTCTACAACTGCAAATATACTACATTCTATAGACCTAACAACTCTCTTCTACACCTTAAATAAAAAGGCAAACATATTCTTTGCTTCTTTTATCCAGCTACAATTTATCTCATTGTTTTGAAAGAAAATCATCATATAAAGAAAAATTTTTGCAACGCAATTCTAAGTATGTGTTTACATCATAAGGAAACAGCAAAATCTAATAAATAGATCTCTCTAGAATATAGGTTTACTGCTATTTATTATAACTCTGTAGTAACGATAACTTATTTACGCAGCTTGATGATTTCTTCCCCCTGTAAACCTATCAAACGCACGAGATAGAGGCCTGTAGGAAGCCCTGAAAGAGATAGATTCTGGTGAGAAGTTTGTAAAAGAAGCTGGCCATCTATGCTATATACAAAAATGTAACGTGTAGCTTGTGTACTAAGCATTTCTGTTACAGCATCGTAAGCGTAAAGAGCTGAAGCCGTAGTAGGTATCTCGGACAAACTCGTTGTATTTAGCAACTCTCGCATACCTGCCAACGCATTGATTTGCCCCATACCATATTGATTATTGGGCAACTGTCCCATACTGCTGTTATAGTAGGAAGTCTTAGCCAACAACGTACGCACCTCTGCGGCTGTCAGAGTTGGCTTCGCCTGTAACCATAAAGCCATAACTCCCGCAACTGTAGGAGCTGCCATAGAAGTTCCATTTTCTACATACCAATAGAACGTTTTTCCACCTACAGTCTTACGATACACAACATCAGCACCTTTAACCGTGCGGGCTGCAGCAAAACTATTATAGGAAGAAACAACGGAAGCTCCTGGAGCTACCACATCAGGCTTTATGCGGCCATCGCTACAAGGACCTAAAGCAGAAAGAGGATAGCGTCCGCTGATTGCCCAGGGCTTAATGGTCTCTACGCCAGAAATACTGACATAACGATTCTTCGAAACAGTTGCACCTACAGCTATAGCTCATTGCCAGTGGCAGTCATTGCTACGGTACTACTATTCGTTCCATCAACATAGCCTTCATACCCTTCAGCTGAGAAATAGCCATTGTTACTATAAGAAAAAACCCGCTGATTGGTACTTTCTATCTCCACGCTCCATTCCTCAGAGGATTGCTGCGAGTAACCCACATGGAAGGATATAGCATAAGCTCCTGTTACATCGTTTTTAATACAAGAGGCTACAAGTGAAGCGCGTGTTTTATCAGCACTTCCGAATGAGTTATAGCGTTCAGACCATATTTTCCCAGTTGAGAATGTATGGTCAAAAAATACTTCACTACTATTTTTATCTTTCAACAATAAACGGACGCTACAAGAGTCGCCAGGACGTGTTTCTACAAAAAGTTGATCGGCCCCAGCTGCAGGAACTTTCCAAACACTCTTTACAGAACGGCCTATCAATGTTGAGTTACGATTCCCCTCATTGCCAACAGCTACAGACATAAGACAACCTTGCTGACCAGCTAAGAGGCTATCCACCATGCGTGCCATAAGTCCTGATCCATCCTTAAAACCCATCATAGTACCAAGACTCACATTGATAGCAATAGGACGATTAGTCTGCTTTGCATACTTCAATAGATAGTCCACACCATCAACAATTCCCTGCTCCGTTCTATTCGTAGAAACTAACACGAGGTCAGCTTCAGGAGCCATACCACCATAGAGAGTAATACCACTTCCTGCAGCAATACCTGCTACATGCGTACCATGAGTAGCAGATGTATTGTCATGAGCGGCCGCTTTTATCGCAGCTGGGGAGTTGTAGACACTTCCATAGCCGTATGCTCCCGATGGGGCAACAACAGCATTTTGATCCCAAACATTGAGGATACGGCAATGGCCAGTGGCATCAGCAAATTGGGATGAGTAAAATCAAAGCCCATATCTATTACACCAATGAGTACGCCTTTTCCCGTATAAGATGTAGATAGGCCTGATCCAGACTGCAAGGCATCAGCATGAATTTGCTTGCGCACCTCGTCTGTCATCAATTTCATTTGCTCGCCAACATACAAAGCTTTAACACGCGCATCTGCTGCTACAGCTGACAAGGCAGAACGTGGAATGACTGCCGTATAAGTATCACCGCATCTCACATTGAAACGAATACTATATTGGTGTTCTAGTTGCGCCTTTGCTGCATCATCAGTTAAGGTGATATAGGCATGAACGATATTCGCTGATTGTTCTAATCGAGAAGAAGAAAGGAGCTGTGCAGCCCGCGCGTCTAACTTAGAAGAAAGAACTATACGATGTTGCGCACGCATCGGCAGAGAGAGAGAGAGGCAACATGCCGTTAAAAGAAAAATCTTTCGCATAACGAAAAGAATAAAGAGGATAAATTAAGAACCAACAAAACTGCCAACTCTTTCCACACTTCCGGCGGAAAGAGCCGGCAGCCCTTTATACTATCTACGATGTGAGAGGTTATTTCACAAGAACTTTCATTGTAGGTTGCTGGGGAGCAGAAATCAAGTATATTCCACCTTCGGGCAATGTTACGTTATTACCCTTCACCACAACACGACCACTCAAATCATAAATAGTGAGCAACTGAGAACTAGAAATATTACGGCCATTCAACTCAATATTAGCCTGAATCTGTGCTGCAGCAATACCTGTTACTTCGCTTTGCTCCCATGCAAATGCGGGGAAACCACCATTCTGATTCTTACTGTCAGCAACAAATACAGTTGCATCCAAATTCTTATTGAGTTTTTCAATCATGTCATTGGTCTTAAACTCAGCTTCTGTAACTGCTGTAGCAAGAGGTTCCTCAACACCAGAAAGCGCTGCAACATAGTAATTATCAGCCGTGGTTGTCTTTCCTGCATCATTATCGCCAATAATGGCATGTGGCGTACTCAAGAAGTTTTTAACCGCAGTTACTTTGCCCGTGTTATAGCAATTTTTTACTACTGAGTTATCGTAAGTAACACCTACTATACCACCACAATATACATAACCACTCGTCACAGCACCGGCATTATAACAAGCCAAGATTGTAGTACCTTTTTCAATCTGACCAACTATACCGCCAGCGACCATACCAGCAACAGTAACCACTCCCTTGTTGGCACAATAGCGAATAATGCTGCCATCTGTAGTAGCTCCAACCAATCCGCCACCTATAGTTCCAGCTTTTACAGTGCCAAGATTAACGCAGTTTTCTAATAAACCGCCTTCCATCTTCCCGATAATACTGCCCACTACTTCTCCGTCTACATTTATCATCGAATTTGCACCAATCGTTACATTCTTAATAACTGTTCCCTCAGTAGAGCACGCGAAGAGAGCTACACCGCCCAAAGAAAGAGCTTGGCCTGCAATAGAACCAGTAGCAGCAGGAGCTTTAGTAATAAGGAGATGGTCGATAGTCTTATGATTACCATCAAAAGTACCCTTAAAGTAGAAAGAACTATCTACAGTCACTTGAGTTTGCGAGTCTGTACTTTTATTATATTTGCCAATAACAGGAAACTCTTTATCGCCCATATTGAGATCGTTAACTAAGCGGAAATACTTACCCGCATATGCCTCACCACGACCTATACTTGCAGAAAAATAAGCTAAATGTGCAGGAGTCTCAATCAGATAAGGATTGCTCTGCGAACCTTCACCTTGTGTCCATACCTGACTAGTCACACCGTCCCAAACTTGTGCTGTTGCCTGTAGAGCTAAGGCAAACATCAAAGATAAAAAGTAGAATTTTTTCATAAAGTTATGTTTATAAAATGAATTAAATAGTTACTTAACAATACCAATACATCCTCACTCAAAAGTCTAACGACTTTTTGAAAAGAGGATATTTTGCAAATATATCATAACTTAAAGATACCGCAAAGAAAAAGAGAGGGAAACAAAACTGTCCCATTATCTTTTTATAAAAAATTAGAAAAACTGTTTTACGACTAATAAACAATCCTCCTCTCTTAACTATAGCGTATGATTAAATCCTTCCAGTTTCGTGTAGGTTCTAAACAATTAGAAGAAAGGAAATCAGAAGCATGTACAAGGGTTACGAGTGGGGAAAGTTCAAGAGCTTTGTAGAAACTAAAACGGTTAGAAGACCCCTGTTCTCCTAAATCGAATGCCCCCATATGCCAACGTATTGCGAGCATCTCTTCTTTTGTTAGTTTCATATAGCTATGAAGAAGCAAGCAGGATTTCTCTCCATGGCCTAAAGGAAAGTTGTCATTAATTTCATAGCCGAGATATGTTACCCAACGATTGTTTTCATCTTTCTTGAAACGCTCAGTCTGATGATAGAGTCCCACCTTACAAAGATCGTGGAAAAGCGTTGCAATAGCAATACTCTCCATTGTAATTTCTTTTGTAAAGCACGCTCGCTTTTCTTTGAGAGCTGGAGCAAAAATCGCATCATAGAGGCCACACGCCGTTTGGAACACATTGATAGAATGCTTGCAAAGTCCACCAGGTTCGTTCAAATGATAATTGGTTGAGGTGGGAGCCACATAGAAGTCGGTTGTATCAAGATATTCTAGAAGTTCCAGAATACCCTCACGCTTTATAAATTCTTTACATAACTGTTGAAAGACCTTTTATTCTTTTGCATTTCTTCATTGGTCATAGCATTGTTGGTTTAAGTTTTACTCTTGATAAGATGTAAAAGAAAAAGAGAATCACTAGGATTCTCTTTTCTTGTAGCGCCTACGGGAATCGAACCCGTATACCATGCGTGAGAGGCATGTATCCTAACCGTTAGATGAAAGCGCCAATTGTTAGCGGAAGCTGGGGGATTCGAACCCCCGGTACGGTAACCCGTACGGCAGTTTAGCAAACTGCTGGTTTCAGCCACTCACCCAAACTTCCTTGGATTCCGCTAAGCGAATTAACCAGCGTTCTTGTCAAACGCGGTGCAAAGGTAGAACTTAATTTTTATCTACCAAAGGTTTTGTAGAAAAAAATGAAAAAAACTACTATCTCCCTTCTAAAACCTGCTCTCGAGTATCTAATATAGGAAGTTGTGAGGTCTTTCCCTGCTGCGAAACAGAATCTGTATCTTCAAGAAATTCAAAAGCTCGAAGCTTCTTTATCCCATGCACTCCATAGTATTTTTCTAAATATCCGCTAACCATTATTTTGCATTCTAGGTTCTCTGGATGGATATAAAGATCCAGCTGTTTGCGAGATTCGGTATTGGGACTACCTATATTTATGGGAAGCAGATAATCTATGCTATTCTTTGTATCTGCGAGTAAAATACACGCTACAGATTCAGAAGGTAAGTCTAAAACAAAGCTTTTATGTCCTCTGCTGGCATAACCTACGATGTACCCCACTATTGTATAATAGGTGGAATCATTAGCCGTCGTTAGTGCCTCCGCAACAGATATAGTGTCTGAATGCTGAGAGGGATGTGGAGGGTCTACTTTTCCTGGTTCGTTTTTATCTCCTTTCTTCGGAGGGTCGGGCAGATCTATTTTACCACAACTATAGAAGAAGAGGCTAAAAATAAGGAGTGATAAGATTTTGTGTACCATAGAATAAAGGTGTATGTTGCAAAACTAAACTTTTTTCTAGAGAAAAAGATTAAATAAAGATGCTTTTTTAGAATTTTAGAAAATGACAAAAATATTCCTTCTATTCTTTGGGAAATACTGCTTTACGAGAATCAAAGAATAAACGTATTACTATGTTTTTTTCATAGTAACACGTTTATATAGCACTCGCGATTTACTATAAGTAAAACACAAAAATCACAAAAATATGAAAAAACGAAGTTTGTTTAGAAGTGCTAAGTAAGAAGAAACACTCCCCTACTCTTCGTAACATGGTTGTTCTAGCACGACTCAAAGAAACGTTGCAAACCTTTGCGTGCATCGGAGAGTTTATCCTCCCAAGCTTTTAGAGAATTCTTTCCAACAATATCCGTTATATACTTGACAGAAACAAAAGGAATATTCATTCTTTTGCACACCAAAGCCTCAGCAAAGGCTTCCATATCGATGACATCCCCGTGCAGAACTTCGCTATCTGTGACAAAATCATCGCCTGTATTGACTACTCCATACGGATTGAAGAGAAGATGCTCTGTATGCAACTCTGATGTAATTCCAGGAAGGTTGAGGAGTGAAAGGTCTCTATCTATAAAGTGGTCACAAACAAAGACATCACCTACAGAGTGTTTCTGTGTGCCTGCTGTGCCAATATTAAGAACCATATCAGGCTTTTCAAGTAGAACTGCACGCGTTAGAGAAAATGCTGCGTTAGCTTTACCAATACCTGTCACGATAGGAACAATGATGGCATCTTTTAGAGGGACATCTATAACCTCTTCCTCTATAGCAAAAGTTACAACTATTTTCATCAGTTTTCCATCAACTTGCGATATCGAATAGGCTTAGAAGCTTCTTGCCCCAGACGTTTGCCTTGTTTATCTCATAGTCGGAGAATCCGCCCTCAAAGAAGAATACTTCACCATTACCCTCAAAAGCTAGGATATGCGTACATATACGATCCAAGAACCAACGGTCGTGGCTAATAACTACGGCGCAACCTGCAAAGGCCTCTAAGCCTTCTTCGAGTGCTCGCAGTGTGTTCACGTCAATATCATTGGTAGGTTCATCAAGGAGTAGCACATTACCTTCTTGCTTCAATGCCAAAGCTAAATGCAAGCGATTACGCTCACCTCCAGAAAGTACGCCACATTTCTTCTGCTGGTCTACACCACTAAAATTAAAGCGACTGATATAAGCACGGCTATTGATTTCGCGCCCTCCAAGACGCATAAGCTCATTGCCCTGGCTGATGACTTCGTATACAGACTTTTCAGGGTCAATATCTTTGTGCTGCTGATCTACATAAGCCAGCTTCACCGTTTCGCCCACACTAAAATCTCCTGCATCGGCCTTCTCTAGGCCCATAATCATTCGGAACAAAGTTGTCTTACCTGCACCATTTGGGCCTATAACACCAATGATGCCGTTAGGCGGAAGCATGAAGTTTAAATCATTGAGCAAAGTTTTCTCACCAAAGGACTTCTGCACATGGATGGCTTCAATAACTTTGTTTCCAAGACGTGGCCCATTAGGAATCATGATTTCAAGCTTCTGCTCTTTTTCCTTTTGATCTTCATTGAGCAGTTTGTCGTAGCTATTCAAGCGGGCCTTACCTTTTGCATGGCGCGCCTTAGGCGCCATACGTACCCATTCCAATTCTCGCTCAAGTGTCTTGCGGCGTTTACTAGCAACTTTTTCTTCTTGCTGCATACGCTGAGATTTTTGTTCGAGCCAACTGGAATAATTACCCTGCCAAGGAATACCTTCGCCTCTGTCCAACTCAAGAATCCAGCTGCCACATCGTCCAAGAAATAACGATCGTGGGTAACTGCAATAACTGTACCTTTGTATTGGTTCAAATGCTGCTCAAGCCAGTCGATGCTTTCTGCGTCCAAATGGTTGGTAGGCTCATCAAGGAGAAGAATGTCTGGTTCTTGCAGAAGCAGACGGCAAAGAGCCACACGGCGACGTTCACCACCACTAAGATTCTCTGCTTTTTGGTCAACAGGCGGACAGCGCAGGGCATCCATAGCACGCTCTAAGCGGCTATCTAGATTCCACACGTCGTGTGAATCAAGATAGTCCTGCAATTTAGCCTGCTGGGCAAAGAGTTCGTTCATCTTGTCCTCATGCTCATAATATTCAGGTAAACCAAATTTATCATTGATAGCCTCGTACTCCTTCATGGCGTCAACTTGTTCTTGAACGCCTTCTTGCACAAGTTCTTTTACCGTTTTAGAGTCGTCTAACTGCGGTTCCTGTGGTAAATAACCTACGGTATATCCAGGGGCAAAGACAACATCTCCTAGATAGTCCGTATCAAGTCCAGCAATGATTTTAAGAAGAGTAGACTTACCTGCACCATTCAAACCAATGATACCAATCTTAGCTCCATAGAAGAAACTGAGATAAATATTTTTAAGTACTTGCTTGTTGTTTTGTCGGATTATTTTGGATAATCCAACCATAGAAAAAATAACTTTCTTGTCGTCTGCTGTTGGCATAGCGAATTCGAGTTTTAATTAGTGGCTGCAAAGATACTAATATAGTAGCAAACTTGAAAGAGAGAGCAAACAACGTTAGTTGGACGTAGAAATAAAAGAAACATCAGCCTGTGTTTATGTATCTTCTACATCTATCAATAATTTTATTCTTTTTTTCTTGACAGTGTAAATACTCACTCTGGATGAAAGTCTTACAAAAAGTTAAAGAAGGAGTTCTTATTTTTGCCAGAAAAAAAGGTGATTTTTCTACAGATCGTAACTCAACTTTGCGGTAAAAATCTATAGGATGAAGGCGTTTTTTCTTTATTCCGTTCGAAAACACGATAAAGATGTCAGCAAATAGCCTTATCGTATTTGAAAATTCCCTTATTGTATTTTTAATTTGTCAAGGAGAAAATAAAATTTGTAGTATAGAAAATAAAATTTCTCCTTGAGAAATTGAAAATAAGTCTTTTTCGTAATGTTTCAAATTAGCGTTCTTTTTCGTTCGCAGGCAAAGAAGTTGGATTTTTGAGCGATTCTCGAGGCCGTAGGATGCGAAAAAAATATTTACAAATAGTAGTTTAGAGAAACCTTGTTTACATCTGTCTGAGTGTGGGATTTATTTTTCCACATCAAACTCCTATAGAACATTTGCTTTAGTAAGCTTTCAATCTATGCAAGTTAGATAAATGATTGAAAACAAAAAGAAAAAGCAGTTAAACTATAAGCCGGGTTCTGTCCATTCCAAAGAATGTGCCCGTCATTTATCCTGGCCTATTGTCACCAATAGGCTCAATCGTTCTACCCTCTAGCTCGAGCGGGTCGCCCTCAAGCGCCAGTTTACGCGAACTTTCAGCCTCCGATACGCACAGCCAACATGTCACCACATTGCTGGTGAGCTCTTACCTCACCTTCTCACCCTTACCTCCGAAGAGGCAGTTATTTTCTTCTACGTTTATTCGCCTTCGCAGACAACTTCCCATTAAGAAGCGGAGCACCCTATGCTGCCCGGACTTTCCTCGTCTAGTCTAAAAAAGACTATCCACGACGGACCATTCAACTGCTTTTTCGGTCAGCAAAATTAAGGAAAATAGAGTGATTAGCCAAAAGCGTTGGGATTTTTCATAGAAAGTTTGTAACTTCGCAGCAAATTTTTGTTCAAAACATAGTAGCTATATGTCTTGCATTCTACATATTGAATCTTCCACACAAGTCTGTTCCGTTGCATTGTCTGAAAATGGGACAAGTATCTATAAAGAATTTGATGGAACAGCTCTCAATCATGCCAAAGTACTTGCTCCAATGGTTCGTGATGCCATCTCGTTTGCCGATAACCATGCAATTCCTCTCGATGCAGTTGCAGTGAGTATGGGGCCAGGCTCTTACACGGGACTGAGAATAGGCGTAAGTGAAGCTAAAGGTATTTGTTATGGCCGCGATCTTCCGCTAATTGCCATTCCTACGTTAGAGTTACTATGCGTTCCTGTTCTGTTATACCACGAGATAGAAGAAAACGCTCTATTGTGCCCTATGATAGATGCTCGACGCATGGAAGTTTATGCAAGTATCTATGATCGTGCGCTTAACACGGTACGCCCTACGGCTGCTGATATAGTGGATGAGAATACCTACAAGGATTTCTAGATAAGGGCCCTGTTTATTTCTTTGGCAATGGAGCAGAGAAATGTAGAGGTGTCATTCAGCACCCCAATGCACATTTTATTTCGGATATTGTCCCCGATGCAAAAAATATGTTTCCACTTGCTGAAAAGGCATGGGTAAGAAAGAAGTTTGAAGATGTTGCATATTTCGAACCATTTTATTTGAAACAATTTATTGCGACACAACCCAAGAAACTCATCTAAATGAAATACAACACAAACGAAGAAAAATTGAAGTTGCCTGAGTACGGCCGACTTATACAGAAGATGGTGGAGCACGCCTGCAACATACAAGACCGCAGAGAGAGGCAAGCGTATGCACAGCGTATTGTACGCATCATGGCTCAACTGAATCCACAGTTGAAGAATATCCCTAATTTTACACATAAACTCTGGGATCATCTTGCCTATATGGCAAAGTATAAATTAGAAATTGACTATCCTGTAGAAATTTGCAAAAGAGAAGAAGGGAGCCGTCCGCAGAAATTACCGTACCCTCAAGGTTCTATTCGCTATCGTCATTATGGTCGCTTGATTGAAAATGCTATTAAGATTCTCAGTACAGAACCAGACGACGAACAGAGAGAACGCAGGCTTCTGCTTATCGCTAATCGTATGAAACGTAACTTAGCTGCATGGAAAGGTGGCAGTGCTACAGATAATAAGGTGGCTCGCGATCTTGAAACTTACAGTGACGGCAAACTGAGTTTATAACTTTATCCTCATCAATTATGGCATCTTTCATCATTGAAGGCGGTCACCGCCTCAAAGGGGAAATAACTCCTCAAGGAGCTAAGAATGAAGCTCTCGAAGTGATTGCGGCAACGCTGCTTACTGCTGAGTCCGTTAGAATAACTAATATTCCTAACATTCTCGATGTCAACAATCTCATAAGATTGATGAGCGACATGGGATGTTTGATTACAAAGAATGCTCCAGGCGATTTCACCTTTCAAGCAAAAGAACTCAATCTCGAGTATCTTCGTAGCACTGAATTCTTATCGCGCTGCTCTAAATTGCGCGGTTCTGTACTCTTATTAGGACCTCTATTAGCTCGCTATGGTTGGGCAGCTCTTGCGCAACCAGGAGGCGATAAGATAGGGCGTCGTAGACTAGATACACACTTCCTTGGCTTCAAGAAGTTAGGAGCCAAGTTTAGCCACTCTATGAAGCAACAAACTTTTGAGATTAGTGCTGATAAGCTCAAGGGAACCTATATGTTGCTTGATGAAGCCAGTATCACAGGTACAGCCAATATTGTTATGGCTGCTGTTTTAGCAGAAGGAACTACCACAATCTATAATGCAGCATGTGAGCCCTACATTCAGCAACTTTGTAAGATGCTGAACTGCATGGGAGCAAAAATCAGTGGCATTGCCTCTAATTTGCTGACCATAGAAGGCGTAAAAAAACTTCAAGGTACAGAGCATCGCATCTTACCTGATATGATTGAAATCGGCTCCTTTATAGGCATGGCAGCCTTAGCAGGCGATGGACTCACCATCAAGGATGTTGCTTATGAAGAATTGGGTATTATCCCCTATTCTTTCAGCCAATTAGGCATAAAGATGGAGCGTCGTGGTGATGACTTATATATTCCTCGGCAAGACAACTACGAAATTGAGACCTTCATTGATGGCTCTTTTATGACTGTAGCGGATGCACCTTGGCCTGGCTTAACGCCCGACTTGTTGAGCGTTCTTATCGTAGTAGCTACGCAAGCCAAAGGTTCTGTACTCTTTCATCAAAAGATGTTTGAGAGTCGCTTATTCTTTGTCGATAAGCTCATAGAGATGGGAGCACAGATCATCCTCTGCGATCCTCACAGAGCCGTTGTAGTGGGCCATAACAACGCTTTTACTCTTCGAGCTCGCCGCATGACGAGTCCCGATATTCGTGCCGGTATAGCCCTGCTTATTGCGGCTATGAGTGCTGAAGGTACAAGCATTATAGACAATATCGAGCAGATCGACCGCGGATACGAAAACATAGAAGAGCGTCTCAATTCGCTTGGAGCAAATATCAAGCGTACAGAATGATTCGAGAAGAAGACGTTATCTATATAGGTCGTATCACACGCTATAGAGGCATCATCGGAGAAGTAGAACTTCAATTCACCAATGATGCTTTCGACCGTGGGGAGGCTGAGTACCTTGTGCTCAATCGAGATGGAATATTAGTGCCTTACTTTTTGGGAAGAATATCGTTTTAAGAACGATAGTACGCTTATTTTTAAAGTTGGTGGACATAGATACTGAAGCAGCAGCAAAGCGACTTGTAGGGGCAGAAGTGTTCTACCCAGCAGCAGCTATCTGCGAAGAAGATGCCGACACTCTCCCTTCCCTCAAAGCACTAGTAGGCTTTGAAGTCAGCGATCAGCAAGGCAGGAGCCTAGGTCGAATTTTGAATGTTGACGACTCTTCTGTCAATATCCTCCTTTCGCTTTCTTCTGGTCATCTAATCCCCTACCACGATGATTTTCTGCTCTACTACGACTTGCAGAAAAAAGTTCTTCAGCTCAATCTACCAGAAGGTATACTAGACCTCATTTAATCTACACGACTTATTACAAACACATTATATGAAGAAGATAGCCATTCTCGGCTCTACGGGAAGCATCGGAACACAGGCCTTAGATGTCATTCGACAACACAAAGATCTCTTCGAAGCTCATACACTCACAGCAGGCAGCAATGCTGACCTACTCATACAGCAAGCACGCGAGTTCTCTCCCGATACAGTTGTCATTGCCAATACCGACAAGTACAATCAGGTCAAGGAAGCGTTGGCCGATACCGACATCAAGGTGTATAGCGGTGAGCAAGCCCTCTGCGAAGTGGTTGAGAACGAGAACATAGACATTGTTCTAACGGCAATGGTAGGCTTTGCAGGACTTCGCCCTACTGTCCACGCCATTCAGGCACACAAGACCATAGCGTTGGCCAACAAGGAGACGCTAGTAGTGGCAGGAGATATCATCACACGCCTTGCATTCGAGAACCACGCGCCTATTCTCCCCGTTGATAGCGAACATTCGGCCATCTTCCAAGCTCTCGTAGGAGAAGGACGCAATAAGATTGAAAAGATCCTACTCACGGCCAGTGGAGGCCCTTTCCGCAAGCTCAATCTTGAAGAACTACAGACAGTGACAGCAACGCAAGCTCTTCGTCATCCCAACTGGGAGATGGGAGCTAAGATAACGATAGACTCTGCCACAATGATGAACAAAGGCTTTGAGATGATAGAAGCCAAATGGCTTTATAATGTAAAGCCTGCAGATATAGAAATCGTGGTGCAGCCAGAGAGTATCATCCACTCAGCTGTGCAGTTTGAGGACGGCTCTATCATCGCTCAGTTAGGGCTCCCAGACATGCGTCTTCCCATCCAGTACGCCTTCTCCTTCCCTCAACGCCTACCGCTCAACAGTGGACGTCTTAATCTCTTCGAGATACAGACACTCCATTTTGAGAAGGCCAATAGAGAGATGTTCCCCTGCATCCAATTAGCCTATGATGCCTGCCAGCGTGGCGGTAATATACCCTGCATAATGAATGCAGCCAACGAGGTAGTAAATCTCGCCTTCAGAGAGGCAAAAATAGGCTTTATGAACATCCCACGCATCATTGCTCAAGCCATGGAGGAAGTACCCTTTATTGCCACGCCCTCACTGGAAGATTATTTCACAACCGATAGTGAAACACGTCGTTACACACAGCAGCTCATCCAAGAATAATCACACATAGACACAAACAAACAAGCAAGTGCTGCCCTTTAGAGGATAAGCACTCACAAACAAGACACTAAACCCACCTTTTTTCATGGAAGTATTTCTCATCAGAGCCCTCCAGCTCATCTTGTGCCTCTCTATTCTCGTATTTCTGCACGAAGGAGGCCACTTCTTAGCAGCTAAACTCTTCAAGATTCGTGTCGAGAAATTTGCTCTTTTCTTCGACCCTTGGTTCAATCTCTTCAGCTTCAAACCCAAGAAGAGCGACACCAGATACGTGCTCGGCTGGTTGCCACTAGGAGGATATGTAAAAATCTCAGGCATGATCGACGAATCGATGGACACAGAACAGATGAAGCAACCTGCTCAACCCTGGGAGTTTCGCGCTAAGCCAGCTTGGCAACGACTCATTGTGATGCTCGCTGGCGTTATCGTCAACTTCATTGTTGCGCTCTTCATCTACGCCATGATTCTCTTCGTATGGGGCGATACCTACGTGCCCATAGAGAACGTAAAGGACGGCTTCAAATTCAACGAGACAGCTCAGCAATATGGCTTTAGAGACGGTGACATCCCCCTTCGCACCAATGAAGTGACTTTCACACGTTTCGACAACACACAAAGCATTGGCAACGTTTACCGTGCCATCAGCGAAGCCACCTCATGCACCGTTCTGCGCAACGGCAAAGAGGTCACACTCACGTTACCAGGAAAGATGAATATGCTCGACATGATGAAACACAAACCACCCTTTATGCTCGAACTGATGCCCAGTGTCATCGATAGCGTAGTGGCAGTAGTGCGGCGGCTAAAGCAGGCATACAAGCTGGCGACAAAGTGGTAGGCTTCAATGGAAAGAGTATCTCCACTTGGAACGAATTCACATTAGAGAAAACTCTGCTTGCTGAAAAGCTCAACAAAAAAGCAAACGATATGGATCACAGAACGATGCTACAACGCGTCTTCTCCCATGCTCCAGGATGCAGCCCTAAGGACAGCCTTGCCATACGCACTGTTACGCTAGCAGTGGCACACAAAAACGGCAGTATCGACACGCTCAAGGCTCAACTCGATGCACAACTCTCTCTCGGAGCCACTTGGACTGCTCCTCGCGAGAAATACGAGAAAACACACATCAACTATAACTTCTTAGCAGCTTTCCCTGCAGGCATAAAGCACGGAGTTGGTGTATTTAAAGGCTATATCGATGACTTGAAATACCTCTTCACAAAAGATGGGGCTAAATCTATCGGTTCGTTTGGAGCCATCGGTTCACTCTTCCCCACCACGTGGGATTGGCAACGTTTCTGGGAGCTTACAGCGTTTATATCGCTCATGCTAGCCTTTATGAACGTTCTCCCCATACCGGCCCTTGACGGTGGGCATGCGCTCTTCCTCGTGGCAGAAGTTGTCACACGAAGAAAACCCAGTGAGAAATTCATGGAAATGGCAGAGAAGATAGGCATGAGCTTTCTCCTACTGCTGATGGCGTATGCTATCTTCAACGACCTCATCCACTTTGCTTTCTAAGCATTTCCTTATTAAACTACTGATTTCTACTGCCTATCATAGCTCAAATGCCTTCGCATACAGCCATTGATAGGCAGTGTTTTATCTACATATATCACACAGTATTATGAAGTACGTTGCCCCATCAACACTTTCTGAAAATAACACTACTCATCTCCTCCTCAACCACTAGAGACAATGAGAAAAAACAGTAAATCAGAAGAATTGAACGAAATTACATTCTCATCAGTTGCATACCACCATCTTTCAGACCGAACGTTGTAACTAAAGAGGGCTTACCGAGTACATCGTAACGCCGCGTAGATTAGTAACCCCTATTGCTTTCCCAAACACAATAGTAATGCCTTCAGCAGGAATACCCACGTGTGGTGCCAGAAGGGCGGCCCCGTGAGAGATATCGCATAGCCTCTACTGCAACTCATATACCTCTTCATTCGTCTACGCTTGCAGTTCCAAATCCAACAAACTTAAGGATAATACCTACATCTTCCAGAGATAGACACTAATTATCAAACACTTATTCACCAACACATAAATATAAACTCTCATATTGATCTCGTTTCTATCAGTGTTATAATAAAAAGAAACCTAGGAATTTCTCACATAAAAAGGGAAAAGAAGAAACATGCTAAGTACAAAAGAATTATTATATTTGCAGAAATTTGGAAAGAACAATCTTGTATGGGAATCGGAATCCTTACTCTTTCTCTTTGGACTACTAGCAATGGCCACTGAAATTTTCCATCACATTAACAAAGCCGCTGTGGCTATATTTATTGGTGTAGTGTGTTGGGTGCTGTACATCTGCTATGGTGCCGATTTTGTACTCTCTCAGCACGAAGCGGAGTTTTCCACTTTTTTCCACGGTGCGTCACTCAATAGCAGCTTAGTGAAAGATTTTATAGCTGAACATGTCTTCTTTAAATATTTTCTCGATGCCGCCTCAGTCATACTCTTCTTGCTAGCCACACTAAGCATTACAGAAGTGCTCGACAATAACGGCTGCTTCGACTTCCTTCATGTATGGCTACGTACACGCTCACCACGTCGTTTTTTGTGGACTGTGGTCGGTCTTACCTTTGTTCTTTCCGCTAACCTCGATAATCTCACCGTGACATGCCTCATGCTTGCCGTGATGCACAGCATAGTAGCCGATGAACGTAGCCGACTGCGCTTTGGTAGTGTTATCGTGGTGGCGGCTAATTGCGGTGGAGCATTCACCGCAATCGGCGATGTGTCGAGCCTAACACTATGGAATCATGGACTTATCACACCTACTCATTACAGCATGATGATGATGCTCCCCTGCATGGTGGCCGTGGGAGTGACAACGTTGCTTGTTCAACAGTCTCTTCCAGCTCATGTCCGTCTGGTACGTTCCATTCCTCCCTACCGTGGTGACGACTCTACTCTTAACCTCTGGCAACGCGCACTGATGCTCTTTGTGGGTATCGGCGGTCTGTGGTTTATTCCTACCTATCACCGCATAACCCACTTGCCCTCATTTAGCGGCGCTTTGTGCGTATTGGGCGTATTGTGGATAGTTAACGAGCTCTGCAATCGCAAACTCCTCTCTAGCGGTTTGATGGCAGGTAAACGCAGCCCTATCGCACTACAATACCAGACGCTGCAAAACATACTTCTCTTTGTGGGGTTGACGCTGAGCGTAGGCGCTGTGTGTGAGAGTGGCCTTCTGCCAAGAATCGTCGCTTGGATCACACAGCACGGCAACAACTACTACCTTGTGGGAATAATGGCAGGTGCGGCTTCTATTGTCTTTAACAATGTGGCAATGCTCCTTCTCAATGTAGGTTTCTTCGCCTCCAACACCGCAGCCCCCTTCCAGCCTGATGGTAACTTCTGGCCGTGGCTCAGCTACACTACAGCGATGGGGGGCACTTTCCTTTTTATTGGTACTACAGCTGGCTATGCTCTTCGGAAAATGGAAAATGTAAGCATAACATGGTACGTCAGACATATCTTTGTAAAGGTACTCATGGGTGCAGCAGCAGGCGGCGCAGTGTTTGTTATAACAACACATATCTTTTAACTTAACAAAAAACAAATAAAAAATGGGGAAAATACGTTGTATTGGTATTCTAACCTCGGGTGGCGATGCTCCCGGCATGAACGCTGCCATACGCGCAGTGACGCGCAGTGGCATCAGCAATGGCTATAAAATAAAAGGCATATATCGCGGCTATGAAGGCCTTATCAACGACGATGTACAGCTTTTTACGACAGAGAACGTTAGTAGCATCATACAGCGCGGTGGCACAATCCTCCGCACCGCTCGTAGCAAAGAATTTACTACTGCAGAAGGGCGCAAGAAAGCCTATGACACTCTTGTGAAGGAAGGTATAGATGCCCTAGTAGTGATTGGAGGTAATGGCTCACTAACAGGTGCTATGTTATTGGCTGATGAATACGATTTCCCCTGTATTGGACTCCCCGGAACTATCGACAATGACCTCTGGGGTACAGATTCCACTATCGGCTACGACACCACGCTAAATACCATCAAAGAATGTGTAGATAAAATTCGCGATACGGCCACCAGTCATGAGCGTATTTTCTTTGTGGAGGTGATGGGGCGCGATGCTGGTTTCTTGGCACAATACAGTGCAATTGCCGCAGGTGCAGAAGCAGCTATTATACCCGAAGATTCCACCGACTCTGATCAGCTCATCGAATTTATGAAACGCGGTATTCGGAAAAGCAAGAAAAGCTGCATTGTCATTGTAAGTGAGAGCCCAAAGTGTGGAGCCATGTATTATGCTGAACGTGTAAATAAAGAATATCCAGAATTTGATGTACGCGTAAGTATTTTAGGACACCTCCAGCGCGGCGGTAGTCCATCTGCTCATGACCGAATTTTGGCGAGTCTGACAGGCGTAGGCGCCATCCAAGCTATAAAACAAGGCCAACGCAATGTGATGGTAGGTGTACGCAACAATGAGTTAGTTTACGTTCCCTTTGTTGACGCTGTGGGAAAGAAAAAACCTATCGATCGCAACCTGATAAAAGTGCTTGACGAATTAAGCATATAAGATAAAAGGCTGAAAGAAAATTTCATCTGTTAAGAATTTTATGTATTTTTTTGCAGTACAAAAAAATCTAATAAAATAAAATAATGAACAATACCCTAATAAACGGACGTATCTCTCAGATTATCGGAGCCGTTGTGGATGTATTCTTCGACACCAAAGGTCGTCCAGCAGCCGAAGTGTTGCCGAAGATCCATGAAGCCCTAGAAGTGACGCATGATGACGGCCGCACAATCGTGCTTGAAGTACAACAGCACATCGGTGAAGACACCGTTCGTACCGTAGCCATGGACAATACCGACGGCTTGCGCCGCGGCATGGAAGTTCGCCCACAAGGAAGCCCAATCACAATGCCTACTGGTCCACAGATCAAAGGGCGCATGATGAACGTGACGGGCGAAAGCATTGACGGTCTGCGTGAGGTAACGAAAGAAGGCACCGCCTATCCCATTCACCGCCAAGCACCTAAGTTTGACGAACTCAAAACGAGCTCCGAAATCCTCTATACGGGTATCAAAGTTATTGACTTGTTAGAACCTTACTCAAAAGGTGGAAAGACGGGTCTATTTGGTGGTGCCGGTGTAGGTAAGACTGTGCTTATCATGGAACTTATCAACAACATTGCCAAAGGCCACGACGGTTTCTCAGTCTTTGCCGGTGTTGGTGAACGTACTCGTGAGGGTAACGACTTGCTTAGAGAAATGATCGAGTCGGGCGTTATCAAATATGGTAAAGAATTTACAGATGCCATGGAACACGGCGAGTGGGATCTCTCAAAAGTGGACTACAACGAAGTGGCAAAGAGCCAAGCAACGCTCGTTTATGGTCAGATGAACGAACCTCCTGGTGCGCGTTCCTCTGTAGCTCTCTCAGGACTCTCAATCGCAGAAAGCTTTCGTGATAGCGGTGCAGCAGAAGGTAAGCAAACTGATATTCTCTTCTTTATTGATAACATCTTCCGTTTTACCCAGGCAGGCTCCGAGGTAAGTGCCTTGCTAGGCCGTATGCCCTCTGCCGTTGGTTATCAACCTACATTGGCAAGCGAAATGGGTGCCATGCAAGAGCGTATCACCTCCACAAAAAATGGTTCTATCACCTCTATCCAGGCCGTCTACGTTCCTGCGGACGACTTGACCGACCCCGCACCAGCAACAACATTTACCCACTTGGATGCAACCACCGTATTGAGTCGTAAAATTACAGAGCTGGGTATCTACCCGGCTGTTGATCCTCTGGCATCAACCAGCCGTATTCTTGATCCCAACATCGTCGGTAAAGAACACTATGAGTGTGCAGACCGGGTAAAACATATATTGCAGAAATACAGCGAATTGCAAGATATCATTGCTATTCTCGGTATGGATGAACTTTCAGACGAAGACAAGCTGACGGTGAATCGCGCACGTCGTGTTCAACGCTTCTTTTGAGCCAACCATTCACAGTAGCAGAGAAGTTTACTGGTGTACCAGGCGTAATGGTTCCTATCGAAGAAGTTATCCGCGGCTTTAATATGATTATTGATGGCGAAGTGGACTATCTCCCCGAACAGGCATTCCTCAATGTCGGTACCATCGATGATGCCATCGAAAAGGGTAAGAAGATTCTCGAAAAAGCTAACGCTTAAATAGTATATTCATGCGTGTAACGATTGTTTCTCCTGAAAAAACTCTCTACAAAGACAAAGCCCAAAGCGTCGTCGTACCTGGAGGGATGGGAGCCTTCGAGGTACTGGACAACCACGCCCCCATCATCTCCAATCTTACGGAGGGTGTGGTAAGCTTAAGCGGTGCAACACCTTTCCAGCTCCATGTGAAAGGAGGTTTCATCGAGGTGACCCATAACGAGGTATCCATCTGCGTAGAAGTCAATAGCAATAAATAACATAGTAAGAACTCACAAGTCAACTCTTATGCACTTCCTTAAAGTAATAGGCCTTTATGGGTTCATACTCTGTTTCTTAGGCCCAATACTTTTCTTCTTAGAGGTACATTTGAAAGGACCGCAGGCACAGCAACAACTTGCTCCCATTACGCTCGTCAGCATTATGTTCTTTGTCCTGACAGCTTTGGAAATATCTGCAGGAGCATGGCTACACAAACAAACAGTAAAGCCATCACAGGATACTACCTACTCATGAAAGTCGTACGACTATTGGTGATAGCGATGATTATCATTATCTATGGACTACTCGGCTGCCAAAACGTACTCCTCTTTGCTGTCAATGTCATCGTGTTCTTCTTTGTGACGCTCATCTATACTTCTGCCTACTTCGTGATGGTGGAATATCATAGAAAAAAGACTGATAAGAAATGAAACATTTACGAATCATAGGACTCCTCGTGGGAATGCTTATACTGACCTTTAGTATGACTTCTTGTGCCGTGGATAAAGATAAACCCATCGACATTAAAGAAGCAGTATTGGGACATTTGAGCGACACCTACGACTGGCATATAACAACCTGGGGAGGGCAGCACATCTCATTCCCTCTACTCGTTATCGTGAAGCATCATGAAGGCAACTGGGAAGTATTCTCTTCTGAAAAATTGGAACATGGCGCGACTTATAACGGATTCTACATCGACCATGAACGCCAAGGCAAAATCTTTGAAAAAGGTTTTAATGATCGCCCATGGGATTTCTCTATTACAAAGAACGTAGTACAAATATGGATAAATGTCTTTATCTTACTACTCGTCTTTATTCCTTGTGCTCGCTGGTACAAAAAACATGATTTGCGACAAGGAGCTCCCGATGGCTTTGTGGGCGTAATAGAAGTGCTGGTTATGAGTATAAACAACGATGTTATCAAAGCCAGTATCGGAGAAAAGAATTATAGGCCCTTTGCACCTTATTTGCTTACGGTTTTCTTCTTTATCCTTGTAACAAATCTCATGGGATTGCTACCTATTTTCCCAGGTGGTGCCAATGTCACGGGTAATATAACCATTACCTTCGTGCTAGCATTCCTTACATTCCTAATTACCAACTTCTCAGGTAATAGAGAGTACTGGAAAGAAATCGTCTGGCCAGAAGTGCCCGTGTGGATGAAGTGTCCAGTGCCTCTGATGCCCGTCATTGAGCTATCAGGAATCTTCACAAAGCCCTTCTCCTTGATGATTCGACTCTTTGCTAATATGCTAGCAGGACACGCCATCATCTTGTCCATCACATGCGTTATCTTTGTGACATACCAAGTAAACGCATGGGTAGGAACCTCGCTCTCAGCATTTAGCCTTGTGCTAATTCTCTTCATGAACTGTCTTGAACTATTAGTGGCTTTTATACAAGCCTACATCTTCACGATGCTGAGCTCCGTTTTCATAGGTTTAGCTCACCCTGAACATCATAAAAAATAATCCAATAAAACAATAATCAAAAAATTACAACTATGTTAACTCTCTTACAGGCAGCTGTAGCTGCAGCAGGTATTGCAAAGTTTGGCGCCGCTATCGGTGCAGGTCTCTCAACCATTGGTGCAGGTATCGGTATCGGTAAAATTGGTGGTAATGCCATGGAAGCTATTGCTCGCCAACCAGAAGCTACTAACGACATCCGTTCAAACATGATTGTTGTAGCAGGTTTGATAGAGGGTGTTGCCCTCTTTGCAGTGGTTGTTTGCGTATTGATTTTCTTCTTGTAAATCACAAATACACGGCGAATTTATTATGCAGAATATGCCATCCATACTGACTCCCGACTTCGGTCTAATGTTCTGGATGCTGCTTGCTTTCTTAGTGGTCTTTGGACTCTTGGCTAAGTTTGGATTTCCAACCATTGTCAAAGCTGTAGAAGATCGCAAGAACTTCATTGATGAATCTCTGAAGAATGCACGCGAAGCCAATGAAAAACTGGCCAATATAAAAGTCGAGAGCGAACAGATCCTGCATGAGGCGCACGAAAAGCAAGCGCAAATCATCAAGGAGGCTATGGCAACTCGCGACAACATCATCAATGAAGCTAAAGGCAAGGCACAAACCGAAGGCCAACAGCTTCTTGAAGATGCTAAAAAGCAAATTGCAGCAGAGAAAGAAAACGCTCTTGCTGATATTCGCTCGCAAGTTGCAGATCTGTCCGTGCAAATCGCCGAGAAAGTGATTCGTCGTCAGCTACAAAGCAACGACGAGCAGGAGCAGTACATCCAACGCATGCTGAACGATGTGAAGTAATCAAGCATACTTAACGCTTTGAATTATGGACATTGGAATTATTTCAACACGCTATGCAAAGACGCTCCTGCGATTTGCAACCGACAATAAAGAAGAAGACCGTGTGTATCAGGAAATGACCACACTAGCGGCAGCATTTCAAAAAGTCCCTGAACTTTTGCAGACTCTCACCAACCCCGTATTAGACAATGCAAAGAAATCAGAACTTCTTATATGCGCAGCTTGTGGTACTTCTGAAGTCAGCTATTCTACAAACCGCTTCGTAGACCTCATCGTCCGCAACCACAGGGCTTCGATGATTCATTTCATCGCTCTAACTTTCTGTTCTCTGTATTTAAAGAGCAAAGGTATCATTCGCGGCATCCTGACAGTTCCCGTCAGCGTGAGTGCATCTACTAGTCAAAAACTAAGACAAATGGTAGAAACACGAACGAAAAGTAATGTGGAATTTACAGTCAATGTAGATCCAAAAATTGAAGGCGGCTTCATTCTACAATATGATACATATCGTCTAGACGCCAGTCTACGCACACAGTTGCTGCAACTCCGGCGCAGTTTAAGTTAATACAGTAATTATCTATCATGCCAAATAATATCAAACCTAGCGAAGTATCTGACGTCCTACTGCAACAACTACAGGCTGTCAATACAAATATACAGTTTGAAGAGGTCGGCACAGTCCTTACCATTGGTGATGGTGTTGCCCGTATCTACGGACTTACCAACGTTACCGAGAATGAGTTGATTGAATTCGAGAATGGTGTTATGGCCGTGGCTATGAACCTCGAAGAGGATAACGTCGGCGCAGTGCTTCTTGGTCCCTCTGAAGGCATCAAGGAAGGACAGAGCGTAAAGCGTACAGGACGTGTAGCCTCTATCGAAGTAAGCAACGATATGCTGGGACGTGTTATCAATCCTCTTGGACAACCGCTAGATGGCGGTAGCGAAATTGGCGGTGAAAAGTTTCTAATGCCTCTGGACCGCAAGGCACCAGGCGTTATCTATCGCCAACCTGTCAATCAAGCACTCCAAACAGGTCTTAAAGCTGTCGACTCCATGATTCCAATTGGACGTGGACAACGCGAGCTTATTATCGGTGACCGCCAAACAGGAAACAGCCATCGCCATAGATACAATTATCAATCAGAAGGAGAACTATGAAAATGGCGACCCTGTTTATTGTATCTATGTAGCCATTGGTCAGAAAGCCTCTACCGTAGCTTCAACCGTAAATACGCTGAAGAAGTTCGGCGCTATGCCCTACACCATTGTAGTTAGTGCTACTGCCAGCGAGCCTGCAGCACTTCAGTATTTTGCCCCCTTTGCAGGTGCAGCCATTGGAGAATACTTCCGCGATCGCGGTCTGCACGCTTTGGTTGTTTATGATGACCTTTCAAAGCAAGCTGTTGCCTATCGTGAGGTTTCGTTGATTCTTCGCCGCCCTTCTGGTCGTGAAGCCTATCCAGGTGATGTCTTCTATCTCCATTCACGCTTACTTGAGCGCGCAGCAAAAATCAATGCCCAGAATGAAGTCGCACAGCAAATGAACGACCTTCCTGCTTCGATGAAAAGTCACGTTAAAGGTGGTGGTTCACTCACAGCGTTACCTATCATTGAAACACAAGCCGGCGACGTTTCTGCTTACATTCCCACCAATGTTATCTCTATTACAGATGGTCAGATCTATCTAGATACGAACCTTTTCAACCGTGGACAGCGTCCTGCTATTGATGTAGGTATCTCTGTGAGCCGTGTAGGTGGATCAGCTCAAATCAAGAGTATGAAGAAAGTGGCTGGTACGTTGAAGATAGACCAAGCTCAGTACAGAGAACTGGAAAGCTTCGCTAAATTTTCTAGCGATATGGACGCTGTAACGGCAATGACTATTGATCGCGGACGTAAGAACAACGAATTGCTGATTCAAAAACAATATAGCCCTATGGCTGTAGAAGAGCAAGTAGCTATCCTTTACTGCGGTACACAAGGCTTGCTGAAGAACGTACCTGTGGAGAACGTGCAGGAATTCCAAGACAACTTCCTTCAAATTATGCGCAGCAATTATAAAGAGACCGTTCTTGAACCACTTGCTGCAGGAAACTTGACTGAAGGTGTAACTGCAACGATTGAAAAAGTAGCTGCTGATATTGCTGCACAATATAAATAATTATAGCCTATGCCTTCGCTAAAGGAAGTAAAAAATCGAATATCATCCGTCAATTCAACGCGAAAGATTACGAGCGCAATGAAGATGGTAGCAAGTGCCAAACTACATGGTGCTCAAAAAGCCATTGAGAGTATGCGTCCATATGAATCGCTGCTGAATCGGATTATGGCTACTTTCGTCAGTTCGATGGAAGGCGAAATCAACTCACCCTTCTCCGCTGAGCGCGAAGTGAAACGTGTAGCTATTGTTGTCTATAGCTCCAATACAAGCCTTTGTGGAGCATTCAATGGCAATGTCATCAAAGAACTGACACGTATTGTTGAAGAATATCGTAATAAGGACGTAGAGATTGCTGCCATCTATCCTTTTGGAAAAAAAGGAGCAGATGCTGCTCGCAAACTAGGATTCAAAGTTACTGACTACGACTCTATCGTGGAGCATCCCGCTTATGTGCCAGCAGCCGAAGTAGCAGCAGATCTCATGCAAAAATTTGCAGCAGAGGAAATTGATCACGTTGAGATGATTTACCATCACTTCCACAGTGTTGGTAAGCAAATTCTTACACAAGAAACATTCCTCCCTGTAAAGCTTGAAGCCAACACTGAAGAAGTCTCTGGTACTCATTTAGACTACATTGTCGAACCATCTCAAGAGACACTTATTTCAGAGTTAATCCCTAAGGCTCTCCATCTGAAGTTATACACAGCTCTTTTGGATAGTCTCGCCTCAGAGCATGCAGCCCGCGTTATAGCTATGCAAGTTGCAACAGACAATGCAGACGAACTTCTTCGAGAACTCACATTGCAATACAATAAGTCACGTCAATATGCCATCACAGCAGAACTGCTCGACATAGTCGGTGGCAGTATGCAATAAAAAAACAACATACACTCTTCCCCCCCCAAAGCGCATCTAATAACACTTAGATGCGTTTTTCTTTTTCTTATAAGTCTACTAAAATGCAGAAAATAGTCCATTTTTCACCTATGCAGCAAACTCCTTCTTTTATAGATATCACACCTATCTTGCTGTCAACTGAACAAACTATAGCTCATTTGCCATTTATCCATAAATATCTTTATTCTGTCAACTGACGCAATAAGCCAACTGATATATATCCGTATTGTATTTCAGAACGCAATAAGGATGTATGACACAAGAGATAACATATACCATAACAGCAAAGAGAAATCAGATAACTAAGACACACTTGGGAGGCTTGAAGCATAGGACTACGATGGCTATTTTTAATATTTTTCTATATTTTGCAAAACGGCCAAGTTTTATGAGTATTTTTATTTGCACAAATCAAATGTTATTTGCAAATTTGCGTGTAAATGATATCTGCATTTAGCAAAGAATACTCAAACATATACATAATAACAAAAGAAAAAGAAACTCTAAACATATAACGATATGGAAAACAAAGCAAGTCTATCTGGACTCCGTAGAGAGGACTTCCAAAAGAAAGTTCAAGGTAAAGATGTAGACCTCTTCTTCCTTCGCAATGAAAATGGAATGGAAGTAGCCATTACAAACTATGGAGGATCTTTAGTAGCCATCATGGTGCCTGACAAGAATGGAAATTTTGCAAATGTAATACAAGGTCACGACAACATTGACGATTGTGTTTCCTCACCCGAACCCTTCCTTTCAACACTGGTAGGACGCTATGGCAATCGCATTGCAAAAGGTCGCTTCACACTCAACAACAAAGAATACCAGTTAGCGATTAATAATGGTCCTAATCACCTCCACGGAGGTCCCACTGGTTTTCATGCCCGCGTCTGGGATGCAGAACAAATCAACGACCACACATTAGTGCTTCGCTATGTATCTGCCTACTATCAAGAAGGATTCCCCGGAGAGCTCTCTATGACAGTGATGTACACACTGAACAATGACAACGAGTTGCTCATCGACTATAAGGGCACTACCAATAAGAAAACTATCGTCAATATGACGAGCCATGGCTTTTTCTCTCTCTTGCGGGTATAGCCAACCCCACCCCATCTGCAATGGATATTATCTGCCAAATAAATGCAGATTTCTATCTTCCTATCGATGACACTTCTATTCCTACAGGCGAAATTCTCAAGGTTGAAGGCACACCTTTCGACTTTAGAGACCCACATGCTGTTGGCGAACGCATCGATACTGAGCATGAACAAATAAAGAATGGTGCAGGCTATGACCACTGCTATGTGCTCAATAAACGCGAACCAGGTGAACTCTCGTTTGCAGCAAAAATAACAGAGCCTAAGAGCGGAAGAACCATGGAAGTCTACACCACCGAGCCCGGTGTACAATTCTATAGCGATAACTGGGCAGATGGTTACAAAGGACAACACGGAGCAACATTTGGCCGACGCAGCGCACTCTGCTTCGAAGCACAACACTTCCCAGATAGTCCAAACCATCCGTATTTCCCCAGCGTTGTCTTGAAACCAGGTCAAGTTTACACGCAGAAAACCATCTATAAATTCGGAACAATTTAATTCTAACAATAACAAAAACAAACTACAAACTTTATGAATCAACAAAAGAAACAATGGGGCGCCATATTCGTTATGATTGCCTTGTTTGCCATGATTGCATTCGTGACTAACCTTTGCACACCGATGGCAACTATCATCAAGCATCAAGGTACGATTTCTAATGTACTTGCCCAGATTGGTAACTATGGCAACTTTGTTGCTTATTTAGTTATGGGAATTCCCTCTGGTATGCTCATCGCTAAATTCGGTTACAAGAAAACGGCGCTCATCGGTCTTGCAGTAGGTATCGTTGGTATCTTAATTCAGTGGTTCAGCGGTCAACTTAACGTTGAGGAGAATCTTGGCCTCGTATTTGGCGTATACCTTGTTGGTGCATTCATTGCAGGTTTCTGTATGTGTATCCTCAATTGCGTTGTAAACCCCATGTTGAACCTCCTTGGTGGCGGCGGTAACTCAGGCAACCAACTCATCCAAATTGGTGGCGTATTTAATAGCGCTGCTGCCGTTGCTTGTTACATCCTCATGGGGGCACTCATTGGCAATGCCGCAAAGGCAAAGATATCTCATGCGACCCCAGCTCTTTTGATTGCCCTCGGAATCTTTGTCGTGGCATTTATTGTTATCTCGTTTACAAAAATTGAAGAACCCGAACAAGCTCCTGTTGAAGTAGGATTAGTAAAAGGCGCATTGAGCTATCGTCATTTCGCCCTCGGTGCTTTGGCTATCTTTCTCTACATGGGTATTGAAGTTGGTGTACCTAACTTTGTACAGCAGTATCTCACTAATGAGAAAGGCATTCCTGCAGCAACAGTAGGTATGATTGTTGCGGTTTACTGGTTCATGATGCTTATTGGTCGATTCGTGGGTGCATCCATCGGTGGCAAAGTCAGCAGCCGTGCTATGATTACAACCGTTTCTATAGCCACTCTTGTCCTCGTACTCTTCGGTATGTTTGCACCGCAAACTCCAGTAAGCTTCCCAGGTGTTGACTGGGGCACACTCACAGTGGTATGGCAAGACATCCCCATGGGTGTTTTCGCATTCCTACTCGTAGGTCTCTGCACCTCAGTTATGTGGGGTGGCATCTTCAACATGGCTGTTGAAGGCCTCGGCAAGTACACAGCCATTGCTTCGGGTATCTTCATGACAATGGTTTTTGGTTGCGCAGTGATGATGTTCATCCAAGCTACTGTTGCTGACGCTGTAGGCTACATCCAGAGCTACTGGGTAGTTGTGTTCTGTGCAGCTTATATCCTCTTCTACGCATTGATAGGTAGCCGAGTTTCAAAACAAGCAAAATAATTACATTTCATATCACCTAAACACAGATTGCGCCACACCCTAAACACGCTGCAGGCGCAATCCTAAACCTATAAAACAATTACAACCATGCACTTAACAGTTGAAGATGTAAGAAGTCGTTTCTTGAAGCACTTCGATGGCACTCCGGGTTCTGTATATGCTTCTCCCGGTCGTATCAATATCATTGGTGAACACACCGACTATAACGGCGGATTCGTATTCCCTGGTGCCGTAAAACAAGGTATCATTGCTGAAATCAAACCTAACGGAACACGCAAAGTCCGCGCTTATTCTATTGACTTGAAAGATTATGCTGAATTCTCTCTCGACGATGAAAAAGGTCCAACAGCAACTCATTTCCGCTTCATTTTCGGAATCTGCCGTGAGATGATGAAACTCGGAGTTCCTGTAGAAGGTTTCAATACCGCCTTTGCCGGTGATGTGCCTCTCGGTGCAGGTATGTCCTCCTCTGCTGCCCTTGAGAGTTGCTTTGCTTTCGCCTTGAACGATTTGTTTGGCGACAACAAAATTGAGAAATTCCAACTCGCACTTGCAGGTCAGGCAACAGAGCATAACTACATTGGCTGCAACTGCGGCATTATGGATCAGTTTGCTTCAGTATTTGGTAAGGCAGGTCACATCATGCGCCTTGACTGCCGCTCACTCCAGTACAAGTACTTCCCATTTGATCCGAAGGGCTACAAACTCGTTCTGCTCAACTCTCTTGTAAAACATGAGTTGGCATCTAGCGCCTACAACGATCGTCGCAAGAGCTGCGAAAATGTTGTAGCTGCAATTAAGAAGTACCACCCCAATGTAGAAACTCTCCGTGATGCAGATTACGACATGCTCGAACAAGTTCGCGGTGAAGTGAGTGCTGAAGATGCACTTCGCGCTAAATATGTTATCGGTGAGAAATATCGCGTCATGGAAGTAAGTGTTGCTCTCGAAGAAGGCGATTACGAAGAAGTAGGTCGTAAGATGTACGACACACACCATGGCTTGAGCAAAGAATACGAAGTTTCTTGCCCTGAGCTTGACTTCTTAAATGAAGTTGCTAAATCTTGTGGTGTAACAGGATCTCGCGTTATGGGCGGTGGTTTTGGTGGTTGCACCATCAACCTTGTTCGTGAAGAACTCTACGACAACTTCATTACAACAGCTAAGAATGCTTACAAGGAAAAATTTGGCAAAGAGCCTGTAGTCATCGATGTAGTTATTGGTGATGGTTCTCGTAAGCTTTGCTAAAATTAGCAACTCTATTTATCATTTTCCCCTCAAGCCCATGTTTGAGGGATTTTTTATTACGTTTTTTTCAAAAAAAGTGCAATGGCTTTGCTAATAAGAAAAAAATGTTTATACTTTTGCACTCGCAAACGAAAAGAAAACGGTTCGCTAGCTCAACTGAATAGAGCATCTGACTACGGATCAGAAGGTTATAGGTTTGAATCCTATGCGAATCACTACTTTCGGCTCGCTAGCTCAACTGAATAGAGCATCTGACTACGGATCAGAAGGTTATAGGTTTGAATCCTATGCGAGTCACAAAACCTCCGATAGCTAACGCTGCGGAGGTTTTTGTTATTCAGAAATTCTACATATATTTGCAATGTATTCAAAAAAGAATTATTATGAAACAACTGACTAGATCCATAACACTGCTGATGGTCCTCCTAATAACATCCATCAGCCTCACTTCCTGCGTAGAGGATTATAACGACCCTGATAGCTATGCAGAAATGGTGCTAAGCAATCGTGCATGGCGCGTAGTGAGTTCTACCAATAATTATGCCTATACTGCAGGCGATATCTTCTACTTCTACCGAGATGGTTCTTTCCAGACTCTCCGTAGAGGAGGTTCACCTGAATATGGACAGTGGATGGTCAGGAACGGTAGCCTGCTCATGCACTTCACCAATTCTTCACTAAATGTAGACATTGAAGCTCCTATCCCTGTACTGCAAGGTGATTATGCCGTTTTGTACTGTAACGACTATATGTACAGAACTGCCTATAACCTTCGTCTTGTAGCTGCTTATGACCTTAGTGGATATGGCTATAATCATTGGTATAATAACAGCTACTATTCACCTAAGGAGTAAAGAAAAGAATTGAAGCTCAATTAAGAAAAAAAGCGAACTGAAACATCTTTCATAATGTTCTAGTTCGCTTTTTTTATACCTCTTCTATTTATTCTTAGCTATCATGCAGAAACAATATTAGTAGCTGTAAATAGCGCTTATCCGTCTCATTCCATACGCTGCCGAAACACATAGAATTTCTCATCTGAAAGCCCTGCAATATCACTGCGGACGATATTGCTCACATCTATGAAATCTCTCACTTCTCCATCGGGATAGAGAATGCCAATACCATCGGCCGTGACAGAATACAATTCTTTCTGAACCTTACGCCATGTCACAAAGTAATCCATATCCTCCAATGGCAGTTCCAGCTGTTTGCTGAGTTCCTGTTTCAATCTCTCCGCTTCCCCTTTAGGTATAGACTCTGCATATACATCCACTTTGAACAATCGACGATTGATAAAATCAGAACAAAGCATTGCTAGAATCTTATCATCTGATTTCATCCAGACTTTCAAAGCAGACATTATATCGTTGTCTTCTAGCTCAAGGAAATAATCCAACCAATCAGGCTCTTTATTAGGAATTTCATGCCTTAAGAAAAAAAGCAAAGAAGGAGAAGCAAACAGATTCTTTCCACTACGCACCAAATACTTTGCACGTCGCAAAGCAGCACGAAGGACTTCCTCTGCAGCAACGGCCGTTTTATGAAGATATACCTGCCAATACATCATACGTCGGGACATTAGATAGTTCTCAACAGAGTATAAGCCTTTGACATCTACAACCAGCTTGTCATCAATAATATCGAGCATTTCTATAATACGAGCAACTCCAATATTGCCTTCACAAACACCGCAGAAAAAACTATCGCGACAAAGATAGTCTAAACGATCAACATCTAGCTGGCTACAAATCAGCTCATGAAGAAAACGTTTCGGGTATTTATCCTCAAAGATATTGATAGCTAGAGATAACCCACCATGCAGCTGCTCATTCATGCGATTCATTATAAGCAAAGAAATCTCCTCATGCGTAATGCCCTTCATAAAGGTCTTCTCTAAGACATGAGAAAAAGGTCCATGTCCTACATCGTGTAGTAAAATGGCAGCCTCAACCGCTTCTATTTCTGAATCGAAAATAAAATGTCCCTTCTCTTGCAAACGATTCAGCGCTTCTTGTATTAGGTGAAATGCGCCGATAGAATGCTGTTTACGTGTGTGTTGCGCACCTGGATAAACGCAAGTCGACATTCCTAATTGTCGGATACGTCCCAAACGTTGAAAACAAGGATGAGCAATGATCTCTGTCAATAAGCCACGAGGAATCCTTGTAAAGCCATAAACAGGATCGTTAATAATTAGTGGACCTCTCATATACTTCTCATATACATTGATTGTTTCAGCAAAAATACATATTTATCTAGTTAGCCTCTTGTCTGCCAGTCATAAAATCGGTATAAAGCATAATATTCCGCTAAATCTTTATTATTTTTGCAGCATATAAGTAATTAAGCAATAAATTATGCTGACAATAAAACAGATTCTTGACAACAAGGAAGCCGTTATCCGCGGTTTGGAAAAGAAACATTTTGCTGACGCTCGTGAAACTATAGAACAAGTACTTGCACTTGACAATAAACGAAAAGAAGCGCAAGCACAATTAGATATTCTCCTTTCGCAAGTGAAAACTATTTCTAAGAGCATTGGGGGAATGATGAAAGAAGGTAAGAAAGAAGAAGCTGAAGCTGCTAAGGAGCAAGTTGCTGAAATCAAAGAACAGACAAAGAACTTGAAGAAAGCATGAAAACGGCACTAGATGAACGTACTCAAGTTCTTTATACAATCCCAAACGTCCCTTATGAAGAAGTACCTGAGGGAAAAGATGCGACTGATAATATAGTTGTGAAAGAAGGAGGCCAATTTATTGAATTGCCAAAAAATCCTTTGCCTCATTGGGAACTAGCAAAGAAATATAACCTCATAGATTTCGACCTTGGTGTAAAAATTACAGGTGCTGGTTTTCCCGTCTATATTGGTCAAGGTGCACGTTTGCAACGTGCTCTCATCAACTTTTTCCTTGATGAAGCTCGCGCAGCTGGGTATACAGAAATTATGCCACCTACTGTTGTAAATGCCGCTAGTGGTTACGGAACTGGTCAACTTCCTGATAAAGAAGGACAAATGTATCATTGTGAAGTGGACGATTTATATCTCATACCTACAGCAGAAGTTCCTGTCACAAACATTTATCGTGATGAGATTCTAGATGAGAAAGACCTCCCCATCAAGAATTGTGCCTACACAGAATGCTTCCGTCGCGAAGCTGGCTCTTATGGTAAGGATGTTCGCGGGTTAAATCGTCTCCATGAATTTTCTAAAATTGAACTTGTTCGTATTGATACTCCCGAACACAGTAAGCAAAGTCATAAAGAAATGCTTGATCATGTGGAAGGACTTTTGAAGAAACTAGAGCTCCCCTATCACATCCTGTTGCTCTGTGGTGGTGATATGAGTTTTACCTCTAGCATTTGCTATGATTTCGAGGTTTATAGTGAGGCACAAAAGCGTTGGTTGGAAGTAAGTTCTGTTAGCAACTTCGACACATATCAAGCCAATCGATTACAGTGCCGCTATCGCAATGCAGACAAAAAGATTAACCTCTGCCATACCCTTAATGGCTCTGCATTAGCTCTGCCGCGTATTCTTGCAGCACTATTGGAGAATTTCCAAACTCCAGAAGGCATCCGAATCCCCAAGGCTCTGCAAGCATATATGGGTACAGATATGATTAAGTAAATCCACATAATGCGTATACTCTCCATCGACTATGGAAAGAGAAGAACCGGTATCGCAGTGACCGATCCTATGCAAATCATTGCTAACGGTCTGACAACTGTCGAAACAAAAAATCTGTTTCCCTTTCTAAAGGACTATTTAGAAAAAGAACCTGTTGAGTGTGTGATTTTGGGACTCCCCACTCAGACTAATGGACAACCATCTGAAAATCAACAGCGTGTTCGTCAATTTGCCGCTAATTTCACGAAACAATTTCCCCAGATTCCACTAGAGTTTTACGATGAACGTTTCACCTCTGTCCTAGCTCACCAAACAATGCTTGCCAGCGGCATTGGAAAACAACGCCGTCGCGATAAAGCACTTGTAGATGAAATCAGTGCGTGTATAATTCTACAGTCGTATATGGAAAGTAAACGAAATATTTAAAAGAGAATATGATATTACCCATTTATACATACGGACAATCCGTACTTCGCAAAGTTGCAGAAGATATACCAACCGATTATCCAGGGCTCAACGAACTTATTGTAAATATGTTTGAGACAATGGAGAAAAGTAATGGTGTCGGATTGGCAGCTCCACAAATCGGTAAATCCATACGTGTTGTAGTTATCTCTTTGGATGTTCTCAAAGACGAATTTCCCGA
Source organism: uncultured Prevotellaceae bacterium (assembly GCA_916438195.1). Lineage (GTDB taxonomy): Bacteria > Bacteroidota > Bacteroidia > Bacteroidales > Bacteroidaceae > Alloprevotella. The sequence continues at coordinate 1,220,212 of CAKAEQ010000001.1, forward strand.
ATATGAAGGCTATAATCATGCATTTATCAATCCACATATTGTGGAAGTGGATGATAGCGAAACGGCTCTGCTCGATGAAGGTTGTCTTAGTTTGCCTGGACTTAGCGAACCAGTACGTCGCCCAACACGCATCCATGTTACTTATCTAGATGAGAACTTGCAACCTCATGATGAATGGGTAGACGGATATTTAGCGCGTGTTATGCAGCACGAATTTGATCATCTCGAAGGCGTTGTATTTACGGATAGAATCAGCCCATTGCGCAAACAACTTGTGAAGAAAAAACTCGAGATGATGCGCAAAGGAAAAGTAAGTTGCAGTTATCGTGTGAAGACACCCAAATAAGAAAAGCTGGATTTATGGCACACACAAGTACCAAGCCAAACAATAAGAAAAGCCCCTCCACTGCGGAGGGGCTTTTGCACTTGCTTACATTGCTTCTGCTCATTGTGCCAAGCTTCCTCTATGCACAAATCAATGTTACAAGCACCCTGCTCATGGGACGTAATGCGTTGAGTGTTGATGATAACCTCAGCGCTATTCGCTATTTTAACCAAGTGATAGAGGCACGTTCAAGTAACTCCGAAGCATGGTATCTTCGTGGATTGGCAAAATTTGCATTAGAAGACTTCCATGGTGCAGATGCTGACTGTTCACAGTCAATTCTCTTAAATCCATATAAGGTAGAAGTATACCAACTCCGTGGTTTGTGCCGTATCAATCTCAAAGATTATCATGGAGCGATAAACGATTATGCGCACACCCTCGCTGAAAAGCCAGATAATGAAGATGCACGCTTTAATAAAGCGTATTGTTTCATGCAAATCAAAGAAATGGATAGTGCGAAGGTGGAAATAAGCAAAATACTACATCGCTCTCCTAAATTTTATCGGGCTTATATGGCGCAAGCACAAATATACTTAGAAGAAAAGGACACACTGAAAGCCATCACCTGGATGGATTCCCTATTGACTTTCCGCCCCAACGAATCTCAAATTTGGCAATTCAAGGGACAGTATGCCATAAATAACAACTTATATTCAGCTGCCGATAGCTTTCTTACACAAGCCATTAAATATGCCCCTAATGATGATCAAAGCTATCTACTAAGAGCTATGGCGCGCAACTCTCTCAATAAGTTTGATGCTGCTATCACAGACTACGATAAAGTGATTAGTCTTATCCCACAACATTTCGTGGCTCACTATAATCGCGCCTTATTACGCGCACTTGTGGGGGATGATAATCGCGCGATTCAAGACTTCACCTTCATTTTAAAAGTAGAGCCACAAAATACATTAGCCCGCTATAATCGCGCTCTTCTTCGTGAACAGACAGGAGATTACTGTGGAGCTATACGCGACTATAGTGTTTTAATAAAAACATATCCTAGATTTATGTATGGCTATGTTGCACGGGCTAAATGTCGTCGAAAAATTGGAGATATTAAAGGAGCATTGAATGACGAGACGGTTATTGCTCGTGCAGAATTAGATATTTCTTTTGCACGCCCTAGCCGTTCAATACACAAAAAGGTCAGACTGCGTTCCGACCATGCTTTGGAGCATTATGACCGCATAATTACAGAAACTCTCGATACAGCCAAGATTTTTGGTGATGGCATCTTTGGTAAGGTTCAGAACAGTAAAGTAGAAGCTAGCCTTATGCCGTCTTTTCAAATAACTCTTCTTCCCGTCACAGCACGAGGCTATCGTAGCATTGGCTATCAGAGTGAAACTGAAGAATTGAGTAAAAGGTTTGAATCCTTAGAACTTCAGGCTGAACAACAAAGGGGAAGATTCCACTATCAATGCAATGCTAAATATCGCGTCTTTTTCACAGCGGAAAAAGACGCTAAAAATCTTGCACATTCAGAAAACTATAGAATGAGTATAGATACATTACTCAATAGGTTAACAGACACGGATGCTTACCTGATCCGCTCTATGTTGGCCTATACGAATTACGACTACAATGCAGCTTGGACATATGCAGAGAAAGCAGTTTCTCTTAGCCCTAATTCTGTGATAGCTCTACAGAATCGTGCAAACATTCTTGGAACACTGTATCTAAATGCCGATAAAGAACAAAAAGTCCTATATGCACATCAAGCAATAGTGGATATGGAGGAGGCTATAAAATTAAGACCAAACAATGCATATTCCTATTACAATCGTGGATGTCTTCTTGCCTCTTTTGGAAAAGTACAAGAGGCTAAAGCAGATTTTTCTACAGCCATTGCACTTGATAAGCGTTTTGCTGAAGCATACTATAACCGTGCGATTCTCTGCTTACAAGACAATTGCAAACAAGAGGCAATATCTGATCTCAGCCGTGCTGGAGAACTAGGGCTCTATAAAGCGTATAATTTGTTGAAAGAAGCTCAAAATTAATTTATACTTCTAGCATTTTTCTATAAAAAGATTTTTATCCATCAAACAGCAATATATAAATTATCACCTCGAGAACGTGCAAAAAGAGCTTTTAATTGACATCCAAATTATTCTTAAAAGCAAAAAGTATTTGAGAATAATTACTTAATTTCGCAAATCGATAAAAGTCACGCATGTTTTATTTATGAAATATCGCATCAGTAAAATTTCCTTTTTTTTATTTGCCGTTCTGCTCGTTCTCCCAGTTCATGCACTCGAAGATCGTAAGAAGACAATATCTACAGTGGGAAAAGGAGTTATCATTGAACCTGATCATCTTTCTTACAAGGCGCAAACCGATAAGGCAACAAGTCCTTTAGGTCGTGATATCGCTATTGGCGGAAACGCACGTGGAAATGGGCATATAAACACACGCTATGTGGAAGGAATAGATATAAGTCACTATCAAGAAACTATTGATTGGGATGAAATTGCTCGTAATGCAGAAATTTCTTATGTCTATGTAAAAGCTTCTGAAGGAGAAAATCTTAGAGATGATTATTATATTCAGAACTTACTTGGTGCACGCCGTGCAGGACTGAGCGTAGGAAGCTACCATTTCTATCGTCCGCAGGTTACACCTCAAGCACAGTTAGAAAACATGACGCAAGTGGTTCGACGTGAGGAACAAGATCTTGTCCCTATCATAGATATTGAAAAAGAAGATTCGGACGAAGCTGCCTTTATCGAGAATCTTCGACAGTTCATTCTACTTGTTGAACGTTACTACGGAAAAAAACCCTTACTCTATACGTACCACAATTTCTACAATCGTCATTTCCAAGGATTGTTTACCAACTATCATTGGATGATTGCTCGCTACCGTACTGACGCTCCAGTACTCAATGACGGCAAAACATATATCATGTGGCAATATACACAAAGTGGGCGCATACCTGGCATTCGTGGAAAAGTAGACCGCAGCCGAATTATGTCAGGATTTACGCTTCATCAGCTAAAACTATAATCACAACTAAATAAACACAGCAACATTATGTCTGAATGGTTCCAATGCACCGTTAAATATGAGAAGACCATGGAAAATGGTCAGCAGAAAAAAGTTACAGAGCCATATCTCGTAGATGCGATTAGCTTCACTGAAGCTGAGCGTCGCATCATCGAAGAAATTTCACCGTTTATGGCGGGAACTTTTGAAGTTAGCGACATTAAACGTGCACATTTTGCCGAAATCTTTGAATCAACAGACGATAGTGCAGATCGTTTCTTCAAAGCTAAACTTTATTTGTCACTCTTGACGAGAAAAGCGGAAAAGAGAGGAAGACAACACAACAGATTCTGATTCAAGCTACTGATTTACGCGATAGTATTAAGCGTCTAGATGAAGGTATGAGAGGTAGCATGATGGATTACACGATTGCCAGTGTTCAAGAAACAACGATCATGGACGTATATCACTATCAGCAAAGTGCCCCCGAAAGCATGACTAAGGTTGACAAACCTGAATTCGAGGAATAAAGCCAAATAATCAACAGCAAAATGACAGAGATTCAGCAAAATCTAGCAAAAATCCGCGAACAGCTTCCTTCAAATGTACAGCTCGTTGCTGTTTCTAAGTTTCATCCCGCAGAGATGATTCAACAATGCTATGAACAAGGCCAACGAATCTTTGGGGAAAGCCACGAACAGGAACTTCGCATAAAAGTTCCCGCGCTTCCCAAGGATATAGAATGGCACTTTATAGGACATTTGCAGACCAACAAAGTAAAATATATAGCTCCTTATATTTCTTTGATTCATGCGGTTGATTCTTTCAAACTCATGAAAGAAATTGATAAGCAAGCAGCTCACAACAACCGCATTATACGCATTCTGTTAGAACTCCACATTGCTGAAGAAGCCACCAAGTTTGGATTCTCTCTCGCAGATTGTCGCACACTGCTTGAAAATGGTGAATGGAAAGAGTTGAAGAACATACAAATCTGTGGCTTAATGTGTATGGCATCCAACACTGATAATACAGAACAGGTATGCAAAGACTTTGAAACGGCGCACATCTTCTTTGAAGAGATAAAAGAAAAATACTTTCCTAACGATGAGGCTTTCTGTGAACGGAGTTGGGGAATGACTCACGATTTTCAGATAGCAGCAAAAGAAGGTTCCACTATGGTACGCATTGGTACCGCTATCTTTGGTGAACGTCAATACTAAAAAATTATGTTTCTCAATCCTTGCTGCAAAATAAATCTCGGACTTTACGTTGTTGAAAAAAGAGCTGATGGTTACCACAATCTAGAAACCGTATTTTATCCTATACCTCTTTGCGACAATCTCGAAGTAAAAACACTTCACCACTCTAACGAACCGTATTTACTCCAGACTGTTGGCTCTAAAATCCAAGGAAATCCTGAAGACAACTTAATTATTAAGGTGTACAATCAGCTGAAAGCAGACTTTGATCTTCCTCAGCTCGACATTTTACTTCATAAAAAAATACCCATGGGAGCAGGACTTGGTGGTGGATCGAGTGATGCTGCTTTCATGATGCGCATTCTCAACGAAGAATATCAACTGGGAATGAATAATTCTGAGATGAAAAAACGCGTCAGCAAACTCGGAGCTGATTGTGCCTTTTTTATTGACCCGCACCCCGCTTATGCAACGGGGATTGGGGATATCTTTTCCCCTATTACTCTCTCGCTAAAAAAATGGGTATTGGTACTCGTGAAGCCACAAACCTCAGTTTCTACACAAGAAGCTTACTCGCAAATCGTGCCCCAAAAAACTTCAGTAGATCTACGTGAAGCTTTAGCTTTACCTGTAGAAGAATGGAAAAACGTGGTATGCAACGACTTCGAGAAAAGCGTTTTCTCCACACATCCAGAAATTGAAGCCATCAAAGAAACACTTTATGATATGGGAGCATGCTTTGCGCTTATGTCGGGCAGTGGTAGCACAGTCTTTGCCCTGTTCAAAAATAAACAGGGCGATCTTCGAAAGATTTTCTCAGACTGCTTCACGTTTCAAAGTACACTTCTAAAATGATTATCTGTTTTAGCGGAACAGGCAACACGCGATGGGCTGCCAACAAAATAGCAACTCTCACGAATGATGTAATAATAGAGGAGACTTCAGAGCAGTGCGATGATGTACTAGGAATATTCTTCCCTATCTATGCTTGGGGAATACCGAGGGTCTTCATTGATCAGCTCCGGCGATTCTTCAGTAACTCTGAAAAACAAAGGAAATTTAGCTATGTTTATGTAGTTTGTACATGTGGTGACGACATTGGTCTCACTGATAAAGAGGTAAAAATCTTATTACAACAGTATGACATAAACAATATCTCCATCTGCTCCATTCAAATGCCTGAAACATATATAGATTTCCCCGGTTTCAAGTTAGATACTCAGGCTGCTGCAGCTAAAAAAATTGCAGTAGCAGAAAGCCACATCTCAGTTTTTGCCACAAAGATTCAAAAGCATGAAATGTTCTATGAGATAAATCGTGGAACTTGTCCATGGATTAAAAGTAGAATACTTCGTCCTCTTTTTTACAAATTCTTTATAGATGATAAAAAATTTACAGTAGACAAAGATCTTTGCATCCATTGCAGCAAATGTGCAAAGGTATGCCCCATCTGCAATATAGATTGTTCTCCTACAAGTATTCCACAATATAAACACCATTGTATCGGATGCTTAGCTTGCTATCACCATTGCCCCCAAAATGCCATACAGCGCGTATATACTAAGGGCAAAGGTCAATATTGTCCTCCACAATCCTAAATCGTTTTAAGAATTGAGCCTACACTTTATTGCTTCAAGAATAGCTTAAAATCAAGTTTTTTTATTCGTAGATAAGAACATTGTCCTGTACTAAATAAGTTGACAGTTCATAAACTCAAAAAAAGATTATGTCAAGATTAAAGTACAGCGAAACAGAGAAAGTTCTGTTGTTGCGTTCTTACCTAGAGAGCGGTATGGACGCTAAAAACTTTTCACGTAGTCGTGGAGTTCCTTATACCACCTTCCGCTATATTTGCAAGCAATATGGCACTCCAGATCTCTCAACAATCGAACGACTTATGAAAGAAACAAAAATCCCGAATACTGTCGATGAACTCCAATCTCAACTCTCCAACGAGCGCAAAGCCTATGAGGCAGAGATTAAGCGCCTCAAGAAGGCTCTTTCTGAATCCGAATTGCGATGTTTGGCCAACTCCACAATAATAGATTTAGCGGAGAAGATGTTCAATATCCCCATCCGAAAAAAACGCGATGCCAAGTAATCAATACTTTGTCTCAGAGCCAGGAAGCGGATACGTCCACGCGGCGTAACGTCTCCTTCCTCTGCGATTATCTTGGCATAAGCTGACAAGGTTATTACAAGTATATAGTTCAAGAAAAAGAAGAGGAAATCCTAGGAACGAGTATCGTCCTTTATGCCACAGAGCTGCGTAAGGACCTCCCCAAAGCAGGCATGCGCGAACTCTACGAACTGTGTCGTCGTAAGTTCCAATATAAGTTCTCCATTGGCCGCGACCAGTGCTATACAATCTCTTCCAGTCTAACGACCTCTATCAGTGTACTGACAGATAAAATATCCTTATTGTATTTAAAAATACAATAAGGATGTCAGCTGAGAGGCTTATTGTATTTATAAGCCCAATAATAGCGCATTAGGGTTCTTTATTTTTAAGAATCATTGCTTATTTTATCATGAAAGAAGAAAGAGAAGCTCCATCTAACGATAGCGTAAGCCGCGTATCTATATTGGTACAAAAAGTCATTGGCGAACCAAGAAAGATTAAATCTCCTTGACATAGTCGATAATTTTGACTAAGTTTTGACACAATTTCTTCAGGTTTCACCAGCATTTCTTTTGTATCGTATGCACAAAGTTTTTTTTCTCCTGCAAGAATCTCTATGTGATGATTGCAATATGTTCCCATTGGTACAAAACGCCCTATTGATGCTGCTCCATCAAAACCAACAGCAAACTCCCAAGGAGCTCTTTTCTCTCGAAGTTCCTCCAGTAACTGTGAAGCTATGAAATGTACCCCTATTGTTATTTCTGAAAAATATCGGGGAGCAAAACGTTCTGGAATGCCTTTTCCCAAGCGATTAATACGAATAACAAGATGAGCACGTCCGACAGCAGGAAGTGCATAATCAGGTAAAAAAGCAGGCCGCCCTATTTGGTTTAGAGCTGTATCAGGAATCATAAAAACGTTCCCAATCTCAGTGTAATTGTTGCTAAGTATAAATATTTTCATAAAATCTTTGCTATTCCAAAAATTAGAATTACTTTTGCTCTCGCTTAACGGGGCGTAGCGCAGTCCGGTAGCGCACCTGGTTTGGGACCAGGGTGTCGCAGGTTCGAATCCTGTCGCTCGACTTTAGAACTCAACTCTCAGAGAGAGTTGAGTTCTTTCTTTTCCCCCTCAGTGTTGGCCGGCAAAGTTACAAAAATACAATAATCTTAGATACGTTTTTCGTTATAATAAATATGTATAAGAAAAGAATATTGACACTCCTTATAGGGTTCGCAGGAACTATTTCTCTAATAGCTCAACCGTTTACCACTTTTGCAGAAAAAGATTTTTCACCAGGAACTGTCTTCTCTACACAGTTCAACTTGGGGAAAAATTATGCAGATTCCGTATGGTCCGTGAATCTTATCTATCCCGAATTCCGCTTAGCGACAAAATCAGAAACAGAACTCTTAAAAGAAAAAGGGATACCAGCTCAAGAGCTCCCTGCTGTAGAAACATCACTATCCATAAGTCGGAAACAAGGTTTTTTGGATGTATATTTTACTCCTTTTGCCTATCGGAATGGACATTGGATGCGCATGACTGGCTGTAAAATCCAACTAGTGGCTAATCCACGTATAATAGCGCGCAAGGCACAAGCTTTACCCAATTTAATTCAACGATACACGGATCATAGTGTTTTATCTAAAGGAAAATGGGTGAAAATTAGTGTCCCAGAAGAAGGAATCTACCAACTGACTGCTTCAAAACTCAAGAGTTGGGGCTTTAATAATATCAATCGCGTTAAAATCTATGGATATGGTGGTCGCATATTGCCACAAAAACTAGAGTTTTCAGGCGATAATAGTGTCATTGATGATCTTTGCGAAGTTGCAACTTGGCGCAGGAGTAATTCTTTACTTTTTTTATGCCGAAGGAACACTACGTTGGAGCTGGGATGCAACAAAACGGGCATGGAACCGTGCCCAAAAACACCTATTCTCGTGCTTCTTATTACTTTATCACAGAAGGCGAATCTCCTCTTGAGATGAAAGTGATAGAACCAACTACAGCGTCTACCACGACGCTCACTTCTGCCATTGTTCCTGCATTGCACGAAAAGGACGCCTTTGCTTGGTACGAAGGGGGTACAGAATTTTTCTCTAGTTATGATTTTATCAATAAGAATACCCAATCGTTCACACTGTCTACCCCAGGATTTTCAGGTGGAACAGCAAAAGTTGCAGTAGCTGTAAGTGCAGCATCAACACTAAAGAATACAAATGTTGAGACTTTAGCAAATAGTCTAAATCTTGGGACTTTCTCAATTAGCACTTACGATAGTGAAACGGAAAGTGCTAGAGAAACGCGTGCTCTGTTCTCAACGGATTCTCTCCTAGAGAATAATACTTTCAAAATAACAACAACAGCAGGGAATTCTGCACGCCTCAATTATATTCTCGCATCCTATCCTCGGAAGTTAGATGCTTCAGTTCCTTTTGTATTTACTCCAGCAACAATGAGCCCCTCTGCAGCTGTGATACGTGCAGAAAATGCAACTGCTTCCACTCAACTCTGGCGTATCGCTTCTGCTTCAGCCCCAACAGCCATTATAAAAACAACCATCAATGGTACAAAAATTACAGCACAAATAGAGGATGCAAAGCAACGCTACATCTTTGTAGATGTAGCAAAGAACTATGCTGAACCTTCTCGAGTAGGAACAATAGAAAACCAGGACTTGCATGCAGATTCAGCACAAGATATGGTCATCATCATTCCTGAGAGTGGCAAACTGAAGAAACAAGCAGAGCGTTTGGCCATGGCTCATAGAGCAGAAGGCCTACGCGTAAAAATTGTCAGAGCAGATCAACTCTATAATGAATTCTCCTCAGGTACCCCAGATGCTACTGCATACCGACGATACCTAAAAATGCTATACGACAGAGCAAAGACAACAGCAGATATGCCTCGATATCTTCTCCTCTTTGGCAATTGCTACTGGGACAACCGCTTACTGTTGGGCAGCTCATTTTCAACAAAAGACCTATTGCTGGCCTTTGAAGTAAGTCCGAATGATCGCCTTATAAACATTCCTCATGGAACACTCTATAGCTATGTGACTGATGACTACTACGGGCTACTTGATGATGGTGAAGGCTCTGCTATTGCTAGTCGTGATAAAGTGGATCTCGGGATTGGTCGCTTCATCTGCACAACTGAAGAAGAAGCTAAATTCTAGTGGATAAAACGCTAGAATATATGGAGAACAAAAATGTTGGAGCGTGGAAGAATCGAGTAATAATGCTAGCGGATAATGGAGATAATAATCTCCATCAAGAAGATTGCGAAACGACAGTAAGAAATATACAGAATGCAAATGACGAACTAATAATAAAAAAATACTACTGGGATGCTTACCCTATGACTACTTCTGCTACGGGAAATTCTTTTCCTCAAGTAACGCGTATGCTACAAGAAGAGCTAAAAAGAGGGGCACTAATTTTTAATTACACAGGGCATGGAAGCCCGCGACAATTAAGTCATAACAAATTACTACAGACCTCCGACTTTGAAAAAATAACAGATGGTAATATGCCGCTTTGGATTTTTGCATCCTGCGAGATAACTCCTTATGACCAACAAATGGAAGATATTGGGCGTGCAACACTATTCAATACAAAACAAGGTTCTGTTGCGATAGTTTGTGCGACACGTTCTGTTTATGCTATATATAATCGTGCTCTCAATGCGGCTTATTCGCGTTATGTACTTTCTAGCGACGGTAACGGAAAACCCTATACCCTAGGAGATGCAATGCGATTGGCAAAAGTTAGCTTAGTGACAAATGCGGGTGATCGATCTATGAATAAACTTAAATATGCTTTGCTCGGAGACCCTGCTCTTACTCTTACTGCACCACGTGGACAAGTTGTAGTAGACAGCATAGATAGAGAAGCCATAACCTCTAGCACCAATATTCAACTGAAAGCTGGTCAAAAGGTGCGCTTTGCCGGCCATGTAGAAAGAAATGGTCTCCTAGCAACCGACTTCAATGGAACTGTTACGGGTTCTCTCTACGACAGATTAGAAACTATTATTTGCAAACAATAACAATGCGAATAAAACAGCAATGGTTTACCAAGATCGCAAGAATGCACTCTTTGAGGGTAGCGATTCTATTCGCTTTGGCCGCTTCCAACTTAATGTTGTTGTACCGCGAGATATCAGCTATTCCGAAGATAAAGGGAGAATGTACTTTTATGCAGTTAACACGGATCATTCTGAAGAGTCACATGGCTCTACAACTCAATTTCACCTCAACGGAACAATACAAACGCAAAAGACCGACACGCTCGGACCAAAAGTTTTTGTATATCTAAACTCCACCGATTTTCCGGATGGTGGATATGTTTCCACCGCTGCACTTTTCGGAGCAACTCTCCATGATATTTCTGGCATAAATGCCAATGGCTTGGGAGTAGGCCACAACATAGAATTGAGCATTGATGGTGACGCCAATAATATCATAGTCTTGAACGATTATTTTGCTTATGACTTTGGAAGTACCACTTCCGGAACCATCCAATATCCACTCACAAATCTTTCGCCTGGGCGACATAAGTTAACTCTTCGAGTTTGGGACGTAAACGATAATTCAACAACGACTTCGCTTAACTTTTTTGTCAGCGAAGATCTCACGGGAGGATATGATGTAAATGCAACTGCTAACCCTGCGTATACGACAACAACATTTGTCACTACTTTGGAAAATTCTAATGAAAAGACTGATGTTTCAGTAGAAGTTTATGATATAGCAGGACGTCGCATTTGGAATGAAACATCTTCAACTTCTGCTAATGCTAGATATGATGCAATCCGTTGGTCACTAACAGATTATGCTAATAGACCAGTTCCAGCAGGAATCTATATTTATCGATCTATTATTTCGTCAAGCAGCAAGAGAGTAACTACAAAGAGCAAGAAGATGATTATCGTAAGGCAATGAAATAATAATCCTGCAACATCTACAATAATAACAATAAACGCAGATTACATCCGTTATAATAGTAATAGAAAACTAACAGAAAAGTGAATAAAATACAATTATTTTTGGCAACAATCATTGTAGCGAGTCCAGCAATCGCAGGTAACAATGACGACATACGCGACAAGTTTAATCCTATCCTGACAGCAGTTACTTCTCAGACCATTGGGGCTGACGCCCGTGCTGGCGGTATGGGTGATATTGGTGCTGCTACTGACCCAGATGTTAATGCACAGCAGTGGAACCCCGCAAAATATCCCTTTACAATTAGTAGAGCAGGAGTTTCTCTTAACTACACGCCGTGGCTACGTAAGATTACGACAGGCATAGCTCTTTTAAATGCGACGGGCTATATTCGCTTAGGAGACTACCAAGCACTGAGTACTTCTGTGCGCTACTTCTCGTTGGGTGACTTTTCTGTATCAAATGACAATGCAATGACAGTAAAGCCTTACGAGTTCGGAATTGATGTAGCCTATAGTAGAATGTTGAGTGATAATCTCTCTGCTGCTGTAGCTCTTCGATATATGTATTCTGACTTGAGCGGTCACTATGATGACAATACCAAAGCAGGATCAGCCTTCGCTGCTGACATAGCAATGTATTGGAATAAATATGTGATGTTAGGAAGCCGCGAGAGCCAACTAGCCTTTGGCGTCAACATTAGTAACATTGGCTCAAAAATAAATTACGGAGGGGATTATTCATACTTCATTCCTACAAATCTACGTATTGGTGGGAGTTTGATGATACCACTAAATGAATATAATCGTATCTCTTTTAGTGCTGATGCAAACAAATTGCTAGTTCCGTCTATGCCGCTTAGAAATGCAGATGAGAGTAACGAAGATTATAACGAGCGCATACGTGAAAAATACTATGATATGAGTTCGATAAAGGGTATTTTCAAAAGTTTTGGCGATGCACCTGAAGGTTTCAAAGGAGAACTCAAAGAAATAAATTGGGGAGTCGGAGTTGAATACACCTATAATGATAAATTCACTCTCCGTGGAGGTTACCACAATGAGAGTGCCTCACAAGGCGGACGAAGCTTCTTCTCTGTTGGTGCTGGCTTCCGTATGAATGTGCTATCCATTGATGCTGGCTACGTAGTTGCAACTAGTGCTTCTAATCCTCTCGACCAAACATTTAGAGTAGGTTTGAGTTTTGATATGGATGGTATCAAAGATTTATTTGGACGTAGAAAATAAACATATTATGACAAAGATAAGAGTAGGCTTGGGGTATGACGTCCATAAATTAGTAGAGGGACGCAAGTTATGGCTGGGAGGAATCTCCATAGAAAACGCAAAAGGCTTATTAGGACACAGCGACGCAGATGTACTCATCCATGCAATTTGCGATGCTCTACTTGGGGCTGCTAATCTTCGTGATATAGGCTACCATTTTCCTGATACTGATATAGAATACAAAAATATTGATAGTAAAATCCTTCTCAGGAAAACGACAGAGCTACTACATAAGAAAGGCTGGCACATTGGCAATATAGATGCAACAATTTGTGCTGAACACCCCAAACTTAATCCCCATATTGAGAAAATGAAAGAGATATTAGCATCCTTGATGGACATAGATATTTCTGATGTTTCTCTAAAAGCAACAACTACTGAAAAGCTAGGCTTTACAGGACGTGAAGAGGGCATTTCTACTTATGCTGTTGTACTTATTGAGAAGTAAAAAATACTAAGCACAAGAGAAGGGACTTTCAAGCGAAAGTCCCTTCTCTTTATAATATAAGCTAAAAAAATAAATTTTAGAATTCAGCAGATTTAGGAGTTCTTGGGAAAGGAATAACGTCACGAATGTTTTGCATTCCTGTAACGAAAAGAATTAAGCGCTCAAAACCAAGTCCAAATCCTGCGTGAGGACAAGAACCATACTTACGAGTATCAAGATACCAGCCATAATCTTTCTCTTCCATTCCACGTGCTTCGATCTCACCAATAAGTTTCATAATTCTCTTCACGAACAGAACCTCCAATGATTTCACCAATGCGTGGGAAAAGAACATCTGTCCCTTGCATAGTCTTACCGTCTTCATTCTTCTTCATATAGAAGGCCTTAATCTCACTAGGATAGTTTGTCATTATCACAGGACGCTGGAAATGAGTTTCAACAAGATAACGCTCATGTTCACTACTTAAATCCATTCCCCACCCAGTAATTGGAAACTCAAATTTCTCTCCTTTCTTTACAGCCTCCTCCAAAATCTGAAGTCCTTCGGCATAAGTAAGGCGCACAAAATCCTCCTTTACAACAGACTGCAAAGTTGCAATAAGATTTTTATCAATCATCTTATTGAGGAATTCTAAATCATCCATACAGTGGTCTAGCGCCCATTGTACACAGTATTTAATGAAATCTTCTTCTAGATCCATCAACTCAGTCTGATCCATAAAAGCTACTTCAGGCTCGATCATCCAGAATTCAGCCAAATGGCGAGGAGTATTACTGTTTTCTGCGCGAAAAGTAGGACCAAAAGTATAGATAGCCCCCAAAGCCGTAGCCCCGAGTTCTCCTTCTAATTGCCCACTAACAGTTAGACTAGATTTCTTACCGAAGAAATCACGATCATAAGGGACATTCTCTTCCTTTCCTGTACGTGATAAGTCCAATGTTGTCACTTGAAACATTTCGCCAGCACCTTCAGCGTCACTAGCCGTAATTATCGGAGTATTGAAATAGTAGAACCCATGCTCATGAAAGTACTGGTGAATAGCCATCGCCATATTGTGACGAATACGGAAGACAGCACCAAAAGTATTTGTACGAAGACGAAGATGAGCATATTTACGCATATATTCAAAGCTCTGACCTTTTTTCTGCATAGGATAATCAGCAGGACAAGCACCTAATAGTTTGATCTGTGTTGCTTGAACTTCCACAGCCTGTCCAGAACCTTGACTTTCAACCAATGTTCCTGTTACACTAAGGCAAGCACCTGTTGTTATATCTTTGAGAAGGTCCTCGTCAAACTTTTCGTTATCGGCGACGATTTGTACATTCTTTATTGTACTACCATCATTAAGAGCAATAAAACTAACGCTCTTACTGCCACGACGTGTACGAACCCAACCTTTTACAAGTACTTCGGTACCAAAATCTGTACGCTTCAGTACATCAATAATCTTTGTACGTTTCATATTTATTCTTTATTCGAAAGCACCCATACGAAGGAAATTTACTTCTTCCTCTGTGAGGAATCGCCAATCGCCTCTTTTAAGATGCTTCTTAGTAAGACCTGCAAAGAATACGCGGTCTAGTTTATTAACATGATAGCCCAAACTTTCAAAGATTCGACGAACAATGCGATTCCTTCCACTATGAATCTCTATACCGACTTGCTTCTTATCGGTATCGCTCGCATATTGTATTTCATCAGCTTTGATTTCACCATCCTCAAGGGTAATGCCCTCTGCTATCTGGCGCATATCTGCAGCAGAAACATTCTGATCAAGATATACATGATATATCTTTTTCTTCATGAACTGAGGATGTGTTAGCTTAGCAGCCATTTCGCCGTCATTTGTCAAAAGCAATACACCTGTTGTATTACGGTCTAGACGCCCAACAGGATAAATACGCTCAGGACATGCACCGCGAACAAGATCCATTACTGTCTTACGATTCTGCGGATCTTCACTTGTTGTCACATACCCTTTGGGCTTATTGAGGAGAATATATACCTTATGCTCAATCTTAACGGGAGCATCATGGAAGAGTACAGTATCAGTACGCAACACCTTTGTTCCCAGTTCTGTTACAACTTTTCCATTAACAGTGATAACGCCGGCTTCAATATATTTGTCTGCATCACGACGTGAGCATATACCTGCATTTGCAAGATACTTATTCAAACGGATTGGTTCATTCGGGTCTATGTTTGCCTCCTTATATTCAATACGTTTTTGTGGCTATATTTTGCATGTGGGTCATAACCATTCGACGAACGTTGCTGGCGTGAACGATTGAAGCTACCACGTTGTTGACGATCGTGACCATTTCCTTGGCGATTATAACCATTTCCTTGGCGACCATAACCATTATTCTGACGGTCATAGCCGCTAGATTGACGTTGATAAATACCTTGGCCATCATTATCATAACTTTGGTTATATTGGCGTGGCTGGTAGCCACTTTCTCCCTGCTGTGAATAGCGAGGACGATACTCGCCTTGATGACGATTGTATGAACCTTGACGATTATAATTGTTAGAACGCGGCTGATAACCATTATCACGATTATATCGCGAACGATAACCTTGTTCGCCCCTTTCTTCTTCGTTATAACGATTGTTTTGTTGATATCCTTCTCTAGTCTGATTAAAGCGAGAACGATACCCTTGACGATTTTGTCCTGCATTTGAGGAGTAACCACCTACTCGTTGATTCCGATTAAAACGAGGACGGGAAGAACGCTGCTGAAAAGCGTTGGAATTGTCACTTGACGGCTGGAAATCATCACGATGGCCTCCGTCTTGATAAAAATTATTTTCTAAATCACTCATTGTTATTAAGTTATATTAGCCTCGCGGCTATTTTGTAATTATAGTTTATAGACCCGTATAATTGTGTGGTGTTATGGCTCGCAGTTCAGTCTTTACAGCTTCACTAACATCTAGCGTTTCAATAAACTTACGTATAGTTTCAGCTGTAACAGTCTCATTGGTTCTAGTTAGAGCCTTTAATGTTTCGTAGGGATTCGGATAAGCTTCTCTGCGCAAAATCGTTTGAATTGCCTCTGCAACAACTGGCCAACAATTATCTAAATCTGCATCAATATTTTCCTCATGCAAAACAAGCTTTCTCAAGCCTTTTAGAGTACTTTGAAGGGCTATAACGCCATGCCCCATAGGGACACCTATATTACGTATAACAGTAGAATCTGTCAAATCTCGTTGCAATCGACTGATGGGCAATTTCCGACTCAAGAATTCTAAAATTGCATTGGATAAACCTATATTACCTTCAGAGTTCTCAAAATCGATGGGATTAACTTTATGCGGCATAGCACTTGAACCCACTTCGCCCTTCTTGATCTTCTGCTTGAAATAGCCCATAGAAATGTACTGCCAGATATCTCTATCCAAGTCCATTACTATTGTTTGCAAACGCTTCATTGCATCAAAAACTTGTCCAAAGTTATCATAGTTAGAAATCTGCGTAGTAAACTGTTCACGCTGGATATTCAAACGCTTCGTAAGAAAGTTATTGGCAAACTCTATCCAATCATACTCAGGAAAGGCCACGTGATGCGCATTGAAGTTTCCTGTTGCACCACCGAACTTACCACTTATTTCTTGTACAGCTCTCTCTAATTGTTTTCGAGCTTGTTCTAATCTATAACTAAACACACGGAATTCCTTACCAAGGCGCGTAGGACTAGCTGGTTGCCCGTGAGTTTGCCAACATAGGGACATCTTTCCAATCGTCAGCATAAGTATTCAACTGCTGAATAAGTTCATCAACAAGAGGGATATACACATCCTTCAAGCTCTCTTTCAACATCATTGGAAATGATGTATTATTAATGTCTTGGCTTGTCAAACCAAAATGAATAAACTCTTTGTAAGTGTCACAATCACCTATTTCTTCTAGTTTTTCCTTGATAAAGTATTCAATAGCCTTGACATCATGGTTGGTCACTGCTTCTATATCTTTCACACGTTGCCCATCTACTTCAGAAAACTTCTCATAGATACTACGAAAACGTGGGAACAACCTACTATCAACATGCTGCAACTGCGGTAATGGTAGTTCACAAAGCGCAATAAAGTATTCAATTTCAACGCAAACTCGGTACTTCATTAATGCTTGTTCCGAAAAATACGGAGCCAAACTAACTGTTTTCTGATGATATCTGCCGTCAATTGGCGATACGGCTGTTAGTGCATCCAATTTCATGTGATTTGTATAAAAGTATGTACAGCGCGCAAATTTAGCGATTTAATTTTGAATAAAATCTCATACTTCCAATATACTTTCCAAAAAAGGAGCTACAAAAAAGCAGCTCCTTATTGAAAAAGTTACAAATAATTTTACATTATCATTCTAAAACGCCCATACTTAGATAACGTTCTCCTGTATCTGGGAGTAAAGCAACAATCATTTTTCCAGCATTCTCCTCTTGCTTCGCCAAAGCTAGTGCAGCACGAAAGCTGGCACCGCTACTTATACCCACAAGTAGACCTTCTTTTCGAGCCAACATACGAGCCCCCTCGATAGCCTCATCTGTTGATACTTTTAATATGCCATCAGTCGCAGATCGACGGAAATTCTTTGGAATAAAGCCTGCTCCGATTCCTTGTATCTTATGAGGACCTACTTGCTCTCCACTTAACACAGCACTTGTTGAAGGTTCAACAGCAAAAGTTTTCACTGTAGGCTTCAATTTTTTTAATCCTTCTGACACCCCGGTAAGCGTTCCTCCTGTACCCACTCCTGCAACAAATATATCTATTCTCCCATCAGTATCTTGCCAAATTTCTTGAGCAGTTGTAGCTGTATGAATAGCGGGATTTGCCGGATTATCAAACTGTCCCATAATTATACTTCCTGGATATTGAGCTTTCAACTCTTGAGCTTTAGCAATTGCTCCCTTCATCCCCTCTGACGCTGGAGTAAGTACCAGTTCTGCACCATAGGACTTTAACAAATTCCGACGCTCAACAGACATACTTTCAGGCATCGTTAGAAATAGTTTATAGCCTTTGACTGCTGCCACCCATGCAAGACCAACCCCAGTATTGCCACTCGTAGGTTCAATAATAACACCTTTTTCTTTAAGAAGACCCTTATTCTCAGCATCTTCCACCATAGCAAGCGCAATGCGATCCTTGACACTTCCACCGGGATTAAAGAACTCTACTTTTACTAAAAGGCGAGCTTTAAGCTCTTCTTCCTTTGCGATATTATTTATTTCTACTAAAGGAGTACGGCCAACTAGTTCTGTTACTTTTTGATAAATTCTTGACATGATTACAAAGTTTAAGTTCGTAAATAATAAAAACGCAATAACCCTTTTGAGAATTATCGCGTATACGTTCCGATAAAGAAACCTTCATATAAGACAAATCATTCTCAATAACACCACTGAGAACAGCAACGACAATATGTAGATTCTAATACTATCATCTTGTATCTTTACTCAATTCCTTTTGCTTGTAGCACAAAAGTAATCATTTTTTTCCTATACAGAATGTTGAATAGGCAAGACAAATAAATATTAATTATTTTTTTAAGTATTTCAACTACAGTTTATTATCGATACTTACGTTTAGTAAGGATAAAAGAGCTAAAAAGAAATAACCTTCTGATTTCTAGATACCCTTATTGCATTTGCAAACACAATAAGGATATCAGCCCACACAATAAGGATATTTTCAAACGCTATAAGGATATTTCTGTACATTCTTACTTAAAGCACATCCTTTGCTCTGTATTCTATTACTAACAGCATTGAACAAATAAACTAGTATCGTTATCTTCTTTTAATAACATAAAAAAACATTGAACACCCAAATATAAAATGATTTAATATACATAAAATAAAAAAACATTTTTTCATCCAAAATAGCAAGAACACTTTTCTATTAAAATTAATCCGCAATACTAAAAAATTGCGGAGAAAAGAATTTAAAGCCATAAAAAGATAAGCTGAAGAAACACAGTATCGTGCCTTTTCACTGCGTGTATCCTTCTAAATAATGACAAAGAACAAAAGTCACAACATAGAAAACTTAGTCCGAATCAGAATCGAAGTTTTAAGAAATCAAAATCATAAATTTCCGTGGGAATTCCATTGCTATAATTATAGAAAAGTCCATAACTACCTCCTGATAATGGCTGGGCGGGAGTCAACTTATAAACGCCGTGCTTTAGTTCCGTTATAACAATAGGAATTCCGATTACTTCTTCTTTTACTTTACCAAAGCCCACAACCTTCATATAGCTGTACCAACGTTGTCCATTCTTGTGCTCTAGATGAATCAAATGGAAATTATCAATACTTTGGGTGCTCCCCAACGTTGAGATATAAAAAGTTCCAGTCTCGCTAGAGTTCGTAGAGTTATTACCTTCAAAGGTATAATATATCTTAGGACGAAGTATTCCCTTCTGCTTTACCCCTGCAGCTTTCAATGGTTGCATACGGACGAACTCACCATCAGCATTAAAATAGTATATACCATATGCATAAATTTTAGCCACAGCTTGAGCGTCACGACTTGTTTGCGCGATACTAATAGCAGATATAAAGAATGCCAGAAGACAAACAAAAAGATTTCTTTCTTTCATAATTCCAAAAGTTATTTTTTTCCCTTTTTACAAAAGTAACAAATTTGAACGTACTCTAGCAATCTCACGCTCAAGAAAAATAATTTGTTTGCTATTTCTTTTCATCTTTTAATTGTATTTTTTTGCACAAAATAAAGAAATTAATTATAATAAACGATGTATAGAACTAACACATGCGGTGAGTTACGCATCAAGAATGTTGGTCAGAAAGTTACTTTGGCTGGCTGGGTGCAGAGAACTCGCAAAATGGGAGGTATGACGTTCGTTGATCTGCGTGATCGTTATGGCATTACCCAGCTTGTTTTCAACAATGAAACCAACGCTGAATTATGTGACCGCGCTAATAAGTTAGGACGTGAATATGTTATCCAAATAGAAGGCTTTGTAAGCGAACGCTTTTCTAAGAATGATAAGATGCCCACCGGAGATATAGAAATTCTCGTTGATACGCTCAATGTTCTCAATGAATCTCTTACTCCCCCCTTTACTATAGAGGATAATACAGATGGTGGCGACGATCTCCGCATGAAGTATCGCTATCTAGACATCCGACGTGATGCTGTTCGCAGCAATTTGGAACTCCGCCACAAGATGACACTTGAAATTCGTCGCTATCTTGACTCACTAGGCTTCTTGGAGGTTGAAACTCCGGCTCTCATTGGTTCTACCCCTGAAGGAGCACGCGACTTCATCGTTCCGAGCCGTATGAACCCCGGACAATTCTACGCACTACCACAAAGCCCTCAAACCCTTAAGCAACTACTCATGGTAGGTGGCGTAGACCGTTATTTTCAGATTGTAAAGTGCTTCCGCGACGAAGATCTTCGTGCTGATCGCCAACCAGAGTTTACACAAATTGACTGTGAAATGAGTTTCGTTGAACAGGACGATATCATCAACACCTTTGAGGGAATGGCTAAATACTTATTCAAAACCGTACGCGGTGTAGAACTGGGAGAAGAACCATTCCTCCGCTTACCATGGATTGAAGCTATGAAGCGCTTCGGTTCTGACAAACCCGACATGCGCTTCGGTATGGAATTTGTCGAGTTAATGGACATCTTGAAAGGCTCTGGCGAATTTAGCGTTTCAATGAAGCTGAATATATTGGAGGTATTTGTGTCCCAGATTGCTCTGATTATACTAGAAAACAATTGGATGAACTTACAAACTTTGTAAAGAGTCCACAAATTGGAGCTAAGGGACTTGTTTACGCAAAAATCAATGAAGACGGAACAATCAAGTCTAGTGTTGACAAGTTCTATAGTGCAGATGTATTGAAAAAGCTCCAAGATGCAATGGGAGCAAATCCTAAAGATTTAATCCTTATCCTTTCTGGCTCGAATGCGATGAAAACACGCAAGCAGCTCTGTGAGCTTCGCTTGTTGATGGGTGAACGCTTAGGACTTCGCGATCATAACAAGTTTGCT
This sequence comes from uncultured Prevotellaceae bacterium, assembly GCA_916438195.1. GTDB lineage: Bacteria > Bacteroidota > Bacteroidia > Bacteroidales > Bacteroidaceae > Alloprevotella. The sequence goes on from CAKAEQ010000001.1 coordinate 1,241,653, forward strand.
CTCTTATGGGTTGTTGATTTCCCTATGTTTGAATGGAGCGAAGAGGAGCAACGACTTATGGCTATGCATCACCCCTTCACAAGCCCGAAACCTTCTGATATCTCTTTACTAGATACTGCACCAGAAAAAGTTTGTGCTGACGCTTATGATATGGTATGCAATGGAATAGAAGTTGGTGGAGGTAGCATTCGTATCCACGACGCTAAACTCCAAGCTAAGATATTCGACGTTCTTGGTTTCACCCCTGAAAAAGCACAAGAACAATTTGGATTCTTAATCAATGCGTTCAAATATGGTGCACCTCCTCATGGTGGTCTCGCCTATGGTTTGGATCGCTGGGTAAGTATTTTTGCAGGACTAGATAGTATTCGCGACTGCATCGCCTTCCCCAAAAACAATAGCGGCAGAGATGTCATGCTCGATGCTCCAACAGCTGTCGATCCAAAACAATTAGATGAGCTATTCATTAAGCTGGATTTAAAACAAAAATAATTCTTAAGGTACAGGTCACTTGACTTGTGCTTTTTTTATGAAGAAATCAGAAAAAAAGGAATATTACAAGAAAAAAATCTGTAATATTCCTTTATTTATTGAATCTTTCTGTATTTTTTTGAGGCAAAATAATCGAATACAATGAACGAGAAATACAAACACTTCCCAGCCTGCCATGTGGTATTCCCTCCTAAGTGTGAGGAAAGACGAGCTGCGTTCTATCTTGCAGCAGAAGAATACGTAGCAGAAACTTTTAATGAAGGCAACTATATATTTACCTGGCAGCTCTCCCCTACCTGCGTCTTTGGTAGAAATCAAATTCCACATTCAGAATTAAATATAAATTTCTGTAATCAAAATGGAATCGATTTATGTCGGCGAAAAAGTGGAGGAGGAACAATCTTTGCCGATCGCAACAATATAATGATTAGCTTAATCACTCCTGCATGCGATGTAGAATCTCTTTTTGCAGAATATGCAGAAATGGTTTCTTCAGGATTAAGAAAGTTAGGCGCTCCAACAATGGTATCTGGCCGTAATGATATTATTCTTGAAGATGGCAGGAAAGTTTGCGGTAATGCCTTCTACCATCAAGCTAATAGAAATATTGTGCATGGAACTATGCTCTATGGGACAGATGTCGAGAAAATGATTGGTGCACTAACGCCAGATAAGGCTAAATTAGAGTCAAAGGGCGTTGTCAGCGTTAAAAGTCGCATTGGTGAACTTAAGGAGTATCTACCATTCGATGTAACGACTCTACGGTCTCGATTAATAACAATGCTTACTGATAAGAGTTTGGAGCTTTCAGAAGAAGACATAAAATCCATTGAAGAATTAGAACAGACTTACTATGCCACAACCTATCTATGGGGACACAAAGCCAAGTCTGATATTTGTAGAACAGAACGTATTGAGCAATGTGGGACTATTCATGTTGATATCACTCTGCGTGGTTCACTTATAGAATCTATAACACTTTCTGGTGATTTCTTTGAAATTGGAAAAAACGTACAAGAGACTTTCTATAACCTTTCCACGAAGCCCCATACAATCGAGCAGAGTTGAAGCATATCCTAAACCAACATCATCCCGAAAAGCTCATTCGTAACTTGAGCGAGAATGCGCTTCTCAATCTATTGTGTCCGTGAAATAACATCTAAAATCTAAATAAGCAATTATGGACAAAACAACCTGTTTACATGACAAACACGTAGCATTAGGAGCTAATATGGTTCCATTCGGAGGTTTTGATATGCCTCTATTCTACGATAGTATCGTTGCTGAGCATGAAGCCGTACGGCAGAAAGTTGGAGTTTTCGATGTAAGCCACATGGGCGAAGTTAAAGTTACTGGGCCTGAAGCGGAAAAGTTTGTTCAGTACATTTTCACCAATGATATTAAAGACGCAGAGACTGGTAAAATTTTCTATGGTATGATGTTGCACGAAAATGGAGGAACAGTTGACGACCTATTGGTCTATAAAATGGGGCAACAAGACTTTCTCCTCGTCATAAATGCTGCAAACATAGACAAAGACTACGCACACATCGTTAAGTACGCCCAAAATTTTGATGTTAAGACAGAAAATCTCAGTGATATTTACGGACAAGTTGCCATTCAAGGCCCAGAAAGTGAAGCAACAGTAGAAAACATATTAGGAATAAAGTGTAACGACCTTACATTTTATACCTTTAAGACCATACTCTTTGAGAACGAAAAAATAATCATCTCACGTACTGGTTACACAGGTGAAGACGGATTTGAAATTTATGCTTCACATTTCATTATAAAACATATTTGGGACAAACTTATTGAGGCAGGCATCCAGCCTTGTGGATTAGGGTGTCGAGATACTTTACGTTTTGAAGTAGGCCTACCACTCTATGGCGATGAGCTTTCAGATGAAATTAGCCCTATCATGAGTGGTCTCAGTATGTTCGTAAAATTTGAAAAGGATGATTTCTTGGAAAAGAAGTTTGTCTAGATCAAAAAGAGAACAAGACATATAAGCAGCGCGTTATTGGTATTGAGCTTCAAGAAAAAGGAATTCCCCGCAATGGCTATCCTGTACAAGCTGAAGGAAAAGAGATTGGATATGTAACAACAGGCTACAAATCTATTTCTACAGGCAAATTTATTTGTATGGCTCTCATCGACAAGAACTATGCAAAACTCGATACTCCTGTTGAAATTCTCATCCACAATAAACCTCGTAAAGGAATTGTAGTAAAGAAACGCTTCTATCAGAAGAGCTACAAAAAGTAAGAGACAAGAAACCTAATCAAACATAAAAACATTATGGCAAAAATCATTGAAGGACTCTATTATAGTGAGTCACACGAATTCGTAAAAGTAGAAGGTGAATATGCATATATTGGTATCACCGATTTTGCACAAGGACAATTGGGAAATGTAACTTATATTGAATTCCCAGAAGTCGATGATGAAATAAGTGCAGGTGATAGCTTTGGTTCTGTAGAGAGCGTTAAAGCTGCAAGCGACTTAACATCACCTGTTAGTGGCGTTGTTGTTGAAATAAATGATGTGCTCGAAGATGAACCAGAATTAGTCAACAAAGATGCCTATTCAAATTGGCTTATTAAGATTAAGCTTTCTGATCCTTCTGAACTTGAAAGTTTGATGGATGCTCAAGCTTATACCAATATCTGCAAATAAAAAGAACATTTAGGATTTGGCAATTAGATTCATTCTTTTGAATCTAAAGCCAAATCCTTTAATTTCCTATACCATGTACAAATACTTTCCACACACAGAAGATGAGATTCAGGAAATGCTGAAGACAATTGGTGTGAACTCACTTGAGGAACTCTATGCAGAAATTCCAGAAGAACTGAAAGTCAAACACGAACTGAATATTACTCCAGCAAAATCAGAAATGGAAGTTCGCAAAGAACTCCAAGATCTAGCCGAAGCAAATATCACTCCTGTATGCTTTGCCGGTGCTGGAGCTTATGATCATTACCAACCAAGCATTATACCCTACATTGCATCTCGTTCTGAGTTCTCAACGTCTTATACCCCATATCAAGCCGAAATATCTCAAGGCACACTTGCCTACATCTTTGAGTACCAAACAATGATGGCTCGCCTAACAGGAATGGATGTAAGTAATGCTTCTATGTATGATGGTGCAACAGCTACTGCTGAAGCCATGATAATGTGTATCCATGCTGCACGCAAAAAGAATACTGTACTTATTTCTGATACTTTCGCTCCCAACACACTTAGAGTAGTTGAAACTTACGCCAACTTCCACGATGTAAACCTTGAGCATATCCCTGCCATTCATGGTGTAACTAATAAAGAGTTTCTAGCAAAACGTCTTCAAAAGGAAGATGTGGCTGGCGTAATCGTTGCTCAACCCAACTATTATGGTATCATTGAAGATTTCGATGGATATGCTGAACTATGTCATTCCCACAAAGCACTTTTTGTTATTAACTCCATGGCTTCTGCACTTGGTGTTCTGAAAACGCCAGGAGAATGGGGCGCAGACATCGCTTGTGGCGATGCACAAAGTCTTGGATTCCCACTTAATTTTGGAGGACCTTACATCGGTTATCTTTGCACTAAGAAAGAACACGTCCGTAAGATGCCAGGACGCCTTGTTGGTGCAACAACAGACGCCGATGGTAAGCGTTGCTTTGTGCTTACATTACAGGCACGAGAACAGCATATCCGTCGAGAGAAAGCCACATCAAATATCTGTACTGCTCAAGGCGTTATGTGTTTGTATGTTGCAATCTACTTAAGTCTTATGGGAGAGAATGGACTTAGAGAAGTAAACGAACAAAGCTATGCAGGCGCACACTATCTACACGATCAACTCCTAAAAACAGGTAAGTTTGAAGAAGTTTATGACAAACCTTTCTTAAACGAATTCTGTTTGCACTACAAAGCTAATGTAGATGAATTCATTCGTGAAAGTATAGAAAAGCACCACATCTTTCCAGGAGTCAAAGTAGAGAACTCTGAAAATGACATTCTTATAGCCGTCACTGAAAAAGCGCAGCAAAGAAGAAATCGATCAATACATTCAGCTCATTAAGTAAAATAGAGAAACGCTATGAATAATGTATATTATGGGACTTTAATTTTTTTGAGATTTCCAAACCTGGACGCATTGGATATTCTTTTGCCCAAAAGTAAAGTTGAAGGTTACAAAATAGCAGATTTGCCTTCGTCTCTTCTAAGAACAAATAAAGTAGAGCTCCCTGAGGCCGATGAACTAACAGTTGTTCGTCATTACACAAATACCAGCAACAACAACTTTGGTGTCGACACAGGCTTCTATCCCCTCGGTAGTTGTACGATGAAGTATAACCCAAAAATCAACGAAGAAGTTGCTGCTCTACCAGGCTTTGCTCAGCTACATCCTCTCCAACCCATAGAAACAGTACAAGGAGTTTTGAAACTCTATGATGAAGAACAAAAAATTCTTTCTGAAACCACCGGTATGAGCCGTTTTACCCTGAATCCCTTTGCCGGAGCTCACGGAGAATTAACTGGACTTATGACAATCCGTACTTATCACACAAGACGCGGGGATACCAAACGTACTAAAATTATTGTTCCTGATTCTGCTCATGGTACAAATCCAGCCAGCGCAGCAGTATGTGGAATGCAAATCGTTGAAGTCAAGAGCACACCAGAGGGCACTGTCGATGTAGAAGATTTAAAACCTCTCTTAGGAGACGACATTGCGGGCATGATGATGACAAACCCCAACACATTGGGCATCTTTGAAACATCAATACCAGAAATTGCACGTTTAGTGCATGAATGTGGCGGCCTTATGTACTATGACGGAGCAAACTTCAATCCAATGCTGGGCATTTGTCGGCCTGGAGATATGGGATTTGATGTTGTTCATCTCAATTTGCATAAACATTCTCAACGCCTCATGGTGGTGGTGGTCCCGGTGCAGGCCCTGTTGGAGTTCGCAAGAACTTAGAAGACTATTTGCCCAATCCGCAAGTCTATCAGAAGGAGGATGGAAGCTATTCGGTACGTATCAATACAGATGCATTAGGCAGTATCAGTTCTTTCTTTGGTAACTTTGGAATTCTTGTTCGCAGCTATGCTTATCTTCTCAGTTTAGGAAAAGAAAATTTAGCAATGGCAGGAAAATTGGCTGTGCTAAACGCAAACTATATCAAAGAATGCCTAAAAAGCCATTACGAACTTCCTATAAAAGGGTTATGCAAACACGAATTTGTCTTTAATGGAATGAAAGAAGAATATAGTGGAACGCATGACGATCCTACTCATGTCACGACACTAGATGTAGCCAAACGGTTGCTCGACTATGGATTCCATGCACCAACTATATATTTCCCTTTACTCTTCCATGAGGCTATCATGATAGAACCCACGGAAACAGAGAGCAAGGACACGTTAGACAGTTTCATTCAAGCTATGAAGCAAATTGCAGAAGAGGCTAAAGCAGACAAGCAACTCCTTAAGACAGCTCCTCACCACACTCCCATCAAACGGCTTGATGATGTTAAGGCTGTGAAAGCTGCCATTTTCAGTTTTGAAAATCTCGGAAAAGAGTAACATCATGGAAAAAAAAGATTTAATCATCATTGGTACTGGGCCTGGAGGATATGATGTTGCTGTAAAGGCTGCTAAAGCAGGTTTGCAAATAGTAATTTTCGAAAAGCAACACTATGGTGGCACGTGTCTCAATGTAGGATGTATTCCCACAAAAACACTCTGCAAAAATGCTGAACTTTTAGAAGAAATAAAAGCAGCAGAGCAATTTGGCATAGACATAAAAGAGAGTTCTCTAGATATGTCCCGTGTTATCGCTCGGAAAAACGGAATTGTAGAAAAACTTTCTGGAGCTATTGAGGCACTCATGAAAACGCCCGGCATTACTCTCGTTAAGGGAGAAGCCAGATTTATTGATGCCCACACTGTTGGTGCTGGAGATCATGTATTCACTGCACCCAATATTATCATTGCTACTGGCTCAACCACTAAGTTTCTTCCCATAGAAGGAGCCCACAGTAAAGGAGTTGTTACTTCCGCAGAGATGCTCAACCTTGAATATGTCCCCAAACGCTTATGCGTCATCGGTGGCGGTGTTATAGGCTTGGAATTTGCCTCTATTTCAACACGTTTGGAAGCGATGTTACTGTCATTGAATTCTGCAAAGAAATTCTCCCTCCTTTCGATCGTGACATTGCAAAACGGCTACGAACGATTCTAAAGAAAAAAGGAATTGATTTCAAGATTGGTTCAGCAGTCATAGGTATTCAAGAAGCTGACGATGCATATTTGGTCGAATTTGAAGAGAAGGGTGAAAAGAAATATGTTACTTCTGATCTGGTTTTGATGGCTGTAGGCCGTGAGGCCAATCTCTCCTCCCTAAACCTTGATAAGGTTGGTATTCATTACACAAAGAAAGGCATCGAAGTTGACGAATATATGCAAACCAATGTGCCTGGAATTTATGCCGTTGGCGACATCAATGGCCGAATGCAACTGGCTCATGCTGCCACTTTCCAAAGTTATGTAGCATTAGATCATATCTTAGGGGTAGAAAGTCGCATCCATCTTCATATTTGCCCAGCTGTTGTATTCACGAGTCCTGAAGTGGCCATGATTGGAAAAACCGAGGAAGAACTCAAGTCGGCAGAAATCAATTATGAAGTGCATAAAAGTATGTATCGTGCAAATGGAAAAGCATTAACAATGGGCTGCGACGAAGGACTGGTTAAAGTACTTACAGATACAGACGGATACATTCTTGGAGCTCACATTCTTGGAGCTCACGCCGCTGACCTTATCCATGAGTTTGCGCTTGTGATGAACGAATCATTAACGATTGACGCTCTAAGAAATACTATTCATGCTCACCCATCACTCAGTGAGATTATCATGAAGATTTGATGATTTTTAGGAATCTATAAATGAAAGAACTCCGCAACCAGCTGGTTGCGGAGTCTTTTTTTTTAAAAATTGCTTGTCTCACGACAAACAATCTTCACTAACCTTAAATCTAATACCATGAAAAAAACGCTGCAAAATTACAGGTTCGGGACGAAGTTTGCAAAACATATCCAATAAAAAAATTATTTTTATTAAGTATGTTTTATTTTTTTGTGAGCTAATTAAAGGATTATTCATTCAAAAAAAGCAACTTCAAATAGCAACTTTCACAAATAGAAAATAATTGTTTATTTATTTTTCTGCATAATCGCGTTTACTCATTCAACAATCCATGTATAAAAAAATTCACTAACCTTTTTGTACAAAAATCCATTAGTGCTATGAAGAGCAAAACTATTATTATCCTTATTCTACAACAAAAAGATAATAAGCGGTATTGACAAATATCCTTATTCTATTTAAAATCTCCTTTATTGTATTTTTATTTTTCTAATATATTAAAGAAGAAATATGCTGTTTTTCATTCATAGGAATTCGTGATAGATTTTTATGTTATTCCGAAGACAGTAAACTAAGAATTTTATCTACACATATAGACACGACTTTTTATTTCTAAATACATTTTATCTTATCATTTTCTCTTTAGAAACACCATAAAAAAGGATAGACATTAAGTAACAATACTATAGCCTTATCATTCCTTTGATACCCAAATTCGGTTTAAGAAATTCCCTTTCATGAGTTTCTTAAACCGCACACGCATCCTTTCGGTCTTGCCCTAAAACCGAAGTATAATTGTTTCACGCAAATTATAGATTAGAATAAAGTGAGCTGTTTTACACCTTGCTTTACATCTATCTCAAACTCCATATTGATGGAAGGTTTGGTGTCGTAGAAAGCATACGCAGCAATGCCAGCTAAAAGGTTAACGATAAAATTAGAGATACTTCTATGGCGTGTGTGAACTATCTGTGCAACGTTCTTCAACATATCATTGATAGTCTCTATGATACTTCTCTTGCGAAGCATGATTTTATCATACGCATCCATTAATCTATTCTTCATATTAGTCCGTATTCCAGTTACGATGTGCACACCTCTATCAAAGAGTGAAGCAAAAAGTGATTGAGAAATATAACCTTTATCAGCATATAATTTTCCAAATAAATCCTTCGTTAAATCGTTGAATATTTTTGGGTTACGGTCGTCTACATTGGCTCAGGGTTAGAGCAAAAATTGAGTAGTTCTCCTCGTTCATTACACAAAAGATGAAGTTTGAATCCATAGTACCATCCCATAGTACTTTTCCCCTTTTTGAGCGTACCCTTTGAATACGCGATTACGGGATTGTCGCTTATTTTCACACACAGGAATACGTGTAGAATCGATAAAGGTTATTCCTGTACACTCTCCCATTAATCCCAGTTTGAGAAAGAGCAATAGGGGTATTGCAACACGAGGTATACGCTCAACAAAGCGTGTATAAGAGAGTAGATTGGGAAACTCTTTTTTTAGTTCTCGGCAAACATAAAAGAGATAGAAATGTTTGAAATTCAGAAATGCATTGCTGTGGAACAAAATAAGAATTGTGATCATTTCAGCATCACTTATTCGCCCTTTTCTCTTGCGATGTTTTGGACTATCGGCAGAAGGGTTTGAGAGAGAAAGAGAGGTTTTGTTCAATTCTAAATTATATTCTTTGCAAAAATCATCTGCAATACAATAGATTTCCGTAACTTTGCTGACAAGTTTCATGAGGATTGTTATTTTGTTATATGATTGATTATCAATAGTAAATACACAAAAAAACAATCCTCTTTTTAGGCTTCTATTGAAACTTTTTTTGAGGAAAAAGAAAAACTGCTTATCCCGAATTGGAGTTTTGATTTTTTTATAATAAAAACTATATTAAATTAAGAAGAAACTCGAAAAGATGTTGCAAGTATAAATGTGTCACGTAAAATTCGTATTTTTGCCTTATAAATTTTTTTGAAGCAATCAGATCATTAGGAAAAAAATAATACAATGGATAGTAGGTATAGTACTTAGTCTTTACCTACTCATCCTATTTGTAATTAACTTCTCTCCTACCCAACGCATCATAGCAAATGCCATCCAAAATGCATTGTCGGAGAAGTTACACACTACGGTAACTATTGGTAATATCAACATCGGATTATTTAACCGTGTCATCATTAAAGATCTAAACATAAAGGACCAAAGTCAGCAACTCTTGCTTGGATGCGATTTGGCAACAACTAAATTTGAAATCAAACCTCTATTATGGGGGGGGAAATCTCCCTAAGAACGGTGTCGCTCTTAGATGCGAACATACAACTCTATAAGAAAGCGGCAAACTCCCCCACGAATTTCCAATTCATCATCGATGCACTGAAATCAAAAGAAGAGAAAAAAGAAGAAGCACTAAATCTTCGCATCAACAGTGTTATCTTGCGTCGTGTCAATGTCACTTGGAATGAATGGTACAAAGCACAGAGTCCAGGAAAAATTAATTTTTCACACCTTTCGATAAGAGATATTAGTTCCAATATCAGTTTAAAACGCCTTACGCCGGACAGTATCAATCTCCGCGTGCGTGCTCTTTCCTTTAAAGAACAGAGCGGATTAGACATTAAAAAACTAACGTTCCGCCTTATTGCCAACCATCATAAAGCTATACTGACAAACTTCGATTTACGACTATCAAATTCTTATATAAATCAAAGCCGTATTGTTTTTACATATGATGATAGCTCAATACAAACGCTAGGATATACCCTTACATGCCGAGGTGCCATAGATCAGGCCCAACTATCAACTGAAGACTTTTCATTTGCCATCCCACAGTTCAAAGGACTTAAAGAAACTCTTTCTTTAGCAACCTATTACTCTATAAATAACAACAGGTTAAGCTTCAACAACATTCAAATAAAAAACAAAAATGAGCATCTAAATCTATTAGCTTCCTTTACACTAAACAGAACGAATGGAAAAATTAATGATTTAGCACTTAACATCCATCAATTCTCACTAACACAGAGACTTGGGCAGAGACTCTTCATGCATTTCAGTCACAAAGAAACACCTGCCATCTTTCTCGGGTAGGTAACATTGATTACTCTGGCATTATACGAATAAAGCTCGGTAAATCCTATTCGGCTAAAGGCTTATTGAAGACTGGCGTAGGGAGTTTCAACGAAGCGTTAACTTATAAAGACGAACGATTATCAGGGAGCGTTAAAGGGAAAGCTTTCGCATTGGCAGAAATCGTCGGAAAGAAAGACCTACCTTCTCAAATCACATTCAATCTTCAAGGAGAAATTTTACTAAATAAGCAGACACCCAAAAGCAATGCTAATATTAGTATAGAGAAGTTTGAACTTAAAAACTATCTCTACCACGGCATTACAAGTCAGTTAAAACTAGCAAATAAATATTTTGAATTAAGCCTAAAATCAACAGATCCCAATATGTTGCTGGGAGTAAATATAGAAGGTAATCTCAAAAAGTTAACTCCTTACAATATTCGCGTAAAGGCAGACATTCATAAACTGAATCCAGCATCTCTACATCTGACACAACATTTTGGGAAAGCCAGCTTTGCCACTTCGCTTGAAGGTACATTGAAAGATTTAAACTTACAAAATCCTATTGCTCAAGTAAAAATACGAAATTTCAGCATGTTTGACAATGATTCCACCTATCAGTGTCAGCAACTAAATATATCCACAACAACACAGTCTTTACACCTAAGAAGCGACTTTGCAGATGCAGATATACAAGGACCGATGGATTTACAAAAGCTCAAAAAGAGTATTTTCCATATCTTAGCAAAATCTGTTCGAGGTCTTATTGCATTGACAGACAAAGAAAAAGGAGATAAATGGGCATTTAATGTACAAGTAAAGAAAACAGATATTCTTCGCCGACTCCTTAATATCCCCATCTACACTTCAAATGTTGCAACACTCCGAGGTTACATTAATCACGAGAGCAATGCAACATCCATAACATTTGATACAAAAGACGTCATATATGACGGACTAGAATTGAAAGATATAAGTCTGTATTTCAACAGTAAAGAAGATAGCGTTAAGCTATTACTACAAGCAAAGAAGACCTTTGAAGAAACCAACATTCAAGTTGTAATTGACGGAAAAGCAGAAAAAGGAAAGATGCTAACAAATATCTATTGGGACGAATATATAAATCATGAAATTGGAGGTTCACTAAAGTTCACTACCAATTTCTCAAACGAGGGAAAGCTTATTAACATAGATATTCATCCTACAAACTTTCACATAGGAGATAGTATCTGGGATATTGATAGAGGGCAACTTACTTATACGCGTCAGAATCTTGACATTAGAGCTTTTTCAATAAGACATAGCGATCAAAAATTGAACATCTTTGGAAAACTATCTTCTAATCCAAAGGATTCTATCTACGCTCAACTACAAAAAATAGATGTCGCTTACGTTATGAATCTTGTGGACTTCCACGCAGTAGACTTTGCCGGAAAAGCATCAGGAACAGCAAGTATTTCTCACGATCAAAGAGGTAACCAACTTTCTGCAGATTTATACATCCCCGACTTCTATCTAAATGATGAATTTCTCGGCAAATTACATCTTCAAGGAGGGTTTGATTTTCCTAATAAACAAATCAATCTTAATGGAGATATCGTTGAAGGAGATACAGCAAGAACAAAAGTAAAAGGATACGTTAATCTACATCACAAACAATTACAACTGGATATAAATAGTAAGAAAACGAACTTAGTATTTCTGAATCGCTACATCAGTGATATCTTTGATAATTTTCAAGGTAGAGGAACGGGACATTGCCGCATCTTTGGACCGCTCAAACAATTAGATTTGAGGGAGAAATAGATGCGTGGGCAAGAGCAAAAATACATGCAACAGGAGCATCATATCTTGTAAATAATGGACATGTAACAATTCAACCAGGCATCTTCTCCTTCCACAACTTTACGGTTTCTGATGAAAAAGATGGAGACGGAACGGTGAATGGTACTCTACAACATACGCACCTAAAGAATTTGCGCTACAACTTTGATGTAGAAGCAAAACGGCTACTAGTTTTAAACCAACCTCCCAATGTAGACCTACCCTTCTACGCGACAGCTTATGGAACAGGACACATGGCACTGAAAGGCGCTCCTAATAATTTGCAAATAGATCTGAACATGCATCCAGAAAAAGGAACTGTCTTTACTTACACAGTCAATAGTCCTGATAATTTTACCAATGTGCCCTTCATCAGATTTGCAGAGCGCAATGATAGTGTACAATCCTCTTCGCGGTTGTCGTTCGAAAAACAAAAACCAACAAAAGCACCTAAGGACAGCACAGAGAGCAGTTCTACCAACATCCGTATGAATATGCTTTTCGACGTCACACCTGATGCAACAATCAAGGTTGTCATGGACGAAAAAACAGGTGATGCCATTACTGTACATGGAAATGGTCCGATACGTGTCAACTATTATAATAAAGGTAATTTTAACATGTATGGAACATATACTGTTGAGAATGGAACTTATAAAATGAGTATCCAAAATGTCATACGGAAAGACTTTTCTTTTACTCAAGGCAGTAGAATAATCTTCAACGGTGATCCGTATCAGGGCGACTTAAATATGCAAGCTGTATATGCCATCAACTCAGCTTCACTTGCCGACTTAAATATCGGAAGAAATTTCAGTACAAATACCACGCGTGTAAATTGTTTATTGAATTTCCATGGCAAGTACAGAACCCAGAAGTAAACTTTGATCTTGATTTACCAAATGTAAATGAAGACGAGAAGCAGATGGTAAGACATCTTATCGCAACAGAAGAAGATATGAACATGCAAATCATTTATCTTCTTGGGGTTGGCAGATTCTACGCTCCAAACTACTCGCAAACTGCAACAAACAGCAATGAAACGCAAACAGGAGCAGCAATGAAATCATTTCTATCATCCACTCTTTCAAACCAACTTAATAGCATTATTTCCAGCGCCATGAATAGTTCAACCTGGACTTTTGGTGCAAATCTATCAACAGGATCTTTAGGTACTAATACGATGGAAATAGAGGGGCTATTAAGTGGACGTCTGCTCAATAATCGCCTACTTATCAACGGCAACTTTGGTTACCGAGATAACACCTATAACACAACGAACTTTGTGGGTGACTTTGATGCACAATATATCATAACCAAAGGAGGAGGCGTGAGTCTGAAAGCATACAGTGAAACTAACGATAGATACTTTACTCGCTCTACACTTACTACACAAGGAATTGGAATTTTGCTTAAACGCAATTTTAATAAAGTAGGAGAACTCTTTCACTGGTTGAGACCTTCACGTTCACAAAGAAAAGGAAACATTAGCACTCACAATTAAATTATGCCGTAGAAAAGCGGCACTCCTTTATCACTTTTTTGAACTGATAAATAAGCTACTAGAAAATAATGGAAAATACTACCATTTGTGCCATAGCAACTGCTCCAGAAGGAGCCTTGGGTATTGTACGTGTATCAGGACCTAAGGCTATTAAAATTACAGAACACATCTTTGACCGTCCCTTAATAAATCGCCCAGCGAACTCTATAGTCTTTGGACGCATAATAGACAATGATAGCATATTGGATGAAGTTTTGGTTAGCATCTTTCATGCGCCACACTCCTATTCTGGAGAAATGCGACGGAGATATCGTGCCACGGTTCTAAATACATACTACAACGCTGCATTGAACTACTCATTCAAGCAGGCTGCGTAATGGCAGAACCTGGAGAATTCACAAAACGTGCCTTCCTCAATGGAAAGATGGATCTTAGTCAAGCAGAAGCAGTAGCGGATTTGATAGCATCGTCAACAAAAGCTACTCACCACTTGGCTATGAGCCAGATGCGAGGAAGCTACAGTACCGCTCTGAAAAAACTTCGAGACAAGTTGTTGCATCTGACATCTTTATTGGAGTTAGAACTGGACTTTTCAGACCATGAAGACCTAGAATTCGCAGATCGAATAGAACTCACCAATATCGCCACAGACATCAATGAACACATAACTCACCTGTTAAAAAGTTTCCGTTTAGGAAATGCCATAAAAAAATGGTATACCTGTAGCTATCGTAGGACAGACTAATGCTGGTAAGTCTACAATCTTGAATGCACTAGTAGGAGAAGAGAAAGCCATTGTCAGCGATATTCATGGAACTACGCGAGACATTATTGAAGACGTTGTAAACATCGAAGGAATTCCATTCAGATTCATTGATACTGCTGGTCTACGCAGTACTACAGATACAATAGAACGCTTAGGAATTGAACGAAGTTATATCCAACTAGAAAAGGCTGACATCGTACTATGGGTTATAGATGCGTTACTTCTTGAAAATGATGTTCAAGATTTATCTGAACAAATTCTCCCTCATTGTGAGAATAAGCAATTGGTATTAGTCATCAACAAATGCGACTTAGCAGCTGACACTCCACAAGGTGAAGCGAAGATTAAAGAAAGCGTAGAGAAATTACTCAGAAACTGTCCCAAAGACACTCGTAAAATTATGATAAGTGCTCATCAAACGAAAGATATTTCCCGCCTTCAAAACATTTTCCCTACACTCATTGACCGCACCAAGATAGAAGGGGCCTCCTCGTCCGTTATCGTGACAAATCTTCGCCACTACGAAGCTTTTAATCGTGCACAAAAATCTATTGCGCAAGCTATTTCCACCCTCAATCTTAGTTTGTCGGGGGAACTTATCAGTGAAGATTTGCGCGACTGTATTCGCGCGCTCTCTGAGATTGTTGGAGAAGTAAACACTCAAGATGTCCTTTCCAATATCTTTTCAAAATTTTGTGTCGGAAAGTAATACGGATTTTCTGTGTAAACAAAAATGCACAACAGCGACATTATAACGCACCCAAATAGCAAGCATAAAGGCGTTATAGGAAGTATTAAGAAAATTGAAAAATTTATTTTATATGCTATCAGTATGCCGTACATTTGCTATATTTGCGTTACTATTTTGTTACTCGGTTTATTCGGGTAACAGAAGTAACAAAATTTGCAGAACATTATTCAACGCATGAAAGAAAAGAAAATCAAAGAGCCGATAAAGGTCAGACAGAAACCTTTGCAGAACGGCAATATCAGTCTCTATCTTGATATATATAGAGACGGAAAACGCTCATACGAGTTCCTGAAGCTCTATCTCATTCCTGAACGGACGAGAGAGGATAAGGAAAAGAATAGGCAGACGATGCAACTTGCCAATTCCATCAAGTCAAAACGGATAGTGGAAATGCAAAACGGTGAATACGGCTTCAAAAGTGAGTATGCGACCGATACATTGTTTTTCGATTATTACCGTGCTATGTGCGAGAAGCGGCATGGCAATCCCGAAAGCAGGGGAAATTGGGGTAATTGGTATTCGTGTCTCCACCATTTGATGAAGTACGAGAAGAACGAGCGGATTACCTTTGCCGAAATCACGACAGAATGGGTGCAGGGGTTTCACGACTACTTGGAGCATGATGCCGTGGCGTGGGGGCATGATTACCGCAAGCGCATCAAGGACAAACCGCTTTCCCGCAATTCCAAGCTGTCGTACTTTAACAAGCTGCGCGCGTGTCTTAATCAAGCCTTTGAGGACGGAGTAATACCGAAAAACCCTGCACGGGGAGTTGAAAACTTCAAGGAAGAAGAGGGAACACGAATGTACCTTACGATTGATGAGGTAAGGAAATTGGCACAGACGGATTGCGAATATCCTTGCATCAAGCGTGCGTTTCTGTTTTCGTGCCTGACGGGATTGCGTCGGAGCGACATTGAACGGCTGACATGGAGCGAGGTGTTCAATCAAGGTGATTTCACACGAATAATATTCAAGCAGAAAAAGACAAAGGGACAAGAATACTTGGATATTACACAGCAGGCCGCCGACCTTATGGGTGAACGCGGCGAACCAAATGCACAGGTGTTTTCCGACATCCATTCCCCGACAGTAACCAACACGGCAATCCGTGAATGGGTGCTGCGTGCTGGCATTCAGAAGAAAATCACCTTTCACTGCGGACGGCATACGTTCGCAACGATGATGCTCGATTTGGGCACGGACATCTACACCGTTTCTAAACTTCTCGGACATCGGCAACTATCTACAACGCAAATATACGCAAAGGTAATGGATAAGAATAAGCAGAGAGCTGTGGCAAATATCCCCGACGTTTTAGGAAAGCGTACAAATAATGATGTGTAACGTACAAATACGCATGGTAAACGTACAACTAAACAAAGAAAGCGGTCAAATTGACCGCTTTCTTATTCCTATTCAAATAGTGCAAGCATCCGTTGTATAAGTGTCTGCTTTTTATCTTTGATGGCTCTATCGTAATGCCCACCCATGTAACGTACACGAATATCCGTAACCTTTTTTGCCTTTAATTTGGCAACATCATCAGGGCTAAGTTTGAAACAGGTAGCAAATTCATATCCGTTTCCAAACTTCTTTGCCCCTATTCCTGTGTACATTGTTGTCAAGGTTATTGTTTCTCCACCATCAAGAAGCAGAGTTATACCCGAATTATCATCATACTTCTCTATGTGTTGGAGCAAAATATTTGCAGGCATTAACCAATCATCGCCTACCTTACGGATGGCAAACTCAAAGCGATTGATAAACCCTGAAGCCATAAAATTTACGCTATAAAGCGTTTCCGTAGTTGTTTCTTGTTTTACATCCTTTGTAAACTTATCGACCTCGTTAATGCGTAATTTTTGGGCATTACAGTTAGCTATACCAAAGCAAACGACCAATAATAAGATAATTCCTTTTTTCATCTTTCTATTTGTTTTTTTACAAAAGTATTCTCTTTATCTTATATATGCAAGAAAATAGCTGCATTATTGTGCAAAAATCGTTCCTTTACCTGTCATAAGCCAATATGCGGACACGCCACAATCACGGATTAAAGGCACAAGCCATCCGACCTCGAAGAAACCACGGTTAAGGTCTTTCCGTTGCAAGTAGAAATGATTCTTGGCTATGCCACGCTCGGCGAAATAGCTTGCATAGTTTTTCAACAACCCTTTCTCCTTGCAAAGTTCTATTGCGTCAAAGAACCGCCGCATAATGTCGAGCGTGTCCTGACTATATACCCTTGTTCGGCTCATTCTTCATCCGTATTTAATCGTAAAGATAGATAGTGTAAGGCTCTTGCAAGAACCCAACATAATGCCGCCTCAAATAAGCATCCTATTGCCGCAGGTATGCAGACGATTGGACTTGGGTCTGCACCTTTTCCGATAAGGGCGGTTATAACAAAGAAAACGCATGCTAATAAACCTACAATACTAAGTGCAATAAGCACATACTGAAAAAACTTATCCATATTGATTATAATTTTTTGATGCACGCCAACAATTCAAACACACGAAATATCATTCTTTTGGGTACTTCCTGCTCGTCGAAGTCCTTTGTATTGATGGGTATAAACCGAAACTTATCGTCGGTCGAACCCTTGCGGACTATCTTCACCGTGCGCAAGTTGTTGGTCGTTACAACGGCGTATATCTCTCCCATTGGGAGATAATCGAACCAATCCTGCACCTCCTTAATGGCTATTATATCGCCGTTGGAGATTTGAGGCTCCATCGAGTGCCCCGTGATGTTGCACCACATTACGCCATCCTTGTTGTATGGCGCAAAGTCGATGTAATATTCTGGGTTGATGGTTTGGTCGTTGAAAATCAAATCGAAGCCGCCAATGAAATCCACATTGTAATAAGGTCTGCCCTTGGTGTAACTAATTCTTGGTTTTGCCGTTTCCAACGCCGTACCCCTATCGCCCATGTCGGCAATATCCTTTGCCGCCTTTGCGTCCGCACCACCGCAACCACGATAATTGTTTGTGGTGGTGTTATTTATTGTGTTGTGGTTGCCGTTGTTGTTAGTGGCGGTATTGCTATCACCAATGACCGTTTGGTTACGCTCCTTTATAATAGCGTCCGTATCACCTGCAATCATTACGCCCTCGCCTAAACACAACCATTCAAGGCTAAATATGTTTGAAAAAGCCTCATTGAAACGACGGAGAAAGCTATCCGTTAGAACTTTGGGGTCTCCTTTCAAAGCCTTAGATATATTCCCCTCACTTGCTTTTATCAGCGATGCTAAATCCTTTTGTGTATGCACGAAACCTTTACTCCTTGCATACTCAAATGCCATTTTCAAACGGTCTTTTTCTGCCCATGATAGCAACTTTTATTGTTAATAATTCTAAATATAACAATATTTCTTGCTACTTTTTCTTGTTTATAGCAATAATACTTGTTACTTTTGCATCACAATACCGAAAAGATATTGCGCCACGCCTCAAAACGTGTGCGCAAATATAATAAAAAAGGTGCTTAATAAGCAAATTTTCAACAAAGTAATATGAATAATATGTGTAACAAGACATTTAGACAGCTCTACGAAGAAGAGAAAAACAAGGCAACGCCTGCACAATCATTCGTTGCGACAGTAGCCGAAATTACACATCGAAGCACGAACACCGTAAAGATGTGGCTCGTCGGTCGCCAAACACCCGATGATTTGGCAAAAAGCATTATTGCAGACCACTTCGGATGCAAGGCTGACAATCTATTTCCAACAAACAACTAAAAGCAACTATGAACATCATTACTAATTGGCGTTATCACGCACTAATGGCAGTCTTAACAATCGCTATTGTAGGCATCGTTTCAGAAGTACAGGCAGACGGTATGGAATGGGTGTTGGGTATGATTGCATCTAAGGGGATTGGCGGAATAGCCGCATACGCATTCTACCGAATGATAAAGAAATGGCTTGCTGACGGTTCTATCCCCGAACTTGAAGAAATGGCTAAGGAGGAATAATTTATGAGTGTGGAGGAAAGATTAGAACGGATAGAGCGGCTTATAGTCATCGGGGCAAAAACGTGCTAACAACATCGGAGTTAGCTTTGGTGCTTGGCGTATCTACAAGCCGCATACGGCACTTGGTAAGCGAAAGGGAGATACCGCATTACAGACAAGGCAACAAGGTGTTTTTCCGCAAGTCGGAAATCGAGGATTGGCAGCTTGCCCAGCGCATACCGACCAACGCCGAGATAAACAGCAAGGCAACAACGCATATAGTAACAACAAAATTCTAACGGCGATGAATGTAAATGAGAACGAACAGACATCCGAAGGTCAATGCAAGCGCATATACGCATATATGATGGACGGACACAGAATAACAAGTCTCGAAGCATTGCGGCTATTCGGTTGTATGCGACTTGCAAGCCGAATCAGCGATTTAAGACAGAAGTATCCCGAAACGGATATAAGAGTTGAAATAATACAGGTATCAACAAAGAAAAAGGTAGCACAATACTACATCAAACAACAATAACAAAGGCATTCAACGTATGAAACAGATTATCATCAAACAACTTCATCTGACCAACTTTAAGGGGGTATCAGATTTAACGGTGGACTTCAACTACACCATCACGACCATATCGGGGCGCAACGGCTTGGGCAAGACCACCATCTTTGACGCTTTCACATGGCTGCTATTCGGTAAGGACAGCAAGGAGCGCAAGAACTTCGACATCAAGACCTACGATGCAGGCGGCAAGACCATCGAGCGCATACCGCACGAGGTTTCGGGGGTGCTTTGACGTGGGCGGCGAGGAAATTACCCTTTGCCGCAAGTTCAACGAGAAGTGGACTAAGAAGCGTGGCACATCCGAGGAAGTGTTCACGGGCAATGAGGAGGAACGCTTCTACAACGACGTGCCCATGTCGTTAAGGGATTGGAACGAGAAGATTAACGACATCTGCCCCGAACAAGTATTCAAGTTCATCACCAACCCACTCTACTTCACGGCGCAGAAGATGGACGTACAGCGCACCATGCTACTCCGTATGGCTGGCGACGTGTCGAACGAAACCATCGCCGCACAAGACATGGGCTTCAAGGAGTTGCTCGACAATATGACGGGCAAGACGATGGACGAGTACAAGCGCGAAATCGGCGCGAAGAAGAAGCGCATCAAGTCGGAACTGGATGCCATCCCCGAGCGCATCGACGAGCGCAAGCGTGATATGCCAGAAGTCGAGGATTGGAATGCACTTACAAAACTGCTTGCCGACAAGCAAGCCGAGGTAAATGCCATTGATGAGCAGCTCAACGACGCTGCCGCCAAGATGAACGCCGCAAATGAAGAAAGGATGGCTGTCACCCGTGAACTCAACGACATAAAATTGAAGATGCAGCAGCGTGCATTTGCCATCAAGGAACAAGTGACGGAAGATTATCGTAAACAGCTGTCGGAGCAAAAACATGTTGGTGAATGATGTTCGAGACAAGCAGCTTACCCTTGGGCGCATCGTAGTAACATTGATTCAAAAAAACAAGGAATTAGCGGAATGCTCCGCCAAGCGCGAGAGGATGATTGCCGAATGGAAAGAAATCAACGGACGCAGCATCGTATTCGACGAGAACGATTTTGTTTGCCCGACCTGCCACCGTCGCTTTGAGATTGACGAAATTGAAAGCAAGCAAGCCGAAATGACCGAGAACTTCAACGCCCAAAAAGCCGCCGACCTCGCCGACAATAACAAACGTGGCAAGGCAAACAGCGAAAGGATGAACGCCTTGAAAGCATCCATCGAGAGACACAAACAGGAACTCGACAAGGTGGACGCAGAAATTAAGGCTCTGAAAGAAAAATCCGCTTTACGGTAAAACGCTTGCCGAGCCAGACGCTACACTGACCATCGAAGCCGATGCCGAGTACAAGGAATTGAAAGACCGTGCCGCCAAGCTTGAGAAGACGTTGGAAGCCGAAAAGCCCGTGACGGATAACTCGGAACTAACCGACAAGAAGAACGCCCTTACAAAGGACATTGACGACATCAAGACACGCCTCGGAAAGCGTGAGTACATCGACAAGAATAACAAGCGCATCGCCGAACTTGAAAAGGAGCACAAGAACAACGCCGAGGAACTTGCGAAACTTGAACAAGTGGAGTTTACGATGATGCAGTTTGCCAAGGCACGCATCGCCGCCGTGGAGGGCAAAATAAACGGTATGTTCCAAGTCGTGAAGTTCAAGATGTTTGACACGCAAATCAACGGTGGCGAGGTAGAGACGTGCGAGGCAACGATTGACGGCGTGCCGTACAACATGCTCAACAACGCCGCACGCTACATCGCAGGACTTGATATTATCAACGCTATATGCAAGTACGAGGGCATTTCCGCACCCGTGGTAATCGACAACGCCGAGGCTATCAACAACCTGCCGCACGTCGATAGCCAAATGATTGCGCTCTACGTTTCTGCCGACGATAAATTAGTAATCGCATAACATCAACATTTATTCATCAATTAAATTCAAGGTATGAGTACGGAATTAAGAAAGCAAGAAAAGCCCGTGGACATGCTAAAGTCCATGATGCAAGCACCATCGGTACAGGCACAGTTTCAGAACGCATTAGGTAAGCACAAGGACATCTTTGTTGCGTCGCTTATCGACCTTTACACGGGCGACAAGTCATTGCAGACATGCAAGCCAGCGGCGGTGGTCGCCGAGGCATTACGTGCCGCAACAATGAACCTACCCTTGAACAAGTCGCTCGGTTTTGCCTACATTATCGTGTTCAACAACAGCGTTAAGCGTGTCGATGCACAAGGGCATGAAGTTCTCGACCCCAACACGCACAAGCCCGTC
This sequence comes from uncultured Prevotellaceae bacterium, assembly GCA_916438195.1. GTDB lineage: Bacteria > Bacteroidota > Bacteroidia > Bacteroidales > Bacteroidaceae > Alloprevotella. Next base: position 1,263,838 of record CAKAEQ010000001.1, read on the forward strand.
TATGACAAAGTGCCGACCCCAACATTCGTTCCTGGTTACAAGGGTTACATTCAACTTGCAATGCGCACGGGTCAGTACAAGACCATCAACGCAGATTTCGTGTACGATGGTGAGTTGAAGCGTGGCAATAAGTTGTCGGGCGAAATCAGCCTTGACGGTGAGCGTAAGTCGGATAAGATAATCGGCTACTTCTGTTACTTCGAGTTGCTCAACGGCTTTCCAAGACCCTCTACATGTCGGTCGAGGATATGGCATCTTACGCCTTGCGTTACTCCCCATCATTCAAGGGTCGCTACAAACCGACAAAGGAACAACTCGTGAAGCAGGCGCAATCGGGCGAAACGGGTACGGCTGTTGGGTGGAGCGGAAATTTCAATGACATGGGCCTCAAGACCGTAATCCGCCGTTTGCTCGGAAATACGGCTATCTGTCAGTCGAAATGATGTCGGCCATGGATAAGGACGTTGAGGATGCAGCCACTAATGACCGCGACCAAGTAATCGCCGAGAACGCCAATGCCGTTGAGATACCCGTTGATGAAGCCACATACGAAGACGTGGATAAGGAAACGGGCGAAATCAAGCAGGTAGAAGTACCAAAGGCGCAAGTGGACAACGCCGCCGATGAGGCACCAGCATACTAACATCAAGTCAAGGAGGCAAAGGATATGGAATTGAAAGTATTAGGTTCGGGGTCAAAGGGCAATGCGTACTTACTGCGTGCCGCCAATGGCGAAACGATGATGATTGAATGCGGCTTGCCGTTCAAGGAAATCATGCGCGGTGTCGGGTTTTCGGTCAGCAGCGTTGTCGGTTGTCTTATCTCCCATTCTCATTCAGACCATTCCTTTGCCATCCACGACGTGCTAAAGTACGGCATCAAGGTATTAGCCATCGAGGATGTTTTCACGGTTAAGAACGTAAGTAATCGGTCATTTTGCAAGACCATCGAGCCGATGCACGGTTACATCGTCGGCAGCTTCAAGGTGTTTGTCCTCAATATGGCGCACGACGTGCCATGTGTGTGGGCTTTATAATCGACCATGCGGAAATGGGGCGGCTGTTCTTTGCTACCGATACAATGATGGTGGAATATCGGTTGCCAAACCTCAATCACATCTTGATAGAAGCCAATTATGCGGATGAAATCTTACAAGACAGCATAGACCGTGGGATGGTTCCTGCCGTTATGCGTGAACGTCTGTTGAGGTCTCACATGGAATTGCAGACATGCAAGGCGGCTTTGGCGGCTAACGACCTATCTGGCGTGAACGAAATTGTGTTGCTGCACCTAAGCGGCAATAACAGCGACCCCAAGGACTTCAAAAAGCAAGTCGAGGAAGCGACGGGAAAGCCCGTGTACGTTGCACGGCATGGTCTGAATATCACGGTAAACCTCAATCCATATTGATATGAAACAAATACCAAACGACATCGTTAGCACGCTATTAAGGTGCTTGCCGCTTATCATTGACAACGTGGTTATACCACAAGGCAGCACACGGATTTACAACGCCGTGCGGCAAACGAAAATCATTATTAAACGATTAAACAAAATTCAAAATGGAAACAATAACGATTAACAAAGAGAACTTACAAAAGGCTTTCTCGGAGGCTGGTGATTATCCCGAAATACAAACGATGCTGCGTACATTATTTGGGGATGACGTGGAAGAACCCCAGCAGCCCATCGACGTAACAGAACACATCAAGACATTTCACGATGCCTATTGCGAATTAGGCAATGAGCACCCATTCGTCAAGTCATACGAGAAGTATGTGAATACCGCATCGGGCGAAGAAAATGACGTTATCGCCTACTTGAAGCTCCGCATCATCACCGAAGCATTGAACGAGGGCTGGCATCCGACGTTCACCGATGACGAATACCGCTATTTCCCTTGGTTCTATATCTACTCAAAGGAAGAATGGGAAAGTTTGGACGATGACGCAAAACGCCGTTGTGTCGGTCGGTCGTTCTACTATGCGTACTCGGGTGGCGGTCTCGTCTTTGCGAGTGCGGGTAACGCATCATCGTACTTGCACTCGCATATCTGCTCTCGGCTTGCCTTTAAGAGCGAGGAATTAGCCGTGTACGCTGGTAAGCAATTTATTGATATTTGGGTGGATTACATTTGCGCCTAAACTAACGAAACGTGGTAATCATGGCAGATGGATGGATTAAAATAAACCGCAAGATTACCGAAATGCAAGGCTATTTCGGCGAGAGGTTCAGCAGGGTTCAATGTTGGATTGACCTACTGCTTCTCGCCGAGTGGCGACCACAGCGAATATTCTATATTCGCGGCAACAGGGTGGTTGTAAATCGCGGGCAAATTGCCATATCGGAAACGGAACTTGCAAAGAGGTGGAGCATGAACAGGAGAACGGTCCGAGCGCGTCTTGCCGAATTTGTTTCGGACGAAAAGATTACACAACAGAAATCAAACATTATAAATCTTATAACTATCTGTAAATATGAACAATACCAACAAGCTAATAGTGCAGACTGCACAACAGACTGCACAACAGACTGCACAACAGACTGCACAACAGACTGCACAACAGACTGCACAACAGACTGCACAACAGACTGCACAACCTCTAAGAATATAAAGAACAATAAGAATATCTCCAACGACGAGCGCGCGTACGCATGCGAGGGAAAATTCATAAGCGAATTAAAGAACGACGAAAGTTGGTGCGAATTGATGCGCATGCGGCATAAGGTATCAAAAGATGACTTAATGCAGTGGATTGATGATTTCGATTTGGATGCAGAATGTCGAGGTAAGGTTCACAACAACTTATCGGATGCAAAGCAGCATTTTAACGATTGGCTGCGAATACAATTAAAAATAAAACAAGATGAAAATAATCGAGAAAAATCAAAGGTTCAACGTAAAGGATTTGAGGGAACTGTTAGCAAGGCGGAAAACTATACGACCACGTTTTAGGCTACCGATGACCACAGAACAGGCAAATGACCTCCTAACCGCTGCATATCGGGCAGAAGTCAAATTCAGACATGGCAGCTATATCGACGATGAAGCTACAAGGAAGAATATCAAAAGTGTTGCAGAATGTTTCACAAAGGACAACCCAAAGTTTGGTATTATGCTATGCGGAACGTGCGGCAACGGCAAGACGACGCTCCTATGCGCATTCCAAAACGCCTTAAACTACCTCAACGCAAACAGTTACTTCGAGGAAAAGACGGGAATACGCATTATTGACGCAAAGGACGTGGCAACAACGATGAAAGCCGATAGCACACGGACGGCGGTACGCAATGCCGACATGTTGGGTATCGAGGACATGGGGCGTGAGGCAACCGAGGTGATGGATTACGGCAACGTATCAAGCCCGATTATCGACTTGCTGGAATACCGCTACAACAACCAGCTATTCACGTTCATTACGACCAATCTAACTGGCAAGCAAGTGCGGACGAAATACGGCGATAGAATTGCCGACCGTTTCAACGAAATGCTGGAGGTCGTGATATTCGGCAATCCGACTTATCGAAAATAAGCCGTTCTAAGCGGTTCAAATTTCAAAAACGATAAAGTTATCACGAAAACAATAAAACGCCGCCAAAACGAAAACAAAGCGGCAAATAAGCAAAATTTCAAAGTAATATGGAAACATCAAACAAAACTGGCAGCATGAAGATAATATGCACGCCTGCCGAATACGGCAAAAATGGCAAAAACGCGGTTTATTTGCGTTCTTACGGGGTTTAATTACCTTGGCTTGGTGCTTGCCCGTCGGCGTTCTTTCGTGCGCCGTATGGGGCGGAAAAAGTGGCAAAAAAATGGTATTTGACAGGCATCCACGCACAACGCTGACTGCAATATCGGTCATTCTTTACCTTGGATGGGTTGTTTCGTACATGGAAATGAAAACAAAGCTCACAACCGCAGAATGGCAGCGTGATAGCCTAAGATTGAAAGTTGATAGTATTAACGAATTAAGCGGTAAGACCGCAACATACACAAGAATTTACCAAAGATGAAGATTATCTATTCAAAACACTTCCCGCCACGTCCATACATGGCAATAACGCTGCTTAAATGGATTGTGGTAAGGTCGGAAGCAAAAGACCGTTTTACGGCAGTAACATATAATCACGAGTGCATACACTATGCCCAGGAAAAGGAATTGTTGTTTGTCGGCTTCTATATCCTTTACGTCGTTGATTTCCTGTTTACGCTACTCTGGTTTAGGAATTGGCACAAGGCATACCGAAACGTCTCTTCGAGCGAGAGGCATATTGCCATCAAGAGGATTTGAATTACTTGCAACACCGTAAGCGGTTTGCATGGGCGAAATTCGATTATGAATTAAACGATTAGGAGGGATTATCAGATGGAAAAAGAGATTAAGAAATGTGAGACATGTGGCAAAATGAAGACAAAATCCGAAATGTCGAAATCATACAAGCATCGTTGTAAAGCCTGCGTTGCCGAAATGGTTCGTTCAAAGAGAGCCGACCTACAAAATAGTTGTAACAAGAAGTGTATAGATTGGGAACAACGCCGCTACGAGATAGCAAAGGATATTCTACCTTTTATCGCTACGTCTACTAAGGAAATTCTTTGGCAAGGTAGAGGTCTTGGTGAAGAAGTAAACGATATAACAGTACAGGATTATTGTGCGAAACATGCAATATTTTACGCTGATGCACTAATTGAAGAACTTAAAAGAAAGTGATGAATAACATGGCAAGAAAAGTTGAGAATTTGAACGAAGGTTCAACCTTTTACTATGATAGAAGTAAGTGTCACGTTGTAGGCTTTTGCAATACTTTTGAGAACAAAGAGGCGGTGGTGCTTATTGTTTACAAATATTGGCTCAAATATAGAAAGTATTGGAGATATGATGTCGTAGAAGACTGGAAACTGCAATTGTGGTTTGATGAGCAAGAAAGCCACAAGCCGATTACTCGCAAAGCCAAGAAAATGAATGCGGATTTTATCTTAAACGAAATAAGGTAGGTATCAAGATGGAAGATGAAGTATTATTTACATGCCATTGTTTGGGCAAGGCATTCACTTGGAAAGATTGGAGTAAGTGGTATGATGAAAACAAAGATAAGTCGGACATCGTACACACATTCAATTCATTCAACTACAACATACACGACATTTGCATCAATCCGAACAAGCCCGTAAGCTGGAGGAACGGCAACAACTACTTCGAGATTGAAACTGCCCAATCCGACAATGGACGTTGGAATTATGGATTAAGTACGTGGTTTGGAAATGCTGGTGGTGGATATGGTTGTTGTTTCGTCGGTGGCAATAAGATAAAAGGCTATGAAACCGAAAGGCTGCTATATATGCAGCCCTTGAAGAAGTTGAAGATAAAGTCCAACGTACTATTGTGCAGCTTGCAGGAGTAGACGATTCATCTGACGATGACGATTGCGCAATGATGGGTCGGTCGCATATCCCAAAGCTAAACGTGGCATTGAACCAAATAAAGAAATACAAAGAAGAATATAATCCAAGGGTTCTTAACCTTTTCGGATGGTAAATAAAAGTAAAATGATGGAAACATATAAATTTCGTGGAAAGCGGAGTGGCGATGGTAAGTGGATGTATGGTTCACTGATTGGTAACGATGTCATTGTCGGCGATATTGTCGAATTTAACGATGAATGGTTCAATACGGAATGGTGGTATAAAGTTACAGCCGAAACCGTCGGCCAATACACAGGGTTGAAAGACAGCACCGGAAAGGAAATCTTTGAGGGGGATATAGTAACCATTGGCAACGATCTAAAGGCTGTAGTTATATGGTTCAATGGCTCATTTAGGTTTAAAGACGAATTAAGTTGTAAGGCAACGTATCTCAATGACATCGGAACTGTTATTAGAGATTACGATGTCTGTATTATTGGCAATATTCACGATAACCCCGAACTACTGAAAGGAGGAAAATAAAATTATAGAAAGCAATGACTAAAGAAAACGGAATAATTATCAACGGAAAGAAATACATTGCCACGGAAGGCCGCTTGTGCGAAAATTGCGCATTAGGGCAAGGAAAATACCAGTACTGCAACTCCTTTTGCGTGGCTTTTGCGCAAGACCTTTTAGGGCTAAACGAGGAGATAATTTTTAAGGCGGTAGAAGAATAGAAATGTATGTGGATATTTGATATAATACTAATCGTTGTAATAATTCTATGCGAATTTTTTTATATGCGCATTTTTTTATTGGGTGCAGGATTGCATACAAGAAAGGGTTCGAAGATGGTAGGGAGAACAGTTGGCGCAAGCAACCGCTTAGAGATATTGATAAAAAAAGAAAAGCAAGAAAAATGAAATATTAGTACAATTCAGCGGAGGCAAAGATAGTCAAGCCTGCCTCATTAAAGCTGTCAATGACTACGGAAAAGGTAAAGTTACGGCGGTGTTTTGCGACACAGGCTGGGAGCACGCAGACACCTACACACACATTTACAACGTTTGCGGACAGTTGGGAGTAGAATTGGTTACGCTCAAAAGCAAGAAGTACAAAGACTTCGTGGACATGAGCATCAAGAAAGGGCGCTTCCCGTCTACAAGAGCACGGTTCTGTACTTCGGAACTGAAAGTAATCCCGATGATAGACTATATTCTGTCACAAGACGATAGTTTTATCATTATTCAAGGTATCAGGGCAAATGAAAGCAAAGCACGTGCTGGCTATGACGTAGAGTGTTCTTATTTTAAAGAATATTTCAACAACGAAGTGAAAGGTTTGTATCACAAGAAAGCGGTACTTGAATGGTGCAAGACGCACGACGCAAGTGTACTACGACCTATATTCCATTGGTCGACACAAGAGGTGATAGATTATATCCTCGCCAACTGTCAGCGTCCAAATCCCTTGTACGAGCGTGGCTTTTCTCGTGTAGGTTGCTTTCCTTGTATAATGTGCAGAAAGCGTGAGGTACAACTGATTTCAAAGGACAAGTGGGCGGCAAAACGGTTAATCGGCACAGAACAAAGAATGAAAGAAGAAACAGAGAAAGGCTCGACTTTCTTTTCACCCGGTTACATTCCCCGCCCGCTTCTGCTCTAACGGACAATATCCAACGGTGCAGGATGTATTCAGGTATGTAAACCGTGATGGCGCACATATTGACATGTTTGAGCCGGAGGGAGGTTACAGTTGCATGAGCTTGTATCATGGGCTATGCGAATGATTGGCACAAGAATAAAATAGAAGCATATAAACAACAATATAATCCAATGGTACTAAACCTATTCGGGTGGTAAAAATTAATTATGAAAAGAGAAATATTATTTAGAGGAAAGTCTATTCAAAATGGTAAATGGCTGTACGGAAATATACAAATTCCCGAAGCTCCATATGATGAATATCTCATGTGGGACAGCGGGTGGCAAATGCAGGTAGATGCAAATACTGTCGGACAATACACTGGTCTAAAAGATGCCAAAGGTAAAGAAATCTACGAGGGTGACATCGTTACCACAAACGACAATAGATTTTTTACCATTGAATTCCGCGAAGAGGAAGCCGCCTTTAAGATGATAGACTACGGTACTGCACCACTTGCGCTCGATATACAAGAGCTAACAAAAAAAAGAAATACACGAGCAACGCATTAAAGTTGTCGGAAATATTCACGATAACCCGAAACGTTAAAAGGAGTAAAATGAGAACGTGTTTAAGAAAACTTGTAAACGTAGCAGAGAGTAAAGAAAGCGAACTTTCTATTGCCTTACAAAATATTGAGAGACACTTGGTTTTCTGTGGCTTTGGAAGCGAAACCCCTCATGTCTCAATATGTACTGGATGCGAGATAATTCTTGAATATCGGGGAAGTGAACTTGATATTAAGAAAGCCATTGAGTTAATGGAGGAGGTTGGATGTATTAGTAAAGAAGATTTTATATTATGAACAGAGAAGAAATTACAGCAGAATTACATAAGTTTTTAGCAACACATCATGAAAATGTAGAATGTGATACTTGTCTAAATGTGTTTGAGGATTTAAGAAATTTGGTTGCGGAGATTTGTGAAGAAGAAAAAGTTATTGATTGGGAACAGCGCAGGTACGAAATAGCGAAAGAGGTATTAGCGGCTTCATTCTCAACTCCAATGGGAGGAACAAGCATACAATCATACGTTCACGATTGCGTGCAGATTGCAGATATTTTAATTGAGAAACTTAAAAGAGGTAAATAATTATGGAACAAACGAAATTCAACGTGCAGAAAAGGTGTGAAGAGATACACGCCCAGTATGGCACAAGCGAAATGGCAAATTACTGCATACAGCTGATGTGCGACAAAATAGAAAATCGTGCATTTGAGGCAGGGCGTAAAAGCGTGATAGAAAGCGCCTCTAAATTGAATTGGGAGGATGTCGGGATATATGGTGATTACGCAAGATATGTTAATGTATGTAGAGCAAGTAAACCATTAGAAAAGTTCCTAATTCGAGAATGGTTTTACCCTAAAGATATAGAGCTACTTTGTAATCATTTTACAAAGAATAGTTTTAAGACTATCGAAGAAGCGAAAGCTTATGCAGAAGAAATATATAAAAAGGAAATAAAAAAAGTATTAGGGATTATGAACAGAGTAAACGAAATCAACAAAGCAGCGCAGGAATATTGTAAAAAGAATATCCCTAATTTACAAGACATATCCCACACAATTGAAACAGCATTTGAAGCTGGTGCGGAGTATGCAGATAAGCATCCATCTCGTAAACTTATGATAAAAGTGTGGGAAATAGCGGTGGCTGCTACTGTAGACCAAATAAACGGTAAAATCGCCTACCTGAAGACTGAAAACGAGATTGTTGCATACATAAGGGAAAGATTAAAATGAAAGTAATACTAAAAATCAACGGTGCAAGAAAAGTTTACGAAAACTGTGAAACCGAAATAAATGGAGAAGAAAGTAATAATCACTCTATCACGGGTATTTCAAGGCAACCACAGCCGTAAAGGAGAGCCGACGAAGTTTAAGGAAAATCTTGCGGCAGGAAACAAGAAGCACACCATACGGGAGAATTATGCCCTATGGAAGCATAATCTGGACAAGGTAGCCAACGGCAATTTCGTGTTGTCAATCCGCCAATGGACGGGGCGACCATACAACTCGCCGCAATGCGAAATCAAGCGTTGCAAGGACGGTGTGGGCTACCAACGAATAACAATGCGCTATGACCGAAAGAACGATTTTGTAACGGCAAAAGTCGGGAATAATTACGTTGATATTGCCGAACTTGCAAAGAACGATTGTTTGTCATTGGATGACTTCAAGGAATGGTTCTTTGGAAAAGGTAAAAATGGAAACGATTTCTTCAAAGGGATTATAATTCATTTTACGCCGTTCAGATATTGATTTGGAATACCCCAATTAGTATCAGTATATATTATATTATAACATAATAGTAGAATAATGATAGTATCATAGTAATATGGCATCGGTAAATATGGCGGTTGTTGTCGGCTATGTTGGCGACAACCCAAAGTAAGTATGACCCAAACGGGGCGTAAGGTTGCAGGCATCACCGTTGCAACGACAGAAAAGGGATACACGACACAAAGCGGCGTAACCTATCCTGACAAAACGGAATGGCATCAAATCGTTCTTTGGGGGCGATTGGCAGAAGTGGTCGAAAAGTATGTACATAAGGGAAGCATGGTGTATGTGCAAGGGAAATTACGCACACGGTCGTATGAAAAGGACGGTATTACACGCTACACGACCGAGATAGAGGCGGATATATTGCAGATGCTTGACCGCAATCCCAAAGGGAGCCAACAAACACAGACGGCATCAAGTCCAGGCACGGCGAGCCAAGGCAACAAAGACGATTTGCCATTCTGATACACGAAACAACGAACCTAAAGATTAAGGACGATGGAAGAAACGAATACCAAAGACAATCCTATTGATGGTTATCGGGAACTGATAATGGCATTGGTACGGAATGGCATCAAGAATGACGGAATTGCGATTGAACGTATCAAAGTGAAGTATGCCAACGATGGCACGCCGTCGGGCGTATTGATTGACTACGAAACAAGGGAAAGGGCGCAAGGATGAGGCATGAGGAAGATAGCATACAGATTGCTTGCGTGAATTGGTTTCGCCTACAATATCCAAAGCTCACACGCCTATTGCACCACTCCCCTAACGGTGGCAAGCGAACACGGTTTGAGGCGATGGAGTTCAAGCGAATGGGAACAAGGGCAGGATTTCCCGACTTGATACTATGTTTCCCTGCGAAAGGTTATCACGCCTTGTTCGTGGAAATGAAAACCAAGACGGGACGGCAACAACCGACGCAGAAGCAGATGCAGCGTGATTTAGAATGGGCAGGCTACAAGTATGTGATTTGCCGCTCACTTGAGGACTTTATGGTAGAAATCAACGGCTATTTACGTTGAATTTGTTAAATACGAACAACAAGGGTACTTTACAAGTACCCTTTTATTATTTTTGCATATTGGAGAAGAATAATGAAAGATGGATAAGACGAAAGACAACAATAACATCGAAACGAAGTTTGTTTCTCTCTCCCCTTGTCGGTAATTGAGCCGAATGATGGGCAGCTTGACGGACTTCCTGCCAATCCACGAAGCATAACGGACGAAAAGTTGAGGCTCTTGAAACAGAATATTCAAGAATACCCCGAAATGCTTTCTTTGCGTGGTCTGATGGTCTATCCGCTCGACGGTGGACGATATATCACCATCGGAGGAAATATGCGCTTACGGGCGTTGCAATCGCTTGGCTACACCGAAGCCCCGTGCATCATAATCCCAAAAGAAACAACCATCAACAAACTCAAAGCCTATTCCGTTATCGACAATAGCGGCTTTGGTAAGTGGGATTGGGATATGCTTGCTAACGAATGGGAAGAAAGCCAACTTACCGATTGGGGCGTGGATTTACCGATTTTCGGTGATGAGACAAAAGTCAATCCCGATGATTACGGCGATAGTTTCTCGCTTCCTGATGGCGATAAGAAAAACGTTGAAACAATAACATTCACTCTGTCAAGCGAACAGGCGAAATTTATCAAGGAACAAATCAAAGTATCACAATATGACGATGCCGACACTTTCGGAAACACCAATAAGAACGGCAACGCCTTATACGCAATAGTAAAGCAATGGGCAGATGTAAGGAAATAGTTATCAAAGTCATTCCGCCAAAGATAGCGAATGAGTTTGTGAAGAAGCATCACTATTCTGGAAAGGTTGTGCATAACTCACAACTGCATTTCGGTGCCTTTCTTGATGGCAGACTTCACGGCGTGTTGCAATATGGGCCGTCGATGGATAAACGCAAAGTCATGGGTTTGGTTGAGGGTACACCGTGGAACGGCTTTATCGAACTAAACCGTATGGCATTCGATGACTACCTGCCACGTAACAGCGAAAGCTATTGCATTGGAAAGACTTTGCGGATGATGCGAAAACAGACACCACAAATCAAGTGGGTTATTTCCTTTGCTGATGGTTGTCAGTGTGGCGATGGTACGATTTACCGTGCAAGCAACTTTGTGCTTACTGGCATCACCAAAAACAAAACCATTCTCGAATTTCCATCAGGCGATAGGATTGCCGCACTGACCTTTGAAAGCAATCCTAATTCGGACTTGATACGCAAGCAATGTGAATACTTGCATATCCCCGTTCAATACCGAACACGCAACGAATGGATAAAGCTCGGCGCAAAGTACGTCGATGGCTACCAACTTCGATATATCTACTTCTTAGACCCGAAGTATAGGAAACGGCTTACCGTTCCCGAAATACCGTTTAGTGAAATTGACACCATCGGAGCGGGAATGTACAAGGTAAGAACGTATTGCGGTCGGAACGCCACGAAATCAAGAACGATGCGCAGAAAGAGCGTGAAAGCGGCAAAAGTAAACAAAGTGGGTTTGACAAATAAAAATGAACCAATATGGCAAAATACAACAAGATTATACTTGGTGAGTGCGTGCGATGGGTAGCCGAACACGGCCTTATCGACTATGGAGGGGCAAGGCTAAAGGATTTCCTTGCCACATTCCATATTGAAGATATAACCTATCGTCGTTGGATGGATAAGTCAGAGTTCAAGGAAGCCATCAACGAAGCAAAGGAAGTGTATAAGAAGAACCTCACGCACGACCTTGTAACGTCGCTATCCATGACCGCAAAGGGCTACGAACGGGAGGAAACGGAAACGGAGTACGTACCGAATCCGAAAGACCCAAGCAAGCCGACGATTAAGAAGTTGAAGAAATCAACGAAGCATTATCAGCCTAACGTCGGTGCAGCTATATTCCTGCTTACCAATCTTGACCCCGAACACTATCAGAATCGCCAGCGCACGGACGTTGCGTTGAAGAAAGACGATGACAAGCCGATGACGATTGAGGAAATCAACAAGGAAATCGAAAGGCTGGATAAGTTAGACAAAGAAAAGGATAACGAAGAATAACGGGTGCGAAAGTCAAGAATCGAGATAAGGCAACGACTGATGGAATTGAAGCAAGCGAGGCTTAAACTCGAAGCTCCAAACACCTTTTCACGCTTTCTTGGCTACTCTAACCCGAAATACGAGGCAGAATGGTTTCATATCTTAATTGCAGACTATTGCCAAAAGCTATTGAAGGGGGAAGTTAAGAACTTGATGGTATTCGTACCTCCTCAACATGGAAAGAGCGAGATTATATCCCGTAACTTCCCTGCGTGGGCTTTGGGCAAAAACCCCGACTTAAAGATAGTCGGAAGCTCATACTCTTCCGACCTTGCAGAGCAGTTCAGCCGCTCCATACAACGCACGATTGACAGCAAGGAATATCAAGACATATTTCCCGACACGTACCTTAACGGCTCTAATATCCGCACGGACACCAAGGGTTTCTTGCGCAACGTGGATATATTCGAGACCGTTGGGCATCGTGGCTTTTACAAAGCCGTCGGCGTTGGCGGTTCCCTTACGGGTACACCTGTCGATATAGCAATCATCGACGACCCTGTTAAGGACGCAAACGAAGCCAACTCTATCACATATCGGCAACGTGTGTGGGATTGGTACAATACCGTGCTTTCGACCCGTCTGCACAACGATTCAAAGCAGCTGTTCATTATGACCCGTTGGCACGAAGATGACCTTGCAGGGCGTATACTGAAAGCCGAACCGCAGGATTGGACGGTGTTATCAATACCTGCCATCTGCGAGCAAGAGCATGACGGCGCATTGTATTCACCCCGACATATCGGTGATGCGCTATGGGAAAACCGACACTCAAAACGCAAGTTGGAAAAGCAAAAGGCACGTGCGCCCCGTGAGTTCTCGGCATTGTATCAACAGCACCCGACTATCGAGGGCGGTAACATCGTCAAGCGTGATTGGTTTCGCCGTATATCAATGGCAGAGTTCACGGCGATGCGATACAACGAGCCGATGCACTTCTATCTTGATACTGCCTACAACAAGAAAAAGAAGAATCAAGACAACGACCCGTCAGAGGCATCCTTGCGGCGTGCCGAATACGAAACAATATCTACCTGTACGATGCACAACAGGTATGGAAAGAAATGCCCGACTTATTACGTTTCCTGCCCGACTATATGGAGGCTCACGAGGGAAACAAGGAAAGCATCCTGCATATCGAGCCAAAGGCTAATGGTATAAGCGTCGTGCAGATGTTGCGAGAAATATCCACGTTGAACGTCAAGGAAACGCCTACACCGACCGATGATAAGGAAGTCCGTTTGCGTGCCGTATCGCCACGTATAGAATGCGGACGTGTGTATATCGTTGAGGGGTCGTGGAATGATGACTTTTTGGACGAGGTTTGCGGTTTCCCGTCGCAACCGCATGATGAGTTCGTAGATATATTAGGGTATGCCATCAACGACCTTTACGAAGAAGATTCGGATGTTGACTTCGATAGCCTCGACAAAGGCATGTTCGGTTTGTAATCACAACAACAAAAATAAATGATATGGTACTGTTTGATTTATTCAGAAACTACGTGAACGCATTGGTTGGACGCAATCAAGAGTTCGAGCAGCTCCTTGCCGCAAAGGACATTTCCTCGGTCAAGGACAAAATGGATAACCGTTTTCCCATCGTGGCGGAAGCCATCAAGGAATACAACATCGACACGCACGAGATTATGAAGCGTGAAGATAAGATTATCACCGACAAGAAAGGCAATTTCTTGCGCAAAGAGGCGGTTTGGAAGTTGCCAATCCCCTACCCCGTTTTTCATCAATGAGATTTCCGCCGTGTTCCTTTATGGGCGACCCGTCAAGTGGATGCAGCTATCCGAGGGTACAGACGATGCTTTCAAGGCATATCTTGAATTGATGAAAGAAATGCACTTTGACAGCAAGATTAAGCAGTGCAAGCGTATCGCAGGTGCGGAGACCGAAAGCGCAATGTTGTTCCGAACATATCGGGATGATGACGGCTCGCCCAAGGTACAGATTCGGGTTCTTGCGCATAGCAAGGGCGATGAAATCTATATCCGCAAAGACCAATACGAAAACATCATTTCGGCTGCGTGGGGCTACTATGTGCGCGAAGAAAAAGATGAATTGGTGTATCATTTCGACATTTACACACGCGATGTAATCTATCATTGCGCCAAGCGTGCCATCGGCTGGGATGTGGTCGAAGAAACTAACTTTATAGGCAAGATACCCCTTATCCTTTTTTGGCAGGACAAGGAATGGAAAGGGGTTGAAAGGCTAATCCATCGTGAGGAATACATTGCCTCACGCACGGCGGACACCAACGACTATCTTGCCGACCCTATTACGATTATGAATGCCGACATAATCAAGAATATGCCCGAAAAGAAAGAGGCATCGAAGTTGCTTATCACCAACGGGCAGGACGGCGTGGATAAAGCGGCAAAGTACCTTACATGGGATAATGCGCCGCAGTCGAAGAAAGACGAATTGGATTGGCTACAAAACCAAATCCTGCAAAAAACGTTTACGCCGAACATTACCACCGACACATTGAAATCAATCTCCCAATTATCGGGCAAGGCTTTGCGCGCGGTGATGCTGCTTGCTGACATAAAAGCATCAAAGCACAAGGAGGTACACAATGAATTGCTCGACCGCATAGCGTCGCTTGTAACGGCTATCATCGGCAACGTGCTTGATGCACACCTGCATACGCAGTGCGAGAACTTGAAGATTGGGCATGAGTTTCAAGAGCCATTCGGTGATGATATTGCGGAGGACTTGAATAACATCACAAGGGCATACGACGCAGGGCTGATTTCGACCGAAACGGCTGTTGAAATGAATCCGCTTGTGAAAGACCCACACCGTGAAATGGAGCGTATCAACCAAGAAGCGGCAGAACGCCAAAAGCAGCAGGAGAATATCTTTGGCGGTGGTGATGACGGCGGCGCAGGCTCGGCAAATAGTGGTGATGATGATGACGAAGAATAAATAACATCATAAATACAGCAAAATGAAAAAGTACAGAAAGAAACCAGTAGTGATTGAAGCCGTGCAATGGAACGGTGAGAACATTATGGAAGTAGAATGTTTCCGCAAAGGAGGTGATTTGCTCGGATTTCGGAAGAGTATTGCAGAGAACACGCAGGAGTTTTGGCGGTGGGACGAGTACGAGCGAATCGTTGAAGAGAAAGGCTTGCGCATACAGACATTAGAGGGTGAAATGAAAGCCGACATAGGTGATTACATCATCAAGGGTGTCAATGGCGAATTTTACCCTTGCAAACCCGACATATTTGCCAAAACATACGAAGAATTGCCATAATAGAGTACTTGTATATAATATTCAAGACCGCATCAAATGGATGGCAAGGTGTTGCGAACAAGTACGTAAAAAAAAGGTAATCTAAATTAGCGATGGACGATAAGCATATAGCCAACAAAAAAGAAAGCGGCGGCGCAACGGCTCATGCGAACCGAAGCGTATGCCGAAAAGGTGCGGACTTTGTTTGCCAAGACGGTAAACGAAATCCTTGCCCTTAACAAGACTATGCCGACGCTTGACGATGGCGTGATGTATTCCTTTGACGGCGATAGCATGAAGAAGCAAAAGGAAGTCGAGGCATTGTTGCGCCGTCTATCGTCCACCGTTACCATGGCCGTTCAGAACGGCATAAAGTTGGAATGGGATGCGGCTAATAAGGAATGCGACCAATTCGTTGCATCGGTATTCGGCAAAAAGGTGCTTTCTACGCCCGAATTTACCGCCTACATGGATAGGAACACAGCCGCCCGTGATGCGTTCATAGGACGCACGGAAAACGGCTTAGACCTATCAAAACGTGTGTGGAAGTCTGTCAAGCAATTGCGTGAAGAAATGGAAGTTGCCATGACCGTTGCAATCGGTGAGGGTGATAGCGCAAGCTCCATGTCTCGAAAGGTACGTGAATACCTTAACGACCCCGACCTTATGTTTCGCCGCTTTCGTTACAAGAAAGGCGAAAAGGACGTAATAGACCCTACAACGGGTGAAATCGTCGGCACTGAACCAATATACGGTAAGAAGTGGAAAAAGCGTATCAAGGACGAAAAAACGGGCAAATACAAGTGGATAGACTACGACCGTGATGCCTATAAAAGCGGAACGGGCGTTTATAAGTCGTCTGCACGCAACGCTATGCGTGTTACCAGGACTGAAACCAACATAGCCTATCGCCGTGCTGACCATGAGCGGTGGCAGCAGATGGATTTCGTCTTGGGTCAGAGGGTGCAACTCTCAAAGAACCACCCGAAGAAAGATATTTGTGACAAACTGCAAGGCGACTATCCGAAAGACTTTGTTTTCGATGGTTGGCATCCTCAATGTTTCTGTTTCGTTACGCCTATCTTGATGGACGCAGACGAAATGGCAAAGGTTACTGAAGCATTCCTCAATGGCGAGACCTATGAGCCGAAAGGAAAGCAAATAACCGAGTATCCCACGGCGTTCAAGGATTGGGTGAGGGAACATTCAACCGACATCGCAAAAGCTCGTGAGAGAGGAACTGAGCCGTATTTCATTCGCAATAATCAGATGGCGATAGATGAGATAATCAATCCGTCTGCCAAGAAAAAGACCGCTCTCGAAATCGCAGAGGAACGCCATGCGGCTCGTACATCAGAACAAGAGGATGCAATCCGTCTCAGAGCTGCCAATCGTCAAAAGGCTATCAGCGCAGGAAAGAGGTATCTCGATGAGTTCGAGGGCGTGGATAATGTCGATACATCGGCTTTGCGTGAGGCTTACGAGCATGGGCGTTGGGAAGATGTGCGCTCTGAGGCTCTGAAACTCGCTCAGAAGAAACGCTCTGTGCTTGAATATAGCATCGAAAAAGATGAACGAGGCAAAGGACTACGGCGAGATTGATATAACTGCCCTGCAATCAGCTCTCAAATCGGGCAAGTTCGCTCAGATGCAGAATGAGGCGATGGCAATGCAGAAACTCATCAATCAGACGAAAGCGGCTGAGAATGCGATTTCTGACCTTATTCCTGAGGCTCACGAATGGCACAAACAATTCTCGATGGCAGAACTGCAACAGACCCATGCAGCCGTACAGAAGAAACTCAACGATATTTCGGGATTGCCTCTCGCTGAGCAAAAGAAGAAACTCGAAATGGAGATTAAGTATGTGGAAGACCCGACCTATCTCAAACCGCATACTCAATACCCGACATGGAAAGTCTCTCAGGATGCGTATATCAAGAAACTTAACGAGGTCGTTGTCAAGATTGAGATTGAGGCAGTCGAGCAGCAATTGGCAGTCGTTAAAGCATGGTCGGTCAATCATCCGAAGTCTCTCAATGTTGCTAATTTGCTTGCAGAGGCTCAGTCTGCAATCGCCAACAGCGAAGATATTACCATCATCAAGCAAAAGGCAAATCTCGCTATTGCTGAGCATCAGAAACGACTTGCAGAACAGGCGAGACGTGATGCGAAGAATGTCGGAAATGTATCGAAAGATGTTACTCTTTTGCAGACTGATAAGGATGCCTATTCTCAAAAGAGAAAAGATGCCGCTATATGGTGCAAGAGTTCTCGTGAGAGTGATGACCTTTGGGGCGATGAGAGTGATGACCTTTGGAATAGTCTAACCCCTGAACAACAAAAAGCGTGGTATGATTATACCGCAGGTTCAGGACATATGAATAGACCTCTCCGTGGATATTCAGGCGGATGGGGTTGGGGTCACTACAAAGGCGTTGGCAATGTTCCTCTTGATAATGAGGGTGGAGAGGCTAACATCAGAAACCTCAAAGGTGTTCTCGATACGACCATATCCACTCAAGATAAATGGTTGCAGAGGGGTATTGAGACTTGGAGTGGCGTAGAAGGATTTATCGGAGTTCGTAATCTGACAAGGGAACAATTACGAGGAATGGTTGGCAGAATAGTAACCGATTATTCATTCATGTCATGCGGGTCAGCAAAAGGCACAGGATTTAGCGGAACGATACTCAACATATACTGTCCGAAAGGCTCAAAGACTTTCTACGCAAAGAGGCATTCAGCATATAAATCAGAAAACGAAACATTCATGCAGATAGGAGCAACATATAGAATTATAAAAGTTGAAGCTCCTGATTATGGAAATGTTTATATAGATATAGAACTAATCGGATATAAAGAACATCCGTTATTATAATCAAAGAGGCTCACCAATCGATGAGCCTCTTATTTTAATAGTATTTATGATAGAAATCTTTGAAATCGCCTCCCTCATTCCATTGTTCAAACCGATTATAGAGTAAGGCTTTCAGAGTTACAGGGGTGTCATCGAATTTCTCAAAGTCTTTTAATCCTGCCAAAAGATATTCAGTCAGAATTTTAGAGAGTAAATCGGAATGCTCATCATCTTTGCTTAGAGTGAGTTCAATCCATGATTTCTCATACCGCCATAGCATTCCCTTTGTTCCATCGTGCGGACATTCTTTCTCTCCTTTGTAGTATCTGCAATGATGCAATAAATCTTTCTGTGTCATATTAACTCAGTTTAATGTTATATAAAAATCATCGATGCCGAAACGCTCATCAAACTCTCTCACGACCTTAATCATTTCATCGGGCAGATAGTCGAGAGTCGTTGAAATGAGCGTCTTTGGTATCTCGTAGAATGCTCCTGCGAGTGAGCCGACAATTGCACCGATGGTATCACTATCGCCGCCGTAGGATATTGCAAGCCTGATAGCGTCCTCGAAATCCTGAGAGAGTGAGAAAAGATGCAGGGCGAGAGGAACGCATCCTTGGCAAGTCTCATTCCATTCTCCTATCTTCGGGAGATTGGAAACATAGTCTTTGCCGTAGAGTTCTACACACATATTCTGCACTTCCATCTTTGCGTCTTTCCAATGATGATGCGAGAGATACCAAGTAGCGAGAGCGGTTGCCATTGCGCCTTTGATGCCCTCATCGTGAGAATGGCTGCACTCAGCAGATTTCTTTGCTTCATCAAGAGCGGTGGTCGATTTATTGAATGCCCAACCAATCGGCGAAACTCTCATGGCTGCACCATTCCCGAAACTATCATACGGCTGAGGGTCATCTTGCCATATCCATCGAGAGAATGATACTCCGTATGCGCCTTTCGGATTGGGATATTTCCTGCACCACTCAATGAGGCTATCTTTGTAGGGAATGCCTCTCAGAATAGCGTCAGCAATGGCGACCGTGCAGACGGTATCATCCGTGAATGAGCTGTCCTGTGGGAAAAGCTCGAAATCATAATCTCTTGTGTTGTGAAATTCGTAGGTGCTGCCTATGATATCTCCTATTATTGCTCCTAACATAATTATTTTTCTTTCTTTGCGTGTGCTTTCCGTTCAAGTGTCCCGATGCGAATAACACACTTTTTGTTTTCGTATATATCCCTACCACGGATGGCATTTGTCAATGACTTGTATCCGATACCTACATCTTCCGTGGTAAAGTTGTTGTATATAGCGGCAAGGGAACCGAAATAATGGTCTTGCCTACCCGATGTAGGCTCTTTCAGTTTCAAGTGTACAATCTTATTGCTTTCCATTCATTACGTTGTTGTTTTAGGCATTCCCGTGCGCCGTGTGGCGTTAATTATGTTCATATACTTTATAGGCTCACTCTCAAAACGCACGGGAAACGGAATTATTTATATCATTTTCTCTTTTTACTTTTCTTGGGTAGTACCCATCCCCTTTGCTTTGCTACTTCCCTGTTAAACTTCATCCAAACCTCTTCATCTTTGAACTCAAAGTGCATCGTTCCTTTCTTGAAGCCTTTAACACGGAAGAAAGCCCAATCGAACCACTCGCCCCAAGGATATTCTCCCCTGTACAAAGTTGTGTTTAGACTAAGGATAGTATCGTAATTTGTACCTGTAATGTAGCATAAAGCCTTAACAACATCTTGTATCTTTCCCTCATTACTACTGTAATTCAAATTGACATAATGGCGTGGCCAACGTGCATCATATTCCGTCATATATGGGACAATAAATTTTCGATTGACCATATAATTTGCATTGGTTTTCCACTTCTCACCAGCCGTTGAGTTTTCGGCAGAGAAAGAGCATATCAAGTCGAACGCTTCAAGCAATGCCGTATTCATTCGCTGCCCCGTGGTCTGTATCACCATATCAAGCACCTGATACACGTTGTGCATAGTGAATGGAACATTAACTTGCTGCTCTACGAAACGGTTAATCTGTTCCCGTAATCCGTTGGTGGCATACTTTTCCATATTCAACTTCGAGAAGATGATGCGCCAATAATACTTTTGCAATTGTTTCTTATACATCTGATGGCTCATCTGAACCACATTACCATTGCTATCTACACAAGCAAACTTAACGGGTAAGTAGTCGCTTTTTGAGTCCGGGAAACGTGCAACATCATTTATCTTTGATGCAGCCGCTAATGTTTCATCAAATAGCTTTACTGCGGATATATACCGATTGACCATATCACGAACAACATTATATTGAACAAGTCCATCCGTTTCGTTTCTATCGAGTGCATCCTCTTCATTAGAAAACATATATCCATCAAATTCGTTGTCATTCTCACCGTACTTGTAAAGTTTGACTAACGACACCTCAACATCGGTATTGCGTTCCGATTTATCAAACACACATCCAAGGTTCTCGGATGTGCCGTATAGCTCTACCTTTTCTTTGAATACACGCCTATCCTCGCTATACGTTCTAACCAAATTGGATGTGTTACATAAAGCTATTATCGTACATCCTGCTGGTGCGATTTCAAAAGCGTGCATAATATGTTTAACACCATCGCTAAAAGGAGGGTTCATTACAATATAATCAACATGGCTTACCTTTTCGGATGTAACGGTCAAGAAGTTATCGGCAATAAGATTGCACACACCCGAAAGTAATTTGCGTAGGTATGCATCTTTCTCACACGCAATCACTTCTCTTGCACCGTTTTCGTATAGCCACTTGACAATGTTTCCACTACCTGCCGACGGTTCTAAGATGGTCTTGCCTACAACGTCCTCGCCAAGCATCATCGTGTTTATTACTTCTTTTGGCGTTGGATAGAAGTTAGGATTATTTGAAAATAAGTTCATCTTGCCTTAAAAATTACGTTTAACCATAAACAACCTCTCCGAACAACACGCATTGCATAAGGTTGCTACAAGTACAGTAATCTTCGTTCTCTGTGATGAAATCAGCGTAGTCATAAGGACATTTGTCCTTGAATACTTCAAGGCCTTTCTTCATCATATCAAGTGTGATTTTGTGCCTTATTGGTTCTTCTTCATCCTCGTATTCGTGTGCGACAATATACCCACCACCAAGAAGAATGTCTGCCCATTTTTCTTCTCGGCATTCGCTTCCTTCTTTTACAAGGCTGTCAAACTTCTTTGGGCGACAGATTTCCAACCAATCACTTCCATAAGTTACGGTTGAAAATATATCAACCAGCGTTTCTTTGTTCAAATCCTTTCTACTATTCATTGCTCTTATGATTAAATAAATTCATACTTTGGCTTAAGACCTCTTATAACACGTTTTGCATCAGCAATACTAACAAACTCTTTATCAAAATCATTGTCAATGATTACTGATTCCTGACCGAAACCATCAACTAACTTTTGTAAGAATATGATTCTTGTAAGTAATCTCTTGAACTTTTTTTCTAACTTTTTCATATTGCGTTGAATTTTAATTTTAGATACTTATTAAATATCTTTTTTTGTGCTGCAAAGATATGGAATATAATTATAATACGCAATAATTTAAGCGAAAAATTTTTAGTCAGTTTTCATTGTTATGCCGCAGACAGCCGTAAATAAACGGTTTTGTAGGTTTAGTTAAAAATTACAAATACAAGATACTTATTAGGTATCTATCCCGTATTTGTGTTATATTTGCTCGTTGGAAAATCACCAACTATAACAAGATATGAATAAGAAACTTCGTAAGACCTTATCCGAAAAATGCAAGGATATGGGATTAACTGACAAGGTATTGGACGAGCTTGCAGAGCTTGGTTCGCAAGACCTTGCCGACGATGCCTCTGACGAGGACATTACAGCCAAAGCGGATTTCCTTGTTCCTTTTGCTAAGGCTACGCAGGGGGAGATTACAAGAAAGACTCGTGGCAAGGGAAAGCACAATCAGACGACGCAATCGAATGGCGAGGGCGACGGTGAGGGTGATGACGGCGACGATAACGACGGTGTGCCCGATTGGTTCAAAAAGCAGATGACAGGCTACACAAAGACTTTGAACGACCTCAAAGCCGAGAATGAAGCCTTGAAGATGGAACGAACCAAGGCGGAACGCAATGCGACTATTGCCGCCAAAGCCAAGGAGCTCGGAATCCCCGACTACTTGATGAAACGTGTGTCGTTTGCGGACGATGCCGACGTTGCAAAGGAGTTGGAGGACTACAAGCAAGACTTGGTAAACAACAAGCTGATGCCGAAAGATGCGGCATTGGAAATGGGAAAGACCGAGGATGCCATGAAAGCCGATGCAAAGGCTTGGGCAAATTCGCTTCCCGATTAGTAAACCATCATCTATTGTTTCACATTTAATTGACACGCTATTATGGCAATTGATTTCAAAAGAACGAAAGTGTCTGGACATTTCCCCGAGATTTGGCGTGGCGAATGTAAGATTTTGCCAGCGGGCTTCAAGCCTGCGCAGTCTTCCCCGTCGGCACGGTATTGCACCGTGGTACGCCTATCACGGTCGATTTCGAGAAACGCACGGCAGCGGTCGCAAAGACGGCGACCGTACAGAAAGGCGGCACAACAACCGCCCCACGTGTACCCAAGGGACATTACTTCGTCGTTGGTGATGTTGTAACTAAACTTGGCGACGGTACAAAAGCACCAACCATTAAGTCTATCGACACGACCAATGATGATTACGACACCATCACTCTTTCAGCCGCTTATACAGGATTGGCAGAGAAAGATGTTATCGTAGAATCCAACGAAATTACCTCTGAAGTTACGGAGGCGAAACCTCTCTACACACCAAACATGGTTGTTGGTGCGGATTTAGAATTTACAGGCAAGGGTATTCCTACCATTGATGCGGCTTTCGAGGCTGTTGTGCTCTATCCGAGCCTCAACTTCCCGATTATCCCCGATTGGCTTACGGGATGCTGCCTGAAAGCAAATCACAACATTCTTTTCATTAAGCAGTAAACTACTATGCCACAATTTCTTTATAGTTCAATTTTCGGCGAACTGACAAAGAATGTTCAGATTCGCTTTGACGTTGTTAGCGAGCTTCGTAAGAGGCTTTTTGACAACGTGATTTTCGAGAAGTACCTTGATTGGGACACGCCGACCGTCGGTTTGAACTTCGAGGAACTTATCGGACAGTACAATCTTACCGTTGCCGCACCAACCATCGGTGATAGTTCTAAGGAGGCTATCATTGGCACACAGGGAATGGAAACCTTAAAGGAAACCATCCTTAACCACGCCTTGACCCTCCCGATGACAATCCAGGACTATCGCAAGGTGTTGCAGATTCTCGATTCCAAGTCTTTACCCGACAAGGTTAAGACCGAACAGCTCGTAAATCTTATGTGGGGCAACGTGCAGACCGTTGTAAAGGCTGTGCTCGGCAAGCTCGACATGATTTTCCTCGGCGCATTGTCCAACGAGGGAAAGTTCACCTTTGGACGATACCACCAACCCCGAGGGCGGTGTGCGCGGCTCAATCAGTTTCAACCAGCCGTCCGAAAACATTGCGTCTTCAACAACGCAGTGGACTGCTTCAAATCTCGACACCGTGGACTGTTTCGAGGACATCCAAGCAATCATCGACACAGCGCAGGACAAAGTTGTGTTCGGCAAGGTGCTTCTTGCGCCGTCGAAAATCTCCTATATGTGCCGCTCTAAGAAGATTAAGCAGATGATTTGGGGTACGGACAAGTCCGCAAAGATTGTGCAGCTCAAGGACATCAACGCATACATGCAGGAGAATAGCTATCCTATCTTCGAGCCGATACGTCGTCAGGTGATGATTCAGAACGGCACACAGCTCACACCGTACACACCTTGGAACGAGAAGAACATCGTGTTTATTCCCGATGGTAAGTTAGGTACGGTAAAGAACGCTTGGGCAAACTCCGAGTTGAAGCCTGAAAACGGCGTTGCATACTTCCAACTACGGACGCATCCGTGTATCGCAGTGGGGCGTTGGCGAAACGCAGGGCTCTAACGGCGTTGAGTTCACCAAGGCGGAAGTGCTTGCGTTGCCCGTAATTACCGAAATGAACGGTATCTACACCCTCAAAACAGAAGCGTAAACAACTATGACGAACCTCATTGCAACAAGAAGCCTGTGCAACGCTATTGCCAACACGTTCTATCCCGATAATTCGACGATAGAAGTAGTATTGTTCAATGAGGGTATCGACCCGAAAGCGGACGCAACACCGAAAGACCCCAATATCTTTCGGGTTGCAGTCCAGCTTATCAAAGGATATGTTGAAAGCAGCCGAACGGAAAATGGCGTTTCGACAGCCGTAAGGGACGATGCCATCAAGGACAGCATCAAGTATTGGTGTGGCTTATACGGTGTTGCGGTGGAGGACGTTTTAGGCGACACGCTTTCGGTAATTGAGGATGGCACACACTTATGGTAAAAGGTTATGAGAACTAACGGTACATTGCAATACGAGACGCTGCAAGGCGGCGGACTGAACGAATACGGCGAGATTGATGAAACGGTAACAAGTACGTGGAGTGAGCCTATTCCGTGTTCTATCAAGACCAATTCGGACACCCGAAAAGGCGTGTATGAAGATGGTGAGTTTCGTCAAGCATCTTTCGTTGTGATGATAGAACTTGAAAAGTTCCCGTACAAACGCATACGCTTGGAACGCTTAGGTGAGGACTTGAAAGAACATCGTGTATTAAGTTCCGAGCCGCTTGCCACCGTTGGACGGACACAGATACTTGTATAAAATCGCTATGGCAAAACAAATTACCTATCACGGGAAATATAAGGGCACCATCGTCAGCCAATTCAGCGTGAATAAAATTCGCAAGGGATTGGAGAAGAAGAAAAAGGAGGTTGAGAATTTGATAATCAAACAATTCTCCTACATCGGCGAGCAATGCGTGAAGATTGCACGTGAGCAAGGTAGCTATAACGACATTACAGGAAACTTGCGGTCATCCATCGGCTACGTTGTGTTGAACAACGGTAAACCCGTGAAATACGGTGAACCGAAGCAATATAACGGCAAACTTGGTAATGGTGCGGAGGGGGCAAAAGCAGCCGAAGCACTATTGACCAAGTTACAAGCAAAATTCCCTTGGGGAATAGTATTGATAGTGTGTGCAGGAATGAACTATGCCGCCTACGTCGAAAACATCCATCATAAAGATGTGTTGTCATCCGCCGAACTAAAAGCGGAAAGCCTTGCAAAACAACTTCTTAAAGGGATAATAGAGAAATGATAAAGACCGAAAATCAGATTGAACGTGATTTCTACACGTTCATCAAACAAAGCAAGTTGGGTAAAGGTGTAAAAGGCACGGTATATCGTGCTGATATGCGTCCCGACGATGCAGCAACCGAGGACTTAGTTGTCAAGTTCCTTGCAGGACTTGATGAACAGATACAATCGGGTGTAGTCATTATCAATATCTATGTTCCCGATAGGGTTTACCCTGATACAGGTCGGAAGGCAAAAGACCACGCACGTATTGGGGTCTTGCAAGACATTATACAGTCGTTCGTAAATGACAACGACAACACCGAGTATTGGATGCATACGGATGGCACACCAACCTCAAAACCGATAGAGGGTGTAGAACAGCATTGCATAAGTGCAAGAATTAAGTTTCAAAGATTATCAACCGATTAAAAGTTATACATCATGGCAAAGAAATCATCATGTCGTGGTCGAAATGTAAAATCGAAGTTGGAAAGACAGGCGAAGCAGATGCTATGGCATCCGTCTTAAAATCTGTCGGTACCATCAACGACAAATCGACTACTCTTGCTACCGAGGATGGCGAGAAGCTGGAGGCAAAGGCAACAGGCGGTATCGTCGTAGCATCGGAAGAGGGCGAGCCCACGGTAACTATTACCACCCGTATTAAGGAAATGGACTTCGATACTGAAAATATGTTCACGGGAGCAACAAAAAGTACCGATGGCGATGAGCTTACGGTAAAAACGAATGTTGTATCCGATGACTTTTCCGTAAAGGTTACACCAAAGAATATCGGTGCAACAGGTATTAAAGTTCGTCGTTCGCATGTTTCTTTCCGTCCAGGCTCTTCCGAGGAAGAGGGTCAGTATGTGGACTTGACTTTCAAAATCCTTGCTTGCGAGGATGGCGAGCTTTACAAGAAATTCAAGGTAAAAGAAGCAGATTGGACTTAGGATAACAACCGTCTATCATACGTTGAGTTTTAATTAGACAAAGACTGATGGAAAGACATCTACCTTATCGGGCGGCAAGGGAAGCCCGAAATCACGGCGTGGAGAAGCGGTATCTCATTGCGCTCATAACGCAAAGAACGCAGGTTCGATTCCTGCCGCCGTAACCAACTATAATATATGCGCAAAATATGGAAAAAACAACAATAGAAAGCAAAGTAGCAAGTGCCATACTTGAAAGAAAGGTTGCAAGCATTGAGATTGACGGTAAAACATACGAAATAGCACCGCCAACCCTTGCCACGTTGATACTTGTTTCCGAATTGGTTTCGACGCTCCCCGTTGTAGAGCGTGTGCCAAACAACAAGATTGTCGATTCCGTGCTCCATTATGCCAAAGATTACCGTGCGTTGGGCGATATTTGCGCCGTGCTCATACTTGGCGCAAAGAACTTAACACAGGAGGTTGAAGAAACGCACACACGGCGCATCCTTGGGCTATTCAAACGTAGATATATGGCTAAACGGACAATTGACCGTAAAGCCGAACTATCACGGCTTATAACGGAAAATATGCGTCCGTCTGTGGTATTTAATATTATCGTTAAGAGATTGCAAGATATGGAGGTCGGCAGTTTTTCTCCATTACCACTTCCCTAAGCGAGGCAAACATTCTGAAACCGACAAAGGAAGTGGAGCACTAAACGATAGCATTTGGGCAACGGTTCTCGGTATCGCAAAGACATTCGGCGTAACCGAAAAGTACGCTCTCTATGAAATGAGCTACACGAATGCCATTCTTTATAGCAGGGCAATGCCGATGCCTGACGACCGCAACGATGACGATGCACCGTTGTACGACGAAACAAAGGATGCCAACGACCCCAATAATTTTAATGATTTTGACGAAGAAGAAATCGTAAGAGTATGAACGTAGAGGACGGAAACCTTAGTTTTGGAACAAGCATTGACACTTCGGGGTTTGACCAAGGCGTTGAACACTTGAATGAATCCGTTGCGCAAATTGGCGCACAGGCAGAGGCACAAAGTGCTAAAATAAACGAGCTATTAACGAACATCCCGACGGTCAATATTGATATTGTAACCAATGCTGGTCAGTCCTTGCAGACCATACAACAGGGATTTGATGAGATAGACCGTGTTGTTGATACCAACAAAGCGGCTATCCGTGAGTTGGAAGCCGAATACAAACGACTTGCATCGGAAAAGAACAAGGCAGGACAAAAGGGCAACGAAACACAATATAACGCCTTAAAGCAAGAACAGAAAGCTATTAAGGAAACCATTGCCGCTCGTAAACAAGTGATAACCGAGGCAGGCAAACAAGCCGACGCTTTAGCACAAGTAGAAAACAAGCTCAAACAAGAAGCCGCAGCAACACAAGCAACGGCTACACAACACACATCCTTACGTCAGCAAATCCGTGCATTGAAAGAAGAAATGGCGGATTTGGTAGCCAATGGCATTGACGAACAAAGCGAGGCGTATAAAAAACTTGTCAATGAATTAGGACGATTAACCGACATTCAAGGCGATATATCGCAACAAGGAACGGCGCTTGCAAATGACGAGGCCCAGATAGCAGGTGTCATTCAAGGTTTATCGGGCTTGTCGGGCGCATTTACAGCGGCACAAGGTGCAGTAAGTTTATTCGGTGGTGAGAACGAAGAACTCAACAAAATCATGCTAAAGGTGCAATCCCTAATGGCTATCACGATGGGATTGCAGCAGGTTCAACAGACCCTCAATAAGGATAGTGCCTTTTCACTTGTTACGCTTAACGGATTGAAACGTATGTGGAACAAGCTGACGGGCGAAAGCGCAACCGTGCAAGCAACGGAAAGCGTGGCAACCGAAGCCAATACCACGGCGCAAGCCGCCAACACCGCTACAACGGTAGCCGATACCGCCGCACAAACCGCCAACAATACATCGACCGCCGCAGGAACCGTGGCGCAAGCCGCTAACACAGCCGCAACCAACGTACAGACAGCCGCAACGGTAGCAGGAACAATTGCTACAAAGGCAATGACGTGGGCAATGAAAGGCTTGAAAGTCGCATTGATAACAACTGGTATCGGTGCGTTGGTCGTTGCCCTTGGTGAGCTTGTTAATTGGATTTCAGAAGCCATCAGTGCAACCGATGAAGCCGATGAGCGTATGGAAGCCATGAACGGTGTAATGGATGAGGGCGCAAAGGCTTACGGAAAGGCATCCGCAGAGGTACAAGGCTATCAGCAGAAGATAAACAACTTCAATGGGACAAAACGCCAAGAAAAAGCACTTGTTGAAGAATTAAATCAAAAGTACGGTTCGGCACTTGGCTATTATGACAGTCTTTCGCAATGGAAAGACGTGTTGAAGTCAAAGGGTGAGGCATATTGTCAAATGCTATTAAAAGAAGCCGAGGCGCAAGCATTGTTAAACAAGTACACCGAGGCGTTCACGGCATTGCAGGAGGTGCAACACAAAAAGGCAAGTGATTTCGGACATTGGTACACAACGGCAGCAGGCGACGAAGAACGCAAGAAAGAAGCGGAGGCAAAGGCTAAAGAAGAAGCCGACTTTTGGCTGTCAGAATACAAAAAGAGTATGAATGAGGCTAATAACATCGCATCGGATTTCAATATCGGTGGATATACACAGCCTACGAAGACAAAAACGAAGAAAGAAAAGAAAGATAAAGACAACTTCGACCCCAAGCAAGCGGCGTTGGAACAGAAGAAACTTATCGACGAATATGCAAAGAACGTCAAAAAGTATCTTTACGATGCACAGCAGGATATTGCCGATATGACACTTTCAAGCATGACCGAGGGGATTTCAAAGGAAATCAGTGCGGCAAGTTTGAAGATGCAGAAATCGTTGTATTCGTGGGACGACAAGTTGAAGCAGCTTGCAGACTTGAAGAAGAATACCGCAAAGGAAATCTATCTCAAAAATAAGGACGCAACCGAGGTGAAGTGGGCGCAAACCGCCGACGGAAAGAAAACCGATAAGGAATGGCAGGACGAGGTATTGAAAGACGAAAAAGTTGCAACAGAATACTATCGTGTGCGTAAGCAAATCACAGAGAATGGAGAAAAAGAAATACAGAACATCCGCCAAAAGTACGATGACCAACTTATCGAGCAGTTCGGAACACGCAATCAAAAGATAGAATTGCTTGAACGTCAGTGGCAAGAAAAATTAGCTTTCATTCCAGAACAATATATGGATGAAGCCATTCAGCAAATGGATGAAGAATTTGGAAAGCTCGAAGCCGAAAAGTTAAAAGATAGCATCAACTGGGAAACCATATTCAATGACCTTGACAAAATGAGTGTCGGCTATCTTACCGACTTAAAGGGTAAGTTGCAAAAATTCTTGAAAGAGAACAAGGAATTGCCCATCGAAAGCATCAAGGAGATAACCCAAAAGATGCACGATATAGACGATGCCATCGACAAGGAAAATGATACATTCGGAATCCTTTTGCCGACGCTTGAAGCCTACAAGCGTGAAAAGCAGGAAGCGGCGGACGCACAAGAACGTCTTGCAGATGCAGTGTATCGTCAGGCGGAAGCCGAAATGAACCTTGAAAATGCGAAGCAAGCGATTGCCGACGAAATCAAGGCGGACACGGGCATTGTCATTGACCTAAAAGACATCAAGTTTGCAGGTAAGGACGACATTCTAAAGAATGTAACCGATACCAAGGCTCTTGAAAGACTTAACAAGTTATTCGGTGAGCTTGCACGAAACGAAAACAAAGTAAGCAAGGCGACCGAGAATAAGAACAAGGCGCAAGCGGAAGCTGACGAAGCCGAGGACAAAGCCAATCTTACATTGAAAGAACGTGCGCAGATTGCGGCGGAAGCATTGGGAAAACTCGGCGATAAGCTAACCGAAGTATCGGGATTGATGAATGAAATCGGACTTGGTAATTCGGGAGTTGGTAAGGCTATCAATAATGCCGCAAATGGCGTTAATTCGGCGGCTGGTGCGGCTGCTGATTATGCAAGTGGCAATTATATCGGTGCAGTTACAAAGGGCATTTCTGCTATCAAGTCGTTTGGCTCTATGTTGGGTATTGGTGGTGGCAACGCCGCCGAGACCGCCAAGAAGATTGCCGAATTGACGGCATCCAACGATGCTTTGAAAACTGCCATCGACGGACTGACAAAGAAGATGGACGAAAGCAACGGTGCAAAGTCGATTGCGTACTACAAGAAAGCATACGAGGCACAGGAGCGTTTGAACAAGAATATTGCCGACATCTTGAATGCGCAAATGCACTATCATTCGGCACACCATTCCAACGCCTACTATTGGAATCTGAACAAAAATAGCCTTTCGCAAATCAATGCCTTGTTGGGAACGTCGTTGCAAAACACGTGGTCGGACTTCTCGAAGCTAACCGCCGAGCAGATGAACGAAATACGCACCAATTTGCCCGATATTTGGCGTGAAATGTATAACCAAGGCAAGTATGGAGACCGATTCAAGGACGATTGGAACAACTATGCCGACCAAGCAGATAAGTTATCCGATTTGACGGCTTCAATCAACGAGAAGTTAATCGGCATGTCATTCGATGGCTTGCGAGACAATTTCGTGTCGGAATTGATGGATATGCAAAACGATGCGTCCAAATTCTCCGCCGACTTTACCAAGAATATGCAACAATCATTGCTAAAAGCTATGATTGCTAACAAGTACGATGAGCAACTAAAGAAGTGGTACGACAAGCTGGGAAAGGCATTACAGGAGAATGGCGGTGAGCTTGGTACGGCGGCTATTGATAGTTTCAAAAAGGAGTACGATGCTATGGTTAATGGCATGATTGCAATACGAGACCAGGCTGCAAAGATAACGGGCTACACGGATGATAGCACCCGTGAGGGCACAAGCAAAGGTATTGCCACGGCATCGCAGGATAGCGTGGACGAAAACAATGCACGCCTAACTACCATACAAGGGCACACCTATACTTTGGTACAGGGGCTTGCAGAATTGAACAATACAGGTGCGCAAATATTGCAACACGTTGCAGGTATCAAGGATGATACAAAGGATATTCGGGAAAACGTATCGAATATCGGCGACGACTTACGGACGGTACGCAACGAGATTGAGGACATTTCAACACGAGGTGTAAGATTGAAGAATTGATGAAGTACGATGGCAAATTATTCATAGACGAAGCCGACGCATATACGGAATACGGTGTATTCGTTGAGCAGTATGGGTATAAAGAACTCATACAGATGCCGTCGTTCAAGAAGGTTGACACGACCGAATGGCTCGAATTTGACGGCGTGGAAGCAGACCTCATTTCCCCTGTTCTCGACACACGGCAGCTGCAAATCCAATTCTGTATCACGAATATCAGAGATGCGGAGGATTTCTTCGATGACCTTACCACATGCGCATATCACACATTCTATTTCGTAGAACTCAAAAAGACATATAAGCTGAGAATGATATCTAACGGCTCATTCTCATCTTTCATCAAACTCGGAAAACTCACTCTTACATTTGCTGATGATTTCCCTGCCGTGCCATCAGGGGAATACTATCAGTTTGGTAAGAGCGAAATCCGACAATCGGGGTATGAGCTTGATGGATTGGATTTATCTCAGTTCGGCTCTTATGTCCTCAGAGGCACGGACGATAGCATCAGGAAAGCTGCCAATGTGAGGGATAATTTGAAGATTAGCGTCAACTCGGTTGCAGGACTTTCGTATGACGATGAGAGCGTCTATTTCAAGACAAAAGATGTTACCCTGGAACTCCTTATCGATGCAACGGATATAGATGAGTTTTGGGCGCGATACAATGCGCTTTTTTCTATTCTCATGCAGCCTGAGCAGAGGACTTTCTATTTCTCTGTCCTCTCGGCTGAATATGATTGCTATTACAAGACAAGCGCAGTCTCTAAGTTCGAGATAATACCCAATGGCAGAGTGTGGTGTGAGTTCTCGGTTGTTTTGGTGTTCACTGCCTATCGTCCTGAAAGCTCATGGATGCTCCTTGCAACTGAGGATTTCGATTGGGTTATCACAGAGGATGGCTTGGCTCGTATCAAGGTACGCCCGAAATACGGCATCTCTCTACTCGTTACAGAGGATGGCAAGTACATCATCACAGAAAGCGATAGTGACAAAATTTATATCAACAATCAAAAGTAATATGGCAGACCAAAAGAAACGAATTTCAGAATTGCCCTTGGTCGGCAGTACCAAGGGACTTATGACATTAGGTGTCAATGCTCAAAACGAGAGCGTGAAAGTACCTTTGGGCGACCTGATTGCAGAAAAAGCCGCGACGGCCGAGATGTCGGAGAAGTTTGCGAGCGTGGCACAACAAATCGCCGCTTTGCTCTCAGAGGTGAAAACCAAAGCTCCGGCGACCGAGGTGAAAAACCAAATCACATCTCTCAACGCCCATCTGCAAAACTTGGAGGAGGAACTGGACACGCTCACTGCCGAAGTGGGAACAAAAGCCCAAGACGAGGAAATGCAGCGACTTATCCTTGAGCTGCGCTCCCTCCTACAAACCCTCCAGGAGGAAACCCATCAAAAAATCAGCAGCATCCGCTTCGACCCCAACGAAGATATGGTGGTGGCTTCCATCCACACGCTCTTAGATTCGGGCGTTCCCTTCCCCGCTGCCACACAACAGAAGGCGGGCGTCATGACGGCCGCGGACAAAAAAGAACTCGCCAAGGTGCAAACCATCATCCAACAACTCGGGCAGATGGGAGAAACTCGGCATGCTCCACCACTTGGGCACATTCGAAACGCAGGGCGAGGCGCGCCAAGCTGCGGCCTCGAACCACGTGGTGTACGACTTAGAAAACGTGCGTTTCCTCACCTACACCAAGCAAAGTGCCTCGGGCAATCCCAATCAGGGCTTCATCCTGCAAACCGTCGACAAAGAGCGCCAAATGACATCCCAGCTGGAATTCTTCATGGGACACCTTTCCCAGCGCGACATCTCGTGGAATCAGAACTCGGGCGCCGTGCGCGCCTTCAAGTGGGAGGAAATCGGCGCACTGAAGTTTACCACCGAAGAGCGCGAGGAGAAAACGTGGCTCGTGGTGAAAAACTATGAAAATAGCCTCGTGGCACGCGTGGCGCTGCCAGACGCTTCCTCGATTCCTACGCTCAACTTCCCCGACAAGCCGCTCGACACACTCCTGCGCGAAATCCTCGACGCCCACGGTGCTGGCTTTGCCTGCAATATCCTCTGCAAAGCTCCCAGAGTGGAGGACTTCTTTGATAAATGGGACTTCGTGTTCGTGGGCCGCGCGGAAGTGACAGAATGGCGCAACTATAGCTATAAAAGCCCGCAGCAGCAGCTCTTAGATGTGCGCAACCGCATGGTACGCGTGGACGGCGTCATAAGCTTCTACAGATACAAAGGGCAAACCGAATCCGACCCCGTAGAAATATCTGTCGGCGTTCGCTGGGCCGCCAGCTATGAGAAAATGCAAGTAAAGGATTCAACCAATTACACGATTTATTCCAAACTCTTCCCCGTCGTAGCTCCCACCCGCTTTGAAAACGAATAACCTACTCCCCTGCTATGAGTCAAAAAAGAGGATATTCGGACGCTTTTACTTCAATTACAGAAAGGATAATGCAGAATGATTAAGCTCTATTACTATACCAACGATAATGTGGCAGAGTTCAAGTTTGCAGGGAATGCCATTCTCTCAGCGTTAGACCTCGCTCAATATAAAGTTCTGAAAGCTCAGAGCCTTGGAGTGTCTGCCGTGTCATCGCTCTCGAATATCGCCATTCGGGAACTGACACTTTCTGCCGCTGCTGAGATATACAAGCGCAAGGTTACGCTCGAAGTGCAGGAAAGCGACACGAGTTACCGCTATCGTTCCTTGATGGCAAAGCCTCAACTTGTGTTGAAGTTTTCATTGCCTGAATACATCGAGTTTCCGATAGGCACATGGTGCGACTACGAGGGCGAGCGTTACACGCTGAATCAATCACAGAACATCAAGAAAAACGGCACACGGAACATTGAATACACATTGACAATGGGCGGAGAAGAAGATAAGATGAGCATCTTCAAGATGCGCAATACCATCGACCACCGCTTGAAATGGTCGATGTGTGCCAAACCGCGCGAGTTTGTGGAGGAAATTGTCAAGAACCTTAACGAAAGGATGGGCGAAAATGTATGGTCGGTAGGAACGTGCATCGAACACACCGAAAAAACAGTGGAGTTTAACCATACATACATTGATGCCGCTTTACAAAGCGTCGCCGATGCTTTTGAAACGGAATGGGAAATCGTCAATCACACGATTTCTTTACATAAGGTGGAATACTTCAAGGACATACCCCTGCCGCTTTCATACGGCAAGGGAAATGGATTCGTGCCTGGAGTTGGGCGAACAACGGCAAGCAACGAGCAGCCCATCAAACGCCTATACATACAAGGTGGTGAGCGCAATATCGACCGTTCAAAGTATGGTTCGGCGGAATTGCTCTTGCCGAAAGGACAGACGTATGATTACGAGGGGCGGACATATAAGGCAGATGCCGATGGGTATTACATTGAACGCATTGATAAGGTGTCCGATGCCGTCAAGGAGGATAGCTTGGATTGTTCAGAAACATATCCGTCAAGAGTGAGCAAGGTGTCGTCCGTTGAGGTGGTCAATGCTGCCAAGAATTTCTACGACATTATCGACAATACCATCCCCGACGCATTGAACTTCAATGATTACCTTATCAAAGGTAGCAACATGACGATTATCTTTCAGTCGGGCATGTTGGCGAGCAAGGAGTTTGAATTGAAGTATAAGCACGCAGAACGCCGTTTTGAAATCGTGCCGCAAGAGATTGATGGTGTAACGATGCCTAACGACACATGGAAGCCGCAAGTCGGTGATACATACGCCGTATTTGGGTGTATGCTCCCCCGATGCCTATATTTGCGACAATACAACTAAAACGGGTGCATCTTGGGATATGTTCAAAGAGGGCGTAAAGTATCTTTACGAACATGAAGACCAAAAGTTCACTTTTACGGGGACATTGCAAGGATTATATGCTAAGCGCAATTGGGAGAATATAGGTGGACGGTTGAAAGTCGGTAGCTATATCCACTTTTCGGATGGGCAATTCGCAAAGGATGGCATCGACATTCGTATAACGGGAGTTAAGGACTTCTTAAACACACCGCATTCGCCAACGCTTGAATTGTCTAATTCTGTATCAGGCAAGAGTGTAAGTTCACAATTAAAGGAAATTGATAATCAAGAGGTTGTTATTAGTGATACAAAGAAGTCTATCATTGAGTTTACAAAACGGCGTTTTCGTGATGCAAAAGAAACGATAGAAATGCTTGATGATTCTTTGTTGAATTATTCGCAATCAGTGAATCCAATCATGGTTCAGACCATGGCCGCACTTGTTGGAGATGAAAGTCTGCAATTTCGATTTATCAAGAGTAAAGAGGACTTCACACCTACCGATTTGCCTGTGTCTTACGACAAAGCCACGAAGCAGCTAATTGTATCGGCTCCGTCATACTTGCAACACATGACCCTCGGCATCAATGCCATATCAAGTAATCATGCTAACACTGATTATAAAGTGTGGCAGATAAACCCGTACACGTCAGCCGTTCTTGATGATGCGAAAAAGAAATATTATCTATACGCAAAGGTAAGCCAAGACACTGCAAATATTGGAGAATTTATGTTATCCACTAAATCAATAGAAATGGACGGTGAAAGTGGCTACTATTATCTATTAGTCGGCATCCTTAATTCGGAAATGGACGGTGAGCGAAGCTACGTATCGTTATATGGTTTTACGGAAATACTCCCAGGACGTATCACCACCGATAAAATCGTAAGCGCAGATGGGTTGAATTACATTGATTTGGTCAATAATACAATGGCTTTGGGGAAAAGCCTAAAATACATCAATGGAACCCTATATCTTGATTTCTTATTTTCCAATGGTGCCAATATAGGAGGATGGATATTCGACTCAGGGGTGTTAAAATCCCAAGATGGTACGTGTATTCTTGATGGCATAAATGGTTTGATTTTAGCAAATGGTTTTTTACGAAAACAAATGTTACACATAAATTCCAAAAATATTGCAAAATACACGCATAGTATTGATGACATTAAAACTATAGACTACTTTACGGCAGGCGCACTCTTAACGATTGATTACATAGAAGAACAAATATGCTATTTCCCGTCCATTATTACAGGAACAGAAAGCACACAAAAAAAAGATTACGCACGGTCTTTTATCGGACAAGCTATTGTTATTTACAATAACAGCGGAAACGAAATAGGGGTTAGCGGTGCGTTAAAGAAACCTAATAATGATGATTTTGTTTCACCAATATTAAGAAATAGGCACTATCTTTTTGCACAATGCAAAATCAGGACGACCACAGATGGAATAGAGCAAGTTTATTGGGAATATTTTACCGGAGGATATTAGTGTTAAAAAATGTTAGCACACGCAAGGAGATACTTAATAAGTATCGTTTTGCTAAATTTGTACAGAAGTAATAATAAATATATGGATAATGGAATTTTGAGAAATGGGTTGGTATGGGCTATCATGGGAAATGAGGCATTAACCGCCTTGTATGACCTACGTTGGATGATAGCCGCAGTTATTATGCTGTTATTTGCAGATGCCTATACGGGAACAAGAGAAAGTTTTATGTTGTTTGACGCCGCAAAGGAACGTGGAGATAGAGAGGGGATGGCGAGACATCGTTTCCACTTATCAAGGTTTACACGTAGAACAGTATGTAAGTTGATAGAATATCTTACTTATATGCTTCTTGGATGTATTTTTGGATTTGCAATATTTGAGCCTTGCGGGATATGCAATCATATTATTTCGGCTTGCATAGGGCTTTCTGTTGGTGCTGCATGTGAAATTTCAAGCATATTAGGGCACATGCTTAAATTGCATCACATAACACTCCCGCGTTTCACATGGGGAACAGCTGGATTATTCTTTGGCAAGGTAATAGCAATTTTTTTGAAACATAAGAATGCGGATTTAGGAGAAGCCGTAGAAGAGACTGTTGAACAAACATTCAAAAAAGAACAAAAATAATGAGAACCATTAAAGAAATAATCGTGCATTGTTCGGCAACGCAAGAGGGTAAGGATTTCACAATTGTCGATATAGATAGATGGCATCGACAACGTGGGTTTACTAAAATCGGTTATCATTATGTGATATACCGCGACGGAACAATACATGTTGGTAGAAATGAAAGTGAAGTTGGTGCACATTGCCTTGGGCATAATCAAAACTCTATCGGGATATGCTATATCGGAGGGCTGTCTTCCGATGGTAAGACGCCCAAAGACACGCGAACAGACGCACAGAAGAAAGCACTAACAACGTTGTTACAGGCGTTGAAAAAGAAATATCCATCCGCATCTATACACGGGCATAGAGACTTTGCAAAAAAGGCTTGTCCGTCATTTGATGCAACGAAAGAATATATGAACTTATGAGAAAGTATCAATTGTTTGTTATTGTAGCCCTTTTTGTGGCTTTGGTGGGATGTAAGACAAAAGAAAGGGCTATCGCTCCGACATCCGTCGAAAATACGATAATAAAGACCGTAACGCGTACAGAGTGGAAAACCGATACAGTGTTTGTAAAGATACCCTTGCAGATGGCGGAGCGAACAACTAAGGATAGTGTTAGTTTCCTTGAAAACGAATATGCAAAGTCAGAAGCACGTATCAACCCCGATGGAACTTTGTTCCATGACTTAAAAACAAAGCCCCAAAACAAGCCTGTTAAAGTTCAGAAGCAAATAGAACATAGGGATACGGTTATATACAAAGATAAACAAATAAAAGTTCCCGTACCTGTCGAAAAGGAGTTGAATTTTTGGCAGAAGACATCTATAAAATACTTTCCCTATATGCTTGCCGCACTATTCGCAGTGTTAGGATATGTATTAAGAAAGCCGATATGGAAATTTGTAAGAAGATTTATATAAAAGCCATTTTTAGATAAATGTAGTTTTGTGTTTTGCAAACAGGAGGGCGGTTGAATGTGAATTTAGCCGCCCTTATCTTGTCTCATTCATAGGAAATGAGTAACTTTGTGCCAACTGATAATATTTTTCAGTTGCGTTGAATGCCTCCCGATGTAGCTGATGCAAATTCAGGGAGGTTTTTTGTATATTTTGTTACCAGTTTGTTACTTATATACAGATATAAAAGGAATAACAAACTATGTATCAATAAGATATGGATATAGAATAATTTCTGTGTCGGGAAATAAAAAAGAGTAGAATGGCCATCAATATCTTCCCTACCTGTGTTACACAACAAAGACATTTTCAGATAATTATAGATTTGTGGTGTTGGAAACAAATCCTCGAAGGATTTTTGTAAATCTCGCAAATCCTTGAAAATCTGTTTTGCTTGATAATCATTTTTACTACTACTCAATAACTGTTTAAACTCTTTGTAATCTAATGCTTTTAACGATTTCCTTCGGAGAGCATAGAATTCCAGCAGCAGCCTCATTGGCTTAGATGTATTAAAATTATTGGTATTCGATAAAACTTTTGGGAGTTATCTGTGTTATATAAAATAACGTGAGTTCGACGAATTCAGAACAATGCAAGCTGTGTATCAATAGTCCTTTGTACATTGATGCACGGTTTCTTGGAAACAGACAATAGGCAGCAATGGCTCCTAATAAGTTGACGATGAAATGATACTGTCCTAAAAAAGTGTGTAAGCTCCAAAGTTCTTATATTTGTAGTGAATAAAAAAATCAAAGAAAGAACAATGAAGCTTACAAGAGAACAAAGATCGGAATTAATTTCTGAAATGGCCTCAAGTGAGGCAGGTTTTAAAGAGTTGGTTCGCGTGCTTTTGGATAGTTTTTCCAAGCAGGAGCGCGCCCTCTTTCTCGCGGAACATGCGGGTGAACAAGCCAATGGTTTCCGTCCCCGTCGTTGGCGGGGCCATGGTTGGAGTTTCCAACTTCGCATCCCTCGTACGCGCTCCAATGCTTTTCAACCAATGATTCTTGGTATTTTATCCTCTCAGGAGCGTGAGCGCACGCAGCTTTTTTACGAGTTGTATTCCCGTGGACTCTCCTGTGAAGACATTGCCGAGGTGGGTCGCCGCATCTACGGTCACCTTTACAGCAAACAGCAGGTGAGCTATCTGGCTGGGGCTTGTTATAAGGAGATCCAAGAGTGGCTTTCGCGCCAACTTTCTCCTCACTATTTAGCCGTCTACATCGATGCCACGTTCTGTTCCACGCGTCGCGACGGGAGCGTCTCAAAGGAGGCTTACTACACGATGTTGGGACTACTGCCCGACGGCAGTCGCGAGGTGCTCACGGTGGTAAATCACCCCACAGAAGGCGCAATTGCTTGGGAAATGGAGTTGCAAGCCCTCAAGGAACGCGGTGTGAAACAAATCGACTTGATTATATCCGATGCTTTGAGCGGCATCGAAAATGCGGTATGTTCGGCTTTTCCCACGGCACTGCACCAACTTTGCGTTGTGCATTTCAAACGGAAAGTGTTGAACACCGTCTCCTCAAAAGACAAAGCCGAGGTCGGCGAGGAACTCAAAGAACTCTTTCCTATAGAGCATACCGACATGATGCCTCTTGCGGCCTATGAGAAATTGCGTACCTTTGCGCAGCGTTGGGGCAAAAAGTACCCGAGCCTTGCCCGTTTGGGCAATGAGCGCAACGCGGCCTATTTTACCTATTTGAGGTTCTCCGAAAGTGTGCGTCGAATGATTTAACCCAAATTCGGTTTAAGAAACGCTCTTTCATGAGTTTCTTAAACCGCACACGCATCCTTTCGGCCTTGCCCTAAAACCGAAGTATAATTGTTTCACGCAAATTATAGGTTAGAATAAAAGTGAGCTGTTTTTACACCCTGCTTTTGCATCCCTCTCAAACTCCATATTGATGGAAGGTTTGGTGTCGTAGAAAGCATACGCAGCAATGCCAGCTAAAAGGTTAACGATGAAATTAGAGATACTTCTATGGCGCGTGTGAACTATCTGTGCAACGTTCTTCAACATATCATTGATAGTCTCTATGATACTTCTCTTGCGAAGCATGATTTTATCATGCACATCCATTAATCTGTTCTTCATATTAGTTCGTATTCCTGTTACGATGTGCACACCTCTATCAAAGAGTGAAGCAAACAGTGATTGAGAAATATAACCTTTATCGGCATATAATTTTCCAAATAAATCCTTCGTTAAATCGTTGAATACTTTTTGGTTACGGTCGTCTACATTGGCTCTGGTTAGAGCAAAATTGAGTAGTTCTCCTCGTTCATTACACAAAAGATGAAGTTTGAATCCATAGTACCATCCCATCGTACTTTTCCCCTTCTGGGCGTACCCTTTGAATACGCGATTACGGGATTGTCTCTTATTTTCGCACACTGGAATACGTGTAGAATCGATAAAGGCTATTCCGGTACATTCGCCCATTAATCCCAGTTTGAGAAAGAGCAATAGGGGTATTGCAACACGAGGCATACGCTCAACAAAGCGTGTATATGAGAGTAGATTGGGAAACTCTTTTTTTAGTTCTCGACAAACATAAAAGAGATAGAAATGTTTGAAATTCCGAAATGTATTGCTGTGAAACAATATGAGAATTGTGATCATTTCAGCATCACTCATTCGTCCTTTTCTCTTGCGATGTTTTGGACTATTGGCAGAGGGATTTGAGAGCGAAAGAGAGGTTTTGTTCAATTCTAAATGATATTCTTTGCAGAAATCATCTGCAATACAATAGATTTCCGTAACTTTGCTGACAAGTTTCATGAGGATTGTTATTTTGTTATATGATTGATTTTCAACAGTAAATATACAAAAAACAATCCTCTTTTTCGGCTTTTATTGAAACTTTTTTTGAGGAAAAAGAAGTATTGCTTATCCCGAATTGGGGTATTTACTCTACTAACTGGGTGGAACGATTGAATCGAAGTTACAAGCGCACCTTGCTCATGCGCGGGGCGATGCCTTCTCCCGCCTCTGTAGTTTATCTCTTGGGATCTGTTGCCAAGGAGAAAACGGAAGGGACGTATGCAAGACGGCTACCGTATTTTGGAGAGTGGAAAATATGGTAAAAAGGCAAAGAAATATCAACATTACAAATTGCCCTCATGCTTGGGAAACCCAAGCATGAGGGCAAGGACGAGGAGAATCTTACACACTTTTTCAGATATTACCGATGAAATTGTCAAAGCATCTATGTCTGGAGTGTTCCACCTGCGCAATGTTCTTTAGTTTATCATTCACCGTCTCTATAATGGCTCTTTTTCTGAGTAAAAGTCTATCTGAAACACTCATTAACGCTCCTTTCATGTTACTTTTCAATTTGGTAATAACCCCAATTCGATTTAAGAAACGCTCTTTCATGAGTTTCTTAAACCGAATTGGGGTTACAAGAAAGAGTTCCAAGGGAATAGTAGTTTCGCCATTTCTTACAGCATCCTGCACTCCGCCAAACACTTGTCCGTATTGAGTTGCTGTACGTAATGCTGATTCCAGCTTTATATCACACTGGATAGACAATATACAAATAGCTTCTATCTGTGGATAATAGCTCTGCACTGCTTGCTGTCGAGAAGTTGGTGTATCTAGACTATTATTATGTTACATTTACCTCCTCAGATTCGTTGAGGACTCGGTAATATTTTGCTTGAACGTCCATATTTTATTTATAATAATGAGTTAATGTATTCGCAAGGTTGCGCATCTGATCTCGAAGTTTCTTAGGTTCCAACACTTCCACCTGATCTCCTTGTTGCATGATGAGCTGAAGAAAATCATAGGTTAGCTTTACATCATATGAAAATGTCGTTGACTCTTCATTACTCTCAACCTCTTGTTGTAAATCGTGAAGTGGCAATGTACGTAAGTAGTCTGGTGCATTCCAATATGCCCTCAGAACTACATGTTCAATCGGATCATCACTCGGGATAATACCAGTACATCCTTCATAGAACTTCTTCATGTCGCAACCTTTTTTATCTTAAAAGTCTTATCAAGAATTGTAACTTCATTGATACGATCAAGACCATACGCACGTATTTCTTTTCGAGGTGAATAACCTTCTTCTCCCTTATGTTTCTTATTGAGCATAACATAGTAAGGATTGTTAGCGATAATGTACCAACGACGCTTGACTACTTTAAGGCAGTAAGGTTCAATTTCAAAAGTGTTTGTATAGTCCTTGCCGAATCCTTGGTGTGTGATCTCCATAACTTTATTTTCACGCATTGCCTGCATGAATATGGTTAACCAAGTATGTCCAGAAGAAATATCTTCAAACTCAACTCGCTCTTGTAACTTGCTATCAGCCTGTATCTGGTTTAATGTAGCCTACGAATCAACAAGCCAGCTTCGTAAGCCATCACCTTCAAGTCCATGAGGATTCACAATGTGATATTTATACCCCTTTACATCAGGATCAAGTTCAATGATAATATTGAATATGTCCATAATGGCTTTACGATGATTATGGAATGTACGAAGAGGTAACTCGTCACTATCTCCATAACTCAAACCGCTCTGTTGCCACTTTTCGCAAACTTCCTTGTAAGAAAGATGTTTATAGTGGCGGAACGTATCTACGAGCCAAACATATCTTCCAAATTGATTTGCAGGCATAATGTTATTTATTATTTAGTTGCTTCAAAGTACTTTCTTAACCATTCTTTAGTCGAGTTGAATCTAATTCCACGATTCACAAACATAGGATGATAGAAAGCATTTTTTATAAAGTCCTTATTGCAATAAGCTTTCTGGCGGTCAGATAATAGAGAGAATATCCTTTCTGAATACTTACGACCAGAGTTCATTCCATCCTTTCCCCAACCCAAATACACATTATCAATGTCTGAGACGGAAGCAATATCTTCTTCAATGGTTATCAGATTGTGGATGTCAGGATGCTGAGCAATGGTATTCAATGCCTTTGAAAGATTTGGCTCTCTTAGATTATACAAATTGAATAATCTAATTACTCCATTCAATTCTCTATTTTCATCAATATAACTTCCATTAAGTATTTTCTTTAAAAAACGCATTGTCGGATCTATAGAAGCGACTTGCCAATGCTCTTTGTCATCAATACTATTCAGCATTGTAAGTTCATTATCAGAGATAGACATATTACAAGGCGCAGAAGACCCCGGATTGATCAACCATATGGCTCCAATCGTTTTTCCAGGAATCTCCGAACTGCAATATTGATTCTTCCCTAATACTAATGAAAAGAATCAATATCAATAAATTGAGCGAAAACTTTCATTTGCTTTGCTTTAATTCTATTTATAAAAGGAACGAGTTCCTATGAAATAAAACGGCATACCTTCATTTTTATTGTGTAACCGTATAGATAACTACTGTTTTCTTATAAAAAACCAATTATTTGT
Source organism: uncultured Prevotellaceae bacterium (assembly GCA_916438195.1). GTDB lineage: Bacteria > Bacteroidota > Bacteroidia > Bacteroidales > Bacteroidaceae > Alloprevotella. The sequence continues at coordinate 1,308,199 of CAKAEQ010000001.1, forward strand.
GAGTGATCTGGCATATCTTGAGTATCAGAACGTAGCATTTGCCTTCGATGTTCAGGACTTAATTCATGTCTTAGACAGATATTCCTTGCTTCAACTTCGCCAGCCAGTCTCAAATAACGTAGCCCACCTTTAGTGTTATCACCGCCACGAGCAAAATTCTCCTCCTCTTGAATGAGATGTTGAACTTCATGCAATAACACCCCTTCTGTTTGAAACTCGAATGGTGAATTGGCAGTACCCATGCAAACCATCATAGCATATTCTTTAGGATGGAAATATCCAGCAAACTGTCTTGTAGGTGTGTACATTGCGAATAATCTTAATCTTTCAAATGCAGGATATGCAATGAGTAAAGTTGTATCATGCATACAATATCGTATATTGATTGGTTCTCCAAAGTGTCTTTTTATATAATCCTCTATTTTTCAGTTGTATGGAAAGGATCGTAAAATTTCGTACCGCCATTTGCCATCAATACCGGTTTCCCATCCTGTTTCTTGTTTGATAGAGCGCATATCAATAGCTTTACATAACAAATCAATTGCTTTTCTCTGACACTTAATGAGCCCCATAGAAGAGTCATTCATATCGATTCTTTCAGCTCCTCGAACACCAATATAGCTCATATTACCATCTATCTGGAGAGTTTATAATATCTGTTTTGCCATCAATATATTCTTGAATACACTGTCGAATCCCATCCAACCTTGGCGAACAAGGCATCTCATCAATAAAAGCCAGAGCCACTTTCTTATCAGGGGATAAAAACAGCATTTCATCCTCAAACCTGGCTACATATAAGCCATTTGGTTCCAGATATTCACTATCAAGAATTGCTTGAAGTTGATATTGAAACTCTTGTCTAAACTTCACATGACCAGCCTTCTCCTTATTCTCAATCACAAGTCTTAGCTCATGACATATTTCACGTATTTCAGCTAAAGAAGGTTGATCCTTCTGTAAATTGTTTCTTTGATAAACACTACGAGAATAATAGACTTTCCAATTCATGTAGTTACGACGGAGAGCATCCATAGTACTACGTGAGTTAAGTGGCTGTCCTTTGAGCGCCATTGTTTCCTTTGAAAGATTATAATGTTCAGTATGTTTGAAAACAGGTTTACCCTTCTGGCTTTTCTTTATAATCGGAGCTGATATTCTCAATAGAAGCTTTTCTTTTAATGGAGGCATTGGAATCTCATCTGCATCCTTCCAATCTAAGGCTTCCCAAGGTTCGTTACTATCTCGTTCTGAACGGGAAACGAACTCCTTCACATCGCCATAAGTAATCTGATCTCGAGGAACTATTATCACAGCATCCATCTGTGACAAGACCTGAATTATTGTTTGAAACGATTCAGATTCAAAGCACAACGATTCTGTTTGATAATGAATCTGATTCTTACGCTTCTTCGTTCCTTTTTTTCAATTTTTATCATAGATTGAAGATATTGCACTTCCTACAAAATATGTGCGTATTCCATCAAGATATTTTTCGCTTTCAAATGTCTTGGAGTCTGTATCAAACACGCTAATAACAAATTTAATCAAAGAATCAGAGATCCTATAAGGGAGCAGAGAGAATCTCACACTCAACCCCGCAATAGTATAGCTGGTATTCGTTTTGGTCGCATATTTGATACCTTCATTCAAAGGAATAGATACCGATTTAATAGCCCTCTGATTTTTTTGATTCATCCTTTGGAAGAAGTAATCCTGTTTGCGTCATACTTTCCCCTTCTACTTTCCCCTTCAACGAGAATGTGATGAATCGGGGTCTAAGCTCTGCAAGGGCAGGATGTACAAAAGCTCCAAGTATATTTCCTGTGATAATCTTGCGCTCAACAAATTTATTATTATTGGCTACAATTTCTGCTTGCCAACGTTGCGCACTCAGGTACATCGAATCTGAGTTTAGTATTTCCATGAGACGCTCATAATTACTCCATTTACTATTGTGTACCAAGTTAATGCGAATTTCAGTATATACGGCAGTTAAAGCAAATACAAATTCGACACGGCTTGGAAGAAATTTGTTTTTGTCTTCTTTCCCAAAATGAATATCACGTAATACAGCCATAACATTTCCTGGGCTATCTTCATCTCCCAACTGGTTGCTGATATTGTTATATCCCTTACCAATTATTGCTTTAGTAAGGACTTCAATAAGTCGTTTCTTTTCTGCAGATTTTTCTTCAGCTCTTTCTTTTCCCTTTCAATGAGATGGTTATATTCATTCGAGAAGGAAACAAGTTTTCGCATAATCTGCTTGGCTTTTTTATGCTTGGCAACATCGTCAAAAAGCGAATCATCCCAGTCGTCAGAAGAGATATAGGCTCTTTGCAACCAGATTTCAGCTACCTTTTCGTCGCTACAATAGTTCACAAGAACACGTTTGGCACTTTCAAATAATAAAGACTGACGTTCCTTAAACTGCCCCCGTATCACTTTATTGTGACGGGTATAGTAATCCCTTACTTGCTTTTGTAGCAAAGGATTCTCTTTATAAGTTTTTCCATATTGCTTTCTTGCTTGTTCGCAATACTCCATTAAGGTTCTATATGAATATGGAAAGGTCTTTTGCTTACACTTATATACAGAAAGATAAGAACATCCACCCAATGTAGATTCAGCCTTTGCAGTAGTGAATAACTCTTCTTGAACAAATTCAGCCTCAAAGTCACGGAACTCTCGTTCCAGATCCCATTGATTTATACGACGTAACTCAGCCTCAAGAGATGTATATGCAGCCATGAGATCATCTATAATATCCTTTTGGGCAGTGACGCTAAGCATCGCTAAACGTGCAAGGAGTTTACTTGCTGTTATTGTACCTTTCAATCCCAGGACCAATGCCAATTCAGGATGTTCGCCAATATATTCAGAGGCTACTTCGTTACCATATTTATTGCTAATATCAATAAAGTCAGCTTGTTCCCTGTCTTGATCTTGCCATGCAGCTGTATTTGCACTCAAAGATCGCAACTTAGCTCTGAGCATCATGTTAAGTCGTTTTTCAGAAGGAATAGATGTAATAATGTATTCATATAAAGGTGGCAGATCCATTCTCTGACCAGTTCGGTTAATACGTCCACGCTTCTGTAAGTCAATATTTACATCAAGATCATTCTGAACAATCAGCATCTTACGCTGTCGTACCTGCTCATCTGGTACTTCAGTTGTAGATATTGCATGAGCACTTGCACCAATAGCTCCACATGCATTGACGAGTATTACATCCAACTTATTGTTTTGGAAGTCGTTGAAGATGTGATTTGAATGACGTTTTTTTCTGGGCATAATCTTTGCATTCACAAAGTCATCATTTCCCTCCGGTGATAGGTATTCCAACTGATGGCCACGTCCAGTGCATTCCTCAAAACGGATATTGAGGAAACTACCATCAGGCGAAACAAACTGTTCTTGCGTGATAAGTTGCCTTATCACGTCAATAGGTGACATCGGGAGATGAAACACTTCGTCCTTTACACCTTGTTTCGTGTATTTGTAGTAATCCCTATCTCATCAGCAATAGAAGACAGGGATAATAACTCTGGATCTTCTGAGTCTGTGACGAGATCAAATATTGGAGACGCATTCTCATCTTGCTCACTTGTACTTCTAACCGTCTTCTCTAATAATCTGAGCAATAATGCAGATATATCTCCACGGACCGCACCATCGTCCGATACAGTCACATCTTTAAGAATACATTCAAGAGTGTCACTCATTCCGATGACGACACTTCTTCCTTGTCTTACTTCGTCCACTGCGACTTGAGCAACTTTCTCTGCTTTCAGTGAAAGGAGAAGGACTTTATTGATATAGAAAAGCTGAACTCTTGTTGGGTAACACTTGTAATCAACGAGTTGTCCTTGCATTTTCGCTTGGTTTACTAATTCATGAACCATGGTTGATAGCTTAACTATCTCTCGAAAGAAATACATGACTTTATCAAAAAGTTCACCATGCACAACTATATCATCGTCAAGATATGTATAAACTGGCAGCGGAATACCCTCTGAGGAATGTTCACGACGTATCATTTGTCCCTCTGCAGCCAGACTTGAAGCAACATATTCTTGCATTGGAACGCCTCCACTATGCAGTGCTTTTTCCAGCGTATTCTCAGTTGCTAACGCACTTAATACTGTCCGTCGCATGAATGTAATAAGGCTTTCTGGTCGCTTGGCAAAAGTTGCTGACAGAAATACACATTGTGTTTGAACTGTTTCTGTAAGGATCCTGTTTATACCCTGTGTAATGACTGATATTTTGCCAGAACTGACACTACTACTACGATGAGCTTCATCAAAAATGAATAATACACGATGCTTTTCACACAATGATTGAAGGAAATCCAGACGTGCAGAGTCTCGTTTGGCATCCTTCAACTGTGAATAAGTTACCATAAGATAGTCGTATGCATCTAACGGTATGTTTCCACTTGAAATAATTTCCTGAAGGATTTTCTTTTTAGGAGCCTTATATACTATTTCATATTGATTTTGATAAAGCTGCATAAGTTCTGGTTCAGACTCAATATTATCTTCCTCTTCATCTATTGGAGACCATATTTCATCTGAAGTACTCGTTTCTCTATTGTCAATGATGTTGTCAAAGTCAACTACAGACACACCAGCATTAACGACTAATGGACGTGCATCTTTTATGCCAAGTGCCTTGCAATCTCTGTACATGTCACTGAACAAAGTATAACGCTCCGTAAAGAATATAGGAAGATAGCCAGATAACAAGCCATAGCGTATCATAGCTGCAGCCTGTCTGCCTTTACCAATACCTGTCTGGTCGCCAATAACAACAGATTGTGCTCTTTTTTCGATGTTATACATTGCTAAAGCTACACCATCTACTTGTTCTGCAGCCAATGCATCACAAAGCTCACTAATATTCATGTGTAATCTATTTGCAACATAACCACTAACATCACCACCTAAAGCTTCATTCAGTTTGAACAAAGCTTTTGTTGTATCTTCGGCAAGTTGAACAGGAACAACCGAACCCAATGACTCAACATGATTTGAGACACTTTCATATTTAGTTGATCTCACTCATAGACTATTCAAAATTCTTTTTCTTTTTGTAAGTTTGAAGCAATAATCATTATTCTCATTTCGTGTATATTGGATTTTTCTGCTAATCCCCACTTGCATGAAATATTTTGATGAAACATTTGAATAAAAGTGTTAATCGCTTCGTTTTCGCTCATCAGCATAGGATTATCTTTTGGACAGATAATGAATATTATGACCTTGTTTGCAGAAAATAGATCGTAATCACTGGCAATGCTACAAGTATGTAAAACTGCATCCTCAATAGCATCACCACAACGATTGATTCCTGTTGCTTTACCTGAAAGGACTATAGCATTTTCTGCGCCATCCATTAACTCCCTGACATCAGAGTTATCAATGGCAATGACAGCATCAAGGAGACAGAAGTGTTCCCCTGTCTCCTTGATGTTGCTTTCGTTAGGATGTTCAAAGAACCGATTTTTTTCATATCAGTTGCGTTTACGAACATTCCAAGACAGCCCCTTATTAGTTGAGAAATAGAGGCCTTTCTCGGTAGTGGCAAGTAACTCCTTGCCATTGTCCATCAAGTCAATAAACTTGCCATAGCTACTGCTACCGGCACAACGCTGGTTCCATGAAAGACCATTGTTCTTTGAATACTCCAGCTTCTTGCTGTCTTTTGATGAGATGCGAATTAGCTCATCACCATAATTGATCATCTGAGGCATAATGCGTTTTTTAAGTTGTTATTATAATAATGCTCTATACGGAATGCAAATATTCCGAAGAATCTGGGAGCAAAGGTACGACGCAAGGTGTGCCAAAAAAGTGCACAGGTTTCAACAAATTTTAAAAACAAGGAATTTTCTTCCAAAATACAAACCAAATGCAATTTGAAACCGAAGAACCATCCCATAGAGCTTTTCCCTCTTTGGGCTATGCCTTTGAAAAACTTTTGTGAATATGTATTCTTTGGTTCTTACAGACACGCAGTGGTGTGCTGTCAACGAAGCTTATGCCCGTGCATTTGCCCAACAGGACCTTCTTGATAAACAAGCTTAAGGGTATGACTACATCCTTTTCCAATTCTACTAAACGGTTATAAGAAACAACTTTGGGAAACAGATAGCGAAGATGCTTACATACTTTTTCAAGATAGAAATGTTTAAAGCAGCGATAACCGGAAGTGTGGAAAAGAATCATTATCAGCATGACTTCTGCCTTTGACATCGTGGAACTTCGATGATATTTTCTTTTTCCAGTAGGTTTTAGCGTATATTTTGCTGTTATAGCATCAAATAACTTGCAGAAGTCGTCTGCCATACAAAAGATTTCTGTAATTTTGTCTTCGGTGATCATAGCGATTTTTGTTTGTAATTATTTGTATTCCAACACCTTAAAATTACAACAAATTTCGCTAATCACCAAATTTATAGACACTTATAATTCGTCGAACTCACGTTATAAGTACTGTTATATATATGAATAATTAAACCTAAACTCGTTTGGCTTTTCTTTTAACCGAAAAACTATGCTTTTAAGAAGTCTTAACTCCTGTATTTTTGATAAGTCCGAAATAAAGAGTTAAATCTGCAAACCAAATGCAACATAAAATGAGCAGATTCAAGTTAGGGAGTGTTAATAGAGTTAATTTTAAAGACAAATTCAAATTCCTACAAAAAAACGCCTAAATATAGCGTAAAAACACTGCTACACAACGTATTACAAGTTTGGCTCAACTGTCGTTTCTTTTAGCTATTAACTCCTTAATTATCAACATTTTAACAACAATGTATCGAAAAAAATAAATAGCAAAGAAGTAGACAATAGCAAAACTGATGAACAAGCTTTGGTTATCGAATCAGACTAGCTGTTGATCTTTAAAGATTTTCATAAACACGCCTAAGTGCATAGCCCGAAAGCTAAGCAACTTAATAATTTATAAAAAGCAGATGCAATAAGAAATAAATTTGTACTTTTGCTCTCCAAAAGTGTTTCAACAATATATGCGCAAGGCCCTACTCTATATTTTCATTTCCTCACTCTTTTTGACGGGATGTAACGAAACAAACAATCTTTTGAAGTCATCTGACTATGACTATAAGTATGAAGCTGCCAAACAGCTTTATGCTGAAGGACATTACAATAGTGCTTCTTATCTCTTGCAAAACGTGTTAACAGCCATGAAAGGCTCTAACAAAGGAGAAGAAAGTCTTTATCTACTTGGACTAACCTCTTTAAAGTCCAAAAACTATGATGCTGCTTCTACCTACTTTAAGAAGTATAATGAAACCTACCCTAAAGGAATTTATGCAGAAGAGGCTAAATTCAACACAGGTATGGCTCTATATTTAGGTACTCCAGAACCTAAATTAGATCAAACAGCTACCTATCAAGCCGTTAATCAGTTTCAGCAGTTTTTAGACGCTTATCCAGCTAGTCATCTTAGAGAAAATGCGCAACAATGTATTTTCGAACTACAAGATAAACTTGTAGAGAAACAATATCTCAATGCTAAATTGTATTACGACCTAGGTTCTTATATTGGCAATGGCGTAAATGGTAACTATGAAGCATGTATCATAACAGCCGAAAATGCAATCAAAGATTTCCCTTACACAAAGCGTCGCGAGGATTTAGCATATCTTATTCTGAAAGCTAAGTTCGATTATGCTCATAATAGTATAGCTCAAAAACAAGAAGAACGCTTCAACGATGCAATAGATGAATATTATGGATTCTTGAATGAATATCCCGAGTCTAAATATCTTAAGGATGCAAAGGCTTATTACGACAAAACTCCTGTAAAATATAAACGTTCTACAAATAATTAAGACGAAGCCTTTCTTCTTTCGTTTTGCTCCCACTAGACACTTCAAAAAAAGAATATAATAAAGAATACGAATATGGATTACAAAAACAGCAAAGCCCCCACAAACACAGTCACGCACAACATTATGGACTTTGCCCGTGGTACAGGAAATGTCTACGAAAGCGTTGTCATTATGTCGAAGCGCGCTAATCAGATTGCAGCCCAGATGAAGGAAGATTTGAGCAAAAAGTTGAAAGAGTTTGCTCAAACTAATGACAATTTAGAAGAGACCTTTGAAAACCGCGAGCAAATTGAGATTTCTCGTTACTACGAAAAACTTCCTAAACCGACGTTAATTGCTATCGACGACTTCCTCCACGATAAAATCTATTATCGGAATCCGGCGAAGGAAAAAGACATGTTAGACTAAACCGTATTCAAGTATGTTACAACGCATTCAAAGCGTATATCTTCTATTGGCCGGATTGATTCCGGCCATAGCCTTATTCGCACCTTTAGCATTTTTCACCAAAGGAAATGGCTCATATATAATGATGGCAACAGGCTTTATGGCAGCTGAAATAGCGCCATACTCTGGTAGCTCTCAAATCCCTGGGGAATCGGCACCTTTGCAGTGCTGACCATCATTCTTTCGTTGCTCAACATCTTCAAATACAAAAACAGATCACTGCAAATAAAACTCTGCAACTGGACGGTTTTATGTATTGTTTTGTTCTATGTGGCTTATGTTGCTTATTGCATCATCTTTAGTCAAAACACTGCAACAGAATTCACACCAGCTCTCTGTGCTGGTGCCCCTGCTCTCTCTCTCATCTTTGTTATCTTAGCAAAAATGGCAGTCAAACGTGATGAAGCACTCGTTAGAGCAGCCGACAGAATTAGATAAAATAAAACAATGCTAAAGTAGGCTTGGCACCAATAGTTCAAACCTACTTTAGTTCTCCTATACCCCGATAAAACAAAGAGCCATGAGTCTCAACAAAGCTATGCTCATCGGCAATGTTGGAAAAGAACCCAATATCCGATATATAGACAACGGTGTTTGTACTGCCGCATTCCCTTTAGCCACAACTACTCCTGGTTATACTCTTCCCAATGGAACACAAGTACCAGAACGCACGGAATGGCACAACATTATGCTTTGGCGAAAATTGGCTGAAGTGGCAGAAAAATATGTACACAAAGGAGACAAACTCTACATTGAAGGAGAAATAAGGACAAGAAGTTATCAAGACAAAAAAGGCACAACACGATATATCACAGAAATTTGGGGGAAAGAAATGCAGATGCTTTCATCTAAACCCATAGTTGAATCAGCTCCTACAGGCAATACCGAAACAGATAAGCAAGAAGAGAATGCCACAACTTCTGATAAATCTTCACTTCCTTTCTGATGCGCCAGAGATCTCTTTTTGGCATGCCACCGAAACAGTAGAGGAACTTGTTTCTTTGCTCCCTGCAAAGAAACAATACAAAGAGGAAATAGAACAATTTGGAGCACTATTACGAAAAAAGGAAAGATTGGCAACTCGAGTACTCCTACACAGAGAATTAGGAGTAGAAGCTAACATCGACTATCTTCCCTCTTGCCGTCCAGTCCTCACCTTTCCTAAAAAAGAAATTAGCATTAGCCATTCACATAGCTATATAGCTTTCTCAACGGCAAAATTTCGCCACGGAATTGACATTGAAGTTTATGGTTCTAGAGCTTTGAAACTCCATAAAGCTTTCTTAAATGAATCAGAAGTTAAACTCTTAGCTAAAGAAGATTCAGAACAAATGGCCACTATGTTGTGGAGTGCAAAAGAGGCTGTCTATAAATTCGCTGACATACAAGGATTAGATTTCTCTAAAGATATTCTAGTCACAAACCACACTGCCGACACTCTGCATATATATCTTCCCCGTTTCAAGAAAGAAAGTATTGTTCATTATCTGCAAGATTTTTGTCCTTACTTATGCCATACAAGGACATAAATAGAAATAGGAAAAAAATATCCTTATAGCATTTGTAAATATCCTTATAGCGTTAGCGTATGCTATAAGGATATTTACAAGCCTCCTTATTGTATTTTTATCTATCCTTTATAAGGTAGATGCCCGTTCTACAAAAGAAGCAAGCCTAACTAATTTCTGAAAAAAATTAGCTTTATCAAGAGCTGCAGCTGCTGCCAAACTAACAGTATTTTTGTGGGAGATTTTTCCTTGATCTTCTTCGAGAATTTTTCTCAGCCACATGGCGTGCTTCTTCCATGAGATCGTTATCACGAAGAATATTTGCAATTTTCAAGTCGAAGGGCATACCGCTTTGTGCTGTTCCTTCTAAATCACCTGGCCCTCTGAGCTTCATATCTTCTTCTGCAATTTCAAAACCGTCATTGGTGTCGCACATAATTTGCAAACGACGACGCGTATCCTCTGAAAGTTGAGGTCGCGAAACTAGGACGCAATAACTTTGCTCTGCTCCTCGTCCTACTCGTCCCCTTAATTGATGTAACTGAGATAAACCAAAACGCTCTGCATTCATAATAACCATAACACTAGCATTAGGAACATTCACGCCCACCTCTATTACCGTCGTTGATACTAGTATTTGCGTATCATTATGGATAAAAGCCTGCATTGCAGCATCTTTTTGTATCGCTCTTCATCTGTCCGTGAACAAGTCCCACCTTGAAGTCTGGAAACCACGCTTGAAACTGTTGCACCCCCTTTTCTGCATCTTGAAGATCTAGTTTCTGACTTTCTTTTACAAGAGGATATACCACATATACTTGACGTCCCAATTGTAATTGATAACGAATGCCATCTATCAATTTCTCCAAACTATTTGTGTAGTAATGGACCGTAGAAATGGGTTTTCTCCCAGGTGGTAGTTCATCTAAAATAGAGACATCCAAATCACCATAAACAGTCATCGCCAAAGTACGAGGAATGGGCGTTGCTGTCATCACTAAGATATGTGGTGCACGATGATTCTTTTGCCAAATGGCTGCCCTCTGCTTCACGCCAAAACGATGTTGTTCATCGATTACAGCAAGACCTAAATTTTGGAATGAACTGTAGGTTCTATCAAAGCGTGTGTACCAATAAGAATTTTTACGCTTCCTGTTGAAACATCTTCTAGAATTTTTTTCCGTGTTTTTCCCTTAACGCTTCCTGTAAGAAGTTCAACACGAAGAGGCATACCTTTCACGAGTGACTTAATTGTTGCACAATGTTGCTCTGCAAGTATCTCTGTAGGGGCCATGATGCAAGTTTGGAAATCATTATCAATCGCTATTAAGCAACACATCAATGCAACAATGGTCTTACCACTGCCCACATCTCCCTGAAGCAAACGATTCATTTGTGCTCCACTGTTCAGATCGCTTCGTATTTCTTTTATGACTCGCTTTTGGGCTCCTGTCAGAGAAAAAGGCAAGAAATCATTATAGAAAGAAAGAAAATTCTTTCCGATATGCGCAAAATTAAATCCAATAACTTTATTTTTCCGACCTTTACGATAATGGAGAATATCAAGCTGAAGATAGAACAACTCCTCAAACTTCAAGCGATGAAGCGCTAAAGGCAACTCTTCCGAAGAAGTAGGAAAATGTGCTGCGCGTAAGGCTGAGTATAAACCTACCAACTGATTTCGATGTATTAGATAATCGGGCAATGTTTCTTGTAACTGCCCTTTCGGTATCAAATCAAAGGCATTATGAATGAGTTTTGCCAAGATCTTTGAAGTGAAATTGGCTTTCTTCATCTTTTCGGGAATAGAATAGATAGGTTGTAATCCTAAATTTGGATTAGATGTGCTAGGCTCAATCTCGTCGAGCTCTGGATGAGCAAAAGAGTACGTCTGACGATAAAGATTAGGCTTACCTAATAAAAGATAAGTGTAGCCTATTTTATAATTCTCTGTCACAAAGTTCAATCCGCCAAACCATACAAGTTCCACATATCCCGTCCCATCTGTAAATACAGCTTTCAGACGACGCTTCCTCCCTTTTCCCTCATCTAAAAAATCTACGATTTGACCTTTTAACTGGATATACGGAATAGCACTTTCCATCTGCAGAGCTTCCTCAGGAATAACCGAAGCCATCTCACGTATAGTATAGATTCTACTACGGTCTATATACCGATAGGGAAATGTATAAAGTAAATCCCCAACGGTTTCAATACCCAGACTATCCTTAAGAATTTTGGCTCGTCCAGGCCCAACCCCTTTTAGATATTTAATGTCTTGAGAAAGAATCTGCACCTGCTGTATTTTCTTTATCACTCTTTATTCCAGTATCATTCCTTGGCGCATCTTCTTCACTACATCGCGAGAAATAAAACGTTTCAAAATGGCAAAAGCAAAATCCATTGCGGCACCAGGACCGCGTCCTGTAATAATATTGCCATCTTCCTCTACAAGAGCCGTAGAATGAATAGCTCCTGGTAGTTGCCCTTCAAAACCAGGATAGCATGTTGCTTTACGCTCTTTAAGAATACCGGCTGCAGACAAAACTATAGGGCCAGCACAAATAGCACAAACCAAACGCTCTGCAGCATTTTGGGTTTGAAGAGCTTTGCGTAACGCCAAGTTGTCACGTAAGTTTGATGCTCCAGGCATTCCTCCAGGAATAATCATAGCTTCGGAATCCGATAGATCAATGGAGTCTAATGTTGCATCTGCCACAACTCTAACACCATGGGAACTTTTCACTTCAAGCCCACTACTTATGCTAACAAGCTGTACATCTAGTCCCTGCACGTCGCAACACATCTAACGGTGTTAAAGCTTCTATATCTTCAAAACCATTTGCTAAGAAAAATATGAATCATATTATTTCCTCTTTTTATTAAGACATTACTAGCTTAATCTTGAAGACAAGCTAGATACTGATGAATGGTTTCTTTTTAATCCTAAATATAAAGCATCGCAAAATAAGAGCGTGCCCAATACTTACTTCATCTAGCCAAGGAATCTGTTGATGAAAATATCGTAAGTTATGCAAGCTTAAATCGTGTCCCGCATTCAATCCTAGCCCTATTTCCTTAGCATAGGTTGCAGCTTCAAGAAAATCTGTTATAGCAACTTCAGGGTTTTGCACATAAGTGGCGGCATAAGGCTCTGTATATAGTTCTACCCGATCTGCGCCTGCACGTTTTGAGAATTCAATCATTCTCTTATCTGCTGATACAAAGAAACTTACACGAATATTATTTTCATGAAAATGAGCTGCTATATCCATGAGAAAATCTAAATACTTCTCAGTATCCCATCCCGCATTAGACGTTAATTGGTCTGGTTTGTCTGGCACTAGGGTAACTTGATTTGGCTTTACCTCACATACTAGTTTGACAAATTCCTCGGAAGGATAGCCTTCAATATTAAATTCGGTTGTCAGAAGAGGTCTCAATTCGTAGACATCATTATAACGAATATGCCGCTCATCAGGACGAGGATGTACTGTAATACCTTGAGCACCCAATCTCTCACAATCTTTTGCAACTTTCAAGAGATCTGGATTATTTCCTCCTCGAGCATTGCGTAGAGTAGCCACTTTATTTATGTTCACACTCAACTTTGTCATAGCAATCTACTTTTATATTGAAAAATAATGCGTATCTTCGCTCCGTTTCAAAATGCGAAAATAGAAAATTTATTTGAATTTCCGGATATCGCTGAAATGTTTATAGTTAACATCGTAAGTAAATGGAGGGAAAAACAAATTAAAAATAGCCCCTTTTTGGTAATGCTAATCAAGTAAAGAAAGGTAATTATATTAAAGAGCTCTTACAGAAATTAACTGATAAAGGAATAATTGTCTGCATAGAGCATCAGTTTGCCCAATTCATCTCAAAAACTTTACAATTAAGTATTAATGATTTTCAGCAATTTATTTCATACCAAGAAACACAAGCAAATCTTGTCATCTCAGTAGGAGGTGACGGAACGTTGTTACGCACTGCTGCTGCTATCGGCAATAGCATAACACCAATTTTAGGTATAAATACGGGGCATTTAGGGTTTCTTGCAGATGTAAATCCCGCAAATATTGATACAACTATCGAGGCGTTTCTGAATGGATACTACACGATAGAAGAGCGTAGCCTTCTATCCGTAGAATCGACACAGAATCTATCTGTTTATCCCTACGCTCTCAACGAAGTTGCCATATTAAAATTCGACAATTCAGCCTTAATCCAAGTAACAGCAGAAGTTGATGGAAATTTACTCACATCTTATCTAGCAGACGGACTTATTATCTGCACACCAACAGGTTCTACTGGATATTCACTGAGTGTGAATGGTCCTATTATTTCTCCTTATTCCAAAACTTTTTGCATAGCTCCGATTGCTCCCCATAGTCTGAATATTCGCCCAGTTATTGTGGATGATAGTTCTGTTATAACATTAAAAGTTACATCGCGCACACAAAAGTTTCTTATGGCCATAGATGGTCGTAGTCAAGTGATGGACGAGACTGCAACAATCGTTCTTAAAAAAGCCCCATACACTATTAGAGTTATGAAAATAAAACACCAACACTTCTTTGATACGTTGCGCGACAAAATGGGTTGGGGAGCAGATCAGAGATAAAATTCATGCAAATACCTTTCTTTCATAAAAAACGATTTTCGGCAGAAGGAAAAGAACTTCTTTCTTATCGTGTCCTATCCCAATGGTTATGGCGAACAAGTGCAGGATATAGACTGCAAGCTACCATCAATACCATAATCGGTATAATCTTAGTTCTAACAGATCTTGCCTTTGTTTGGGGAACTAAATGGGCTGTTGATATTGCAACAAATAGCAACAACAAATCTCTAAAAGCCTGCTATACTTTTCTTGGGCTGTATCATTATCATACAAATACTATTGGGAATAACCTCACGATGGATTAGAGCCATTCTTGGGGTAAAAAGCGCAAAACAAGATGCAGCACGATTCATTTTCTCACTTGCTACGAAGCGATTGGAAAAGTATGCAACAGTTTCATACAGGAAACTTAATCAACCGTATAGAAACAGACGTCAATAATATTATTGGATTTATCACAGAAAGCATCCCTTCACTTTTCACAACTATCTTCCAATTTATTGGTGCTTTCCTTTTTTTATTCTATATGGATAAAACGCTGGCCTGCGTGATTGTCTTGGTCGTTCCGTTCTTTCTTATCAGCAGCAAACTATATGTACGCAAGATGCGGACATTAACACGAACTGTTCGCGAAACAGAAAGCAAGATCCAAAGTATCATACAAGAGAGCCTACAACACACAATGGTCATTAAGACCTTGGGACGTACACAAACAATGCTAGAAAAACTCTCTACAACTCAAAGACAACTCCGGAAAGAAATTGTGAGTAAAACAAAATATGCCACAATTTCTTCCAGTTTAATGAATGCAGGATTTGCTACTGGCTATCTCCTTACCTTCACATGGGGAGCTGTTAGTTTGCATAGAGGTCTTATTACCTATGGAGCATTGATTGCATTTGTACAACTAGTATCTCAAATACAAGGCCCAGTAAAACAACTCACTCGCTTCATTCCGGTATTTATAAGTTCCTTTACTGCCACAGAGCGCCTCATCGAATTAGATAATATCCCTCTGGAACGAAATGAGAAAGATTTACGAGTGGAGTCATCAGCAGGAATAAGCATAGATAACCTAACATTTTGCTACTCGAAAACGTCACGTAAGATTTTCGATAATTTTAGTTTTAACTTTCCAGCGGGTAGCATTACTGCAATTTTAGGAGAAACAGGTAGTGGGAAAACAACACTTATCAGATTATTATTATCCCTCATTGCACCAAAAGCAGGGAATATCACCTTACAAGATAAGAAGAAGGTATTTCCAATTAGCCCAGAAACACGTTGTAACTTTGCCTATGTGCCACAGGGAAATACTCTTCTTAGCGGAAGCATACGAGAAAACTTACTACTAGGTTCACCTTTAGCTTCAGAAGAAGATATGAAACAAGCACTTGAAGATGCTGCAGCAGAATTCGTCCTCTCCCTTCCAGAGGGGCTCGACACTATTTGCGGAGAAATGGGACATGGATTATCTGAAGGTCAGGCTCAACGCATAGCCATCGCGAGAGCTTTGCTAAATCCTGCTCCAGTTCTTTTTGTTAGATGAGGCAACGAGTGCGCTTGACGCAGAAACCGAAAAGTCGTGTTATCAAAAGAATTATTCAGAAATACCAAAATCGGACAATTATCTTTTGTAACACATCGCCCAGAAATTCTCAAATATTCCACACAAACTCTTTTTTTCTTTAGTTGCAAAAGAGATTTTTCCCAAGATTTTTTCCAATAAATTCTCTTTTTATTTTACCACTCTATATGCTAAAAATCAACATTTTTAACCTCTACAAACCAATATCCTCTCCCATTTAGTAAGAAAAAGAATAAAAAGATTTGGTAGTTAAAAAAAGAAAGTAGTACCTTTTGCAATCGCAAACGGGAAAGTGCCGTGCAGCCAGCTCCCTACAAACCCCCCAGGGCTTGATCGCAGCAAGGGTAGTTGGTTGTAGCGGTGCGATACGGAGAGCTTTCCCACCCCCGCCTCTTTAGCTCAGTTGGCCAGAGCACGTGATTTGTAATCTCGGGGTCGTTGGTTCGAATCCGACAAGAGGCTCAAAAGACACTTAGCTTTAACTAAGTGTCTTTTCTTTTATTTATAATATTCTTTTGACACTATTTGTTCAGCTTTTCACCAGTGGAGGACTGCACGCCCTCCTATCCCCGTTTTTAAGTGATTTCCTAAAGATACAAAGCCACTTAGGTCCAGTATAGGAGTTGCTATGCCATAACCTAATTCACAATAGGCAGATAAAGAACGTAAGGTTACAAAATTTAGGTATATGCGCTCCTTTTCTATATATCGAGTCAATCCAGGCAAACGTGAGAAAAGTAACATTGGGCTTTCATAAGCAATGGAAGTCTTAACATAATAAGGACTATCATTATACCAATGATTCCCTAACAGATAAAAACGACCAGACATTTCATCAGCCCAATCACTCAAAATATTCTCATCGCGAAAGAGATCATAATCTATAAAAGCCTGCCGACTCTTATTCAAGAAGAATCCTGAACCTATACGGAAGAACAATGTTCTTAGAGCATACAATCTGTGGGCATATTGAACATCTACTTCATAACGTTCGTAGCTACATTGAAAACTCTTCGTATGTAACCCTCGTTCATAGTCCAGCCTAAAAGTTGGCCATTTACTATAAAGAGGTATTTTCCTTTCTTCTTTGCGATAATAATACAAAGCTGGTGTCCACTCCAAACGAAGGTGTGGAGCAAAAGAATAGAGGGATTTTGAAAAATAGCTAAGCAACCGTTCTTTCATCCATGGCAGTTGAACATCATTAAGAACTAAACAACGACGATGGAAATTCAGACCTGTTGTTATTTTCAAGCCAATTTTCGGTTGAAAAGAGAAATATAACTTAGAGTAGATATCTCGATAATTTGTAAAAAAATATCATTCCTCGAAAAAAATTTATTAGTTCACTTCCCGCATGGTTTTGTTCAAGTTGCCGACGAAAATAATCAGCTTGCTGCTTTGAATAAGTATAATTTCCCGAACCAACTTCAAAGCGTAAATGGGCCTCCCAAACAGGTAAGAAACTATAATCAAGCGGCAAACGCCAATAGAGTTTCCTCTCTTTGAAACTATAACTTAGCTTTGGAAACCAAACAATTTGCTGCTTAGTTCTAAGATTGAAAGAAATTTTCAAACGAGTTTGTACCTGCAAACCTTTTCGATGACTCCATGCAAACATTTCTGGAGTAATAATTGCTGGAAGTCGCAAAGAATTTGAGCCAAAACTTATATGATGCCGATCAAGAAAGAGATCCTCCATATCACTCCAAGAAAAACGTTTTTTCTTGACCGTGATATTAGAATCTATCTTCGTGGTATCCGTCAGAAGAGAAACCGAAGAAGACTCTCTCCACAAAGGTTTTTTTAGTCTATTAACGCAGTTCGTATCAACTCGCAAATAATAAAGATGAGTTAAGTCAAATGTCTTATTACTGGCAATAGAAACTGCTTTATTTACAGAGAAGTCATACTTAATACTAACGTCATACTTAGCTTTTAAGCGATTCCCTAGCAAGTTTAGGTTTAAATAGATTTGCAGTTGGTAGGGAAATAGACAAGCGAGACCTGTACGAGGAACCCTCCCAACAACTCGGATGTTCATAGCATCATAATAGAAAGACAAGTCAAAATTAGTAACAGCTCCTGTCCCTATGTCCACATCATATATTCCTTCAACTAGTTGTGTATTTCTAAATCGTGGTCGCACTTCTACATGAGCACATTCTCGTCCTCCCTCTGTAAAACGATAGCATAATTCATAGGTATAATACCTTCTATTTTGTCCGTTAAAAGGTGAAAGGATATTATCTGTAAAAATCTGAGAAGAATAAAGAGATAAACTAAAACGCTGACGAATTATATCCGAAGTATTACGGAGTCGAGGAAGATTAGAATAAAATTCAATCTCTTTAATATCTACCGCTCCATTTGCATGATGCTGAAGGAACATCCGACTTTGAGTTTCATATTCATTATCTCCTCTTTCAAAAGTAAAAAGTCCACGAATCCAACGTGTAACAACATTACTCCGATGAGTCTGCAGATGACAACGAGCCTCAATAGAAGCAGCGTATTCCTTGGCAGAGAGTGAATATCTAGAGGGGAATGTATAAGTTAGTCGACAAAGAGAATCCATCGATACCGCCCTAGCCTGCAATATTTGAAAGCAAAAAGAAAAACAGATAAAAAGAAAGCAAATGTATCCTAGCCTCACCTCACTAAAGAAGTGAACCTTTAACATTATCGTTCTTAGCACTATTTTGTCACTCTCTATTTTCAATCTTCAAGATATCTTCTAAATTCCGATTTAGCTTCACGAATTTGTTCGTCAGTGAGAGAGTAAGACTGATTAACAAGCCATTTGCTAAAAGCTGCAAGAGCCTTAGTTTTCATTACGGCTCGACCTGTTCTAACTCCACTTTGAAAACTATGAGAAGGTAACAGATTTCTATTAAAATTTCCGTCAGACATATTTATGTAATTCTTCTATTTCATACTTAAGAACGGGAGACAGCTTTAACTCCTCTTACTGCCCTCAACTTACGAATTAAGGCATTGAGCACTTGTGTGTCATCTACTAAAATTGTAAGCATACCACTAAACAACCCTTCGTGAGAATCTATATTGATACTGCGAAGCATAATATGTTCCTCCTTTGAAATAACAGATGTTATATTATTGACAATACCTAAATCGTCTTGGCCTATCACATTAAGCACAATAGGATATTGTCCCTTCCCCTTTCCTGCCCAACGAGCACGTACAATCCTGTAGGGAAAACGCATACGGAGAGCTGGAGCATTAGGACAATTATTTCGGTGTATCTTGATACCTCCACTCACTGTAACAAAGCCGAAGACTTCGTCTCCATAGACAGGATTACAGCAATGAGCCATTTGAAAATGCAAACCTTTGAGCTCATTGTCAATAATCAAGACATCATCCGGTGTTGTAATATTTGCAGCCAATTTTTTTTTCAAGATTGAACTCTTCGGCACTGCGTTGCACAAGATGATCTGATGAATTTTGATTACGGTTAAGAATCTCAAGATATTGTTCTATTACAGCATTCAGATCTAAGCGATTATCTGCAATAGATTTGTAAAACTCATTAGCTTCTTTGAAACCTAATTTCTTTATCGTTATATTCCAAGCTGATTCGTCCCAAGTAATCTTCCGGTTCTTCAACTTACGCTCCAACACCTCTCGAGCAAAATTCCCATCAGTAGCCTGCAAGTCATTCACACTAGAACGTATCTTTGCCTTTGCACGTGAGGATACTACCCAATTAACCCACTCCAACTTCGGAGTTTGAGTCGTAGATGTTATAATCTCTACCTTCTGGCCACTTTCTAAGGGTTGACGTATTGACACATTACGCCCACCTATACGAGCTCCTACGCAATGATCACCCACATTGGTGTGTATCAAATAGGCAAAATCAAGAACGATAGCTCCCTCTGGAAGTTTGTACAAATCTCCTTTGGGAGAAAATACATAGACAGAGCCTTCATGAAGATCAGAACCTAAACTCTTCGACAACTGCGATTCATCACCTTGCTCTAGAGCTTCTCGAATATTGGCTAACCAAGTATCAACCCCTCTATCCGAAGCCTTGATACCTTTGTAACGCCAATGTGCAGCCAAACCATGTTCTGCTATTTCGTCCATACGAGACGTGCGGATTTGTACCTCCACCCATTTATCTTCTGGGCCACGCACTGTTATATGAAGACTTTCATACCCGTTGCTCTTAGGGACAGTAAGCCAATCTCGTAGACGACGTAAATTCGACTCATACTTATATGTTATAAGTGAAAAGACCTTCCAACAAAGTTCTTTTTCTTTCAAAAGGAGCATCTATAATTACTCGAATTGCAAACAAATCATAGACGCCCTCAAAAGAACAATGTTGCTTCTTCATCTTTTGCCAAATAGAGTGAATACTTTTTGTGCGCCCTTTTATATGACAAGAGATTCCCTCTTCTTTCAAACGTTCACGCAATGGAGCTATGAATCGTTCGATATAAGAGTCACGTGCACGCTTTGTAGCATTGAGTTTTTCTTTTATATGATAGTATGCCTCAGACTCCATATACTTTAGACTCAGATCTTCTAATTCACTTTTCAGCGTATAAAGACCTAGCTTATGAGCCAAAGGTGCATAAATGTAAGCAGCTTCAATTGACAAAATCCGCTTAGATTCCTCATTTTGTACATCCCGAACCAAGCGCATTTTATTCACGCAATCAGCTATAAGCAGAAGAATCACACGCATATCTCCACATTGAGCCACAAAGAGATTGCGAAAACTATCTGTTTCCATGGTCTCTATCTTTGTATCCAACAAACTTTCGATACGCAGAAAAGCATGTAGTGCAATTCTCACATCACTTCCAAAAACTTTCTCTACTTCATCTAACTTCGCAGTATCAAAAACTAACGAACGAAGAATACAGGCCACAAGAGCATGGCCTCTCAAACCTATTTCAGAAGAAGCAAGAAGGCAGGCCTGCAAACTTAGTACAACGCGATTTAGTCCAAAAACATCCTCTGCAATAGCCCCTTCAGCTATTCTTTTTTTCAAAAAAGTTCGAATCTTATCAGCATCTTTGAAAGAAAGGCCCAAATGTCTCATATGAGCCAAGGCCCAAATTGCGCGGTGAGCTTCTAATGAATGACCATCTTTCCGAATCCCGCATATATGATTATCCAATCTTTGCATATCTGCTATAAACTTTTATGTAATAGAGCGTAAAGAGGTTCTTATAATACACTTAACGTTAAGAGCGACTCAAAAAGTATATAAAATATCTTAGAATCCATCGACATCTAAATCATGTCCACTTTGTTCCTTCACAAAACTGTCTATCAACATCCGTGCTATTGAAAGTTTGGATGGAATATTTGGTAAATTATCCGACTTAAACCATCCACCTTTTGTCAATTCAGAACGCTGTATTTGTATTTCTCCACTAACATAGTCTGCCTTAAAACCGATCATCAATCCTGATGGATAAGGCCAAGGTTGATTACCAAAATAGCGGATATTGTCTATTTCTATATGTGTTTCCTCTTTCACTTCTCTGCGCACACAATCTTCCAAAGTTTCTCCTGTTTCGACAAAGCCTGCAACCAAACCCATATAATCAGCACGGAATTTATTACTCTGTACTAAAAGAATCTCATCGTTACGCTGCACAGCCACTATGATGGCCACAGCTAAAGAAGGCCAAACTTCTTTGCCACAACAAGTGCAACGCTTAGATATATCTGTATGAAACTTCATTGGTGCTCCACAAACTCCACAAAACTTTGTATTTGTATCCCAGTATTGCAATTCATAGGCTTTCCCTGCCATGAGATAATCCGAAAGTGAAAGAATTGAATAGGATTGGCGCAATCCAACCATCTGAAAACCACTCTCTGATATAGGCACATCTATAGACACCCAACAGCAAGGAATACCGTCCATCTTTGGGAGAGGATGAGTTTTTTGCCAATCTTCAAGGAGTATAGGAGGAGTATTTCCAATGGGTAAAGTCCCTTTATCAGTCAATAATAATTGATCTCTACAAAAAATGAAGTATTTCATATACTATCACTCTGAACAGAAACAAGTTTTTAGAAAGAGTCTTCTTACCCCTTCACAACCATAAAAACACAGAAACAAGTAGGTCGCAGTCATCATATAGAAGCCACAGAGCTCTAACTGACAAATACGTCTTACCTGTTATAGTCCCAACCATAAAACTGCCCAGGCAATGAGATTTCGGACAGTCCAGCTAGTATCATTGAATAATAAAGAGGAGGGAAAAGAAGATCTCCTTCCCCTCCTTTCTAAGTTATTCGTTAATATTCAAATCTTTCACAATAGCAGCCACTTTGACATCAGCCTGTTGGCATGCTTGGTCATATTCAGCAGCAGAAGCAAGATCACCTTTAACTTCAATATAGAATTTAATTTTAGGTTCAGTACCACTGGGGCGAACACTAATTTTTGTACCATCTTCAGTGAACCATTGCAGTACATTGCTAGCCTCTGGCATGTCGAGCGGAGTAACTTGACCATCAGCACCATAAACCTTCAATTCTTGATAATCTTTAGTCACAAGGACCTTAGACCCAGCAAGAACACTAGGACGATTATTGCGGAAATCTACCATCATAGCCTGGATTTCATCAGCTCCACTCTTTCCTGGACGTACAACATTGATTGTTTTGTTATAAGAAAAACCATACTCTGCATAAAGATCCATCAAAACATCATAAAGCGTTTTGCCTTGATCCTTTGCCCAAGCACAGATTTCTGCTAACAAAGAACAAGCACTTACTGCATCCTTGTCACGACAGAAGTCCTCAGCCATGAAGCCATAACTCTCTTCCCCTCCACCGATATATTGCATATCACCTTCATCTTGGTGCAACCGGACCTCACGAGCAATCCATTTAAAACCGGTATAACAGTCGAAGAAGCCCAATCCGTTCTTTACAGCCATATCGTGAATGGTTTCATTAGTAACAATTGTCTTAACGATGAATTCATTACCCTTCATTAAACCACGTGCAATACGATTTTTTATAATGTAGTAAAGGAAGAGCATACAAGTCTGATTACCATTTATAAGGACCCATTCTCCTCTATCATTTTTGCAAGCCATACCTACACGGTCAGCATCTGGATCAGAAGCCATCACAATGTCTGCATCAATACTCTTTGCCAACTTCAGAGCTAAAGTCAAGGCTTCCCCATTTTCAGGATTTGGGCTCTTCACCGTTGGAAAATTGCCATCGCGCACCATCTGTTCTGCAACAGTATGAACATTGTTAAAGCCCCACATCTTGAGACTCTGTGGAATAAGCATCATACCAGTGCCATGCAACGGAGTGTAAACAATCTTCAAGTCTGACTGACGACGAATCACATCAGGATCAATGCTCAACGTGTGCACTTTTTGCAAAAATTCTTCATCCATTTCTTTACCCAGCGTTTTGATAAGTGCTGGATTAGCCTCGAAACGCACATCAGCCACCGTAACACGTGTTACCTCATCAATGATACCTGTATCGTGCGGAGAAAGAACTTGTGCACCATCTTCCCAATATGCTTTGTAACCATTATATTCTTTCGGATTGTGAGAAGCTGTTACAACAACACCACTCTGACATCCCAAGCGACGAATGGCATACGACATCTCTGGCGTTGGTCGCATATCCTCAAATAAGTAGACCTGGATACCATTAGCAGAGAAAACTGCTGCACAAGTCTCTGCAAAAAGACGGCTATTATTACGACAATCGTGCCCAACAACAACGCTGATAGTTTTTCTGTCAGCAAAGCTACGTTTCAGATAGTTAGATAAACCTTGAGTCGCAGCTCCTACCGTATAAACATTCATACGATTGGTGCCAGCTCCCATGATACCACGCAAACCACCTGTACCAAATTCAAGATTCTTATAGAATGACTCGATGAGCTCTGTCTTATCTGGATTTGCCACCATTTCGCTTACAGCACGACGAGTTTCTTTGTCATAAAGGTTTGAAGACATCCATTCCTGTGCTTTTGCAATGCAGTCGTCAATCAATTGTTGATTTTCCATAATTTGAATATTTTATTTTTTATATTTTTACTTTGTCACTTGGTTTTCAGCTGGAAGAATCTCTATCCAATAGCCATCGGGATCTTGAATAAAATACAATCCCATCTCCATATTTTTCATAACAGAGACATCCCATACTCCTATGCTGCTCTCTAATTGCAGCATAGTCTCCTTCAACTCTCACACAGAGATGAAACTCACATTCACCCAAATTATACTCTTGAGGGTGATCGCGCAACCAAGTCAATTCTAATCGAAAAGAAGAATGACCATCACCTAGATACACAATTTTGAATTGTCCTTCTGGACCATCGATTTCTCCTACTGGAACAAAACCTAAAGCCTCTCGATAAAACATCAAAGAACGTGACAAATCTGTCACATTAAAGTTGAAATGATCAAAGTATCCTTGGATTTCCATATAATAGTGATATTTATAAAGCGAAGTTACATCAAAAGACACAAAAGAACAAACTACTTTATAAAAAGTTCCTACTTATGAGCCAAGAATTAGACAAAAAAACAATAGGACTAATACAACAACAACCTTATTCCATCGTCATAAAAAGTTGGACAACTGTGTAATCTGCTACTATGAGATTTGGAAACTTAGAATTTGAAATAGTTATATCAACTCTATATGTGTCAGAATAAAAGGTCCCATTAGTCTTATCCAGACTTTTATTGTCATTCACAAATACAATAAGGGCGTCAGCTGATAGCCTTATTTCGTCAGCCTGCGTTCTTATTGCATTTTCAGACACAATAAGGATATTTATGATTACTATTAATTGCGTGTGCGCTATTACTTGCCTAGAACAACAAAAAAACAGAAACATTGGCAAAGAGATAACCAATGTTTCTGTTCAAAAAATTCAGATAAGTCTAAAAGATGAGTAGAACACTAGGAACTTCGCTTAACGAGTCAGCACCTTAAAAGACGCAGTGCTTCCATCCTTGCGGACAGCCGTAATAATCATGGCCGGATGTCCGCTATAAACAAAGGGACGGTAACACAAGACTCTCCCGTCAGATTTTGTGTATAAACAAGACGACCACTCAAATCGTGAACTTCAAGGCTTCTTACGTTCTCTGCAGGAGAAAGGGTTAATCCCTCTACACCTACACGAAGTTGAAGATTACCCTGAACCTGAGGGGTTTGTACCGCTGTCAGTTTATCTATTTCACTCAACTGTGTTGTAATCTCATAAATTTGAGGAGCAACGCCTGTCCAGCGGAAACGAACACCAGTAGCTTCAGGAACAGCTGTCAAATCAACAACGCTAACATAGGATGAAGAAAGAGTTCCTAAAGATTGCCAAGACTGAAAGTCTTTGGTTACTTCAACATCTACATTTGCACCCGTTGCTTTCTGATAAACTGTCAAAGACTTTGGAGTACGCAAGGCATCGAGACGAATAACGATTTCTTGAGCTGCAGTAGCCTTTGTTGCACCTTCACCATCAGTAAGTTGTAAAACCTCAGATCCGTCGGCTGTCACACGAGGCAAGAATTTCTCGAGGTAGGACTGACGATTCACTACTATATCGTAGAGACGTAACCATTTTGAGGTGTTAGGATTAGTAACATTCAAACGAACGAAACGTGCCTTTTGATGGCCGCCTTCAAAATCGCAATAGGAAACATCATTATTCAGCTTCGTTACTTGCGGTAAATTGATACGGAAGGTAGTCTGATTCGTACCCTTTACCTTCAAAGAAGTCCAAGAAGTACCATTTTCTGAAATCTGCACCAAAGCTCCATTAGGATAGTCGCCATTTGTTGTTCCCATATAGAGGCGAATATCATCAATCGGAGTTGTTTCTGTAAGTTCCATTTGATAAATATCCCCAGTCTGCTGATTACGTCTAATACACGTAAAAGTGGCAGGATTACCGTCTATAAAAAGATTAGCAGTATGATTGTCATAAATATCTGCTGCTGGAATCGTACTCCCTTTCACCTTTGTCAGAGTAGGAAATTGGGAAATTCAGACGTGCTTTTTGTAAGCGCACAGACCGAGTAGCAGCATTATTATTCTGAATGATCAAGTAACGCATAAAACTTTCAGGAGCAGTAGATGACTTTAAACGAGTCCATTTCTTACCATCAGCACTGTATTGTACCCAAAAGTTGTTGAGCAGAGTATCTGCCGCCACCAAAGATGCCAAGCGTGTAGCATTAGGGAACTCAACACCAACATATTGTCCCTTTTCTAAAGTAATGGGCTGAGGCGTATTAATATATCCACTCTGTGTTGCTTCTGACCAAACGACACGAACAAAGCTCCTTCTTTGTTTGAAATGGGAGAAGGCTTTGACAATTGCTCTGTCTTCTTGAAGAAGCCGTCAAGAGCATGAGCTTTGAGGTATTCAATGAAGGGTTTCAGATATTGCTCAGAAAGTTTAGCTATTGAAGTTGACACACTAATACCACTTCCCATTCCTTCTAAAGCATAAACTTTATAGGAATTTGCAGAATTAAGAGTATCTGCTGCTGAAAGTGTTTCTACATAACGTTGCCACTTAGCCTCATCCGTATTTTCTAAAGCCGCAACGTCAAGGAACTGTGCCGTAGCTGTGGCCATATCACGAAGCTTAAAAATCCAGGGATGGATATCTCGATAGAAAAGTCGATCAGATTCAGAAGTTGAAGAAGCTAAAGTCTCCAACACCTTGCATGAATCCGCAATTCTCTGCATTTCTGCACGAAGTTCTGTAGGATTATGGCTAGCTTTATACGCCGTAATCTTATTGTTCAAAGTTGCCGCATCATTCCACCGCAGATAAGGAGCAATACTGCGGAAGGCTGCTGCCTTGCTTCCTAACACAGAATTAACAGCAGCTTGCCAACTGTTCTGATTGTTAAAAGAAGCTGTGTGCCAAGCATAGTCAGCTACACTAAAGACTGGGATTTTAGCAATTTCACCTTGCTGCATCGGATTGCTAACAATAGATATTCCACCATTTAAACTTGCTGGCAGTGTGGAATTATTACCAACAGCAGGCATATCTACAAAATTGGAATACATATCACTAGCGAAAATCTGGCTATCTGCATTATCGTTGCAAGGATAATTCCACCACCAGCCGACATTACGGCCTAGTGGAGTCGCAGTAACATTCAAGTCTCTACTATTAGGAACACTCCAAACCCCCCATCCTGTTGTATAAATGGTGATCTTCGAAGGAGTGTTACCTAAAGCATTGAAGAATTTTGTAAACTGCTCTTCGCTACTTGCAAAATTGCGGCAATAGATTTGAGGAACAAAATGAAGCGGCTTAACAGTATCAGCAGCTGCTGCACCTGCAACATTGTATTTTGAATCCATTGCTTTCTGCAATTGCGTCAAGCGATCAGCATTTAGTTTGTATCCGGCATCATCTGAAGGTATACCTACATCGTCAACAAAAACGCCAAACTGACGGACACCCAAATCATACATTTTGGCAAATTTCCCATAATGTCATTGATTACAGTATTACTGCCCAAAAATTTATTACCGGGATGAATTGCCCAAATAAAGTTGACTTTTGTTGCATGGGATTCTGCAGTCACTTCACGAAGCATAGCCTGTGATAACCAGCCATTTGTTTCTTGCTGTGCAGTAACAGAGGTTGGATATGCATCCATCCATTTCTCAGAATGATAAGGATCACTCTTGGCACCATAAAGGTATGTATTCATCTTATAGCGCATCATAAAGCGCATTAAGTCCTTTTTTACACTTACTGAATAGGGATAGCCATAATATCCTTCTACGATGCCACGATTTTTGATATCTGCATAATCGTAAATAGTAATACAGGGCATATCTGTATGACCACCATCCAACATCTGCTCCAACGACGCCAAACCATAGAAGGTCGCATCTGTATTCTCACCTAAAATAACGAGACGTGCTACTCCGCCGTCATTTGTAAGGCTTACAACATGACGATCATAACGGCCATTCGTGAAGAGACTACGATCTAACCCTAACGTAGACACGCGGTTATCAGCAGCTTGACCAGAATGATTTACTCCTAACCATATTGCAGCTACGCCTGTCCTTGATTGATTTGTAAAGTTTGCTACCAAGCCATGCTCTTGGAGTACTTCTTTCACTCGATTACGTGTAGCCTCATCAATACCACTTTCTGCAATAATGTCTACGGTCGATGTGAAGGATGTTGTTCCTGTTCCACTAACTTCCTTCTGCGGAATTGGATAAATCGTATATCTGCCATCTGCATAGACAAAGCAGCTACTTGCAAGCATGGCAGCAACGAATAATGATTTAAGTTTCATATTTTGATGGTTTAGGTTTGTTTGCTATAACACAAAACATGAATCAGCACTACACAGTGGTAGTCTGATTCACGCTATTAAAACATTTATTTACGAAGAGCTTGAAGAGTCTCCTCAAGAGCTTTTATCTTTGCTTCAGAATCTGACTTTTTCTTCTGCTCAAGCGCCACAACTGCAGCAGGTGCATGAGCTACAAATCGCTCATTAGATAGTTTCTTTTCAACCGAAGCTAAGAAGCCACGGAGATGTTCCAAATCAGCTTCAGCTTTCGCAATCTCTGCATCCTTGTCCACAAGATCACCAAGAAGTACGTCATATTCAGAAGTTCCAACCATAAAGCTAGAAGCACCCTCACCCTTCTCTTCAACAACAGCAATAGCAGAAAGATTTGCCATCTTCATTACAATTCCATCTAGTTCGGGAATAGGATTAGCCTTGAGCACCTCAAGCGGCAACACTTCTTTTTTGGCAATATTGCGTGCATTGCGAACAGCACGTACACCCTGAACAATACCTTTCACTATAGAAATCCCATGAAGGATTTCTACATCATCTGCTTGCGGAGCTGGTATAGTTTGGGGATCTATCATCAAGCTTTCTCCAGCCTTACGCGGTGCAAGATGCTGCCAAAGCTCTTCCGTGATGAAAGGCATAAAAGGATGCAACAAGTGAAGCAAATCGTTGAAATAACTCTTAACTTGGCACAGCGTAGAAGCATCAATCGGTGCACCATAAGCAGGCTTAATCATTTCTAAAAGCCAACCAGAGAACTCATCTGTCAACAAACGATAAACCTCCATTAGAGCTTCACTCAAACGATACTTTGAAAAAAGATCTTTAATAGTTTCTGCGCTACTTCGAAGCTGTGCCCCAAACCATTCTAGAGCTTGGGTATTGGTCTGAGACTGTTCTGTATCAGCCACTCTCCATCCTTCAATCAAACGATAGCAGTTCCAAATCTTATTACAGAAATTGCGACCTTGTTCACACAGAGCATCATCGTAAAGAATGTCGTTGCCCGCAGGCGCAGCCAACATAAGCCCCATACGAACGCCATCGGCACCAAACTTATCTATCAAATCAAGAGGATCTGGACTATTTCCCAGCGACTTAGACATCTTGCGTCCTAACTTATCACGAACAATACCCGTGAAGTAAACGTGTTTAAACGGCATCTTACCCGTGAATTCATAGCCAGCCATAATCATGCGGGCAACCCAAAAGAAGATGATATCGGGACCTGTAACCAAATCACTTGTAGGATAGTAATAGTTAAATTCTTCATTATCTGGGTGAGAAATACCCTTGAATAAAGAAATCGGCCACAGCCAACTTGAGAACCAAGTATCGAGAGCGTCTTCATCTTGGCGCAAATCTGTTTCCGAAAGATTCGGGTTATTACTTTGCTGGCGAGCTAACGCCAAAGCTTCTTCAATAGTTTCAGCTACAACAAAAGTATTATCTGGCAAATAATAAGCAGGAATACGATGTCCCCACCATAGTTGGCGACTGATACACCAATCTTTTATATTCTCCAACCAATGACGATAGGTATTTTTATATTTTGTGGGATAAAATTTAATTTCATCACTCATAACTGGCGGTAAAGCCAAATCAGCAAAATGTTGCATCTTCAAGAACCACTGCGTAGAAAGTTTTGGTTCTATAGGAACATTCGTACGTTCAGAGAAGCCTACATTGTTAGTATAGTCCTCAACTTTTTCCATCAAGTTAGCTACTTCAAGATCTTTTTCTATTTTTTTACGAACCTCAAAGCGATCTTCTCCCACATAAAGACCTGCAGCCTCAGAAATACTACCATTATCGTTGAAAATATCGATAGTATCTAAGTGGTGCTTTAAACCGAGCGCATGGTCATTAATGTCATGAGCAGGAGTTACTTTCAAACATCCTGTTCCGAATTCCACATCTACATATTCGTCCTCAATAACAGGAATCACACGATTCACTAAAGGCACACGAACTTTCTTTCCACTCAACCAACGATTCTTTGGATCCTTAGGATTAATACACATTGCTGTATCACCCATAATCGTTTCTGGACGCGTTGTTGCTACAACTGCATACCCTATGTCCTTCTTCATCTGTATGAACCACACAACCTTCAGGAACTGGCGTAGACATATCATCATCTACTACATAGTAGCGGAGGTAATAAAGTTTTTGATTTCTTCTTTGTAGACTACCTCCTCATCAGAAAGAGCTGTTAAAGCTTTTAGGATCCCAATTAACCATGCGAACACCACGATAAATAAGCCCCTTACGATAAAGCTCTACAAAAACATGGATTACACTCTTAGAACGTTCTTCATCCATTGTGAATGCAGTGCGATCCCAATCGCAACTAGCACCAACACGGCGCAACTGCCGAAGAATGATACCACCATGTTCATCGGTCCATGCCCAAGCATGCTTTAAAAACTCTTCACGAGTTAAGTCTGCCTTGTTAATGCCTTGCTCAGCCAGTCTATTAACGACTTTTGCTTCTGTAGCGATAGAAGCATGATCTGTACCTGGGACCCAACAAGCATTCTTGCCTTCCATTCGAGCACGACGCACAAGAATATCCTGAATTGTTTCATTCAGCATATGTCCCATATGCAGCACGCCAGTCACATTGGGAGGAGGAATAACAACAGTATATGGTTCTCGTCCATCAGGCTTAGAACTAAATAGTTTATGGTCTGTCCAATATTGATACCACTTATCCTCCACGTCTGCTGGAGTATACTTAGGCGCTAATTCCATTCTTTAAAATTTTGTAGATTTAGTTTATTCGGCAAAGATAGCTCTTGCATTGCAAAAAACAAAAGATTCGCAGGCTTTTGATGCCCATGCTTAACCATTTACTTGCGTGAACTTTGCAAATTTTAATAGAAGATTTTTCTCTCCGACATTTTCAAATTTAACTTTTGCGCGAGCATTACTACCTTCTCCAGATATTTCAATGATCTCACCTCGACCAAAACGCTCATGTTCTATACAGGAACCAACCTTTACATTAAAAATTGATGATTCTGAATAGTTATGGGATGAAGCATTTTCGATGTGAGAATATCTTGACGCAGGATTTATCGTAGGAGAAGGAATACTTGCTACTTGAGGCCTACTATTCACGCGAGGAACACAGGTAATGTCTTCACCATCATACAATAAATACTGAGAATCAATATCGCACAAAAAAGGAGATGGATTACAAATTTCCGCCGCCCCATATCGATAGCGAGATTTAGCATAAGAAAGAAAACAACGAGTTTTAGCACGCGTCACTGCCACATAGAAAAGCCTGCGCTCTTCTTCCATTTCTTTCGGATAGAAGCGAGCATTCGGGTTTGGAAAAAGATTGTCTTCCATTCCCGTAACAAAAACTGTATCAAACTCTAAGCCTTTGGCAGCATGAACTGTCATGAGTGCTACTGCAGGACCTCCATCAGCTACAGTATCTTGAGAAGAACTTAAAGAGGCTTGCATCAAATAATCACCAAGACCTACGTGCTCATTACCAAAGGTTTCCAATTGCTCTTGCGAGAACTCTTTTATAGCATTCAGCAGGCCATCCACATTTTCCACCCTACTCAATGCTTCTGGAGTTTTCTCAGAGTGTAATTCTTCAGCAATTCCTGAACGCTTTATAACTTCTGAAGCTAAATCGTAAGCTCCTATTGTGGATAAGGATTCCTGCAAATCTTCAATGAGAGATACAAAGGCTAGAATTTTGTTCTGTGTTGAGGTTGAAATCTTCACCTCATAATCTTGAGGGGTTTTGAGAACCTGCCATAAACCGACTTGGAACTGAGCTGCAGCATAACGTAATTTAGCTAAGGTCGTTGCCCCTATTCCTCTCGTGGGATAGTTGATAATACGTGCCAAAGCTTCCTCATCCTGCGAGTTACAAATCACACGAAAATAAGCCAAGACATCTTTTATTTCCTTATGCTGATAGAAAGACATACCTCCATATATTTTATAAGGAATATTCATCTGATTCAGAGCACTTTCAAAAGATCTACTTTGAGCGTTGGTTCTATACAGAATCGCTATATCTGAATACTCTATATCATAGAGGGAACGTAGGCGAAGAATCTCTTTTAACACCTTCATACTTTCATCTTGGTCACTATACGAAGACATCACACGAATACGCTCTCCCTCTGACAGGTTACTGAAGACATTCTTCTGTATACGGTCTTTATTGTGAGATATAATTGAATTTGCAGCATTAACAATAGTCTGAGTCGAACGATAGTTTTGCTCCAGCTTAATGAGACGAGCCTTAGAATAATGCTTTTGAAAACTTAATATATTTCCAATATCAGCCCCTCGAAAAGCATAAATACTTTGAGCGTCATCACCAACTACACATAGACGAGAATTTTCAGAAGGAGCCAGCAATAGCAAGATACGCGACTGAAGATAATTAGTGTCTTGAAACTCATCAACAAGAATATATCTGAAAAGACGCTGATACTTCGCACAAATATCTTCGTGATCACGCAACAAAAGGTATGTAAAAAGCAGCAGATCGTCGAAATCCAAAGCATTTGTATTACGACAGCGCTGATAATATGCAGAATAAATTCGGTGAAGTTCAGGCATATTATCACGGGCATCGCGCTTCAGAAGATCTTGACTCTGCGCGTAATCTGAAGGTAAGATAATCTTATTTTTTGCAAAGGAAATTCTACTATTCACAGTAGCAAGATTGTACGCTTTATCATCTAAACCAAATTCCTTAATAATGGATTTTATCAATTTACGAGAGTCTTCTTGATCGTAAATAGTGAAAGTAGGAGTAAAACCCAGAGCTGCATGCTCGATTCGCAAAATACGAGAAAACACACTATGAAATGTGCCACACCACATCAAACGATCTGAATTATTAGGTAACAAATCTCTCACACGATTCGTCAATTCCTTTGCTGCTTTGTTTGTAAAAGTCAGAGCTAAAATCTCATAAGGGGCATACCCATGCTCCAACAAATAGGCTACCTTGTATGTCAGCACACGAGTTTTCCCCGAACCTGCTCCAGCTATAACGAGAGATGGACCATCACAATACGTTACAGCTTCTAATTGTCTACTATTCAATGATTTTGAAAAAGTTTCTTCCATAAAGAATCAATGTCTTTTGGTTCGAGTTTTGTCGTACTCTAACTTACGCATATAAAATTTCTTTTGCATAACGACATCTTCCAACTCTCTACGCAAAGAGTCTACATTCGCTACTTTCTTACTTTCAACATCCATCAGCATAAGTTCAGAACTAGAGCGAGCCAAATGAATACTATCAAGCAAAAGAATAGCTTCTTCTCGCGCTGTCAAGGCCAGCGGATAGTTCTTGCGTAATTTCTCAATCATTTTTTCTGCTTCATCATACTTTTTAGCCGTGAGTTGTGCTCGAGATTTATTCAACAATGTTTGACCTTGCGCCTCGTCTGATTGTCTAACGCTAGACCACCTATTGCTCGGCTTACAAGAATACAACAAGAAGAAACTTAAAAATAAGATAAAGGAGAAGTACCGCATTTTGAATCTTTTTAATTGCAAAAATAACAATAAAAATTAGTAATTTCGCATCTAAAAAAAATAAAATAAATGAGGAATCTCCAACAGGTAGATATTATAGATATTCTACATAAAGATCATATATTCGAGAAACTTTCACAAACTGCCGACAAGCTACAAATCGAGACTTATCTTGTCGGAGGGTATGTGCGCGATCTCTTCCTCAACCGTCCGACTAATGATATTGATGTGGTTGTTGTCGGATCAGGAATTGAGTTTGCAAAAAGTTTTACTGACACATTAGGAAAAGGAGCCCATCTTTCTATATTTCGCAACTTTGGAACAGCGCAAGTCAAGTGGCATCACTACGAAATAGAATTTGTGGGAGCACGTAAAGAAAGCTACTCACATGATAGCAGAAAGCCTATTGTGGAAGACGGCACACTTGAAGACGATCAGAATAGGCGCGATTTCACGATCAACGCTCTTGCTGTATGTCTGAACCCTTTGAATTTTGGAAAACTTATCGACCCTTTTGACGGAATACAAGACTTGCAAGATGGCATCATTCGCACACCTTTGGATCCGAACATCACATTTAGCGATGATCCTTTACGCATGTTACGTTGCATACGCTTTGCTACACAGCTTAATTTTCGCATTTATGACAAAACCTTTGAAGCGCTCACTCAAAACAAAGAGCGAATCAAAATTATCAGCTCAGAAAGAATCATTGATGAATTAAACAAGATAATGCTCTCTCCACGCCCCTCCATTGGATTTGTTGAACTTCACAGGTGTGGACTACTCGAAATCATTCTTCCAGAAGTTGCTAAACTCGACATTGTTGAAACACGAAATGGTAAAAGTCATAAAAACAATTTTTATCATTCGCTCGAAGTACTCGATAACGCCTCAAAAAAAACGAACAATCTATGGCTACGCTGGGCCGCCCTACTCCACGATATAGGCAAACCTAAAAGCAAGCAATGGGATCCTTCAATCGGGTGGACTTTTCATAACCACAATTTCTTGGGAGAAAAAATGCTACGTCCTTTGTTTCGCAGGCTAAAACTACCGCTTGATGAGAGATTGAAGTATGTTAGCAAACTCGTTGGGCTTCATATGCGCCCAATTGTTATGTCTGATGACATAGTAACAGACAGTGCAGTTCGACGCCTTCTCTTTGAAGCAGGCAAAGATATTGATGATTTGATGCTTTTATGCGAAGCTGACATCACTAGCAAAAACGAGCAACGAAAACGCAACTTTCTGCAAAATTTCCAATTGGTACGTCAAAAACTAATCGACATAGAAGAAAAGGATCGCATTAGAAATTTCCAACCACCTGTTACTGGCAACGAAATTATGGAACTCTTCAATCTTGGCCCATGCCAAGAAATTGGAAGGTTGAAAAGCTCACTCAAAGATGCTATCCTTGATGGAGTAATCCCTAACGAACATGACGCTGCTCTAGAATACATATTAAAGAAAGCTGCCGAAATGGGGCTACAAAGAACTAAATAACGTGATTTCGACGAAATCAGAACAATGCGAGCTGTGTATCAATAGTCCTTTGTACATTGATACACGGCTTCTTTGGAAATAGACAATAGGCAGCAATTGTTCCTAATAAGTTGACGATGAAATTGTCAAAGCATCTATGTCTGGAGTGTTCCACCTGCGCAATGTTCTTAAGTTCATCATTCACCGTCTCTATAATGGTTCTTTTTCTGAGTAAAAGTCTGTCTGAAACACTCATTATAGCTCCTTTCATGTTACTTTTCAATTTGGTAAAGATGCGAAGATGCTTGCATACTTTTTCAAGATAGAAATGTTTAAAGCAACGATAACCGGAAGTGTGGAAAAGAATCATTATCAGCATGACTTCTGCCTTTGACATTGTAGAACTTCGATGATATTTCCTTTTTCCAGTAGGTTTTAGCGTATATTTTTCCGTCATACCATCAAAAAACTTGCAGAAGTTGTCTGCCATACAAAAGATTTCTGTAATTTTGTCTTCGGTGATCATAGCGATTTTTGTTTGTAATTATTTGTATTTCAACACCTTAAAATTACAACAAATTTCGCTAATCACCAAATTTATAGACACTTATAATTCGTCGAACTCACGTTAATATAGTGTTATAGTAGGTCGACAAAAACATCTATAAATGTTTTAGGAAACTTCACATTGTGCAGTTTTAATGCCTCCCAAAATAAAGGTGCAATCTCCTCATCGGTGAAGCCTGCGATACCGCATCCGATACGAGTAAGGAGAAATTGGTATTCAGGATGCTGCCGAGCAAACTCTATAAAATCATCGACGTATGGTTTGATAGTCTCTATACCTCCATCCATTGTGGGAATAGCGTATGATTGTCCTTGTAAACCAACTCCTTTGCCCCATATTGCTCCAAACTTATCTAACGCCATTCGAGCTGCACCTGCACCATGATAACCTTGTAGATTGCTACCAAAAACAAATATTTCGTTAGGTTCAAGATGGGTTATTTTCTCATTAGAATACTCTGTTTCGTTATTCATAATTTTACCACTGGATAAATACCTCTTCGTAATATAGGATACAAAATTCTTTTATTTGTAACTCTGCCATAAGGTATAAAAGAAGCCTCAAAGAAACATTCTCTGTATATAAGTTTTTCTTTGAGGCTATAAATTGTTATTTCTTTCGTAAGTTATATTTCGCATCCATCAAACGTAGCGTTGATTTTGAGCGAATTAATTCTAGTTCATCCTTGAGACTTGGAAGTTCCTTCAACATTTCAACAACATCAGCTTCATTCTTGAGTACCTCATTTGTGATTGCAGAGAAGTTGCTAGTAGTAAACGGTAAGTGGGCTGCTTCGGCTGCTTTACGCATGATTTCAGTCAATCTTACCATAGTGGGCAACTTTGTGATGTTGTCCGAAAGTACCTCACTTATCAGTGGAGAATGGTCGATATGGATATTGCTTAATCTATCAACTTCCATAAAACGAGGCGATGCGTTCTCGTCTTCTGTAGGAGTTAGCATCTTCGCTGTTTCTCCATCGTTTAGTGTAACAGTTACTTCCTTTGTTGTAGCACCTATGATAAACGTCTCATATTCGCTCAACTCTGCCATAATAAAGGTTCCTTTGTCGGTCATTACCTTTATTTCTGCAATGCAATTATCTACCCATTTGTTAAACCATTTGTATTCATCCTTGCGCACAAAGCCATCTATTGGTGTCTTCTCGCTTAAACGGAACAAGCGTTGAATCAAACCTATGGGGAAGAAAACATCCTTGCTTGTACTCATACGGTCTTGTGTAATTAGGCGGAAACGGAAGTTGTTTTCCAGTTTGGGATAGTCATAAACCTTTACTTTATCACCATTTCCTATTTGGCTAACCTCTGCTATCTCTTCTGTAGCAGACTCTTCATCACTCGATACATCATAAATATACTCTTCGATGAGGAATTTTGTATAGCTGCGTAGCGCACTAATACTATTCCTTAATCCAAGGATTGGCATTAGATGTGTGTCATTGGTATGAATTTGCTGCGTCAGTTTCTCGTCTATACCTTCCAATAGCTTAATGACATCACCGCCCTTTTGCTCTTTCATTAGCTTGGGTATTAAACTTAAAATATCACTCTTGAACGCTGGCAACTTAGCAGAAATAGCCTTAGATATAACACTATTCATTCGCTTTAGACGAGAGATGTAGCTTTGCGCACTTCCTATTCCCTTCTCATCGGTTGTTGTCAACCATCTGAAAAAGTCATCTTCTGCAAACAAACGCTTATAGTTCGCTGCTCCTTCCACATTCGATGGGTTCGTTTTCTGCCCATTTATTGTACGCAAAAGATATTCTTCTATAAAGTGGCGATAGTTTTTGAAACCGCTTCTACAGTCGCTTATCACTTTGGGGGAATAGCCGAAATCTTCCTTTTTAGCATCCTCAAACCAGTCGTTAATAATCCCAAGGTACTTATCAAACAACGAAGCAACACCCAAGAAGTCGCCTTCCTTAATCTTTTGAGGGAGCAAATAAAAGAAATCTTCTTCTCCTAAGAAGAACTCTTTATCTACCATTTTTATGTAACTCACATAGGAATTTGCCACATTCTTGGTTTTTCCATCAGTAGTAACCATCCATTCCTTATACGTTTCTGCCATATAAGGAACCTCGATACCCAAACAGTCTCTTTTCGAATTCTCTTTGGATTTCAGCATCCAAACAAATTAAATAATCTACATAACTTTTTTTCCATAATAATTCTATTTATTTATAGTTCATTGCGAAGGTCGTATTTTTATTTTTGAATGAACCAAATATAAGTTTTTTTGATAATTATAATGAACTATGATTTCGCAGTTTATTAACGTGAGTTCGACGAATTCAGAACAATGCAAGCTGTGTGTCAATGGTCCTTTGTACATTGATGCACGGCTTCTTTGGAAACAGGCAATAGGCAGCAATTGCCCCTAATAAGTTGACGATGAAATTGTCAAAGCATCTATGTCTGGAGTATTCCACCTGTGCAATGTTCTTAAGTTCATCATTCACCGTTTCTATAATGGCTCTTTTTCAGAGTAACAGTCTATCTGAAACGCTCATTAAAGCTCCTTTCATATTACTTTTCAATTTGGTAAAGATGCGAAGATGCTTGCATACTTTTTCAAGATAGAAATGTTTAAAGCAGCGATAACCGGAGTCGTGGAAAAGAATCATTATCAGCATGACTTCTGCCTTTGACATTGTAGAACTTCGATGATATTTTCTTTTTCCAGTAGGTTTTAGCGTATATTTTGCTGTTATAGCATCAAAAAAAGCTTGCAGAAGTCGTCTGCCATACAAAAATATTTCTGTAATTTTATCTTCGGTGATCATAACGATTTTTTTATTTGTAATTATTTGTATTTCAATACCTTAAAATTACAACAAATTTCGCTAATCACCAAATTTATAGACACTTATAATTCGTCGAACTCTCGTTAAATAACAGCATAGGAAGAACTCATTCTGCAGTTTATCTCAAAAAAATAGGCTGAAGCTTAATCTTGAGCTTCAGCTTATTTCAATATATTGCTGTCCGGTAAAAGTTTTACAGGTCAAAAAAATAAGGCTGAAACCCTCTTGCAGGATTCCAGCCTCTTTTGTTACTTTGCTTGTTGCAAAAAACGCTAGTAACATGAGCAAAAGTACATATTTTACCAGACAGCCGGTCTATAGTCAGGTCATAAAATTGCTGGATAAAGCCAAAATTCAACAAATTAGTCTTGAAACGCTAGGAAGCGAACGCTATGTGAAGCGTTTGACAGGCTGGAAACACCTCATCATTATGCTCTTTGGTGTTCTCAAACACTTTGATTCTTTACGTGAATTGGAGATTGGCATGAAAGCCGAGACCATGAAACTCTCCCACTTGGATCTTGATTACGTTGTCCGTCGCAGTACGCTTGCAGAAGCCAACCAGCGGCGTCCACAAGAGTTCTTTGCCAAGGTTTATGGCTCTCTATTGGAACGCTACACTCCATTTAGCGGACAGCCGACCTGTGGGCTGTCGAAAAGCGTGGGAGAAGCAGCTTTATATGATAGATTCTACCACTATCACGCTCTTTGACAACATTCTCAAGGGAGTAGGCCGACATCCCAAAAGCGGAAAGAAGAAAGGCGGAATGAAGGTACACACCATTATGAAGTATCAAGTAGGTGTACCTATGGTGGTAGAACTGACCTCTGCTGCCAAACACGATCATTATCTTCTCAAAAAGGTGCACCTGCCCCAAGATGCCACCTTGGCAATGGATAGAGCTTACATTGACTATGCACAGTTTCAAAGGCTTACCGAAGAAGGTGTCTGCTATGTGACTAAGATGAAGAAAAACCTCAACTACAAGGAACTCTCTTCTACGGCCTATGTTTCTCGTGATGGTTTGGTTACTCATATCGACAAACACATTCTTTTTGAGAAAGAGAAGGTAAGGCACGAAGCCCGATGCGTAGAGCTGTGGAGTAATAACTCTCGTAAGTCGGTGATGTTGCTGACCAACAATTTTGAACTCTCTGTTGAGGAACTTGCTGAAATTTACAAGCGCAGATGGGCTATAGAAACGCTCTACAAACAACTGAAACAGAATTTTCCTTTGCACTTTTTCTATGGTGAGAGCGTGAATGCCATCCAGATACAAACCTAGGTGGTACTCATTGCCAATCTCTTGTGCACAGTACTGTCCAGAATGATTAAAAGACACGTTTCTTTTTCTCAAATCGTAACCATGCTTAGATTGACACTCATGTATTACACCAATTTCATTGCTTTCATGGAAGATCCCCAAAAGGATGAGTGTGCAATTTGGGCTGAAAGAGCTAAATCCCCACCACTAGAACCATCATTATTTGATTAGGGGGCTTGCTTTTTGAAAAAGAAACCCCGAAGTCCTATTCTAAAGGGCTTCGGGGAGCTTTCTTGTGCCGTTTGGAAGTTTACCGGACAGCAATAATTTCAATAAAAAGGACTCCATCACTAGAATTTTCTTCTCGGTTATACAACTTGAGCATAAAAATCCTTATTGTATCAGCTGACATAATAAGCCTGTCGGCAGACATCCTTATTGTAGCCGAGAAAACAATAAGGATATTTATTCGAAGGAACAAAGGAAGAAGTTACTACAGAGCTAACTCTGCGATATAGAAGCATCTGCTCTAATCACAACATTCTTTTGCAATAGGACAAAAGAAAAAGGTCTATGAAAATCATAGATCTTTTGGAGATTCTTTACGAATGTCAAAAAGATATGTTATTTTAGCTTGGATTGTTCCATTATTTGAACGAGAGAAGACGTCTTTTTTGGAATTACCAAATAAATCACTCAAACCGTAATAGTAGCGCCCCTCTAAGATAAAATGACCTGCTTTCGTGTTTAGCTCTATACCTGCTCCTGCTACTATCCCGTAATCAAATTTCTTACTAACGCTCATTGAATATTGTGCAAACATGCCATTAGGTCGGTCAGGATGACCTGCGCTATCAAATGTCCAAGTGGAACTTTGCTTACTCTTCTCTCTAAATAAATATCCGATCTGGGGGCCCACAGCAAAGAAGCCCATCAATCCCTCCGATTCTTTTCCCCATCCCAATCGTGCCAAGAAAGGTATTTCAAAATAGTTGAGATGCCGCTGATATGTGTCGGGTAAGGGTTCTATATTGGAATTCAATATGTTTTCATTCCAACCTAATTGTGCATAATTCAGTTCAAATTGTAAGGCGCAATAAGTTTTGAAATAACGCTCACTCATGATTCGCACCGTCAATCCAAAAGTTGGTCCCACGTGCCAGTTTTGCTTAATAGAAGGAGTGAAGGATACTTTGTTCATAAGTACACCTGCATTCACACCAACAGATATTGCACGCCTAGATTCTCCAATTTGGGCGAATGTGTCTAAAGCGGGGATAACAACAAGAAGAAATAACAGAAAGCGCTTCATTATAAACTATTTTGCAGTAATTTTATCAATTGTTCTATTGGGCTTGTAGTGGATGAGAAACATACTTTGGTTGATATAGCCGCCATCTTCTTCGGTGCGGCCGAAGCGAAGATTACTCTGCAATAAACCTTTCTCTGTTCCTTGCACATTATACTTCTCACCATATTTGAGTATACCCTGTAAAATCTGAAGCCCAGTGTCATACCCCAATAAGCCCATTCTTGGAATAACATCTAAGGGCTGCTTCTTGAACCACGCTTGATAGTCGGCATTAAACTGCCTGACATCAGCAAAAGATGGCTCATAATAGGAAGGAGTGAAGATGTAAGTATCGTTGAGGAATAATTCTCCTTCATACCTATCTGATTGGTTCAACCATGAGGAATAGCCTATTAAAGATAATTCGGTCTTAGGCATTGCTTGACGTACTTCGCTGAGTTTTGAGAACACATTCTGCAAAGCGGAGACATCTGAAGCATCAGGGACCACAATTATATGCCTCTTATTGTTGAGTGCCGTTTTCAACTGAGCAATCGTTGCATCTTCATTAGCATCTACCACGGTAGCACCTTGCACCAGTAGACGCTGACGAAGATATTGAGTAAAATCCAGTTGATCTGCTTTGTTTGTATGTAAGAAAAGAACGGATTTTCCTTTA
The DNA here is from genome assembly GCA_916438195.1 of uncultured Prevotellaceae bacterium. Taxonomy (GTDB): domain Bacteria; phylum Bacteroidota; class Bacteroidia; order Bacteroidales; family Bacteroidaceae; genus Alloprevotella. The sequence goes on from CAKAEQ010000001.1 coordinate 1,350,239, forward strand.
AAAGTTTTCAAGAAAAGGTCGGCTGCTAGTATTTTCTCATATTCTGCAGGGGTGTTAAGAAGATACACGTAGCGATTGACATTCACCTGCTTTGCCTTAGATGAGAAAGGAACTATCATTCTTATTCCATTACTCCGACAAAAACTGGAAACTTCATCGAAATGAGAAGGATAGACTGGACCTATTAAGAACTGAACCCTGTTGTTCTTTACTTTACTCAGAATATCTGTAAGATTAGTGGAAGAGGAAAGCTCATTATAGGTATATACATTTATATTGCTTCCATTCTCTCGAACTTTATCAGCAGCCATAAGAAAGCCGCGATAGAATTCTACGCTTCTCTCTCCTTCTATTCCCGTAGCAGTGAGTGGAAGAAGAATTGCTGCACTCACACTGTTCTGAGCAAGACTTTTGGATTGTTGCTTCTGTGCTGGGACAATCTGAGGAATTCGTAATACCAAACCTTTTTAAGTTTGAAGTTTGCTTCTTTCATCTGCGGATTACTTTCCATCAAACTATCAACAGAGATTCCATACATTCTAGCAATCCCCCATATAGTTTCTTCCTTCTGTACTTTATGAGTGGCATAGCGAGAATACTCTTTCTGCGACATAGCAGAAGGAGCTGTTCCTGTGCTAGGAATCTTAATTAGCAGACCTTCTTGAAGAGTTTCAGCTGTAAGCCCCGGATTCTGAGCCACAATTTGTTCAACTGTAACGCCATAGTTTTTTGATAGCCTATACAACGTTTCTCCTTTAACAACCGTATGCTCTACAACTCTTGTTTGTGCCACAACAACACTTATACACAAAACAAAGAAAACAGATGCTAGTAAAAAACTTCTTAACTTCATAACTTCTTCTTAATTATGTCTGCAAAAATACATATTTTTGATGGAGTATTTGGCTCCTATCATAAGATTTACGTATATTCGCTTGTGCAAAAAGCATTGATTTATGAAGATATATTTTTTAGAAGCGGCTATAACATGGCTTTTCTGCACGCAAAGCATTTCTGCGCAACGACAGGATGCTAACCGCCTTTTTTTTGACGCAAAATATACAGAAGCTGCAACACTGCTACAACAACAAATCAAGAAAGCTCGAAAACAAAACCAATCAACAACAATACTTGAGGCAGCTTTGCAGCGAGCACGCATCGGAGAAAATATGATTCTCCACGCAGACACCGTGGTTTATTCCGATACCATTGTGATAGATAGAACACAACTATTCTCTGCTCTTGAACTCTCAAACGACATTGGAACATTGCTCCCTGCAGTTCAACTTTTTCCTGAATATGCTGCTCGCCTCGGAAATAGTGCCTATATTAATGGTTGGGGCGATATAGCTTACTTTTCAATGGCAGACAGTTCTGGCCTACACAATCTCTATCGCAGTTTGAAGATAAATGATAAATGGACATCTCCTCAACCTCTACCTGGGTTGCAGACAACAGACAAAGATCGCGACTTTCCTTTCATGTCGACAGATGGTACAACATTGTATTTTGCTGAACAGGGAGCCACATCTTTGGGGGGATTTGACTTATTCATAACTAGATACGATTTTGATTCTCATAAATTTTTAAAACCCGAACAACTCAGAATACCTTACAATTCACCATATAACGATTTACTTTATATAAAAAGGAAAGACGGAAGTATACTACTTGTAACTGACCGTAATCAGCCTGCTGATAAATTACAAATTCTCACATTGAAAAAAATAAATAAACCTCAAACTACATTTATCTATAATGGAAAAGAAAATCTTTGAAGAATCCGAACTAATTATTAATTCTGATGGGAGCGTTTTTCACCTCCATCTTCTTCCTGAACAATTAGCAGACAATGTTATCCTAGTAGGTGATCCAGGTCGCGTACCTTTAGTTGCTGCAAATTTCGAATCTATCGAATGCGATATACAAAATCGTGAATTCCGCACTATCACAGGTATGTTTCAAGGAAAACGTATAAGTTGCGTTAGTACAGGTATTGGCTGCGACAACATTGATATTGTACTGAACGAATTAGACGCTTGTGCGAATATAGACTTCAAAACACGTCAGTTATGTCCTACACAGCGCCAGCTTACAATAGTACGTATTGGTACATGCGGTGGTCTACAACCATATACACCAGAAGGAACATATATTGCTTCAGCAAAAAGCCTTGGTTTTGATGGGCTTCTTAACTTCTATGCTGGACGCAATGAAGTGTGTGATTTAGAGTTTGAAGAAGCCTTCCTTCAACACATGAAATGGACTGGTTCAACGTGTATTGCTCACCCCTATGCCATTGATGCTGATACTGAACTGATCGAACGTATAGCAAAAGACGATATGGTCCGTGGGGTAACTATTGCTTGCGGTGGCTTCTTTGGTCCCCAAGGACGTGAACTTCGCTTGCCTTTGGCTGATCCTAATCAAAACCAGAAAATCATGGATTTTAAGCACAACGAATGGCGCATTACTAATTTCGAAATGGAATCTTCTGCAGTAGCAGGCTTGGCCAAACTCATGGGACATCGAGCAATGACATGCTGCATGGTCATCGCAAACCGTGTGAGTCACAAGGCTACGCCAAACTACAAGAATAATATCGAAAACCTCATTCGACTTGTACTTGAACGCATTTGACAAAATATTAAAAAAGAAAGAGAGCTTGCAGACTTTTTTCGCACACGTAACTTATTAGTCTACAAGCCATTTCCTCTTTTAATACTCAAATTATGTTGTATAACATAGATTTAGAATTTGCTAATTCGGTACGAATCCTTTATCTTTGCTCACAGTTATCCCGAAACAATCTTTTTACCTTAAGAAATTCTAATTACCTATCGAAACACAAAAAGGCGGCAGATCGTGAGATTTACCGTCTTTTTATTTTATTATAACACAAGAAATCCCATCAATTAAAGATAGTTTAGAGAAGATATATTATTTATGCAAAGAAATCTTTTCGTCTTTTATTGCAAGATAATCCTTGCTATCTTGACAATAAATAATATATTTCTCTTCCATAAAAAAACATTTTTAGAGGGAGAGAAATATCATAGATTATTGCTATAAGAGGAAAAAGAACGTGAGACGTCGTAAACCTGTCCTAAGATGACGCATTGGGAGTTTTTTTAATGGAAACTGAGATCATAAAGAATATATTATCATTACTCTCTAAATGTTTACTTCATCAGAAAAAAAGAATAATTATAAAAGAAAAGAGTTGAAGTTTATAACTTCAACTCTTTTTGCGGTGCGTACGGGACTCGAACCCGTGACCTCCTGCGTGACAGGCAGGCATTCTAACCAGCTGAACTAACGCACCGAAAAAAACTCGTGGGCAAAGATGGATTCGAACCACCGAAGGCGTAAGCCAGCAGATTTACAGTCTGCCCCATTTGGCCACTCTGGTATTTGCCCATGCACTTCATTTCTGATTTGCGAGTGCAAAGGTAGTAATCTTTCACAACACTACCAAATGAATCTGCATTTTTCTTCAATTATTTTTGCAACTGCCAATCGAAGTCTACCATCTTTATAGCTGTAATGGCAAACTCTTTACCTTTATTTCCAAGCTTACCTCCTGCGCGTTCTTCTGCCTGTTCTAGAGTATTGACAGTAATAAGGCCATAGATTACTGGTATCTTACCATTGGTATTCTGACGTGCAAGTTCCTGCGTAACACCTTGACATATATTATCAAAATGAGGGGTATCTCCTTTTATGACACAGCCAATAGCAATAATTGCATCTACCCAGCCATGTCGTGCTAACTCTGCACAGCCATGGATGAGTTCAAAGCTACCAGGAACGTGCATAACCTTAATTGCTTGTTCTTGCACTCCATATTTCTTCAATGTTGATAGTGCTCCCTCGAGTAACTTAAATGTTATATTGTCATTCCATTCTGCACAAACAATGCCAAAGCGCATTTCTGAAGCATCTGGGATATTGTTATCACTCAATGTAAAAACAGATGAAGACATTTATTATATAGATATAAGATGAGTTTATAACTGAAAATTGAGAATTGAAAGCTGAGCACTAAAGTGCCTAATTTTCAATTCTCAATTATTTTAAGATATGGTTAAATACGCAATTTATTTGCTTACAGCTTCAATAAAAGCATCAATAGCGGGGTCTGTAATTGTACCATTGGGTGCTTGTCCTGGTTGGCAATAGCGGCTATTGGGATAAGTTTCCTTAACCTGCTGGAACACTTCCTTAGCATCAGCATTCTTCTTCTGAGCCATTAGCAACTCACCAGCTTGGATAAGATATTCAGGGCTCATAGCGGCATTAGCTGCACGATCTGCTGCTTTCTTGAAAGTCTCTACAGCTTTATCGAGTTGTCCATCATTTGCATAGCTATTAGCTAATGTTGCCAACGCAGCAGGAGTAATGGTATGGTCACCTTGTAGAGAATATGCCTCGAGATACTTAATTGCATTCTTAACATCTGCTTTCTGAGCAGCACCTGTTTCACCTTCTGCTTTACGAGCATAAGAGATACCTGCATAGAAATTAGCAAGATTGGAAGCATTCGTAAAGTGATTGCTTGCCAATTTGATATAGCCAGGGAATTTACCATCTCCCTTCAGCGCTTTGTCATAATCCTGCTGAGAGATATAAGCCATACCAAGGGTGAGCTGAGACTGTTGCTTTTCTTCAGCCGACTTCAGCCAGAAGTAGCCACCTACGCACGCTGCTACAACAACTGCCAGCACTACTACGCCAATAATCAGTTGCTTCTTGTACTTAATAACAAAGGCCTCAGACTGTGCCAAAGCATCGTTTACTTCCAATTGAGTTTTTTTATTTGTCATATTTTGCTTTTTTTATTTCATAAGAATGCACTGCAAATTTAGTCTTTTCCAATCGATTGAGAAAATAAAATCTGTTTTTTTTGCCTTGCATATTTTTTTCATTTAAGAATTGCCTAACTTTGCCTGTGCTTCCGGCAAAAGCAGCCCTTCACACGAGGTGAAGGCTAATATTTCTATCTCTGATTTCAAATGATTCTCAAACATCTCTCCATCATAAACTTCAAGAATCTATCTTCCGTTGAGCTTGATTTTTCCCAAAAAGTAAACTGCTTTGTAGGGGCCAATGGAATGGGAAAGACAAATGTTTTAGATGCAATCTACTACTTGTCATTTCTCAAAAGTAGTATATATACACAGGATTCCTTAAATATAAAGCACAATGAAAATTTCTTTATAATTCAAGGAGATTATGTGTCAACTAATGGAAAAACGGAAACAGTAGCTTGCAGCATGAAAGCAGGGAGTCACAAACATGTAAAAAAGAATCAGAAAGAAATACGCAGATTTTCTGAGCATATTGGTTCTATCCCGCTCATTTTGATTTCGCCTGCTGATTCGCTGTTGGTAAGCGGTAGTAGCGAAGAGCGAAGGCGTTTTATGGATATGGCCATTTCGCAATACAATTCAAGCTATTTAGAATGTCTTATACGCTACGAGAAGACGCTAAAACAAAGAAATGCAATTCTCAAGCAAGCGCAAGACGACGTACGCAATATACCCACAGATGTTATCGATGTTTTAGAGGAAATGATGTCTGAGGACGCACAAGCCATATATGAGGCGAGAATTGATTTCAACCAGAAGTTTCTACCTATCTTCCAAAACATTTACGATCAGCTATGCAACACAGACAAAGAGCAAGTGAGCATAGAATATGCTTCTCATCTCTCACGCGGCCCCCTAAAGTCACAACTTGCTGATTGTAGAAGCAAAGAGGTGTTCTTAGGGTATTCACTTCATGGTACTCACAAGGACGATTTAATCCTGTCACTAAATGGCTATCCAGTGAAGCGAGAGGGATCACAAGGACAGACTAAAACCTATTTCATTGCACTTAAATTGGCCCAGTTCATCTTTGAGAGAACACCTACAAGCTACAAGTCTTAACAACACCACTACACCGATCCTCCTCCTAGACGACATTTTCGACAAGTTGGATTCTGGCCGAGTGGGCAAAATCATTGACTACGCTAACGGAAGTGCTTTGGGACAAATCTTTATTACCGATACCAATCGAGAGCACTTGGACTTGATTCTTGAATCAGCCAATAGCAACTATAAGCTTTTCAAAGTCAAAGACGGAGAAATTTTTGAATGAGAAATTCAAGATAGCATCTCATGGAAAGAATAAAGGAAGAAAACTTAGGCAGTGTTGTGGCCCGTTTTCTCAAGGAAACTGGATTACAAACACAACTCAATCAATATAGACTGAAGCAGGCGTGGCCTATTATTACGGGTGAACTAGTAAAGAGTAAAACGCAAGATTTGTACATCAAGAATCAAACGCTCTATGTCAAACTTAGTTCCCCTGTTCTTCGTTCCGAACTCTCGCTACGAAAGCAGGAATTAAAAACACAATTAAACGCTTACGTACAAGCGCAAGTTATCAGTGACATTACTTTCGTATGAAAGATTTCCCACTCTCTCATCAAAAAATAGCGAGTTGCAGTTAGGTTCTATCCTTACTACAACTCGCTTTATTTTCTTTCTAAACACTGGCTACATCAACGCTTCAAGATAGCAGCGACGACAGAGGCAAGACTGACACCTAAGGTGCTAAAGCCCATTATTTCTGCTAAACTAGTGGCCTTACGTCTGCTCTTGGCAGGAACGATTATTTCACATCCTGGACTAATATCTTCCTTAGAACGTACTCGGGTCACTGTTCCGTTCATATTCACAGCAAACACACGACGACTCTTTGCACGCTGACCATAGCCACCAGCTTGGTTAATATAGTGGTTTAGACCAGCCCCATTGGTATAAGCTACTGTATTGGGATACATCACTTCGCCGTTAATAGACACTGTATTATTAAACTGCGGAATAATGAGTTTGTCACCATCCTGCAGCACTACATCCCATTGACTACCTGGATTCTCCAATGCCTTATCGAGATTGATGCCCACCGTACGCGTATCTCCTAACTGCACTTTAGAAATACTTGTTGAGTCCTCACTATTCACTGTAATGATCTTTAGCATAGTTTGCAGCTTGATTTTCTCTTCCGGTGTCAACTGACGTTCTAAGCGCGCCCCCTTAGCGTAAGCATAAGCTGTCAAACCTCCAGCGTTCTTCACAAGGTCGCTCAAGCGAGAAGCTTTGCGCGATAGGGTGTACTTACCGCCAAAGGCTATTTCACCAGAAATGGTCACGTGTTGCTGCTCTACATAGCCAGGACTTCTGCGAACATAAACCTCATCGAAGGGTTCCAGTTTGAAATTGTTCTCTCCACTGATAACAAAACCATCACGAAGAGAGAAGCTATACGTCTTTGCGATGACGTTTTCACTTGACAAAGCCTTGTTGTCACGAATACGGCGTGAAACGTCTATTTTCACTAGCGAAGCTGCATCTGTCAAACCGCCCGCTTGAAGAATAAAGTCTTCCAGCGTCATATTGTCAGAAAATTCATATTCACCCGGATAAACCACTTCACCCATAATGGTAAGCACTTGCTTCTCTTGCATATCGCGCTTTGAAGGCACATAGAGCACATCGCCATTTCTCAACGAAATATCGGCTACATCGTGATTCATCACGCCTTTCACATCAACCGACACCACTTCGTGTGTTCTATCGTCTTTCAAACGGCGCAAGATGGCGTGGTCGACAAAGGCATCCTCGCGTGTTCCTCCTGCTGTTTCCAATAATTGTCGTACTGTAGTGATATTTCCATCCATCTGATACATACCAGGACGGAAAACAGCACCTTTCACTTCAACCATATTGGAATAGCGATCCAAAACACTATCTACACTCACCGAGTCTTCATCGGCAAGTTGAAACCTATTTCGCTCAAACTCATCAATAGAATACACGCTATACATACCGCCGGCTTTACGCACCAAGCGAACATTGGCGGTATAGGCATCGCCACGGAAGCCGCCAGCATATTTGATAAGAGTACCCACACTCTCATTGTGCTTCATCTCATAGAACATAGGACGGCGTACCTTACCGGTGATATTCACCAAGGCCTCATAGGGACTCACCACGATGACATCACCCGATGCCAAACGCACATTGCCCGTCATGCGTCCATTCAGAATATAGTCGTAGATATCGCAAGTTGAAATCAAACGACCTGAACGATAAATCTTGATGTTTCTCAGCGTACCAATCTCATTGGTTCCTCCAGCCATATAGAGAGCATTAAATACGGTGGCAAAGGCCGAGAGCGTAAATGTACCAGGATTTCACCTCACCCATCACATTGACGGTGATTGTCTTCGTTTGTCCCACTGACAAACGAACATTGCTACTCTGATAGCGACTTCCTAACGTTCCACGAAGACGGGAATTGGCTTGCGCCACTGTTAGACCTGCCACATTCACAGGGCCAAAGCCCTCCAAGTCTATGTAACCATCGGGAGAAACAGTCGCTTGAAAACTCTTCTGAGATGCCCCCCCAAACATCCACAAATACTGCATCGCCAGGCCCTAAGCGATAGTCGCTAGGCATAGCTATATTCATATCGCTTTCAAAAGTCAAATTCTTATTATTGAAGATATTGCGTCCAAACACTTGCCGGCCTTTAGGTTTCTCGTTATTGCCCATCAGCTCATCAAACATAGCTAACGAATCGGGAAGGACAAAATTGAGGTCCTCACTCATCTGGCGGCGGCGCAGTTTCACATTATTGTCACTGAGGCTCTTCTCACTCTTTACACGATTAAACACTTCCGGTTGAGTATCAGAATCATAATCATCACGATTCTTTCCATTATTCTTACGCAAACGCGTTTGCTGCTCTTGCGACAATCCTGAAATATTACGTGCTCCAACAACATCGCCCTTCTTTTGCTTTTCGTATGCTGCTCGGATCTTACGAATGCGATCCACTGTCACACCACGCTCCATTAAGTGCGTCACAATCTGGGAGCGCGAAGCCCCCTTTGCATTCTCCGAAATAATGTATTCCATTATTTGATTGTCGGTCATAGACGACTGCGCCCACACACCAACAGGAAGCATGAGCATACATATCAATATTATCGCTGCCTTTTTCATTTGACATTATTTTCTATTTAACAACGCGAAGCTTCCCTCATTTTTTTCAACTACGACACCTTTCATAAGGCATCCAGCCCAGCTTCTGCCAGCTTGTAAAGTTAGCATTTCCACTTTCGGCAAACCTCATTGTAACATATTAAACGATAGCAATTCGTTTATATTGTTTAGATAGAGCAAAGATAATAAAAAGCACTGAAGACACAGCATCTTAAAGCAACTATTTAAAGCAAAAAGCAGTTAAATGCAAGACAAGCACAGATATTCTAAAAAAATTTTTTACCTTTGCAAGCACATACATCTGGGGCAGACTGGATTTGACAGCAGGTCGAGATGAAGTGCAAGCATGCGGTGCGCCTGAAAGTGGGCACCTTAATATCGGCTTTCAAAAATTTAACTGGCGAAAACAACTACGCTCTCGCTGCCTAACCGAAGTATAGTAAGTTCGGGCTTTATCACGACACTAGGTGTTGTGACGAGACATCACTCCACAGCCGTTGTTCCGAGGCTCACGGGTCAAGTGGTGCAGACAATTCGGGAATCGTCTAGGGTAGCCTCGCACCCTCGATTAAATTTTAGAGGATAAGGTGCAGACTTAGTGGCTCTGGTCTTTATCTACACCCGAAAAACTTAAGCAGAGATAAGCATGTAGAAACCATTTTAGCTCCCTGTTTGGACGAGGGTTCAATCCCCTCCTGCTCCACAAACTCAACAAGAAGTTATACAAGAAGTATAACTTCTTTTTTAATAACAAAAATACATAACACTTATATATAGGGTAATAGAATACTACAATGCAATAAAGAAGCCAGCTGACAAAATAAGGAAAAAAACTCAATCAAAAACAATACCAAAAACCAACACGAAAGAGTCACTTCATAGAAAAAAAGCTATAAATGTAAATATTTCTCACCCTCGTCTCTCACTTTTTCCGTTCTCAACTTTCGTACTCTTAGACTTTTTCCCTAGAGATAAAGTAGACATACAACAGTTGCTCTATACACAGAAATCAATAACCACGCAACACATATCAATGAATCACCCTACCCCCCCTTCTCGTACCCCAAAAGCGCAAAAGTAGACTATCGCAGTCAATAGTGAGAACACAACACATTGTAGTACGACACAAGAAAGCCATACACTAATAATATTTCTCTTCAAAACAAACAAAGCACCCTAAAAGAGCCCCTCAGAAGCACAGCCTAGCCCAAATTAGCACAGTTTCTAGATTTAGGCATAAATCGCGAATTCTTTCATGCCTCTACAGGAACTTCAAATACAAACACATCTTTTCTGGACAAACATAACTTTTTGTCCAAATCCCCCAAACCAAGCCTCAACAGCCTTGACGCTCTCTTCAGATTGGAAATATCTACAGAACACACACTATAATCCGCAATATTTACCGTTTTTCAGTTTTTTCTTTGTATTTTTGGACACAAAATAAGAAGCAGAAGACATGTTCAGCTTAAGAAAAAGAAATTGGTTTGTGCCCAAAGGTCAGCAGATGACCGACTTCGACAAACGTATCCTGGAGTTGCAAAACCAAGGACACATTGTCCCTCCTCGCCATTTAGTTCTAAACGAAGAACAGATAACAGGCATCCGCCGCTCAAGCGCAATCAATACAGGCGTTCTTGATGCCGTGGCAGAGAAAATATGCGCCGGAATGAGTACAGAAGAAATCGACCGCATCGTATACGAATACACCACCGCACACGGGGCCATACCCGCAGATCTCAACTACGAAGGCTACCCCAAGAGCGTATGTACGAGCATCAACGAAGTGGTATGTCACGGTATCCCCTCAGAAGATGATATTCTCGAAGAGGGCGACATCATTAATGTAGATGTTTCAACCATCAAAGACGGCTACTTTAGCGATGCCAGCAGAATGTTTATCATTGGCAAAACCACGCCAGAAAAAGAACGCCTCGTCAGAGTGACCAAAGAATGTCTCGATATTGGCGCAGCAGCAGCAAAGCCATGGGGCTTCATTGGCGATGTAGGTAAAGCCATCGGTAAGCATGCCCACAGCAACGGATATAGCGTTGTAGAGGAATTCTGTGGTCACGGCGTAGGACTCGTTTTCCACGACGAACCAGAAGTGAACCACTACGACACCCACCAAGACGGAATGCTCCTCGTGCCAGGCATGGTTTTCACCATAGAGCCGATGATTAACATGGGAGGGCGAGAAGTATTTATCGACTCCGACGATAACTGGACCGTTGTGACAGAAGACGAGCTCCCCAGCGCACAATGGGAACACACCTTCCTCATGACAGAAGATGGAGTTGAAATCTTGACTTATTAGAACGATGAACGATATATATATATTAGGAATAGAAAGCAGCTGTGACGATACGAGCGCTGCCGTTATAAAAAACGGCTACCTACTTAGCAACATCACAGCCTCGCAAGCCGTTCATAAGGCCTACGGAGGCGTAGTGCCCGAACTTGCTTCACGTGCACACCAGCAGAATATAGTGCCCGTTGTAGATCAAGCACTCAAGCAAGCAGGTATAACCAAAGAACAATTATCAGCCATCACCGTAACCCTAGGCCCTGGTCTCATGGGATCACTTCACGTTGGTGTTAGCTTTGCCAAAGGCCTTGCCACCTCCCTAGACATCCCTCTTATCGAGGCCAACCACCTGCAAGGGCACATTCTGGCACACTTCATTTTGACAGAAGGAGAGGAATTACGCGTCCCACCCTTCCCCTACCTCTGCCTAATGGTGAGTGGCGGCAACTCTCAAATAGTAAAGGTGAACGCCTACAACGACATGGAAATACTCGGACAGACCATCGACGACGCCGCAGGCGAAGCCATGGACAAATGTTCGAAAGTGATGGGCTTTGGCTATCCAGGCGGCCCCATCATCGACAAGCTGGCACGTCAAGGTAATCCCAATGCCTACACCTTCGCCAAGCCCCACATAGCAGGTCTCGACTATAGCTTTAGCGGTCTGAAAACCTCTTTCCTCTATTTCCTACGCGATGAAATAAAGAGAGATCCCGACTTTGTAGAACACCACAAAGAAGACCTTGCAGCTTCATTGGAGAAAACCATCGTAGACATCCTCATGAAGAAGCTTACACAAGCCGTAAAAGAAACCGGCATCACAGAAGTAGCTCTCAGCGGAGGCGTGAGTGCCAACACAGCACTACGCGAAGCCTTCAAGACCAGGCAAGACAACAAACAATGGACCATCTACATCCCTAAGTTTGGCTATACTACCGACAACGCAGCCATGATAGCCATTACAGGCTATTACAAATACTTAGACAAAGACTTCTGTCCTATCGACAAACCAGCCTACTCACGTACAACACTATAAAACCTCACAATATGGACTTTGATGTAAGATTAGTCAGTAAAGAAATCAACGAACTCCTGTGGAACTCCAAAAAAACACTCTCCACAGCCGAGAGTTGCACCGCAGGGCGGATTAGCAGCATCATCACGGCACAACCTGGAAGCTCTAATTATTATATAGGAGGCCTAGTTTGCTACGCCACCGAGCTCAAAGTGAAGTACCTCGGTGTATCCCCCGAAACCATCGAGCAACACAGTGTAGTGAGCGAAGAAGTAGTAAGGGAAATGGTAGCCGGTGCCAACAAGATGTTTGGTAGCGACTACGCAGTAGCCATCAGTGGCTTTGCAGGTCCTGGCGGCCCCGACGGCACAGGCCGCCCCGGCGTACTAATAGGAACAATCTGGATAGCCGTAGGCTCTAGCGACAACATCGTCACCTACAAGATTGAAGAAGACAATGGCCGTGAACGCAATTTAGAAAGCGCCACCAATAAGGCCATCCACATACTCCTCGACTACCTCAAAGAAAATTGCCCGAAAGAGGATTAATCGAAAGAGCAACTTATCGTTAAGAACGGGACTTCAACCTCCTCACCACCCCAAGCCCCCTGACTTCCGACAAAACAATGAGTTGTAATGGCTAGGCAAAGAAAAAAACAAAAAAAGATATAAAATTATTTTGTTCTTCGTTTATTTTACACTAACTTTGCACCTCGTATTGGGAAAGTACACTAACAACGAATTAAAAAACAAGTAGATAGCAATGTCTAAAATTTGTCAGATCACCGGAAAGAAAGCCATGATTGGCAACAATGTTTCCAAATCAAAGCGTCGCACAAAGCGCAGTTTTGACGTGAACCTGTTCCGTAAAAAGTTCTACTATGTAGAGCAGGATTGCTGGATTCAGCTTCGCATCAGTGCTGCTGGTCTTCGCCTTATCAATAAGGTTGGCCTTGACGCTGCGTTGAACAACGCGGTTGCCAAAGGTTATTGCGACTGGAACTCTATTAAAGTAATCGGTTAATATTTAAACATCATGGCAGGAAAGAAAGCTAAAGGTAATCGCGTTCAGGTTATTCTAGAATGCACAGAAATGAAGGAAAGCGGTCTGCCCGGTACATCTCGCTATATCACGACGAAGAACCGTAAGAACACGCCGGAACGTTTGGAGGTGAAGAAATACAACCCCATTCTCCGTCGTATGACCATTCACAAAGAAATTAAATAAAGATAAAGCACTATGGCAAAGAAAGCAGTCGCAACGTTGCAGGAAGGTAGAACCGACGGCCGTTCCTACACAAAAGTCATCAAGATGGTTAAGAGTCCGAAGACTGGTGCTTACGTCTTTGATGAGCAGATGGTTCCTAATGACAAAGTTCAAGAATTCTTCAAGAACTAATAAGTCCCTTCTGATAACAACGATAAAACCCAGAGCTAAAGCTCTGGGTTTTATCGTTGTTATCAGAAAAAAATTGTAAATTTGCAGAACAAGAAAAGTCGTTCTCACATAATATCAAGGCAATGGGATTTTTCAATTTATTCAGCAAAAAGGAGCAAAAAGAGGTACTTGACCAAGGACTACAAAAAACCAAGAGTAGCGTTTTCAATAAGATTGCCCGCGCTGTTGCAGGAAAAGCAAAAGTCGACGACGAAGTTCTTGACAACCTTGAAGAGGTTCTCATCACTTCCGACGTAGGCGTAGAAACAACCGTCGAAATCATAAAAAGAATAGAAGAGCGCGTAGCCCGCGACAAATACGTGGGTGCATCTGAATTGAATCGCATCCTGCGCGAAGAAATAGAAAGCCTCCTCGTTGAAACAGGCAACAACAACGGAGAAGGCTTTGTTATCCCCGCAGACAAAAAAACATACGTCATAATGGTAGTAGGAGTAAACGGAGTAGGAAAAACCACTACTATCGGAAAACTTGCCTACCAATTCAAACAAGAAGGGAAACGCGTATACCTAGGTGCGGCCGATACTTTTCGAGCAGCAGCTGTTGAACAACTCTGCATCTGGGGAGAACGTGTAGGAGTTCCCGTTGTAAAACAACAAATGGGCAGCGACCCTGCTAGCGTGGCTTTCGACACCCTCTCATCAGCAAAAGCCAACGACGCAGACATAGTCCTCATCGACACCGCAGGACGACTCCACAATAAAGTGGGCCTCATGAACGAATTGACAAAAATCAAAAATGTCATGAAAAAAGTTGTGCCTGATGCTCCCAACGAAATTCTACTTGTCCTCGACGGGTCAACAGGACAAAATGCATTCGAACAAGCGAAACAATTCACCAAAGCTACAGACGTTACTAGTCTTGCCATCACAAAGCTTGATGGAACAGCAAAAGGTGGTGTAGTGCTTGGCATCTCACACCAACTTAAAGTACCAGTAAAATACATAGGACTTGGTGAAAGGATGCAAGACTTGCAACCTTTCAATAGCAAGAGCTTTGTAGAAAGTCTGTTTGAAGAAGATAAAAACAAATGAATCTTGCAATCTTCATCTCAGGAGAAGGAACAAACTGCGAAACATCATTCGTTACTTTGCGGATAATGCCTACATAAATGTCTCACTTGTCGTTAGCAACAAAAAAGACGCTTACGGCTTGGAAAGAGCAAAAGCATTAGGCATACCTACCTACATAGCAAACAAAGAAGTTTTTTCAACCCCTCAACAACTACTTCCACTCCTGAGAGATATAGATTTCATTGTTCTAGCAGGCTTTCTATTGATGATACCGGACTACCTCATAGATGCCTACCCCAAAAGGATTATCAACCTCCACCCAGCCCTACTTCCTAAATACGGAGGAAGAGGAATGTACGGACAGCATGTCCATAAAGCAGTGAAAGACGCAAGAGAGAAAGAAACAGGCATGACTGTCCACTACGTTTCAAACATCTGTGATGGCGGAGAAATTATAGCACAAATAAAAACGCATATCAGTACAAACGATAGCATCGAGGAGATTGCAAACAAAGAGCACCAACTCGAACTTGAACATTTCCCTAAAATCATAGAAGAAGTCATACTTCAAAACATTGAAAAATAAGAAATTCACTCAATGAATATAGATATTATCACCATGGGATGCTCCAAAAACCTTGTAGACTCAGAGCGTCTCATGAATCAGTTTGCAGAACACGGATTTAAAGCATACCACAATCCGAACGAGACACACGGTGATATAGCAGTCATCAATACCTGTGGCTTTATCACTTCTGCAAAGGAAGAGAGTATCAACATGATTCTTAATCTTTGCAATCAGAAAGATGCAGGAAGGCTAAAGAAAGTCTTCGTTATGGGCTGCCTCTCTGAACGATACATGGACGAACTAAAAGCAGAAATCCCACAAGTAGATAAATTTTATGGAAAATTCAATTGGAAGGATTTGCTGAAAGATCTCCAGTCCGACTACGATACCCAAACTCTCGGAGAACGTGTCCTAACAACTCCCTCACACTATGCGTATATTAAGATTGCAGAGGGATGTAATAGAATGTGTGCTTACTGTGCTATCCCGCTCATCACAGGCCACCATGTAAGTCGCCCCAAAGAAGAGATTCTTGATGAAGTCAGAGAACTAGTTGCACAAGGAGTAAAAGAATTCCAGGTAATTGAACAAGAACTCACTTACTATGGCATCGACCTCCATAATAAGCCAATGATTGCTGAATTAGTTGAGGAAATGGCTAAGATACCTGGAGTAGAATGGATTCGCTTACATTACGCCTACCCTAATGACTTCCCTACTGACTTACTTCGTGTCATCAAGGAAAACAACAATGTGTGTAATTACCTAGACATCGCATTACAGCATATCAGCGACAACGTACTGCAACGAATGCGGCGTCATGTTACGAAGCAGGAAACACTCAATCTTATCAAGAAGATGCGAGAAGAAGTTCCCAATCTGTGTATCCGCACAACACTCCTAGTTGGCTTCCCTGGTGAAACAGAAGAAGACTTCAAAGAACTCTATAATTTTGTTCGTGATACCCGCTTCGATCGCATGGGTGTTTTTGCCTATAGCGAAGAAGAAGGAACTTTTGCAGCTCTCCACTATGAAGATGATATCTCAGAAGAAGTAAAGCAAGAACGAGTAGACAAACTGATGGAACTTCAAATGGAGATTTCAACGGAATTAAACGCTGAAAAAGTTGGTAAGACTTATAAAACTATCGTTGATCGACAAGAAGGAGAATTCTTTATCGGCCGAACAGAATTTGACTCTCCAGAAGTGGATTGTGAAGTTCTTATTCCTGTCACGGAGGGACTCACGATTGGAAAGTTCTACAACGTAGACATTGTAGATTCTGATGAATACGACTTATATGGAACTACACTGAAATAGACACTACGACTATGAATAATAAAGATTTCCTCAACAATTTGGCTGCGCGTCTTGAAACAACTCCTCAAGACATACAGACAATTATTGAAGCTTTCTCTAAAGCCCTTTCTGAGAAATTGGAGGAAGGCGATACGCTGGCCATCCAAAATTTCGGTTCTTTTGAAATCAAAAAGAAAATGGAACGTATCCTTATAAATCCTTCAACAAAGCAACGTATGCTTGTCCCTCCCAAACTTACCATTGCATTCAAAGCAAGCAACACACTCAAGGATAAAGCCCAATAAGCTAATGAACACCAAGTATTCACCACAAGATCTTGCAACTTTCTTTGCTCAATACCAAGGCATCTCGAAGAAATGCTGAAACTTTCATTCGCAGTTTTTTCGACACGGTTGAATCTGGCCTTATCGATGATAAGTTTGTAAAAATAAAAGGGTTTGGTACCTTCAAGATTATAATTGTAGGAGAACGAGAGAGTATCAATGTGAACACGGGAGAGCGGATTCAGATTAGTAGTCATCCGAAAATCACATTCACACCCGACACCTTACTAAAAGAATCCATCAATAAGCCCTTTGCACAATTCCAGACCGTAACACTTAATGAAGATATTAAAGATAGCGATCTTGCAGAAATAGACAGCAAAGTTGCTTTAGAAATTGAATTAGCTGAAAAGGAAGCTACTAAGGCTCTCGTTGAAAATGAAACAACAGCACAAACTGAAACCAGTTCTCAAAATGAAGAAGATTTGATTTCAGGACATACTATGCTCTCAGAAGATTCTGTATCCACAGAAGATATTCTTATCAAAGAAGAATCTAATTGTAGCGTTTCACCAGAGGTAAAAAAATCTAGCAAAAGAGAAGATATTAGTTCCCTTGACAACAATTTAGAAGTACAGGATGCATTAGAACAAGAAAAGTCTCCACTCATCGAAATCTCTGAAGGGACTTCTTTTATTCCCACAAATGAGAGGCATTCTGAAAACTATAAATACGAAACAGACAGTATGGATAATGCTGAAGAAGACAGAATAGAAGAACAAATGTCTCCAGCAAGTCATAGTATAATACGTCTATTGAAAGTTGTGAGCGTCATATTATGTAGCTTAACACTATTAACCGCCTTTTATTTTGCAGGTTATTATCGCATCTTTGGCGACCACATGGAAACAGCTAAAATTTCAACAATTTCTAACCACACAGCTTCTGCTCCACAAGCAAGCTCAACAACTGCACTGGCTGATTCCTCACAAAGAAAATCTGTGAAGACTACGGAAGCGAACAAGTCCGATGATCTCCCACAGACTACCGCTTCTGCTGCTTCTCTTACTCCTCAGTTGCGGCCAGAAGATAAGTATGCACAAATGGAAGGTAGCAACTATAAGATTGTAGGTGTTATTGGCATACACAAACTACAAAGTGGAGAAAATCTTTACAGATTAGCTAAGCAAACCTACGGAGATCGCGATTTTGCTAAATACATTATTTTCTTTAATAAGATAGAAAATCCAGACATTATTACAATTGGTAGCGTAATAAAACTCCCGCAACTCGAGAAAAAAAATTAAGATTTATTATTCTATTTGTACAGAAGAAATAAGATATTCTGTAACTTTGCCACGATGACTGAATTATCGAAACATATAGGTAACTTATTATTGGAACATTGCTGTGTCATTGTCCCAGGCCTAGGGGGCTTTGTCACGCAATATGTTCCTGCACGCCTTGTTGCCGATGAACAGTTATTTCTCCCCCCCCTGAGAAGCGTAGGCTTTAATCCGCGCCTAACGATGAATGACGGCTTGCTCATCCAGTCATATATGCAAGCATACCACCTCACTTATCAGCAAGCTCAAAAGAATATTGAGAAAGAAGTAAAAATCCTCAAGCACAAACTACAAGAAACAGGAAGTGTTGAAATAGGGAATATTGGGAAACTTCTTCACAATCTTGAAGGTCACTACGACTTCGAACCTATTCCTGCAGGGATTATATCGCCTTGCTTGTATGGATTGGACTCTTATGCATTGGAACTTCTCAATATCCATCAAGAGGACTTACCTGCAAAAGAAGAAACGTCTCCCTCTCCTATTCTTCTGTAAAAGGAGGAAAGAAAAAAGATGATTATACAATTACAATCAATCGGGAGGTTGTAAACTACATTGCTGCTGTAATGATAGCCGTAGTGTCCTACTTTCTTTGGGCTACACCTGTTGGGACTATCGATACAGGCAATCAAAGAGCCACAATTCTGCAAAGTGAACTTATATTCTCAAGACCAGCCCACAAGCAAGCGGCTCCAAAAGGAGCTTTACTCAAAAAGCCAGCTTTGCAAACACAACAAGATGTACAAAAAGGACAAACTAATACTGAGACCACTACCACGCGTGAAGAATCAAAACCCTATACCATTGTCTTAGCCTCAAAGGTCTCCGGCAAAAATGCAGAGACCTATGTGAAATCACTTCATAGCAAAGGATTAAAAGAAGCTGAGATTCAAACAGGTAAGACCACTCGCGTCATTTATGGACATTATAAAACAGAGAGTGAAGCCTATCAACAACTCCACACTTTGAGCAACAATCCAGCAATTAGTTCTCCTTGGGTAATGCACCTCAAGTAATCCAACTTTTTCTATTTTTTATGAAACGCATACGCTGTCCTAAATGTGACACTGCCATATCGTTTGACGATAGACTCTACGAACCTGGACGCATCCTCGTGTTCGGCTGTCCTGAATGTCAAAAACAATTTAAGATTCGTATTCCACGAACAAACGCAGAAAAAGAAGAAGAACGTCCCACTTTTGGCATACTCACAGTTCTTGAAAACGATTTCCAGCTCAAGACTGATATTCCACTCTACGAAGGCGACAATATCATAGGTCGCTTTGTGAAAGGAACAAATGCCAATGCTGCGTTCAAAACAGTGGACCCTAGCATCGATACCACTCATTGCATTGTGAATGTAAAGCCTCTCAAAGACGGACGAACAACCATCACTCTTCGAGATGCACCATCTGGCACAGGCACTTTTCTGCAAGGCGAAATTCTGAATGATCGTGAGAGAGCCAGAATTGAAAACGGTAGTATCATCAATATTGGAGCTGCCACTATTATTCTGAAACTTCAAACAGACGATGAAGCATAAACTATTCTGCATACTCTTTTTCTGCATGACAGTATCTGCTCTGTTTGCCCAATCGGCATCAACAGAAACGGCCAATGATAGCATTTTCAAGGGTGACTTCTATTCTCCTCGTTATCATGTTCAACTGGTCATCGACCTTTATCATGAATCTATATCTGTTCCAGGCTACGAATTTCTCGGAAAAATGAACGGCTATATGAAAGGGGATGCCAGTCAATATCTCTATGGTGTATGGATGCTCACTAACTATAAGATTCAAGGCAACCAAGCCGAACTAAGATTCACCAATGATATTGGTTCCGACTCCCAAACTATTCTTTTTACCCGAAAAGCTGATAATACCTACGTTTACTCCACGAAGAATGGAAACAATGTCAGTAAAGCTATAGGGCGAAAACTTGTAAAAATTGCAGATGAAATGATCTTCACACGAAAGGCCGAAAAACTTCCATAAAATAAAAATCATAGATAAGTGTAAACATCCTTATTGTGTTTTCAAATACAATAAGGATGTCAGCAAATAGAATAAGACTATCACCTGATACGCTTATTATATATACGTTTCCTTCTTATAGCACAGCAGCTCTTCTACCCAAAGACTCATAGACGATATTGACATTATCTAAAAGGAGAGAACTTTTCCCACATACAAATATCCGCAATATTTCTTCAGGTATATTGCGGATAAAGAGCATCAAGTAAGAAAAATCAGCAGGATTCTAAAATAAGAAAAGGATTCACACTTGTGAATCCTTTTCTGAAGAGGTACCTAGCAGATTCGAACTGCTGTTGACGGTTTTGCAGACCGCTACCTAGCCACTCGGTCAAGGTACCATTACTATCATTTCTGATTTGCGAGTGCAAAGATATTAGAAAAGTTTGGACTGACCAAATTAATTATTAACTTTTTCACAAATCAAAGAAACCTGTTGGTATCCTTCGTTTCAAGACGCACAACTCTGCCGTACACCCTACACTATCTAATGCTTCTTGAATAGTTTTTCTGCACAACTCAGGATGATTGTTTTCTTCACTTAAATGGCAAAGCCAAATGCGCTTAATGAGTGGGGATAAAGAAGAAACCAGCGCTGAAGCAGTTTCTACATTACTACTATGACCTAAACCACTCTGAATTCTATTCTTCAGATAAAGCGGATAAGGGCCTGTCATAAGCATGGCTTCATCATAATTTGCCTCAATAACTAAGTTCTCTGCCTGATTAATGAAACGACACATCTCTTCTGTAATCTTTCCACAATCTGTCATCAAGCAAAAGTTGGTAGAGTTAGTCGTAATAAAGTATCCATTATTTGCACTAGCATCATGTGGTACTTCAAAAGCTGTAATTGTAAAAGGCCCCAAGACAATCTTTTCACCTGGCATGAGAACGCGCTTGTTATTTTCAGCAATTTTTTTCGACATTAAATAATTGTTCTCCATCCCTTCATGAACTTTCCCAGCAGCATAGACAGGTAGGTGATATTCCTGACTTATTGCTCCCACCGCCTTAACATGGTCTGTGTGATCATGTGTTACTAAAATGGCACTTATTTCTCCTTGTGACAGTCCATAATCGCGGAAATAACGTTTAAAGCTACGTATGCCAATACCTTGATCGATAACTAAGCCAAAGCCGTCCTCGAGCAAATAATAGCAATTGCCACTGCTACCTGAACCGAAGCTAATAAATTTCATTTTAGTGATTATATTTTGTCTTGGCAAAAGTAGCAATTTATTACCAATGTTTTATATAATAGTAGCCTTTTCTCTTCATTAATATCTTTATAGAAGACTAGAATGGTAGTCCTACAGCAAAATGAAAAGCAATATCACGCGATAAACGCGGACGAATAATTGGATAATGTTCTTTTACCGAAGAATAAACAGGATTAATGGCTTTCATACCTAAATCGAAGCGAAGAATAAAATAACTCAAATTGAAGCGAAACCCAATTCCATAGGCTACTGCTATTTGTTTATAAAATTCACTAAACTTAAACTTACCACCATCTTGGTTAATATAGTCTCTTGTGTTCCAAATATTACCTGCATCAACAAAGGCTGCACCATCTAGTTTCCAAAACAAATGAGTACGCCATTCTGCACTCAAATCAAGCTTAATATTACCCGTTTGCTTTATGAAGTCAATCTCTCCGTTCTTACCCGCATAAGAGCCTGGTCCCAGCCCACGAACAGCCCAGCCACGAACACTGTTTGCTCCACCTGCAAAATAGCGTTTTTCATACGGAATAATCGAAGAGTTGCCATAAGGGATTGCTATACCGAAGGCTGCATGAAAGGCCAGACTATTTCGTTCATCAAATTGAATACATCGTACAAAATCCACATCGGTTTTAATATATTGAGAATAGGCAATATTAAACATTTCATATTGCCCATTTCGGTTCTTCTTTGCGCCGATTAGCGCACTCATTCCACGCAGTAAGTTTCCTGCACTTTCTATATTATATTTTAATTGCCATCCCCGCGTGAGATTAGACACACTGCCTAATAGCGAATTCTGCAGCATCTTATCCTGCTGACTATTATAGATAAAAGAATATCCCCACCGCATGATAAAGAGATCCTCATAACTAGCCCTAAGTATGGAGTTTCGGGGATCTGTTCCATCCAAATAATTACGACGAAATGTTGATGAAATCCAAGGGACAAAAACATAATTGAGACTTATCATATCGAAGCGGTGCTGTAAACCTGGATGAGAAGAATTTCGCCAACGGAAAGCCCAATCCCCCGTTAAAACGCGACGGTGAAATTCTGGACGATTCTGAGAGTCGTACATGAAAGACACACCACTAGTCACCATGAGTTGTTTAGTCCCTCGGCGGAAACTAAAAGGAAGTCGTGTGGCGGGAAAACGCAAAGAAAGTTCTGCGCTATACTCCAAATAGTTTTCGTCTTTATAACCTTCCAAGCCACGAATAGCCTCGTATGCACCTCTTAGCTTCAACGACAGGGCTTCTGACCCTTGAAAGAGATTGCGATTTGTGTATGTTAGCGCTACTGCAGCCCCTAGATCTCCATTTGTGTTTGTTCCTTCCAATTCGGAACTAATACTATTCAGCTTGTTACGTACCACTTGTATATCCGCATCCAGTAGAGGTTTGCTTCCAGGCACTTCTTGAAAGCGAATCGAGGAATAGCTCACTATCGGCAAACTATTGAGCATGGAATATGAATCTTGAACATTTAATTCACGATACAAACTATCAGGGCGCAAACGTATATGGTTTAGATACACTGTCTTCCGAACTTTCGTGCGTAAAGGATTCTTAGCGTCACTTTGGAAAGAAAAGCCATCAATAGATAAAGCTTTCTGAGACTCCATAGTAGTAGACAAGGGGAAAGCAGAAGAACCTTCATAGAGATTCAACCTACGCACAGTGAAACGCTCATAATCCTTAGTACTATCTACCCCCACGGGACGTGAAAAAGTCATAGTTAAATCAACGCCCATATCATTGGAAACTGTATCTACACGAAACTTCACATAATCTTTTTGTAACCGGTAATAACCAGCATTTAGGAGTCCTGCGATAATTCGACTTCTTTCTTCGCTAAGAACTGTTGCATCGAAAGGCATCCCTTTATAGAGCAAACTTTTGGCCGATAAACTATCGATTTGCCTCTGCATTTCCTTATCATCTACTATTGTGTAAAGATTTGCAACATAGTAGCGACGCCCAGGCTGCAAATGATAAATCACATCTGTCTTACGCTTCTTTGTTGTAACATCAGTATGGACAGAAGCATGAATATATCCTTTTGCCTGCAATGCTGCTTCTAAGCTTCTACGTGAAAACTCTGCCATAGTAGAGTCGTAGACTACGGGAGCCTGTCCTATACGACGAAAGAAGCGGCCGGCACGGCGTGTAGTGTCGGACTGAGAAATGCTATAGATAGCCAAAGGTACTTTCAGCAAACTAAACCAGCGCGCGTTAGGTTCTTGGCGTACATACGAACGATAATCTCCCACCTTCAGTGACTTATTATCCGAGGTCATCTTCACAGAACGAAGCATTGTTTCATCCTTTTGCAAAAATTTTGTTGGATTACAAGCTGTAAAACCTATTAGAAGGAGGAACCATCCAAACTTATAGAATATAGAAATTTTCAAAATTATCGATTTTATTCCTGCAAATATACCACATTTTCATAGATGCTTTTACACATATTATAATAGGAATCCCTCAAAGAAACCTTTTATTACCTCTGCTTAGTATGGAATTACGCAGGACTTATAAGAAGAGATTTTTTTCGTAATTTTGCAACAACAAAAAGAAGCTTGTATTTATGCTGACAAAGAACGAGATAAAATACATCCAATCCCTTGCACAGAAAAAACATCGAGATAAGGAAAATGTGTTCCTTGCCGAAGGTCCCAAAGTTATAGGAGAGCTGGTTGGTCTTTGTACGTGTAAGATGCTGTGTGGAACAAAGCATTTTATTGACAGCCACCCAGAATTTCAATCATACAATATCAGGGAAATCACAGAAAGGGAACTACAACATGCTTCGCTTCTAAAAGCACCGCAAGAAGCTTTAGCCATTTTTGAAAAGCCTACAGAAAGCGTCTGTCCAACTTCGGGCTTATCATTAGCTCTTGACTGCGTACAAGATCCAGGCAATTTAGGGACAATCATCCGATTAGCCGACTGGTTTGGTATTGATGCGCTTTTCTGCTCATTGAATACAGCAGATGCTTATGCTCCTAAAGTAGTACAAGCTTCTATGGGAGCTATCGCCCGCGTGAATATTCATTATGTCGATCTCCCCTTTTTCTTGAGCCAACAGAACGTACCTATTTATGGAACATTCTTAGAAGGCGACAATATCTACCAAAAAAAATTACAACAGAATGCAATTATAGTAATGGGTAACGAGGGGAACGGTATTAGCAAAGAAGTGGAACAACTGGTGACGGAAAAACTATTCATCCCTAACTATCCTACCAACCGTAAAACTGTGGAAAGTTTAAATGTGGCTATTGCTACAGCTATTACCTGTGCAGCATTCCGACAAAAGATTTAACATTTTAATCATGTTTTTCTATATCCAAATCATACTTTTAGGAGTAGCTAGCATAGCTCTCTTACTTTTATATCTTTTACGCTGGCGTGACTATACACTTCCTCAAAAATGTAAATGTCAACCAAAAACAGTGAAAGAAGAAAAGCCTAAGATATCCGTCATTATCCCTGTTTCCAAGGAAGCGATACTTCTAGAACGAAATCTTCCGTATATTCTCAAACAGAAGTATCCTTCTTTTGAGGTCGTGGTGGTAAACATAGCCTCTAATGCAGAAACGAGTGATGTTCTAAAACGCATGGAGGCAAAGTACAGAAATCTTCGACATACCTTTGTTCCAACCACTTCTCGTTATATAGACAAACAGAAATTAGCACTCACATTAGGGATCCGAGCAGCACATTCAGAATGGTGTCTTCTAACAGCGCCCGACTGTCGCCCAATAAGCGATTTATGGCTCGAGACAATGTCTCAAAATCTAAAGCCCATCACAATCGGATATGCAAATTATATAGACGACGGTAGTAGTCTTGCACGACGAGCTATATACGAGCGTATTTGCTCACAACTTCGCGTACTACGTGCAGGTGCTCGAGGAAAAGCCTGTGGAGCTGATGGAACAAACTTCATTATCTCAAAACAATTTTTCTTGATAATCACGGTTTTGCAGGTAGTTTAGAACTTCCTTTTGGTAGTTGCGCCTTACTCGTTGACCAATTGGCCACGAAAGAGAATGCCAGTTTTATATGGGACACAAGAGCTACCATGCTTCAAGAACTCCCCAATGCATCCGTACTTAATAAAGAGCGAATGTACTCTACGGCTATTCGAAAACACCTCAGCAAGAACGCACATTGGTGGAGACTACGGGAAGCGTTTGCTAGCTGGGCTACATATCTATTCTTGCTAACAGAAAGCACATATATAGCAAGTCGTATTTACGAATCAACAATCGCAGAAGCATATGAACTCATACACCTTTTGACGGATATCTTCAGCTTGATTCTCTTAGTGTGCTGGATAATCACCCCCATCATTCTTTTTAGACAGCTCACAAAACAATTAGAGCTTCGTAAATATGGAGTATCACTTCATCTCTACGCAATACTTCAGCCTTTCCGCACCTTTATAAATAAGATAAGAAGCTTAAGACATCAAGAGGATTTTGTCCGGCCCATCATCTGACAAGACGCAGAAAGGATTTAATACTCAAAAAATAAAGATTTCATTTTGTTCTTCAAGCTAAAATCTCTAATTTTGCAGCCGCTATGGCTAGTAAGGACAATATGCTGATAGACATAAGGAAGGCTGCAAGCGGAATCGAGCCTTTACACTTCTCCCTGCACGATGATTTCTTTGCTGAACTCGAGCAAGATGAAATCAAAGGCGGAAGGCTCGATGTAACTGTCAAGGTACGTGAAACAGCTGGAGACATCTATCAAATTAAGATTTCTTACGAGGATCGGTAATTGTTCTCTGTGACCGCTGCCTTGATGAACTCTCTATTGACATTAACACTTCAGATGTAGTGAGAGTCTCCTATGGTGATGAAACAGAGACAACAGATTACGACCTAAAGTTCGTACCTCACAACTCTAATATGTACAACATCGCATGGGACATATATGAGATTGCCGTGACATCTCTCCCCCTAGAGAGAGTCCACCCCGAAGGTGAATGTGATAAAGATATGCTCACCCGCTTTTCTGCGGAAATGCCTATTGACGAACTCGATGCTTAGCAAATAAAAATAGAATTATAACTAGTTAAAATAAAATAGAACCATGGCACATCCCAAAAGAAGACAATCAAAGACGAGAACTCTGAAGCGCAGAACTCACGATAAGGCAGTAGCTCCTACGTTAGCTGCATGTCCTAATTGTGGTGGTTGGCATATCTACCATACGGTATGTCCTTCTTGTGGTTACTACCGCGGCAAGCTCGCAGTAGCACAGGAAGAAACAGCTGAATAATCAGATTCTCAATTAAAAGATCTGACGTTTAGAGCAAGAGGCAGAAATCATATTTAATACTGTCCTATTTCTCTATACGTCAGACCTTAAATTTTTTGTAATATCTCTATGGAAAAAATCAATGCTACAATCACCGGTGTCGGTGGCTATATTCCAGATTATATTCTAAACAACGACGAACTCTCGCGCATGGTTGATACCAACGATGAGTGGATTATGTCTCGCGTAGGTATTAAGGAGCGTCATATTCTACAAGAAGAAGGGCTCGGTACGAGCTACATGGCTCGTAAAGCTGTCAAGCAGTTGCTCCAAAAGACAGGAACAGACCCGCTTGACGTGGAGGCCCTCATCGTGGCAACAACGACTCCAGACTACAAAGTACCTTCTACGTCCTCTATTGTTATTGGTCGTACAGGCATGACAAATGCTTACGCCATCGACTTGCAGGCAGCTTGCTGTGGCTTCCTCTTTGCGATGGACCAGGCAGCATGTATGATTCAAAGTGGACGTTATAAGAAAGTGATTGTTTGTTGCGCTGAGAAAATGTCCAGCATTGTTGACTATACAGATCGTTCCACTTGCGCTCTCTTTGGCGACGGTGCTGCAGCAGTATTGGTGGAGCCAACAACAGAAGAAATAGGTTGGACAGATTCTATCCTCCGCACTGATGGTTTAGGGCTTCCCTTCCTTTGCGTTAAGGCTGGTGGCTCTGTTTGTCCTCCCTCTCACTACTCCATTGACCGCCGCATGAACTATCTCCACCAAGAAGGTCGCACGGTATTTAAGTACGCCGTTACTTATATGAGTGACGTTAGTGCTCAGATAGCAGAACGAAACGGATTGAATAACGAAACGTTGAATTGGGTACTCCCCCATCAAGCTAATATCCGCATTATTGAAGCGGTAGCCAATCGTCTTGAGATTCCAATGGAGAAAGTTTTGGTAAACATTCAGCGTTATGGTAATACTTCTGCCGCCACTCTGCCTTTAGCTTTGTGGGACTTTGAGAAACAATTAAAGAAGGGAGATTCCATCATCCTTACAGCCTTCGGAGCAGGCTTCACATATGGTGCAGCTCTACTCAAATGGGGTTATAACGCTAAATAAATCAAAGTTTTTAGCTTTTTCTACCCCCTACAGCCTTTTCCTTCCCTAATAAAGGGCTGTAGGGGGCTTCTCAAAATTTATCGCGATATGAAAAGTGGTTTTGTAAACTTAGTGGGAAATCCAAACGTTGGTAAATCATCTTTGATGAATTTATTAACGGAGAACGTATCTCCATTGCTACTTTCAAGGCCCAAACGACGCGTCACCGCATCATGGGTATTGTCAATACAGATGATGCTCAGATAGTTTTTTTCTGACACACCTGGAGTGCTAAAGCCGAACTATAAGATGCAGGAAGCCATGCTTGCTTTCTCTGAATCCGCTCTGCAAGATGCAGACGTTCTGCTATATGTCACAGATGTAGTTGAGCGAGCGGATAAAAAAACGCAGATTTCTTGGCAAAAGTTCGAGAAATGTCTGTTCCCGTACTCCTTCTTATCAATAAGATAGACACTTCCAACCAACAAGACCTTGAGAGGCTCGTTAGCGAATGGCACGAACAACTGCCAAAAAGCTGAGATTTTCCCCATATCAGCAAAGGCGAAATTTAATGTAGATACAGTCCTACGCCGTATCAAAGAATTATTGCCTGACGCCCCACCGTATTTCGAACGCGACCAATGGACAGATAAACCTGCTCGCTTTTTTTCGTCACAGAAATTATCCGAGAGAAAATCCTACTCTACTACGACAAAGAGATTCCCTACGCTTGCGAGGTTTCTGTAGAACGCTTTTAAGGAGCAAGAGAAGTCCATACATATCAACGCCATTATCTATGTGGAACGTGAGAGCCAAAAAGGCATCATTATCGGACACCAAGGAGTTGCGCTGAAAAAAGTATCTACAGAAGCACGCAAAGAGATGGAACGTTTTTTTCAAAAAAATATCTTTTTGGAGCTCTTTGTGAAAGTTGATAAAGATTGGCGCAATAACGACCGCCGCCTCAACGCTTACGGATATCATAATATCTAATTTTTTTATTTTTTATCAATTCAAAGCTCTCTCAGGTAGCTCCACAGGAGAAACTACCCCGTTCGTGAAGAACGAGTTGGAGAGAGCCGCTAACTAACTTTCTTATATATGAGCAAATTAGTAGCCATCGTTGGCCGCCCCAACGTAGGAAAATCTACCCTCTTCAATCGGTTAACGGGAACTCGTGCTGCCATCGTTAGTGAACATGCCGGTACCACACGTGACCGACAATACGGAAAATGCGAGTGGTGCAACCGTGAATTTTCTCTCGTTGACACTGGTGGATGGGTAGTAAATTCTGATGACATCTTTGAAGAAGAAATTCGCAAACAAGTTCTTGTTGCCACAGAAGAGGCAGATTGTATCTTGTTTGTAGTAGATAACGACAATGGCATTACTGATCTCGATCAGCAAGTGGCCACCATCCTCCGACAAACCAAAGTTCCCGTTATTCTTTGTGCCAATAAGTGCGATGACAATAAGGATATTTACCAAAGTGCTGAATTCTACGGGCTTGGTCTTGGCACCCCTTACTGCATCTCTGCGGCAACTGGTAGCGGCACGGGAGACTTGCTCGACCTCGTTCTTGAAAAGCTCGGTCCTGAAACTCGTCTGGAAGAGGAAGCACGTATTCCTCGCTTTGCCATCGTAGGCCGCCCAAATGCTGGCAAGAGCAGTCTTATCAATGCGTTTATTGGAGAAGACCGCCATATTGTTACAGACATTGCAGGAACCACGCGCGACAGCATTCTGACACGCTATGACAAGTTTGGCTTCGATTTCTATCTTGTCGACACGGCAGGTATTCGAAAGAAAAGTAAAGTAAGCGAAGACTTGGAGTTCTACTCTGTTATGCGCTCTATTCGCGCCATTGAAAATTCCGATGTCTGTATTTTGCTGATTGATGCCACACGCGGTATTGAGAGCCAAGATATGAACATTTTCCAGCTCATTCAGCGCAACCAAAAGAGCCTCGTTGTTGCCATCAATAAATGGGACCTCGTAGAAGACAAGAGCCAGCGCGCCATCGATCATTTCCAAGACACTATTCGCGAACGCATGGCTCCATTCGATGACTTTCCCATCATCTTCACGTCAGCACTCACTAAGCAGCGTATCTACAAACTTCTTGAGACAGCTAAGAATGTCTACATTCAGCGTCAGGCACGTATCACCACCGCCAAACTCAACGAAGAGATGCTACCGCTCATCGAGGCCTATCCACCACCTTCAATCAAAGGTAAATACATCAAAATCAAATATTGTATGCAACTGCCCAACACGCAGATTCCTTCTTTCGTGTTCTATGCCAACTTGCCACAATATGTAAAAGAACCCTACAAGCGATTCTTAGAAAACAAGATACGCGAACGATGGAACTTCTCCGGCACACCTATCAACATCTTCATTCGTCAAATAATGCGTCCACTATTTGCTTTCTTCGCGGGCTTGCTGCTTCTTTCTTGTGGAAACAAGAGCAATACAAGCATAGAGAAAAATGGGCCTAAGGAGGAAGAAATTCTTTCGCTCTATAAACTCTACACTTCGGGCAACTATAATGCGTATGTTGATGCCATGCAGTCCTGTGATGATAAGCCAGAAACTTATCGGCAAGAAATGAAGGATGCACTCAAGCAACACGCGCGTTATATTAATGAAGAACACAAAGGTGTAAAACACGTAAAGCTAGAGCGTACGGAGGTTCACGATAAGGGGAATATGTCCAATGCTTTTCTCAATGTGTCTTATGGTGATGGAAGTACGGAAGAAATTATGATCCAACTAGTGCGCAATAAGAATCGTTGGCGAATCAGATAAGAATAGAATTCTTAGAATCAAAGTGAATGTTTATGAGTGCTACTCACTGAAGTAATCCCATAAACATTCGCTTTTTTAGACAATTTGTAAAAGGTATTCAATAGCAGTCAAGTCAAGGTCCTCCATCATTCTTTTCAGGTTACTCTTGAGTTCTTCGCGTTTTGAGCCCCATCTTCTTGTCATCACCGAAGAGCTGGGCGAGCTTGCCGATGTTTTTCACACCATCCGCGCCGAGGTCTTCGCCCAGTGCCACATTGAGCTGGTCGGCCGCGGCCACGAAGTCGAACACGTCTTTCTTCGACTGTATGCCCAAGCGTCCCGCGTCGGCTGCCAGTGCGTTGAGCTCTTCGCGCGGTGTGCGCGTTTCCATCTTCTTGAAGCTCTCGTTCAGGCTTTCCACTTCGCTGCGTGCGAGGCCCGTGTATTTGATGACTTGTACTTCCGCCTCGTCCATCCGCGCAAAGGCATCCACGAATTGCATAGCGCGGGAGTAGGCCCCCGCCGCTGCGTCGCCTATGCCTCTGATGATGGTGGTGAGCGCTCCGAGTTTTACAATAGAGTTAGATTTTTCCTCTATTTTCCCCTCTTTTTCTATTTTCTGAATTTCGCTTTTTGTCGATTTGATGGCTTCTACAAGATTCTCCCAGTCTTTAGTTTTTCTTTGAACAGCTCCTGATTCCATCATCCTTTCCAGGCTTTTCAGGTTGCCCTTGAGCTCTTTCATACTCGACCCGCTAAGATTGTCGAGCACTCTTTTTATTTGGTCAGCACTGTTGCCCCATCTCTTGAGCTGGCGTTCTCCTTTTCCGATGGTGGCGTTGAGTTCCCTCCACTGTTTTTCTTGTTCTTTCGTCCACGAGGAAGCATCTGGTGCATTTTTCAAAAATGCTTCTTTCTCTTTTCGTGCTTTTACAATGTTTTGCTGGATTTTCTTTAGTTCTCTTTCGGCGTAATCACCATTGACCTTGAGAACTATTTCTTTTACTGCTTCGCTATTCATAATAAAAAAGGTGTTACTCTGTTTTTAGCAAAGTAACACCTTTATGTATGTGTATTAAAAGACTATTCACCCCATAAATCTTCGTTTATGGCTTTGTTTAAAGCTTTCTCTTTTCTTTTTGGCGATAGTATTTGATGTCAGAGTTCATTTTATAGAAATCTTCTGCATCAAGATGATGCCAAGCATAAATGAGCCAATATAGATGAAATAAGAATATAAGAAGCATTAGTACTCCGAAAAATATTCTAACACCAAGATCCATTCCAGACATAATCAACATCCTTTAATTGTTTCTATATCGCAAACATACAGAAAGATTTTTAGAACATACAAATATTTGTAATGTTTTTTTCAGCGCATAAAAAAATCAGACTGTTGGACTTGCCTTTGTGTTATTTATTTGAGGCATCCTTCCCTGCTTGAACGAAAGTAGAGATAACGGACAGGATAGCAGTCCCCCCGAATATACCAGCAAACCATGGTTTGTTTAGGTAGAGGGCGAAAGCTGCCACTCCCATAAAGAGAATGAGAGAAAGGAAAGCAAAAAACATCCCCCACCAGTTCATTCTTCCATTTTTCCGTTCAGAGTTCTTGAGAATCTTCATTTTCTCATTGTCCATATTATGGCGATGTTCCTGCTCTTTTATGGAAGTGTTAATCAGGAAGGAAATAATGTTGGGATCTATCTGCTGATACTGTTGCAACTCCTGAGGAGAGGGCAAGGAATTATCATCAACTGAAACGGTCTGTTCCAAATGTTTTCCAATAGAGTCGCCCATAGAGACTTGTGTCTCTTTGCGGCTAATAGATTGTTTACCCATTTTCTAATACTATTTTATTTAGGCTTCTTCGAATATCAGCGTTTATGTTGCGTCGGTCTCTTAATCGGTTAGCAGTGTCGTCATGACGACTGGATGAGTCTGACATGATTTCTTCCTTTATCTCTTTTACGGCTTCCGACTCAGAATGGTATTGCCCCTTGGCAGCCTTGCCGAATACTCGTGCACCATTGGCCGCGAACTCTTGCATTTTCTTTAATATACTCATAATGGAAGTTTTCTTTAAGATAGAATGATTTTTCCTCAATAGAACTCTGAAATTCCAAGATCTATTCCAGATATAACCAACATCCTTTAATTCTTTCTATATCGCAAACATACAGAAAGATTTTAGAACATACAAATAGTTGTAGTGTTTTTTGTTCTCGTCTCATAATGGAAGTTTTTGGCCTTGCCCCTGTGAATCGTCCTCCTCGGGGATAGCTTCGGGGGTGTCGTCCCCCTCGAGGTTGATATGATAGAGTTTCTCCAGCTCATCATAATCGAAAATCCAGCAGCGCGTGCGACGGTATTTGTCGCGGCTGTGGCCGTTCTCCACGATTTGTTCCGGATAGCCCGCCTTGTTGAACACTTTCATGCGTGTCACATAGGAGCGCGAAAGGAAATAAGGCTCGTTCTTGAGATATTCGATGAGCGAGTCCTCGGGGAGAGGCGTATTGCCCACGCTGAGCGCCGCTTTGCGGTAGAGCGTGAAAATGCGATTGGTGGAGATGTAGAGCAAGCGGTGAGGTTTTGCATAGACCTTGTAGATGTCTTCGCCGCGGAACTCTTTCTTCAGGCGCAGATAATAGTCGCCACCGTAGAAGATTTGGCTGTCTTCGCGCAGGAACTCGACGGCGCGCCAGAACTGTGCCATCTCGTTGCCCGTGCCCGAGAGCGTGTAAGCTTTTAGGAACACTACACGAATCTCAGAGTTTTTTTCCATTTACTCATCCTTTCTGAAATATAAAAAAAGAAAAAAAGAAAACAGATATTTTTAAGTAAAAAGAAACTTCCACTCATCTATAATCGACATTTTACTTGAAAAAAACAAAATAAATTTGCACTTAAGTTTTTCATACTTATATTTGCAATATTATAACATCCGCATATTCTAGAATGCGAAATTAAAGCAAAATCCGAAAAGCTTATAGAGTAGGAAACGATTCAACCTAAAAAACTTATGAAACATTATTTCATTTCTTTTACACTGCTAACACTCGTTCTGATTAGTGGAATAGGGTGCAGCCAAAATGATGAGAGAGACAGTTTTAAAGACTCTACTAAAGAAGTCCTCACAAAACGAATTTCTTTGGCATTAGACCAAATCATCCAAAATGAGAGCGAAAAGTATAATGATGGAGGCTATATTGCATACGACGCAGGATTAGATAGCATCGTTATTTGTGACGAATTTGCGTATAATATGGGCAACATCGTATACGACCATCTACAGAAATCTACAGAAGTCAAGAGCTACGCCATAGGCACTCAGCATAAAATATCCAAGCCTATTTGGATTTACATTGGACAATGCAAAACTAAATGGGGTGCTTATAAACTAGCTAATACTCTCATGTATAAAATACCCAATAATGCTGATTTTGAGATTCATGTAGAACATCAAAAAGATGGATCTTGGAAAGTATGGTATAGGATTCTTCCCCCATCAAAGCCGAAATAATAGCATTTTTCTTGATCGGCTAAAAAGAACAAGCCGATAATAATTCATTAAGAACGGACTGCCTCATCTTCTCCTTAATAAAGGAAAAAGAGGCAGTCCGTTTTTAGTGATAAACTTATCAATAAGAAAGTAGCTCAGTTATTAGATAAGATACTGAGAAGAAATACTTTCGTTGTTTCTACGCGACGAATAGTTTCAGCAAAAACTTCGCTTACGCTGAGTTGCTTCACTTTGGAACAAGTTCCGCGGTATGGAATACTATTCGTAAAGATGATTTCCTGCAATGGAGAATTAGCCACACGCTCATCAGCAGGACCAGACATAATACAGTGGCTTGCCATGGCACGAACAGAATTAGCCCCATTATCAATCATCAGTTGAGCTGCTTTCGTGATAGTACCAGCCGTATCAACAATATCGTCGATCAGAATGACATCCATATCGCGCACATCACCAATAATCTGCATATCCGCTACCACATTAGCTTTCTTACGCGTTTTATGGCAAAGAACGAGGGGCACATCAAGGAATTTTGCGTAAGCACTGGCACGCTTCGAACCACCAACATCAGGACTAGCCATGCAAAGGTTCTTCAAGTTCAAGCTCTTAATGTAGGGCATGAACACCGTAGAAGCGTAGAGATGATCAACAGGAACATCGAAGAAACCCTGTTCTTGATCGGCATGGAGGTCCATTGTAAGCAAGCGGTCGATACCAGCTGCACTGAGCATATCAGCCACAAGTTTTGCACCGATAGACACACGCGGCTTATCCTTGCGATCTTGTCGCGCCCAACCAAAGTAAGGGATCACTGCATTGATACTCTTAGCACTCGCGCGCTTTGCAGCATCAATCATCAGGAGCAGCTCCATCAAGTTGTCAGCACTGGGGAAAGTGGACTGCACTAAGAAGACATCGCGGCCACGAATGGATTCCTCGAAGCTTACTACAAATTCGCCATCGGCGAAATACGTGATGACCAAATTGCCAAGCGGGCAGTTAAGGTCCTTACAGATTTTCTCGGCCAAATAGCGAGTCTTGGTGCCAGAGAATACCATGAATGAATCAGAGCTCATATTAGAAAGATATTTAACGAGTTACAAAGGGCTCTACGGACAACTGCCTCAAAGGCCAGAACACAAAAGGAGTAGCATCGTTCTTTTTAAGTTGGCCACCATCGTTCACGCCTTGTATATTTTTAGTCTTGTCCATAATTATCATTTCAGCAATTTACGAAAATGTAGGATTAACTCCTGATAGTCTTGCTGAGAGTAGATATTAAACCTGTTCCAAATGTCGCCATAAACCACAGCACCTCCAAAGCCCAAACTGCGCAAGCGAGGCAGATCGTCCAGCGTGATGCCCCCCGAAACATAGACCTTCTTGAGTTCTTTTTCCGACATCTGATGTGCAGCATCCTCCCAGAGTTCCCATGAAGTTTCGCGGGACTCAGGAACATTAAAATCCGTGGATTGTAGAAAGACATAGTCCATCTTCCTACGGCGCGCTTCGATTTCTTCTACCGTATAGCAGGAACAACTAATCGTTCCTTTGAAGCCATCCGGCAACTCTAGATTACGATCATTTAAGTGTACACCACGCAGCCCATATTCATTCTTCAAATAAAAATGGTCGTGAGTAACAATGCGTCGATGATAAGATTCGGGGATAAGTGATAAAAGGCGTTCAGAAAAAACCGGCTCAGTATCCGGTTTACGAAGATGAAGCAACTCAAGCCCCTCATCGAAGAGTGCCGTTAGTATTTGGCTTTCCTCGACAAAGAAAAATGGCGTTGTCATCAATACGATTTTCATCGATTCGTAGAAGTTGTTGCTTTCTTCAAGTGCAAAGTTAAGACTATTTTTGCAGAATACAAAATAAGCTAAAGCTTGTAAAAGCTCACGAATGAAGGCAAATGAAGTACATGGACACTTTTTTCATTCCCTCTCTCTCTTTCTGAACGGTAAAATAGATTTGTAAAAAAATATCCTCTGGTATTCCTTCCTTCAGCCGTGACAACTGACAATCACAGTCTAGGTTTCAAAACAAGAATTTTCTTTACAACAGGCCTTTCCAATCTAGAAGCAAAAAAATTATTGAGAAA
The DNA here is from genome assembly GCA_916438195.1 of uncultured Prevotellaceae bacterium. Lineage (GTDB taxonomy): Bacteria > Bacteroidota > Bacteroidia > Bacteroidales > Bacteroidaceae > Alloprevotella. Next base: position 1,386,655 of record CAKAEQ010000001.1, read on the forward strand.
AAAACTTAAAAAGGTTTGAAAGCAACGAAAAACGAATCTATCAGCTAAAAATGTCACTCCATAAATCGGTAAAAAACATAAGGGAAGCTATGATTTTTCATAGAATGAACGACAAAAATGCTTCAAAGAGCCAGTTTTTTCCTTATTCTATCAGTTTATACAATAAAGATGTCAGCCAACAGCCTTATTATTTTTTTGAAAATTGCAGTATTGTTTTTTTCAACTCCTAGTATAGAAAATAAAATTCCTAGTAACCTTTTTCAAAATCCCCTATTGGCGTAACAGCTCCTCCTTGCGTTATTTCCTCCCGAAGAATTTAAATTTGATTTTCAAGCTATTCTCAATGCAATAGAGTACGAAAAATATTGACAAATATAGTGTTTTTTTGATAATGACGCAATATACCAAAACATCTTTAAGCTTAGGAAAGGGATGGTGAAGATAGACAAGATTACCAACCCCAATGTAAATATCAGCCAAAATCTTTTTAGTTTGAGCCATACACTGACGAACTTTCCGCAACCACAGCTTCTTATTCAATTAATAAATAATATATCCACCTTCATCCGCATCCATAAGTGTTTCCCCTATGGGAGTAAAATCATTAGTATAAGGATAAGTTGAATATTAACATCAAAAAAACGCCTTCAATCAAATATCCCATATTGTAGCTAAAACTGAAAACTGCCCCTTCAAGACAACTATGGGGTTACACTAACCAAATCTTAGAATTTCACCTACATGAAGCAAAAATTATTTAAAAAGCTTATTTTTTTGCAAAAATCTCTTTAATAAATAATTCAAAGGACGTGTCTTTGTACTTGTTTTTGTGCTATTCTTGGAGTTATGGCTTTCTCTTTGTAATTTTGCACATACAATAATATAAAGAAACAAAAAATCACATGAACGTATTTGAACTAAGCGAACAGGAATTGGGTCGTCGTGAGGCCCTAAAGGAACTTCGACAAATGGGAATCGACCCCTATCCCGCAGCTGAATTCCCCGTTGATGCTTACAGTACAGACATCCGCAGCGAGTTCGACGAAAACGCTGAAACTCCTCGCCGCGTCTGCATCGCTGGCCGCTTAATGAGCCGCCGCGTGATGGGAAAAGCCAGCTTTGCTGAACTCCTTGATTCCAAAGGACGTATACAAGTATATATCACCCGTGACGACATTTGCCCTGGTGAAGATAAAGACATCTACAACAAATTCTTCAAAAAGTTGCTTGATTTGGGTGACTTTATCGGCGTTCGTGGCTTTGTATTCCGTACGCAGACTGGCGAAGTCAGTGTACACGCTGAAGAAATCACACTACTCTCCAAGAGTCTCCGCCCTCTTCCTATCGTGAAGGAGAAAGATGGTGAAGTTTATGATGGTTTTTCCGATCCAGAAATGCGCTATCGTCAACGCTACGTTGACCTCATTGTTAATCCCAATGTAAAAGATACATTCTACAAGCGTTCTATCGTGCTGCGCACTCTCCGCAACGTGTTGGACAGTGCGGGCTACACAGAGGTAGAAACTCCTACACTACAGAATATTCCAGGTGGCGCAAGTGCACGTCCATTTATCACGCATTTCAATGCACTCGATCAGGATATGTATATGCGTATCGCTACCGAATTGTATTTGAAACGTCTCATCGTGGGCGGCTTTGAAGGCGTTTACGAAATAGGAAAGAACTTCCGCAATGAGGGCATGGATAAGAACCATAACCCTGAGTTCACCTGCATGGAGCTCTATGTGCAGTATAAAGATTACAACTGGATGATGTCTTTCACGGAGAAGATGCTTGAAACTATTTGCATTGCCGTGAATGGCAAGAGCGAATGCGTTATCGACGGCAAGACAATCAGCTTCAAAGCTCCATATCGCCGCCTGCCTATCCTTGAAGCTATCAAGGAAAAGACAGGTTACGACTTGGAGGGCAAGACAGAGGATGAAATCCGCGAGATTTGCAACAAGTTGAACATGGAGATTGATGAAACAATGGGCAAGGGTAAACTGATTGATGAACTCTTTGGCGAATTTTGCGAAGGTACCTACATCCAACCCACTTTCATCACGGACTATCCTGTAGAAATGTCACCACTCACTAAAATACATCGCTCCAAGCCAGGTCTTACAGAACGCTTCGAGTTGATGGTTAATGGTAAGGAATTGGCAAATGCTTATTCGGAGCTAAATGATCCTATAGACCAAGAAGAACGTTTCCGCGACCAAATGTCTTTGGCAGATAAGGGTGACGATGAAGCTATGGTTATAGACGCCGACTTCCTCCGCGCACTCCAATATGGTATGCCTCCCACTTCCGGTATCGGTATTGGTATTGACCGCCTTGTCATGCTTATGACAGGGAATCCTTTCATTCAGGAAGTTATCCTCTTCCCACAGATGAAGCCAGAAGCCAAAGCTCCTCGCGACAACGCTGAGGCTTACACGCGTATTGGCATTCCCGAAGATTTGGTTCCAGCTCTCCAAAAAATTGGCTACAATCTCGTTAGCGACCTCAAAGAGGTGAACCCGCAGAAAATCCTGCAACAGCTCAGCGAATTGCAGAAGAAATACCGAAACATTGTCGAGATACAAAAGCCCTCACTAGAAGAAATTACAAAATGGGTTTCTGCCGACAAATAAACGGTCACTAAGAAAATCTCTCCGTCTTTCTCATAAAGTAAAAAGATTTATCTCCGCTCTAAAAACATGAGAGAGAAGCAATAACTCTATGGGGAAAACGGAGAAATTCTTCCACTTCTTCAAGAATAAAATGGAAACAGGAAAGATAGCAATAATGGGGAGTGGCAGTTGGGCCACCGCTATTGCCAAAATGGTACTGGAGAAAGTCCCCAGCATCACGTGGTATATGCGCAGAACGGACACCATCGAAAGCTTTAAACGCCTCGAGCACAATCCCTCCTATCTCACCGGTGTCCACTTCGATACTCATCGCATCCACTTTACGGCCGATATCAACGAAGCTGTACGCGATAATGACACCTTAATTTTTGTCACCCCTTCTCCTTACCTAAAGAGCCATCTCCGCAAGCTCAAAGAGAAACTCTATGATAAATATATCGTTACGGCTATCAAAGGTATTGTTCCAGATGAGGACTACGTGGTCAGCGAATACTTTCGACAGGCTTACAATATTCCAGATGATCATTTAGCCGTTATTGGAGGTCCTTCTCATGCAGAAGAAGTAGCGCTCGACCGCCTCACCTATCTCACAATAGGTAGCGTGAGCCAAGAATATGCTCAAGCCTTTGCTTCTATGCTCGCTTCTTCGTATGTCAAAACTAAGACTTCCGATGACATCATCGGCATAGAATATGCCAGTGTATTGAAAAATGTCTATGCCATAGCAGCGGGTATCTGCAATGGATTGAAATATGGAGACAACTTTCAGTCGGTTCTTATGGCAAATGCTGTACAAGAAACCGACCGTTTTCTGCGTGCTGTTTATCCTATTCCACGCAATGTTTACGACAGTGTATATATTGGTGACCTCCTTGTGACGGGATATTCCAACTTTTCGCGTAACCGCGTCTTCGGCACGATGATTGGTAAAGGCTACAGTGTAAAGTCGGCACAAATCGAAATGGAGATGATCGCTGAAGGCTACTACGGCACAGCGTGCATGAAGCAACTCAACAAGCACTTCCATGTGAATATGCCTATCCTTGATGCTGTCTACAATATCCTCTATGAACGAATCTCTCCTGCCATCGAAATAAAACTTCTTACAGATTCATTTCGATAAGTGGCCATTCATTAAGTTTTTAACTATCGGCTCTAAAATGCAATAGGAGAATAAAAAAAAGCTCACAACATATTTCTTTATGTCATGAGCTTTTTTACAAGATAGCAGAAAGATTAAAAAGACACATCTCTAAGGCTAGTTAACTTTCTTAAAATCTCACACTCATTCCTAATAAATATCTACAGCATTAGGCTCATCAGCCTCCGACTTTTTAGGATTAGTAGCCGGAGCTACGTAATTACCATTTTTATCAAAGAGACCATATGTTGTACGAAGAACACGGAACTCTGTTCTACGATTCAAAGCATTGGCAATCTCTTGCTGAGTTGGACGTAACGAACTGATACGCTCTGCAGTGAGAGTGTCACCAACAGCAAGGAATGGGTATTCGGCATGCAACTTTGTTGTAACAACTTTAGGACGGCGTTTTCCATATCCCATAGGTGTCAAACGATCACGCGCAATACCTTGCTTCACAAGATAAGCCACAACAGCCTCAGCGCGTTGCTGAGAAAGGTGGTCATTATAAGCATCTGTCCCTCGATAATCACAATGTGCCGCCAATTCTATGGTAATATTAGGATTCTCTTTCAATAATGTAACCAACCGATTGAGTGCAACGCTGCTGCTATCCGTAATAGCAGCTTTATCAAACTGGTAATAAATACCGCGGACTAAGACAGGGATACTAATATTAGGAAGGGGAAACTGCAAAACATATTGCGTTGCATCTTTTCGAGGATTTTTATTTTGACGAGCTATTGCTCTCTCCACATCTGCTTGGGAAAGCGTATCAAGGCGCAACTGTTGCCGAACATTCAAATATCCATTGCACACAGCCATCAAGAGATAATTAACCCCAGGCTGCACAGGGGCTTCAAAAGAACCATTAGGTAGCACACTAATCTTTTGGTTCGTCCCGTCTGTACCTACAATATACACTTGGGCAGAAGGTAGTTCATAGCCATCTTGTTCGTAAACCCAACCTTTCACAGTCAGTAAGCGTTCAGGATAACTAAATTCAAATATCTTATCCCAGCCACGACCTCCCGTACTACGAGAGGAGGAAAAATAACCGCGGTTATGAAGACCATCAAACGTAATACCAAAGTCATCCCCTTGACTATTCATAGGAGTAGGAAGATGATCTACAATAAGTTGTTGATGAAGAGTATCTACCAGCCCTGTCTGTTCTGCATCAAATAACACATCCCCCCCCCTAAAGCGTTTGGTAAACTGAGGAACACAATAAAGATCTAACCCGCCCCAATTAGGCGTACGTCCATCTGAAGAAAAATAGAAATCGCCATTAGGGCGAAATGTAGGAAATTCTTCATTACCATCAGTATTGATTTCTGAACCAAGATTCTCAACACCTCCAGCTCCATGTTCACCAATACGTATGCGCCACAAATCGTATCCCCCAAAACCTCCCGGCATATTACTGGAAAAATAAAGCCATTTACCATCAGGAGAAACTGCTGGATGAGCATAGTCGGAAAGTGTATCTGCAGAAATCTTTACTTGTGTAGGTTTCGACCAAGTTGCATCAGAACGAGTAGATTGCCAAATCTCCGCCATACGAGGATATTTTGCATCAGTTCTACATACCGTGAAATACATCGTTGAGCCATCCGGAGAAAAACAACAAGCTCCTTCATCATCAGTAGTATTGATACCTCCTTCTGCAGGTTCTACACGCTTCCAATTTCCCTTCTCGTCTTTGCGCGAATAGAAAATATCTCCCGCCTTCATTCCCGTAATGCCACTAATATCATTACCCTGTGTCTGACGGCGCGTTGTAGAGAAATAGATTTGATCATATTCTGTAGGAAGAAGAGCCGGAGAATAATCTGCGCGCGGAGAATTGAAAAGAACTGCTTGGCGAACTGTATAAGCAGAGACGTCTTTCTTATTTTCTATGGCTGCTTCACAATTAAGTAATCCCCTGTGAGCTATTTCAATATACTTTGGATCTACATTCTTAGTCTTCAGGGTTGGAGTAGCCACAGACAAAGTATCAGAATTCGTCGTCTCCTTCGTTTTTCTATTGCCACGTTTAGACTTACGAACACTTACCACTTTCTTAGAAGATTGGCTAAATCTTTCTGTTGGCGGAGATAAACTTTCTGTTATAAAATTCTGATAAGACTTACTAGCTTCTCCATATTCCCCCATAGCTCTTTGCATATCTCCAAGGCGAAGCCAAGTGAGCGTATCAGTATAATAATAGCGAGCAGCATTTGCATAATTTCCAACAGCTTTTGCCACATTCCCATAACAACGATAAGCATCTCCCATTTTGTAACTGAGTCGGCCTCGTTGTTCTCGCTCTTTCGCAGGAGTTTGCCTATACGCTCGCTGATATAAAGCTGCAGCCTCTGCATATTCTCCAATAGCAAGCGCATTATCACCGCGCCGGATAAGTCGATCAACAGGTGAGCAGGCACTCACACCTATAAATATGAGAAGGAGTAAAGATATATTCTTTAGCATAATTATTTCAGTCTGATAAACACGCAACGCGCAAGAAGTTTCAGCCACACATAATAGAGGCTTTCTACATCTATTCTATAACCGCAAAAACCCTCTCTTTATTGTATATAGTCAGAAGAAATGCTTACTTTTGCATAAGAATACTAAACCTATTACTACAAATGAAACAGATATTTAATGGACGGATCCTCACTCCAGAAGGCTGGCTAGAAGGTGGCTCTGTGATTGTTGAGGGCAACAAAATTCTTGAAGTTTCAAATAGCGATCTCCCCATTGCTGGAGCTGAGCGCATAGATGCTAAAGGAGGCGACATCGTCCCTGGTGGAATAGAACAACACTGCCATGGCGGTGGTGGTCGTGACTTCATGGAAGGTACCGAAGAAGCTTTTCGGGTTGCGATAGATGCGCACATGCAGCATGGTACCACGGCTATCTACCCCACTCTTTCATCTTCAACGATGCCCATGATTTATGCGGCAGTAAGCACAACGGAGAAGATGATGAAAGAGGAAAATACGCCTGTCATGGGACTTCATCTTGAAGGACACTACCTTAATATAGATATGGCTGGTGGCCAAAACCCTGCAAATATTAAGGATCCAGATCCTGAAGAATATATTCCTCTCCTCGATAGCACTAATTGCATTAAGCGCTGGAGTGCTGCCCCTGAACTTCCGGGTGCTTTAGAATTTGGTAAATGCTGTCGTAAGCATGGAGTGCTCAATGCTATTGCGCACACAAAGGCCGACTTCGACCAAGTGAAGGCAGGTTTACAAGTAGGTTTCACACATGCCAATCACTTCTATAACGCCATGCGTGGTTTCTACAAAGTACGTGAATTTAAGCATGCTGGAACTGTTGAGGCCATCTATGATATGGATGAAATTACGGTAGAGATGATTGCGGATGGCATTCATGTCCCCCCCGTCATCCTCAATATGATTTACAAGTTCAAAGGCGTAGAAAGAACTAGCATGATTACCGACTCTTTAGCAGTTGCTGCCAGCGACACTACTAAGTGCTTCGATCCAGGAACTATTATTGAAGACGGTGTTTGCAAGTTAGCCGATCGCTCTGCCATAGCAGGATCTGTAGCTACAATGGATCGCCTCGTTCGCACTGCTGTTCAGCAAGCTCACATACCAATGGAAGATGCCATTCGCATGGTGAGCGAAACGCCTGCAAAAATCATGGGCATCTACGATCGCAAAGGCTCACTCCAAAAGGGGAAAGATGCAGACATTGTCATCTATGACAAGGAGCAACAACTCCACTTCGTTATGGCAATGGGGCGTATCGCACGAAATGATTTATAATACTAAGAAAAACGGGAGACACAAGTGCTCCCGTTTACTTATCACTCTATTTCTCACATATTCATGAATTCTTTCCTTTACAGCCAACCAGTGCTCGACTTGATTACCATTGCGACAGAATATTGCAAGCAAGTGGAGCAGACAGAAGGAGAAGAACGCAACCACTTTATTGAAGTGATGCGCGGTATTCTACCTATGATTTACCTCAAAATGTCCCTGTTGGGAGATGTTCCAGAAATTCCTGGTTTCAATGAAGGAAAACTAACCGAAGCGGACTACGATTATATCCGCCACAATGTCGCAGCTATTTTAGCTGAACGAGACGATTATTTGGACGTATTTGTAGAGGATTTCAAATACTCAGACCAACCAGTACTTTGTACTATCAGTGAGAATTTAGCAGATATTTATCAGGTTCTTAGAGAATTAGTCGAAACTTTCCGTGAAGGTTTCGAAGAACCTATGCAAGTAGCTCTCTTCGATGCAGTTGAAAAATTCAAACTTTACTGGGGACAGACGCTTCTTAATGCTCTTCGAGCTTTGCATGATGCTCAATTCGGAGGAAACTATCAAGAATGAAACAACTCTTCATTAAGACCGATAAAAAATTCATTGCAGGATTGCCGCGCTTCAAGTATGAAGGGCGCATCGTTGTCATTCAAAGTGAAGCAGAAGCAGAACGAGCTGTGGCTGCACTTGAGAACTCCAAGATTTTAGGAATAGATACTGAAACTCGCCCATCTTTCCGTAAAGGCGTATTCCACCAAGTTGCACTTTTGCAAATTGCAACCGAAGACATTTGCTTTCTTTTTCGTCTCAACTCCTTTGGCTTTATTTCTTCATTACGCAAACTATTAGCCAACAAAGAGATTTTAAAAGTTGGTCTTTCGTTAAAAGACGACATCCACATGCTGGCTCAACGACATGCCTTTATTCCTGGCCGGTTTCTTGATTTGCAGGACTATGTAAAAGAAATGGGTATTCAAGACATGAGCCTTCAGAAAATCTTTGCAAATGTTTTTCATCAACGGATTTCAAAGAGCGCTCAACTTAGTAATTGGGAAGCTGATATTCTTAGCCCCGCACAAAAAACATATGCAGCTACAGATGCGTATTCCTGTATCATGCTCTACAACGAACTTAAACATCTACGCGAAACAGGCTTTACACTGCTAAAACCTCAGCCTGCCGCAGAAACACCCCAATAAGCCTTTAATAACAGAAACGAAAAATAGGCAAAACAATTATTTTCGTTTCATCCTTCCTTTTGTAAACTATTCAAAAATATATGTATCCAACCATCCAATTACGTCACGGAAAAGCCGAAAGTCTTAGACGTTTCCACCCTTGGATATTCTCTGGTGCCATCCAAAGAATGCCCGACAATCTCACTGAAGGCCAGTTAGTAAGAGTCATTGACCACAAAGGAGATTTTTTAGCTATCGGACATTATCAAATTGGATCTATCGCTATACGCGTATTGTCCTTTGTTGAACGTAAAATCGATAATGAATTCTGGAAAGAACGTCTTTCCGAAGCGTTCAATATGCGTTGTTCAATTGGATTGGTAGGGCGTGAAGATAACAACACTCTTCGTCTTGTTCATGGAGAAGGTGACCAACTACCAGGTCTCATCATCGACTTATATGGTAAAACAGCTGTGATGCAAGCCCATTCCGTTGGTATGCACCTCTATCGTAAAGAAATAGCAGCTGCGCTCATTGACGTTTGCAAAGGAATTATCGAAAATGTCTACTATAAGTCCGAAACCACACTTCCCTTCAAGGCAGATCTACACGAGAAGGACGGTTTTATCATTGGGGGCAACGAGGATAACATAGCCATAGAATACGGACTCAAGTTCCATATCGATTGGCTTCGAGGGCAAAAAACGGGCTTCTTCATTGATCAGCGAGAGAATCGAAAGCTCTTGGAGCAGTACTCCATAGGAAAGAACGTGCTTAATATGTTTTGCTACACAGGCGGATTCAGTGTTTACGCACTCCGAGGTGGAGCCACACGCGTCACTAGTGTAGATAGTAGTGCTAAAGCTATAGATCTGACGCGAGCAAATGCAGAACTCAATTTCCCAGGTGACAGCCGACATGATGCTTATGCAGAAGACGCGTTCAAATTCCTTGAAAGGGCAGGCGACGATTACGAACTTATTGTCCTTGATCCTCCAGCATTCGCGAAACACAAGGGTGCGCTTCGCAATGCACTCAAAGGCTACACGCGCCTTAATGCTATTGCCATTTCTAAAATCCGTAAAGGCGGAATCATCTTTACTTTCAGCTGTTCGCAGGCCGTGAATAAAGACCAATTCCGCTTAGCAGTCTTTACAGCAGCAGCACAAGCTGGCCGCCATGTCCGCATCTTACATCAGCTGCATCAACCAGCCGACCATCCCATCAATATCTATCACCCGAAGGGGAGTATCTAAAGGGACTTGTTTTAGAGGTAGAATAAGGGAAATTACATTTTTTTTGAAAAATCCTTGGTTGGTCGAAAACTTTATACTAACTTTGCACTCGCAAACGGGAGATAACATCCTGAATATCGCGGAGTGGAGCAGTTGGTAGCTCGCCAGGCTCATAACCTGGAGGTCGTTCGTTCGAGTCGAGCCTCCGCAACTTCAAAAAGCATTCAACAGTTTTAAGTTGAATGCTTTTTCTTTTTATAGTTCTCCAAGCTTTTCTCAAAAACAAAAAGGAAAGAGGAAAATTACTCTATTTTTTTATAAATATTGAACTGTTCTATTGCCACAATCGTATCGAAACACAGATTAGGAAACAGACGCCAAAGGTCTCTGCATCCTTATTCTCTCTGAAAAATCAATAAGGATAGCAGCCAACAACCTTATTGTGATTAAAAATCCCCTTATTGTATTTCCAATCTCTATAATAGAAAAAAATAAATATCTCCTTTAAAGAGCTGAAGAAAAGAGTATTTCAGTAACATCTCATTGCTGCACTATCTCCACCCTCATACACTAATCTTGGATTTCAATGCATTCTCAGCTCCATAGAGTAAGAATTATTTCTACAAAAAACAAGTCAAAAGATAGTATTTTACGCTGTGTCATCATCTTGCGTTCATCCTAGGCCTCATTGTAATTCCAGAAAAAAATAAAAAGCCGTGGTTGTAATAACCACGGCTATATTATGCTTTACAAAGTTCTTTACTGTGCGCCTTTACCAGCCATTAAGCGCTGGAGCTGCAGGTTGAGATTCTGGCACATTGATCCATTTCTCATCTCCTTGTAACGATTGATACGATACTGCAGCATTTCAATTAATTTTTTCTCTTTCATAATTTTCGTCTTTTTAGTGGTCTCCCGTATCGTTAGGAAGTCCTGTTTTTATGTCTATTTCTTTTCTCAGTGCAAAAATACTAAGATATTGCGAAGTATCAGATAGCAAAAGCATATAAACAGTTCTTTATTGGCTTTTTTAGCATTTAACTTTATGCTCTGGGAAGTCAAGTTTACAATTTTCCGATATAGTTATGCTCCATTTTAGAGTTTTTTCGTATGTTTGCACGGAAGGATGAAATTTGCACCTACTCAACTATCACATAAATATGGAATCTAAACATATCGAAATTCAATATAAAAGTGCTAAGGAAGAAGAACTTAGCGCAGAAGACTTTCAGCTAATAGAACAAGCTAAAAAAGCCACTCATACTAGTTATTCTCCTTTTTCTCATTTTAGCGTAGGTTCTGCAATTTTGCTTGATAATGGGGAAATCATTAAAGGAAGTAATCAGGAAAATGCAGCTTACACTACAGGAACTTGTGCTGAACGTTGCGCAATGTTTATGCCAATGCTCAATTCCCCGAAGTTGGTATAAAAACTTTGGCAATTGCTGCAAGAGGAACAAACAAATCCTTTACCCCCTCCCCTATCTCTCCATGTGGAGCATGCCGCCAAGTTTTAGCAGAAGTAGAACATAGATTTCATCCTTTTCGCGTTCTACTCTACGGAAAGGATAAAATCTATATTTTTGAATCTTTTGCAGATCTGCTTCCATTTCAATTCAACGAAAGCTCACTATAAAAACCTTGGAATAATTCAAACTTGAGCACTTAATCCATGTGCATAACATCAATATTCCGCATCTGACGCTGAATCCAACGTTGCCGACTTCGCATAAAAGGTCCAGGATGTTTACTACTAAAACGTCTCGGATTTGGGAGAGTTGCTGCTATCAAAGCACAATCTGAGCGCGTCAGCTGATTGGCTTCACAATCAAAATTCTGAGCAGCCACTGCAGCTACTCCATATATCCCATCTCCCATTTCAATAGAATTGAGATATACTTCCATAATCCGTTCTTTTGACCAAAACAACTCAATTAATACAGTAAAGTAAGCTTCAAATCCTTTACGAATCCATGTTGAGCTAGGCCATAGGAAGACATTTTTTGCAGTCTGCTGACTGATAGTACTACCTCCTCTCCGGCGCTTACCTTCCATTTTTTCTTTTGCTGCGTCGACTATAGCATTCATATCAAATCCATGATGATGACGAAAGTTTTGATCTTCAGAAGCCATCACAGCAACCGGCATGTACACAGACATTTCATCTAAAGGTATCCAATGATGATAAAGCTTTGGCGATTCTCCATTCGCTACACTCTGCACACAACGAATCAGCATCAGAGGAGTAACATATACTGGAATCCAGCGATATGCTATTACTGCTATTATTGAAGAAATAAAGAAACTAGCAACAATACAGCGTAAAACCTTCGCGATAAATTTGATTTTCATAACTCACAAGATAAAATAAGCGGATGAAACTGTACTTACGTCAGTTTCATCCGTATAGGAAATATCTTACTTTAAATTAGAAAGGCAGATCATCTACTTTGTCCTCACTAGCAGGAGCTACATCTGCTGTAGGAGCAGGAATATCTGTAGCAGGGGTTATAGGAGCTGCATCTACAACAGGAGGGACTGCATTTTCTGAGGCAGCAACTACACGCCACGCACGGATATTATTAAACCAACGTCCTTGATATTCATGAGCATCTATATCGAAAGAAACCGTAAGAGTCTGACCTACTTGAATGTTCATCTGCGAAATACGATCTTCACCAAACACATTGAACACCATGTGGCGAGGGAACTGGCTATTGCCGTCTACAAACTCAAGGACATAATCCTCGAGAGGCCCAAGCATTTCCGCTACGACTAGAAGTACCACTACGTTTTTCAAGAACTTGAATAATTTTACCTGTAATTTCCATTTATATCTATGTTTTATTTTCTACGACCGCGAAATTACAATTAAAATCAGAGCTATAGGGATTTTAAGATTAAAAAAAAAGCATTTTCTTACTCATATTAGAATTTTTATGTAACTTTGTCAGCACAATAAAATTAAGAAATACAAATCATAAACATACATGAAATTCGTACTCAATAGTTCATTGCTTTCACAGCGTCTACAACTTACCGGCCGCGTGATTACAGCAAAAAACAGTCTGCCTATTCTCAACAACTTTCTTTTTGAAATTGAGGAGCAGAAGCTCCGTATCACAGCCTCGGACAATGAATGTACACTAAAAACGACGATCGAACTCATCGAGAGCGAACAAGACATCCGCTTCACGGTGAACGCTAAGACTATCCAAGATGCAATGAAGGAAATTCCAGACCAACCATTGGAATTCTTCGTTGGTAGTAATCTCGATGTTACTATCCAATACCAAGGAGGTCACTATAACTTCATGGCACAACCTGCCGATGAATATCCCGTCACTCCTGAAATGCCTAGCGATGCCTCACGACTGACCGTAGGTGCAGAACTACTTTATGAAGCTCTAGGACGCGCTATCTTTGCAACAGCCAACGATCCTCTTCGTCCTGTAATGAATGGCGTATTTTTCGATATAGCTTCCAACAACGCTACCGTTGTTGCAACAGATGCACAAAAGCTGACGTGCAATAAAATATTGAATACTCAAGCTTCAAAGGAAGGAGCTTTCATTCTCCCGAAGAAACCTGCTGGACTCTTAAAGAATGTTTTACAAAAAGAGACGGGCGATGTTCGTATCCTCTTCAATGAGCGAAATGCTGATGTTTACACAGAAAACTTCGAAATGACATGCCGACTCATCGAGGGAAAATTTCCGAACTATAGTGCAGTCATCCCAAAGGATAATCCAAACATCGTAACTGTTAATCGCGATGCGCTGATGGCAACCCTCCGCCGTGTTTTGATTTTCTCTGGTGCAGCTAGCACACTTGTGAAACTTCAGCTATCACCTAGCAAGTTGACAATATCTTCTCAAGACATTGACTTTGCAATGTCAGCAGAAGAATCTCTACTCTGCGAGTACTCTGGTAATCCCATGAGTATTGGATTCAAAGGTCCGTCTCTCCTTGAGATTATCAATAATATTCAAGGCGAGGATGTGATTATCCGATTGGCCGACGCAAGTCGTGCAGGCGTCATCATTCCTGCCGAGCAGAAAGAAAACGAAGAGGTTCAGATGATTCTGATGCCTCTCATGCTTCCAGATTGATACATATAACAGATAAAAGAATTATACATTGCGTTCAATTAGACTGTAATGTATAATTCTTTTCACCTAAAACAGAATGAAACTTCAACTTACACGCCCCATTATATTCTTCGACATTGAAGCCACAGGCCTTAAAATATCCAGTGACCGCATTGTCGAACTTTGTTTTATAAAAGTTTACCCAAATGGTAACGAGGAATCACAGGTCATTCGCTTTAATCCTGGGATTCACATATCAGCTGAGGCATCGGCCGTAAATGGTATCTATGATGCCGATGTTGCAGACTGCCCTTATTTCAAGGATAAAGCAGGAGAACTAGCAGCTATCTTTCAAGGGGCTGACTTAGCAGGATTTAATTCCAATAAGTTTGATGTTCCTCTCCTCGTAGAAGAATTTGCACGCGCTGGCGCCGACTTTGACATTTCCAAATGTCGCTTAGTAGACGTCCAAACTATCTACCACAAGATGGAACAGCGAAATCTTTCAGCTGCCTATAAATTCTATTGTAACCAAGATCTCACGAATGCCCACACGGCTTTGGCCGACACTAAAGCTACTTACGAAGTTCTTCAGGCTCAGCTCGACAAGTACGGAGAAGAGCTTCACAATAATATAGAGTGGCTTGCAGAATTTTTCACGTCAGAACAGAAATGTAGACTTGGCTGGTCGCTTTGTCTACGATGAGCAAGGTACTCCGGTGTTTAACTTTGGAAAATATAAAGGACAGCCTGTTGCCGACGTTTTTGCAACGAGATTCCGGCTATTTTGGCTGGATGATGCAAGGCGATTTCACGCAAGACACTAAACAAACTCTTATGCGCTTACGTCTGAATACAGCTACACGATGAAAGGTAAGCACATCCTTCTCGGAATATCTGGCAGCATAGCTGCCTATAAAGCATGTACACTTATACGTCTGTTCATCAAAGCAGGAGCAGAAGTGCAAGTTGTCATCACACCTGCTGGCAAGGAGTTCATCACGCCTATCACCTTATCTGCTCTAACGTCTAAACCAGTGATCAGCGACTTCTTCTCACAGCGTGATGGCACTTGGCACAGCCATGTAGACCTCGGATTGTGGGCGGATGCAATGATTATTGCACCTGCAACAGCTGCTACACTTGGGAAAATGGCTCACGGCATTGCCGATAATATGCTCATCACAACATACTTGTCGATGAAGGCTCCAGTTTTTATAGCTCCAGCAATGGACCTGGATATGTTTGCCCATGCTTCTACACAAGAGAACCTCGAAATTCTGAAGCAACGTGGCAACTATATCATAGAACCCACACAAGGAGAATTAGCCAGTCATCTTGTAGGAAAAGGAAGAATGGAAGAGCCTGAAAAAATATACGAAACTCTCAAAGCTTTCTTCAACGGACAACAATGCTTGACAGATAAAACAATTGTCATTACAGCAGGCCCCACCTACGAAAAGATAGATCCCGTACGTTTCATCGGCAATTACTCCAGCGGAAAAATGGGTTTTGCATTAGCAGAGGAATGTGCAGCACGAGGAGCAAAAGTTGAACTCATTGCTGGCCCTGTGAATCTTACTACGCATCACCCGAACATCTTTCGCACCAATGTTGAAAGCGCACAGGAAATGTACGAAGCGGCCACAGAGAAATTCAAAAAAGCAACTGCAGCAATTCTTTGTGCGGCAGTTGCAGATTTTACCATGGCACAAACAGCCTGCAATAAGATAAAACGTAAGGGAGAGAATCTAACTCTCGAGCTAAAGCCTACGCAAGATATTGCAGCAGCTCTTGGAGCAGCAAAAACTCCTTATCAAAAACTTGTGGGCTTTGCGCTTGAAACAACGGATGAACACAATAACGCTCGCCTGAAATTAAAGAAAAAGAATTTAGATTTTATTGTACTGAATTCTCTCAATGACAAAGGTGCGGGGTTCCAATACGACACAAATCAAATCACGATACTAAATAATGACAAAGAGTATCCTTATCCACTGAAAAGTAAAACTGAAGTGGCGCGGGACATTGTCGATTTCTTATGCGGATTATTCGAATAATTCTTTTCTTCCTTGTGCTCTGTACACAAATGAAAGCTCAAGAACTTGAAGCTAAGGTTAGCGTTAATCATCAGAAGATAAACCAATCCTCAACAGCGGTATTTGATGATTTACAGCAACAACTGACGGAGTTTATCAATACTCGGCAGTGGACGAATATGCAATTTCGGAAAAAAACGAAAGAATTAGATGTACATTCAATATTATTGTAAATAAATACAATGAATCAGACAATTCATTCGAATGTACCCTTAGCGTGCAAAGTATCCGGCCTGTTTATAATTCAGCGTATACAACGACAGCCTTTAGCATTCA
Source organism: uncultured Prevotellaceae bacterium (assembly GCA_916438195.1). Lineage (GTDB taxonomy): Bacteria > Bacteroidota > Bacteroidia > Bacteroidales > Bacteroidaceae > Alloprevotella. The sequence goes on from CAKAEQ010000001.1 coordinate 1,403,117, forward strand.
AGATCCTTCATTCAACTTCCGCTTCCAGCAGTACGATAAATTAGAATTTCGCCCTGACGTTATTGATAATGAACTGACGGCTCTTATTGCATACTACTCCTATTTAATTATAGGAATAGATAACGACACCATGTCACCTCTTGGAGGGACCTACGCATTGACAGTAGCGCAAAGCATTGTGAATAATGCTCAGAGTTTTCCTTCTAAAGGTTGGAAAGCTTTTGATGATTCCAAGAATCGATATGCCATTATCAATGACATGCTAGATAGCGGAATGGAACCCTTCCGCCGCATGCAATACAAATACTACAGAGAAGGACTTGATATTATGGCTGAAAATGCTGACCGCGGACGAGCAGCTATTACAGAAGCTATAGGACTTTTACAAAAGTCGCACGAAAACAAATCGTTATCTTCTCTCCCACAAGTTTTTACAGATATAAAAGCTGACGAATTGGTTAATATCTATAAAGGAAAAGGCACCACAGCAGAGAAAGAAAAGATTGTTGAGATACTATCCAATATCAATGCGTCAAAGAATTCGTCTTGGCGACAAATGAAATAAAACAATGCTACAGCACTTACACATAAGCAATTATGCGCTCATTGAAAAGTTAGATATCAACTTTTCAAATGGTTTCTCTGTCATCACAGGCGAAACGGGTGCCGGAAAAAGTATAATTCTTGGAGCCTTAGGTCTCATCATGGGGCAGCGGGCTGATGCTAAGGTTATCAAAACAGGGGAAAGAAAATGCTATGTTGAAGCTATATTTCAAGTACAGGGGCTTCAACTTGAGAAGTTATTAGAAGACCACGACATTGATTTTGATGAAAAGGAATGTATTGTACGCCGCGAAGTCACCGTACAAGGAAAAAAAGTCGTGCTTTCATCAACGACAGTCCCTGTTCCTCTCTTTTCTAAAAAGAAGTGAGTAGTCATCTAATAGATATACACTCACAACACCAAAACCTACTTTTTGGGGCACGAGCATTTTCCTCATAGAAACACTCGACACCATAGCTGCCAATCCCCAAGTACTATTGAACTATACTACACAATACACTGCGTGGCAACGTGCTACCACAGAATTAACTAGACTCCAAGAACAAGCAGAAAAAAAGACAAGAATGATACAGATTTTTTTCAATTTCCAATTACAACAACTTGAAGAAGCGCAACTCATAGATGGCGAACAAGAGCAGCTAGAAGAAGAGTCCAATACTCTTTCGCATGCAGAAGAAATCAAGCAGAGTCTTTTCCAGGCGTCAGGACTTTTTTCTGTTGATGAGCACAATCCCGTCACGGAGCTGAAAAGCAGTAGTCAGATTCTATCCTCTATACAAAAAGTTTTCCCCATTGCTGGAACCTTATCCGAAAGAATAGACAGTGTAAGAATAGAACTTGAAGATATTGCAGATGAACTAGAGCAGCAACTAGAATCTGTTGAGTTTGATCCCGCACGACAAGCGTTTGTCGATGACAGACTCAATACTATCTATTCGCTCGAAAAGAAACACAATGTTGAAACTGTTGCAGAGTTGCTAACAAAGCAGGAAGAACTTAAGAACTTCATCAATAAAATTGAAAATATTGATGAAGAAGTAGCTAAGAAAACAGCAGAAGTCAACAAAGCAGAACAAGCAATGTATGCCGCAGCTAAGGAGTTGACTGCCAATCGTAAAAAAGCAGCAGAAAAAATTGAAAAAGATCTCATCATCCAACTGCAAGAATTAGGAATGCCTGGTGTTCGTCTCAATTTCTCTTTTGAACACCGCAATCAGCCAGATAGTAATGGTGCCGATAAAGTAACATTCCTCTTCAGTGCAAATAAAAATACGGCTATGCAGGATGTGGCTCAAATTGCATCTGGTGGAGAGATCGCTCGCTTGATGCTTTCCTTAAAAGCCATTATCTCACAAAGCCGAAACTTACCGACAATTGTGTTTGACGAAATCGACACAGGTGTTTCAGGTACTATGGCAGAAAAGATGGCTGAAGTTATGAATCGTATGGCGAAAAATTGCCAGGTTCTCTGCATTACTCACCTTCCACAAATTGCAGCTATTGGTGTCTACCATTATCGTGTATTCAAAAAAGAAAATGAACATGGAACATCTAGCCATATAGATTTGTTGTCCACCGAAGAGCGCATACAAGAAATTGCCAATATGCTTTCAGGCGCACAAATGACCGAGGCAGCCATCAACAATGCGAAATCCTTACTAAAACTTCAATAAAACATGCGAAAACTATTATTATCCTTCATTTTAACTTTATCTACACTTTTTCCCTTTATAGGTATTGCAGGTCCGTCTGACGCAGTCTTCAACATATTTACGTATAAAGCCGATGGTACTATATTGGCAAATGGCTATGGCTTCTTTATTAACGGCCAAGGGGAAGGAGTTGTCTCCTTCAATCTTTTAAAAGGTGCTTACCGAGCAGAAATTATTGATGCCAAAGGAAAAAAATTCAATGTAGTCCGTATCCTAGGAGCAAATAGCGTCCTTGACTTAGCAAAATTTCGTACTGATGCACACAAAACTCCTTTTTTAGAACAGACTACGACAACACCCGAAAATGGAACACTTCTCAACTTAGCAACCTACAAGAGCACCGGAGTTGCCGCCATTATAACGAATGTATCTGATTTCAACCAATACAAATACTTTGACCTTAATGCTCAAAATGTTGACAAGAACTTTGGTTGTCCCCTTATCGACAATAATCGGCGTGTAGCTGCCATCGTACAAAAGAACTTCACAAACGGAGCCACCACAGCTTGTGCTCTTGATATAAAAGCCATCAATACGCTCAATATCACAGAGACAGGTTCACTCAATCCCGATTTGAAGGAAATCAAAATTCAGAAGGCACTTCCTAATGATGAGAAAGCAGCATTGGCTTATATTTATCTTATGAGCTCTGCTGATAGTACGGCCTACATAACAACACTCAATGATTTCATTGAGACCTACCCAGACAATGCCGAAGGTTTCGTTAATCGCGGCACGTTCTATGCCACAAAGAGGCTCTATTCTCTCGCAGAGAAAGACTTTAAGACAGCTCTATCAAAAAGTTCTGAAAGTCAACCATTAAAGCTGATGGCATACACTTTACTCTTAGTAAACTCATGTACAACGTTGCACTACAAACTTCCAATAATTCAGATTGGACTCTTCCGCGTGCGTTAGAAGAAGCAGAACTCGCCTATCAAGCTAATCCTAGTCCGCTTTATCTCATGCAACAAGGCCACTGTCTGTACGCCAATAAGCAGTATGATAAAGCCTACGATGCTTATAATAAAGTAAATACCACAAACTTTGCGTCTCCAGAGTCATTCTATGCAGCTGCCAACGCACTCTCCTTTATGAAAGGCGACAGCACAAAAATACTTGCTCTTCTAGATAGTTGCGTAAACCGCCTCAATAAACCTTATAGTAAGAACGACGCAAACTATCTCTTCGTTCGTGCTCAATATCTGTCACGACTTGGTAAGTTTCGCCAAGCTGTTGCAGACTACAATGATTATGAAAGTGCAATGGGTCCCGCATCCCTTACTGCAAAATTTTATTATATTCGCGAACAAGCCGAACGTTCATGCCGTATGTACAAACAAGCCATTGATGATATCCGCTATGCGCAGACTTTGTCTCAAAAACCTGAATACTTCGATTATCGTCTCGAAGAAGTTTCCTTTTATGGCTTATTGCAGGCGAGTTCCAAACGGCAATTGATGCAGGAGAAGCCCTGATAAAGGAGCTTCCAGATAATGCTGATGCGTACCGCTTACTAGGAATTGCCTATGGAGAACTAAAAAACAAGACAACGGCTATTAGCTATCTGAACAAAGCAAAGCAACTCGGCGACACCTCAGTTGAATCTTTCATGAAGAAATACCAATAAAATCACATCTTTCAACCTTCTAATCTTGAACCTATGAGACAGTTGAAGATTCTGCAGATGATTACCAACCGCGAAGGAGAATCCTTAGAGCGGTACCTGCAAGACATTAGTAAGGAACCTACCATCAGTGCTGACGAAGAGGTTGAACTCGCACGCCGTATCAAGACTGGCGACAATGAAGCTCTCAACAAACTCGCTAGTGCAAATCTCCGCTTTGTAGTTTCTGTTGCCAAACAGTATCAAGGTCAAGGATTGAGCTTAATAGATCTTATTAATGAGGGAAACCTCGGACTCATCACGGCTGCGAAACGTTTTGATGAAACTCGCGGCTTTAAGTTTATCTCCTATGCAGTATGGTGGATCAGACAATCTATATTACAAGCATTGGCAGAACAAAGTCGCATTGTACGCCTCCCTCAAAATCAAGTGGGTTATGCCAGTCGCGTAATGCGATTCTACAATGAGTTTGTACAAAAGAATGAACGTAAACCCTCAATTGAAGAGATTGCAGATGGAACTGGTCTAGAACTAGATAAAATCTCCACGGCTCTACACTCATCGGGAAAACATATTTCCTTCGATGCGCCACTCGTAGAAGATGAGGATAGCTGTCTGCTTGATTTACTCTACAATCCAGAAAATGCAGCCACAGACAGTCACCTCGCCAACGAATCTCTGAAAGAAGAAGTAGATCGAGCTCTTCATCAACTACCGGAAAGAGAACGCCAAATTGTACAAATGTTCTTTGGTATCGGCTACCCCGAACTCAGCCTAGAGGAAATCGGCGAAAAGATGAATCTGAGTCGCGAGAGAGTCCGGCAAATCAAAGAAAAAGGTATAAGCCTTTTGCGCAATGCCCACGAAAGTACGATTCTGAAAACATATCTCTAATTTTTTGAGACGCTCAAATCTGCAAGCACTTTTAGGTTACTTGCAGATTTTTTTATTTATACAATGACCTGTCACATTTACGCTCCACCTTTTGATAAGGTCTACTATCTGTAGATATGTAATTTCTCATAAAGAGAATGATTTTCGGTTCGTTATCCATTATATAAGGAAGTAAAACTTGCGATTCATAGTAAAACACTATCTTTGCAGAGAAATAACAAATGAGAATGAAAAGGATATTCCTAAGTTTTATCGCCATGCTCATGGCTGTAGCCATGCAAGCTAAAGATGATGGCAAGATTTATGTTTTTGGAGTAAGCACAAGTTTCAATGACTCCATTGTTTATATCTCTTCTGTGCAAGATTTACAAGGGGCTTCCCTTCAAAAGAAGACAGGTTTTCTTGAGTATCGCAGTTTCTATTCTGCAGAGTTTCAACATTTTTTAGAATCTAAGTACCAAGGTAATCAAACTTGCGCTATTTTCTTTGCAACAGATCGCAATAAATTAGAGAAAAAATATTTGAAACTCCGCAAAAGACTGAGCAAGGGAAAACCTGATACTCTCAAAGAAATATCTGCCTCAGACTTCCAATTCAGTGTGCCTGCAGTTCAGAAAACTGAAGAACAATAATTTTATCAGACTTTCAAGAAATGAATAAGCAAGACCTTTCTTTCTGCATTGCTGGGGCCTACTTGCGCGTTCTCTTTTTAGACGACGTTGACGGCCGCCACTATCTAGAAACATACGCTCCATTTTACGTTAAAGAAACCAAGGAAAAGCTAATGTTTACAATGACTGTTGGCGATGGACTCGTTAATGATGAGCCCGAAGGCTCTGAGGTGGGACAATTTGACTGTGGAGGCAATAACCACGGCGTCTACTTATTACCCAATGGAGGCTATAAGATGATTATTTCCAACCTGAATGGCGAAAAAGCATGTGCCCTCCGGACCAATGCCAACTTTTCCGATTGTCAGATATCCCTCTTTGGTAATCTGCTCAACAGATCTTTTGGTCTTAACAATGCAATGATGGTGGCCTTTGCCTTTGCTGGAGCGCACCATAATATATTGCTTATGCACTCCTCTGTGGCTCTACACGATGGCCGTGGCTACTTATTCTTAGGAAAGAGCGGTACAGGAAAGAGCACTCATAACGATTTATGGAATAAATATATTCCAGGAACAGAAATCCTAAACGACGATAACCCCGCAATACGTATTGTGGACGGAAAGCCATTTGTCTGTGGAACTCCGTGGAGTGGAAAACGTAATTTCTATCGTCAATTAAGTGTTCCCATAGGAGCTTATGTACGTTTAGAGCAGGCTCCAGAAAATATCATTGAGAAAGAACACAAACTACAGGGATTTGCCACAATTCTCTCTTCATGTTCCACCATGATTTGGGACAAACCCTCCTACAACGCTATCTGCGACACAGCCAGTGCGGTAGCCAGTGTGATTCCAGTATTTCATTTAAAAATCGCCCAGACGAAGAAGCTGCAAAGATGAGCTTCGAAGCATGTACGGGCAAGAAATATGTTTTCAAAAACGCTGAAAAAGCATGAAAACAATCTCTCTCTACCTAACGACATATTTATCCCTCAAATCAAAGATTTAATAGACGAAGGACACACAGCTACGTTTCATGTCCGCGGCTTTAGCATGCGTATCTTTGTAGAAGATCGGCGCGACAAGGTATTGCTGGGCCCGTGTAACGAGAATCCCAAAGTGGGCGATGTAATCCTTGCCAAAGCATGCCTCTGCGGAGCAACGCCAGACGAGATTATCAGTGCACCACACTATGTTCTCCATCGTATCATTCAGATTGAGAACAACAAAATCATCCTCCGCGGGGATGGCAATATCATAGGAAGAGAAGTATGTGAACAGAAGGACATTGTGGGAATAACCTTAGGATTTTATCGCAAAGGCAGACAGAAGCCCGACTTAGTAACAGGACTAAAATGGCGCATCTATTCACGCATCTGGATATTTCTCACACCTGTTCGTCGGTGGATTTTAGCTGCATATCGGCACATTTGGCTTCGCCTTTTCCCCATTAAAATTGAACAATAAACAAAGAAAACAACCATGCGAATAAAGAAAGGATTAGAACTCCGCGATGTATGCGGAGAAAAAGTTATCATCCCACAAGGAATTGAAAACCTCGACTTCAGTAAGATGATAAACCTCAATGAATCAGCTGCCTTCCTATGGGAAAAAGTGTGCAACGATGATTTTTCCGAAGAACAGCTTACAGCAGCTCTTTGCGAAGAATACGATGTCGATACTCAAACAGCTCAACAAGATGTTCACGCTCTCGTTGAGGAATGGAAAAAACTAGGAATAGTCGAAGCTTAATATCTTCTCAGGAACTATTAAGCGCAACCAGATTTTTGTAACTCTTTCTGGTTGCGCTTCTTCTTTCCAAAAAATTCAATATCGACAATAAAGAACAAACTAGGGGCGACCTATTAAAGGCCGCCCCTATCATTGGATAAATCTTTAGATACTAGCGAATCTCGCTAACAGGATTTCCAACCTTAGCAAAGCTATGGAAGAAACTAGGATTACCTTTTACAGTAATAACTGGACCCTCAACTTGCTTTGTTGCAGGATTGTAGATATAAAATCCATTTGCTTTTTTATTGGCACTGCCAAAAACAATCACATTCTTATGGCGTGCGATAGCAACCCCCTGAGGATTAGAAACTTCCATTCCAGGAATCACACTCATTGTTTTCTGCTTTAAGTCAATCTCTATAGGAACATTCGTCATGCTCACATAAGGATTCTCTGTTCCTTTGGGATCAAGAGCGAAGGAGGTGAGATAAGCATAAGCTTTGCCGTCACCTGCATAAAGGATTGTACTAAGAAAATCTGCATGTTTGGTAGACAAGCCTGCAACTTCTGTTTTATTAAGGTGAATACAATAGTTAGGATCAATATCTGTTGAACCATTCTTGATGCGCACGATTCCTCCAGGGAATTGTGGAATAAGCCAAACGCACCAATACAATTGATATAGATATTCTTCTGTTCATCCATAAAGATAGAGCCAGCATCAATCGGTCGTGTTGCAAAACTCAATCCCAGAGTTGTATTAACAATGTGTTTTTCTATTTTATCTGTCTTCGTATCTATCAACGCCAACTCAATATTGTTGCGTGCAGGCATATATTGTGCATTCATTTGGTTGAGACCGACAAATAGTTTACCGTCGCGGATAATCATAGCAGCAGGCGAAACATTCGTTTCTGGCTGTTTGAGCGAATTAAGATCAATATCTGTTAGTTTCGTCATCGTTTTTGGATTAAAAGCCATAACAATTCCGAGACCGTGCAAACTGACGTATGCTTTTTCGCTATTAAGTTCCACGATATTGGTAGCAGCAGCCCCCGCGGGGATTGGCAGAGCTCCCTGTTTTATCCATTTTCCGGCAGCATCCAAGCGATAGCGTACAATCTCAGCCTTTGTATTGCCCATATAGTCAGGAAAAGCATAGATATTTCCAGATTCTGTTGCAATCGGAGTAGAGCCAAAGCCTACGGGGATACTGTTTGAATTGTCGTAACTTCCTGGTATCAAGTCGGTAAGTGCCTGCATATAGACACTTCCACTATTCCCTTCAGGATTTGTAATACCTGTGGCAAAGACTACCCCTGAAAAAAAGTGTTTTTCCGCGAGGATTAGGAGTTGGGGTAGGAGAAGGATCATCCTTACTACAGCCACAAACAAGAGCTGCCACCATGGCAACTGCAAGCATTGATTTTAGATTTCTCATTAGTTATATTTTTAGAATTAAAAAAATTATTGATTGCCTACTTAAATAAATATCTCACCTTAAAACTCACATAACGGCCTGGTAGAGGGCGATTCAGTTCAGAAACAACACGGCGGTCTGCCAAATTCTTCACTTTCAGTGTGAATGTCCAGCGATTATTCTTCAAGCTATGTTCCAAGGCTACATCCATCGTGAAAGAAGTGGGAATCTTGCGCTCTTGATAGCGACTCACCTCAAAATCATAGAAATACTGATGAATATAGGACGCATCGAAAATAAAGCGAGAATTTTGCCCCTTTCCTCCAAAGAGATTTTCTTTGTGAAATTCTGCTCCAAAATTGAATAGCAAGTAGGGCACATTTGGAATACGCTTGTTGTAAGTGGGATTCTCTACAGCCGTACCAGGGATATTCTGTCTAACATCGCGCAAGTCTTGATAAGTTCCGTTGGCATAAAGATAAAGCCATTGCAAAACATCTCCTTTCGCATCCAGTTCTACTCCTTTCGTACTCACACTACCAAAATTGCGATATCGCGCCATAGTTGGTATCATATCAGGAGTAAAGCGTATCATATCGTTCAAATGATTATAGAAGGTATTCAGTTCCAATTCAATGAGACGCCCATCTTTTCTCACACGACGATAGAGCAAGCCAAGATTCATACCTGTTGTGCGCTCGGGTTTTAGAGCTGGCGAGGCTAGAATAGAAGAACCATTACCGATAAGTTCTTCGCTTGTTGGGATACGAACCTCAGAATTGAAGGAAGCTTTGAGCAGCAAGTTGGGTGTGAACTTGTAGCGCATAGCATCACTGAATCCTACATATTTTTTTGAGATATGGATAGGTTCTGGTGAAGTTACAGAGAATACGCTGATGCTGCGAGAATGGGACGAGAAATAAAAGTTTTTCAGCGTAAAGGCATTTTGAAATCGTCCGTCAAAAAGCGATAAATCATAGGAAAAGCCAACTGTAACGGTTGTCATTTTACTGGGAAAATTAGATTTAAAGCCTAGAGCCTTATCCATTAACGAATCGCTAGGATTCAACCGTGTGCGGTCAGCATAGATATTAAGATTGATAGAATGATGCTCATCGATCGTATAACCCATATTCAATTTTGAGATAAATTCTTTTGATTTATTCTTTCCATCCGAAGGATAATTATTCTGTTCTCCACCAAAAGAAGACACAGGCGGCAATTCTCGCCCATCCCAATCGTAGCGATTTTTAGCCTTATCTTGCAAACCATACCAGCTCCAAACATATCCAGCACCAAAGTCGAAATCAAGACCATCAAGGAAGAAGTTCTTGCGTTTCAGTGAGAATGCTGTCACAAAACCGCAGGAGTGATTGAAGGCCTCTCTCACATCAAGGTCAATGCCTTGCACCTCTTGCCGCGTTTTCGTGAAAACGACCTCCAACTTCATTTCATCAAACCACCATTTTGTAGCTTTTATCGATCCTCCTCCTATGATCTTCTTGAAACTATCGTGATCTCTTTTCACGATACGATTGTCAAGATTTGCCAGCATCATCTTGTAGTTGTTCTTTGAAAAAGAAAATACACCTCCTAAGCCAAATTGCAAACCACTCTTACGGTTAGTCCACTTAAAAATGGGTGATGCTTGATGAGTATTGAACGAACCAGACTCGTAAGAAAAGTCCATATAAACAGGAGGATACTCTTTTAGAACCACATTTACGGCTCCTCCAAGTGCAGAACCTCCAAACTTATATGGTACTATACCTTTATATACTTCGATACGCTCAATCATATCTGTAGGAATATCGTTGAGCGCTACGAAATTGCCTAACTGAGACATGGGGGTTTCATCAATATACATTCCCATGCGTTTCCCCTCAAGTCCACGTACGGAAATGCGCGAAGCACTGCCCAAGCCCCCCGTATTCCTTACCGTAATGCCCACGGTGCGTGCCAAAACATCGTTGATATTTGAAGCCGTCCCCTGCAACTGCCGTTGCCCGATAACGGAAATAGGCATAGCAGATTCTTTCAGCGCGCGAATTTCACTTCGTGCCACTACCGTAGCTTCGCCAAGAGTTTTTTCAGTGCTTTGCAATGAGATATTGTAAGACATACTATCCTTCACGATCAATTCCTGCTGCACAGATTTATAGCCCACACACCGCACGAGAAGCAACACACGTTTGTTCTCTGCCACAGCTAAGTGATAAGCACCTGTGGCATCCGTGGTCGTCTGCTTTTTTGCCTTAGCAATCGATAGTATAACCCCAGAAAGAGGTTCACCAGTTTTTGGCATCGGAAACCTTCCCGTAAATCACAGATTCTTGTGCCAGAACAGAAAGTATTCCCCCAAAGAAAAGGCACACAAAAAGCAGAAATCCCCTACTCTTTACCTCCTTTATCCAGGAAAACAACTTAAAAAAAGAATTATTCGTAGTCATTATTTTTGTCATATAAGCCGAAATTTAGGTTTTTATTTAGAATAACGATATTCTTCGTTAGAGCTCTTCCACGTAAGGATAGGGATGCCAAACAAAAATAGCAATGACAAACCAGACTGCAACGATTCGTTTTCGCATGCAAAAGTAGAACAAAAGCAAAAAACTTCCATACCCTAAAAAAATAGTAAAAACAAGAAGAAATTTCCTTCACATTTTAACGCTCTCGTATCGCACTTAAGACTAAAAAAACTTAAGCTTTCATGTAGTAGTACGAGGGACATCTAATTAAAAAGATTTGTAAAGAAAATTCGCATTTTAAGCACCCGAGAATGGCTTAAAATTCAACTAAAAAGACCGACGAATAGAAATAACGCAGTTTTGGCGCATCACTAAAATAGGCTTTCTTTTCAATTTCTCAAGGAGAAATTTTATTTTTCTATACTACAAATTTTATTTTCTATACTACAAATTTTTATTTTCTCCTTGAGAAATTGAAAAATACAATAAGGGAATTTTTGAACGCAATAATGATTTCAGCTGACATCTTTATTGCATTTTCAGACAGAATAAGGAAAAGAAAGCACTTTTTGAGAGAAAGAACCTGCAAGAAAGTAGGATTCTTCCCTCTTCTCGTGAGAATTCTACGCTTTTCAATACCATTTTTCCGAAAAAGAATACAACTTTCCATGCTAGATTAGGAAAGTCAATTGTCAATAAAAAGGTCTGTAATAGAAAGAAAAATTATTCAGCATTTCTTATTTCCTATAAATTGGAAAAGAAAAATATGTTGAGAGATAAAAAAACAGCAATAATTTGTTTTTTTCTATCATTTCAAATTACTGTAATAATAGTACCACCAATAGGTATCACCATATAGGACAGCTAAGACATTGGCGCGTTCATACTCGGAGGGATAATTGTTGCGCTTATCTATGAAATCTTGATAATTAGCCTCCATCAATTCATTTATACTGAATCTGTCTGTTGGAACGAATACGCTGATAGAGTATTAGAGCTTCAGCGTAAGCACGAGGTATAGACAACGTATCGCTAAAAGCATGATATTTGCAAAACTCACTCACAAAACGATCTATTTGCTTATTGAGCAAAAGTCCACAGAGATAATAATCGCGCCCAGGAGTGAACAGAGCATAAGGACGATACTTTGCTCCCCGCTCCAAATAATGAGAAGCCGACTCTCCTCGATGTGGCCAGACTCCAATTTGCCGAAAAATGGCAGATGCTTGAAAGGGTGTACGCTTTGCATCATGATGATGAAGAAGCAACACACTATCTCCAACATTTTGTAACGGATAGCGAAAGAGTTCATCTGCAATGCTCTTTCCCGAACGGCTTTGAGCATAAGCTCGCATGGCTGTGATGACCGAAGTGCCTGGAGGATTTACGGAACAATCAAGCACGCTTCGATATTTTCCTTCAGAGATGAACCGCGCCATCTTGAGTTCTTGATGAAAATAAGTATCAGCATTTCCTGCCAATCCCATATAGGCAACAAGTGCTAAGAGCCACATACAATGCCATGTAAGGCGAGGCACCAAACGATAGCTCGCCCGTTTGCGATCCTTCTCCTGTCTGCGATAATCAATGCGATGCTGAAGAATCCAAAAGGCGAGACAAAACAATGTGACCAACAAAGAGACCCAATTACAATACGGCACAAAAGATGTAAGCAAGACAGCTACAATGGCAGATGGCAAAAAAGTGAGCGTATAATGGCGATCACGAAAATAGATAGTTTTACTTACCAATCGTTGCAAGAGCAGAAGCGAAAGAATGAGAAGCCATGGACCAGCAGAAGTATCGTAGAAATTATCCTTTCCGAATAGCTTGTCAAAAGTGAAGACAATAACATCTCGCTCATAGGAAAGGACATAGACCAAAGCAAAGAGCATAAAGAGTGCGCACAGAATTGCACGCACTCTCTTACGTCTGATATAATCTGCTATATTCATGTTTAGCCTTATTGGAAATTAAAATCTCCAGCTACATAAGTCTTACTTTATCTCTACAGTTTTGCGCAAGACAAGACCGATACGAGCTGGAACATAGAGTCGCAACCAACCTTTACCATCCTTTTTGAGTAAAGGATCTGACATTGTCTCTATGCGCACACTGTCGTCAATAATACCATGCCCACCAAGAGAACAGGTGTCAGTATTCAGAACAATATCGTAAGAACCTTCTGGAACTTGGAAACCATAGTCGACGAAACTACGCTGAGGATCTAAGTTATAAACGAAGAGAAGATCACCACGACTATAAGCCAATATCTTATCATCATCATTGTGCCAAACTTCAACTACGGGCAACTTCTGGAAGTTACGCTCCGATTTAAGAAGTTCGAGCATCAAACGGTCAAATTCTCCCAAATACTGATAGCACAGTTCTTTGTTGTCCACCAAGTTCCACTGACGGCGTGCGTACTTATAGCTCCACCCATTTCCTTCACGGGGGAAATCTATCCATTCGGGATGGCCAAATTCGTTGCCCATAAAATTGAGGTAACCACCGTTGATGGTTGATGCCGTTAAGAGACGTATTATTTTATGTAGAGCAATACCGCGCTCCACACCTGCGGTTTCATCGCCAATGCGGAAATGCCAATACATTTCAGAATCTATCAAGCGGAAGATAATCGTTTTGTCGCCCACAAGTGCTTGGTCATGGCTTTCACAATAGCTGATATTATGCTCATCTGCTCTACGGTTTGTAAGCTCCCAAAAGATAGAACTTGGCTTCCAGTCTTCATCGCGAAACTCTTTTATCAACTTAATCCAAAAGTCGGGTATATTCATGGCCATACGATAATCAAAGCCATACCCTCCATCCTTAAATGGTGCAGCAAGACCAGGCATTCCGCTCACCTCCTCAGCAATAGTAAAGGCTGAAGGCTTCACTTCATGAATCAGGAGATTAGCCAATGTTAGATACGTGATAGCGTTTCCGTCTTGATGACCATTGAAGTAATCGCCATAACCATTAAATGATTCTCCAAGTCCATGACTATAATAGAGCATCGAAGTAACTCCATCAAAGCGGAAGCCATCGAAATTAAATTCTGTCAGCCAATATTTGCAATTAGAGAGAAGAAAGTGGATAACTTCATTCTTTCCATAATCGAAACAAAGACTATCCCATGCCGGATGTTCGCGACGCTCGCCAGCATAAAGAACTGATGAGGGTCGCCACAAAGATTCCCAAGGCCTTCTACTTCATTCTTCACTGCATGACTTTGCACTAAATCCATGATTACGGAAACGCCATGTTTGTGGGCCTCATCAATGAGCTGCTTGAGTTCTTCTGGCGTACCAAACCTACTAGAAGCTGCAAAGAAACTGCTGACATGGTAACCAAAACTACCATAGTAGGGGTGCTCCTGAATAGCCATTATCTGGATACAGTTATAGCCATCCTTAATAATACGTGGAAGGATATTCTCGCGAAACTCATTGTAAGTACCCACTTTCTCAGCATCCTGTGCCATACCGATATGGCATTCATAAATAAGGAGGGGATTGCGCTTTGGGCGGAAGGTTTTCTTCTTAAAGACATATTTTTCAGCAGGATCCCAAACCTGTGCGGAAAAAATCTTTGTGGTATCATCTTGTACTACTCGCTGACACCAAGCAGGGATACGCTCACCTGAACCTCCATCCCAATAGACCTTCATTTTATAAAGATCACCATGCTTCATAGCAGACAAAGGAAGATTTATCTCCCAGCTGCCAAACGTACCAACAGGTTTTAGCTCAAATTTCTCTGATTCTTTCCAACCATTGAAGTCGCCAATGAGAAAAATTTTAGTAGCGTTGGGTGCCCACTCACGGAAAATCCATTTTCGAGCCGTACGATGTAAGCCGAAATACAGATGCCCATCAGCAAAATCAGACAGACTGAGTTTCCCGTCTTGAGTGAGTTGGTTGAGTTTCCATAACACGTGATCGTGGCGACCCTGAATGGCATCATTGTAAGGCTCCAACCACGAATCATTCTTCACGAGCTTCAAGAGTTTCTTTTTTTGTTTCATGATAATCAAATTAGCCCTCTAGCACAAATGCTTGTAATGGAAAGATTGCGTTAAAAGGTTTTTAGTTAAAGTTTCTTATAGGAAAATATAAAAGAATGAGGAGAGATTATGACTCTCCTCTTCATCTGAATTTTAGTGTCATTGTTTGCGGCCGTGGCTATAAACTCCTTTTGAAGTTACATTACCATTACGATCATACTCTACATATTTTCCGTCCTTCTCATCATCCATGAAAGAACCATCGAAACGAGAGCCGTCAGCATAAACAACAGTGAACTTTCCATTCTTTTTATTATTACGGAATGTGCCTTTATACTTTTCGCCTGACTGCATACGCAAAACTCCTTCGCCATCCATCATATTGTCCTTCCAATAGCCTTGATACTCGTAGCTATTTTTAGATTTATAGGTGCCATATCCATTTCGCTTATTATTTTTCCATTGCCCCGTGTAGGACGCTTGTCCTTTCCAAGTATATGTGCCCTGCCCGCTCTGCTCTCCGTTAAGAAATTGTCCTACATAACGGTCACCATTGGCATAAGTAAAGACACCTTCTCCCGTACGCTCTCCTTGAAGATACTGCCCTTCGTAGACATCACCATTCTTAAACTTATAGATGCCTTTCCCATCTTGCATATCATTTTTCCAATCACCTATATAGTAATCTCCATTGGCGTAGAAGAATGTACCACGACCATTGCGTAAGTTTTCAGACCAATTCCCCTCATATTTGGAGCCATCTTTCCAATCAAAAATGCCAGAGCCTTCCTTTTTGTCATCAGCCCACATCCCTTTATAAAAAGCACCACTCTTATAGGTATAAGTACCTTGTCCCACACGTTTATCCTCTTTCCATGAACCATTATAGACATCTCCATTATAATAGTACATTATGCCTTGACCATCTTTGGTATTCTTAAACCAGAGTCCATCGTAACGATTATTATTCAAAGCATAATATATTCCACGGCCATGCTGTAAATCTTGGAACCATTGACCTTCATACTTCTCTCCCGTGGCATAAACCATCGTACCAGAACCTTGTCTTTTGCCTTTCAGATAACTTCCTTCGTATACGTCTCCATTTTTGAAAACAGTCTTACCATGCCCATTAGGTTTACCACTAAAGAGGTCGCCTGTATAAACAGATCCATCACGAAAGACAAAAGAGCCAACTTGTATCTTTTGAGCTCCAACAGAGAGAGCAGAAAAGGACAGTAGAGATATTAAGATGCTATTGCGAATGTTCATAATTTACTGATTATTTGAAAGAAATATTTCGGCACGCTGCAAATCTTCAGGAGTATCAATGCCGATGGTCTCTATATTGGTCTCCTTCACCTTTATGGTAAGCCCTGCTTCCAACCAGCGAAGTTGTTCGAGCGATTCACTTTGTTCAAGAATCCCCTGAGGGAGTGATGTTATCTTGGCTAAAATGTCTACACGATAAGCATAAAGTCCGATATGTTTGTAAAAAGTGTGATGCTCTAACCACTTTTCTTGTGGAATGTTTCTCAGATATGGAATAACACTTCTACTAAAATAAAGAGCATTACCGTCATTGTTCATTACGACTTTAGGAGAATTGGGATTCAACAACTCAGAAAGAGGAGCATCAGAAGCAAAAGGTTTCACCAAAGTAGCTATTTCAGTAAAAGAAGTATTAAAACAATCTTTTATAGCCTCTAATTGAGACGCAGCAATGAAGGGTTCATCACCTTGAACGTTTACAACAACATCATATTTATTACCTTTAGCTTCCAGCTTCTGCAAAGCTTCGAAACAACGATCTGTTCCGCTCTTGTGATCAGTGCGTGTCATTACGGCCTTACCACCAAAACTCAAAACAACATCATAAATACGTTCATCATCCGTAGCAACATAAGCATCAGAGAAGACTTGACTGACACGTTCATAAACGCGCTGAATAATATACTTTCCTCCTAAACAAGCTAACGGTTTGGCTGGAAAGCGTGTTGAGGCGTATCGTGCGGGAATTAAAGCTAAGAATTTCATATTTTAATCAAATAAATGTTCCCCCGTGACTTGAGACTTTCCATGAGAAGCTGGTGCAGATTTTTCTTTATTTGGCTCTTCCGCATTATTAGAAAAAGAATCGTCAGAACTTGATAAAGAAGAAGCTTTTGGTTTCCCACTAACTGACTTAGTTAGTTGCTCATAGGGAAATTTCTCATTCGGTGAATAGCCCAAAGCTGTATTACGATAAATCTTTGTAAGATAATAGGCAAAAATAGGAAGAGCAGTTTCTGCACCTTGCCCCATCGCTGTAGAATTAAAATGAATATCGCGATCTTCGCCACCTACCCAACAAGCAGTCACTAATCGAGGAACAATTCCAACGAACCAGCCATCGGCATTATTATTCGTTGTACCAGTTTTACCTGCCAATGTGCCTTCAAGCTTAAATTTATAATGCAGACGTCCTGCTGTTCCACTATTCACAACTCCTTCAAGCATCTTAGCATATTATAGCTGCTCTGCTCCGAGATAACTTCATTCATGCGCGGAGTAAACTCAGCCAAGACATTACCCTGGCTATCCTCAATGCGAGATACAAGTAATGGTGCACAACGAATACCCTTATTTACAAACATCGTGTAAGCACTTGCTAATTCGCCCACAGTAATTTCACATGGACCAAGACATAACACCATTGAAGGGTAAAGCTTATACGTGGATATACCTACTTCACGTAAGAAATCAATCAATCGATGTCCTGAAGGATCTATTTGAGCCATTAAGTTTGCCGTTACCCAGTTGTTAGATTGGGCAAGTCCCCAACTTAGAGGAACATGTTGACCGTAACGACTGCGACTGCCATTTCTTGGAGTCCAACCGCCATAAGAACGTTGAACATTAGCCACTGTATAATTCGGACTAAGACCATCCTCCATTGCCATGGCATAAACGAAAGGTTTCATAGTAGAGCCAACTTGTCTACGCCCGACCATGGCCATATCGTATTGGAAATGTGTAAAATCAAGTCCTCCGACATAGGCCTTCACATAACCAGATTGTGGTTCAATAGAAATCAAACCTGCACGCAAGAATGATTTATAGTATTTGATTGAATCCAATGGGGTCATAACGGTATCTATCTCCCCATGATAAGAGAAGACCGTCATATCAGTTTTCGTATGAAAAGCTTTGCGAATTTCTTCTTCAGAAGCACCTGCTGCTTTCATCGCACGATAACGATCACTCTGTTGCTCAGAACGAGCTAAAATAGAACGTAACTGAGTCTGAGAAATTGAAGACGTATACGGGAAATTCGCACTTTCCTTTTTCTCTTTATTAAATTGCTTCTGCAAATAATTGGCAACATGCCCATAGACTGCTTCTTCTGCATCTTGCTGCATACGACTATCAATTGTCGTAATGATACGAAGTCCGTCAGTATAAATATTATAGTTGGATCCATCACGTTTGGTATTTTTCTTACACCAACCGTAAAGTGG
The DNA here is from genome assembly GCA_916438195.1 of uncultured Prevotellaceae bacterium. Taxonomy (GTDB): domain Bacteria; phylum Bacteroidota; class Bacteroidia; order Bacteroidales; family Bacteroidaceae; genus Alloprevotella. The sequence goes on from CAKAEQ010000001.1 coordinate 1,421,659, forward strand.
ATCTTTTTCCCAAGAAAGACTATCTTGATAGTATTGCTGTTCCTGCCAAGCCATATAATCCTTTCTATTGGGTTTCTCTGCCATCATGATACGTCGGAGATACTCACGCAAATAAGCTGCCTGGCCATCTTTATGATCTATACGACGAAAATGAAGTCCCAAATCTGTCGGTTTTAGACTTTCCGACTCTGCAGCTGAGAGATATCCTCCTTTTACCATCAAATCAAGCACGACATTACGACGTTCTTGAACTCGCTCTGGCTCTCGTACGGGATTAAAGTAAGCAGGATTCTTACACATTCCCACAAGCATTGCACATTCAGACACAGACAAATCTTTGGGACTTTTATTAAAATAGACTTTTGCTGCTGTCTTTATACCGACAGCATTATGTAAGAAATCAAAATAATTAAGATACAACGTCATTATTTCCTCTTTGGTATAATGACGCTCAAGCTCTACAGCAATAACCCACTCTATAGGCTTTTGAAACAAACGCTGTAAAGTATTTGAAGCAGTAGAAGAATATAATTGTTTAGCAAGCTGCTGCGTGATTGTAGAGCCTCCTCCTGCACTGCGTTGCCCCATAAAGCCACGCTTTACAATGGCGCGTAACACAGCGCGACCATCTATGCCACAATGGGCATAGAAACGTGAATCCTCTGTTGCAACTAAGGCTTCAAACATATGAGGCGAAATACTGTCTTTAGGGACAAAGATACGGTTTTCCTTTTGAGACCACGTCCCTAACATTTTTCCATCAGCAGAAAAAACTTGAGAGGCATATTTGTCAATAGGATCATTCAGTTCATCCAAGGGAGGCATATAACCAATCCATCCTTGCTTTATGGAAATTACACCTAGAACGCATATAGCGACAAGTGCGCCATAGACGTACCACATAATGCGTATTAACTTCTTCTTCATTCCGCAGTTTTCAACAAGGCTAAAGCCTATATTACCGCAGCAAAGTTAAATAAAAAGAAGCATTTTGACTACTTTCTCTCTCTCAAATCATATAAAATATCTTTACTCAGGAATTTCCACCACTAATTCATCGTAAGCAAAAGAGACAGAGGGAGGCAAAAAAGCTTGACTCTCAGAATGACAGCCCGCATTATGACTCATATGAATCAAATATGTTCGACGCGGTGTAAGCCTTCTCACCAGAGCTAAAGCTTCTTGTATGTTTTCATGAGTGGGATGATTTCCATCTCGCTGCAAAGCATCAATAACCAAAGTATCTAAATCTTTAAGAAACGATAGATTTTCTTCAGGCAAGGTTTTTAAATCCGTGAGATAGGCCATTTGAGCAATGCGAAATCCTAAAATAGGCATTTTCCCATGCATCACTTGGAGAGGAAGTATAGATAGCTCTTTAATTTTAAATGACTTCAATGGACGGACAGTAATTGTTTGAAAACGAGGGACGAATGTATTCTTTGATTCATGAAAACAATAAGGATACTTCTCTCGTATATAATCACATGTCTTTGCATCGGCATAAATTGGCATTGGACGAGCTATGCAGAAAGGTCTCAAGTCATCCAATCCCCCTACATGGTCGTAATGAAAATGCGTCACCAAAACACCATCTATCAACTGCGGAATACTGTTTCCATATTTTGCTCTTGATAAAAAATTACGAAAAGAGCTATCCACTGGAAGCGATGAAATCCAACGCAGCATTTGATAACGAAAATCTGGGCTACAATCAATTAAGAGTCTAGTCCCTCGTTCTGTTTCCAATAAGGCTGAAGTGCGTAGGCGATGATCATGCGAATCGTCAGAAGAACAAACGCGACAATCACATCCAAGGGATGGATTGCCGCTACTTGTCCCTGTCCCTAAAAAGGTCAGTTTCATATCTATATGAATCTATCTCAAATAAAATTTACTTCAGGCTTTAGTTCTATTTGAAAATGCTGTTGAACATCATGTATGATTGCATTACTCAAATTCACAATATCTTGTCCATTCGCACCGCCCAGATTAATAAGCACCAAGGCTTGCTTGGGATAAACTCCCGCCCGACCAAGTGTTTTCCCTTTCCATCCCACTTGCTGAATAAGCCAACCAGCTGGAACCTTAACACCTGCAGGCATCTTATAATGAGGCATTTCAGGATAGATGTTCAACAACTCATAAAACTTTACTTCGCTGACAATAGGATTCATAAAAAATGAGCCAGCGCTTCCTATCTCCTTTGGATCTGGAAGTTTACTGCGACGCACTTCTACTACAATATCACGAACTTGATGCGCTGTGACATCTGCCTCGGTCAGTCCTCTTGATTCAACTTCTCTGCGCAATGCGGCATAAGTCAAATTTAAATGAAAAGTTTTCTGAAGACGATAATACACATGAGTCACAATATATTGTCCACGCAACGCATTTTTAAAAATACTGCTACGATATGCGTATTCGCATTCTTCCTTCTGAAACACACGAGGTTCGCCAGTAGCTATACATACTGTTGCAACTTTTTCTATGTATTGTTCAGCCTCCGTGCCATAAGCTCCTATATTTTGTACGGCACTTGCACCCACTTCACCGGGAATGAAAGAAAGATTTTCCAATCCATAAAAACCATGACTTAATGTCCAATCCACAAAATCATCCCAATCTTCGCCAGCTCCGACCTTGAGAAGGACAGAATCCGAAGTATTCTCAACAATCTCTTTGCCTAATACACGAGAGTGGAGAATCGTGCCTTCAAAATTTTTCGTAAATAAGAGATTACTCCCCTCACCTATATGGAGCAATGGTTTAGGAAGATTTGTATCACAAAGCAATTCATACAATTCTTCTATAGAGTTGTATTCAACGAACATTCGGCAATGTGCATCAATACCAAATGTATTGTGCTTCAATAACGAGTAATTTTGTTGCTTAAACATTCTCAATTATTTTCCAAACGCGTCACCATCCATTGTCCGCGTACTTTTTTGAAGGTAATAATACTGGACATTGCGCCATCCGATGCTGCTACCATCAGTAGACGTTGCATCGAATTTGTATACTTTTGCCCATAATTTACATTAGTAATCACCCCCTTTGGAAGTTCTGGCGCGAAATCTTGCCACTGAACAGGCTCTCCTACACCAGAGATAGGCTTATATGTATCAGGATCTTGCAAAATCAGAGAGAAAGGACTCTGTATGTGTTTTATCTGATAAGAGCGATCGCTTGAAAATCTCTTATAAAAATTAAGGAAATCACTATTTTCATTTTCCTTAAGTTGTTCATCTATTAAAGAGGTCATCATCCAGCGACCATTTTTTTTGTCAAAAACATATTGTTTCACTCGATTTTTATTCAAGTAAATCCATTCTACCACAACATGAGCGAGATCAGGATCCTTCTGATTTTTTATTGATTTCTTTGAATCAAAAAAATCATCGTGTAAACCTCATTTTTAGAATAAAGCGGGTCAAACTTCCACTTTGCTTTTTCTATCTGTGTTTCTTTTCCATCTACAACATATTTGAGAGGAAAAGAAATTCTCTCCGATTGAAAACGGCGGTTTGACATAAAGTTGAAAGCAAAATCGTCGAAAACACCATCGGCCGCTGCAGGCGGTTCTGCTTCAGACAGTTTAGTTGAATCTGTCAATGTATCTTTTACTACAGTTGTGTCCTCCGTTTTTACTGTTTTTTGCTCTGAAGGTTTATTACCTCCACAAGAAAAAAGAAGGAGAAGAACTGAGAAAAGTCCTAAAAAGCATTTCATATACGAATTGAGTTACTTTATATAATGGCCGCGAAGATAATGATTTTTATTTGGCACTTCTGATAGAATAAGTTAATTTTGCGCCTTAGAAAAAAAACAAAAGTAATGTTAGCAGAAAAAATACAAGAGCTCCTTGCACACGTTGAGGATTTAAAAGCGAAAAATGCTGAACAACTTGAACTTTTACGCATTAAATATTTAAGCAAAAAGGGTGTCATCAACGACTTGATGACTGAATTCCGCAATGTTCCCAATGAGCAGAAGCGCGAATTAGGCATGCGTATCAATGAAGTAAAAGCAGCCTTTCAAGATAAAATCAATTCTCTTCGACAAAGCTTAGCTACTCAAGAAGACGACCATAGCGATCTTGATTTAACGCGTACGCCCTACCCCATTGAAATAGGAACACGCCATCCAATCAGCCTCGTTCGTGATCGCTTGATTGATATTTTCAATCGGATGGGCTTCACAATGGCAGAAGGTCCTGAAGTTGAAGACGATTGGCATGTATTCTCTTCTATGAATTTTGCTGCTGACCATCCAGCACGAGACATGCAAGATACTTTTGTTGTAGAACAGCACCCCGACATTGTACTCCGTTCTCATACAAGCTCAGTCCAAGCTCGTGTTATGGAAGCAACGGAGCCTCCTATTCGCGTGATCTGTCCAGGACGTGTTTATCGCAATGAAGCAATAAGCAGTCGCGCCCATTGCTTCTTCCATCAGTTGGAGGGGCTTTATATTGACGAAAAAGTTTCGTTTGCAGATCTCATGCAAGTTATGTTGACATTCTCGCGTGAATTGTTCGGCCCTGAAACAAAAATACGTATGCGCCCAAGCTATTTCCCATTCACTGAACCCAGTGCAGAAATGGATATTAGTTGCCACATCTGTGGAGGTACTGGTCATAATGGTGACCATGATTGCGTTCTCTGTAAAGGTACCGGTTGGGTAGAGATTCTTGGTTGTGGAATGGTTGATCCGAATGTTCTTGAACTTAACGGCATTGACAGTAAGAAATACACCGGTTATGCTTTCGGCCTAGGCCTTGAACGCATTGCCAACTTGCTATATCGTGTTCGTGATCTTCGCTTATTCTCTGAAAATGACAAACGATTCTTAGAAGAATTTATGGCTGCTCATTAAACTCTTCTTTCGGATAAAAAGATACAGAAAGCTCCAAGTTGAACTTGGAGCTTTTTCTATATCTTAAAATCAAGCACAAACAATACTTTTTCCCGAGGTCAATACTCTAACAGCCCATTTGATACATCTTCCAATCAAAATTTACAAAACTTCTAAAGTTCCACTATAAAAATGCCACTCTCCCAAAAACATATCCTACTAAAATTAAATACTCACACAATCAAAGAAAACATCTGAAGCGTTTTTTTGATAAAAGAGGAAGAAAAATACTATAAGGATGTTTGAAAACACTATAAGGATGTCAGCTGGCAGAATAAGGCTATCAGTTGACTCCCTTATAGTATCTGCAAACAGATACTATAAACCCCAATTCGGGATAAGCAATACTTCTTTTTCCTCAAAAAAAGTTTCAATAAAAAGCCGAAAAAGAGGATTGTTTTTGTATATTTACTGTTGAAAAATCAATCATATAACAAAATAACAATCCTCATGAAACTTGTCAGCAAAGTTACGGAAATCTATTGTATTGCAGATGATTTCTGCAAAGAATATCATTTAGAATTGAACAAAAACCTCTCTTTCGCTCTCAAATCCCTCTGCCAATAGTCCAAAACATCGCAAGAGAAAAGGACGAATGAGTGATGCTGAAATGATCACAATTCTCATATTGTTTCACAGCAATACATTTCGGAATTTCAAACATTTCTATCTCTTTTATGTTTGTCGAGAACTAAAAAAAGAGTTTCCCAATCTACTCTCATATACACGCTTTGTTGAGCGTATGCCTCGTGTTGCAATACCCCTATTGCTCTTTCTCAAACTGGGATTAATGGGCGAATGTACCGGAATAGCCTTTATCGATTCTACACGTATTCCAGTGTGCGAAAATAAGAGACAATCCCGTAATCGCGTATTCAAAGGGTACGCCCAGAAGGGGAAAAGTACGATGGGATGGTACTATGGATTCAAACTTCATCTTTTGTGTAATGAACGAGGAGAACTACTCAATTTTGCTCTAACCAGAGCCAATGTAGACGACCGTAACCAAAAAGTATTCAACGATTTAACGAAGGATTTATTTGGAAAATTATATGCCGATAAAGGTTATATTTCTCAATCACTGTTTGCTTCACTCTTTGATAGAGGTGTGCACATCGTAACAGGAATACGAACTAATATGAAGAACAGATTAATGGATGTGCATGATAAAATCATGCTTCGCAAGAGAAGTATCATAGAGACTATCAATGATATGTTGAAGAACGTTGCACAGATAGTTCACACGCGCCATAGAAGTATCTCTAATTTCATCGTTAACCTTTTAGCTGGCATTGCTGCGTATGCTTTCTACGACACCAAACCTTCCATCAATATGGAGTTTGAGAGGGATGCAAAGCAGGGTGTAAAACAGCTCACTTTATTCTAACCTATAATTTGCGTGAAACAATTATACTTCGGTTTTAGGGCAAGGCCGAAAGGATGCGTGTGCGGTTTAAGAAACTCATGAAAGAGCGTTTCTTAAACCGAATTTGGGTTATAAGGGAGGAATGTCCCCTATTAGTAGCGTAACATAAGAAAAAGAAATATAAAAATTGTTTGGGATATATAAAGAAAGTACTTAGATTTGCAGCCATCATTATAAAATCCAAATAATGATTAAAGATTCTTAGTATTCACCAAACAAAAAACCTATGAAAACGAATCTAATGAAATGGATGTTGCTCATGAGTGTAATTCTCATGGGGATTGTATCGTGCAGTGATGAAACAGAGAAGCCAACTTTGGCAACTCCTGAAATTGTACAACATGAGCAAACGGACGACAACCCTATCAAGTTGAGTTTCTCTTGGACAGAAGTAAAAAATGCAACTGCTTATGTCTATGAACTTTCAACAAACATAGATGGAGTGAATACCACAATTGCCAAGGGCGAAACTGCCACTACAAGCGTAGAATTCACTGAGAGCAAAGAACTTTTCCTCTCCTACGACACGAAGTACACTTTCAGTCTTATAGCAAAATCTCCACAACTAGAATCTAAATCAGTTAGTGCAGAAGTAACAACGTCGCCCTCACCTTTCAAAATGGAAGTAACAGAATTAAGCTATCGTGGCGCAACATTTAATGTCACTCCTACAGATCCGAACATGCCTTATCAAACGGCTCAGACAGAATGGGATAAATACGCGAAATACGAATCAGACTCTATCTTTATCGCTAATTATGAGTTTTCCTACTATAAGGCAGTACCTCCTCCTTTCGTTCCTTGGTATGTTAAGATGGAAAGTGCGTGTCAAAAAGGAAATCACTCTTGGAAAACTAGAATTCTGAGTCCAGGGAAAACATACATATTCTATTCTTACGGATGTAAATTCCAATACAAAGAAACCCCAAGAATCCAGTTGCACTTTCCACGCCATTTGTAAAAGTAAAATTTACTACTCCTGAATGGAAAGCAACCAGCAAGATGACTTTCAATGTGACGTCTGTTAGCCAAACGCTCAAAGATGGTAAGGTAGTATCCGTCGTTAAAGTTGTACCTTCCTCCAACACAGAGAAATATTTTGTAACCTTTGTAGAGGACGAGTACGTAGAGAAGAACTATGGTGGCAAAGACTTTGAACTCCTAATGGGACGTATGGGTGATGCTGAAAAAATGGGTGTAGTAAGAAACTACAACTGGGGAGCTTCTAAGCTACTCCGTTCTGGAGAACAGACGATCTCTAATGCAGAAACAGGAATCAGTGTTGACCAAAATATTACAGCTGGTAAAAAGTATCATGTAATAGTCATCGGTATGAGTGATGATGGCCTTCAAACAACAGAGATTAAGCGTTTAGATTTGACCGCTCCGTCCAAATAAAAACATAAACAACGCCGTTCCAATGCAAGAAGGTATATTCTAGAACTTTCAAGGCTTTGGAACGGCTTTAACTTTTATATCATATGAAAGCTAAGATTAGTCGGGTGCTTGCAATATCTAGCATCTTTTTGCTAGTAGCTTGTTCATCGGAAAATAATGGTACTGAATCATCCACCTTTACGGTGACAACACCAGAATCTTCCTTAAAATTGGGAGTTGAGAAAAATAGTAAAAAAGAAGTCAGTTTCTCCTGCCCTGAATCTTGGAAGGCAAGTGTAAACGTGGACTGGGCAACTGTATCGCCCATGACAGGTACTGCAGGTAAGCAGGAAGTAAAAATTATTGCAAAAACATATAATAACACAGGAAAAGTTCGCGAAGGCATATTACTCCTAACCTCCACAACAGGAAGCAGTCAGCTTAAATTTTCTCAAGAAATGGCCGATGTTGTTAATTTTAATCAGCAGATTTACAATGTTGACATCAAAGGTGGAGATTTAAGCGTAAAATTTTCTTCAAATATACGCGGATATAAACTTTTATTCGTTTCGCAATCTGCAAAACCAACTTGGATTAAGGCAAAGAAAGATGCTAACGTAGGAAGCAAAACAAGCGAAACGAATGAAGGATTGGAAGAGAGTGAATATCAATTCACCGTTGCTCCTAACGACACACATGAGAAGAGAAGTGCATCTTTCTACATTCGCATTGTAAATCCTAACGATCACAATAAAGTTTACATCACCTCTGGACTATTCAGCATCGTACAAGAAGGTTTACCCGTTGAAACTTCCACGGATTATTCTCGCAATAATTCCGTAAAACAATTACAGAAACATACCAAAGGGGCTGGTATTCCTCTTGTTCTCATGGGAGATGGTTTCGTGGACCAAGAAATTAACTCAGGTCGTTACGATGAGATTATGAATCAATCAATGGAGAACCTCTTCACTGAAGAACCCGTAAAATCACTCCGCGAATACTTCGATGTATGGCAAGTAACTCTTGTCTCTCAAAACAATGCATTCGGTGAAAAATACAAAACAGCACTCGACTGTGAAATTAAAGGAAATGGAAGTTCACTTATAACTGGTAATTTCGACAAGGTTCTGGCTGCCGTAAAGAACATTGAAGAGTTCAAAGCAGAAAGTCGCCTACACGAAGTAGTTACCGCCGTTATTCTTAATAGCCCACAGTATGCAGGAATAACAAACTTTGGTATTTCTTTCGATGGAAAGATGAGCAATTTTGCTATTGCGTATGTGCCACTCGTCAATAATAATGCTAAAAGCGAGGCCTATCGAGCTGTTCTATGTCATGAGACTTTGGGACACGGGTTGGCTAAATTACTTGACGAATATGCCTATGAATCAAACAATACAAGCATTCCTCTTGATCAAGTGAACAAATACAGCGAATTACAGAAAAAATATGGATGGGCACATAACATTTCTTTTTCTGCTACAGGAACTCCTTGGAATCATATCTTAGCTAATAAGAACTACCAATCACGAGATTTCTTCGGAGAGAAGCTTGGTATCTACGAAGGTGCTTTAGGCTATCTTCATGGAGGATGGCGCCCTACAGATGATAGCATGATGTTTCACAATCGACATGGGTTCAATGCACCATCACGAGAGGCTATATACAAACGTATAATGTCTACAGCTTTTGGCGAATCATGGACCTACAACTTTGATGAATTTGTAAGATTTGATCAAGCACACTTACCAAGACCAACATCTGTGCAAGCATCAACAAGGAACCACTTCGAAAAGGAAGCATTCTCCATTATTGGTGAGCAACCTCAACTCCTTGCTCCGCCCGTTATTGGGCGCTAAGAGAGACTAAAGAACTTCTTCTATAAAATCATTGCTGTCTGGCAGACGAAGAAACAGAATTTCACCGTTCTACCAGACAGCAATTCATTTATAAAAGATACAAAACCGCTTCCTGCATCAGAGTATCAGAGCGTGAGAATAAAATCTTCAGCCTCCTTTAGCGTATTTGTTTACCTACATCAAGCAAGCGGAGATTTGAAGAAAAAACTCCTCGAAACGACAGTTTGTCGCAGGTCTGCAAATAGAAATCCATAATAGGAAAAACCTTTGGAAACTCTTCTAAAAAAGAGAGCAAACGAGGAGATACTAAATGGATGCCACTAAAAGCATATCGGCGTAAAGGAATTATATCCAGATTCGGAAAAGGCGTACGTACTTCTCCTGTCTGAATATTGGTCCAAGCGCGCAAATAATTATTCTCATCAAAAAGAAGATAACGATTTGTCATACGTTCACTAACCATCAAGGCTGCATCAGCATCTTTATTTGACTCATAAAACTCACGCAAAGGAGCATTACTAAGAATATCCACATTATGAATCAATATGGGATTATCATTAGGTGTGAAAAGTTTCATAGCTTGACGCAGCCCGCCCCCCGTATCGAGAAGTTCTCCGCGTTCATCACTCACATGAATAGGTATTCCAAAATCATGCTTATTCAAATAGCTAATGATTTGTTCAGCAAAGTGATGTACATTTACAATAACCTCTGTGGCTCCTGCCTCACGCAGACGAGTCAGTGTATGCCATAAAAGAGGTTTTCCAGCAACAGGTACTAAAGCTTTTGGCATTGTATCTGTCAGAGGTTTCAAGCGAGTTCCACGTCCCGCAGCAAAGAGTAGTGCTTTCATTTATTGCGATGAAAAAGCCTTCTCAAAAGAGAAGGCTGTAGTCTTATTTTTCGAATTTTGTATAAACAACAGAAATTGACAGATTATTACCTGTTGGGCCTCCTTGTAATTTAACGCTCGACAGGCCTAATTCGTTTCGAACTCGAAGAAGTTGGCGAGTAGTTTCTCCCGTCAGGTTATTTTTCACTGTCGTATATTCTGAACTCACAGGTAGAAGTGCTACTTTATTCCAATTAGGATTAACTGATTCCCAAGCAGCATATTTTGCGCGCCGACTTGCTTCAGATTCACCAACGACAACACCAGCACCTTTATCTCTGGCGCGTTTCATTGCCGAAAGTAACTGACCTATATTATTAAAAACGTATGCGTTATAGTCTGAGTTATAATCAGCCGTATAACTTGTTAGATTATCTGGTAATGTCTTTGTTTCAAAGAATGAATACATCTCTGATTTCGGTAACAGAATAAGTGTTGAAGGTTTCGTCAGAGTATAATTTCCAGAAATGGTATTATTCAAACAACGGAAAGTTATTTGCTTGATTGATAGAATCAGTATAGTGGTTTCCTCCTACAATATCATCAACTGGCAATGCTACCTCAGTATAGATACCGACGGGAGATTTCACATAAGAATACTGGTTCGTGGCACTAAGCATTCCGGTGGGCAATTGATTATCAACGTGCGTATTTTGAATAACCTCTTCCGTAGCAGCCATAGATTCTTGTCCACTACAGATACTATCTCTCCCTGTAGCTGTCTTCTGAAGGTAGCGGAAATAGAGATTTAAATAGCTTGTTTCTACTTTCAGCATAGAGCCAACTCCGTCACTCGTCTTAAAATAAAAGCCTGGACAGACATGATGAATAAAGCTATAAGAATTTTTAAAGTATGCAGGATTTTCGTAATACTTATTGACAATGTATTGTGCGTACTCTTTTGGCAGTCTCACTACAACACTCCCTTTAAAAGAGTCTGCACTTGTGCGCAAGTCACGTCCTGTCAAATCACGAACACTATAAGTTATCGTCTTCCGGTAAGGACTCGTGGTACTCACATACTGTGCAGGATTTATCGTAGTATAATAGTGTGTTCCTTCCTTCATTATTTTGTTTGTATCCAATTCCTGGACATAGAGCTTCATCGTTGTCAGAGAGTCGCCATAATAAGTCTTAAAATAGAGGCGAATATCGCAAGAATCCACACTTACCATACGATTTTTGGCAGGAAACGAGTAATTCTCTCGCATATGATATTGAGCCAAAAAATTGCAAGAAGTTGTAGCATGACTTTCTGGATCCACGATTGAACCCAAATAACAAGTACTCGTATTGGCCAAAACAGAATCCATCTTAATTGAACGTGATGTCACACTATAGGTAGCCTGAGACGTGGCAATCTTGTCAAATCCTGGCAAGACACCAGTTCCCAGTGTTGCTGTATCATCGCTGCAAGACGCAAGAGCTCCGACAAGAGCAAAAGCCAATAAGGGGGCAGTATACTTCATTGATATATATTTAGCTATTTAGACTGCAGATTCTGTGCTCAGCACAATAATAAAATCTGCTCCATATTATCCGCGAAGATAAAGAATTCAAATAAATCAACAAGATTTATTTAACGAAATATTACGAATTTAGCGAATTTTGTCTGAGAAAGAAAAAGAGTTTCTTGACATAAATTCGCTAAACTCGTACTATCTAATTGTCAATCCAATTAAAGCGTTTCGTAGAAAGCTGTATAGGCATCGCTTGTAGGTTCGCCTGGATATTCAAGAATGGGCTTTCCGATTTTACGGGCAAAGTCTAGTGTTTCTACAGCCACTCCTTCTTCCGTCTGAATTAGGCCATCACTGAAGGTCACTGCTAATTGTGCCAATGCATCTGGACTAGAAAAATCAATGTTTGTATTATCCAATAATTGATCATCAATATTACGGAACTTCAAGCATTCGCGAAAATTAGCAGCAGGATTATTCTTTGGAGTTTCACCATACACCGAGAATACTACTTTTGTGTCTTGGAAAGCAGGCTCATTATGATAAGCTATTTTTATCAATAAAGGGGCAACGGCTGAAATCCATCCATGACAATGAATGACATCTGGAATCCAACGCAATTTTTTAACAGTTTCAAGCACGCCTCGAGCATAGAATATTGCACGTTCGATGTTGTCAGGATATTCCGTTCCTTCCTCATCTGCTAACATACCGCGATTTTGGAAATAGTCATCGTTGTCGATAAAGTAGACTTGCATACGTGCCTGTTGAATCGAGGCAACTTTTATCACAAGCGTATGATCTGTATCATCGATTATGATATTCATTCCCGAAAGGCGGATCACCTCGTGCAACATATTGCGACGCTCGTTGATATTCCCCCACCTCGGCATAAATGTTCGAATCTGACGGCCCGACTCTTGTACTAATTGAGGGAGCTTTCGTCCCATTCTTGCCATTGGAGTCTCTGGGACATACGGGATTATCTCTTGGGTGATAAATAAAACTTTATCTGCTTTCATTTAGTTTTGTAATATGAAAGAACATATCTCTGAAATAAAGGAGTATGTCCTAGCCTTCAACTTAATTCCAGTGCAAAGATACAAAAAAAACCGAAAAAATGAGCACTCCAAATCGCAATTCTATGTTTCTCACCACTCTGAGTATGTTTAGAATAAGGGAATTTGTTTTTTCTATCAGTTTACCGTAATTTTACGCCTCGAAAATTTAGGGTGTTTTTCAAAGAATGCCACAACTCAAAACACAAACTAAAGATGTATATTGCAAAAACCGTAAAGGAACTTACGGATCTCCTAGAACAGGAGCGCACAGCAGGCAAGACCATTGGTCTTGTTCCCACAATGGGTGCTTTACATACGGGACATGCCTCTCTTGTATCTCGCTCTGTTAAGGAAAACGACATTACCGTTGTTAGTGTTTTTGTTAATCCCACACAATTCAACGATAAAAACGATTTAGCTAACTATCCCCGCACTCTGGAAGCTGATGCACAACTATTGGAAAGCATCGGAGCGGATTATGTCTTCGCACCCAATGCAGAAGAAATCTACCCAGAACCAGACACTCGCCATTTCGATTATCCTCCAATTACTAGCGTAATGGAAGGTCCTCGCCGCCCAGGCCATTTCAATGGTGTGTGTCAGATAGTAAGTAAGCTATTTGATATAGTAAAACCTCATCGTGCTTATTTTGGAGAAAAAGACTTCCAGCAAATAGCAGTTGTTCGTGCAATGATTGAAGATCTACATATCCCCGTAGAACTTTGCCCTTGCCCTATTGTTCGTGAAGGAAGTGGATTAGCCCTAAGCAGTCGTAATACTTTATTGACAGAAGAAGAACGAAAGTTGGCAGTAAACATATCTAGGGTTCTCTTTATCAGCGTTGACTATGCACAAAACCATAGTGTAGGAGAAACACACGACTTTGTTGTTAATACTCTTAATGAGTTAGACGGACTGAATGTGGAATACTTCGAAATCGTCAATGCGCATACGCTACAAAACGTACAAACATGGACTGATGCTACTGAAATTCAAGGGTGCATCACTGTATATTGTGGTAAGAAACCAATCCGGCTCATTGATAACATCAAATATAAAGGATAAATTTTATGGTTCTAGATCTTCTGAAAGCAAAGATACATTGTGCCACAGTTACAGAGGCCAATCTGCACTATATGGGTAGTATAACCATCGATGAAAATTTGATGGATGCAGCAGGTATCCTGCCAAACGAACATGTGCATGTCGTCAACAACAATAATGGAGAGCGCATTGAAACATACGTTATCCCTGGTCCACGCAAAAGTGGCTGTATCTGTCTGAATGGAGCTGCCGCCCGCAAGTTTCAAGTAGGCGACGCTGTCATTATCATGTGCTATGCTGGCTTTACTCCCGAAGAAGCTCAATCCCACAAACCAATCGTTATATTCCCGATGAAAATAACCAACTCTTGAAATAAACAGAAGCTTCATTATAAGACAAAAGCACTACCCACAATCAGTGAGTAGTGCTTTTATTTTATCCATATGTAAAAAGGATAGATGTTAAACTATCTCTTCCTCTTGCTCCAATAGATCCATATCTTCACGCTCTGAAGGTATAGGGCGATTCGGATTCTCTTTCGCACCGAGAGCTTTCAGTTCGTTGCCTTTTCGAACAACACTCTGTCGGCCTGAGAAAACTTTTTTTCTCTGCATCCTCGTATGCTTTCAGCGAATTGCGCAAAGCATCTCCAAGCTTCTGATAACGCTTCAAGAAATCACCCAATCTATCCAACAACTCCTCTGCGATATGAAAAACTCGCTGCTGATTCTCCGCTTGCTGATATTGCCGCCAAACAATCTGAATGATACGCAATATCGCCATCAGATTCAACTCACCAGCAATCAACACTTTATGGTCGAAAGCATCATACCATAGTTTGGAGTCAGCAGTCAAAGCCAGCTGTAGCGCACTCTCATTTGGAACAAACATCACCACAAAGTCTATTGACTTGCGGGGAGCCTGAACATAACTACTATAATCTTTCTTCGATAAACGCTGATACTGATCACGTATGCTCCTCACATGGGCCGCCAATGCAGCTGTACGTTCTTCTTCGCTCTGTGCATTCACATAATCGTCATAAGCTTTGAGCGAAACTTTTGCGTCTATAATAACATCTTGCTCATGGGGATAATGCAAAATCGCATCGGGCTGCATCGATGCACCTGTATCGATATTTTTTAGATCTTGTCCCAAATCATCACGCAAGCGAGTTTGTAAATCATAATCAATCCCTTCGCGCAGTCCCTGACATGAGAGTAAATTACCGAGAATCACCTCCCCCCAATTTCCTTGTGCCTTATTATCTCCACGCAAAGCTTGAGCTAAATTCGCAGCTTTCTCCCCCACTCGCTCGTTGCTCTCAAGCATCTGTCGGAGTTGTTCTTGAAATGTAGCCGAATTAGAGGCTGATATTTCACGGTTTTGAGTAAGTTCTCGCCGCATCTCTCCAATGGCTTCTTTCAAAGGTTGCGTAATCTGACCAATTGAATCTGAATTTTCCGACTTCAGTTTTTCCGCATTACGCTCTAACAGTTGTTGCGCCAAATTAGTCATTTGCTCTTTTGTGGCATTCATCTGTTCTGTTAGCTTCTCTGCTCGCAACTTAGCCTCCTTATCTGTTTGTTCACGAAGCAGATGGAGCTCTGTCGCTTTCTGCCTCAGTTCTAAATTTAGCTGCATCAGTCTTTTCTGAAGTAGCACATAGGCAATGGCCATTCCAAGTGCCACACCTATTACTATATATAATATCACTTCCATATTGCGAAGTTAAAAAAATTCAGTACATATTACCTTTCGTTTCTCTCCAGTTTTCAGATATAACAAAGCCAAAATTTCACGCCCTACAAAAGCGTATAAAAATACCCTTATAGCGTTTCAAAATGCAATAAGGATATCAGCTGACATCCTTATTGTATTCGCAGATACAATAAGGAAAATCTCAATTCTGAACTATCTGCTAAGACTTTGAAAACAACCACAACTAAAAACAAATATCCCCGACTCTGAAAGCCGGGGATAAACTATAAATATATTCAAACTATTTAGTTAGGAAATGTAGGGCGCGCAAAGCGCTTACCCTTATAAGTAGAAATTGTCCGAATCATTTCTGCATTGCATTCCTGCAAACCGAGAGCATCCATATCCTGAACAAATTCATCATACATGGACGGTGTGAGGATATACCATTTATCACCATAGTCGCCCACACGCATACTTACCTGACGTAGGAAGCCCCACTTTTCAAAGAACGGTGTAAGATTATAGCCTGTCAAACGGCTCACCTTGCGGATGTAGTTGAAAATAAATGGCACACTGTTACTATACCAACCGCGAGATGGAGCTACAAAATTATGGGTTGTCCAAACCGATGTGGGATAAGCTGTCTTATACGCATTCCATTTCACATTACTTCCATTCTGAGCAGACGCCAACAATTCATATTTGTCAAGACCATTCTGCTTCTCTATCTTAGAACCTTCTGCATTGTCAGACTGACGCAGACTTTCATACCAATCCGGAGCAATATCAGAGGGAAACCATTCTCAGAGAAATAATTGTAGAGATCAACAAGCGGAGCAAGCGCATGGTTTACGCCTAAATCCTGTAATGCCCAACCGCGTGTAGCGTCTACGCTGCAAACCGTAATAACAGAGTCGGCCCCCGTTGTTCTTGTGAAATCCTGCAATTCTGCATTCCAGTTTACTTCGTCTTGATGTAAGAACGCCTGACGACGATGCTCACTGACTTTTCTTTCACTAGCATACGCGTTATCATTCAGTACAACATTATTGGCAAAGTTTATCCAATTACGGAACTGACCTTCACGATCATAGGGATACCCCATGTGCATCACATTATAATAGGAGTTCATATTGTTGCTAACCTCCGACATACCAGCCCAGTTGAAGTATGGCAACATCTGGTGCTGATGTCCCCATTCATGAGAGAGACCCCAGATTGCATCTTCATCATTGTAGACAAGCGTTCTACAATTAAGCACGCGGCGCTCTTGAGTGTGGTGGAAACTTACACCGAAACCGCCTTGGAACATATAATAGGTATAGTTCGAATAAGCCATAGTGCGAAGATTAGGCAGAGAATTGTATTTCTCAAAGCCCAACAAACGTTGCTCCCAAGTAATGAGTGTATCAAGTACATTCATATACTGACGATAGCCTATACTAGTACCATCTGTTGACTTACAATAATTGTGCAACCCCTTAGAGGTCCAGACAGAGTGAACATGTTTGCCAACAACATCCATACAAATATTCTTTGCATTTCCTGTCAGTGCGTGCATTTCTTCGTTCGTCTTCTCTGGACTCAAATAGCCGTTGACCTGACCATTGATAAAGTGAGCCTTTATTGGGGCATAATCAGAAGAGTTGCCCTCTGCCGTGTAGCAGATATAAGCCAAACCATCATAGCCAAAAGTGTAGTTAATGACATTGATACCATTGTTGAGAGCAAAAGTAGAAGTAATAGGGTTACCACCATCAAAATTACCGCCATCTTTTCCTTCGTACCATGCAACAACCTTCAACGTAACATTCATACCACTTGGTATACCGCGCACAACCACTGCTGTAGTTGAGCCAGAAGGGATATTGATACCTGTTACGCCAGAAAGTTGGTCGTAATACTTACCTGGAGCATTCCAAAGCTTGCTGTAATAGCGTGGAGAATTATAACAAGGATATTCTGCTACGCGATATTTTGTTGAATAAGTACCATTGTAAATCTGATGAGCCAGAGCACGAATTAAAGGTACACTAATCGTATCAATTTGAGCTTCTGTTACACCAGGTTTCAAAGACGTATAGAGGTCATCGGTAAAGATATCAAAAGCTGACATTGAAGTACGCTGACGGAACTCCATTTCAGCACAACTTGCAAAACCGCCTGCGCCAGACAATACGCGGAACTGAATCTGCGCAACGTTCTTGAGCGGAGTTTCAAAGGAGATTTGCTTAACTGAGTTGTCACCAGACCAGTTAAACGTCTTGTATAGAGTGAAAGCACTTTCACCTTGAAGACGAATCAACACTTGCACCTTCTCAAAAGAACCGTTCGTTTGGCTATCCTGACGAGGAACATAATTGATATAATCAATCTGATTGTTGCCCGAGAAGGAATAAGTCAAAACAGCTGGATTTGATTCGCTAACATTAAAGCCACCTGCTCCCCAAGCAGTATGCCAAATAGAAGCATAATCCTTATCGAGAGTCAGATTTGCGGAATGACCCGACATAGAATTATTGGCCGTAACATTTGTTGGGCGAATAACAGGATCTTGCGGAAGCTCGTTTGCACTAGCATCTGCCTGCTGTGTCAGCTTCAGCACTTGGCTAAGATCTGTCGTCGTACTTTTGAAAGTTATATTAGCTGTACGACTCTCGCCATAATAGTTCTGATCCACATGCACAAAGATACCATTCTGGCTCTTTGTCACAGTGGCCCAGGCTACATCACTTGTTGCGGTATAGTCTACGTTGGCTGTGATATCGAAGCATAAAGTGCGTTCCTTATAATTGAGAGTCTGATTGTGAGGAGCCACAATCATTGGTAAAGCCCCGGTAGGCAGAGTGCTCTGAGCCGTGGAAGGAATTGCTGCTAAAAGACTTATCGCAGCAAAACATGTCAACATTATTTTTCGTATATTCTTCATTGCTACTGTCTTTTATTTATTGTATAATACTTTCTTTCCATTTATAATATATAAAGGTACCTTTTTCAGGTGTAGCTACACGTCGGCCCTGCAAGTCGTAGATAACAGCTGAAGCATCCGTTGCAGTCTGAATAGTAGCAACACCTGTAGTCTGATCCTTACCCACCGCAAAAACAGTAGTTTTGATATTCAAGCCAGGATAATCGCGCTGCGTAAGAACTGCATATACTTTTTTCTTGGGAGTCATAAATGTAAACTTACCGCTACTAGCAGTATAATCCAAAGTACGCTTAGCTGCTGAAGCTTTCTCTAGTTCAGCTATATTGCCAGATTCATCTTCAGAAAAGAAAGTGAAGTTCACGGTATTAGCCCCACTGCTATCCTTGCGGTAGTCAGTTAGATCTAAAATATATTTAGTATTATTCTGCGCGCTATAGCCGTCCACATTTTGCTCAACATAATATGCGCCATTATCTGCTTTTTTCAATCTGCTGGTAATGTCCAAGTCTGCCTGTGGAGTATAAGCAAAATATCCCGTAGCAGGTTGGAAGCGTGATACAGGGAGAGAGCGGAACGAAAGCGCATTGCCTCCGCAATTCATCGAACCTAATTTAATAGAAGGAATGACCAGATTTGACATATTATTGTTGGACACCGACAAATCATAAAGATGGCTACTCTGGCGAACATCCAATGTTGCCAGCTCATTGTTATCAAGGATGAGTTGTCGGAGTTCTGGAAGTCCAGTAGAAGAAGTCATAGTGACGCTAGACAATTTATTATCGTTAGCAACAAGAGTCGTCAATGACCCAACACGACTTAGATCAAGGCGAGTAAATTTATTGCCAGCACACTGTAAGGCATCTAAATTCACATTAGAAGTTACATAAATACCCGTAAAGTTATTGCCGCTCACATTGATATGCTGCAAAGAAGCAGTACGAATAATAAAATTGCCACCATTGTTCAAACGCTGCATTCCATTATTAGCAAGGTTAACATTCTCCAATAATGGATTCTTAGCCTCACTCAGTGTCAGAGCTGAAATCTGATTTCCGCTAACATCTATATCCGTCAGTTTACTTAAACGTGTAACATCAAGCGTCGTCAAGCGATTGTTCTGACAATAGAGTGACTGAAGAGAGTTTGCTCCAGTTACGTCGAGCGCTGTCAATTCTTGTCCCTCACAAATAAGTGTGGTCAATTTGCCGGCACTTGTCAGCGTAATAGTTTGACCTTTTACTGTTCCTGTCAAAGTTTGTAACGGTGTGTTTGCCACTTCATAGGCAACGGGAATTCCATCGCCCCAGTCCACCCTCACGTTTCGGGCAGAACGATTGACGACCAAGGTTAGTGCTGCTCCAGAGCCTTTGCTCGTGGTCAACTTCACCACTTGATCTTGAGCGTGCGTACAAAGAAAGTTACCCATGGAAAGTACTGCACACACAAGAAGTTTCTTTTGGTTCATAATTAAGCTAGAATTATTGTCTGATATATAGTTATTTATTAAATTGGGTGACAAAGATAGCCAAATATCTTATTAGAGAAATTTCCAGCTTCATATTTTCTTTGCTAACTGCAGATTCCAATATAGCAACGTATAAAAAGACAATAACAAGAGAAGTTTACATATTACGGAACTATACATACTAAATATAATCACTTCTCCTAAATGGAAATCAAGCATCTCTAGCTTTGGTCAATCCGTAACGACTAATTCTTTAGCCTCTCCATCAACATCATCACATTAATTTTTATAATGCAAGAGAGAATGAAGCTCCCGATTTATTCTTTTTTTCTATTATCGTAAACATTTTAGGCATATTCTGCCATCTGCACATCAAAAAAACACTTTTTACCACTTTTTTTCCAAAAAAACAATCTTTAATTTTTGCACTAATCCTATAATAAGAGGTATTCTTCTAAACTACAAAAATCTAACATTCAAATAAAAAAATATCATGCGAGTAATTATCGAGCCAGACTACGAAAAAGCTATCCCTCTGGGCAGCTGAATATGTAGTCAACAAAATCAATGCATTCAATCCAACTGACGATCGTAAATTTGTTTTAGGTCTTCCTACTGGTTCTTCCCCCATCGGTATGTATCAGGCAATTATTAAAGCTCACAAAGAAGGTCGTATCAGTTTCAAAAATGTCCTGACTTTCAATATGGACGAATATGTTAACCTCCCAGAAGATCATCCTGAGAGCTATCACACCTTTATGAAGAAGAATCTCTTTGATCATATTGACTGCCCGAAAGAGAATATTCACATATTGAATGGTAATGCAGAAAATTTGCAAGCAGAATGCGCTCGTTACGAGCAGATGATCAAGGATGCAGGCGGTATTGATCTGTTCATCGGAGGTATTGGTCCTGACGGACATATCGCTTTCAACGAACCTGGTTCTAGCCTTTCAAGCCGTACGCGTATCAAAACGCTCACAACAGACACTAGAATTGCCAATGCTCGCTTCTTTGGCGGTAAGCCTGAAGATGTACCTTCACTAGCTCTTACTGTTGGTGTCGGCACAGTCATGAGTGCGAAAGAAGTTCTAATTCTTTGCAATGGCCACAACAAATCTCGTGCACTGCAAGCAGCTGTGGAAGGTGCCGTTACTCAGATGTGGACCATTTCCTCTCTCCAACTCCACCCCCACGGTATCGTGGTATGTGACGAAGCTGCCTGTGAAGAAATTAAACATGGTACTTACCGCTTCTTCAAAGACGTTGAAAAGGATTATCTCATCTAATTCTCTCTTTACATTTTCAACCCTAGCAACGGATTACAAGACTAAGGTCTTGTAGTCCGCTTTTATTCACCCCTCCTCAAGCTACTCTGCGCAATGAAGCACACTGCTGATCCCTTTAATATTTCAGGCAACGAACCGCAATCCATCAGTATCCAACCGCAATACGTGATGTTAAAGCCAACAGGTTCTATCTGTAATCTTGCTTGTAAATATTGCTACTACACTGAGAAAAAAAGACTCTATCCCAAAGTGGCAAACCAAATCATGGACGAAGATCTGCTCGAACGCTTCACTAAGCAGTATATAGATATGCAACCCACTCCCAATGTTCTGTTCACTTGGCACGGCGGAGAAACACTTATGCGCCCAATCAAGTTCTACGAGCATGCGCTGGAACTGCAACGAAAATATGGACATGGGAGAAACATTGATAATTGTATTCAAACCAACGCCACCCTCATCACTGACGAGTGGGCACGCTTTTTCCGCAACAACAATTTTCTTGTCGGCGTAAGCATTGATGGACCACAAGAATTCCATGATGAGTATCGGCGTTCACGATCGGGCAAACCAACGTGGCAGCAGGTGATACGCGGAATACAACTACTCAACAAATATAATGTAGAATGGAACGCGCTCGCTGTAGTAAACGATTTCAATGGTGATTACCCATTAGACTTCTATCATTTTTTCAAAGAAATTCATTGTCATTACATACAATTCACTCCAATTGTAGAGCGAAAACTCCAACACTCAGATGGGCGCGAACTCTCCTCTCCCACAGAAGAAAGTTCAGAAGTATGGGATTTTAGTATCACACCCGAACAGTGGGGAGACTTTCTTTGCAAAATCTTTGATGAGTGGGTACGACATGATGTAGGAGAATACTATATACAACTCTTCGATGCTACTTTGGCCAACTGGATGGGAGTACCTCCGGGAATATGTACACTGGCAGAAACCTGTGGACATGCAACTGCAATGGAATTTAATGGTGACGTTTACGCCTGCGATCATTTTGTCTTTCCCGAATACAAAATAGGAAACATAAATGAGCGAGCTCTTGTCGAAATAACCAATTCGCCAGAACAAAAAGCTTTTGGAGCAGATAAAAAGGACTCTCTACCACAGGAGTGCAAAGAATGTGAATGGCTCTTTGCCTGCCATGGAGAATGTCCGCGCCTTCGCTTTACGAAAGACAAATATGGAAACGCAGGACTCAATTATCTTTGCAGCGGCTATCGTAAATTCTTTGAACATATTGCTCCTTATATGGATTATATGAAATACCAACTTCAGCAAGATGAAGCTCCGGCAAAGGTAATGAAGTGGATAGCAGAAGGAATGCCACAGTACAGATTAAAATAATAAACTCCGATTATTTACTTTTTTTAAAATACAGAGTTACCCTCTATGCACACTTTATCAAAACTTCTAACTCCATTGTGAGAACATGACAACAAACTACCTTTTTTTCATTAGTAGAAAGATACCGCAGATGAAAGATAATATCCGAGAAAGAAATGATATATAGCCATATAAACAATATTAACTGGAAGTAATAAAATTAAATAAAGAAGCCAAAACCTTTGCTGTATTATAAGAAATTTGTACTTTTGCGGGCCGATTATTATCAAGCAGTGTCTTAGCACTGTATGTCAGAGGGTTACGCTTGCGCAGCTTTGGCCAGCTAACCAAGCTATAGAACCATCGGGCGCTGATTTTAATTATTAGTAGTTACAAACAAACAAAAAATGGACACTTTAAGTTACAAGACCATTTCTGCCAACAAAGAGACCGCACAGAAAGAATGGATCGTTGTTGATGCAACGGACCAAGTTTTAGGCCGTCTCGGCTCAAAAGTTGCCAAATTGCTTCGCGGTAAGTACAAACCAAACTTCACTCCGAACGTAGATTGTGGTGACAATGTTATTATCATCAATGCTGACAAGGTTCGCTTAACAGGTAAGAAGATGACGGATCGTATTTACTATAGCTACACAGGTTATCCTGGTGGCCAGCGTGAAAACACCCCTGCTTCTATCCTTGCAAAGCCAAACGGTGCTGACAAACTTCTCCGTCGCGTTGTAAAGGGTATGCTCCCCAAGAACCGCTTAGGTGCTAAGGTGCTTGACAATCTGTATGTATATGCAGGTAGCGAACACAAGCACGAAGCTCAAAGCCCCAAGCAAATTGATATTAACCAGTATAAATAAAGCAGTAAATGGAAACAATTAACGCATTAGGTCGCCGTAAGAGCGCTGTAGCCCGTGTCTTCCTGACTGAAGGTACTGGCAAATTACAATTAACAAACGCGATTTGACGGAATACTTCCCCAGCTCTATCCTGCAGTTCGTTGTAAAGCAGCCTCTGCAGCTGTTAGAAGTTCTCGAGAAGTATGACATTAAGGCAAATATAGATGGTGGCGGTTTCACTGGTCAGAGCCAGGCACTCCGTCTTGCTATTGCTCGCGCACTTTACAAACTCAACCCTGAAGACAAATCAGCTCTTCGCAAGGCAGGTTTCGTTACTCGCGATCCTCGTCAGGTTGAACGTAAGAAGCCAGGTCAGCCAAAAGCACGTCGTCGCTTCCAGTTCAGCAAACGTTAATCGGCATTGTCTGCTGAATTGGCGTTTAGTATCTAAACCTTCGGGACACTTCTTTAGAAAAGTCTACCCGATGGCTGGTTGAACAAATCCATGGGTTGTGGTCTTTCGACCACCACTCTCAACTAACAAAGAAAGTAAACAACACATCATGTCAAGAACAAATTTTGAAACACTTCTTGAGGCAGGCTGTCACTTCGGTCACCTCAAGCGCAAATGGAATCCCGCAATGGCTCCTTACATTTTTATGGAGCGCAACGGTATTCATATTATCGATCTTCACAAAACTGTAGCTAAAATTGATGAAGCTGCAGAAGCTCTCAAGAATATTGCTAAGAGCGGTAAGAAGATTTTGTTTGTAGCTACTAAGAAGCAAGCTAAAGACGTTATCGCCGAGAAGGCAGCTAGCGTTAATATGCCTTATGTTGCTGAACGTTGGCCGGGCGGTATGCTTACCAACTTCCCAACAATCCGCAAGGCAGTGAAGAAAATGGCCAACATCGACAAACTTACTGCCGATGGTACTTTCTCTAACCTCTCAAAGCGCGAAATTCTTCAGATTAGCCGCCAGCGCGCAAAGCTCGAGAAGAACCTCGGTTCTATCGTTGACCTCACTCGTCTGCCGGCAGCCCTCTTTGTTGTCGATGTGATGAAAGAACACATTGCAGTCAAAGAAGCTCAACGTCTTGGTATCCCTGTTTTCGGTATCGTCGATACTAACTCTGATCCCAACTCTGTAGACTATGTAATCCCCGCTAACGACGACGCAAAGGACAGCATCTCTGTTATTCTCGATGCTGTTTGCGGTGCTGTTGCTGAAGGTCTTGAAGAGCGTAAGGCAGAAAAAGCAGATCAGGATGCTGCAGAAAAGCAGGAAGGTGAAAAGGCTCCCCGCAAGCGCGCAGCTCGTGCTCGTAAGGAAGAAGCCCCCGCAGCAGCAGAAACTGAAGCTTCTGCAGAGTAAACTCTTACTACAAATATAGAGTTTAGGGTGAGCGCTATCATGTCCTTACCCTAAACTCTCTTTTATTCATAATCTCCCTTAAACAAACCAATATAATTATGGCAGTTAATATAGAACTGATCAAGAAACTCCGCAAGTTGACGAACGCTGGTTTGAGCGATTGTAAAAAAAGCCCTCGAAGAAACTAACGGAGATATCAACGCCTCTGTAGAAATCATCCGCGCTAAAGGTAAAGCTGTTGCAGCTAAGCGTTCTGACCGCGAAACTGCGAATGGTTGCGTACTCGTTAAAGTTGCTAACGGCTTTGCAGCTATGATTGCTGTTAAGTGCGAAACAGACTTCGTTGCTAATAACCAGGACACTATTGACCTTACTCAGAGTATCCTCGATGCTGCTATCGCCGCTAAAGCTAAGAACATCGAAGAAGTTAATGCACTTACATTGGCTGACGGCCAGACTGTTGCAGACGCAATCACTTCTCGTGCTGGTGTAACGGGTGAAAAGACTGAGCTTGATGGTTACTTCTTCCTCGAAGGTGAAAATATCTATTCTTACAATCACCAGAATAAGAACGGTCTTTGCACACTCGTTCAGCTCAATCAGAGCAACGAGGAAATTGGCCATGGTTTGGCACTGCACATTGCAGCTGCTAATCCTCTCTCTTTGAGTGAGCAGGATATCCCTGCTGATGTTCGCGACGAAGAACTTAAAGTTGCTCTTGAGAAAACTCGTGATGAACTAGTTGAAAAGGCTGTTCAAGCTGCATTGAAAAAAAGCTGGTTACAACCTCTACATTGCTGAGAACGAGGAACACATTGCAGAAGGTATTGCTAAGAAGGAAATTACAGAAGAGCAAGCTGAAGATATCCGTCGCATCAAGAAGGAAACAGCTGAAGAAAAAGCTGCAAACCTTCCCGAAGCAATGATTCAAAATATCGCTAACGGTCGTATGAACAAGTTCTATAAGCAGAGCTGTCTCCTTAACCAAGACTACTGCTTACCCGTTGATGATAAGACTGTTACGGTTCAGGAATATCTGCAACGTGGCGATAAGAATCTTACAGTTGTAGCTTTCCGCCGCTTTACTCTGAGCGCAGAATAATTTATCACTACACTACATAAAAAGTGCAGGCAACTTCTGAGTTGCCTGCACTTTTTATGTAAAATATTTGCACACAAAAAGAAAAAGCATCGTGGAACAACAAGGTTTTACGCAAAGATTTATCAATAATCTCTGTTAGTTGCAACCATAAACCCCAAGAGAACTAACTGATATCAACTAGCCTTCATTTTCCCCGCTTTTTCTTTCTGCCAAAGCTCGAAACTATTGATAATATTTTGCCATAAAATATAGCAACCGGGACCTACACTACTAAGAGGATTGAGATAGACAGAAGCAATCCAGATGGCAAAAGCAGTATTTTTTTGTCCCAAAGCCTGACCGCTTTCTATGATACTACCACAGCGAGCGCCTATCCGCCAACCCATGAAAAATTGAAGGAAACAGAGAAGCAAGCTCAATAGGGCTATAAGTAGGAGAAAAGAAGCTGAAGTCTGAGCGTGGCAGATATTTCACTGTTGTCCCTGTCACGATTGTCAAAGATGCGGCCCATAAATAGTAGCTCAAGTCTTTCACGTTGATAACCCAACGATGGAAGCTATGAAAGAAATGTTTCACGATATAAGCGAGTCCCATAGGAACAATCAAGACAAGTACCACTTTATAAAGGATAAGAAAAAATGCTGTTGCAAATCCTATTGTAGCCTTGACCTCAATCAATGGAAAAAATAAAGGAATGAGTATTGCTGTTATAAAATTAGAAATAAACGTGTAAGTTGTCATACTCTCCAAGTTTCCTCCAAGTTTCGCCGTAACCACAGGAGCCGCAGAGGCACAAGGCCCTATAATACATGCCAGTACGCCTTCCGCCAAAATCAAGCTCTCACCTTCTAAAGAAAAAGCCAATATTACCCCCACAACAAGCAATACGAAAATTATTTGCTGCCCTCCAATCCACAGATGCCACTTAGATGGCAACATCTTTCGGGAAATCTACCTTGCAGAAGGTCACAAAAAGTATCAAGAACATAAACATTGGCAAAATGGCATTCATAATAGGAGCAAATAAACTACTAGCCTGCTCCAATCCTGGAGTATAAGCAAAAAGCAAATAAACAATCGCTCCAATAGCTATTGCCACAGGTAATGTCCATTTTTTCAAAAAACATATTATAGCATTCATATTCTTATTTCTTTTAATGATACAAAATTACTCATTTATACCTGCACAACACCTCCTAAGTTTGAAAGCCATCAAAAAACTACAGTTCATCATGAAAGTTTGAGTAAATTTGCAGCTACAAAACTTAAATAGTCCTCTCTCGTGCTGTTCTCTTATTGACCTACGGCAATATTGCTACACACTGTAGCCTTCAGAGATAACTTACATAACTTTTTATATTTTCCATGTTACTTAGCATCGCTTACATTCTCATTGGTGTCATCGCAGTACTCTGGGGTGCAGACAAGTTTACAGACGGAGCTGCAGCCATCGCACGAAAGATGAACATTCCCGAAATTGTCATTGGCCTAACAATTGTTGCTATGGGTACAAGTGCCCCCGAACTATTCACATCTGTTGTCTCAGCTCTAAAAGGCAGTACGGGATTAGCTTTGGGTAATATCGTAGGATCAAATATCTTCAATAGCTTGCTCATTGTGGGAGCAGCAGCAGCAGTAGCTCCAATCTCTATCTCGCAAGCGACTATTGTCAAAGATATTCCTTTTGCTCTCGTCTCTTCGCTCCTTCTGACCGCTGTTTGCCTTGACGGTAACCTCACACGCATCGACTCATTGCTATTACTTATCGGTTTTGCACTCTTCCTTGCCTATACGTTACAGATAGCTCGCAATGGGAAAACGGAAGATTCTAAAAGCGAAATATCACAAGCGCTTTGGAAAAGTATTCTTTTTATTATCATCGGACTGGCCTGCTTGATTGTTGGCAGTAACTTATTTGTTAATGGCGCAAGCATAGTTGCCGAACAGTTGGGTGTATCGGATGCCATCATCGGTCTGACGATTGTTGCAGGCGGTACATCACTACCAGAACTCGCAACCTCCATCATATCAGCTCGCAAGGGACAGAGTGGCATCGCCATCGGTAATGTTGTAGGTTCTAATGTCTTCAATATCCTTGCCATTCTTGGTATCACTGGCTTTATTTCCCCTATGCGAGATTTGGGTGGTATCACAACCATTGATTTCACACTGCTTATCCTATCGATTATACTTGTGTGGGCAATGTCATTTACAAAACACAAAATTGAACGCTGGGAAGGCTTCACGCTCATTAGCATTTTTGCCCTCTATTTAGGTTGGCTTATTTATTCCGCTCTTTGAAAATATCTGTCTATCAACTTTGCCAGAAATGCCCTCAGTTGAATAAAATTAAAAAACAGTTCAATCAAAAGATAAGTTTCAGAAAGAATATTGCAAAAGAAATAAAAGGTCTCAACAATCTAAAACAGATTGTTGAGACCTTTTATTTATAGATAACCAAAGTAGGTC
Organism: uncultured Prevotellaceae bacterium; assembly: GCA_916438195.1. GTDB lineage: Bacteria > Bacteroidota > Bacteroidia > Bacteroidales > Bacteroidaceae > Alloprevotella. The sequence goes on from CAKAEQ010000001.1 coordinate 1,450,230, forward strand.
TACACAATAGCTTATCCACTCAACATATTCATATCAGCGATCAATGCTTTTTGCCGAAAGTTTTTTGAGGTATATCATTAAGGAGGCTTTCCAGTTGATCTACATAAAAACTTGATGGTTTTTCTGCGGACACCGTGCCTGAAACAAAGTCTGAAACAAGCTCATTGAGTCGTTGAAGCTCAATTGTCTTGCCCGTTTGAGTATATTCCTCACGTAATAGTCTGACTTTTTCTGTTTGCTGAATTCCCTCGATAACTCGTTCAAAGCGAATGCTGCTTCGACCGCCAGGATAAACCATATATGTATCACCTGGTGTAAACATTCGGAAGCGTGTATCTTGTAGCGGGACATCTGTCCAATTCATCCAAGCCCAACGCAAGAAACCATTAAAGCCATTAGCCAAACAATAGATCGGCAAGTAAGCTGCATCTGCCGGACTATTATTGGAACAAACGTTTGGTTCTGCATCGGGGCAAGCTGTATAAGTTGTCGTCACCCACCCCTTTGCATTTCGCATAGAGAGTTCTGCATCCGTAAAATGTTGCCCATAGGCCACACAATAATCATACAACTTATCGGCCAATTCTTTATGGTAATTGCCTGCTAGTGCCATCTTGATACCAGGCACTGCTTGCTGCGCCACACGATAAGCATCTGTCATCGCATCAAGTCCGCGCTCATCCATGGCTATCACTGTTCTTTCAAACCATCCCTTTGCTTTCAGATGTTTGGCAAAACTACGAAAAAAGTCTGTCCAAAGTTCCTCATATTCTGTCGAAGAAGTAGAAGTTTTGAGATAAGCATACTTTTGGGATGCTTCATCCATATAGCGGAAGCTCATATCCCAAGGAACCATCGAGAAACAGTTTATCTGTCCATTTATGCCGCAACTATCCAAGAACGCAATCCAGCGATCAAAGATAGTGTAGTCGTAAGCCCAACTCCCATCTACTTTTTTTATTGTCAACACCATTGGCTCAAATTTATCGTTGCTCTGTGCTCCCCATGGCTCATAGAATAAGATGGCCGTACCCACTTTCTGACCTGCCTTAGCCAGCATCTGCATATAAGGGCGCAAGGCATCGAAGTGAGCCTGACTCCACGGACTGACACGATAGTAGCGACTAACGGCGTAGGGCTGCATCCAAAAGTTCAAATTAAACTTCCAATCGGAGGGTTTCGGCAACACTCTTTCCTGCACCATTACTTTAAATTCAAGCGTCCCACTACTTTCTTGCGCGCATTAAGTACCTCCAGACGGATACTATATGGGCCAGGTTTTGCAACTTGAGGAATTTCTAACGTACACCATATAGGGCGTGTCGTTTCTCTCTCAAGCATCTTCGTTGTTTCCCGATCTATCACATCTGGGACTAAATAGGGCTTCCAACCTGTGGGGTGATTACCACAGCCACGAAAATTGTCCGTCCAAACATAATTGACAAAACGCGCTGTTCCCCAAAAACCTTTTTTGCCAGAGATACGCAAAGAAAGAGGCCCTGTTTGCTCTCGAGAAAAAAGTACGGCCTGTACACCAATGCGCTCTCCTCTCCAAGCATAAACAACCGTATCTGTTGTCACACAAAGCCGAGGTGGTTGATGTTTCTCATAATGAACATCGCGCGAGGCCCAACTCATTTGCAACTTATTGGGCAGAATCCCCCAGCCTTCCCTATCAACTCTTGCCGTATCTTCAGGCTCTACATAATCCCCATAAACGCCTTCTTGCGCACTGATAGATATGGCCCAGAAAAATAGAGACGCAAAGCCTAATGTCTTTAAGATTTTCATGAATAAAATAAGGTTTTGAGAAGTACACTTTAGTATTTCACCTCAATGGCAAAGGGATATATACGTTCAGCATCATAGAAACAAGCCAAGCTATTGACCATCGCGCTCATGGTTGGTTCACATAGCCCCGTCCACACAGTTGCTCCATTCACTCTCACCACAACGGGACGAGTAGAATCCATTTGTGCAGCAGTGAGATAAACGATCAAACGTCCTCCCGAAGCTGGCGTATAGGTACGCGCCGATTTTAGTTCAATGCCCCAACGAGAATCTTTTTCTAACGCCTGATAGTGAACATTTTGTATCGTCAAATCCACCACATTTCCCTCTATTCTTTCCTCATAACGGGTGCGCTCTGTAGCATTTGGGCGCTGAATAATTTGCAGATTGGCAAATCCGCGACGATGTCTACCGTCCATTTCAAAATCCTCCCAACTAACGCGCGAAGGAGTCGGAACGCGCTTCCACTGCTTCAGCCATATTGGGGTGCGCCTATAGTCGATAGCGTGTCCAGCATTGGGAATCAGCTCTATCCAATGGTGGTATTCACCGCCATTCAGTCGGCCTAAACTATCCAAAGCCTCGCGGGTATAACGCGTTAGCAAGTTTCGATAGAAACCAAAATCCTGTGCACCAGTTCTCAAACTAAATGGGGTATTACGCAAGTTCTCAACAGGAGCATTCTTGAGCGGTTCGCCTCCTGCCATAGGACCTACGGCTGCCCAATAGTCAGCATAGAACGAAGCCAAGCGCTGACTACCATAGCCTCCCTCAGAGATTCCCATCAAATAAAGGCGGTTAGCATCCACCTGCGGATGGAGAAAAAGCTGACGGAGCAAGCGTTCCATAAACCACTGCTTAGAACGCTGATACCAACGATACCACTCCCCTTCTTGAGGAATTTGAGGAATAAAATAGATGCTGGGGGCATCGTCAAAGATTTGTGCCAACTTCAATCCAGTAGCCCATTCGGCATCTCGTGGGCCACTGCCATGGAGATAGATGAAAGCTGGAATCTGAGCATCAGTCGATGCACCTTTTCGGCCATAGTAATAATTCAGTTTAGCGTTAGGTTCAAGTTTCTCTGGAATGACCCATTCTCCGTGTGTCTGTTCAGAGAGCGTAGTAAGTGGGATGAGCTGTGGAGAATCTTGAGCATTAGCCTTAAGCCAACAATCCCACACTTCTTGCCGCGCTATTTCAAGTTGGTCTGCTTTGAGCGGCTTCGACATTGGGAAGAGCGTTTCTTTTCCTTGAAAAGATTGAAGAAAGTATTTTGTAATGGCCCGACGTTGGGCAGAAAGCGGAACAAAAAGCAAGAACGAACCTATAGCAATACCTAGGCGCAGAACTTTTTGAAGCGATTGCACTTGAATGGAATACTTAAAATTTCATTTTATACTTCATTTTTACAAGAACAAGAAACTAACGGCAGACGATAACAAACCATGCCAAAGATTCTTTAGTTTATTTTATTATTTATCGCATCACGCATTAGTAAAAGCTCGTTACGTGTCACGCCATACTCTTTTAACAGCCAAGCATCATCCTCAAAGAAATCAGAAGGCACGAAATCCAGTTTACTACTTTCTGCGGAAGCCTGATAACGATGAACTGCTTCAGCAATATTGTGGTTCAACCACGCAGAGTGTCCCGCATTGAAATAGTCGGAAGCTGACGGATTGAGGGTAAGAATTTTAGAATAGTATGTTTCTGCTTGTTCCAGATTACCCGAAAGCAAAGAGCACCAAGCCAGTGCACGCAAGGCTTTCCCCTCTGGCTGCAAATAGTCCGCCTTATAAAGCACGCTGAACGCCAATTTTGGTTGACGCAAAGACATATAGCACTCTCCGATACGCAAGAGCAAGTCGGTATCTTCTGGGCACAAAGCTTCCAGGCGTTCGTAAAAGTCGAGAGCTTTCTCATAGTTGCCTGCCGCTACATTGAGTCGGCCCAGTTGCCGAAGTGTCCATACTGAATCAGGATGTAAGCGGAGAGCTTCCTCATAGTATTCTACGGCTTCTGAAACAAATCCCCAAAGCTCTTCAGCATATCCCATTTTTTCCAACACAGAAGCTGTGCGTTGTTCGGAGGAATGACCATAAAAAAATGAAAGAGCCTCTTTCCAGAGTTCTTTTTTTAAAAACAAGAGTTGGCAAACTGCAAGGCAATAGGTACAGAAGAGAAGAATGGACGTAAATGAGGATATGAAATTAAACTCAAGTCCAACTTGAAAGGATTGTTGTGCTCATTGCGAAAACGGAAAAGATGGAAGAAACGATAGAGATCTTGCAGGTAGAAACGAATTTGTTGCTGCAATTCTTCTTCGCCCTGAGTCGAAAGTGTCCATCAGTTCTTCAGGAATATCGCTCATTTTACGGACTCCATCGCCCAAGTTATGCAGTTGCTCATCGGTAAGACTTTGAAGCATAAATACCATACAATATTTCTCCGTGTCGCAAACGGGCCTATTATTGAAAAACGGCATCCATAGAAGAATAAGCCTCACCGCGCAAACCAAAAAAACAGGATTCGAATAGCTGAAAGGCATAAACCAGTTGGCAGCATCATTAAAGAAAGCTTGTTGCCGAGAGATCTGCGCAAATGTAGTATAGAAAGTATCGCTACCACGCTGCTGCATTTCTAAGAATTCATGCATCTTTTTACTGATTTTCGATTTCTCACCGTCAGCATCCCATTCGGGATTGAGATGTGCCTCATTGATTTCTACCAAGTTTGAAAGATCACCCTTAGTAAGGTCTTTCAGTTTGTGGGCTGCTTTGAGCAATTCGGGCATAATATCCTCACGCATCTTCTTATTGTCCTGCTGTGTCTGAATACTCAGGAACAACTGCGCCTGAACTTTATGAAGAGCATCAACAAAAGCAGCATCATCTTGCAAAAGTGTTAGCTGTGCCTCCAATTCAGGGTAGAAACGCAAGCGACCGGCATATCTAATCAGTAGAAGTAAAACACCAACGATGCAACGTGCACGCACTTTCGGAGGAGCAGAAACAGCTCCTTCCAACAAAATTTGCAACTTTTTCGGATCGAATACTTCCAAAGTCGACAGAAACAAGGCTGCAGCCATAGTTTGTTGCTCTTCGATAGAATTTGTCGCATCAGCAAATCGCTGACATTGCATTTGAGATTCTTCCTTTCCCCAAGGAGCACTAGCATAGGTGGCTTCAAACTGTTCAGACAAACTACTCGCTGCAGAAGCTCTTTCATGCGTCCGCTTCCATACGGAAGAAAAGTAGGAATTGTCTTCTTCCAATAATTGCGCGAAATAATAATTGTCAGCAATTTCCGAAGCTTGTCGAAGAAATTGCTGGTGCATAGTCTTACGGGCTGGATCGTCCACCCCCTTTTCCCAATAGTGCAACAGCATCCGATAGTTTTCTGTCAACTGCTGAAGAGCATCGGGAATCATCACTGCCTGCCAACTATCAGCAGGAAACTGGAGGTTGACGGCAAGACCTTTGAGTGCTGATAAGGCATCAGAGAGTTGCTCTCTTAGGATAGCCTTCACAGCATCGTCATATAGAACTTGAAAAGTTTTAGCATCCATCTTATTCTTTTTTTCTAAAGAGCACAGCGATTATTTAGTTGTGCGAACGTGTGAATAATGGGGCAAATGCAAAGAGTCTGCCACTTGCTGGGAAATCTTGTAGTGATTGAGCAGAATGGGCAGGCAACATTTCACGCCATGCCGATTCAAACTGTCAACTGCTTGGTTATAACCACGGCGCAAAGCTCCAAAAAATTCGCGTGCGACTTATCTGCAATATATTTTGAACGAAAGACAATCATTCCCCTACTTTTCTCTGCACCTCGGGCCTCATACATTTGGCGCGCACCTAACAGGCGAGCTTCCGTAGCAAAAGGCTCAGGCAACACAGCTGCATCCAGCTGGTTGTTTTCCAGCATAGAAGCACACGTTCTATAACTATTCACTTGAACACGTACCAGCGCCGTTGGTTTCATGCCTGCTTGCCGAAGAGCTTGATCGGCGAGGAGATTCTCTGTTGTACGTTGCGGTAGTCCTAAAACTCTATTGTCTAAATCTTTCATCTTTTTGATGCGTAACGTTCCTGAACTGAGCAATGCCCAGTCCCCCTCTGTTTGCATTTCTTGAACGAATGTTACGCCTCGTTTCTGATGAAAAGCCAAACGCTCGGCATCCATGAAAGAACCATCAACGCTTCCACCCAACAACGCTGTATCACAATCATTCTGAGCTTCGAAAGGACACAATTTCAAATGGAGTCCCAAACTATCGTAGAGCCCCATTTTCTCCGCATAATAGAAAGGTAAACAATCCACAGTGGGAACAACTGCCAAGCGGATATTTACATCTTCGGCAACAACTGTGGGTGATGCTGTTTCCGTCTTTTGGTTACACGCCATCACAAGCCCTAAGGACAATAAAATCAAAAGAATCTTTCGCATGAAAACACTTTTTTCTTTGGATGACAAAGATACTAAAAAAATATGGGTGACTACCATATCGTGCTACCTCGCAATTTCTGAGCAAAACAGGAAGAGCTAACGGCCTTCATTTCTTACAACTAAAGAGTATGCTTATAAGCACTTTTAGATCCTTTCTTATAGGGAAGGGAACCCACATATAAAATCGTCGTTTTATTTGACAAATCGTTTTCACAATCTAAATGTTAAACAGCTTTAAGTTGAATACGTCAAAGATAGTTCTCGTAAAACGTAACTCAAAAAAGCGCAACAAAAGAAGGGATTTAGATCGTTTTTTCTCTTTCGCAGCACTAAAAGTCAGGCAAAAACACGTTTTTTTCCTTATTCTATCCAAGAATACAATAAAGAAGTCAACCAACATCCTTATTGCGTTTAAAAATTTTCCCTTATTGTATTTTTTTAATTTGTCAAGGAGAAAATAAAATTTGTAGTATAGAAAATAAAATTTCTCCTTGACAAATTCAAAATAGAACCTATTTTATGTCGCGTCATATCTGCGTTATTTCCTCACACAGATAATAAAGTTAGATTTCAAACGATTCTCAGCACCATAGATTAAGAAATATTTTTTTACAAATCAAAAAGCTACCATTAAAAAGTAGAGCAAATAAAAAAAGATTTATCTTTTTTTCGCGTGCACGATCTTTAATGTTTTAGAAAAAAACAAATAGAAAAGCAGTTGCTACTCAATGAGGAGTAGCAACTGCTTGCATAATATTTATTTGTTTCCGCCAAGTGAACGAAAACAGGACTTATTTATTCGCCTTTGATAGCCACAATTCCAGGAAGAGCCTTACCTTCGATAGCCTCGAGCAGGGCACCACCACCAGTAGAAATATAGCTTACTTTGTCAGCCATACCAAACTTATTGATACAAGCTACAGAGTCGCCACCACCAATAAGTGAGAAAGCACCATTTGCAGTAGCTTCAGCGATAGCATCAGCAATAGCGCGAGAACCGCCAGCGAAATTGTCGAACTCAAACACACCTGCGGGACCATTCCAAAGGATTGTCTTTGCACTCTTAATGGCAGCAGCAAAACTCTCACGAGTTGCGGGACCAGCATCCATACCTTCCCATCCTTCGGGAATATCATTGCTGAGACAAACCTGAGTGTTAGCATCGTTCTTAAAGTCATCGGCAGCAATGCAATCTGTACCGAGAATCAGGTTTACACCTTTTTCCTTTGCTTGCTTCATCACGTTGAGTGCAACATCTAGTTTGTCGTCCTCACAAATGGACTTACCGATTTCCACCCATAGCCTTTGCGAAAGTATAAGTCATACCGCCGCAGAGAATCAGATTGTCAACCTTACCAAGAAGATTTTCGATAATTCCAATCTTTGTGGAAACCTTAGAACCGCCCATAATGGCAGTGAAGGGGCGCTTGATGTCGCTCAAGACAGCATTAACAGCTGCAACTTCCTTTTCCATCAGATAGCCGAGCATCTTGTGGTCAGCATCGAAGTAGTCTGCAATAACAGCTGTAGAGGCATGCTTGCGGTGAGCAGTACCGAAAGCGTCCATTACATAGTAGTCAGCATAAGAAGCAAGAGTCTTTGCAAAATCCTTCTGACGAGCCTTCATTTCTTTCTTAGCTTCATCGTAAGCGGGATCAGCCTTGTCGATACCTACAGGTTTACCTTCTTCTTCAGGATAGAAGCGGAGGTTCTCCAAAAGGAGTACATCGCCAGGCTGCAAGGCTGCAGCTGCATCCTGAGCCTTTGCGCAATCGGGAGCAAACTGAACAGGAGTACCGAGAGCTGCACTAACGGCCTCCGTAATCTGACCGAGAGAGAATTTGGGATTTACTGTGCCTTTGGGCTTGCCCATGTGGCTCATGATAATGAGTGCACCACCGTCTGCCAATACTTTCTTCAGCGTGGGCAAAGCTCCGCGGATACGAGTATCATCAGTGATTTTACCATTCTCGTCAAGAGGCACATTGAAGTCTACGCGAACGATGACTTTCTTACCTTTGAAATCGCAATTGTCGATTGTCATATTGTTATTTTTTAGATGAAAAGATTTGTGCGCGAAGATACTGCAAAACAATGAAACCACAAAACGCTTACTTTGCTTTCGCTTTGATGGGACCTTTACAGAGATGTGATAGGCCACACTGTTCGCATTTTGGGCGCAAAGCTGTACATGTATATCGTCCATGAAGAAGCAGCCAAATGACTGTGTGCCACATCCTCCTCGGGGATAAACTTACGCAGAGCCATCTCAACCTTATAAGGAGTATTGGCACTGGCGGGGACTAAGCCTAAACGATGGGCTACCCTATAGATATGCGTATCAACGGCCAGAGCTGCCTGACCAAAGGCCACAGCCAAAACCACATTGGCTGTTTTTCTACCAACACCTGGAAGTTGTGTGAGTTGTTCTAATGTTTGAGGTACTTCCCCTTGATACTTCTCTACCAACATTTTTGCAAGTTCCACCAAATGTTTGGCTTTAGCATTGGGATAGCTAACAGAACGAATATACTCAAAAATGGCTTCGGGGGTGGCTTGCGACATCTCAACGGGCGTTGGGAACGATTCAAAAAGAGCGGGGGTTACCATATTCACACGCTTGTCGGTACATTGCGCTGAAAGAACCGTTGCTACAAGCAATTGAAACGGAGTTTGAAAATGCAACTCCGTTTCAACATTGCCGTGAATCGGGGCTAAATAAGCCAAGACTTCACGGAATAAATCTATTTTCTTCATTATTTTTCCTCGAAATGCTGTAGACGGGCGATATACTTGCCGATAATATCAAATTCAATATTAACTTTTGTTCCCTCTTCTATAGCGTGGAAGTTTGTATGCTCATAAGTGTAAGGAATAATACTCACCTGAAACGAATTGTCAGTAGGATTGCAGACTGTCAGGCTCACACCATTGACTGTAACACTGCCTTTGTCAACGCAAAAATAGCCTCTACGAGCCATTTCTCGATTGGCAGCATATTCGAAAGTAAAGAAGTAGCTTCCATCCATATTCTCCACTTTTGTGCAAACAGCAGTTTCGTCAACATGTCCTTGAACGATATGTCCATCTAGGCGACCGTTCATCATCATAGAACGTTCTACGTTGACTTCATCACCCTCTTTAAGAACGCCTAAATTGGAACGCTTCAAAGTTTCATCCATAGCTGTCACAACATACTGCTTTCCTTCTCTGCTTACCACAGTTAGGCAAACACCATTATGGGCGACACTTTGATCAATATCTAATTCATCACCAAACGGACATTCAAAAGTGAAATGAATGTTCGTATTTTCACGTTTTATAGCTACGACACGTGCCGTAGTCTCTACAATACCACTAAACATAGGCTTTGTTATTATTCTGCTGATCTGTAAAATCTATCTCTCTTACCTGTTTTCAAATCTTTGAAAACAAGACTGTCATCATCCATACTAAGAACTTGAACAAACGTACTATCATCTAAGACTAATTGTCCATTCACAATGTGGAAAGCACGTGTAAACTCACGCACTTGAGTAACATTGATGGCTTGAGCTACTGAGGCGTCAGGAGTTCCTTTTTTATTTATAGTGAGTGCCCAACGATCGTTTTCGTGGCTACCTTCATAGTCACCAAAAATATTATTGTCGCCACGATCCAGAGTAAGAACTGTGCTCTGAGAATCGGGTAAGAAAGCAAAGGTTTCACCTCCCATCTCATCAAGAGCCACCTTACCATAAAGAGTACTATCAACCACAATAGTATCACTATCCTTGGCTTTGGATTTATCAGCCCCCTGATCTGTCTTATTACCTACGCACCCCACAGCAGTAAGCAATGTGAGTGCTACAATATAAAAGAATGATTTCCGCATAAGTTTTTTATAAATTTCTGCTGCTAAATTACGCATTTTCCATAATACAGACAAAAATACGAGCTTTCTTTGCAAAAAACAAACATAAGAGTTTGTTGTTCAAAGAGGAAAGTGTAACTTCGCGCCCGACTCGAAAGAGCCACAAGTTCACATGTTTAACTATTAATGGATGTGGGGCAACAGAAAGCAACAGACTTTCGGCCGCCATCCGCAAAACAACTACCAAAAAAATTATGGCAGATTTTAAAAATGTTCAGCCGCTCGACGGCTTTGATTGGGATTCATTCGAATCAGGTGCTGTAGCAACAAGCCAGAGCAAAGAACAAGACGAGAAGGCCTACACTCAGACCCTCGGTAAGGTAAACGACAACGATGTTGTTGAAGGTAAGGTCATCTCTATTAACAAGCGCGAAGTCGTTGTTAGCATCGGCTTCAAGAGTGACGGTATCGTTCCCGTGAGCGAATTCCGTTACAACCCCGACCTGAAAGTAGGTGACTCTGTTGAAGTTTACATCGAAAATCAAGAAGACAAGCGTGGCCAATTGGTGCTTTCTCATAAGAAAGCTCGTCTGAGCAAAGCTTGGGATCGCGTTAACGCTGCTCTTGAAAACAAAGAAATCATCAAGGGCTACATCAAGTGCCGCACTAAGGGTGGTATGATTGTTGATGTATTTGGTATCGAAGCATTCCTTCCTGGTAGCCAGATCGACGTTAAGCCCATCCGCGACTACGACGTATTCGTTGGAAAGACAATGGAATTCCAAGTTGTTAAGATCAACCAAGAATACCGCAATGTTGTTGTAAGTCACAAGGCTCTCATCGAGGCAGAACTCGAACAGCAGAAGCAAGAAATCATCAGCAAGCTGCAAAAAGGCCAGGTACTCGAGGGTACCGTTAAGAACATCACCACTTATGGTGTATTCATCGATTTGGGCGGTGTTGATGGTCTTATCCACATCACAGACCTCTCTTGGGGCCGCGTAAATGATCCACACGAGGTTGTTGAACTCGACCAGAAGTTGAACGTTGTAATTCTCGACTTCGATGAAAGAGAAGAAGCGTATCGCACTCGGTTTGAAGCAGCTCACTCCGCATCCTTGGGATGCTCTTGACGCAGACCTCAAGGTTGGTGACAAGGTTCACGGTAAGGTTGTCGTTATGGCAGACTACGGTGCTTTCGTTGAGATTGCTCCGGGTGTTGAAGGCCTTATCCACGTTAGCGAAATGTCTTGGAGCCAGCACTTGCGCAGCGCACAGGAATTCCTCAAAGTTGGTGATGAGGTTGACGCTGTTATCCTCACACTCGACCGCCAGGAACGCAAGATGTCTCTCGGTATCAAGCAGCTTAAAGACGATCCTTGGAAGAACATTGAAGAGAAATTCCCCGTTGGCAGTAAGCACACTGGTAAGGTTCGCAACTTCACAAACTTCGGCGTATTCGTTGAGCTTGAAGAAGGTGTTGACGGTCTCGTTCACATCTCTGACCTCAGCTGGACCAAGAAGGTTAAACACCCCTCTGAATTCACACAGCTCGGTGCTGAAATGGACGTTGTTGTTCTCGAAATTGACAAGGACAGCCGCCGTCTGAGTCTCGGCCACAAGCAGCTCGAAGAGAATCCTTGGGATGTATTCGAACAGAAATACAGCGTTGGTAGCGTACACAAAGGCACTATCACTCAGCTCATGGATAAAGGCGCAGTTGTTTCTCTCGAAGATGGTGTTGAAGGTTTCGTAACTCCGAAGCACCTCCAGAAGGAAGATGGCAGCAAGGCTCAAGAAGGCGAAACTCTCGACTTCAAGGTAATCGAATTCAACAAGGATAGCAAGCGTGTCATCCTCTCTCACAGCCGCACCTTCGAAGAGGGCGCAGCAGAGGAACGCCGTCCTCGTCGCACAGCTGCTAAGAAAGAAACTGCTGGCGCAAACGTTCAGAACCAAGTTGCAACAAACAGCCTCGGTGATAACGATGCTCTCGCAGCTCTGAAAGCACAGATGGAAGGTAAGTAAACCTCCACTAAATAAAACCTCTATCAAGTAGGTATGTCTTCTTAGACATACCTATTTTTTTATGATTCATCTCCAATATCCTTTCTTCATACAATCAACCCAATATTCTCCTACCAATAAAAGTTATTTTTTGTTCCTTATAAGCGCTTAAGCATTCACTGCACGCCCTCATTAAAGTTTCTATCTCAGCATCGTCGTGTCGCATGCAAGGTCTATTCGGGTAATGTCTGAAAAAGTGTGTAAGATTCTCCTCGTCCTTTCCCCATGCTTGGGAAACCCAAGCATGGGGAAAATTGTGATGTTGATATTTCTTTGCCATTTTACCATATTTTCCACTCCCGAAAATACGGCAGCCGTCTTGCATACGTCCCTTCCGTTTTCTCCTTGGCAACAGATCCCAAGAGATAAACCACAGAGGCGGGAGAAGGCATCGCTCCACGCATGAGTAAGGTGCGCTTATAACTTCTATTCAGTCGTTCCACCCAGTTAGTAGAGTAAATCATTCGACGCACACTTTCGGAGAACCTCAAATAGGTAAAATAGGCCGCGTTGCGCTCATTGCCCAAACGGGCAAGGCTCGGGTACTTTTTGCCCCAACGCTGCGCAAAGGTACGCAATTTCTCATAGGCCGCAAGAGGCATCATGTCGGTATGCTCTATAGGAAAGAGTTCTTTGAGTTCCTCGCCGACCTCGGCTTTGTCTTTCGAGGAGACGGTGTTCAACACTTTCCGTTTGAAATGCACAACGCAAAGTTGGTGCAGTGCCGTGGGAAAAGCCGAACATACCGCATTTTCGATACCGCTCAAAGCATCGGATACAATCAAGTCGATTTGTTTCACACCGCGTTCCTTGAGGGCTTGCAACTCCATTTCCCAAGCAATTGCACCTTCTGTGGGGTGATTTACCACCGTGAGCACCTCGCGACTGCCGTCGGGCAACAGTCCCAACATCGTGTAGTAAGCCTCCTTTGAGACGCTTCCGTCGCGACGCGTGGAACAGAACGTGGCATCGATGTAGACGGCTAAATAGTGAGGAGAAAGTTGGCGCGAAAGCCACTCTTGGATCTCCTTATAACAAGCCCCAGCCAGATAGCTCACCTGCTGTTTACTGTAAAGGTGACCATAGATGCGGCGACCCACCTCGGCGATGTCTTCACAGGAGAGTCCACGGGAATACAACTCGTAAAAAAGCTGCGTGCGCTCACGCTCCTGAGAGGATAAAATACCAAGAATGATAGGTTGAAAAGCATTGGAGCGCGTACGAGGGATGCGAAGTTGGAAACTCAACCATGGCCCCGCCAACGACGGGGACGGAAACCATTAGCTTGTTCACCCGCATGTTCCGCGAGAAAGAGGGCGCGCTCCTGCTTGGAAAAAAACTATCCAAAAAGCACGCGAACCAACTCTTTAAAAACCTGCCTCACTTGAGGCCATTTCGGAAATTAATTCCGATCTTTGTTCTCTTGTAAGCTTCATTGTTCTTTCTTTGATTTTTTATTCACTACAAATATAAGAACTTTGGAGCTTACACACTTTTTTAGGACAGTATCTCTATTCGGCGCTCCTTGCTACGTCACTACATATAGCGCTGCTCTTTAGAACCTTTTTGTCAACTTCGATTACGGCTCTTTTCGCAACTAAAAACAACTGCTCCTCTTTTTTTAGTCTTGACGTATTTTTATAGAAACGAAATAAAATAATAATAGAGTACGGTTGAAAAATCAGAAGAGAGTCAGGAGAAAGTCAGAAATTAATAGAAAAAGATATTTCTAACGATACATCTTAATACTGCCCACTTTCATAACTCACCAAAACAAAATAGGATACCTAAATATAGGCATCCTATTTTGTGATTCCGATGGGATTCGAACCCATGACCCACGCTTTAGAAGAGCGTTGCTCTAATCCAACTGAGCTACGGAACCATTAGCGAGTACAAAAGTAATAATTTAATTAGTGTCTGCAAAACGATTTTACAAATTTACGCTTCGCCCGTTCCAGTCTCAGCTATTTCAGGTTCCTCTGTTGATACAGAATCCTCTTTTAATGCTGTTTCTGGAGTATCTCCAACTAAAGTATCTCCTATGAATTCAAACTGAAAACTAGAACCTTTGGCAGAAGGAAACTGACTGCGCATATCAATATCTTGACGCCCCTTCAGATATTCCATCATTCTATTATAACACTCCTGACCATTATTTGCCTTAATAAGAGCCTCAAACGGAGTATCTTGATACTGAAATTTATTAGTCCCAGGAATCAATGTTACACGTTTAAAGGTAAGGGAACAATGATACCAACCAAAATTCTGAGTTGCTAAGAGCGAAACTTTATAGTCTTTACGATTCAACAACTCTGCTTGAACAGGTGCTGGTATTACTTGCTGTTTACGATTGGACTTAAACTCCTCCATTGTTTCAGCCGTTGTCTTTATTAAGATAAAATAAACTCGCGGGCGAATCTTATAACGTTTTGGATATGGCATATCGCTTTCTACATAACGATGAATATCGTCCACCAGTTCTTGAGATATTACAACATCTGGAATATTTTGAAGAAAATCTATTACCTCGTCAACAGAATGTACAAGAATGTCTTGATCGAAAAACCTTGCGTAAATGTTCATTTTTTGCGGTTATAAGCAGAGCTGTCTAATATGTAAAAAAAATCTATCATAACGAACTTGGTTTTACCCATGTAAGTTATAATAGAAAAGAGAGCGGCAAACGGGGCTCGGACCCGCGACCTCAACCTTGGCAAGGTTGCGCTCTACCAACTGAGCTATTGCCGCAAAACCTTCAGTACTTAACTGAAAGCATCTAGTGAAGAGGAGGAGACTCGAACTCCCACGACATAATGTCACTACCCCCTCAAAGTAGCGCGTCTACCAATTCCGCCACCTCTCCAAATAGATTTCTTGATGATCAACATGGGTAGTGCCCAGAACAGGACTCGAACCTGCACAACATTGCTGTCACTAGTACCTGAAACTAGCGCGTCTACCATTCCGCCACCTGGGCATAGCAGATCATCTGTTCAAAAAAGAGAGCGGCAAACGGGGCTCGGACCCGCGACCTCAACCTTGGCAAGGTTGCGCTCTACCAACTGAGCTATTGCCGCATTTTTCTGCTTTTCAGCAGGCATTCCTCTCAAATGCGATGCAAAGGTACAACAATTTCTTAAACCTGCAAGGACTATCACAAAAAAATCATGTGAAATGTGAAACATTTTCTCAGTTATGCTTTGTTTGCAATGTTCACAAAGCAGTTTTCTAGTAAAAACTAGAAAACGGACTGCTAATAGGAGTAGGAGAAATAAGCATAATCTTACAGCAGAATTCCCCAAATCCGATATAATCATATTTAGGCATACTAGATAAAGCTATCTCTATCGGCCAAGTACCTATTGAGGTATATCAAAAATTAAGTTTTATCCTTCGGATCTTTACTCAAGAAAAAAGAAAGATTCTAGCAACTCATTCAAAAGATGTAACTTTGCAGAGAGAATTAAAAAGTATTGAGATGTTATTTAAATTTTTCTTATCTTGTAGTAAGATTGGAGCTTTCACTTTGGGTGGAGGATATGCTATGATTCCTATTATGGAGCGTGAATTTGTCGATAAGCACCAATGGATGGATAAACAGGAATTTATGGACATTATGGTAGTAGCCCAAACCACTCCGGGCATCTTTAGTATAGACATCGCTAGTCATATTGGATATAAACTAAAAGGCATCTGGGGCGGTATTGTTGGAGCAATGGGGATGGCACTCCCATCCATTATCATCATTACTTTGATAGCCATGTTCTTTCAAAACTTCAAGGACAATATCTATGTAAACAAATTTTTCTGCGGAGTACGTCCTGCTGTAGTCGCTCTGATTGCTGCGCCTTGCTTTAAGATGGCAAAAACAGCGAACATAACATGGAGTACCTCTTGGATACCACTTGTGAGTTGTCTACTAATTTGGCTAATGGGTGTCTCTCCCATTTGGATTATTTTAGCGGCTGGCATTGGCGGATATCTCTGGGGACAATACAATAAACATAAAGAACAAAGGCCATGATATTTCTAAAACTATTTTATGTCTTCTCTAAGATAGGCATCTTTAATTTTGGCGGCGGCTATGCTATGTTGTCACTTATCCAGAATGAAACGGTGGTCAAAAACCATTGGTTGACAAATGCAGAATTCACGGACATTGTTGCCATAAGTCAAAGCACACCTGGCCCTATCGGTATCAATGCCGCTACTTATGTAGGTTACACTGCCATTATCAATGCTGGCTATCCACATTGGGCTGCTGTTTGCAGTGCTGTAATGTGTTCTGTTGCTGTGATGTGGCTTTCATTTATCCTTATGATCTGCGTTAGCAAATACTTAATTTCTCACAAAGACTCGCAAGAAGTGAAAGATGTCTTCAAGACACTTCGCCCCACCATTGTTGGACTCATTGCTGCAGCAGCACTTTTGTTGATGACACCTGACAATTTTGGTTCACCGTCGAACACACCTTATATTTTTGGTTTGAGTATCATCATTTTTGCTGCGGCATTCTTTGCCACAAACGTCAAGAAAGTAAATCCTATACTCATTCTATTCATCTGCGGTATAATCGGATTAATATTCTATTAAGTAGAATTTACTGAACAAATAAAAAGAACGAGAGGCACGAAATCCATCCGTGCCTCTCTCGTTCTTATTTAAATAGTAGTTCTCCTAACTATTTAATAATATCGAGTTCTTTGAAGACTTTAGCCAAAATTTTCACTCCACGGTCCACTTCTTCTATGGTATGATTCGCCATCAAAGCGAAACGTACAAGGGTATCTTGCGGCGCACACGCAGGAGGAATCACAGGGTTTATGAAAACACCTTCTTCAAATGCTTTAGCTGTAACCAAGAAGGTCTTTTCCACATCACGCACATAGAGGGGAATAATTGGAGATTGTGTATCGCCAATCTCAAAACCTTCTTCGCGAAAACGCTTCAGTGCATAGTTTGTCACTTCCCACAGATGTGCCAAACGTTCTGGTTCACTTTTCAGAATACGAATAGCTTCACGCGCACAAGCTGTTGCAGCAGGAGTAGCAGAAGCACTAAAGATATAAGTACGAGCATTGTGGCGCAACCAGTTAATGATAGTCTTATCAGCAGCGATAAAACCACCGATACTTGCAAGTGACTTACTAAATGTTCCCATAATAAGGTCCACTTCATCCGTCAAACCAAAGTAATCACAAACACCACGCCCCTGACGACCAAAGACACCTAAGCCATGTGCCTCATCAACCATAATTGTAGCATCATATTTGTGCTTGAGTTTCACGATTTCTGGAAGATTACACAAATCGCCTTCCATAGAGAACACCCCATCCACAACGATAAGTTTCACAGACTTGGGCGAGCACTTCTGTAGCTGACGCTCCAAGTCTTCCATATCATTATGTTTATACTTCAAGCAAGTTGCAAAACTCAAACGGCGACCATCAACGATTGAAGCGTGATCTCTATCATCACAAATAATATAGTCTTCACGCCCTACTAATTGAGGTATAACGCCAGAATTAACCGTGAATCCCGTAGCAAAGCATAGAGCTTCATCTTTACCAACATATTCAGCAAGCTCCTTTTCCAACTGAACGTGAATATCCAACGTTCCATTCAGAAAGCGGGAACCAGCGCAGCCAGAACCATATTTACGCATGGCTGCTACGCCTGCTTCAATTACACGATCATCGCCGGTAAGACCTGTATACGCATTAGAGCCAAACATCAAGACTTTGTGTCCACCCATCTCGACTTCAGTACCCTGCTTGCCTTCAATTTCTCGGAAGTAAGGATAGATTCCCTTTTCCATACACTCTTGAGGCAAGTATACTTGGCCAATCTCTCGTCTAAAATACTCATATCAATTATTTGTGTATTTTTACTTTTGGTAATTTCGGCCGCAAAGATATGAATTTAATCTCTAATAGGTAGGGCTATAACACATTTTTTTGATTTTTGGGCAATCGTTCATCACTCCAGAAGTTAAGGCTTTAGCTATATTTTATTTTCCCATATATTCTTTTTATCTTCGCACCACGAATAAAAAGCACAATGAGTAAAAAAAAGCTCCTATATATTGTCAACCCCATTTCAGGAAATGGGAAAAAGGCAAACATCATCTGCGATATCGAAAAGTATACAGACACAAATACTTTCGATTTTGAAATAAAAAAGACAGAATATGCAGGTCATGCGGCAGAAATTGCAAAAGCCGCGGCAGAAATTGGCATAGAAGCTATTGTTGCCGTGGGGGGAGATGGCACGATCAACGAAGTAGCCCGTTCCATTGTAGGCACACCATCTGCGCTAGGTATTATTCCTTGTGGCTCAAGGAAACGGACTTGCTCGCCATCTGCAAATTCCGATGAACTCCGTTAATGCCATCAAGATCATCAACCAGAATGTAGTACATTGTCTTGATTATGGACTCATCAATAATCATCCTTTCTTCTGCACTTGTGGCGTTGGCTTCGATGCGGTCATCAGCAAACGCTTTGCAGAAAGCGGACGTCGTGGTCCTATTACATATATAGAAAACGTATTGAGAGAAAGCCTCAGTTATAAGCCCGAAATATACACTATTGAGGACCTCTCCCCTACTTCTTCCGACAATCAGCCTCATATATATCAAGCATTCCTCATAGCTTGCGCCAATGCTTCACAATATGGAAATAATGCATACATAGCTCCGCAAGCATCTATGAAGGATGGATTGATGGATATCATCATTATTGAGCCGTTTAGTGCACTCGAAGCTCCGCAAATCGCTGTTCAACTCTTTAACAAGAGCCTGTTAAAGAACAGTCACATCAAAATGTTCCAATCATCCCACATTCGCATTTCGCGTACCTCGGAAGGTGCTGCCCACTGCGATGGAGACCCGCTATCAATGAGCAATACCATCGATGTAAAACTCGTTCCTCAGCAGTTTAATATCATTGTAAATCCAGAGGCGCATACTCCCAAGAAAAAACTTTTCCAACTGCTCATGGAAGATGTAGACGAATGGTGGGTATCGCAACAAAGAGTGTTGAGGAAACAACAAGTGGGCATCAAGCGCCTCAACCGGAACATTCTCAACAAACTCAAAAAGTTGTAAGTTCCCTTTATTTATTTACGCAAAGAACTGAGCGCATCTTTACTCTCTAAGGGTCACGAAGGAATAAATATTTTTCCTTGTGGCCTTTCTTTTATTTTGCAAACATATTTCTTATTTTACTGACTCAAGAATAGCTTAAAACTCAGGACAGCTATCTACAGCTGAAAAGGAAGCAAATTTAGAGTGACACAAAAATAGGGATTTTCACAATTTCTCAAGGGCTTTCGAGAAATACGATAAGGGGATTTTCAAGCGTAATAAGGATGTCGGCTGACATCCTTATTGTATTCTCAAATAGAATAAAGAGAAAAAGAAATTCTCAAACTAAAAAGCATGTACAATTCACGCTATTTCTGCATTATTGCTGATTTTGTTTCTACAAAATTAAGGTACGCTGCAAAAAAGTAATACAATTTTGCCTCTTATCCATCACTTTCCATTGTTTCCTCCTCATAATTTTCTCTGAAACAAAGAAATGTTTTGTCAAATTAAACAAACCTATATAGCTCAAAGGATACTCAAGAAAAAAAGGATAATGTAAAATCAAGAAAAAAAGTCGAAATATTTCACCATATTACAGTCTGTCATCTACCAATTATTTCTCTTACTCCTGTGCTTTGGCAGAGCCTTATTCACCTTCTCTTTAGCCTGTTCTTCCGACTGTCGCGCCAAATTAAGGAGTTGCTGAACTTGTTGATCGCTTTGCTGCTGTTGTTGATTAGACGATTTCTGATTTTGGGAATTCTGTTGCTGTTTTTGCTGTTGTTTTTGCTGCTGGTTGTTATCTTTTTGTTTTTTGTTGTTCTGCTTGTTCGAATCCTTATTTTTCTTGAGTTGCTTTTGGCAAAGAGCAAGGTTATAGCGGGATTGTTCGTTATCAGGATTTTGGCGCAAAGCATCTTTATAGTTATCAATGGCTTGTAGGAGCAATTGCTGTCTCTGATCAACTGACGCTGTCAAAGCTGCTCGCTGATTGATATACCCCATATTGTGGAAAGCCATACTCTTGATACGAGGATTTTTCTCGTAGCGAGTGGCCAACTTGAATTGTTGCATGGCAGCATCGGGATTTTTCTTGGCCATATAAGTATCTCCAAGATTAAAATAGGCACGTGCATTATTGGGCGACTGCAATAAAGCTTTGCGATAAGCCACCTCGGCAGCATCGTAACGTCCTGAACGAAACGCTCTATTCCCTATATGGATTTGTTTCCAATCTTCTGTTTGAGCATAGATTGAAACAGTACACATCAACAGCAGGAAAAATAAAAAACTTTTTTTCATACTACTACTTCTTTCTAAAGATATGCAGACGATCAATCCAAGGATTCTGCGTCTCAAACATAAAAAATTCCATTATCAATAAAAATAAGACGATAAGCCCCACAGCCCTGAAACTGCTCATTGTAGGCCGTTTCTGTGTCTTTTAGTGGTGCGTGTTGCATTTGATCCAGCTCATGTTGCAACTGTGTTTGGGCATTGCTTGTATTATCTATATGAAAATACTGTCCACTACCAGCCTTCGCTAGCTCCTTACACATATCCTCATTTAGACGCGTGATAACAGGTTGTCCATTTTCATCTTGCAGAGGTCCTTCAGACGTAGGAATCTGCGCTCCCTCTGTTGAGCCTACTCCTAAGACAAAAACTTGTCGTCCCTCTTTAGCAGCCTCTTGTGCAGCCTCAACAGCTCCCCCTTCATGGTCTTCGCCATCAGTGATTAAGATAATAGCTTTTCCCACATTCTTTGCATCTGTAAAACTTTTATCAGCTAAACGTATGGCCGCACCTATATTGGTACCTTGGGAAGTAACCATATCTGTAGAGATGGTATTGAGAAACTTTTGCCGAAGCGTAGTCACTCGTAATAGGTAATTGCGGATAAGCTTCTCCAGCGAAGACACCCAGCGAAACCTTATCGTTTTGCATTCTATCTATCATCGTAGAAACAAGTAGTTTTACTCGTTCCAAACGATTGGGGTGCACGTCCTCAGCAAGCATCGAGTTAGAAATATCGAGCATAAAGGCAACCTCAATACCCGATTTTTCCTTTGTTATCTGCCGCGCTCCCAGCTGTGGACGAGCAAGCATCACAAAGCACAACGCCAAGGCCGAGAGAAGCAAGGTAAACTTTGTCAGAGGACGCCAAGCAGAGATGCCAGGAACCAAAGACTTTAACATTTTCCGACTGCCCCAACGCAGCTCTTTATTGACACGTTGGAAAGAGGTGTATATATACAAGAGGACAAGTAGCGGAAGGACTATTAGTCCATATGAATATTCAGGATTTGCAAAATGAAACACGATACTTTCACTTTAAAATTTTACTCATGGAATACGTCTAAACCAAGTGATACGCAATAAAATCTCCAATAAGAGGCTCACACAAGCAATGAAAGCAAACAACTGGTAGGCTTCATAGTGGCGATCATAGTTGGCAACTTTCAGTTTTGTTTTCTCCAACTGATCTATATCTTTATAAATGTCGCGAAGTTTTTGCTTGCTGCCAGCTTGGTAAAAAATACCACCTGTAGATTGAGCTATCTCTTTTAGTGTTGACGGATCTGAAGATGTTTCGATAGGAGCGGTATATGTTTCTCCATTGGGCAGTGTAGCAACGGCTTGCTGCGTAGTTGTAGAAGAGCCCAGAAGAATAGTGTAAATACGGATTCCCAATTTCTTAGCCATATCCGCAGCTGTTAGAGGAGAGATCTCACCAGCATTATTTTCTCCGTCTGTCAAGAGAATAATGACTTTGCTGGGAGCTTTGCTTTTTTCCAAATGGGCTGCAGCGGAGGCGATCCCCATCCCAATGGCTGTTCCTTCGCTAATAACGCCTTGCGCCTGAAGATTACAGTTCACATTTTGGAACATACCCAAGAGTGCAGTATGGTCGGTGGTCAGTGGGCATTGTGTAAAAGCTTCTCCACCAAAGAGCGTCAAACCTATATTATCGTTGGGGCGATTGTTGATAAACTCATAAGCCACTTGTTTTGCGGCTTCTAGTCGGTTGGGCTGCAAATCGGGCGTAAGCATGCTTGTAGAGATATCCATAGCCATCATAATATCGATTCCCTCTGTTTCCTTCGTGCTCAAAGAAGTATTAGTTTGTGGTCGAGCTAGGGCTACAACCAATGCCGTGAAGGCAATGACACGAAGAAAGAACGGAACGTGTCGCAGACGTACGCGCAATGTTTGTGGTATATCTGTCATAAACTCCGTTGAAGAGAAAAGCAGCGATGGCTGACGCCGTTCACGAAAGAGAAAATGCCAAGCCACAAAAGGTATTAGCAACAAAAGAAAGAGGAAATATAATGGACTTTCAAAAGTCATTGTTCTATCGTTTTACTTAGAAGTTAATAGATAATACGATTACGATAATTATCAAAGGAAGGTATTAACGATTTCTTCCAACAGATAAACTAATAAAGCTAAGGAACCCAAGACCAAGAGAACTATACCTATATACATTCCGATACGTATGCGCTGCTGCCTTTGTTCGCCACCAATAATAACAACCTTCTTCTGGACTGGTCTCTCCACTTCGGGTTGTTTGGTTTCATTGACATAATTCACCGCCACAAGCAAACCATGTTTAGCTTCTGTAAAAGAGCTTTCATATTTGGCAAACTTAACGAGATCGGCTGTACTTAAAGCTTCTGTAACTCCTTCAAACCTACTTTATCATTTGATATGGACAAGGCGTTAATAATTTCTTGAGATGTCATCTCTCGCGCATTGATACCGAAACGTTGATTAATGTAAGTTCGTAAGATACTGGTGAGTTGTTCGTAATATTCTTTGTGAGACAAGGCAGAGGAATCCACCTGTTGTTTCATCTTTTCAATTTCTTTCATTGCCACAAGGTGAGCAGCTTCGGGCTGCAGCACTGTTACAACTCGCGTAAGAGGAGCTTTATTGGACAAACGTATGGCCAACATCACAATAAGCGCTAGCATCACAATGAGCAGGAGCGAAAGAATCCACAAATCCCAAGTCCAACTAAAGGGCATTTCAACAGGAGCAAAGGGGCCATTGAAACGATCATAGTGAGTTGTATCTACGGGGACTGTATTTACCTTCAATCCCACAGAATTTCTCGAGCGCACAGTGTCACCATTCACTATTACATAGGGAACGATATTATAGAGAGAGGGAATCAAAACTTGTCACTGTGTAACGGCGCTTCAGCTCTATGCGCCTTCCTGCATTCAACAATGTAGTATCTACACGAGTGGCGACCAACACTTCAACACCAGGTGTTAAATTCTGTCCTTTCTCATACTGGGGAAAAACCACACGTTGCGATTGTCCAGCCGTTACCTTTACTTGTATTTGCACCTGTTCTCCAATACGGATTTCAGCTGTATCAAGTTTTGATTCAACAACAACCTGCGCCATTGTGACCGAGGCTGTCATCCAAATAAGTAATAAAAGGATATTTCGAATAACAACAATTTTCATTCGCTCGTTATTTCTCGTTTATGTTTCTATCGCAACCCAAAGGCGCAGTAGCAAACGATTGAAAGCTACAAGGCTTTCTTCTTCTTTCTATCGATTGTGTAGCAAACGCTTTAACGCCTCGATGTAATCTTCATTTGTAGCCAATGAGGCTAGGCCGATGCCACTTTTTTTAAAAAAATGTCTTCTAAACGCTTCTGCGATTTCACCCAATGAGCCTCATACCATTGACGCACTTTTCTCGCTGGAAGAATCTAACAATTCAACATGGCCCGTTTCAGCATCTGCTACTTGCAGGAGACCGACATTGGGAAGCTGCGCCAAACGATTATCATAAACTCTTACAGCCACTAAGTCGTGACGATGAGCTACCATTCGGAGTTGCTGGCTATAATCTTTTGAATCTAAAAAATCGGAGAGTAGAAAAGCAATACTGCGACGCGAAATTGCACGCATAAGATGCTCTAAGCCTACACTTATATCTGTACGACGCGACTTAGGTATAAAGTTCAGGAGTTCTCGGATAATATAAAGTACGTGCTTACGCCCTTTCTTGGGAGGAATAAAGTGTTCCACTTGATCAGAGAAAAAGATGGCTCCCACCTTGTCGTTATTTTGCGCAGCAGAGAAAGCCAATGTTGCAGCAATCTCCGTGACCACGTCGCGCTGAGAACTCTCCCCCGAACCAAAAACAAGACTACCGCTCACATCAATCAGTAACATTACTGTTAACTCTCTTTCTTCTTCATATATTTTAATATGAGAGCGGTTGGTACGCGCTGTTACATTCCAATCAATGTCTCGAACATCATCTCCTGGCTGATACTCACGCACTTCGGCAAACGACATTCCTCTACCTTTGAAAGCCGACCGATATTCACCTGCAAATACATTATTTGTCAAAGCGCGGGTTTTAAGCTCTATACGCTTTACTCTCTTCAATAATTCTTCTGTATCCACGATATCTTGTCTTGGAATTTTACTCTCTTCCTACTTTCATCTTTTTACATTTATGCCACAGTTTCTCTAATCTATTCTTAAAGATGCTATCCGACTTAAAGAAACTGCTTCTAAAGAACTTAGGGTACTTCGACCTTATCAATAATAGCTTTAATAATGCCATCGGCTGTCATCTCCTCGGCTTCGGCCTCATAAGTAAGACCTATACGATGACGCAAAACATCATGAACAATTTCTCGTACATCTTCTGGCACCACATAGCCTCTACGTTTGAGGAAAGCTGTGGTGCGAGCAGCCAAAGCCAGATTAATACTAGCGCGCGGAGAGCCGCCGAAGTTGATATATTTCTTCAAGTCGGCTAGGCCATAATTCTCCGGATTTCTTGTGGCCATCACAATATTGGCCACATATTGCTCAATGCGTTCGTCCACATAAACCTGCTTTACGACTTCGCGGGCTTTTATTATACCCTTCACATCAATTACCGAATGTACCTCTTCTGAATAATCTGCTCTGAGATGAGAGCGAACGATGGTCTTCTCTTCTTCCAAAGTAGGATAATCCACCAAAGCCTTTAGCATAAAGCGATCCACCTGGGCTTCAGGAAGTTCGTAAGTCCCTTCCTGCTCTATTGGGTTTTGGGTAGCCAAGACCAAGAAAGGGTCAGGCAAAGAATAAGAGGTCTCACCTATCGTCACCTGGTGCTCTTGCATCGCTTCAAGTAGTGCACTCTGCACCTTTGCTGGAGCACGATTGATCTCATCTGCCAAAACAAAATTGGCAAAAATGGGGCCTTTCTTTGTTTCAAAACGTTCCTCACGTTGACTATAGATAAGTGTACCTATAACATCGGATGGCAAGAGATCGGGAGTAAACTGGATACGACTAAAATTTCCTTCTATGAGTTTCGCCAGTGTTTTAATGGCTAACGTTTTAGCAAGTCCTGGAGCACCTTCCAAAAGCACATGACCATTACTAAGTAAACCAACAAGCAAAGAACGAATTAGATATTTCTGCCCTACTATGACTTTCGACATACCTGTTTCCAAATCGGTCACAAAGCCTGTTTGAGCCTCTATTTGCTCATTTAATTCTCGAATATCTACTGAGTTTGCCATATTAAATCGATTTTATTTTGCTGACAAAAGTAGTTCTTTTCCCTTTAAGGCATCTATAAAAAGTGCAAAAAAGCAAGAAAGACAACATCTTCAAGAACAGTAATGCCAACTTTACTCGCATTATTCAATATTTGGAGAAGAAACCTCTACTCTCTAAGATTTAGAAATCACACTCTTTCAAAAACACTTAAAAGAACTGCAAGAACATTGTACACAAATACTTATATAAACAAAAGTCCATTTTGGGGACTTTTAATTCTTTTATATTATCTCAAATATCCTTATTACGTTTGGGAGGACAATAAGGCAATCAACTGACATCCTTATTTCGTTAGCTGACATCATTATTATAGCAGTGATTGCAATAAGGAAAACAAAATCAAGAAAGATTTTCTCTCCTTCTACTCCACCTTATTCTTTGTTGTCACGTCGTTACGTTGTCATATTTCTCCCATAAACAACTAAAAGTGTATGCATTATACGCGTGACAACAATGTGACAACAAAAGGTACCATTACTACGCAATTAAATCACTGTATATCAATGACTATGCACCTTTGTGACAACATGACAACAATATTCTATATTTCTTGGTAAGGGAGAGTGCTAAAAAAATGACAAGAACTTATAGGGTATTCACTATTCTATATTTTCTTCGTACTTTTGGAAACTTTATCACAACAGATATGGAAGATTTCGTACACTTACACGTTCATACTCAATACTCTATTCTTGACGGACAATCCTCTATTTCCGCTCTCTTGAAAAAGGCCATGAAAGACGGGATGAAAGGAATGGCTATCACCGATCATGGTAACATGATGGGGATCAAGGAATTTTTCAATACTTCTAAGAAAGAAATCAAAAAAGCCAAAAATGAATTGGCTGCTGCGCAGGCAAAAATGGAAGCCCTTCAAGCAGGCACATACAAACGGCCGGAAGAAGACCCTAATGCGGGAGTATCTGATGAAGAACTATTGAAGAGTATCGAAGCACAAATGCCTCTATTAGAGCGGCGTGCTAATTTCAAGCCAATTTTAGGCTGTGAAATGTATGTAGCTCGACGTTCCATGAAGTTAAAAGAAGGACGTCAAGACCAGGGTGGTAACCACTTAATCGTTTTGGCCAAAAACGAAAAAGGTTATCACAATCTTATCAAACTGGTTTCAAAATCTTGGGTGGATGGCTTCTATATGAGACCGCGTACAGATCATGCCGAATTGGAAAAACACCATGAAGGGCTCATTATTTGTTCTGCTTGTATTGCAGGAGAAGTTCCATCAAAAGCTCTACGTGACGACATTGAAGGTGCAGAACAGGCGGCCTTGTGGTTTAAAAATATCTTTGGAGATGACTACTATCTTGAACTTCAGCGACACGAAGTAAAAGATAAGACGATCAAAGCAAACAAGGAAACTTTTGGCTTACAACAACGAGCAAATAAGGTTCTTATTGATATAGCTCGTAAACACAATATAAAACTTGTATGTACTAACGATGTACACTTTGTAGAAGAAGAGAACGCAGAGGCGCACGATCGGTTAATATGCCTTTCTACCGGAAGAGACTTGGACGATCCGAAAAGAATGATGTACACCAAACAGGAATGGTTTAAAACGCAACGGGAAATGAATGAGATATTCTATGACATTCC
The DNA here is from genome assembly GCA_916438195.1 of uncultured Prevotellaceae bacterium. Lineage (GTDB taxonomy): Bacteria > Bacteroidota > Bacteroidia > Bacteroidales > Bacteroidaceae > Alloprevotella. Next base: position 1,477,697 of record CAKAEQ010000001.1, read on the forward strand.
CGAAGCTATACAAAATACGAGTGAGATTTGTGACAAGGTAGAGATATACAACATTGATCACTCGCCTATTATGCCTAACTTTGCCATCCCTGAAAGTTTTGGTACAGAAGAAGAATATCGCCAACGTTTCACTGAAGAAGATCTTTTCAAAGAATTTACTCGCGACGAGAATGGAAATGAAATAATGAGCGAGGAAGAGGGCCGCAAAAAGATTGAGAATCTTGGCGGCTACGACAAACTCTACCGAATTAAGTTTGAAGCTGACTATCTTGCAAAAATATCCTACGAAGGAGCTATTGCACGATACGGTGAACCCCTGAGTGATGTGGTAAAAGAACGCATCAACTTCGAATTGCATATAATGAAGACCATGGGTTTTCCGGGCTACTTTCTCATAGTGCAAGACTATATCAATGCCGCACGCAAAGAATTGAATGTTAGCGTGGGACCAGGACGCGGTTCTGCCGCAGGAAGTTGTGTAGCCTATTGTTTGGGAATCACACAGCTTGACCCTATTGCCTACGACCTGCTGTTTGAACGTTTCCTCAACCCCGACCGTATATCTTTGCCCGATATTGATGTTGATTTTGATGATGACGGACGTGGACGCGTTTTAGAGTGGGTTACACAAAAGTATGGAGAAGAAAACTGTGCACATATTATTACATACGGCACGATGGCCACAAAATTGGCTCTCAAGGACGTAGCGCGTGTGCAGAAGTTACCTCTTGCCGAAAGCAACCGCCTCTGCAAACTCATTCCCGATAAACTTCCCGAAGGACCAGACGGGAAATCGCCAAAAATGAACTTAGATAATTGCATAAAGGCAATACCTTGAACTTCGTGAAGCAGAGACGTCTCCCAATCCGCTCATGCGCGATACCATCCGTTATGCTCGCATGCTAGAGGGAAATGTACGCAACACTGGTGTACACGCCTGCGGATTTATCATTTGTCGTGATAAAATCAGCGATTGGGTACCTGTATCTACTGCTGAAGACAAACAGACGGGAGAAAAACTCCACTGCACGCAGTATGAAGGCCGCGTCATTGAGGAAACTGGGCTCATCAAGATGGACTTCTTGGGACTAAAAACTCTGACGATTATTAAGGATACATTGGAGAATATTCACGATAGCCTTGGTATTGAAGTAGATATTGAAAAGATACCTCTTGATGACGATGAAACTTACGCGCTCTTCAGCCGTGGGGAAACGATTGGTACGTTCCAGTTTGAATCTCCTGGTATGCAAAAATATCTACGCGAATTGCAGCCTAACTGCATAGGCGACCTTATTGCGATGAATGCTCTCTATCGTCCAGGACCTATTGCTTATATTCCTTCGTTCATTAAACGTAAGCACGGTGAAGAACCTATTACTTACGACTTACCTTGCATGGAGAAGTATTTGAAAGATACTTATGGAATCACCGTTTATCAAGAACAGGTGATGTTGCTGAGTCGTGAAATTGCCAACTTCACCCGTGGAGAGAGTGACACATTACGCAAAGCTATGGGTAAGAAGCTCATCGATAAGCTAAACCATATGTACCCCAAATTCATCAAAGGTGGAACAAAGAAGGGCTATGATGAAAAGATACTGGAGAAATATGGAATGACTGGCGCGCCTTTGCTTCTTATGCCTTCAATAAGAGTCACGCTGCTTGCTATGCCTGGATAGCTTATCAAACAGGCTATCTGAAAGCACACTATCCCGCACAATTTATGGCAGGCGATATGAACTCGTGGCTAACGAATATCACAACACTCACAAAGTTGATGGACGAATGCAAACGCTTAGGAATAGATACCTTAGGTCCAGACATCAATGAATCGATGATGAAGTTCAGCGTCAATCACCATAGCCAAATTCGTTTCGGACTTGCTGCTATTAAAGGTTGCGGAGAGGCGGCAATGAAAAATATCATTGCCGAACGAAAGAAAAATGGGGTATTCAAAGATATCTACGATTTTGTGGAACGTATCGACCTATCAAGTTGCAACAAGAAGAACATCGAAAACCTAGCAACAGCAGGAGCTTTCGATAGCTTTGGCATAGCTCGTGAACAGTTTGTTGAAAAAGGCGAAAATGGGGAGACCTTTATTGATATACTTGCTCGCTACGGCCAACAATTCCAGATGGAGAATAACACAGCCCAAAATTCACTCTTTGGAGACTTCAATGCCATAGAAATCTCTAAGCCTATGATTCCTCAAGGCCTCCCTGAATGGAGTAACTTAGAGAAACTCAACAAAGAACGCGACCTTATTGGCATATACATTTCAGGACATCCGCTCGACAACTTCAAAGTTATTATCGAGAAAATATGTACAACCAGAATGCCCGAACTAGAAGAAGTATCAGCCTTGGCTAAGCGCGATATCACATTTGGCGGCATTATTACCAATGTACGAACAGGTTTCACAAAAAAAGAATGGAAATCCCTACGGCTTTGTTACGATAGAAGATTATAGCGGTAGTGGTGAGATTGCATTCTGGGGAGAAGACTGGGCTCGCTGGAGTGGTTATATGAACATTGGTAATTCCGTATTCATCACTGCCTTTGTTGGGCCAAGACGTTACAATCAAGATGAATACGAAGTACAAGTCCGAAAAGTAGAGTTCTTAGGTGACGTGAAAGATAAAATTATTCAACGCATCAATATAACTATTCACGTGAATCGCCTAGACCAAAACACCGCAACAGAACTTGCTTCAATAATGAGCCGCGATGAAGGCCATACTGAAGTTATATTCCACGTTTACGACGATGAAACAAAGATGAACGTCCAGCTGATGTCGCAAAGTTGCTTTGCACTTGTAGATACAGATCTCATCACTTTCCTAGAAGAAAGTCCTTGTTTAGAATATGAAATTGGATAAATGGCATTATCTTTGTCCCGCATACATTGAACTAAAACAAATATAATATGGAAAAAATTATCACCGAACAGAATTTCGATGCAGAATTAGCATCAAAGCAACCTCTTGTAGTTGACTTTTCAGCCACTTGGTGTGGTCCTTGCAAAAAGGTAGCCCCAATTATGACTGAATTGGCAGAAGAATACGAAGGCCGTGTTACTGTAGGCAAGGCTGATGTTGAGGAATGTGCAGGATTGGCTGCTCGTTATGGTATTGCTAGCGTTCCAACAATCCTATTCTTCAAAGATGGAGAACTTGTCGACCGTATGGTAGGTGCTGCTCCCAAAAGCAAGTTTGCTGAAAAGTTTGACACACTCCTTTAAGACATGGCAAGTTTTGAAGAAGAACTCCAGCAAGACGAGCTCGATGACGCACAGACTGTTGCCTTTATTCAACAGCAAATACCGCAGGAGCTAAAAGAGAAGTTCACTGAAGAACAACTCTACTACTTCCTAGATGTCATCACTGAATACTACGCTGAAAGTGGTATCCTTGATGCAGAGCCCGATAAAGATGGATTCATAGATATCGATATTGAAGCTATTGCTGCTTACTTAGCAAAAACAGCTAAACGAGAACATATCGGTAATTTTTCCCCCGAAGATCTTATCTTCATCGTAGAAGCCGAAATGGATAGCCATTCTATAGACGAATAAAAGCATAAATAAAAAAGACCACAGCCTATATGGCTACGGTCTTTTTTATTTTATATCATCGCATCTTACGCCTTTTCGTAAATATCCTTATCCTGTCAGCTGACATCCTTATTGTATTTTCAAATGCAATAAGGAAATTTGAGAGTTTGTAAAAGGAGATGCATAATACTATTTATTCATACACTATAAAGCTACCTGCAAGCCCTCGTCTCTTTATAACAAACCGAGAAAAGCTTGCAGGTAGCCAACAAGTAAAATAACTGTTCGCTCAAAGCCTTATTTGAGAGAATTCAAAAGTTCTAATTGATTATTGTCAATAAGATGCAAAACAAGTTCTCCGAAAAGAGTATTAGCCCAAGCAAACCAAGTACGTGTAAACTTAGAAGCATCTTCTTGACGATAAGCTTCATGAATAAAATTGGTTCCAGCATCTGTGGTAATGAGGCGCTGTAGAGCTGCTTTAATTTCAGTAGAATCAGTAGAAGTCATAGCCAGCATAATGTCAGACATAGGCCAGATATAGCCAATTCCTTCATGAGGACCGCCAATACCTTCACCTGCTTTCCCCGAGAAGAAATAAGGATTAGATTTACTCCAGACGAAGCGACGTGTGTTTTGATAAATGGGATCATTGACGGAAACGTCAGCTATGTAGGGAAGAGAAAGTAGTGATGGTATATTTGCATCATCCATCAATAGATGAGAACCAAAGCCATCAACTTCAAAAGCATAAACCTCACCAAAATCAGCTGTTTTCACGACTGCATATTGCTTGAGAGCAGCTTGCACTTGTTCCGCCAACGCTTGGCAACTATCTGCTAAAGCCCATTCTTTGTTCACATCGCGAAGGATAATAGCCGCCTTGCGAAGACAACTCACGGCAAAGAAGTTTCCGGGAATGTTATAAGGGAACACCGTACAGTCGTCGGAGGGGCGGAACGATGAAGCTATAAGGCCGCAAGGTTTTCCAGGATGCCCGTAGCCACTATTGGATTGTGTGTCGTGCATTGCGTGCGTACGACGCATAAAAAGATATGGAGAAGTGCCATCCATACGCTGCTGAGCACGCAGAGTTGTAAGCACCTCTCGAATGCAATCCACCCAAAGTTTATCGAAAACTGTCTTATCCCCCGTTGCCTTCCAATAGCCATAAGCCAAGCGTATGGGATAGCATGGAGAGTCGAGCTCATACTTACGTTCAAAGACGCCTTTCTTCATTTCAGTGATGTCGCCCGTCCAGTTGGTACTCATCGAATCAGGAGATTCCATGAAAGCATTTGCATAAGGATCGATAAGCAAACTCCGGAACTGGCGGCGCAATACACCTCGAATCAAACGAGCTAACTTGGAATCTTTGGAAACAAAACGTAGGTAAGGCCACACTTGAGCACTGCTATCACGCAACCACATAGCAGGAATATCTCCCGTGATAACAAACGTGTCGTCGTCGCCATCTGATGTTTTTCCATAACGAACCGTGGTATCCAAGGTGTTGGGAAAACACTGCGCAAACATCTCACGCACTTTGGGTTGAGTGATACGTGCAGAAACCGTTTCGATACACTTCTCCACTACGGGAGAACTAAATTTACGTTGTGAAAGTTCTGGGCGCTGGGCTGAAATCGACAGCGACAAGAAGGCTGCAAAGCCAAACAAGTGATATTTCATAAGAGATTCTTTATCTTTGCATTTGCAAATATAGTAGAAATAATGATAACGACAGTCATATTTGATTTAGATGGAACTTTGCTTGATACTCTACAGGATTTAGTGGACAGTGTAAACTTTTCCCTCTGCGCTCACAACTTTCCAAGCGTTCCCTCTCTGAGATTCGCATGTTTCTGGGCAATGGCTATAAATATCTCATCTCACACGCCGCGCCAGAAAATACATCAGAATGTAAAATTGCAGAAGTTTTAGATACTTTTAAGTCGTATTATCAAAAGCATTGTTTGGACACAACCGAACCTTATGCAGGTATTCAAGAAATGCTCCAAAACCTAAAAGAGAAAGGTATAAAGATGGCCATCGTTTCTAACAAGGGAAACGATGCTGTGAAAGAATTAGCTCATCGTTTCTTTGAAGATTGCATCCCTATCGCCGTAGGTGAAAGTGCAAAAGTACGGAGAAAACCCAATCCCGATACAGTGTGGGCAGCAATGCAACAATTAGGAAGTGGAAAGAACGAGAGTGTCTACGTTGGTGATAGCGAGGTGGATTTTGAAACAGCAAAAAACGCAGGTATCCCTTGTATCTCTTGTTCATGGGGCTTTCGCGATGAAACCTTTCTGCAAGAGATAGGAGTTACTACGATTATTCACCACCCTGCCGAGCTACTAACATCGTTATAGCCCTAGCTATTAACGAGTTGCTCAAAAGCAGGAATCGTGATTCTCTGCCTGTTACTTTCTAAGAGCCCTTTTGCTTCCAATTTGCGCAACATAAAGGAGACACTTAGGCGCGTTTCTCCGAGTTCTTCGGCCAAACGCGTCATTTTTATTTTCAGTTCCTTTTTTCCAGCAGGACGCTGTGAGCGGTGCAGAATAAACTGAACAAAACGCGCTTCTATTGTTGTAGCATAATTTTCCCACAGCCTACGCATATATTGTTGCGACTGCCAACAGGAAATATTCAGAAAGTTGATACGAAACGTTGGGAAGTCAAACAGAAAATCGCGCACCGCTGATTTTGTAATCTCAAGCAATTGAACTTTCCCTGCAGCATAAACACTACGAAGATAGCGTGTCTGAACACCAAAAAGACATTCTGGTTGAATCACATGAGGAAGATTTATCCATTCCGTGAGCTGATAGCCACGATCTGCACTCGACGTGTACGTACAGACCTCTCCTTCTACTACAAAAATAAGACTTTGACAAACGCTCCCTTGCTCTACAATGCAAGCCCCCTTCGTTTTTTGCACAAAGCCGATCTTGGCTCGACCTGCAATAGCCAACACATCTGCACGTCCCATTCCCTGCCAAAGAGGGAGTTGCAAAAGTTTATCAAAAATAAAGCTCTCTGAAGGCGGAGAAGATAAATCAACTCCATGAGGTTGCAAGTCTTTGCCAGATTGTTTTTCCATCATCATTCTACTATATTTTTTTCCAAGCCTGGCGACATCCAAACTTGTAGTTTTCCATTCTGCTCATAAATCAAATAAGCCTTCAGTTCAGGATGCTTACTCAGTATTTTCTTTGCACCATCCAGACCTAACACCATAAAACTTGTGGCGTAGGCATCAGCCGTGGCACAATCGGATGCAATAACAGAAGCAGACAGCAAACTATGCTGCACAGGATACCCCGTACGAGGATCTATCGTATGAGCATAACGATGCCCGTTCTTCACATAAAAATTGCGATAATTCCCACTAGTTGCCAAAGCCTTTCCCTGAAGATGCATTGCAGACAAAACCTCATTTTCTCCAACCAAAGGACGCTGGATCCCAATAGTCCACGGCTTTCCCTCAAAGTTTTTTCCATGCGTTCGAACCTCTCCGCCAATCTCTATCATATAATCGCTAATTCCCAAACGATTAAACAAACGTGCCACACAATCCACGCCGAATCCTTTGGCAATAGCTCCACAATCGAGCATCACTCTCGGGTCTTTTTTCTTCAACATTATACCATCTAAACTCACTTTGTTAAAACCCACGAGTGAGCGCAAACTATCCACTTGCAACTTTGTGGGCAACTGCTGATTTTTGAAGCCGAATCCCCACGCATTTACCAAAGGAGCCACAGTGATATCAAAAGCTCCGTTAGTTTCCTTCGATATGTCTTCTGCCAAGGAAAAGACCTCCCGAAAAAGCTCATCAGTCTTTGAGTCAGTCCCCGCATTGATTTTCGAAATCGTAGAAGTTGGATTAAAAATGGACATAGAATTATCCACACGGTCCAGTTCTGCAAGAATCTCTTTATTTAGATTGTGATCATATTTATACTTAATATGATATACTGTTCCAAAGATAGGGCCTTCGTCGTACTGCGGAACAGCTGAGTTCGATTTTCTAAGAATAAAGATCGTTGCTACAGTGAGTGCAAGAAAAAGGAGAACACCCCATTTGCTACGCCAAAACTTGCCTAAAGGAAAAGGGCCAATCATTCTATCAAATATTAAAATAAAAGTTCTTTTACCGTTGCAAAACTTCTATTCCGTACACATCGCAACCGTAAGAAAGATGTTGTACAGAAACTCTTGTATCCTAAATATCAAAGACTACATTGAAACTTCCTCCCAAGCCATTCGAACCATACTTACCGAAACCAGGGACATACCAAGCATTATCTACAGCCGTTTTACCTTCATGGAGCCGCAGCTTATAGCGAACCGACCAGCCCACATGAAAAAACTTCCAGATCTTAGCCTCTACACCAAACACCACCTCACTCCACAACATATTTCCTTTGATGCCTGATAAGTTGAAAGGAACTGTTGTCCCATAAATAGGGTCTTTCAAATCGGGAGCTGAGAGATCAAACTTGTAAGAAGTATAAGCAAAACGAACACCTCCAAAGAGACGATTACCAGAATGGGAATCTCTCAGAAAGTTATAGTCCACTCCTAAACGGAAATACGGAGAAGCTGTTTTATACTTAATGTTTGAAGTATCGTCTGTATGATTACTGATTCCCAGACCTAACTCAGCTGTTGGGAAGAACCGATTTTTGAGATTTAGTCGAAACATACCCTCATATTGCCCATAGGGAGTAGCCAGCGCCATCACAGTTCCACATAAATCGTACCCCACACTGCATCCAGTCCAAAAAGGCTCTTTTTTAGTGGCAGTTTCAACACTGTCGAACGTGGCTGCGTCTGAATCGTATCACGCTCCATTGCAGTGGCAGAAAGGTCACAACTACTGAGCAGTACGCAAGAAAATACGAAGGTTCTCAATATTCTCATAATTCACTATAGGTCTAACTAAACTCACACTATCTATCGTCACAGGCATCACAGAGATGTTGTGTGACGACCAGCGCACCGTTTGCAGCGTGTGGAAGATGCTCAACGGACAATCTGCACTCTCAAAATGCTTTTGGTTTGTTTTCTCAATCCAGATGGTATCTGTTGCACTCTGTCCTTCAGCATTAGAAAAATGAAACAACAATGTATCCATATTCCCAGCATAGCTCAATGGAAGAACAAAGGATTTAATATTTTGTGCCTTATTGAGCAGTATACTATCACTATGAAGTGGTGTGATAGTCAATGTATCTGTCAGTGTAAACGGCGTTTTTTTATCGGCAGAATACAATCCGCACGTCATTTCCACAATGTTATCCAGTGGACAATCTATATTGCTACACGCTTCTAATATAAACAAGGAAGCGATGAAGGGGAAAATTTTACCTATATTCATCGTATGAAATCATTAGAGCAGCAAGGTATCCCAAATCTCACTATATTTCTTTCTCTATCTGATAGTTGTTGCGGCCTTCAGCATTGCGAGAGATAAGTTCGCCCAAGAAGCCAGCGACAAAGAGCTGAGTTCCAAGAATCATCATAGTAAGAGCAATGTAGAAATAAGGAGAATTTGTCACCAAAGGAGCAGGAACACTCTGGCAGATAGCCACTAATTTCACACCACCTACAACTAATACTGCAATAAAACCAAGGATAAACATCAGACTACCTAAGAAGCCAAAGACGTGCATAGGTTTCAAGCCAAAACTATTAAGGAACCACAGACTCAACAAGTCCAGATAACCATTAAAGAAACGGTTCCAACCACCAAACTTAGTTTGTCCAAACTTACGAGCTTGATGCTGTACTACCTTCTCTGCAATCTTGTCGAAACCAGCATTCTTTGCCAACCAAGGAATATAACGGTGCATTCGCCGTAAACCTCAATGTTCTTCACAACATCTCGCCGATAGGCTTTTAAGCCGCAGTTAAAATCGTGTAGATTCTTAATACCACTCACTTTTCTTGCAGTAGCATTGAACAGTTTTGTAGGAAGTGTCTTAGAAATGGGATCATAACGTTTCTGCTTATAACCCGAAACGAGATCATATCCATCTTCTGTAATCATCCGATACAATTCTGGAAGCTCATCTGGGGAATCTTGAAGATCAGCATCCATTGTGACCACAACATCTCCTTGCGCCTTGCGGAAGCCACAAAACAATGCGGGCGACTTACCATAGTTTCGGCGAAACTTAATACCATGGACATTGGTATCTTCTTTCGAGAACTTCTCAATTATATTCCATGATTCATCCGTACTACCATCGTTAACGAAGATAATCTCGTACGTGAAATTATGCTCCTTCATAACCTGACAATCCAAGAATATAAGTCGGGCAAACTTTCAGCCTCGTTAAAGAGAGGTACTACTACTGATATATCCATTATATTTTTATATATTACATTAGAATTCAACGAACTATACTCCCATACCTCGACGCATGGTAAATAGTCCAATAAAAATAGAAATTATGGGATCAACGAAGAACGTTAGAGAAAGCACTGACGAAGCCCAAACAGAAGCCGGCAAAATGCGGAAAGCATCAGCCAATTGCTGTGGTGTTGTAGCACCAGTGAGCTCGTAGAGATTTGACATTCCTCCTTGCTGTTGCATTTCTTGTAAGAATTGTTGACTATGAGGCTGACTAGCAGCAAACAGAAAAGCATCTGCAAATACACCATTATCAAAAAAAGGCAAACCACATGTATAGGCCCATTGCTATCAGTATGCCAGCATAAATACCCATTAAAAGACAATGAACATAACCTTTCCCAAATGAGAACGGAGCGTTGCGTTCTGTGATTGTCTCTCTGAATCTGACACAAAGGAAGGCGCCAACGAAAGGACTGGAAAGAACAAGTAAGAATCCCAACATAGAAACTTGCGAATAGCGTAGACCTACGGCATAAACTACCAAACTAAGGAGACCATAAGTCCCCAATAGCGCCCCATTTTGAGCTGCAAAGGCGTTTATTTGCCGCCAATCCCATTCGTTTTGTTTATCTTCTAACATGATTTTGCAAATTTAATGCAACAACTGTGAACTACAAAATTTTACTTCGTGAAGGAAAAACACAAAAACATCAGAGAAAACTAAGTTTTAAAGCAAAAGCTATGCAAAATAAATAGTACATAGAAAATAACATGTGCTACTGAAAATTAGCTATACTCCGTACAATCTTCTCATCAACGCTCTTTCTTTTTTAATTTTTCCAGAAACAAGAAGAAAACCGACAAATCATTCTTAGAAGAGAGGTGTCGGACAGCACATCATCTTTGGTCACTATTATTTCATGAAAAATGTATAACTTCGCATCCCAATAGAAAAGGCTTATTAGAATGTATATCAAATATTTTTTTCTTATCGTCCTGTGTCTGCTGTTTAAGCCGCTTGACGCCCAACACCTCCTGCAAACACCGACACGCGCGGAAATCATTTTGCAACCGACTCTATCGAAAAAGAGGACGTACCCGAGGGCATTTATGCTTGGACCATTGACAGTCGTTTCGGTTCTGTACGCCCTGCAAACTATGACACCATCCCTCATCTCTTTCCCAATGAAGCATTCACAGAAGGAATAAGAGGACACTATAACTTTACGGGCAATTTGGGAGCTCCGCGATTGAGTCGCATCTTCACAGATCGCACGGAGAATAGTTTTCGCGATGGACAATTTCTATTTTCTCAGCCTTTTGATTTCTTCCTTCGTCGCCCCGATCAAGTCCTATTCACGAATACCAAATCACCTTTTACCAATCTGACTTATCATGAATGTGGCAATAAGCAGAATGGTGAAGACCGCATCAGTGCTCTTTTCTCAACCAATGTAAATCAGCAGTTAGGTTTGGGCTTCAAGCTCGATTATCTCTATGGACGTGGCTACTACGATAGTCAAGCCACATCTGCATTCAATGGTACGCTCTTCGGTTCATACCGTTCTGATCACTACTCCCTTCATTCGTTCTTTGCAGCCAACCATTTGAAGAATCGCGAGAATGGAGGTATCGAGACCGATGCTTATGTAACAAGTCCTGAGTCTTTTCCTACGCGCTATGACACGGATGATATGCCCATCAATTTGGCTCGTAGCAACAGCAAGCAACAAGATAATACTTTCTTCCTTACCCATCGCTACAGCATTGGCCTGACACGTTGGACAGACAAAAACGGAAAAGTTATATCAACGCGGGCCGATAGAGCAGCAACAAAAGTTACGACACTCACAGATTCTATCCAACAAAAAACAAATGTAGACTCACTGAAACTCACTCCCCACTTTGTGCCTGTCACCAGTCTGATTCACACGTTGCGAATGGACTTCAACAACCGCCGCTTTATCAGCGATGCAGCCAATGGTGGACGTAGTTTTTTCAACGATTATTATCTGAACAACGATTCGGCGCGTGATAAAACGAATTATACGCATGTGGAAAATTTAGTGGCGTTGGAAATTAACGAGGGCTTCAATCGCTGGGTCAAAACAGGCATGCGGCTCTTCGCCAAACACGAATACTATCGATTTACCTTACCCGACACTACGGCAAGCGGTATACAGTACGTGCAGAAATACTCAAATCATTACATCACCTTGGGTGCGCAACTGATGAAGAAGCAAGGCCGCGTGTTCCACTACGATGTGTTAGGCGAAATCCGCAGTAATGGTTCAAATTGGGGAGAGTTTAACATTGAGGGCACAGCAGATGTAGATCTGCCTCTCTGGAAAGACACAGTATCTGTACGCTTAGATGGTTTTATTCGTAACGAGCAACCCAATTTCTACTTACGCCATTTTCACGCGCGCAACGCCTGGTGGGAGAAAGATCTCGACAATCAATTGACAGTGCGCCTCGGCGGTAGCCTTTCTTGGAAGAACACGTGCTTTTCCTTCCACCTGCAAAACATTCAGAAGTTGGCCTACTTCGCTGAAACCTTAACTCCGTCGGACTTTACCAACAATGTGCAACACTACACTCATAGCATTGGTGTGCGGCAAAATAGTGGTAGCGTGCAACTCCTTACGGCCTCCTTGCGCCAAGACTTTCACTTGGGCATTCTGCATTGGGAGAATGAACTCATATATCAGGCTACGACCGACAAGGACAGCTACCCTCTCCCTGCCTTTTCCGTTTGGACCAATCTCTATTTGAAATTCCGCTTAGCACGTGTTCTGCAAACAGAATTAGGTGCAGACATGCGCTATTTTACCAAGTATTACGCACCTGCTTACTCGCCCATCATGGGACAATACGCCATACAAGACCCTAACTACCGCATACAGTTGGGCAATTATCCGATGATTAACGCTTATGTTAATTTTCATCTCAAGCGCACGCGATTCTATGTAATGGCAAGTCATGTCAACTATTCTAGCGGTGCAGGTAATCCATTCCTAGTGCCTCACTATCCGCTCAACCGCCTAGTTCTGCGCCTCGGCATTAGTTGGAATTTTATCAACTAACCGTATTTCGGGATTAAGTAACGAAGAAAAAAAAGACAACCGACGCCCTGCTTCATAGCTCAATAACTCACTGTTTATGAGCGTTATAAAGCAGGGCGTCGGTTTCCTTATTGTATTTCAAAATTTCCTTATTGTGTCAGCTCACACAATAAGGCTGTCAGCTGACGCGCTTATTGTATTTCAGACAGTTCAAAGCCTCTTTCTTAACTGCATAGAACGGAATTAAAAAAGAGAAAGAAAGAGAGGACGATATTAAAGTTCCAACCAATTCCGATAGAACTGACGAGCATGCTCTTTCCACTGCCATAGGATTCGCCCATTAGGGTCATCGGCTTCATAATAATGTTGAGGCGGTAGAATCGATAAACCTTTGGCCAAGTCCCGCTTATATTCATTTTCCAACGTATGAGGTTCGTATTCCAAATGGCCAACAATAAACGTGCTACGATGTGCCGCATCATAGGCTACCCCTACTCCACTTTCTTGGCTTTCCGCTACAATCTGCAACTGAGGTGCAGAAAAATCAGAACGTCTCACTTCCGTATGTCTACTGTTGGGCATAAAGAACGCAGGCGAAAGCCCACGCATGAGAGGGCACTTATCATCGAGTACATCTTGAGAAAAAACACCGAAACACTTTGCCGTTTTGTCATACTTTGGAATGCCATAATGGTGATAAAGGCCAGCTTGCGCGCCCCAGCAGATATATAAAGTATTGAGCCGTTGGCGGAAAGCCCAGTCCATAATCTCACACAGTTGCGGCCAATATCGCACTTCCTCAAAAGGCATCTGCTCAACAGGAGCACCTGTAATGATGAGCGAAGGAGCAGAAGAAAAGTGAAGTTTGTTGGACAATATCGTTTCTATATCAACATAATACGCCAGGATATGTTCAATCGGCGTAGTTTTATAGGTTTGCCCTGCTATGCGCACAGGTAACAAAAGCACATCAGTATCGGGAAACGACAAAGCGCGAGCAATATCCAGCTCCGTCACGGCCTTTTGCGGCATAAGATTGAGGAGCAAAACCACACGAGCATCCGTAGGAACAGCCCAGAGGTTGTACTCTGCTACTGCGTATCCTTCAGCCTGCAACGTTTCCACAGCAGGCAATCCTTGAGGAAGTCTCAACATTTTTTATTTAGTTTTTATGTGTTCTGTAAATCTGCTTTCAACTGGATGCAGAAAGTAGTTCCGTGGTTGATTTCGCTTGCTTTCACAAAGATATGTCCTTCGTGATATTCTTCCACAATACGCTTGGCAAGCGACAATCCTAATCCCCATCCGCGACGTTTCGTGGTGAACCCAGGTTTGAAGACACGTTTCCAACGTTTCTTAGATATACCTTTTCCCGTATCTGAAACCTCTATATTTACCACTGCTCCACGCTGACGCACACATATATTGATGTGTCCAACACCAGCCATAGCATCGATGGCATTCTTACATAAGTTCTCAATGACCCATTCAAAAAGTGGAGCATTAACACGAACAAAAACAGAAGAAGCAGGGAAATCTGTAGTTATCTGTACCTTATCAGAAGTTCTGCGCCCTATATATTCCACCACACGTGGTATGATTAGACACAAATCCTCATTGACCAAGGCTGGAGCAGAACCAATTTTTGAAAATCGTTCAGCAATGAGTTGTAAGCGCTGCACATCTTTGTCCATCTCCGGTACTAAAGCCTCATCGGGATAAAGATCTTTGAGCATTTCCACGCCCGCCATGAGCGAAGAAATGGGAGTGCCCAACTGGTGAGCTGTTTCTCGAGAAAGTCCCACCCATACTTTGTTTTGTTCGGCCCGCTTACTACTCAACAAGGCCAACAGAGCCACAACGATAAACAAGGCCACAACTCCCAATTGAATATAAGGATAAAGCGCCAAGCGGCGTAGCATCAAAGAAGGTTCGTAGAAGATAGAAAGTGTGGTTTGTGCACCCGCACCATCCAAACTCATCTTCATCGTGTAACCTTCGCGCTGCATTTGCTCCACCTTCTGCTGCAACCGCAAAAGCAGCTGTTTGTGGGAAGCAGTATGCGGTTCGGTAATAGCTATATCTATGGAATCTTGCACCAAGCGATTTTTCCAAAAAACAAAGCCTCCATCGTCTTCGATATTGCGGGCAGCCAAAATGTCGCCCCGACTGTCCTGCACTATCACGGGAATAGTATTGTTTCCATTGATAACCTTCAGCACTAAGTTTAGATCCGTATTTTCATCGGCGCGCGTTAGCGAACGCATGGCTTCGGCCCAAACTTCCATGCGCGATTGTTCCTCACGCGTCAAGTCGCGCACGAGCAAATTACTCACCAGCAACGATACGGAAGCTATGAGAACGGCAGCAACAACAAGAGCCACTTTAACATGGCTCATGGATAAATTATTTAGTACTGGTATCTTCAATGGATTTATTGATATTTTCTATATAGTTCAGAAGTTCTTCGCGGCCCAGTCGACTTTCACTACTTGTGATAAAATGAGGTGGCAATTCTTCCCACTGCTCACGTAAAGTAGCTAAAAAGGTATCGACATTTTTTCTTAGTTCACCCTTCTTATTCTTATCAGCTTTTGTAAATATTATACTGAAGGGAACACCATTTTCACCCAACCACTCGATAAATTCCAAGTCGATTTTCTGCGGTTTCAAGCGAGAATCAATCAGCACAAACAGATTCGTGAGTTGCTCGCGCTCTAGCACATAGAAAGAAATGATATTCTGCAATTTTTCTTGGTCTTTCTTGCTACGCTTCGCATAGCCGTAGCCAGGCAAATCCACAAGATACCATTCATCATTAATACGGAAATGATTGATAAGCATTGTCTTTCCTGGAGTGGAAGAAGTCATGGCGAGCCCTTTGCGCTGTGTCAACATATTTATAAGCGAACTTTTCCCTACATTACTACGTCCAATAAAAGCGTATTCTGGGATGTTGCTCTTGGGGCATTGGTCTGCACGACTATTACTAATCTCAAATTCTGCGGAATTTATCTTCATAAAGCACTACTATATTTGCAGCAAAGATACTAATTCCAAATTGTTTTTTTAACTTCGCAGTGAAAATGAATGAAGTATATCCCTCTAAACTTTTAGAACGGACAGTAGGAGAATTCTCAAAACTTCCAGGTATCGGACGGCGCACTGCCCTCCGGCTTGTCCTGCATTTGCTCCGTCAGAAACCCGAAACAGGGCATGCGCTTTCGGAAAGTCTCAGCCAGCTCATTGATGGCGTGAAATACTGTAAAGTTTGTCATAACATTTCCGATACAGACATTTGCGACATCTGTTCCAATCCGTTGCGCGATCAATCAACAGTTTGCGTAGTGGAGAACATCCGTAACGTCCTGAGCATTGAGAACACGGGTATTTATCGTGGACTCTATCATGTGCTGGGTGGCATCATCTCTCCCATGGATGGTGTCGGCCCTAATAATCTAGAAATCGAAAGTTTGATAAAACGCGTTGAAGAAGGTGGGATTCAAGAAATCATCTTCGCCTTGAGTCCAACAATGGAAGGCGATACGACAAACTTTTTCATTTCTCGCAAGCTCGCTCCTTTCAACGTACGCCTGACAACTTTGGCGCGTGGCATCAGCATAGGCGACGAATTGGAATATACTGACGAAATCACATTAGGACGTTCTATCATAAATCGTGTAGAATTAAAACAATGAAATTTTTACGACTCTTATTTTTCAGTATGTGGTTACTGGTGGGGCTTTGGTGCCTTTCCTGCGAAACCAATTTTATTATAGAAGGATTTTTGGGGCATAGCCCGATGCTCAACTATATTTTTTCCACGCTCTGCGTTATTACAGCTGTGGGAGGCTCGTGGCTGGCATGTCGACTCTTGGCTTTTCCGCGCATCAAACAAGAAGTGGAAAAAGATACGACAGGGAAAGCTTTGGAAAAATGGAGCCTTGTTCGACTTGCCATCAATTCGTTGGCCATTTTTCCCAGTGCCATTTGCTACTATGGCTTGGCAGACACAACGGCTCTCTATTGTATGCTCCTTGCCCTCACTGCATCCCTCTTGTGTATCCCTAAAGCATGAAACTTTCTATCATCATAGTGAGCTATAACGTTAAGCATTATTTAGCACAATGCCTAACGTCTATTTGGCGATCCGATGAAAAGGATGTGGAAGTATTCGTAGTGGACAATGCCTCAAAAGACGATTCCATTGGCTTCTTGAGAAAATCTTTTCCTGAGAGAGAATATCCGTTGTTGCATCTCATAGAAAGCAAGAAAAACTTAGGGTTTGGAAAAGCCAATAACCTTGCACTCAAACAAGCAACAGGAGATTACATCCTTTTTCTCAACCCCGATACAGTTCTCACTGAACATACGCTATCCGACTGCTTACGGTTTGCCACGACACACCCAGAGATAGGTTGCCTTGGAGTGCGTATGCTCAAAGATGCAGGAGGCTTTGCTTTTGAATCACGCAGAGGTTTACCCACTCCATGGGTTTCATTCTGCAAAATGACGGGATTGGCAACGCTTTTCCCCAAAAGCCGCATTTTTGGAAAATACTACATGAGATACCAAGATGAGAAATCTGCACAAGAGATTGACATAGTTTCGGGTGCCTTCATGATGATGAGCCAACAAGCGGCGAGAGAAACGAAAGGATTTGACGAACAATTCTTTATGTACGGAGAAGACATTGACCTATCTTATCGTGCACTCAAAAGCGGATATAAGAATTTCTATCTTCCCACAGAAATTCTCCACTACAAAGGTGAGAGTACCCAAAAGAACTCGTACAGATATGTCCATGTCTTTTATGAGGCCATGCTTATCTTCTTCCGCAAGCATTATCCCCAAGCGCGTTTGTGGCTTAGCATTCCTATTAAGACAGCCATCGTGATAAAAGCAATCATAGCTTTACTCCAGCAACAACTCCGACTCTTTCGAAAATTTTTATTTCCCGCATCTGGGTCACTCTTAAATAGCTATCTCTATATAGGTAGTCATGCCAAAGAAATAAAAGCACTGGCCGAACGAAATGGACTTGAACTTACTTGCGTGGATAAAGTTCCAGACGAAATTGAGACAAAATATACCATCGTTTGTTTCGATACAAGCGACTATTCATTTAGTTTCATTCTAAACTTTTTCAGTAAGAGTTCACACCAACAATACATTGGTCTCTTCTATCCTGAAGAAAAGAAACTAATCACAGGCGGAGAAATTTTTCTATATGAATGATACAATCCATTTGAGAGCTATTGAGCCTGAAGATTTAGGCTTTCTCTACGAAATAGAAAATGACCCAAGCATCTGGAGCGTGGGAACTCCAACAGCTCCTTATTCTCACTATGCTCTCAAGCAGTACCTAGAAAGTCAACCGCAAGACCTTTTCCAAACAAAACAATTGAGGATGATTATCGAGAGAGAAGGGAAAAGTGTAGGTATCCTTGACTTGTTTAATTACAATGCAAATGATGGACGGGCTGAAGTAGGTATTTCAATATTAAAGTCGGAACGTGGAAAAGGTATCGCAACGCAAGCTCTCAAGAAACTGGAACAACACGCTCGACGATTACTGAATTTACACCAACTCTATGCCCTCGTCTCCACTAGTGCTAATCCTAGCTCAAATCGCGTTTTTGAAAAAAGTGGGTACAAGAACATAGCCACACTTCCACAGTGGCATTTTATCAATGGCTCGTTTGAAGACATCAGCGTTTTCCAACTTTTTTTAGATTAAATTTATTTTTTCAAAAAAATATTTGGTAGTTTAAAACATTCCTCTTACCTTTGCACTCGCAATCAGGAAATGAGAGCAAAACACAAAAAGGTGCGTTAGTTCAGCTGGTTAGAATGCCTGCCTGTCACGCAGGAGGTCACGGGTTCGAGTCCCGTACGCACCGCAACAACATTTCAAAGCCCTTGAAAGTCAATCACTTTCAAGGGCTTTTTTCTTGGGGTCTCAATCGGGAGACCAATCTAATGACACACCGTGATGCGTTCTGATACATTGCGGTTTGCTGTAAACCACCCTCTTATTATATTCCTGTCTGCAAATAGCCTTTTCCCACAAATCGCTGTGTTCATGTTTTGACGAAATACCCCAATAATTTTTGCATAGTCCCCTGATTGATACCGACAGGGAGACCAACGGTGTAGCCCACAGTACAATACGCATACTGTGGGCTACACCGTTTTTGTTCTATACCTTATTATAGTATGTAGGCAGAATACCAACTCTTATCACCCCATTATTCATTCACGCAAATAAAGTTGGTCTCCCCATTGGTCTCCCGAAACGTTCAGCCTGTTACTTTTTCTTTCTTTCATCAAAAGTTGGCAGTCGGTTGAGGTCTGTTTTGGCTACTAATTGGCAGTGTTATTCTGGCTCCAATATATGTTCAATTGGTTTTTCTTTGTTTGCTCTAAAAACAACAGTAAATCGTTGCTTGCCTTTCAAGAATGTAATATGGGTTTTATCTTCTTTTTCAATAATTGTAAATCCATCGTTGTGGTATGTGTTTTTGTATGGATATTCGGCATCCTTGCTTTCATTGGGAGTTACAGCATAGACTTCTTCTATTTTCATAGATTCTACTATCCTGTTGTTTCTTATCTCTTCTAAATCTTTTCCGTATTTCTTTATCCACCGTCGTACGTCATAACGATCCACTTTTAGGATAGCCCCAATTTCTACTTTATTCATACCTTCCAAATACATGATAATAGCTTGTCGGCATTTGTCAATTTTGGATTGCGTAAACTCTGGATAAAAGTTTCTATTGCAGTTTTTTTGCACAAAAAAACGTTGCCTTTCTTTGGCTTTTATGTTTGATTATTCCATTTTTTGACAATATCTTCCTCTTTGTTACAATAAGGACATTTTTATACCGTGATTTCCCATATTTTTTTAGAATTATTTTTCTACAAAAATATGCATAATCTACAAAATCTACAAATTTATACAATATCTAAATTGTTAAAAACTGTATATCTGAATATAATATATTGGTTTACAGTAAAAATATATTCCTTGCGACCTCGCTGTCACTTTTTTTATGGTATGATAGAGGCGATTTTTGCCATAAAACTTTTAAACCAACCATTTAATATGTTAAAAAGAAACATATTTAATTAAAGAAATGGAGCTGCAAGACCCTGATAAAGGCTGTTGCAGGAAATCGAGTGAAATCTCTTCCTTGAAAGGAGAGGTAAAGAAAAAAAGCCTCTGAACGCTACTTTACAGTTGCAGAGACTTGTGAACTTCTCAAGGTATCTCGTTCAACACTGTATCGGATGACAGTCAATAACGATTTGCCTGCAAAACGAGTCTATCGCCGATTATTATTTGCGGAAAAAGATATTAACCAATTATTAATCACTAAAAACGAATAAAAATATGAAAAAAAACAGATGCGGGTTATGGACTTCATAACCAGAGAGCGAGTATATCGCTTTCCAAACGAGTGCGGTAAAAGTACGTTGGCAAAATTCCTGCATTCTTATTTTCCTGAAAAGGTGGTTGATTCTCTTTTGGCTTCATTTGAAGTCAGAATTGATACGAGGTGCTGCTATAAAGGTGATTATGCAGCAATCTTGGCATTCAAAAGCAAAAACGAAAAAATTCGTGATGTTAGGATGGCACTCTTTAACCCCGACACAGGAATGATTGTCCGTGACGGAGACGGGGATGCGCTTATCCAACATACCAAAAAACAGAACTCCCATGTGGAATACGAATCTGTTCCGTGTGGTGACAAGTATTATTCTCTTGCGTGTGAATTAATCGAGGGGTACGCCCTAACATTTCTACCCACTCTCTTTGGTATGCAGAGAATCAATGGGGCAAAACATATTGGCGTGGTAACATCTCCTGTTGATGCGTTGGTTATGTCAATCATAGATCCACATCGTACGTGGCTGGCTACCGGGCATGAGGGTAAGTTTGGTATTGCATTATATCATCCTAACGTGATACAGGATTTGCGTGAAACGGGTGTACGGGTTACGCTTTATCCTGAATTTGACGGAGAGGCAGAAGCCGAACAAATAAAGTTCCACTTGTTGCAAAACAGGATACCAGCCGATGTCTATCCACATCTTGATTATCTTAAGAATTGTGAGTTTGTGGGACATCGTAAGAGCATTGCCACCATTGCCTTAAAAATGATTGACATGCAGTTCTCTTACAGCGATATTATGCACGCTCTACGGTTGGTTGACGAACAGGATATATTTCATTATTAAGCACAGGAGCACGGGGCAATTAATATCAAGGTGGTTGCCCCGTGTCAATGAAACCTACCAAGTCGGTTCTTTGTATCCACCTTGATAACGTGATTAGCACAATAAAATATTAACCCGATTGCAAATGATGTTCTGATTATCTGCAATCTAAAAACAGAACAAAAAAATGAGAAAAACAATTAATAGCAATAAACTGCAGTTTGATACAGTAAGATTTAGTACAAGTAGTGATAACATTTCATTGATTGAGGGTAAAGAGCATCTTTTCAAGCATACACTTGATATGGAGACAGGAGAATTGTCAATTATAGAGTTTAACTCACAAGCCAATCACAACAATCGTGGGCTTGTGCCATTCTCCCTCTATATCCATGCCAACAGACAGTCTAAGAGAATGACCATAGAGTTCTCCTCTAAATTGCTGTTGGAAGATTATCCCCTACTTATATCAGAGGACACCTTTCCACAAGCATTACGGAACATAGAGGGGTTGGGTATCTGCAAACTTAATGTGGAAGCCATTATTGAGGATTGCTCTTTCAATAAACTCCATGCTACAAAAGATGTGGATATGGAACTCACAGAATCCATACTGAATACACTGAATCTATGCACAGGCGACTATCGCAGATATAACTGGAAGCGTTATATGGGGGAAAGTATCTGTTTCAAGAAAGATGTAAAGACAAGAGATTGTCAAGAGGAACTGAACATCTACAACAAAGAAATGGAAATCCTCACAGGCAAGAACAAACCATTTCTAAAAATGGTGAGCAACCCGACAGAAATTATGGCGCATTATGAAAAGAAGACAAGGTTTGAACTGAAAATGGAAACAAAAAGGATGATTATGAAAAAGCTGAAAATATCCGATACATCATACTACAATGTCATGCGTGGCAATCCGAATATCCTATTGGAACAGTTTGATTGCATATTTACTCCCTCTGCCAATAGCAAGGCTGCTGATACATCACTTATTAATGGTTTTACCGACTATACCTTGTTCTGTACACTCTGTTTTCATAAATTCAACTTAAAGACAATAGAGCAGGATATAAAAGACATGAGACTGTATGGACCACATTCACGATGTGCGTTGGGACGGGCAATGAACAAAGTAAAATCAATGGCTCATGCTTGGAAAAAACAGTCCACGAATGCCAATAGCATTATTGAGGAAATCAGGGAAAAACTGGAAAGCAAAAGCATGAACTAAGGCTAAAGATATGGTATTGGGAGTGTGTGGTAATTAACCAAATGATTGACACTCACTATAAATGAAAGCCTTGTTACAAAATATGACAAGCCGTCATATTATGCGATTCCAATCAGTACCAAATCACTTGAAAACAGTAAATGTACATGATATTGAGAGGAACGATTCTTGAAAGAAAAATGATAGAATAAAAAAAGTATTGATATGTCTAAGAAAGATTTTTTCTATTGTAAAGATGTAATCAGATTCTCCTTGAAAAATGCCACGAAGCCGATTTCCACAATCAGGCTTCGGGTGAATCTGCATGGTGAAAGACTGACATTCTATCTGCCTGTCGAGTACAAGATACAACCCAGACATTGGGACAAGGAAATGGGGTGTGCCATAGAGGACAGCAAACGGAATCCCGACTTGAAAGGGAATATACGGCTGCAACTGATATTACGCAATATCAACAAAGAGATTGAGAAAACCACCAATGCCCTAATCAAGGTGTTGGAGGAAATGAAATTACACGAAATCTATCCTAGCGTGGATACAGTGCGGACAAAGTTGCGTGAAGAATTGAACCAAGCTACAAAGGAAAAGCGGATGTTTGCAGACTTCATCAGCTTCATGGAATATTACATTTCCCTCTGTAAAGACGGAACTATACTGAACAGCAAAGGGGGAAGACTGGCAGCAGGTACAATACAGAGCTATGCTTCAACTCTGAAAATCGTAAAGCAGTATTGCGTCAATAGGCGAGTAAAGTTGAGATTGGACGGTGTAACCGTGAACTTCTACAATGACTTTGTGAAATTTATGAATGAAGCCAGCCATTCCCGTGGAAAATACAAGCCGAATGCGATAGGAAAATTCGTCAAGAGCATAAAGGCTATGTTACGGTATGCCTACGAGAACAACTATACCGCCAATGACGACTTTAAGCGCAGAGAGTTCAAAGTGTATAAGGAAAATGTGGAAACGGTCTATCTGACGGAGAAAGAATTGGATAACCTCTACAACCTTGAACTCAACGAGGGAGAATCTTGTGTAAGGGACAGCTTTATTGTATCAAGTTATACAGGGTTGCGCTATTCTGATATAGCACGCTTACAGCAGAAACACTTGGACTTTGACAACAAACTGCTGACGATTGTAACCCAAAAGACCAATACGCTTGTGGTAATCCCCATGCACCCTAAAGTGGAAGCCATTTTCCGCAAGTATGGAAACCAACCGCCTGCCGTGCAGTCTAACCAAAGTACAAACAGAGTATTAAAAAAATTGTGCCGTAAGGCGGGAATCACTAACTTTGTCTCCGTGGTCGAGACATCGGGTGGAATCAAGCATGAGATTCCCCATGAGAAGTGCGACATGGTAACCAGCCATACAGCCCGAAGAAGTTTTGCTACCAATGCTTATAGGGCAGGAATACCGAGCTTGTCTATCATGCAGATAACGGGACACAGCACGGAAACCAGTTTTATGAAGTATATCCGAATATCCAAGGAAGAGAATGCGATTGCGTTAAGCAGGCATACATTCTTTCAACCAAATGTATAATACAAAAAAAGTAAAACAATGAACGATAAAGAATTGAAATACAGAAAGAGTATAGAGGAGTTTATCTTTGTTGCAGAATCCTCTACTGAAATAATATGCGATATTATTACAAACGAATTGTCCCTAAATGAGCATTATAAGGAAAAGACGGAGGTTAGGTTGAGGAATGCATTAGAGGTGTTCTTTAAGAATAATCGTATATATTATCCCGACAATAATATGTTTGAAGGGAAAATCGTGTTTAATCCTGAAATGATGCACGACTTGACTGCAAATGAGTTTACTTATAACGGGGTAACGTATAAGGAAGATTTCTCCGACTATGACGAGACACCAACCAATACGTATCGGTTGGCGCATGAACAGTATCTAAGGGAAAAGTATCATACAGACAGGTTTGACTACATGAAATCGGAAACAAACATAGTGGAACTATTCCAAGATGAGCAGTTTTTAAGAAATTATACACCGAAATTAATGGAGAGGGCAAGAAGCGAAACAAAGACTTAGATTGTATAAAAATATCATCCTTAAAGAAATATACAATACAACTTGAAACGGTTGTTTCCCGTTTGGACTCCCTTTCCGATAAAATAAATGTAAAGTGTGCCTTTGATATTAAACGCTGGGAAGAGTGTGTCCGAGACTATTCTTATAATCTTTTGATACTGCTGTCCAAGGTTGGTTATCCTGACTTCAACACCATAGACGGAGTGTTTATATTGAAAACCTTACTTGATGCTGTTGGCATTGATATGTCAATGGATGATACAGATAAGTTTATTGCTGCGGTAATAGGCTGTCCGATAAGTACGGTAACCACCTATCGGAACAAGTTTAATGAATGGGGGCGTAAAGCTGATGAAGCACGATTAAGTAAGTTGCAAACCATACAGGGGTTATCCGAAGCGTTGCTTAATCCTGACGGTAAAAATGAACAAAACCAAGTAGTAAAGAAATTCTTATCTTCTATTGGAAAAACTGTAAGAGACGCAAAAGAAGCAAGCAAGAAAAAGAAATAGTATGCCTACAAAGAACACCATACGCAGACATTATCTGATAATCCGCAGAATATTGCGGAATGATTATCCGAGCAAACATATCCTGCTTGAATATATGAAGCAATATGACGTGGAAGTTGGAGAAAGGACTTTCCAAAGGGACTTGGCAGAGATACGCAGCAACTTCGACATTGAAATCATATATGATGAAAAGAAGAACGGCTACTTTGCACAGACTGACAGTACATTGGAATTAGACAAGTTGCTGTATTTTATAGGATTGGCGGAAAGCTCGGATATTGCCCTCTCTACCATGAGGGACAAAAACAGGCTGCTGCAATATCTTGCTGTCAGCCCCGATCCCCGTGCAAAAGGAGTGGAACATATCGGGTGGCTGTTGAGGGCTATCCAAAATCAGACGGTTGTCCGCTTTTCCCATTATAATTACCAGTCGGGAGAAACCAAAGACTATACCGTCTGTCCCTACTTGCTGAAAGAGTTTGAGGGTATGTGGTATTTGTTTGCCTTTGTGGATAAGTTGAAATCGTTCCGTACATTCGGGTTGGACAGAATACACAATCTTATAATAACAGACGATGTATTCCAACGAGAACCTGCATTGGAAGAAACTGCCAAACGCTTTGATGATGTGTATGGGCTTGTCTATGAACCCGACAACAATCCGACTGCCCCGATAGAAGAAGTCAGGTTGAAGATCTCTCCTTCCATGTTGCCCTATCTCCATTCGTTGCCAATCCATTCCTCACAGATAATAGAGGATGATGTTATCACTCTGCATCTGATAATTAATCCCGAATTGGAGAACAGGATAATGAGTTATGGAGAACATATAGAGGTGTTGTCTCCGTTATCATTGAGGGAAAGTATAAAGAACAGAATACAAAAAGATGTTATCCAATTATAAATGAATTATTGCCAGATTATTTGCATGAGCCGTTGCAGCAATGTAACGGTATTTTTTGCCATTTTCTCGTCAGTGATGAAAGATATTAGACCACCGACTTAAACTGACGTACCCCTAATCTTACCTTTGCGGAAAAAACAGGCTTATATGTCAAAATTGATAGGAGGAAAGAAATCGGCAGGGGAACAATCGAAAAATTGTGCGATAAGGAAAACTTGGTGTACGCTGTACTTTATGTCAAATTTATCGATCTCCACCTGTCCTATGAAACTGGGTGAACATTCCAATATCGCAGCCAGTCCACGCTGCGATATGCCAAGTTCCTTTCGTTTCTCCCGAACCTTATTAATGACGAATAAATCGACCTTTGACTTCATAAAACCCTGTTTTCGAAATTGTAAAGTTGAAAAAAAGATTTATCTTTGTGCTTAGTAACAATAAGCACACATAAAAAGACATAAGATTATGGGTAAGAAAATAGTAAAAGGCGGTTGGGTGTATGACTATGACATTTCAGCTGAATATCGTAGAAAATATGACTGTGAACTTACAGATGTTCGCTACGTGTTAGGGGAGCAATTCGATACGGATAAACGGAATGTATTGATTTGCATCGGTATTAATCCCAGCATGGCAATGCCAAACTTCCTTGACCCGACATTGAGGAGGGTGCAAGACTACGCAAAAAGAAGCGGTGAATATGGAGCATGGTATATGCTGAATGTCTATCCCCAAAGAGCGACCAATCCGAACAACATGGATACGGACGATACTTACAACATGGAGATTCATTTGCGCAATCTTGCAGCCATAGAAGAATTATTGTCCACCATTGAACGGACAGATGTGTGGTGCGCTTGGGGTGCGGTCATTAACGATGCAAAACGGACATACTTGTCTGATCTGTTATTCGGAAACGAAGATAAGAACATACAAGGTATAATCAGCCTGTTCAGTGGGAATTGTCATTTCAAAGCATACGGAGCTACCACGAAAGGTTATCCTAAACACCCTCTTCTGATAGGAAAAGAAGTTAAATTGAGAAGTTTAAATGAAGTAGGATTGAAAAGATTGTCGGATAGAATTATTAATAACATTAAGAAATAACATCATGAAATTTAAGTATTTATTGGCTGCTTGTACAGCCTTTTTCTTGTATCTTGCAGTAATGATGATGAACTGCCCCAACCGACCCAACACGGTGATATTGTGGGGCTGAATATCAAAGATGCAAAGTATATCTATACAAGTGGAACTAATACCCGTTCTTCTTCTGCCCAATATCGACAGATTAAGAAAGACGGTAGAGACATGGAATTATCATGGATTGACAATAAGGGTGATACAATCAAAATAAATGATTTGTCTAAAATATGGGATATTAATAAAACGTATCTGATGACAAACACAGCTTTCGATATTAACTATAGACCATTACCCGGTGATCCTATTGAACAACGAGAGGGTGGATATTCCTATCTTATTGATAAAAAAACGGAAGCTATATATGATTTAGGCATAGGGTTGAATGGAGGGAATGCCATTACAGACAATAAGGGAAATATTTATGCTACAGATAATTCCTTTGGGTCTTTTTTGTTTAAGATTCATACGCAAGATGCATCTAACTTAAAATTGGAATTATATGCTCAAACACAAACACAGGATAAAATTCACTTTGTCATCAACAATAAAGGAACTTGTTTCTATGGCTACAGATATATCCGTCCGTCGTACGGTACGCAGCAGTTTATCATTTCTAATTTTATCCCTCAAACAGAATATGGAAATGCTTTTGTTTCTCACGACAACGAGGATTTATATCTCACGGCTGTGAGTGGAGAATATGATTCTTACAAACTTGTAGTTAGCAAGTTGAGTGAGAAACAAGAACTCCAAAGTCAAATTATGGCAGAAATGGAGTTCCTTGATTATTGGGGAAAGCCACAGCCTAATAATATACAAGTGAAATGGAACGAACGTAGGGCTACGATGCTGATAAATGTTTATGGACGCACATACGAATATATACTTGCAACAAGGACATTGACAGAAATCCCTGTTAATCTAAGTAGATTCTTTACTAAGGATTATTCCACCTATGTTACAGCAAATGCTTTATATGCACGGAAATCTGTGGATAAATTGGATATTATAGCATTAGAGGACTACAGTATCAAGGAATTGGACTTGTCAAGCAAAGGCATTGATTTTCGTTCCATTTATACAATGGACGGTTCTGATTTATTGTATTTTGCAGGTTTTCAATATAGTACAAGCCAATCTGTTATTGGAACGATTGATATAGACGGTAATGTGGAAATTACGGAATCAACACCTAATCCTATCACTAACATAATACAAATAAATTAGGGTATGAAAAAGCAGCTCAAACAATTAGAAGAATTTCATCGGGCTTTTGGCTTGTACATAAATGAACAGCCAACTTTGCGCATCCCCCAAGATTTGCATGAACTTCGTATGCGTGTGATGAAAGAAGAAGTTGATGAATATGCAGAAGAATACGCAATCACAGGAGATACAGAGGATGAACGGCTGCAAGCGGTAGCCAAAGAATTAGCCGATATAGCTTATACCTTGTTGGGAACAGTTGTCTCTCACGGTTTACAAGATGAATTTGAGCGTATCTTCGATGCGGTACATGAAAGCAATATGAGCAAATTGGACGAAAATGGAAAACCGATTTATCGTGAAGACGGTAAGATACTAAAATCAAGCCGTTACCATGAACCCGATTTGAGTTTCTTGAAAAATAAGAAATAATTTCTCTATACCAACCGCTATGATTATGAAAAATTGTAGCGGTTGTTTTCGTAAATAAACAAATCCTACGTCAGAAAATGTCGCAGGTCAGGTAATAACATTTGCAATGTATTAATCATAAAAATTAGAAAATATGAAATGCTTTGGAAGAAATGGATTAGAGGGAACTAAAAAACCGAATATAAAATCGGGATTTCCTGAATTGGATAAAATAACAAATGGGTGGAACAATGGCGACTTGATTGTTATTGCTGCTCGTCCTGCAATGGGAAAGTCAGCCTTTTGGAATGTCTTTATTAAAAGAAATAGCAGTAAAGAATAGAATACCTACGGCTTTCTTTTCTCTTGAAATGTCAAGTAATCAAGCTATAAACAGATTACGTATGGTATTAAGCAAAGTGGATGGAGCGAAAATAAAGGTTTACGACAATGGTTATACGGATACTTTAAACGAAGAAGAAAAACGCAGACTTGAAGATGCTGGAAAGCAAATGGATATTGCTCCTATTTACCTTGATGACTCTCCCTCTTTGTCCATACACGAATTATCCCAACAAGCAATCCGATTGGTTAGTGATTTTCAAATAAAACTGATTATTGTTGATTATCTACAATTAATGAACTCAGGACTTCTATTCTCAGATAGAAATGAGGAAATGGCTTATATTATACGTAGATTAAAAGCATTGGCTAAAGACTTGAATATCCCGATTATAGTATTCAGTCCAGTATATCGTAGAGAAAGTCGGGAGGAAATAGATGGTATACGTCCTCAATTAAGAGATTTACGTTGTGATGCCATTGAGCAGGATGCAGACATGATTTGTTTTATCCATCGTCCAGAATATTATAGAATTTATAATGATATAAATGGCAATGATTTACATGGTAAGGCAGAAATAATTGTTGCTAAAAATCGTAATGGAAATAGAGGAGATGTACTTTTAAAATTTAATGGAGGATATTCAAGTTTTGATAATTTAGATGAATAAGCCATAGTAACTCATATCCATAGAGCCATTATTCTAATTACGGAGCAGTAGCTCTTTTTTCTGTACCTACGTCTAATTCTGTCGTAAGCACTGACCTACCTTTGTTGCAAAAAATCCCATGCAAAGGAAAATATTCAAATTCAAGATAATAAGCAAGGAGGGTAATTGTATCCTGTCGCTTGATTATACTAATCTGACTAACGAGATTATCCGTTCAATCACGAAAAATCTAATCAAGATAGAACCTAACGAGAAATGCAAATTGCTGTTTGTAGGGAAAGAAGATTGCAGGCTTACATTGGAAGATGTCTATAATTTGTCGAGCCTGTTCCAATCGGTTGTAGGTTCGGGTTTGGTATGGGATATTATAGGAGACTACCTATATACGGGCGAGAGCCAAGACTTGGACGGTTACCTGCTTATTAACCCTGACCTTATCAATCAATGAGCAATACACTACCACTATTCCAACAATACACTCCATACGATACGGAGATTGTAAAGACCGCCACCCGATGCGGTTTGTACCTTATCGGTGGAACGGCAATAGACTTGCTGTGTAGGTATTACTCCATTCCGTTTTGGAGAAACAGATCTGATAATGACCTTGATTTTTGGACTTCGTTTGCCAATAAGGAAAGGGACAGGTTCGTCAAACAAGTAGGTAGCAAATTCGGGATTGGCGTAGAGGACAGTTCCGAATATATGGTTTCCTTAGAACTGGAGAAAGTCAAGATTGAGACTGACATACTGATAGATTATGATTGCACCAATACAAAGTTTGCATCTTCTATAAACGGAATTTGTGTAATGTCTCCTATATACCTGTTTTCCTCTAAGTTTGACAGATATATTAATACCGCTAACATTCAGCGCAAAAAGACCGATTTTTATGATTTAAGGACATTGCTGTCTATAATCGAAAAGACAAACGGCTTTGATGAACTTGAAAGCCATTTGTCTAATCGGGATTATGACCAGAGAGCCGAAGATATGCTCAACGGCATAATTGCAAGTATGTTATAAGCTGATATTATTTTCATCTTTCCTTTTTCTCCCTCTTTTCTTAACGTTTAAGAGGTGATTCAGATAGATACTGGGCTTAAAGTTTACAACCTTTTTAGCAGGAATATCAATCGGGGCGAAAGAAGTCGGATTCATCCCTTTCCTCGCAGCTTTCTGTTTGACGGAGAACGAACCGAAACCGATAAGGGTGATTCTGCCATTCTTTTTCATTTCATTGGCTACGATTTCAATAACAGCATTAAAGGCTTTTTGATCTTCTGTTTTAGTCAGCCCTGTTTTCTCTGCAAGAGCATTGCACAAATCTTTCTTGTTCATATTCTAATTCTATTGTTCGACAAGATTTTTTCAAGAATCGTTCCTTTGCATAGAAATATGACGAGCCGTCATATAGTGATTTGATAGAATATGACGTGTGTCTGCCTTGATATGACGAGTAGTCATATTGAAAACACGGGTCTCAATCTGGGTCTCAATTCTGTGGCATATTGTGATACCCAATGAAACAACAGGCAACAAACTTTCTTGCATCACAAGACAATCAATGTACCTGTATGTATCACTATATGCCAGTAAGTATATATGTTACTGCCCCGTACGCACCGCGAAAGAGTTGAAGTCTTAGCTTCAACTCTTTTTTTATTATAGAGCAAAAAAAGAATATCAAACTATAGAATATATGCAAATAAAAACTGATGCAGTGACTTGCTTGTCCACTGCATCAGTTTTGTCATCAATAAAAGAGTGTAATCTAAAAACTCTATATTACCAGATATCTACACGATTCTTTTTGGGAACAAAGAGCGGATCTTTGCTAGTGATATTAAATGCCTTATACCAAGAATCGATATGTGGGAGAGCACCATTCACTCGCCAGCGAGCAGGAGAATGCGGATCGACTTTATTAAGAACACGCAACTGCTCATCACGAATGTTTGAAGCCCAGATAAAGCAAAGCTCAGGAAAAAACGTTGCTCAGGAGTGAAACCATCAACAGTTTTAAGAGGATTCTTCTTCATTGCATTCTGAAGTGCTTGATACGCAATATTAAGACCTCCGTGGTCGGCGATATTTTCACCCAAAGTCAGTTTCCCATTAGCTTTCAAGCCTGGCAATACTTCAATCTTATCAAAGAAATCTGCCATTACTTTGGTACGTGCCTCAAAATTTTTCTTATCAGCCTCAGTCCACCAATTGCGTAAGTTACCATCTTTGTCGAACTGGCTACCTTGATCATCGAATCCGTGCGTCATCTCATGCCCAATAACAACGCCAATCGCACCATAGTTAACAGCAT
Organism: uncultured Prevotellaceae bacterium; assembly: GCA_916438195.1. Classification (GTDB taxonomy): domain Bacteria; phylum Bacteroidota; class Bacteroidia; order Bacteroidales; family Bacteroidaceae; genus Alloprevotella. The sequence continues at coordinate 1,509,727 of CAKAEQ010000001.1, forward strand.
CGTCAGCTTCAGGATTAAAGAAAGGCGGCTGAAGAATACCTGCTGGGAAGCAAATCTCATTGGTGGTTGGATTATAGTAAGCATTGATCGTCTGCGGAGTCATGAGCCATTCTGTTTTATCCGTAGGCTTATTGACCTTACGTTGAATCATATCTGCCATCATAAACTCACCTGCACGAAGCAAATTCTCATAATAAGAAAGATTCTCATCAATTTGCAAATTGCTATAGTCACGCCATTTATCAGGATAACCTATCTTTACATAGAAATGATTCAATTTGTCGTGAGCTTGTGCTTTTGTGGCTGGGCTCATCCAGTTTTGCTGATCAATACGTTGTCCTAATGCAACCTTAAGATTGTTGACGAGTTCAAGCATACGTTGCTTGCTACTTTCTGGGAAATATTTCTCAACATAAAGTTTACCCACAGCCATACCCAATACGCCATTCACAGCATCAACACCACGTTTCCAGCGAGCACGGTCCTGCATAACGCCACTCATAGTGTGACTATAGAAATCAAAAAAGGCTGCACGGAAAGAATCGTCGAGCGCATTGGCAGCATCGTTCACAACTTTGAATTCAGCATATGCTTTCCAATCATCAAGACTCTTTTCTGCCAACAGCTTTTCTACAGCATGAATCGGTTCTGGTTGATTCACTGTCACCTCAGCAAAAGCAGGGAATCCTAATTGCAAGAAAAGGCTTCCCCAATCAATGCCCGGATAATCACTGAGCAGCTGAGCATAACTCATCTTGTGATAGTTGCCTTCTACATCGCGCTGCTTAGTGGCACTATAACTTTCTTTCGCAATGGCTGTTTCAATATCGAGAACAGCTTTCATCTTGCGTTCAGCAGTGGCTGCATCATTGCCTGCCATCTCCAGAATTTTCTTCACATAGTCCTTATAGGCATTGCGAATCTTTAAAGTTGCCTCATCATCGTTGAGATAATAATCACGGTCTCCCAAAGACAATCCACCTTGATTTATCCCCACCAAATTCATTTTTGCATTACGCAAATCAGCATCAGCATAAATGGAGAACGGCAGGACATCTATTCCACGATGTCCTAATTGTCCAAACATGAGAAGCAACTCAGTCTTATTTGTAGGAGCAGCCACCTTTGCCAGAACAGGTTTGATAGGCTCATATCCTTCTTTATTACGGCGTACACTATCCATGGCCAACTTATAAAGGCTACCAATTTTCTGCGCCAAAGAACCTTGCTGCTGTGGATGGGAAGCTAGTCCTTCAATCAGTTCGTGAATCTGCTTCTCGTTCACATCACTCAAATAATTAAACTGACCATAACGAGCATACTCTGGAGTCAGCGGATGATTTTTCATCCATGTACCACAAGAATACTCATAAAAGTCTGTACCAGGTTTCTTAGATAAGTCCATATTGGCCTTATCAAGTCCCGACGATTGAGCAAAGGCTGAACAAGCTGCCATACTCAATACAGGCATTAATGCTTTTAACTTCATACTATTATATTTTTAAGAAATGATTTTTCATTCTTCATCCAAAGCCGACAAGCGGTCGACGGCTGCTTCCCACTCCTCTTCGGCCGTGGCTTGCTGCTTTTTTACTTCGGCGTACTGTGTAGCTAAAGCAATATCTGAGGCACCTTCCGGAGTAGACATCTGTTGTTCCATTTCGGAAATACGCTGTTCTATCTCTTCGACCTTTCGTTCCCAATCTGCCACCTCTTTTTCTGCTTTACGTCTCAGCTTAGCTTGCTCTTTCTGCTGTTCATAACTAAGCTTTCCTGCATTCGGTTCTTCCTTGGTTACAACATCCTCAACAACAGCTCTCTTAGAAAGTTGATCAAGAGTATCAATATCTTTTGTTCGCAAAAATCATAAATACCGCCTATATGCTCTCGGACATTTCCACCTCCGAACTCATAGACTTTAGAGACCAATCCATCCAGAAAGTCGCGATCATGACTGACGAGAATGACCGTTCCATCAAAAGCAAGAATGGCCTCTTTGAGCACGTCCTTCGTACGCATATCCAGGTGGTTCGTAGGCTCATCCAAAATGAGAAGATTTACAGGTTCAAGCAAGAGACGAATCATTGCTAACCTACTTCGCTCGCCACCGCTCAGCACTTTCACTTTCTTGTCTGAGGCTTCACCGCCAAACATAAAAGCACCAAGAATGTCCCTAATCTTTAAACGAATGTCTCCCTTTGCCACATCGTCAATTGTTTGGAACACAGTTTTATTCTCATCCAGCAACTGCGCTTGGTTCTGAGCATAATATCCAAGTTCTACATTATGCCCTAATTTCAAGTGACCGTCAAAGGGAATCTCATCCATGATACATTTAACCAAGGTTGATTTACCTTCGCCGTTCTTCCCCACAAACGCCACCTTTTCTCCTCTCTTTATCGTGAGATTTACATTGTGAAAAACAGTATGTTCACCATAACGTTTCGTAACGTCCTCGCAGATGATTGGATAATCGCCGCAACGATTGCAAGGAGGGAACTTCAGATGAAGAAAACTATTGTCCACCTCGTCTACTTCAATCGGCACAATCTTTTCCAGTTGCTTGATGCGGCTTTGTACCTGCACTGATTTCGTAGGTTTATAACGGAAACGCTCAATAAAGTCTTGAATATCGGCAATCTCTTTCTGCTGATTCTCATAGGCCCTTAGTTGTTGTTCACGTCTCTCTTGGCGAAGCTCCATAAACTCGTTATACTTCACCTTATAATCCGTTATCTTCCCACAAGAAATCTCCATCGTACGATTCGTTACGTTATTGATGAAGGCGCGGTCGTGACTCACAAGCACAACAGCACTTGGACTTTTAGCCAAAAACTGTTCCAGCCAACGGATACTTTCAATGTCAAGATGATTGGTTGGCTCATCAAGAAGAAGAACATCAGGTTGGCGCATTAAAAGTTTGGCTAACTCGATACGCATGCGCCAACCGCCACTAAACTCACGCGTAGGGCGATCAAAATCTGAACGTTGAAAACCTAACCCTTGCAACGTGCGCTCTAATTCGGCATGGTAGTTGAGACCTCCCATCATCGTGAAGCGCTCATTATCATGGGCAAACGTCTCTACCAACTTCAAATACTCCTCACTTTCATAATCCGTGCGCTCTGCCAACTCTTGATTCTCTCGAGCTATACGTTCTTGCAACTGGCTTATATCCGCAAAGGCTTTCTCAGCTTCTTCTAGCACGGTGTGCTCATCGCTAAGCACCATGACTTGCGGAAGATATCCCAAGGTAGAACCTTTCTGCAAAGCCACTACGCCCGCTGTAGGCTGTTGCTCTCCAGCTAAGATTTTGAGTAAGGTAGACTTCCCTGCCCCATTCTTGCCAACCAGCGCAACACGGTCTTTGGGGTTAATAACAAAGGACACGTCCGTAAAAAGCGGACGTGCTCCAAATTCTATTGTTAGATTATTAACTGAAATCAAAATACTAGTAAGATCTTGCTATTAAGACTTTATATTTTGCAGGCTTGCCACTCACCATATCAACGCCAGGGTTAGATTGATCTACACCTATGGGGACGCAACGAATGGTAGCCTGAGTTTCTTCTTTAATGCGTGCTTCCGTCTCTGTAGTTCCATCCCACGGACAAAGGAAGAAACCACCATCCTTCACACGCGTTTTGAATTCTTCGTAGTTGTTACACTCGAAGATATGTTCATCGCGATACTTCTTAGCTTTCTCGAAGATATTTGTTTGGATTTCCTCCAGTAGCGTATTTACATATTCATCGATACCCTCAAACTGGCGGGTTTCTTTTTCCAGCGTATCACGACGCATAACCTCTACTGTTCCATTTTCCAAGTCCTTCGGTCCCATAACAAGACGCACGGGAACACCTTTCAATTCGTAATCGGCAAATTTAAGCCAGGACGTTTGTTTTCTGAGTTGTCATATTTCACGCGAATCCCAAGCTGACGAAGACGCTGAGCCAGAGCTTCAAACTTTTCATTGAGAGCTTCTAACTCTTCGTCCTTTCGGTAAATAGGTACCATTACGACCTGAATCGGAGCAAGATGCGGAGGCAACACCAAACCGTTATCATCGGAGTGTACCATAATCAAAGCTCCCATCAAGCGCGTACTAACGCCCCAACTAGTAGCCCAAGCATATTGCATCTTGTTTTCTTTGTCAACAAACTGTACATTAAATGCCTTACCAAAGTTTTGTCCCAAGAAATGGCTAGTACCACTTTGCAGTGCCTTACCATCCTGCATCATAGCTTCAATGGTATAGGTATCAAGCGCACCAGCAAAACGTTCTGTTTCACTCTTAACGCCTTGAACAACAGGTACTGCCATATACTTTTCAACAAAATCTGCATAAACTTTCAGCATCTGCTGCGCGCGCTGTTCTGCCTCCTCACGTGTAGCATGTGCAGTGTGTCCTTCTTGCCAAAGGAACTCACTAGTACGAAGGAAAAGACGTGTGCGCATCTCCCAACGCATCACATTACACCACTGATTGCACAAAAGTGGCAGGTCGCGCCAACTGTGAATCCATTTTCTATATGTATTCCAAATAGTCGTTTCACTCGTTGGACGAATGATAAGTTCTTCCTCCAACTTTGCAGCAGGGTCAACCACTACGCCATCGCCCGTTTCGTTGGTCTTCAAACGATAATGTGTCACTACTGCACATTCCTTTGCAAAACCTTCCACGTGTTCAGCTTCTTTCGACAAGAAAGACTTGGGAATCAACATCGGGAAATATACATTCTGCACTCCCGTTTCCTTAAACATTCCGTCCAGTGTTTGCTGAATTTTTTCCCAAATTGCGTAACCGTAAGGTTTGATAACCATACATCCGCGAACGTCTGCTTGTTCGGCCAAATCAGCTTTCACAACTAATTCGTTATACCATTTAGAGTAGTCTACACTACGTTTAGTCAGATTTTTTAATTCTGCTGCCATATTCTTTTTTAGTTATTTTTGCCTACAAAATTAACTAATATAATTGGAAAGTTCGTAGCTTTGCAACCAATTATAATATACAACACTCAAAAACGAAACATTATGAGAACGAAACTTTCAGTTATGTTGCTGTGCGTTCTAACGTTATTCAGCGGCTGTGACACATCCAGTATGACAAACAAAGCAAAAGGTGGAGCCATCGGCGGTACAGCAGGCGCAGCCCTCGGTGCACTGATTGGAGCTTTTGCAGGTAAAGGAAAAGGTGCTGCCATTGGAGCTGCCGTTGGCGCTGCTGTTGGTGGTGGAGCAGGCGTTCTGATTGGAAACAAGATGGACAAAGCTAAGAAAGCAGCAGAGATGGCCAATGCACAAGCTGAGGTAATCAAAGACTCACAAACAGGCCTTACTTATGTAAAGGTTACGTTCGACTCTGGTTTGCTCTTCGCTACGGGCCAGAATACTCTGAGCGCAGCTGCACAAAGAGATCTCAGCACTTTCGCTAAGAACCTTACCTCTGACATGAACTTGCAGATTTATGGTTATACAGATAACCAAGGTTGGAAAAATTCTACGGCAGAACAGAGTTCGGCAAAGAATCTAGCGCTCTCTGAGCAGCGTGCCAACAGCGTAAGTTCTTTCATTCTTAAGAATGGTATTCATTCTTATCAGGTGAAAGAAGTGAAAGGATACGGCGAATCTAACCCCGTAGCTAGCAACTCTACAGCAGCAGGTCAGCAGCAGAATCGTCGCGTAGAAGTATATGTTATCCCAAGTGACCAGATGATCAAAGAAGCTAAGCGTCAAGCTGGCGAACAATAAAAGACATCGACAAAATTCTAACGGCACTTATTCCTCCTTAGAATAAGTGCCGTTTCTTTTTCCCTTCTCTATGCTCTCTGCTGTTCAGACCTCATTTTATCATAAATATATAAAAAGAGAAAAGGACCTCCATTTCGGAAGTCCTTTTAACTTTCGGTGGGCGCTGACGGATTCGAACCGCCGACCCTCTGCTTGTAAGGCAGACGCTCTAAACCAGCTGAGCTAAGCGCCCATGAGATCAAATCTCATGCTAATATATCGGTGGGCGCTGACGGATTCGAACCGCCGACCCTCTGCTTGTAAGGCAGACGCTCTAAACCAGCTGAGCTAAGCGCCCGATATTTGAAATGAAGTGTGGGCGCTGACGGATTCGAACCGCCGACCCTCTGCTTGTAAGGCAGACGCTCTAAACCAGCTGAGCTAAGCGCCCTCATTTCTGAATTGCGAGTGCAAAAGTAGAGGAAATTATTATAACTACCAAACTTTTGCGCATTTTTTTTCTTTTCCTTACAAAATTTCCTGTTTAATGGCCCTTACAACCTCTTCAGCGGTCTCTTTCCAGATATATTCATCTGCATCTTTTCGCCCCATACCTACTCCACCGTGTCGATACTCCATTTTACTATGAAAATCCGAACGCGCAGAAGCATGAATCTCTGTAGCTCCAGTTTGTTGGAGAATTCTTGCTGCATTTTGGGATCCAACTCCGCTACCTGGCATAATTGTGATACGCCCCGCGGCCTGCTGCACCAATTGACAAAGAACAGGAATTCCAGCTTCAGCCGTTGCAGCTTGCCCAGAAGTAAGAAGGCGCGTACACCCTAAATCTATAATCTGTTCAAGAGCAAGATACGCATCTCGGCAAACATCGAAAGCTCGATGAAAAGTAACACTTAAAGAGCCAGCAGCATCCATCAGTTTCCGACAGAAAGCCATATCTATATCGCCCGTAGCAGTAAGTCCGCCAATAACAACACCATCCACTCCAGCTTCGCGCGCAGCAAAAATGTCGTCTATCATAATTTCCTGCTCAGCAGGCGTATAAAGAAAGTCACCTCCTCGAGGACGAATAAGCACGTGCTTACGAATCCCCTGTAATTTGCAAACAGCGCGAACAAGTCCTAATGATGGAGTGATGCCTCCCTCCTCAAGTCCTGAACAGAGTTCTACTCGGTCAGCCCCTCCACGAAGAGCCGCCAATGCACTTTCATAACTTCCTGTACATATTTCTAATTGTGCCATAGGGCAAAAGTACATATTTTTATTGTTTTCAAAGACCAAGACACGCGCCTCTTCCTTATTTATATAGCTTTTACAATAAAAACATGTAATTTTGCAGCACACTCTCTTTATTGTATTAATCATCACCGATGAAACATCTAAAAGACTTACAGGTGCGTGCCGTTGAACTTCTTCGTCCTGGCTACGCAGTACTCCGTCTGACTGACGAAGAAGTTTTTCCAGAAATGCAACCCGGACAATTTGTGGAGATTCGCGTTGACGGTTCGCCAGAAACATTTCTTCGCCGCCCTATCTCTATCAATTTTGTAGACCGCGACAGCAACGAGCTATGGCTATTGGTTCACGCTGTGGGCAAAGGCACAGAAATTCTCACAAAGATGCGTGAAGGCGACAAGCTGAATTGTCTTTACCCCTTAGGCCGAGGCTTCTCTATGCCTTCCGAACCTCATCAACGCCTACTTCTCATTGGAGGTGGCGTAGGAACAGCTCCACTTCTCTATTTTGGAAAACTCTTGCGCGAAGCCGGTCACGAGCCAGTGTTCTTGCTGGGAGGAAAGACAGAAGGCGATATTTTGCAACGCGAGCATTTTGAAAAATATGGTCGCCTTTGCTGCACAACGGAAGACGGAAGTCTCGACACAAAAGGCTTTGTCACGAATCACAGTGTACTACAAGAAGACTTTCATTCCATTTACACTTGTGGCCCAAAACCGATGATGAAGGCAGTGGCAGCCTTTGCTAAACAACACAATATCTATTGCGAAGCATCACTTGAAAACATGATGGCTTGCGGCTTAGGTGCGTGTCTTTGCTGCGTTGAAAAAACCGTGCAAGGCAACCGCTGCGTTTGCACAGAAGGTCCTGTGTTTGATATTAACAACTTAGACTGGTAAGATTATGGCACAGCTACAAGTAAATATAGGAAATCTCCAACTCCAAAACCCTGTCATGACGGCCAGCGGGACCTTTGGCTATGGCTTTGAATTTGCAGATCTTGTCGATTTAGACCGCTTAGGGGGGAATTATTGTTAAAGGAACCACCCTGAATCCTCGAGAAGGCAACGACTATCCGCGCATGGCTGAGACAGCACAAGGGATGCTCAACTGCGTTGGACTGCAAAACAAGGGTGCAGACTACTTTTGCACGCATATTTATGATGCAGTAAAGAATTTGAAAACAAACGTACTGGTCAATGTGAGCGGTTCTTCGCCCGAAGATTATGCTGAATGTGCTGCGCGCATAGCCGAATTGGACAACATACCAGGCATTGAACTCAACATCTCTTGTCCCAACGTGAAAGATGGAGGAATGTCCTTCGGAACTTCCTGCACGGCAGCCGCCAGTGTTGTGAAAGCAGTGCGTCAAAGATATCCCAAGACACTCATCGTAAAACTATCGCCCAACGTGACCGATATCACAGAGATTGCACGGGCTGTAGAAGCCGAGGGAGCGGATAGTGTTTCGCTCATCAATACACTAATGGGAATGAGCATTGACATCGAGCGCCGTTGCTCTCGTCTAAGTATCGGAACGGGTGGGTTGAGCGGCCCATGTATCAAACCTGTGGCTCTGCGCATGGTGTGGCAAGTGGCAAAAGCTGTAAAAATCCCAGTTATTGGCTTAGGAGGTATCAGCAACGCCACAGACGCTCTGGAATTTCTCATGGCTGGAGCTACAGCCATCCAAATTGGAACAGCTAATTTCCTTGACCCTGCAGTCACTATGAAAGTAATCGACGGCATCAACACCTGGCTCGACACCCATGGAGTAAAGAACGTTCACGACATTATAGGAAGCGTATAGGAAAAATACGGAGATACTTAATAACAGAAATGTGCTAATGTAGGATTTCGTTTTAGCGAAAGCAGATACATTAGCACATTTTTGTATGGTTCAACCACTTACAGAAGCACATCTATACTTTATCAATATGCCCCAAAGGGCAAATATACAAAAAGTATTATCAAACGAAACGAAAAACAAAAATAATTGCAAGAAGCTAAAATTTTCCCTTTTTCTGTTTGGAGATAAGAAAAGAAAAAGCATATATTTGCAGCAACAAGTTAAGGGAGCTGCGGAACACCTCCAAGCCCCACAACTTAGACATATTTGGCTGCATCGGTTTGATCGGGATACTCATCAATAATTACTAGAAATACCGAGAATGCTTCCTTCGTCAATGGCGGGCCGACACGTTTCGGCGGGGTCGGATTACAGAGACGGAGTGGCGCTCAAATCCTTATTTTAGCTCGGAGTTTCATCACATCATCGATGCAGCCTTCTTTGTATCCTCTTCCTAACGTCCCTCCCCTTTTCTTTCGTCAAGACAAGCTCTCATCCCATCTTTTCTTTGCTAAAAGTATTGCACAATTAGGTTCGTCAGTTGCAAAGACAAGTAACAGCCTTCTAATTTTCGGTATTATTATTTGACAAACAACTCTCGCATTCCAGCTCGCAAGCAGATGCTTCACGTCAAAAAAATGAAGCCACACTATCATTTTTCTCTTTAAGAACCGACTCAACAGCTCAAAGAGTCCCACTTTTCTCTCCTAAAAAGTCGTTTTTCCCCTTATTCCGTCCCAAAATACAATAAAGGAATCAGCTGAAATCTTATTGCATTCAAAAATTCCCTTTATTGTGTTTTTCAATTTCTCAAGGAGAAAATAAAATTTGTAGTATAGAAAATAAAATTTGTAGTATAGAAAATAAAATTTCCCCTTGAGGAATTCAAAATAAGTTTATTTTTGGTAATGCGTCAAAACAGCGTTAGTTTCGATTGCAGGCAAAGAAATTGATTTTTTTAAGCCACTCTCGAGGCAGTAGACTGCGAATTTATTTGACATCCACAAAGAAACAGAAGGGTTTATAATGCAAGCTCCCCAAAGAGAAAAGAACCTCCCGTACACCTCTGTCATGTTTTAAGAACCATTTCTCGCCAAAAGAAGCACATCTCCATTTTGCCTTTTTCTCATAAAAAAGTAACTTCGCAGACAAACCAAAATTCAGCATGGACAATTATATTGTTTCGGCACGTAAGTACCGCCCACAAACGTTCGACAGCGTTGTCGGACAAAAGGCACTTACCACGACACTGAAGAATGCCATCAGCAATGGTAAGCTGGCTCATGCTTACCTTTTCTGCGGGCCTCGCGGTGTGGGGAAGACCACTTGTGCGCGTATCTTTGCCAAGACTATCAACTGCCTCAGTCCGCAAGCCAGCGGAGAGGCCTGCAACGAATGTGAAAGTTGCCAAGCGTTCAATGAAGGGCGTTCGATGAATATCTTTGAGCTGGACGCGGCCTCCAACAACTCTGTTGACGATATTCGCCAAATTATAGAACAGGTCAATACACCTCCACAAGTGGGGACATACAAAGTCTTCATCATCGACGAGGTGCATATGCTCTCTCCTGCGGCCTTCAACGCTTTTTTGAAAACTCTGGAAGAACCACCAGCACACGTTATCTTCATTCTGGCAACAACGGAGAAACACAAGGTTCTCCCAACGATTCTGAGTCGCTGCCAAATCTACGACTTCAACCGCATGGAGATTGCCGACATCGTTGCACATCTCAAAAATGTGGCTGCCAAAGAAGGCGTACAAGCCGAGGACGAAGCTCTAAACATCATTGCACAAAAAGCTGATGGTGGTATGCGCGATGCCTTAAGCATCTTCGACCAAGTGGCAAGTTTCTCTGAAGGCGACATCACCTACAAAAAGGTGATTGAAGACCTCAACGTGCTGGACTATGATTATTACTTCAAAATCACAGACGAACTATTGGCCAACAATATCACGCAGGTGATGCTCACCTTCAATGATATTCTTAGAAAAGGTTTCGATGCCAATATCTTCATGGGTGGTTTAGCCAGTCATTTCGCGAACTGCTCGTTAGCCAAGATGCTGCCACACTACCACTTTTGGAAGTGGCCGATAGCGTACGCCAGCGATATGCCGAACAAGCTCAGAAATGTAAAACTAAATTTCTCTATAAGGCGCTCAAACTCTGCAACGATTGCGACATCAACTACCGCACCAGCCGCAACAAACGACTGACCGTGGAAATCACTCTCATCGAGGTGGCGCAACTCAGCTCTGATGATGCGCCAGGGTCTGGGCTTGGCCCTACGAAGATTTTAAAACCCATTTTTAAGGCTGTGTCTGTTCAGCAACAAACGCAAGCCTCCTCTGCTGCCCCTGCAGCAGCTTCCCAAGCAACAACTCCACAACAACCAAAGCTGCAACAGCCTGCCACACCCGCTGCGCCACAAGCAAGACCTGTGGCCAAGACTCTGTTGCGCCGCACTGTTTCTTTGCGTCACGCGCAGACAGCCTCACAGTCTTCGCCCACTCAAGAGACTTCAAAACCTTCTGCTCCGCGCTCCTATGGCAACGAGGCATTCACGGAATCCAATATGCTCTCAGCGTGGGTAGCTTTTGCTCAACGCTTGCCCATCGAAGAGGTTGCGCAGCAAGGGCGTATGAAGATGCTCGTCCCAAAACTCTTGGAAGGCGGCATCATAGACGTTCCCGTTGAGAATGACATGGTCATGGCGGACTACAAACGTTTGCAACCGAAGATAGAAGATTATATCCGTAGCTACTTACGCAATGACAACGTACGTCTCCAACTGAGACTCCTCCCGCCCAACCAACAAAACCGGCCGATTAGCCGGCGCGAACAGTTTGAGGCCATGTGCGAGAAAAGCCTTGCGTTCAAGAGTCTTTGCGAAGAGTTGAAACTTGATTTAGCATAACAACAAAACAAAACATATCCCACATGGAAAAGATTGAAAACAAGTATGTAACCGTTTCTTACGAACTTTTCACAAAAGACGAAGAAGGAAAAATCGAACTCGTTGAGAAAGCTCCCGTAGAGCACCCCTTCCAGTTTATCACAGGTATGGGAGTAACTCTCGAAGCTTTTGAAAACAATGTTGCCAACCTCAATGAGGGTGAAACATTCGATTTCACCCTCGATGTGGAAGAAGCCTATGGTCCCTACGTAGAGGAACACGTCATCGAATTAGACAAAGATATTTTTACCATCGATGGACATTTCGACAGCAATACTGTTTACCCTGGCAACGTTATCCCCCTTGTGAATGAGGACGGCAATCGCTTCCAAGGACTTGTGCTCGAAGTGAGCGACACAAAAGTAAAAATCGACCTCAACGACCAGCTGGCAGGCAAAGAGCTTCGCTTCAAAGGTCAGGTGGTTACTTCACGCCCCGCAACAGAAGCAGAGATGAAAGAAATGCTCGCGATGATGGGCGGTGAAGAAGGTTGTGGCGGCAGCTGCGAAGGTTGCGGAGGCGGCTGTAACTGCGAACATTAAGAATTTTTCTATTCTCGGATGATGTGGAAAAGCCTAAACAGTTAGGCCTATTTGATTCATCCGAGAATTTTTATATTTCAACCCATGAACACATTCGGTAATATCTTTCGCTTAACCACCTTTGGCGAGAGCCACGGGCCAGCAGTAGGCGGCGTTGTCGATGGAATGCCAGCTGGCATAGTGATCGACATGGATTTTCTACAAGCAGAACTCAACCGCAGAAAGCCTGGACAGAGCCGACTGACCACACCGCGCAAAGAGAACGATACAGTGGAACTCCTTTCAGGTGTCTTCGAAGGAAAATCCACTGGTTGTCCTATCGGTTTTATCGTTCGCAACGAGAATCAGCATTCTTCCGACTATGACAACCTAAAAGATATTTTCCGCCCATCGCATGCTGACTACACTTATTTCTGTAAGTATGGTATTCGCGACCATCGTGGTGGCGGCCGCTCTTCGGCACGCGAAACTATCTCCCGAGTGGTTGGAGGAGCACTGGCAAAGATGGCGTTGCAACAACTCAATGTAGACATCATTGCCTACACTTCGCAAGTGGGCGGAATTGCATTAGAGAAAAACTATCAGCAATATGATTTCAGTGAGATAGAAAAAAATGCCGTGCGCTGCCCTGATCCACAGAAAGCAGAAGAGATGGCTCAGAAAATTGCAGCAGTAAAAGCTGAAGGAGATACCATTGGTGGGGTGATTACTTGCATTATCAAGGGCTGCCCCATAGGATTGGGAGAACCAGCCTTCGAGAAACTTCACGCTGCACTCGGCGCTGCGATGCTGAGCATCAATGCTGTCAAAGGCTTTGAATACGGCGGTGGTTTCGATTGCGTGAAATATCGAGGTTCAGAACTCAACGATATTTTCTACACAAATAAAGAAGGGAACATTCGTACCCAGACAAACAATAGTGGAGGCATACAAGGCGGTATCTCCAACGGTGAGGACATCTACTTCCGCGTAGCCTTCAAGCCCGTCGCTACCCTCTTGCGTGAACAAGAAACAGTGGACACGAAAGGCCAACCAACCATAGTGAAAGCACGCGGGCGACACGATGCTTGTGTCTTACCACGAGCTGTCCCTATCGTTGAAGCAATGGCGGCGATGACCCTCTTAGATGCCTATCTCAAGAACAAAACGACGCGCATATAGAAGAGAAATAAAAAAAACAAACTTTTTTTCACACTTTTTTTCTTGCAAAATTGAAAACCTTACCTTACATTTGCGAAGTAAACATAACCAAATTACCGTGAGGTAACGTGTTTAGTTAAGTCTAGTTTAGTTTTTGTGTTGGTTAATGGAGGCTCCGAAGAGACGGATGACCTCCATTAATTTGCAAAAAGACTAAAAGTAAAATGCCTCATAGATATCTTACAACTTGGAATAAACAAAAAGTATATCACTGCTTAGTTCTCAAGCTGTGATATACTCATTTATAGATAAGTGTCCATTACCTCTCTACATTCAACGAATCAAGACTTTACGACCATTGATGATATAGAGACCAGGTGCAAGATGGTCAGAAGAAGCAGGAATGCCTTGAAGTGAGACAACTTTGCTATACGATTTATTCTTGAAATAAGAAATACCAGTAGTTGTGGCATGAAATGAAAAATGGGAGATTCCCAACTGATAGTTCTTTTTCTCAGAGATTTCCGTATTCACCAAAGAGAATATGAGTTGCAATACCCCCGTTATCTGTGTTGGAAACTGGAACATCAAAGCCGTGGAACCATACCTTACGGATTGTGGTTCACCGAGTTGCTGCCCATCGAGAAATACTTGTAGCGAAACTTCAGCTGCAGCAGAACGGTCGCAAACTACCTGGAGTTCCTGAATTGGAGACTTCAGCGTATCTGTCAGTGTGATACGCTGAAATCTTTCTTGTCCCTTCCCTCCTATCGACAGATAGCCTCGAGCATCTACTTTCGTTTTTGCAGTATGCGGCAATACTTCAATAAGGACATTGCTGGCAGGATTTGTGGAAAGTTGCCCACCTTCGTCCATAAAAGTATAAGTTTGGGACGAAACTCTGCTGGCTACAAAAAATGCCAACAAACAGACAAAGCAGAAACGTTTCATCAGTTAATTGATTAAGGATAAGGAGTATTCGCAGATCTATGGGAGATATTCAGAAAGTTAGTCGATGAAACGCTTTGAAAGAGGAGCAAATTCTTCAATACGACGATCGCGCAAGAAAGGCCACCAGCGGCGCACTTGTTCACTGTGCGCAAGATCGATAGTCACAACTAGGTTTTCCTCTTCTGAGTTAGAGGCACGAGCTAACAACTCACCTTGTGGACCAGCCACAAAGCTAGAACCCCAAAACTGAATACCATTGGTTTGACCGCTGGGGTCTTCTTCCAAGCCTACGCGGTTGACAGCAATAACGGGAATCCCATTGGCTACAGCGTGCCCACGTTGTACAGTTGTCCATGCTTCGCGCTGCCGTTCCTGCTCTACTGGCTGATCAGAACTCTCATACCCAATGGCAGTTGGATAGATAAGAAGGTCAGCTCCCTGAAGTGCCATCAAACGTGCTCCTTCGGGATACCATTGATCCCAGCACACTTGAACGCCCAATGTTCCCACACTGGTATGAATAGGATGAAAGCCAAGGTCGCCAGGAGTGAAATAGAACTTTTCATAATAGGCTGGATCATCAGGAATGTGCATCTTTCGATATTTCCCTGCAATGCTACCATCTTTTTCAAAGACTACAGCAGTGTTATGATACAAACCTGCGGCACGGCGTTCAAAGAGAGAGGTGACCAAAACCACACCAAACTTGCGAGCCAATGCACCATAAAAATCAGTAGAAGGTCCAGGAATAGGCTCTGCCAAATCGAAATTATTCACACTTTCTACTTGGCAGAAGTAAAGCGAATTATGGAGTTCTTGCAGCACCACCAATTCTGCACCGCGTGTGACTACATCTTCTATATTAGCTGCCAATTTTTGACGATTCGTATCAACATCGGCAACACATCGTTGCTGGATAAGCCCAACCTTTAATGATTTCATTTTTATTACTATTTAGGGGGTAAAATACAAGATACGAGAGAGCAAGACTTTGGTACTCCTCGTATCTTATCAAAGATAATCTTAAATTTTGACAACTCCCTTAGGGAATTGCATAGTAGAACAATGGAGCGAGCCATGCTGGCGAATCAGCGCGCAACAGTCAATTCCCACCAAGTCATGATGAGGAAATGCTTGATGCAAAGCTTTTCGTGCTTTTTCATCATTCTCTGGTTGATTATAAGTAGGATAAAGTACAGCGCGGTTTACTACCAAATAATTAGCATACGTTGCAGGGGAGACGCTCTCCATCCTCATAGATAGCAGAGGCCATCGGTAGCGGAATAAGTTCAAAAGGCTTATTCTCAGCATTGGTGAATGTACGCAACTGAGTTTCCATCTGCCTCAAGCTTCATAATGTTCATCGCTAGAATCATCACAACGCACATAAACAATACGATTATTGGGGCAAAGGCGGGCAAGTGTATCAATATGGCTATCGGTATCGTCACCAGCCAGATAGCCATAATCGAGCCACAAAACATTAGTTGCGCCAAAGTATTCTTCCAGCTTCATTGTTAGCTGTGTTTTATCGTGAGTATGATTTCTGTTAGGATTGAGCAGACATTCTGACGTAGTGAGCAGCGTACCGCAGCCATCACTCTCTATGCTTCCGCCTTCAAGTTCAAAATCTAAAAGTGAAACATAAGTACCATCTAACAAACCAGCATCGAAAAGCTGCTTATTGATAGCGTTATCTTTCTCGGCATCAAACTTTCCTCCCCATCCGTTGAACTGAAAATCCAAAAGTTCTGGACTTCCAGAGCCAACAACTGTGAGGAAACCATGATCGCGTGCCCAAGTATCATTGGTAGGACAATCTTTGTAGATGATATTATTCAGAGCTTTTTGCGGCAACTGCTCTTCCAGTAAAGCCTTAACTTCTGCCGTATTAGGAGCTACGATAAGCAAAGGTTCACGAATAGCAATCTCGTAAGCCATACGCTTGTAGCAAGCAATGACTTCAGGTAACATATCAAGCCAATCGGTACCTGCATGCGGCCATGTGAGTTGTACCGCACTTTGTGGAAACCATTCGGGAGCTAACATACGCTTGAAGCGTTTATTGTCCTGTGCAACAAGGCCGTTCTTCAGAAAGAATTCCAAATCCAAATCCGCCTGCGGCTGCTTGGGCGGAAGCGTGAATAGACTCATAATCTAGATGATAATTCAATGAATTGATTTCTGTTGCTTAAGATAGGTGATAAAAGCATCTGTGGTTTCAGGCAAAGAAACTTTTACTTCCTGGCTTTGGGGAAGAATTTAGGATCATAGCCATCGCCCCCCGTCGTCATAAATTCATCAGCACAAACATAATATGTCCCATTGTCTTTAATGGCAACACGTTTCCCTTTCGGGCTTACGTATGTCATCTTCAAAACATTATTGTTCGCATCGCGCTGTGTTTCCAGATTAGATGTCTGAATCCAACCGTAGCGCTTATTGTGGAAGCCAAAATCAACAAGATCGTGAAGCTGACGTCCCGTGAGCTTGAAGACTTTCAATGGATTAGAGAAAGGAAGTGCTTCACCCACTTCTAGTACACTTACATCGCCCTTAGAAAAACCGCCACGGATACTTCCAAAATGGCTCATACCAATAATAACTTCTTTGTCTGACTTCTTTGCTATCTTGCGGAAGGCCTCAGCAAAAGAAGAGCAAACGAGTTGTCCCATACGACTCTCTACATACTTTACGGAACGATCGTGAGGCATATCTTCAGTGGCTACAGTCAATTTAGTACCAATAGGAACTCCCCCTTTTGTGTTTGTAGAGGCAAGCAGAGAATCTATCTGACATTGCAGACGAAGAGGGACAGGACCTAACTGCGATCTATCTTTCAAAGCAACGCGTACAATTTCTGGTTCAACACTGAGCACTTTCATAGAAGTCGTATCAACTTGATACTTCATAACAGAAATATAATTGCCATGCCACCAACCTTGCACTACGGGATATCCGGCCTCATTGATGCGACCACAAACAGGTTCATGGCTATGACCGGAAAGAATACTCTGATAAAGCGGCGACTTAATAGCATAAAGTTCGGCTTCATTCTTATCTGTCCATGCAGGTTTTCCATTCTTCATATAAGTACCGATGTGAACTAATAAACTGCGAATCTCTGCATCACGAACGGTTTTAAAAGCTGGCAAAGCCTCTATGCTATCAAGAACATGCGTATAGTTTCCTGAGAATATCATACCCACGATGTTCTTAGCACGAATCTGTTCTTTTGCAGAAGATGCCAGCAAACCAACAAAACCTGCTCGAAGAGTTTTGGTGGGCGACAACGGAATTTCTGCCGTAGTAAAAGGCGTTAAATAAGAAGGAACTTTACCATCTTGATCATAGACATTCCCACAAAGATATTCGATATCCCAACCTGCAGGACGCAAAGGATCATTTTTCCATTTTTCGGCCAAAACTTTCTGGCCATCATCAAACTCATGGTTTCCCAAAGCTGAAATGCGGATGCCCATATCATTAAAAAAGACTGGGAGAAGAACTCCGTGTGTAGCGTTGTAGAAATAACTACCACCAAAGTTATCGCCAGCTGCCACTGTTAAATTATAGGGGTAAACTGACTTCAAAGAGTCTAGGCATTGCAACACCGAAGGAGCACCTGGAATTCCCTGAGATTTATTCTGAACAAAAGCGCCATGAAAATCATTCAGAGAAAAAATAGCAACTGTTATAGGCTTATTAGTCTGTGCTGTCAAGAATTGGCTGAAGGCCAACGCACCAGCAAAAAAGATCTTTCTGATATTCATAATTATATTTTGTTTGTTTAAGAACGACTTATTTGCAATCCGCGCTCTGAGATACTCATTTCTACAAAGCGAGCATTCGGGGCAAGTGGGTGTTGAGATAATTCTTCACGAATACGAAGTGCTGCTGTAGGATCTTTGGCTACAATATACATAAAGCCGCCACCACCAGCACCAGGGAGTTTATATCCAAGACTATAATCGTCGATTCGCTTACAAAGTTCTTCGATGATTGTAGGATTAGTACCAGCATCTAGTGCTTTATTTGCTCCCAAGTTTTACGAACCAACAGACCATAACGCTCAATATCGCCCATCTGCAAAGACTCGCTCAAACTAAGAGCGTGTTGTTTCATCTCGCTCAATAGTGATAAAGAATGAGTGTCATTGAGAAACATACCTCGAACTATCTCCGTAAGTATATTCTTGGCCGTACGCGTAACACCGGTATAATAAAGCAAATGACAAGCTTTATTCTCTGGAGCAGTAAATATCGTAGCAGGTAAATAACGAGCCACTGCATTTTGGAGGAAACCAGCTTGAGTCTGCAAAAGTTTTACCCCACCAAGGATACCACCATATTGATCTTGCCAGCCACCACCTGTCGTCAGCAACTGTTCAAGAATGAGAGTTCTATTGCCTATTTCATTTTTAT
This sequence comes from uncultured Prevotellaceae bacterium, assembly GCA_916438195.1. Taxonomy (GTDB): domain Bacteria; phylum Bacteroidota; class Bacteroidia; order Bacteroidales; family Bacteroidaceae; genus Alloprevotella. The sequence goes on from CAKAEQ010000001.1 coordinate 1,528,578, forward strand.
CCCAGTTTAAACCGCAGAATTCAGACAATGTCCCTAAAACAGTAGCAGCCAAGATACTACTAGTCCCCAATCCGCTACCAGCAGGAATCGCAGAAAGCAAAGTCAGCTCTATACCACATCCGAAAGCTTCTAGATGTTGGCGAAGTGTAGGATATTCTTCTGTTCCGAACCCTGGAAGGAAACCGCACAGCGTCAATGCTGCCTTAGGAATAGAAAAAGGCGAGCCAACTTTATTATATTGTCGGAGTTCATCATAAGTTTCTATACGCTCCATTGCACCGAGGTCAATAGAACGACAGATGATGACAGGTTCTTTGCAAGGCTTTACATACACTTGCAAAGGCTGCTGTCCATTCATTTCTATAGCGATGTTCACCACATTTCCACCTTCCATTAAGCTATATGGAGGTGTGTCAGTCCAACCACCAGCTAAATCTATACGCGCACTACTTCTTCCCCAAACAATTTGGTCATCGCACGTAGTACGACTCGGCGCTACCTTGCAACGCAAAGCTTCTCCAGTTAAACCCTCGCGCAATAATCCGAAGGCCTGATTTGAAAAGAGCTCTGCCCCCTCCGTCTGTCCTAGATGGCGCAGAGTTTCTGAGCGGAACATAGCATCATGCATACGAACCATCAAGGGGTCTTCCACAGACAAAAGAGAAGGTAATGAAAGTTGAGCATCGGCATACTTTTGTGCCATGTCTTTTAGATTCACTTGATAAAAGACACTCCGACGCCAATTATAAGCCATAGTTTGGCAGTTTTGTAACTGGATTTCGCGGCGCTGTTTAAAAAGTCTATACAAATTAGCATGCACAGAGAGTTCATCCGCAGAAAGTCGTGCAGAATGAAGGAAAAGTTCCACCTCCCCCTCTCCAGTCAGAATAAAATGCAATAATTCCTCTAACTCTTCCAAAGACTCACTTACGGGGAAAAGTTGTGCAGATTGAATATCATCTTGAATCCCAAATTCGCGTAACGGCAAATGTCGAGCTGCAGCCCATTCCTTAAAAGGTTGTCCTAAATAAATAGTATCTTCATTGTCCAAAGCTCCACGAGAGGGATCGTTATAACCATACACACGCAACGCGTATGCTTTTTCTCCGATAGGTACAATATCTATACATTGGCCATCTTTTAAGCTTACCTGCCAATTATTCTGAGGTACACCAGTTACAATATTGTGTCGAGATAATTCCCAGCCAGCTGAGAGTTTTGAATTCTCAATCCAAATGTATTCGTTTTTCTTAGTCGGCCGATTCTCTAAAAGACAATTTTGTGTGAATACACTTGTTTGACGTTTCACTCCTTTCTGAATAATAAAGCGTTGGTCTTTCACCAAATTTTGTAGAGAAATGGTAGATGTCAACAATTCTGGGGCCGTTCCAAAATGATAAAATTCTCCTCCAGGAAGTGGCAGAATAGCCACATTCAAACTCTCTAATTCCGCATCAGGTTTCGAGGGATGTGTTCCTAGGGCGCAACCAAACTCAGAATAAAGATCATAAGTATTGATATTTGCATCCTTACCTACACATTTTTTACGCAAAACCTCAATCGCTTTATCAGACAAAAGCCAAACACCAATATCCATCAATGCAAAGTGGGTTTGCATGAGTTCCGCTTGCTTCTCCGTTGACGGCTTTTGAAGCATAAAATCTAAGGCTGTAGGATTTTCGCGATTCATCATGAAAACGCCATGATGACTAATCTGCTCAGGAGTAGCCCAAAGGCCATAACAAACGACATCTGCTTCGGGAATAGTTTGCAAAGGTTGGGTAGCTCGCAAAAAAACATCTCCGCTAGCTATGAGAGTATGAAGGCTCTGAGGAGCTTTCTGCATAATCATCTCATAAAGCGGCAGTTGCATATCTAATAAACTCTGATCGACGCGCTGCCCACGTGCCCAACGAAACACAGGAATAGGAGTTAATACTTTCCCGCTAGGTGCATAGGCAGCCAAACGGCGACTCTGTCCTCCTGCATGAAGAAGAATTCTTTTCTCTTGTGAAAGCCACTTTGAAAAGTCTTGTGTAGAATTTTCGGCAGTAAGGGCTTCTTGTAATAGCCAAACCGTACCTCCTCCTGATCCTAACTTTTGATTGACGGGATCAGAAGTACAGAAATATTCAGTCCTACTCAAACCTGTAATATCATGAAAACTTCCAACCACATTAGGCGGTAGAGATAGCAATTTCTTCATGCGTTTTTATTTTTTTGAAATGTAACAAAGCGATTAAAAAGATAATTCAAGACAGGATATATGCACATTCCCAATCCATAGGCCCATGCTTCGGCTAAAAACTGAAGAAAAAGTCTGAACGCGAGCCATTGTAAAGCCCAACAGATGTGTGCCCCCATCCAAAAGATGAGTCCTTCTTTTCGCCAGTCGTTTTGATGAGATTGAAAAACCCACAGCCTATTCCAAATATAGCTATTGAGAAAACCCGCTTCGTAAGATATGAGATTTGCCCCATCTACGGAAAAATCTATTTTTCGCAGAAGATAGTACACAACTGCTGTTATCACAGTGTTTAATACACCGACAGCGCCATACTTAACGGCTTGTTTTGCTTCCTGCCTTATTTGCATTTATTCGCAAAGATACATATCTTTATTTAATGTACTAATGAGAAAATGTGCTAATGTGCCAATATCAGTGGTGAACTTCCTAAAAAAACACAAAAGAAAAACCAAAGGGTCTTCTTAATGTACCACAATAGAAGTTACGCCAAACGTTTTAGCACATCAGCACATTCGCCAAAGAGAAATTTTTTTTAATCGTAGAATTCTTTCTTTGCTGCCGACATTGTATTGAGCATCAGCATAGCAATAGTCATCGGACCTACACCACCAGGAACAGGAGTAATATAAGAGCATTTTGGAGCTACCTCGTCGAACTTCACATCGCCACACAAACGATGGCCGCGAGGACGTGTCTCATCGGCCACACGTGTAGTACCAACATCGATAACAACCGCTCCCTCATGCACCATGTCAGCAGTAACAAATTCAGGCTGACCGATAGCAGCAACAAGGATATCTGCACGCTGGCACTCTTCTTTTAATGTTACGCTGTGGCTGTGACAAACCGTCACCGTAGAGTCACCATACTGCTTCTGCATCATCAAGCTAGCCAAAGGCTTACCAACAATATTGCTCCGCCCAAGAATCACACATTTCTTCCCGCGTGTCTCGATATTGTAGCGACGCAGCAATTCGAGGATTCCACGCGGAGTAGCTGATACGAAACAAGGCAATCCGGCACCTAAACGCCCCACATTGATAGATGGAAACCATCTACATCTTTACGATAGTCGATGGCTTCAATAACCTTTTGCTCAGAAATATGTTTAGGCAAAGGCAACTGAACAATAAAACCATCTACATCAGTATCAGCATTCAAGCGAGCCACACAGGCAAGAAGTTCCTCTTCTGTTACATCATCTTCATAGCGAATCAACGAAGACTTGAAGCCGCAAACCTCACAAGCTTTCACTTTGTTGTTCACATAGGTTTCACTTCCACCATCATGCCCTACAAGAACTGCGGCCAAATGAGGACGTTTCTGTCCTGCTGCCACCATTTTCTCAACTTCTGCCGCCAACTCTGCTTTGATGGCTGCAGCTGTAGCTTTCCCGTCTATTAACTGCATAAGTTTATTTTTAAGGATATATTCCAAACTGAAAAGAGCCTGCATACAATGAAATATGTACACAGACTCTTTGTTATTCTATTTATTAAAATCAGGCATTTCCATACCTTCGGGCATTTTCGGCATCTTTCCCTTAGGCATTCGTGCCATAAGATTTGCCATCTTATTACCCGTCATCATCTTCATCATCTTACGCGTCTGATCGAATTGCTTGATGAGGCGCCCCACTTCCTGCGTACTCGTACCGCTACCCTTTGCTATTCGATTGCGACGACTCGTGTTTAAGATCTCTGGACGGCGACGCTCCTCAGGTGTCATACTCTGAATGATTGCTTCAATTCCTTTAAATGCATTATCGTCAATCTCCACATCTTTCAAAGCTTTTCCAACACCAGGAATCATTGAAGCCAACTCCTTCAAATTACCCATCTTCTTAATTTGCTGAATCTGGGCTAAGAAGTCATTAAAATCAAACTGATTCTTCTGAATTTTACGCTGAAGCCGCTTAGCTTCTTCTTCATCATACTGCTGCTGAGCGCGCTCCACAAGAGTTACAACGTCGCCCATACCCAAAATACGGTCAGCCATACGCGCCGGATGGAAGAAGTCAAGAGCTTCCAGTTTCTCACCCGTACCTACAAATTTGATGGGCTTGTTCACTACCGTACGAATACTCAACGCTGCACCACCGCGGGTGTCGCCATCTAGCTTAGTCAGTACTACACCATCAAATCGAGACGCTCATTGAATTCCTTTGCCGTATTAACAGCATCCTGACCTGTCATTGAGTCAACAACGAAGAGCGTTTCGTCGGGATTGATACCTTCCTTAATTGCAGCAATCTCGTTCATCATCTGCTCGTCAACAGCCAAACGACCTGCAGTATCGACGATCACTAAGTCATAGTTCTTTGCTTTGGCTTCGCGGATAGCTCGTTGAGCAATCGCAACAGGATCTTTGCAATCTGGCTCACTGTAAACAGGCACTTCTATTTGCTCACCAAGAACCTTCAATTGCTCAATTGCGGCAGGACGATAAACGTCGCAAGCCACGAGCAATGGTTTCTTGTTTTTCTTCGTTTTCATGAGCAAGGCTAGCTTACCACTCATTGTGGTTTTACCAGAACCTTGAAGACCCGACATGAGCACCACTGCGGGATGTCCTTCCACCTTAAAATCGGCAGTCTCACCGCCCATCAACTGTGCTAATTCGTCATGGACTATCTTGACAAGCAATTGTCCTGGTTTCACAGCCGTCAGAACGTTCTGTCCCAAAGCCTTCTGCTTCACATCATCGGTAAAGGACTTTGCCACTTTATAGTTCACATCGGCATCAATCAGTGCACGGCGCACGTCCTTCATCGTCTCGGCCACATTTATTTCTGTAATGCGACCCTCACCTTTCAATATTTTAAAAGACCGTTCTAGTCTTTCACTAAGATTTTCAAACATACATAGTTAAATTTGCGCGCAAAGATACGAAGATTCAATGATGTAAGCAAGAAACACCTTTCCCCTCCTAAAAATATGATATAGCTTCTTGCGCTAAATAACTATTTCTATCATCAGAATATAAAACTTAATGAGGTTCTTCCAGCTAATAAAAGGAGCCTTACGGGAATTTGCTATGCAGAGTTTCCATTTTAGACGTATTTTGCACATTTTATCATATTAGGTGCAAAATTTATGCACAAAAAATTTCAAGTTGTGCGTAAATAGTCTACCTTTGCCGCCGTTTCGAACAAGAAACAGGAAAATTAAACAAATTGCTCAATACTGTAATATGAGAAAATTAACACTAGCTACAGCCCTACTGCTGTGTGCTTCTGCTCATGCAGGCGGTTATCTTACCAACACTAATCAGAGCGTAGCTTTCTTACGCAATCCAGCTCGCGATGCAGCCATTGGCATTGATGGTGCCTACTTTAATCCTGCGGGTATCGGCTTTCTCTCCCGTGGTTGGCATCTTTCTCTGAATGTTGAAAGTGCTTATCAAACTCGCGAAATCACTAGTAACTTTGGTTCTGTAAACAATCGTAGTCTCTTTGCTTTGGGACAAGGCAACCCTGCTGACGGCGTGAAAACATTCAAGGGAAAAGCGCAAGCACCTGTATTCCCTACGCTCGATTTGGCAGCAGTTTATAATAAATGGTTCTTCTCCGCTCACTTTGGCATCACCGGCGGTGGAGGGGAAATGTACCTATGATAAAGGACTTGGCTCATTCGAAAGCCAAGTGGCAATGCTCCCTGTCATTGTAAACACAGCTTCTAATGCCATTATTGGACAAAATGCAGCTGCAGGTTACTCTTACAACAGCTATGTTAGCGGTCGTCAATACTATATTGGTGGCCAGTTCAATGCAGGCTATAGAATCAACAATAAATTGAATCTCTCATTGGGTGTGCGTGCCGTTTATGCCACTACAAACTATTATGGTTATGTGCGCGACATGAAAGTGATTACTACAACAGGACAAGCTGTTGATCTTTCCACTCTGCTCACACAATTCAATATGCCTACGCTTGCTAAGGGCGTTAGCAATTTAACCAAAGACCGCAATCTAAACTGCGATCAGTCCGGCTGGGGTGTAACACCTATTTTGGGTATCGATTGGAAGAGCGGCCGTTGGAACTTAGCTGCAAAGTGGGAACTTAAGACTCGTTTGCGCCTAAAAAATAAGAGTGGAGAAAACACTAGTGGCTTAGACGAATTTAACGATGGCAAGACTATTCCTGCCGACCTTCCGACCATTCTTGCAGGTGGTATTCAATACACAGCACTCAATGACAGCAGCTTGCGTTTTAATGTTGGTGCTCACCTGTATCGCGACAAAGCAGCAACACAGTATCAGCACCGCGAAAACAAACTTGGCGGCGATGGCTTTGAATTCCTTGGTGGTGTTGAATGGGACGTTAAGAAATGGGCTACAGTCAGTCTCGGTGCTCAGTACACTAATTATGGCTTGGGCAAAGGCGACTTCCTGAACAATATCTCTTTCGTCACAGACTCGTGGAGCCTTGGCTTTGGTGCTAAATTCCAGGTTCGAAAGAATATCGCCATCAACGTGGCTTACTTCAAGACCTTCTACCTTGGCTTCGATAAGCACATGAAGGACTACAACGATTTGAAGGCAAATCTTGGAGGACAACTTTCTGGGAAGTTCAAAGCTCTCGGCGATGCAGCCAGAGCAGGACAAGTTAGCTTAACTCCTACCGAACAAGCTGTGATGAGCAAGCTCCCAACAGCTTTAGCAACTTTCAATACAGCAGGTACGGATCGTTTCGACCGCACTAACGATGTATTTGGTGTAAGTTTGGATATCAACTTCTAATAAATATTATCTTGATTTTTGAAATCCCGTAGGCCGTGAGGTTTGCGGGATTTTTATGGTTCAGCCCCGAATTGCAAATAGCTTTATTACGTTTGAAAATACAATAAGGATGTGAACTGGCGGCCTTATTGCGTTGGCTGACGCAATAAGAGTTATTGAGAGAACGATACGGGAATCTAGAAATCAGAAAGAAATTCTCTTCGCCTCGCTTTATTTTTTCGTTGTCACGTTGACACGTTGTCACAAGCAAAGCATAACGGTCTGAAATAGATTATATTAGCGTGACAACGGTGTGACAACAAAATTAAGAGCTAAAGTTGTTGTCACGCGTATAAGTATCTAATTATCAACACATTTTTAAGATCTGTGACAACGTGACAACAAAAATACAAGTTTCTTTATGGCAGGAGAACAGAGACTCCTCTCATTTTTTATACTTACCTTTCCTCCTCATCCATACGTAATATTTTACAGTCGAAAAGTATGATTCATATCACAACGGCAAGTCCATTAATTAGCCGTTGCCCCAGTCTCTTCTGTCTCTTGATGCTGCAATACGATGGGGTGTATTAGTTCGAGAAGTCGCACCTCAGCATTCTTCATACGAGGCACTTCGCGAATTGTTTTTCCCATGTTACAAGCCTGGAGAGCTCTACTAAATAAGCCATGACTAACGGCCAAGATTCGTTTTCCGTCATAGTCATGAAGCAACATATTTATAAAGGTTGCAGCACGCTCAAAAATATGTTCCACAGTTTCCACTGATGGAGGGAAATCATAAGTATCTATATCCGTAATTTTCTTTCCTGTCACCTCTCCCCAATCTCTTTCGCGCAGAATCGGCGTTTTTATCATCGGTAGCTGCAATACTTCATTTAGCAGTTCTGCAGTTTGTACTGTACGATGTAAATCGCTCACAAACATCACATCGAAATGCAGCCCTCTCAGCTCTTCTCCTAAAACGCGAACTTGCTCTTTTCCCTGCTCTGAAAGGTTACCAGGCATCAATCCTTGCAACACTCCTTCAGCATTTTCTATTGTTTCGCCATGACGCACTAAATATAATTGTACCATTTCTCTATTCTTTAATTCTTTATGCGCGACAAAGGTACGCAATTATTCAGCGAAAGAAAACATTTCAAAGCACAGCACTTCGTTTCTTCGCATGCAAAATCCAAAGAGAATCAGACAAAAGCGAACAAAGAGAGCAAAATATCTCACGGAATACGTAAATTTGCGAAAAATCAAAAAACGCAACATTTATGACAAATTCAGTAAAAAATTTAGTACTACGAGCCTTTTGCCTGTTGGTTTTGGGAGTTATCCTACTTGTCTACTCTAACAGTATAGCTGGTGCTATCGTTCAAGCTATTGGAGCCTTACTCATCGTTCCTGGACTATTCTCTATCGGCAGCCTTTTCCGTGAAAAGAAATCGCAAGGCGAAGTGGCTCTTTCTCTCATTCAAGGAAGTGCTACCATCATTTTAGGAACAATACTCCTTATATGGCCCTCTATGTTTATCAGTGCTCTTATGTACACTTTAGCAGGTCTTTTGATCCTGGCTGGCACAGCACAGTTCACTTCACGCTGGCAAATGCAAAAACAGGGCATTGAGCTCGACAAACTTTCCTACTTTGTCCCCGTACTCACTCTGTTAGCGGGCATTGTTGTCATAGCTTTCCCTCTAGAGACTGCAAGTATTCCCTTCTGTATCATTGGTGCAGCTTTCTGCCTCTATTCAATCTTGGAATTTGTTTCTGCTTGGCAAATCAGAAAATTCCAAAAAACACATACACACTCAACTATAATTGTTGACGAAGCTGAAGAAACGAAAACTGGAATAGAAGATCAATCAGAAGCATAACCAACTCTCTTTACGCTCATTTCATATTCTAAAAGATGAACGACTCTCAAAAATATCGCTCCAACCTCCTCACTATTATTCTCATTTCCGCCCTGACGCTGATCCCATTTATCGGTTTGACGGACTTCAATACTAAGGGTGAACCTCGCGAAGCCATTGTAGCCGTTACAATGATCGACACTCATAATTGGATTCTGCCGCAGAATAATGGTGATGAGTTTGCCTACAAACCTCCCATGTTCCATTGGCTCGTGGCCACTACCTCTGTTGTTATTGGTAGCGTCAATGAGTTTAGCGCCCGTTTTCCCTCTGCCTTGGCTGGAGTTGTTTTAGCCGTAATGACTTTCTGTTTCTTCGCTCGGCGCAAAAACCAGCAAACAGCTCTTCTCACTTCGGTCATTATGCTCACGACATTTGAAGTTCATCGAGCTGCCACAAACTGCCGAGTAGATATGGTACTCACACTCTTTATTGTGCTAGCCCTCTATCAACTCTTCCGATGGACGGAACGCGATTTGCGCGGTATTCCTATTTGGGCCATTCTTTGGATGGGCTGCGGAATGCTGACAAAAGGCCCTGTAGCGATTATCCTACCATGTTTGGTAAGCTGTGTCTATCTCTGGATACAAGGCCGCCACTTCTGGTTTGTCGTGTGGCGTTTTGCTCTCATTGCCATAAGCGCAATGATTCTCCCGTGCCTTTGGTACTATGCTGCATGGCTACAAGGAGGTGATAAATTCTTGTATCTGATTTACGAAGAAAACGTATTACGCTTCCTCGGTAAGATGCCTTACAGTTCGCATGAGAATGGAGCGTGGTATTATCCCGTCGTACTATTAAGCAGTGCAGTTCCTTATACGCTCATCTGCCTCATGGCGCTCTTTACCATCCAACGCAAACAATGGCGAAAGCTCCAAGTCTTGAAAAGTGCTTGGTGGAAAGGATTATGGGAGCATATCCGCAAAATGGACAGAGTGGAACTCTTCTCCCTCTTAGCCATTGTTCTCATCATCAGTTTCTATACCATTCCCAAAAGTAAACGAGGTGTCTACATCCTCCCCGTATATCCTTTCGTGGCATACTTTGTGGCACGACTAATCGAGTACCTTTCAGCCGTGCGTCCTCGTATTGTTAAATTTTTCGGTTGGGTATTAGCTACAATAGTGGGAATTGTATTCATTGGTATGATTATTATCAAATCAGGCTTTATACCCGATGATATTTTCCACGGCCGACATGCTACTGAAAACATCGCGATGCTCCACGCATTGGCAGACAACTCAATCATGAGCAGCACCAATAGCATTTTTCTCATTGTGTGTGCCATCGCTATTTATCTCTACTATTCTTTATTCCCTTTAGGACGCCTCATTCAAAATGTAGCTTATAATGCCCTACTCATTTTCCTCTTGCTCGATGCTCTTTTGCTACCGCCCTTGATGAGTTCGCGCTCCGACAAACCCTTGGCAGCAGAAGTGGAAAACTACGCGAAGCAAAAACCGCTCTATTCTTTTGTGGACGATAAGGATAAGATGCTACATTTCTTCACGCTCAACTTCTACTGTCATAACCGCATCCAAATTTTTAATCCTGAAGTTCATTCTGGATTACTCCTCATTGGCGACCGCGACGTTGCAACCTTTAGTCGTCTCAATCCAAACATACAACTAGAGCCTATTCGCGACTTCCATCATCGCAGTTGTGACACTCGCCAAAACATTCTTCTCTACGAGTTCCAGACAAAAAATATGAAACAAAATTAGCTAGCAACAGCTTCTCTTGCTCAGAACACAAGCAGACAGAAAAGAACATTCCTGTCTGCTTGTGTGTTATCTACATAGTTGCATTATTAGGATTTTTGTTATAAAAAACTCTTTTTCCTTATCTCTCATTTTGAACTTCCAAAGATATTTGTACTTTTGTCATACTAAACAAAAAGTAAATACTATTATATCTAACTATTAAAAAAATGAAGAAATTACTTCTTTTCAGTTTCGCCATAGTGCTTAGCGTGTTATCGCTATCAGCACAGACGACCTGGACAATCAGTGTAGCACCTGGCGGAACGTCGGGTGGATACATTGTCGACACACAGGGCAACAGCACCGACAAGGTAGCTTATAGTACTTTGTATCCTCGCGCGGGATTCTGCCCCGCATGGTACATCCGTTTCCCCAAAGGTACGTACACCGTAAAGTCGAACAATAGCGGCACAGTGGATGTTCGCAATATGAACACAGAAGTTGACGTCAGCACACACAACAATGCGCGCAACTTCACCTTTACCACCCCTTCAGCAGGCTGGTATCGCTTCATTTTGCGCGGAGTTTCAGCAAACACTTCGATGAGCGACTTTACGATCTCATCTACAAATGTTAGCGGAGAAAATTCTGTTTATTTGGCTAGTTGGCGTAGTATCCCCTCACTCCACCTTAACGGCTTTGGCTCAACAAGCGCAAATTTGCCTGAGGGAGATGTGTTCGATTGGATTTACGATGAAGTGCAAATCCCTGAGACTTCCGACTATTTGGGCACATACGTTGAAGCCTTTGGTTTCAAGAATGGCTACATCGGCATTCAGAACAATGGTAAGATGCAGAACGGAGCAATGAACCACACTGTCATCTTCTCATCTTGGGATAATGGTGATACAGACGCAGACGCATCTTTGGCAGCTTACAAGCGCAGCGGTATTATCGGTATCGACAGCACCTGCAGAACACCACTGTAGAGCGCTTCGGCGGAGAGGGAACGGGCTGCCATGTCATCCTTAATGGCGATTATTGGAAGCCCGGTAAATGGGTGCGCTTCTTGCTGAATGTTCGCCCCGAACAGATTCAGCTCAAGGATGGCTCTAACTACGAAAACACCATCATTTCTGCTTGGTACAATGTTCGTGGTGAAGACAACGAATGGCACTATATCTCCTCACAGCGCATGGCAGGACAAACGCTCTATTTTGGCTCAGGTTTCAATGCTTTCCTTGAAGAATACACACGTGGAAACAATAGTCAAGGAAATGCTAAGCATCAAGCTTACTATCGCCGTGTCTTTACACGTTCTATGCAGGGGAGGTAACTGGTACAATCGTAATATCTTCTCGTTTGGCCACACTGATGGTGGAAACAGTAAAGGCGCACGTAATGATCGCCACCAGACCTATGTTACATACGATGGAGAACAGGCCATCTTGATGCAATCGGGTGGCTATATAGAGCCGAATCAACCGCAAGGCGATGGTTCTTCTTTCTCAATCAACTATCTTGAACCAGGAGATTATCTCCCTTCCAACGAAACTCTGGCAACACTCATTGAACGCAACGTGAAACCAGCACTTCGCACGCAGGATCTTCAGCGCATGCACACAGCATTGGAAGACGCTTCCATTCTTTCTCCCCAATCTGGCTGGAAAGTTAAAGGTTTCGACTCTCAAGAAACTGTAGGCGAAGGTGCCACTAATGGTCGTGCTGCTCTCGTTCTCGATGGTAAGCTCGACACTTATTGGCATTCTGATTGGTATTCTGGTCAGAGTTCCAATTACCCTCACTTCATCACATTCTCTCACGATGGAGACATTGAGCTTGATCGTATCGCTTTGACTACGCACAGTGGTCATAGTTCTACAAACTATCTCGCTAAGAAAGTGCAAGTACAGGTATCGTCAAACAATGGCGCATCATGGAGCACACAAGGTACATACACTCTGACAAACGGCACTTCTCAGAATATTCAACTTTCCGCTCCTCTTTCTCTTCCCACGGGTAGCTTACTTCGTCTCTACTTCACTGAAGGTTACAGCAATGGTGGTTCACACTTCATGGCATTAGCTGAAGTAAACTTCTACTCCAAGAGTATCGAAGCTCTGCGAAAACTTGTGAAAAAGTATTACGAGAATGCAGGAACACTAAACAACTATTCTAAGGCAGACGTTGAGACATATTTAGGCAATGTTTATGCAAACCTAACAACTGCCACAGCCGATGAGATGCAGAATGCTCTTACAGAACTCTCTCTCCATGGTAAATTGGCCAAATATGGTCCAGTCTTCAACGATCTTAATTTAAACGCAGAAAATGCTTACATCATCGAGAATACATACGGCTACGGAACACTGATGAACATTGCGGGGCAAAATTATCCAACTCTGCGCGCTTCTAATCCGACAGATGGAAAAGTTCCTCTGAGTCTCTATCAGCAGAAGTTTGAACTAGCTGACCCTGAGGCAAGTTGGTTGATTGTAGGTACGGACAAAAATAGCAGAAAGCAGTACCTCATCTACAACATGGCAACCCAAAAGTTCCTTAACCCTACTGCAGGAAGTGTGGGTTCTGAAAGTTCCATGAGCGATAGTCCTGTTTACGTACGTCTGCGCAAGAGCACATATGGATTTATCTTTACGCCAGTTGATCAGTCAACGCGTTACTCCACAGGTAAAAACGTGGCTGCAGATCCTACAGCCGCAAATGGTGCAGCTTTAACGCAGAGCAGCAATTCCACTAAAAATGGCACTTATTGGAATCTGTATGATAATTTCAGCATCACACCGAACAAGAAGCTTGTTGAAGCTTTGCGAGAAGCAGCCAACACTGGTGTATTCAATATTCCTACGGGAATCAACAACGTAGAGAGAACTGACAACCAACGTGAGAACGTTGTCTACGATCTTCAAGGTCGTCGTATTCTGCAACCTACAAAGGCTGGACTCTACATTATAAATGGTAAAAAAATTATTGTAAAAGTAAACAAACAATAAGATACAAAATTGAGAAATGGGTAGAACTTTCGTTCTACCCATTTCTTTTCTATCGAAAAGTTTCAAAATTTTCATCCTCTCTTTCTAACAGATATTTTTCCTATCCCAGCACAAAATTGTTCTGATTTAAGGAAGAATTTTACACTAAATTGTTTTCTCAACAATATAACGTGGACGACGCTTCACTTCAGAGTAAATTTTTCCAACATACTCTCCTATCACGCCAAGAGCTACAAGAATGGCTCCACCAATAAACCAAAGAGAGACAAGCAAACTTGTCCAGCCTTGTATGGTTCGTCCTTCAGCATAAACCACGATGGCGTAGATGATTGCCGCTAAAGAGATAAACATAAAGATCAGTCCGAGATACGTGATATAGCGCAGAGGGCGCACAGAGAAAGACGTTATCCCGTCAACAGCAAAACTTAGCATCTTACCGAGTGGATATTTCGATACCCCAGCTTGACGCTCCTTTCTGTCGTAGAGAACTATCGCGGTTTGGAATCCTAAGGTTCTTACCATACCTCGAAGAAAGAGATTGCGCTCTGAATATTCTAACAAAGCTTCGAGGGCACGACGACTCATCAGTCGGAAATCGGCATGATTATAGAGTACATCACCTCCCAACCCTCTCACCATTTTATAAAATGTTTGTGCCGTTGTACGCTTAAACCATGTGTCAGTTTTACGAGCATGGCGAACACCATAAACAATATCTTTTCCCTCAAGAAAACGCTGAACCATTTCATAAATAGCTTCAACATCATCCTGCAAATCAGCATCAATAGAAATAGCCGCATCTGCATGATGTGCTGCCCAATCCAGTCCTGCCCATAGCGCACGCTGGTGCCCCACATTATGCGCTAATTTCAAACCGCCCACACGTCTATTCTTTGCGAATAGGTTTCGATAAGATCCCAAGTGGAATCACTCGATCCGTCATCAACATAGAGAATACGAGTATCCACTGCTTGATCTGCCTTTAATTTCTCACACACAGAAAGCAGCACCTCATTTGTAGCAGACAAAACGGGCTCCTCGTTATAACACGGAACAACTATAGCAATTTGCATTTTCCTGTTCTTTTTTTGGGGTTTCCAATGCAAAGGTAATAAAATCATAAGAAGTTCAACTTTTATGGCCTATACCAAGTACAAACTTTCCTCTCTCGAAGCTCTCAATGATGGCTTTTTGTCGGAAGGTTTTCTTCTTACCTAAAATTCATCTTATATTTGCAGTCGAAAATCAAATTAGCTCATGGCTCATAAGATTGAATTAACAAACATGTACAACACAACTGCATGGTTTTGCTTGCTGAACTCGTCAAAAAATCTATCAGAAGTTTCTAACGAAGGATGTAGCTGTATAGCTTGCTCTGCTGTCAGTACGTTCAATAGTGCCATGATAGCTTATGTACAATAACCATAATGATAGTCCCCCATCTCTCCTTGGAGTTTTGGGGGACACTTATTTACAGATAGCAGAACCCAGACAGAAATAAATGGTTTTATAAAACCTCCTCTATATTTAGAAAGTATCTCGTAACAAACAATACAATATGAGTTTAAGATTCAGAGTCGTTGAAGACGCTTTTAAGAAAGTCCCCGTAGAAGTTGTAGCTCCCAAGGAGCGACCATCAGAATACTACGCTAAGTACGTCTTCAATCGAGAGAAGATGTTTCACTATCTCCCTCAAGAAACGTTCAAACGCTACTGTGAAGCCATTGAGCAAGGCACTCCGCTCAACCTCAATGTGGCCGATTCTATTGCGCAGGGAATGAAACGTTGGGCAATGGAAATGGGTGCAACCCACTGCACCCACTGGTTTCAGCCACTCACCGAAGGAACAGCAGAAAAGCACGACTCCTTTGTTGAGCATGATGGCAAAGGAGGTATGATTGAAGAATTTAGCGGTAAAGCTCTTGTCCAGCAAGAGCCTGATGCCTCTTCATTCCCTAGCGGTGGTATTCGCTCCACCTTCGAAGCCCGCGGTTATTCAGCGTGGGATCCTTCTTCTCCTGTTTTTATCATTGGTGACACTCTGATGATTCCCACGGTATTTATTGCCTACACGGGAGAGGCTCTCGACTATAAGGTGCCTTTGAAGAAATCTCTTGCCGCACTTGATCAAGCTGCGACAGGTGTTGCTCAATATTTCTATCCTGAAGTAAAAAAAGTTACAACCAACTTGGGCTGGGAGCAAGAATACTTCTTGGTAGATGAAGATCTTTATAGTGCTCGTCCTGATCTCCTGTTGACGGGCCGTACTTTAATGGGGCACGACTCTGCAAAAACCAACAGATGGACGACCACTACTTTGGTTCTATTCCCGAGCGGGTGGCGGCATTCATGAAGGATTTAGAAATCCAAGCTCTTGAACTCGGTATTCCTTGCAAAACACGTCACAACGAAGTTGCCCCTAACCAGTTTGAATTGGCTCCCATCTATGAGGAATGTAACTTGGCTGTGGATCACAACATGTTGCTCATGTCGCTGATGAAACGTGTTGCACGCAAGCACGGCTTCCATTGTTTGCTCCACGAAAAACCGTTCAATGGCGTGAATGGTTCGGGTAAACACGAAAACTGGTCACTCACTACTGACACTGGCGTATTGCTCCACGCACCAGGCAAAACGTCTGAAGAAAATTTGCGCTTTGCTGTTTTTGTGGTTGAATCGATTACGGGTGTTTACCGTCACAACGGATTGCTCAAAGCCTCTATTATGAGTGCCACGAACGCTCATCGGCTAGTGCTAACGAAGCTCCTCCAGCCATTATTTCTTCTTTCCTCGGACAACAGATTGATGACTTGCTCGACCACATCGAAGTTTCCTCCAAAGATGAATTCTTTACGCTTGAAGGAAAACACGGACTTCGCCTAGATGTTCCTCAGATTCCCGAACTCATGATCGACTCTACGGATCGTAACCGCACCTCACCTTTTGCCTTCACCGGAAATCGCTTTGAGTTTCGTGCTGTAGGCTCAAGTGCCAACTGCGCTAGCGCACTCATTGTGCTGAACACTGCGGTGGCTGAAGCTCTCACTCTCTTCAAACAGCGTGTAGATGCCTTGATTGAGAAAGGCGATAGCACAGTCAGTGCGATTCTTGACGTCCTTCGTGAGGATATCAAAGAGTGCAAAGCTATTCGCTTTAGCGGCAATGGCTATAGCGAAGAGTGGAAGAAAGAAGCTAAAGAACGTGGACTCGATTGCGAAACAAGTTGCCCTCTCATTTTTGATCGCTACCTGGACGATGCTACCGTTCAAATGTTTGAATCCATGAATGTCATGAATCTCCACGAACTCAAGGCGCGCAACGAAATCAAATGGGAAACTTACTATAAGAAACTCCAGATTGAAGCGCGTGTTCTTGGCGACCTTTGCCTCAATCATATCATTCCTGTAGCTACAAAATACCAAAGTGCCCTCGTTGATAATGTCTACAAAATACAGCAGACATTCCCAACTGACCGCGCTAAAGAACTTTGTGCTTATAATGTCGACTTAATTGAGAAAATCAACAAACACCTCAACTTCATTGCTGAGAATGTCGACTTGATGGTGGAAGAACGCAAAAAGGCAAACAAAATTGAGAGTGAACGCGAAAAGGCCATTATCTATCATGACAAGATAGAACCTTTCTTCGATAATATCCGTTATCATATCGATAAACTCGAACTTATCGTTGAGGACGAGACGTGGCCTCTTCCCAAATACCGTGAGTTGCTCTTTATTCGCTAAGAAATAACCCCGTAGAACGAACACAAACAAACAAGAGAGATTTCCTTGCAAGGCTATCTCTCTTGTTTTTTTAGATATAATAGTAAAAGTTCAATTCAGTCATTTCATAAAAAATGACTACTGTTTTTGATACTTACTCATATTCCAATTTGCATAGCGCAGCAAATTATCGCAAAGCACTTCGGAATTAGAAAAATCACCCCAATAGTAATAATAATTAGAGATGCCCAGAGCGGCACACTCAATCCAGAAAGTTTTTTGATACTTCCCATAGTGAACATACACTTGCTCGTGGCGCACTCGGTGCTCTTTCCCGTCCAACAGCACAAAGCCCATACTATTTTCGTAGATACGTATTTCAGAGAAAGATTGCTTTCGCCGCCACAAAATGAAAGTGCCGATGGCCAGAGGTATAAGCGCAACCCAAAACTCATTGATAAGAAAATTTGCATTTTTAATGCCTCCTTGGACACCACAAACAGAAATCGCAAAATCGGTAATTTCTGTTTGAATAAAAGAGAAACGCGTTGCAAGAAGTATGGAGAGAACAACTGTCCACACGATGACGACTCCTTTCCATTTACCTTTCCTGCGTATTGGCTCATATCCAATACGTGCTTAGATACCAATATATCTTCCATTTCTAAATTGTGTGTATGTAGTAAATAAAAAGATATGCACGAGCCTACCGCGCATAGATTGCAAAGATAGCAGGAATTTTCGCCAGTTCGGGAAGTCCACTCTGTTTCCACTGCTTGAGCGTCTGTGTCTTTATCCATTCCTGCTCTGTTGTTATGCCCGCAGCCAAGCAAAGTCGGGTTGTTGGTGAACAGGCACGGAGAATATCATCGAACATCTTTTTGTTGCGATAAGGCGTTTCGATGAACAGCTGCGTTTGATGCTCACGCCGCGAAACCTCTTCCAGATGCTTCAACTTCTTTTGGCGCTCGGAAGGATCTATAGGCAGATAGCCATGAAAAGCAAAACTCTGCCCATTAAAACCGCTGGCCATAACGGCCAAGATAATACTCGAAGGGCCAACAAGCGGGACGACACGGAGCCCTTCACGCTGAGCAATGGCTACAATATCTGCACCAGGATCGGCCACAGCTGGACAACCCGCTTCGCTGATAACACCTACGCTTTCTCCCTTGCGCAAAGGAGCTAAATAGGAAGCAAATCTATCAATTTCGGCGTGCTTTCCCATGGGATAGAAGTGCAGTTCATCGATATTTATTTCGCGATCCACCTGCTTGAGAAAGCGGCGAGCGGTGCGGATTTCCTCCACAATGAAATGGCGAATACTGAGAATCACTTCCTTGTTGTAGGCAGGAAGCACTTGTTCTATGGGGGTTGCACCTAAGGTGCAGGGAATCAGATATAATGCGGGAGAAGATTTTTCCATACTTTATTTACTAAGAATGAATGATAAGAAATTTAGGAGCGAACTTTCGGAAAAATATCACTAAACTTCTTCTTTCCCTTCGCATAATAGAGCCACAAAAGGCTTTGAGGAATGCGCTCGGGAATGGGATTAGTATTCCCCTTTACCTGAATGGCTTTTGCCAAATTTTCTTGGCGAGATGGATAAAAATCAGATTTCAGCCGGTGAAACTCACAGCGCGCATCATAAACAGCTTTGGCGTGTTTCCAACCATCGGTAAGCAGCATTTTTGCAGCTGCCACATAATCAAGAATAGCCCTTATCCGCATGACAGACTTCAGATCTGCTTCTGGCAAATTCTTATAAAGCATCAGCAAATTATTGCGGAAATTGAGAAAGGTTTTACGCGGATGACCAGCGTTAAGCGTGCCACCACCAACATGATAAACAACGCTCTCGGGCACACACACAAGGCCTCGACCGCGACTACGCAAACGCCAGCAGAAATCAATCTCTTCCATGTGGGCAAAGAAGCGCGCATCCAGCCCACCTACTTCGTGCCAATCAACACTGCGCACCATCAACGCTGCTCCAGTAGCCCAAAAGATGGAAACTATATCATCGTATTGCCCACAGTCTTTCTCGACATCAGCAAAAAGACGGCCGCGGCAGAAAGGGTAACCATATTTATCGATAAACCACCCGAGGCACCAGCATATTCAAAACTATCGCGCTCACGTTCGGCCAACAATTTAGGCTGACAAGCGGCCACTTCAGGATGCTTATCCATATAGTTCAACAACGGTTGCAACCAATTCGGCGTTACTTCCACATCTGAATTTAGCAGCAGATAGTATTCAGCTTCCACCTGCTCTAAGGCTTTATCATAACCTTCTGCAAAACCATAGTTTTTGTCCAAGAGAATGAGTCGGACGGAGGGAAACTTTTGCTTCAACATTTCAACAGAATCATCTGTCGAACCATTATCAGCAACAATCACTTCGGCTTCTTCACTATTCTGTATCACTGAAGGAAGAAACTGCTGCATCATGGCTGCCCCATTCCAATTCAGAATAACAACTGCAATGCGTGTCATTACGTTCGTATTTGTATAAAACTAAAATGGACTATTCGGGCAAACTCGAATAGTCCTCTATTTTATTATCTCACCGTCAAAGCCTGCTCGTCTGCTGTAAAGTCACCCAAAGTGACAACAGAAACGGTATTGTCGGGCATCTCAACACCTAAAGGCAATTCAACGCGGATATAATTATCTGTAAAGCCATGAATAGGATGTCCTGGCTTAGCATGCTCCCAAAGTACAGGGCGTTCTTTCCCTATAAATTTTGAATAGAACCCTTTGCGCTTTTCTTCCGAAAGATTGAGCAAACGCTGGCTGCGTTCGCGGCGAGTTTGCGGCGACACTACATAAGGTATCTCCAAAGCCTTTGTGCCTGGGCGCTCGGAATAGCTAAAAACGTGAAGTTGGGCAATGTCCAAACTCTGGATAAACTCATAAGCCTCTTCGAAGAATTCATCCTTCTCACCGCGCGTACCAACTATAACATCCACACCGATAAAGGCATCAGGAATGGTCGCTTTCACTCGCTCCATCTTCTGACGGAAGAAAGCTGTATCATAGCGGCGACGCATCAGCTTGAGAACATCGTCCGAACCGCTCTGAAGAGGAATATGGAAATGCGGCATAAAGGCACGCGAATGAGCACAGAAATCAATAATTTCGTCAGTAATCAAGTTTGGCTCGATAGAAGAAATACGATAACGTTCTATTCCTTCCACCTGATCCAAAGCCTTAACAAGGCTGAAGAAATCTTCGCCCGTAGAACGACCGAAATCTCCAATATTTACACCAGTAATCACAATTTCTTTTCCGCCTTCTGCTGCTACAGCTTCAGCTTGGGCCACTAGCGAAGCAATAGAACCATTTCGGCTCCGCCCGCGAGCAAAGGGAATGGTGCAATAAGTGCAATAGTAGTTGCAACCATCTTGCACCTTAATGAAATAGCGAGTACGATCGCCACGTGAACAACTGGGAACAAAAGTTTGTATGTCCTTTGTTGGAACAGCATAAGCCTCGTGGATATTCTCGCCCTGCTCTAAAGCCATGCGTTGGGCCAGTCCTTCTTGCAGATAGTGGATAACATTTCCTTTCTGTTCCATACCCACCACCAAATCCACTCCAGGAAATTTTGCAATCTTTTCGGGCTGCAACTGCGCGTAGCAACCCAAAACAACAACAAAAGCTCCAGGATTTTCACGAGTTAGGCGATTGATAGCCTGCCGACACTTATGGTCAGCAACATCTGTAACGCTGCAAGTATTTACAATACAGATATCTGCATGCTCCCCGTCTGCCGCAGGCTCCACACCATATTTACACAGCGCATCGCTTAGCGAAGACGTCTCGGCAAAGTTCAGTTTGCAGCCCAATGTTTGATAGGCAGCTTTCTTCCCCTTTAATATATTATATGTATCCAAGGAAATAATCTCTTTAAAATTTCACTTGCAAAGATACAACAAAGTTAGCGATTAGCAGAAAAAGAGGGTAATAGCCCCACAAATACCCATTTTTGATAGGTATTAATAGCAAAAACAGCTTTTTTTATTGTTAAATCTGCATTTTTTATACTAAAAAAATAATTACCCAAACTCTTGCATGGATATAAAAAGTCTGTACCTTTGCATCGTTTTAATAAAGGCAATTGATTGTTTTACATTTAAAAAATTCAAAACCAATGAAAAAGTTAGTTTTCATGTTCGTAGCTTTCGCAGCTATCTCTTTCGCTTCTTGCGGTAACAAAACAGACAACAACGCTGCTACTATCGATTCTGATAGCGTATCTAAGGTTGATTCTCTGAACGATTCAGTTAAGCATGACAGCACTACAGCTGGTGATTCAGTTAAGAATGACTCTGCTACTCAGACTCCTGCTGCTTAAGCAAAGCTACCTACATGGTAAAAGATCAGCCCTTCAAGCTCAGCTTGAAGGGTTTTTTGTTGTAAGAAAACTTTATTTCTTACGGAAAAGAAATGGGGAAATGTATTTCCACTTCCCCATCTATGCCTAATCTTAATTGCTAAGACACAAAAATATCCTTATAGCATTTGAAAAGTTCCTTATTGTGTCAGCTGACGCAATAAGGATGTCAGCCGATACCCTTATTGTATTTTAGATACATAATAAAGATACTGACAACTTAGAAGTATAAGCCATAACTTTGCTTAATTTCATCCATCACAAAAGTACTTTCAATGGAACCTAAGCTTTCAATACCACCCAGCGTATTGATGACAAACGACTGGTAAGCACGCATATCTGTGGCATGAACCTTGAGTAAATAGTCATAATTACCAGATATATTATAGCACTCCGACACTTCTGGAATATCTTTTATAACATCTACAAAACTCTGCGCTATATCGCGATTCATTTGTTTGAGCTTCACTTGACAAAACACCGTGAATCCCTGATTAAGCTTTTCTGCATCAAGAATTGCAATATATTTCTTAATAATACCATCACGCTCCAAGCGTTTTAAGCGTTCAAACACAGGAGTTGTTGAGAGGTTTACTTCATGAGCCAACTCTTTTGTCGTCATCCGTGCATTCTGCTGCAACACGCGCAAAAGTTGCAAGTCTGTTTTGTCTAATTTGTCCGTTCCCATTATTTTCTTTTTTTACTGTGCATTGGGACAAGCAAGTGTTCACTTTATTTCTCTATCCAGCAAAAAGAAAAAAATTCTATTCAAACAGGAAGAAAAAAAGAAGAGATTTACTTATTTTTCCTTTTTTTATGAATGCAAATATAGTATTATTTTTTTCAAATCATAAAAACCATTTGGTATTTATTTCTATTATTCCGTACCTTTTGCAGTCAGAATAGAAACAGGATAACAAATAAATACAATAATTATGAGTAATAAAAGATGGCATTTCGAAACGCTTCAGCTTCATGTAGGTCAGGAGCAAGTAGACCCAACAAGCGACAGTCGGGCAGTACCTATTTATCAGACTTCTGCATACGTTTTTCACGACTTCCAACATGCTGAAGATCGTTTCTCACTTAGAGATGCAGGCAACATTTATGGCCGTTTGAACAACACAACGCAAGGCATCTTTGAAGAACGCATATCTGCTCTTGAGGGTGGGGTTGGCGCATTAGCTGTAGCGTCTGGAGCTGCTGCTGTAACCTACGCCATCATCAACATAGCTAACCAAGGCGACCACGTCGTAGCATCTAAGACAATCTACGGTGGAACTTACAACCTCCTAGAACACACGCTACGCCGTTTTGGAATTTCTACGACCTTTGTAGATTCAGACGACTTGGAGGCTTCGAGAAAGCGATTCAGCCCAACACAAAACTTCTATATATTGAGACGCTTGGTAACCCCAATTCAAACATTACAAATATCGAAGCCACTGCTGAGATTGCACATCGCAACGGAATTCCCCTCTTGATTGATAACACGTTTGGCACTCCTTATCTGATACGCCCCATTGAGCATGGAGCAGATATCGTTATCCATAGTGCCACAAAGTTTATCGGTGGACATGGCACTTCTTTAGGCGGTGTCATCGTTGACGGCGGCACATTCAACTGGGCAAAGAGTGATAAATTCCCTCAATTCACTGAGCCAGATCCTTCGTATCATGGTCTGAAGTTCGGAGAAATTCCCGCCCCTTTCATAACACGCATCCGCGCACTCATATTGCGCGACACGGGTGCAGCTATTAGTCCGTTCAACGCTTGGGCACTTCTCCAAGGACTTGAGACTCTTTCTTTACGCGTAGAGCGTCACGTTGAAAACGCACTAAAGGTTGTGGATTTCCTCCAGCAACATCCGCTCGTGGAGAAGGTGAACCATCCGAGTTTGCCCACACATCCTAACCACGATCTTTATCAGCGCTACTTCCCTAATGGAGCAGGCAGCATCTTCACCTTTGAAATCAAAGGTGGCAAAAAAGCTGCACAACAATTCATCGACAGCCTGCAGATTTTCTCATTAGTGGCCAACGTGGCAGATCTCAAATCACTCGTCATTCATCCTGCTACAACGACCCATTCACAGGAAACCCCAGAGGAACAAGCCAGCCAAGGCATTTTCCCAGGCACTATCCGCCTCAGCATCGGTACGGAACATATCGATGATCTTATCACTGACCTCAAGCAGGCCTTTGATAATGTAAAATAAAAAAATATAACTTACAACTTCATAGCAGAAAGGATTCTGTTCCCCTCCTTTGCGGCAGGACAGAATCCTTTCTTTGTTCAAAAAAAATAAAGAAGTGGTGTAAGTTCTCTCAATCCATGCCCTCCATATCGGTCTTCGTTGTCACTTGGTTGGACACACTGCGGATTACGACAGAACCATCATGAGAAACACTTACAGAAAAAGCCGGACCTTCACCATCCAATCCTGGCTGGCCTATTTGTGCTCCCAACACAATCGTTTGTGCCGAAGAATGGTCCTTATCGAGTGCCATTCCTTGCATAACATCTCGAGCGGCGTCATCAGCAGAAATTTTATCGACAAAGTCTTTTTTTGTAAACGTTCTTGTAAACATTTCTTCGCCGTCACATAGAATGCGCACATCCACCTTATTGTCGTAGAAAAGCACATCCATCTCGTCTTTAACAGTGGGCAAACTCTTATCAGTCTGTCGGTTCGTTGTGATTTCAAAAACGTGGCCTCCTACGCGCAACGTATCGGTGCGATTGAGTGGAGTAGTCGACTCGTTAACTCCTCCCGTTGTAGCTGCCGCTAAAGACTTTGGAGTTGCATCTGCTTCCGTCTTATTCTTTTTGCCACAACTGGCAAATGTTAATACAACAAGACAAGAAGCAACAAGAAGTATCTTTTTCATTTCAACACTGACATTTATTTATGCGGACAAAGTTATAAGATTTTACTGAAAAAGATAAGCGAAAGTTGTAATACCACTAAAATCTTGTACATTTGCGGAAAATATCAACCTAAACACAGTTAATTATGAACAAATTCAGACACGCCATCCTCTTATTGGCCTTCATCGTAGGATTCACGGCTTACGCACAACATTCTCACCCTTTGCTCGGCATTTGGCAACAAGAAATGATCACACAAGAAGGTAATCGCATACTTATTCCTGTATGGAAAATCATCAGTGGCGATGGGACGTTCAGCGTTATTCTTATGACCAAAGACAATGGGCGCACAGTACAGACCATTGAGGGAAACTACGTTATCGACTCGGATAAGACTTACACTGAACAGGTCAAGACCAACGTTTTTGACCCTCAGCAGAAGAATACAACAAATACGTTGAATTATTCCTTTGATACACCCGACCGACTACGCATTGCATACCACTTGCAAGGTAGAAGCGTTCCTGCTACAGAATCTTGGGTACGTGTCAAACTGGAGAATCCATTTGGCCAAGGCGATAAATAACCAAGTAAAAAGTAATTAAGCAACTAAGAAGAAAGAAGTCCCACTAATCTCAAATGGCCTATGAGATAAGGAGGAACAATCTTTTGCTTTTCAAAATACACATTTATGACACAAAAGGAGGAAGCTGGCAGAGATGCTAACTTCCTCCTTCTATTTTTCTAAAGCGCAGCTGTTTCGATTTCCGCTCTTACGATAACAGAAGCGCCCTTACGGATTTCCACGTCGCAAACGTTCTCATTCTTATCTTCTCTAAACAGTAGCAACGTGTCGCCACAATAACTCTCATTACAGAACTGAAGTTCTATGCGACGTATTTGATGTGTTCGATGATAGTCGGCCGAAAAGAGATTGAGAATCATCTCCAAATAGCGCATAGAATTGACATGTCCGTTAATATCCAAGTCGCTAAAACCAGCACAATACTGACAGACCGGCTCTTCGCTTTTCACCCTGACGCGTCCTGCTCCAGAGATAGGAAAATCCTCCTTGGGCAGAAGGACAGAAGTAAAACCGCCGTCAGGAAGTTTCTCCAAATCGATGGGCTGCCGCGTTTTGTAGTCGATAGCTGCCCAAATGCTGAAACCATACCCCGTCGGTTCTCCGTTTTCTGCCTCCAAACGGAAGAGACGCTCCGTAAACTGGCGGTAAACCTTTGTCACCCACGTTGAGATAGTATAATGTTCGAGTGTTTTTGGGCGATCTTCAAATGTTAGTACCAAGCGCGAGAGCACCCAAACGAGATTTTGCTCAATGAGCTGCTCATAGCCAAAGCCATGAGCCGTGGCGTGCATACCAGCACAACGCAAAATCTGATTTCCCAAGAAACTCAGGCTCACATGTCCAGTGGCATCTTCCGTATAAGGTTCCACACAAAAGCCATAACGGCCTATATTTTCATTTTCCATAACTGTATCTTTGAACTTATGGGACAAAAAGAAAGACAAAGCTGCAAGTAGCCAAAATTTCGTTTATTACCCCAACTCGCAGGCACTTGTAAACCTCCAACTTGTCCTATATCACTGATTTACTACTTTGCAAAGTTAAGAAAAAGTATTAACTTCGCAAACGTAATTCTTTACGAGCAGAAAGGCTTCTCCTTTCCGCTTGAACCCTGAAACATAAACACTTATGAACAAATTACTCGTATTGGCCACCTGTGCCGTTCTTTCTGTGGGCAACGTTGCAGCACAAAGCGATTCGCTCAATCTGAAGGATATCACAGCAGGTCGTTACTACGCACATCGTATTTATGGTGTGCGCCCTGCCAATGATGGCAACAGCTACACTCAACTCTCGGAAGACTCCCGCCGCATTATTCGCCGCTCCTTCAAGAATGGCGAAGAAATTGGTACACTCTTCGATGCCAGCACAGCCCGTGGACCTATCAAACTGGAGCACATCGATGGCTATATCATGTCACCTGACGAAAGTCACATCTTGCTCCAGACAAAAACGAAAAGCATCTACCGCCGCTCATTCACAGCCGAGTACTATATCTTCGACGTTAAAAATAACCGCTTCACCCACCTGAGCGAAGGCGGGCCTCAGCAAGTGCCCGTTTTCTCCCCCGACGGAACGATGATTGCCTTTGCGCGCAAGAACAACCTTTTCCTCGTCAAGCTCCTCTTCGACAACGCCGAGAGTCAGATTACGAAAGATGGAAAATTCAACGAGGTACTCAACGGCATCCCTGATTGGGTCAACGAGGAGGAGTTCTCTACAAATTGCAGCTTCACTTTCTCGGCCGACAGCAAAGTATTGGCGTGGATTCGCTATGATGAAAGCAAAGTGCCCATCTATTCTATCCAAGAATTCAAGGGCTCTCACCCCACTCTCGAGCAATACGATGAATACCCAGGTACATACGACTACAAATATCCTGTTGCAGGTGCGAAAAACTCGGAAGTGTCCGTCAAGACCTTTGATATTAAGAATCGCGTAACACGAACGATGGCCGTCCCCGTAGATTCTGACGGTTATATTCCACGCATACAATTCACGAGCGACCCAGACCGTCTGGCTGTGGTCACGCTCAACCGCCATCAGGACAGAATGGACATCTATATGGTCAATCCGCGTTCAACGGAAGCCAAACTGGCTCTGCGCGAGAATGGGACTAAATATATTCAAGAGAGTGCCTACGATGCCTTGACATTCTATCCAGGACAATTTACGTTTATATCTGATCGCACCGGCTACCAACACGTTTATCTCTACAATCTCAACGGACAACTCGTGCGGCCGCTCACGAAGGGCAACTACGATGTGACGACTTTCTACGGCTATGACCCGAAGACGGGCAACTGCTATTATCAGTCGGCACAGGAAAGCCCGTTGCGCCGTTCGGTATATGTGAACGATAAACGGACGTACGCGCAAACTCTCCACTGAAACAGGTACGAACAGCGCTACCTTCTCCAAAAATTTCAACTACTTTATGAACGTGTGGTCGAACACTACTACGCCCTACGTCACTACCCTGCGCGATGGCAACGGAAAGACACTGTCTACACTTTTGGACAACAAAGAGCTGAAAGAAAAGGTAGCATCCTTCACGGGTCAGCAGGAATTCTTCACCTTCACTACGAGCGAGGGCGTTCAGCTCAATGGCTGGATGCAAAAACCTAAGAACTTCGACGCCACAAAGAAGTATCCCGTCATCATGTACCAGTATAGCGGTCCTGGCTCTCAAGAAGTGACCGACAACTGGAAGATAGGTTTCAGCGGAGGCGGCATCTGGGAAAGCTACATGAACGAGCAGGGCTACATCTTCGTTATCGTTGACGGCCGCGGCACAGGAGCTCGCGGCTCTGAGTTTGAAAAATGCACCTATCTGAAACTTGGTGAACTGGAGTCCAAAGATCAGGTTGAGGCAGCACAATATTTGGGCACCCTCCCCTATGTTGACAAAAACCGCATCGGCATTTGGGGCTGGAGTTTCGGCGGATTTAACACACTCATGGCCATGAGCGAAGGCCGCCCCGTATTCAAAGCTGGTGTAGCTGTGGCTGCTCCCACCAATTGGAAGTACTACGACACGGTTTACACAGAGCGATATATGCGCACTCCAAAAGAAAACGAAGGTTACAATATCAATCCAATCAACCGCATAGAAAAGCTCCACGGTAATCTCTTGTTGATTCACGGAACGGCCGATGATAATGTCCACTACCGCAATTGTGCCGAATGGTCAGAGGCAGCTGTTCAAGCCAACAAGCAATTCCAAATGCAAATTTATACGAACCGAAATCACTTTATCTCAGGCGGAAACACACGTCTCCACTTGATGACGCGCATTTCCGAGTTCTTCAAGAACAATCTCTAAAGTGTGCAGACCGGCAGAACTAAACTACAATTCAGTAGCAGCCTGCCCAACTTCCACACATCTATTCTATCCACAATGCCTCTTGAGCATTGTGGATTTTTCTTTTTCATAAACAACAGTTTCCTACACACAGCAAACCGCACATTTGTCATAGCGTAAAGAAGAAATACTTTTGTCAATTATTTTTCGTATTCTACACCTCCGAGAATGCCGCGAAATCCAACTTTTTCTGCCAGCAACTCGAGAAAAACGCAAATTTGAAACACCACTAAAAAGGAGCTTTTTCTAATTTCTATACTACAAATTTTATTTTTCCCTTGAGAAATTAAAAAAATACAATAAGGGAAATTTCAAAGATAATAAGGCTATCGACTGACATCTTTATTGTATCAGCCGACAGAATAAGGAGAAAAAAACGCCTAACTAAAAAGAAAAACACGCTGTTTTTTTGTGTTGTAGAACATAAAAAAACAAAGAAAAAAATCTAAAAAGAACAATCCTGCCAAAGCCTTTCTTGTGATGATTCTCTCATCTAAGTGCTCTACTCGCACTCCAGATTGAGAAAACGATTTGTAAAAATATCGGACAGTAAGTTAGGTCTATAAAAAGAAACATACAGGGTTCAAATTGTCTTGTTATAAACCTGAGCAAACATATTTCTCTCGCGCTTACTGATGCCCAAACTTATTGCCAACGTCTCCCACTGTCTCACACCTTGTCGTACCTCCTCTATAATGGCACAGGCATCATTCTTAGCTATCATATACTCTTCGCAAGAATCTTGTAAAATTTGGAGACTAGCATCATTGGTAGAAGAATTGATAAGCAAACTCTGACAGTTATTCAAAGTGGGGTTCATATCGTAAGCAGGAGATAGAGTCCAACCACGAGAAGTCAATACGAAACCATGATTGCGAAAGTGGTCATCACTGTTACCTATAGCTATATTAAAAGCTACACGTCGAAACAACTGAGAAAGATTCTCACTCACATCACAACAGTTCTGAAGAATAAAATCAACGATATCAAGATAACCATTCCCCGTTTTAGCATCACAGCCATCAGATAGTCCTAACAGAGTCATTGCAGAAGCAAAATGAATTCGCCTCCCACTATGCGTTCGATCAAATCTCAGAGAAAGAAGCGCATGATATTTCTCGCCAGAATTTATCACACGCGTTTCCGCAGCAACAACTCCACACGCTTTTGCTAACAAATGGCTATGATGCTCCCAAAGGGCTACATCATAATCATCCTTTCGGGAAGGAAATTTAGCCATATAAAGTTTTCCACTCTCATCCACGACTCCTGCTTTAGGACGAGCTCCTCCCAAAGAAGTTCCTGGAAGAACAAGCTGTTGAATCCATTTTTTCTCGGGCAACAAGTTCTTTTCTTCACTTCTTTCAAGTGCCATACTAGCTACGACCAATGTACGAATATCGGTCAAAGGAGGAATACGAAAATCCTCTTTACTATTGATAAACACACCTCCTTTTTCTGTCGCAAATCTAAATCCTCCCATGCGAGAAAAGTCATCAATTCCCGTCAGATAGTCAAAAGAAGATAGTCTTCTTACTGGTCGCTTCTCCTCAGCGGCTTGTATCTGTTCACGACGATTTAAGAGCGTTCGTCCCCAGCGGTCGGGCAGCACATCACTAAAGCAGCCAAAAATATCTTTCCCAAGTTGGGTGTACTGCGTACCCACATAATTATTGATATCTGCACTCAACATGAGATTACCATACGTCGCCAACCAATTCTCATCAAAACAAAATGAATAAGAATCAGAGCCACGGAGAGATTCAAAGCCAAGCTGACCGATTAGAAGGGGATTTTCCAACCAATCAAAGTCGCCATAAACAAACAACCTATTCATCTCTTACACTTTTTTAGATGCACGCTGCCGATGCTTAAGGGAAAGATCCTGCAAAGCCCTCCCAAGCTCATCCTTTTGCGCTAACAGCAAAATGTCTTCTTCTAATTGCAGCGCATACAACACACGGAGATAAATACCTATGGCTACAGTTGGTGTACCCTTCTCCACTCTGTTGATGGTGACGGGGGAGCAAGTGGCGCGATCTGCCACCTGCGCAACACTCAGATTACGACGTAAACGAGCAAGTCGGATTTGCTCACCAACGATCTGCATTTTCTGCTCCAATTTACGGGGAAGTTTTGTTGCCATTGTAGTCTTAATCATAAACTAACCTTTTATTATGAATACAAAAATAGGTCTTTTCATTCATTTTATGTTAGGTTACGGCAAATAAAAAGAGAAAATAAAAAACAGTTAAGGCCTATTCGTCCATACTTTTCAAAAGAAAAAAACAAGAAAGGGAACGGCTCCAACTCTACTTTTTAGTTGGAGCGCACACCATAATTAATAATGACGAATTTAAAGCCGAAGTTGAAAAACATTTGATTGAAATGTGCTGTGGAGTTTCGGCGAGCAGCCAGTAAATTAGCCTTTGTAAGGCAGCGTTTCATCATCTGATTCTTTGCTTTCTGGTAGAGACTTTCGCGCTCTGCGGCTGTCCATGTTCCCGACTCGTAGAATGTGCGCGTGCGAGCCTCATCAATAAAATGATTGTCGAGAAGTCCCACGGCAGGCAAGTTGAGAACAGCTGTATCTCCTTTGGCCGTAAACCATTGCTCGGGAGCTTTCGACATATCTACGCCTAAACGGAGCGTACCACTATAGATGGCAGACAACTGAGATACTGAAAGTGCGTTCTTTTTGTAGAGTTCGGCCATTTCCTCAGTTTCAATAGAAAGAAATTCCCATTGCCCGATATTGCGAATGGCTCGAATCTCTTCAGGCGTCACATCTATTGTTGTCGATTTCTCCATGCGGAGACTGGCCAACTTATTACCACTATTTTTTTCATCGCGGCATTGACGGAAAACTATAGCGGCTACTACGAGGCAAATCATAATGAGCCATATTTGCCAGCCTTTATCATTGTGTAGACTATAAACTGCAAAAAATAGGCAAATTTGTTCCAAACCTTTTTGCATATCTTGCCGAAGCCAGATGCTTGCGGACGATTATCAAGTTCATTCATAGCGGATTATTGCAAACGTTGGATGGTAATGTTCTTTTGTAGTGACTCTGGCGTGAGGTCGCGGCGGAAAGAAATGGTGGCATTGTGCTCCGAATAGCCCATTCGGTGGAGCATAGGGAGCAAGACACGGGCCGCTCCAGTCTGCGCCGAAGCAAGAATGGCGGATTTGTCCATGTGGCTAATAATGCTGTCCTCTCCTTGACGAGCAAAGCTCATCATCTCTTGGTCCGAAAAGCGGGAGCGGAGAGGGTCAATATATTGTCGAACTGCTGCGTGATCGATTTTGGAGGCTGTGACAATAATTTGAGGGTCGGGAAGCACTACAACAATACCCGAATCGGAACGCTCAATATTGGCCCGACTGAATGAAGCAAAGTCGACATAACCTTTCACAGATACATCTATAGGTATAGCTATCTTGCGTTCGCCCAAACGAGTAGGTATAGAAAAACTTGTCGAGCCCAAATTTCCTACTATTTGGGGATCATCGCTATAAGTTATTATCTTATGATATTGGTATTCCGTAGTGTAAAGCCGCGCACAATTGCTAATCTGATGCACAAGAAGAGCCGTTGTATCTACTTTTACTGTGTCTGACACTTTCTCTTCTGCCGTATTTTTCTCTCCTTTCCCGCAGGCGGAAAAGAACGAGAGGAGCAAGCAAAGACAAAAGACAGCAGAAAGGAGGTCGTTTGGCTCCTTACAGCTATTTGTTCTGTTTTTGTTCATCTTCATCTTTTTATTCTTTAAGTACGTTGCAAAATTATATATCTTTCAACGAACAAGCACTCGCTTCCTTACTTTATTTTCCAAAACAAAGGAACACAAGTAAGAAAAAGAAGCTTTCGGGGAAATTCACTACCTATCCAAAATTCAACAGGAGGAAATGATAGATTTATTGATTATTGCTTAACTTTGTACTCCAATTTTCAACAAACATGAACGAAGGTCAACTCCAAAAAATCAAGCAGCGCTATAACATCGTGGGCAACGACGAAGGCTTGAATAGAGCTATTGATGTGGCGCTCAAGATTGCCCCTGTCGATCTCTCAGTCCTCATCCAAGGCGAGAATGGTGTGGGTAAGGAGGTTTTTCCTCGCATCATTCACGACCATAGTACACGCAAGACAAAGAAATATTTTGCTGTGAACTGTGGAGCAATCCCTGAAGGCACTATTGACTCTGAACTCTTCGGACATGAAAAAGGAGCTTTTACGGGAGCTATCGAGAAGCGTGAGGGATATTTCAGTGTGGCCAATGGTGGCACTCTCTTCCTTGATGAAGTGGGCGAACTACCCTTGCAGACCCAAGCACGCCTTCTGCGTGTATTGGAAACCGGCGAATATATTCCCGTGGGAGCCAGCGAAGTGAGAAAAACAGATGTGCGCATTGTTGCTGCTACCAATGTTAATATGGAGAGAGCTATCGGAGAAGGAAAATTCCGTGAAGATTTGTACTATCGCCTCAATAGTGTATCCATTGCCGTCCCCCCTCTGCGCGAGCGTGGAGAAGATGTGGTACTACTTTTCCGCAAATTTGCCTTGGAGATGAGCGAGAAGTACAAAATGCCGCCCATCCGCCTAACAGAAGAAGCACGCAATATGATAAAGGCCTACTCATGGCCTGGAAACGTGCGGCAATTAAAAAATATTGCCGAGAACATGTCTGTAACGGCGGAAGCAAGGGAGATAACACCAGAAATTTTAAGTACATATCTTCCTGAAGAGTTAAAGCACAATCAGTTGGCTATTGTTGAAAAGAAAGACAGAACATAGTTTTGAAAACGAACGAGAAATATTGTATCAGATACTTTTCGACCTTCAACGCGATGTGACAGAATTGAAAAAGGTGGTCAATGAAAATCTCTTGCACGGAAAAGTTCATGGCCATCAGGAAGCTGTACTGTCAGAAAGTAGTGACATTACGTTGTATCGTAAAGACGATCAGCCGATGAAGGTTGCACCTTCCTATTTTGATGATGCGGAAGAAGTGAAGGATAATGAAACGCAACAGCTCCTCTCACTTGAAGACCAAGAAAAGCTTTCGATTCAAAAAGCACTGGAACGTAGCGGTGGCCACCGTAAGTTGGCAGCTGACCAACTGGGAATTTCTGAACGTACGCTCTATCGTAAAATAAAAGATTATGGTTTGGAAAGTTAAGCGACATCTATCTGATTTACTGCTATGTATGATGCTGTTCACGCTTTCAGCTTGTAGCATCAAATACCATTTTACTGGAACGTCCATCAACTACGATGTAATCAAGTCTATCCAAATAGATAAAATTCCGAATCGCGCACCTTACGGTTGGGCGCCTATGGAAAGCATGTTCAACAATAAGTTGCAGGACATCTATGCCAATCAAACTCGCCTGCGCCTCGTTAAGCGTGGAGGAGATCTCCATATCTCGGGAGAAATAACAGCATACGATCAATATAATAAAGCTGTATCTGCCAATGGCTATGCCTCACAAGTTCAGCTGCGCATGACGGTTAATATCCGCTTCCAAAACAACAAAACAAACGAAAGTTGGGAGAAACAATTTTCTGCCACTACTCAATATGATTCTTCACAGCAGTTGGCCACCGTTCAAGAACGTTTGGTAACGGAAATGATAGCCGACCTGACGGATCAGATATTTAACGCCACTGTTGCCGACTGGTAATTTGACTGTATCTATTATAATACGAATGGAAATTACTGCCTACATAGATCATCCAGAACGTCTCGACAAAGATTCTCTCTACAAGCTTCGTGAACTTGTGGGGCGCTACCCCTACTATGCTGCAGCTCGCCTTATGTTCTTGCAGAATCTCTTTCTGCTTCACGATCCCAGCTTTGGAGAGGAACTACGCCGTGCAGCACTATTCCTGCCCGACCGCCGTGTTCTCTTTCATCTTTTCGAAGGCTCTCCGTTTGACATCAAAAACACACCGCCGATTGAACAGCCCACACTGCCTGCGCAAACTCCACATAATCGAAGTGAGCGTGCCAATTCTCTCATCGACAACTATCTGCAAGAAGATCCTGTACACACTGAAACACCGCATCGACAACCTACTGCCGCTGATGCAACAACAGATTATACGGCTTTCCTTCTACAACTCGACGATGCAGAACCCGAAGAAGAAGAAACCGTTCTCCCTTCTTCAACTCGGAATCAGCGTAGCAAGACACTCGTGGAAAACTTCATTGCAAAAACCAGGTCGCATTGAACTGAAAGAAGAACCCGAATTTACGCCCGAACTTCCCGAGGAACAGAGCGACGAAAACGAAGGAATCAGTGAGAACTTTTTCACGGAAACACTCGCACGTATCTATATCAAACAAGGACGGTTTGAAAAGGCGATTGAAATTATCAGAAAGCTAAACTTGGTTTATCCGAAAAAAAATGCTTACTTTGCAGACCAAATTAGGTTCTTAGAGAAAGTTATCGCAAATAATAAACATAAAAAATAAGATAAAAATGTATCAAGTATTCGTCATTCTGGCTGTAATTGTAGCCATTCTGCTGACGTTCATCGTACTGATTCAGGAATCTAAGGGTGGCGGTTTGGCATCCAACTTTTCTGCATCAAACGCTATCATGGGTGTACGCAAAACAACTGACTTTGTAGAAAGAGCCACTTGGACTTTGGCTGCTTTGCTCGTTGTTCTGAGCGTTGCTACAGTCTATGTAAAGCCCGAGGCATCTAGTGCCAGCACCGTTGTGACCGACATGAAGGTTAATATGCCTGAACTTCCTACGCAACAAAAAGGTGCAGCTCCCGCTGCTCCTGCACAGCAGGCTCCGGCTCAAAAATAAACTCATTTGCTCACTGCAAGACAAATGTTTTATCATTATGCGAATTTTTTCTTTTCAAGAGAGAATTCGCATAATTTCATTACAACAGTTTCTTTTCACCAATCCTAAGAAAAATGAAAATAGCCATTGTCGGAACAGGATATGTTGGACTGGTAAGTGGAGCTTGCTTCGCTGAAATGGGCGTTGAGGTGACCTGCGTTGACATAAATCAAGAAAAGATTGAGCAACTCAAAAAAGGTGTCATCCCTATCTATGAGCCAGGTCTAGATGAGATGGTGTTTCGCAACTATAGAGAAGGCCGTTTACACTTCAGCACTCAGTTGCGCGATTGCATAAGCGATGTAGAAGCGGTATTTAGCGCTGTAGGAACACCTCCCGATGAAGATGGAAGTGCCGACCTTAGTTATGTACTCAATGTGGCGCACGAGGTGGGACAATATATGAACCAGTATCTTGTTGTAGTCACAAAATCAACCGTTCCTGTTGGAACGGCAGCTCGCGTAAAGGCAGCGATCCAAGAAGAGCTTGACAAACGCGGAAAGAATATAGAGTTCGATGTGGCTAGTAATCCTGAATTCTTGAAAGAAGGAAGTGCCATTAAAGACTTCATGTCGCCCGACCGTGTAGTTGTAGGTGTGGAAAGCGAACGCGCCCGCGAATTGATGACGAAACTCTATAGACCGTTCCTTCTCAATAACTTCCGCGTGATTTTCACAGACATTCCCAGTGCTGAAATGATAAAATATGCAGCCAACTCTATGCTGGCCACGCGTATCTCTTTCATGAACGACATTGCCAACCTCTGCGAACTCGTTGGAGCTGATGTAAACGCCGTTAGAAAAGGTATAGGCTCTGACACACGTATAGGTTCAAAATTTCTCTACCCTGGATGCGGCTACGGGGGCTCTTGCTTTCCCAAGGACGTAAAGGCACTCATCAAAACAGCAGAACAAAAAGGTTATCCGATGAAGGTTTTGCAGGCTGTAGAGGCGGTTAACGAAATTCAAAAGAACGTTCTTTTCAATAAGTTAAACGCCTACTATAATGGCAACTTACAAGGAAAGACCATCACTCTTTGGGGCTTAGCCTTCAAAGCTGAGACCGACGATATGCGAGAGGCTACATCGCTCGTCACTATCAAAAAGCTCCTCGAAGCTGGATGCACAGTTCGCGTTTACGATCCTGCTGCCATGAACGAATGTCGACGCCGTATCGGCGATAGTGTCTACTACGCACAGGATATTTACGATGCCACCCTAGGTAGTGATGCGCTCCTGCTCCTGACCGAGTGGAAACAATTCCGATTACCTTCTTGGGAAGTTGTTCGCCGCTCAATGAATCGCCCCGTAGTATTCGATGGCCGTAACATTTACGACCCATCCGATATGCAAGCAGCTGGCTTTGAATATTTCTCCATAGGCCGTTAAGCAACTCTTACACAAGAATCATTATCCTAAAACTATCAACGGAAGGTTTCATCCCTATCTGTTGATAGTTTTTTGTATTCAACAACTCCCCTATTCAGTCCGTACTTCCTTCTCATAAATTCATCGACTAAACGCAGAAGACGATACGTTTCTCAAACCTTTTCTTGTCCTACTAAATTATTTTCCTCGGGAAATTTGTTTTATCAGAAAATTAGATGTATCTTTGCACAAGTTTCCAATGGAAAATAAAATTTAGAACTGAATTATCCACTAAAAGAAAAGAACTATGAGTGTACAAAACTTAACAACTCTCGACTTCAAGAAGCAAATTATGGACTTCGATACAAATCCGCAAGAATGGAAATATCTTGGCGACAAACCAGCTATTATAGATTTCTACGCCACATGGTGCGGCCCTTGCAAAGCTACTGCTCCTGTGCTCGAAAGATTGCGGAAGAGTACGACGGACGTATCAATGTATTCAAAGTAGACGTTGACCAAGAGCAAGAACTTGCTTCAATCTTCGGCATCCAGTCCATTCCCTCCATTTTATTCATCCCGATGAATGAAAAACCTCAAATGGCAACAGGTGCAATGCGACAGAGCGACTTTGAACGCGCAATTAACGACATTCTGCTTAAATAAGTTCGTCTCAAAACGTAGGAAATAAATGAAACACCTCATCATTGGCGGCGTAGCGGGCGGAGCAACTGCTGCAGCCCGCATCCGCCGCATTGACGAACAGGCAGAGATTATCCTTTTAGAAAAGGGGCCACATATTTCGTATGCAAATTGTGGCCTCCCTTATTTATATAGGTGGCGTAATAGCTCAACGTGAAAAACTTTTCGTTCAAACTCCCGAAGCTTTCGGACGACAATTCAACGTGGACGTACGCATTTGCAGCGAGGCCATCACTATCCATCCCGAAAAGAAAACGGTAACAGTGCGCAAGGTCGATGGATCTTGCTATGAAGAAAGCTATGACCGTCTTTTGCTCTCACCTGGTGCCACGCCTATACATCCACCATTAAAGGGAATTGACCTTGAAGGAATCTTTACTCTCCGAAATGTGGAGGACACGGATCGCATCAAAAGCTATCTCCAGGAATACGAAGTAAAGAGTGCGGTTGTCGTGGGCGGAGGTTTCATAGGGTTGGAAATGGCTGAAAACCTCCAAGAAGCCGGTGCAACGGTTTCCATTGTTGAAATGGCCAATCAAGTCATGGCGCCAGTTGATTTCTCCATTGCATCATACGTTCATCGCCATCTGACGGATAAGGGCGTTGCTCTATATCTTGAAAAAGGCGTAGACCATTTTGAGCAAATCGACAATCGTATCCGTGTTTGTCTCGCAAACAGAGAAAACATAGATGCCGACCTCGTACTGCTCTCCATCGGAGTTCGCCCTTCCACACATCTTGCTGCCGAAGCCGGCATCCGCGTGGGACGTGGCATTCAAGTGGACGAATATTTAGAAACATCCATCCCCGACATCTTTGCTGTGGGAGATGCAATCGAATTCCCCCACCCCATTACAGGAGAAAACTGGCTCAACTATCTGGCAGGTCCTGCCAATAGGCAAGCGCGCATTGTGGCAGACAATATGGTAAGGGGCAAAGTAGAAAAATACGAAGGCTCCATAGGAACTGCCATTGCAAAGGTTTTCGATCTCACAGTGGCTACTACGGGAGTGCCTGCAAAGCGATTGAAACAAGCAGGGATTGCGTATGCTAGTTCCACAACTATTTCGGCGGCACACGCTGGCTACTACCCTGGCTCATTCCGCCTAACAACCAAACTGACTTTCGACCCCAAGACTGGACGATTATTTGGTGCACAATGCGTGGGACATGATGGAGTGGACAAACGTATTGATCAAATTGCACTTATCATCAAGAATGGGGGCACTGTGGAAGACCTCATGCGCGTGGAGCAGGCTTATGCACCGCCTTTCTCCTCTGCAAAAGATCCAATAGCCATTGCGGGCTATGTGGCTCATAATATTATAAATGGTGCAATGCCAGCTATTTATTGGAGAGAGATAGATAGCCTCAACCGCAATAAGACCTTCCTTCTTGATGTCAGAACTCAAGCGAATACAAACTGGGCACAATTCAAGGAGCAGTAAATATCCCGTTGAACGACCTGCGCGAGCGCATCAACGAACTACCAAAGGACAAAGAAATCATAGTGTTCTGCGCTGTTGGTCTACGCGGTTATTTAGCACTGCGAATCCTTCAGGGGCATGGTTTTGAAAAAGTGCGAAACCTCTCAGGTGGGTATCAAATTTACTCCCTTGCCACTGCACCTATTTCTATTGCTCCGAATCCGAAGAAGCAGTCAGAAATAAATACTACAAAGCCCTGCATATCTACTCTAAAAATAGATGCCTGCGGACTACAATGCCCTGGACCTATCATGAAACTAAAGACAGCTATGGACCAAGCACAGGTTGGCGAACGCATCGAGGTTGTAGCTACAGACGCTGGATTTTCGCGTGATGCCGAGGCATGGTGTCAAACAACTGGAAATAATTTCATTACGAGTACAATCCAAAAAGGTTATCACACTGTAGTCATCGAAAAGAACGCTCCAGTAGAATGCACATCTCACACTGCCAGCAATAGCAAAAACAAAACGCTGATCATGTTCAGCGACGACCTCGACAAAGCTCTTGCCACCTTTGTTTTAGCAAACGGGGCAGCTGCCACAGGACATAAAGTTTCTATTTTCTTTACCTTCTGGGGGCTCAACGTTCTCAAACGCGAAAAGAAACCAAAGGTGAAAAAAGATTTCTTCGGTAAAATGTTTTCGTGGATGCTCCCCAAGAGCTCCAAAAGCTTACGCCTCTCTCAGATGAGCATGCTGGGCATTGGCGATCGGCTCATTCGTCACATTATGCACAAGAAAAATATCAACTCGCTTGAGGAGCTACGTGATCAAGCGCTCGCCAATGGTGTTGAGTTTATTGCGTGTCAGATGTCGATGGACATGATGGGAATTGATAAAGAAGAATTCATCGATGGAGTAAGTATAGGCGGCGTTGCCACTATATGCAACGCGCTGAAGATGCGAATGTAAACCTATTTATTTAAAGAATAAACATGGATAAAAAATGTATCTGTCGCTTGCGCATCATCTATCGTGCCATCACAGCTTTAGAACAAGAAATGCAAAAGCTTCATGGCATAAATATCAACGAAGGAATGCTCCTTTGCCTGTTGTCCGAAAATAAAAGTTTGACATCGGGCGAAATTGCTGAAGCCTTAGGTTTGACGTGTTCCAACACTTCAAAGATTATCTGCGCCGTTGAAAAGAAAAAACTTATCTCGCGTGTTATGGGAAAGACAGACAAACGCGAAATGTACTTCTCACTATCGGCAGCAGGCAAAAAACGACTGGAAGAAATGAAAGAATGTGATTGGGAACTACCCGAAATCCTCACACAAGTTCTTGAGAAGACAAACAATGAATAGGAGGCAAAAAAATTCATGGAGAAAGTGCAAATAAACGCTGAAACTATCATCAGTTCCTCACAGTTTTCCTTCTCCCGTTTTTGACCTTTTATAAAAATTCTCCATAACTCTCAACTCTCTATCCGCAACGCCCAACAATAGGTGTTGCGGATTTTTAGAAACACTTTCATGCGTGACAACAAGCTTTTGCGCTATTGGTTATTGTCACACTGTTGTCACAACCATAATACAAACTCTTTCAACACTTTAAGTATCAAGCGCGGTGATATGAAAACGCAATAACGGAAAAAACAAGATACAGAAGAGAGCGCATCTCTTCATCATTTTCACTCTTCTTATCATCGCCAAAAATACAATAAGCGCGTCAGCTGATAGCCTTATTCTGTCAGCTGACAGCCTTATTGTATTTTCAAACGCAATAAGGATATTTACTACTTGATATACAATAAGTTATCTCCGCCGAGAGAAAAACATAAAATTTCTTGCAAACAAGTTTCAAAAATCATCATTTAGCCTCCCCCCAACCAAGTGCTTTCATCACCAAAATCAAACTCCAACTGAATCCATTCGGGCTTTTTTACGTCTTCTTCCTTCGGTGACGACACGGAAAGACCAAGTAGGCGTATGGGGCGGGAGGTGTCAGTTTTTGACAATAGTTGTTTTGCCAATGGGAGTATTTGCTTTTTTGTGCGCAATAGTTCTTGTCGTGTCAAACTGCGGGTGATTTGCGTAAAGTCAGAATATTTCACTTTTAACGTCAAAGTTCTACCCTCAAACTTATGTTTCTTGATGCGCTCCACAAGTTCTAATGTGACGTGGTATAATTCGACAATAATAGACGCCTGTGTATTTAAATCTTTTTCAAAAGTACGCTCACACCCCACCGACTTGGCCTCACGCGTTGTCACCACGGGGCGTTCATCAATACCACGTGCAAAATTATAGAACACTTGCCCCATTTTTCCAAAAGCGCGTGTCAGACTGTGTAAAGAATATTCGCGCAGTTGCTCCCCTGTATATATTCCCATCTGATGAAGGCGCTCTGCCGTTTTAGGCCCTACGCCCCAAAGTTTTGTAACAGGCAAATGAGCAATGAAGCGGAGAGCCTTATCGGGATGAATAGTACAGAGTCCGTCAGGCTTGCGATAATCCGATGCTATCTTAGCAAGCAATTTACAATAACTCACACCTGCCGAAGCCGTCAACTGTAGTTCTTCGTGAATACGACTTTTTATTTCGCGCGCAATATCCACTGCGAGCTCCTTCCCTTTTTTATTTTCCGTTACATCCAAGAAAGCCTCATCAATACTCAAAAACTCTACTTGATCCGTATAATCATGGAAAATCTCACTTATCTGATGATTCACAGCTCTATACTTCTCAAAATGGCACGGAACAATAACCAGTGACGGGCATAAGCGTTTGGCCACTTGAACAGATTGGGCAGAATGTACGCCAAACTTACGCGCCTCGTAGCTAGCAGTTGTGACAACGCTACGCTCTTCATCATTGCCAACAGCCACAGGTTTGCCACGCAACTCTGGATTGTCGCGCTGCTCAACGGCTGCAAAAAAGCAGTCCATATCAACATGGATGATTTTCCGCTCTGTAGTCATTCTTTCAGTTACCTAAGATGCAATAAATGAAGTGATAGATTTTTTTCTTACTTTTGCTTCGTAAGTAAAATAGTTTGCCTTTGAAGCCAAAGCCGTAGAACCATGCACATAGACATAGAAGAACTCTTCGCTCAACACGAAATACGCCCAACAGCCAATCGCCTTATCATAGCCAGAGCACTATCCAAGGCGTCCCACCCGCTCTCGCTCTCAGATTTGGTACAGAAAATTCCATCCATCGATAAATCTGGTATTTTCCGAACTCTGACCATATTCCGCCAACAGCATTTAGTTCATGTGCTTGAAGACGGGGGCGACGGCGTGAAATACGAACTTTGTCACGGCCATTCCGACAAATCAGGGCGAGATGATGATATG
Source organism: uncultured Prevotellaceae bacterium (assembly GCA_916438195.1). Lineage (GTDB taxonomy): Bacteria > Bacteroidota > Bacteroidia > Bacteroidales > Bacteroidaceae > Alloprevotella. The sequence goes on from CAKAEQ010000001.1 coordinate 1,570,861, forward strand.
CACGTTCATTTCTACTGCGAAGAGTGTCATCAAACCTATTGTTTGGAAGAAACGCCTATTCCGCTTGTAACAACACCAGAAGGGTTTCTCACTAAAAGTGTCAACTATATGATGAAGGGGGATTTGCCCCAAATGTAAGAAAAGATAGATTGCAGCAACAGAGAGGGCTACCTATCCTTCAGAAGCTAAAGAGGCTGTACATTCCTGCGGCTTTACTCCTAAACTTATTCTTTACTCAACGTCTCCCAAAAGGATTCGAGATCTTCGTCAAGTCCTGGCAGCAAATTGTCATCTATCTGAATCAAATCATCATCTACCAGATAGAGATTAGCCACAGCAGAATTGTCGTCGTCGAAGAGTACAAAAGAATAAGGTTTGAGCACATTCAGAGAATCCATTTCTTCTTTAATATCTAAAATGGCTTCTTTTAGTACAGGTTGGATACGTTCGTAGAAATCTTCCGAAGTATCGCCAAGCCATTCTTCCACAACGCAACGAGTCAGCTCTGTATCGTTGTCATCAAAAATCAAAAGTTCCCCACCTTCTTGCTTCACTTGCAAAATGATATCTGTCATCGGGAAATTCTCCGCCTCAAGGGGAAATTTCGACGCAGCCTTATGCAACGCACGCTGTATTTGTTGAATCGTTCCGGACATAATAACTATTCTTTTATAGGGCGAAGATACGGATAAATCTTATACATCCATAGAATTTCAAGTAAAAACAGTAACTTCGTGGCATACTAAAGCTTATATTTATGACTATTTTTTCATTTCTACGCAACGTGACAAGAGTTTTGTGCGTTGGAACTCTTCTTTCTTGCACCTCTCTTGTGCAAGCTCAAGAGAAAGAAAACGTAATTTCTCCTGCCTATTCGTGGCGAGGCTGTATGCTGGACCTTTCGCGTCATTTCTTCACCACAGATTTCTTACGGAAGCAGATTGATTTCTTAGCCGAACACAAGATTAACCGTCTACACCTGCACCTTACCGATGCGGGAGGATGGCGCATTGAGATAAAGAAATATCCACGCCTCACAGAGATAGCAGCATGGCGTACGGAGTCAGATTGGCACAAATGGTGGATAGGCGGAGATCGCCGCTATCTGCACGAAGGCGATTCAGCAGCTTACGGTGGCTACTATACGCAGAACGAACTACGCGCTTTAGTGGCTTATGCACAAGAGAAGGGTATCACCATCGTACCCGAAATTGAGATGCCAGGGCATAGTGAAGAAGTAACGGCCACTTATCCCGAACTGAAATGCGTGGGCAATGAAGGAACACAAGCGGATATGTGTCCATCCAATGAAGCCACTTACACTTTTCTTGAAAACGTTCTGCAAGAAGTGATGCAAATCTTTCCATCCCACTGGATACACATCGGAGGCGATGAAGCCAGTAGAGATACTTGGCTGAAATGTACGCGTTGCCAGCAAAAGGCAAAAGAACTGGGCTTTAATCATGTGAACGAACTACAAGGCTATCTCATTCGGCGCATACAGCGTTTCTCACTCAGAACGGAAGGGAGATGATTGCGTGGGACGAGGCTTTGGAGGACACCACGCTTACAGGAGCCACCATCATGGTATGGCGAAATGCTGCGGCAGCTCGCCAAGCCATCCGTCAAGGTAACAAGGTCATCATGAGCCCTACGAGTCATTGCTATTTTGACTATCATCAAGATGCACCCTATCTCCAACCCACGGGAATAGGTGGTTACAACACGTTCAATAATGTAGCTGGTTTTGACCCCGCATTAGGATTGAGTGCAGAAGAACGTAGCTACATTCTTGGTCTGCAAGGAAATCTGTGGACAGAATTTGTTGAAACGCCAGAACATGCAGAGTATATGCTCTATCCGCGAGAGTTAGCCATCGCTGAAATAGGACTAAAAGGACGCATTAGCGATATTAGCCATTTCCGACAAAGCATCATTCGCCAATACCCCCATCTCGACAGTTTAGGCATCCACTATTTCGATTTACGCAAAGAAGTTGGCGAACGCCCTGAAAGTCGAAATCAAAAAAACTCTCAAGCGGCCGACATAAAGGTAGTCTATCACCGACCTTTTAGTACATACTACCCTGCGAGCGGAAATGAGGCACTCATAGATGGCATTTATGGCGGCTGGAGTCACACCGATGGCCGTTGGCAAGGCTTTTGCCAATCCGCCGACACGATACAGAAGCCCTACTGCATGGACCTGACGCTCGATCTTGGCAAGGTGAAAGCAGTTCACAATATTGACATGGAATTTTTGCAGAATAGTGAAGCGTGGATTTATCTCCCAGAAGATTTCCGTATCTCTATTTCTAAAAATGGGCGCAAATTCCGTGAGATTTTCCAAAAAGGAGCACCGCGTGAACCTAACAGCAAACCGCTCTACGTTCATTGGAGATGGATTGGTACAAAAAAAGCACGCTACATCCGCCTCCAAGCACGCGCTCCGCGTCCTGGAGAATGGGTTTTCAGCGATGAAGTTCGCATCAATGAACAAAGGGGAAAATGCGGAACCAAATCATATTAGACAGTCGCCAAAATAACATAAAAAAAGCATGATGTGCAGAATTAGCCATCAACAGTAACAGCTTTGTCTTAAAGATACTGCATACATGTGCTTACACAAACTAAAGAAACAACACTTAAACGCTTATCTTTTCATGAAACAAAAGAAGTTTTATTTGGCAGAACAAGACTTACCCAAGCAATGGTATAATATATTGGCAGATATGCCCAACAAGCCTCTGCCTCCTCTCAATCCAACCACTCGCAAGCCGTTATCTGTCGAGGATTTGACACGTATCTTCAATCACGAATGTGCAAAACAAGAGCTCGACACGGAGCACAAATGGATTGACATTCCTGAGGAAGTGCAAGAGAAGTACACCTTCTATCGCTCTACCCCACTTGTGCGTGCTTACGCCCTTGAGAAAGCTCTCGGTACAAAGGCACATATCTATTTCAAAAACGAATCTGTCAATCCGCTTGGTTCTCACAAAGTCAATTCTGCCATACCTCAGTGCTACTATTGCAAGCAGGAGGGTGACACTAATGTAACAACGGAAACTGGTGCAGGGCAGTGGGGCGCTGCTCTCTCCTATGCTGCACGTCTTTATGGCTTGGAAGCTGCCGTTTATCAGGTGAAACTCACTATGCAGCAAAGCCTTACCGCTCCATGATTATGCGCACTTTCGGAGCTACCGTAGAGGGGTCTCCTTCCATGAGTACTCGCGCAGGCAAAAATATTATTACGCGCGATCCTCGCCATACAGGTTCACTCGGTACAGCCATTAGTGAAGCCATAGAACTGGCCACAACAACACCAGGGTGCAAATATACGCTGGGAAGTGTGCTCAATCATGTCACGCTTCATCAAACCATCATAGGATTGGAAGCAGAAAAACAAATGGAAATGGCGGGAGAATATCCCGACAAAGTTATCGCGTGTTTCGGTGGTGGGAGCAACTTTGGAGGTCTCGCTTTCCCCTTTATGCGTCACGTATTTGACGGCACTCACCCCAATACGGAATTTATCGCAGCAGAGCCCCAAAGTTGCCCTAAACTAACGCGAGGGAAATTTGAATACGACTTTGGTGATGAGGCTGGTTATACGCCTCTTCTGCCCATGTACACACTGGGACACGACTTCAAACCTGCCAATATCCACGCAGGCGGCCTCCGCTACCATGGTGCAGGAACGCTGGTATCGCAACTTATCAAAGATGGACACATGCACGGTGTAGACATTGCTCAATTAGAAGCTTTCAACGCTGGTCTACTCTTTACACAAGCGGAAGGTATCATTCCCGCACCTTGAAAGCTGTCACGCTATTGCTGCCACTATCCGAGAGGCAAAAAAAGCCAACGAAGAAGGGACAGCACCAGTTCTTCTCTTCTGCCTAAGCGGACACGGACTCATCGATATGCCTTCCTACGACAGCTTCATCTCTGGCGATCTGCAAAACTATTCACTCAGCGACGAAGAAATCAAAGAAAATCTTACTAAAATACCACACGTTGATATCTCGTAGAGATTTGCAGTACGATAAAAGGATAACAAACAACATGGTGTGTTTATCTACAAACCACGGAATAAGCACACATCTAAACAGAAAAGAGATATGTTAGGAAATTTCACTTATCACAATCCAACCAAGCTCTACTTTGGCGAAGATGCACTCAATGGCCTCGCCGAAGAGCTTAAGATGACTGGCCCCACAGTAATGCTCACGTATGGCGGGGGCTCAATAAAACGTAACGGCATCTATGATAGCGTGATAGGATTACTAAAAAAAGCAGGAAAAACTATTGTGGAAGATGCAGGAGTCATGTCGAATCCAACACTGGAAAAGTTGCACGAGGGCATACAAATAGCGCGCAATCAGAAAGTAGATTTCATTCTTGCGGTAGGTGGTGGTTCTGTAGCCGACTACTCTAAGGCGGTGGCGGCTTCAGCCCATTTTGAAGGAGATTACTGGAACACATTTTTTGTTCAGCAGCAAAATCCGCCCAAAGAACAAAAGATTCTGCCCGTTGGATGTGTTCTGACGATGGCTGGAACGGGAAGTGAGATGAACGCAGGAAGTGTTATCACGGATGCAGAGCATACCACAAAACTTGGGCACGTATTCGATGACCGTTTAATACCGCGTTTTGCCATTCTCAACCCGCGTTTCACCATGACCGTTCCCAATGAACAGATGAGAGCTGGTATCTTCGACATATTCAGCCATATCCTTGAGCAGTATTTCTCTGGTACAGACGACAATACCTCAGATTATATTGCTGAAGGATTATTGAAGAGTTTGATTGTGGCAAGTCGCAAGGCTGTGGCAGATCCACAAGACTATGAAGCTCGCTCCAACATAATGTGGACTGCTACTTGGGCGTTGAACACTCTCATTGGATGCGGTAAACGGCAAGACTGGATGGTTCACATGTTTGGCCACTCCATTGGTGCTTACACCCATGCTCCTCACGGTTTTGCTTTAGCTGCGGTTTCTCTCCCCTATTACAAACACACACTCCCCTTTGCCGTATCTCGCTTCAAACGCTTTGCCGAAGAAGTGTGGGGCATCTGCCCTTCAGGAAGAACCGACCATCAAGTGGCGGAAGAAGGACTTGCAGCAATGAAATCATGGATGAAAGAAATAGGACTCCCTCTGACTATCAGCGAGATAGGAGCAACAAATGAGATGCTTGAGGGGATTGCTAAAGGCACGATCATCCTCGATAGTGGCTACCGCAAACTTACCTTCAAAGAGGTCGTAGACATTTTAAAAGAGAGCATGTAGCTTACTGCAAGTAGGCTCCGATTAAAGAGAGCTCTCCTATTCAAGGAAACATCAAAAATTAGGGCTGAATCTTCTCTTGAAAGATTCAGCCCTTTTAGTAAGATGATTTTTAATCTGGGCATAATTTCAGCACAACCATGCACTCTCTATAAAAAGCGATATTTCATCGTCACGTTGTCACAAACTTTCATAAAATCCTAATGAATATCCCATTACGAGTGTGACAACAAAATTCAGACAGCTATAATTGTTGTCACACTTAGCTTTGTTGTCACCGCAGATACAATAAGGATGTCAGCTGACGGAATAAGGATGCCAGCTGATAGCCTTATTGTATTTTCAAACGCAATAAGGATATTTTTAGGTTTCAATATCAGCTATATTTGCTGCTTGGGGAAATCTTTCGCTAGGTAGTTCCTATCTCTGCTTTTTTAGTTCACTTTTATCTAAAACCACATAAATTGTGTCAACTACTCGGCCTTGCTGGGCAGCGCCATTAAGACGCTTGGCAACATTTGCAAAGTCTTTATCAAGCACAGTGACATCGTCCACGAAATAATCGGTCTCGCCGCGATTGGTAAAGATATTTTTAAGTCCCCAAACCTCGTGGTATTTCAGTTTCACTTTCCACCCCTCAACTTGTGCTTGATAAAGCAGCTGAATCAGGGAGTCTTGGTCAGTACGGTCGTTGTCGAAAGAGAAAGAAAAAGGGGCGCCACTGGTATTCATCCCCGTTTGTGTGAGATTTAGGCGACCTTCCCAACTATCCCATATCACGCCCTTGCGCGTGAACTCTATAAGATTCCCTACCTTTTCTCCATTGGAATAGTTTTCCTTACAACTGCTCATCCCTAAGGCAAAAGTCATGAGCATAAGGGCATATAAAAGTTTTTTACTCATAATGATTCTCTTTTGACTGCAGCAAACTTACAAATTTCCGCCGACCAAACAAAAAGTCTGTGCCGGCGGAATTCATCTAATCGTTATTGAAAAAAATTGTTAGATTTCTATTTCCATCCCCATAAGAGGGGCGTGCTGTTGTGCTCCATAAACATCGGTCTCTCCCAAAGCTCCACTGGGGATTGGGCGACGGATAGTTATTTTTACAGCCTTTGCGGGATCGAAATAAACAAGGTGAAACACATCGGTTTCAGGAATGCCATAGAGGGCACAAAACTTTTCCTTGCTCACAGCTTGTGCAGCTTTCACTTTCCCATACGTCTCGAAGTCCTTAAAAATAACATCGAATGTTAGCTCATAAGGCCCTGAGTTTTTGCTTCGAATGACAGAAGCTATATCTATTAGTTTCATGATTTCACAAATAATATTTTTTCAAATGTCCCTCTCAGAGGATAAAATGAAGGGACAATGATACCATTTTCTTATAATTCTAACAAATGTATGGGGAACGGCTCACAAGGATCTGCTACGCGCAATAGGTGATAAACGTTGAATTCAAACACCTCTCCCATGCGGCAGTCGCTCGGCGAAAAGGGGAAGGCCAGATTTCCTGCTGTGGAAATGCGTCCTTCATAGCCGTAATGCAACATCGTGCTGCGCGCAAACGAGCAGAGCGTATTGGCCTCTTCCTGCGTGGGGGCAACGGCTTCAATGATTATGAGCAACTCGTCGGACGAGGATTCGGGCGTTTCGGGGAACATGTGCATGACGCCTTTCTTACCGTAGACTTTGAAGTCGAGCCATGTATTCCGACTATCTTTCATATTGAAATTGTCCTCCACTCTATTGCGTACACCACGTATCACCTCATCTATCTGACTAATCATAACGGGGTCGTGTGTAGCTGCAGGCGAAATGGTGCGGTATCCCACACGGCGAACACCTTCCAGTTTAATATAATAGTCCTCTGTAGGAACGAACTCAGTACCTCTGACTTCCACTTGGCTTTCGCTCAACTGCGTGAAAGTGGTCTTATGTAAGTCAATAGCACCTCCAGGGCCGGGCAGTTCGTAAGGGTTGCTTTTCTCATAAAGAGAATGAGCAGCAACGGAGAGCGTGGTACATTTACGTTCGGGATTGAGCGGTTCTACCACAAAACTATCCTTGCGGAGCGTTCCCAGCATACAGTCGGAGCCACTTCCTGGTAGAGCCGTGATAGCTGCACACTCCAAGATTTTTCCCATATGGATGGCGAGCGCTTTAGGAAACCCTTTGCTGATGGCAAGGGCTGAAAACTCACACGGGTCGTAAGAGCGGCCTGCGAGAATCACTTGTGCCCCCATCTCTAATGCTTTCATGTATGGCTCTTCGCCCATCTGTCCCACGATGTGAATACATTCGTCAACACTCTCTTCGGCGAGTTCGGGAGCGGGACCAAGCGGAGTAACGTTTCCTTTGCGCAACTCTGCTTTGATAAAGTCCTTTTCAAACTCAGCATCAATCACGGCCATCTTAAAATGGAGATGCTGCTCACGCGCTATCTCGCGAATGATATTCACCGTAAGCTCTACGTGTGGACGAGCACCGCAACCGCCAGCTGTACCAATCATCAGGGGGATTCCCTCCTCCAGAGCAGCTGGAATCATAATAGAAAGGTCGCGTTTCACTGCATTATTGTCTGTAAAACTATAACCCGCGCCCAAATAGTATGGGCCTGGGTCTGTAGAGCCTGCATCGCAGGCAATGACATCTGGGTGACGACGCATTCCTTCTTTGAAGGATTGCTCTGGAAAGCCATAGCCGAGGATGGCCGTTGGGGATAAAACTTTCAATTCTTCCATAACGATTCCTCCTTTTCTATTTTGCTGCTCTGACGGCCAATATGCGAGCCATCTCGTTATATACAATCATATAACCCTCGTCCACTCCCATTCCTGGTTTGGCAAGATACTGCACGGGGCGAGTGGCCATAGCAATGTGAGCACATACTTCGGCTGATCGGTTTGTTTCGTTACAAGTACCACCCAAATAAGCGCCCATTCCATGTTCTTTACAATAGAGCACAGCTTCTATAGTGTTGTTAATACCTCCCAAGTCGGGCGTTTTGATTTGAGCCATGTGGCCAGCTTTAGCTTCTGTGAAGTCGCGCACATCTTCAAAGGTGTTGCACCATTCATCGGCCACAATTTCAGCGTCAGTACCGATAGTCTCCATGTGGCGGCGGATAGCAGCCAATGCTTCTATCTGAGCTTGTTTTTCTCCCATATCTACTGGCCCTTCCACACGTAGTTTGAAAGGTTTTGCCACTTCTGCCAATTCGGCGATATACTCGGCAATGCGTTTGAAATCATTATCGAAAACAATTCCGAGCGTTCCGTACACATCTATGTGGAACACGGGTTGATAGTCGGGGCGTGGTCGTTTCTCAATCACTCTATTGCGAAGCCATTCAACATAAGCGCGGATTTTCTCACCTTGCCAGCCCACTTTGTCCTCTACATGATTGAAAAGCGCGTGAGGTAGTACGGCGGCTGTCTTCATAATCATCTTATCGGCGTTGAGGTAGCGATCATCACCCGACTGGGTGAAGATGGGAATCATCTCTTCGCTAACTTTTGTGCCATACTCTTCGGCCACAACTTCTGCCATAAGTTTGTGCTGACTCTTGGCCACTGCATCCAAGCAGGCTTGTGTAATGCCGTAACGGATGGCGGTATGATAGACCTTACCAGTAGTGGGCGAAACCATTTTGTCTACTATATTAGCCAACTCGCGGAAGGAGGTGATTTCCAAACCTTCGTAATGCGGGGCTATTTCCTTTTCAATGACGGGTATAAAGTCTTTAGCCAAAAACAGAGGGTCGCGACCACCTGCACCAGAGTATTGCACTGCGGCACAATCGCCATGAGCCATTTGGCCATCTTCGAGCAAAAAGAGAACAGATATGGATTCGCCAGCTTGGCGAACGCTGGTAAAGCCTGGTGTAACAGGCTCGCCTGTATAGAAGTTGCCATCGTTGCGCGCTCCAGCTTTGATGGCGCGCTGATCGTCAAAGAAAAAACCTGTTTTCCCTGCTGAGCAAATCACTTTCTTGATTTTCATAGTGGTATCAATTATTTTGTTGTGGTTTGGGTTATTTGTATTGGCGGACTCATCAGAGTGTCTATCCAATCATTATATTCTCTGTTTCGGGACGTCCCACAAGGAACCCCTTTTCTATAGCGTAAACATCGTCTATCACCATTTGTAAACTAACGGGGCGACCTTCGTGGCGCGCACGTTCTTCAAGTCGCTCCCGATGAAAGTCTTTCAGAGCTTGAGAGAAAGGAAGATGCCCCATTTCTAAGATGCGTATTGCACCTTTATCATCGCGTGCGGGGAGTACCTTACCCGCGTTGTTGCGGTTAGGCGCAAACGGAATGTCAAGAACGCCGGCTTCGAAACCAGCCACTGCGCCGAGTGCCATATCGCCCTTACCCAGTTCCTCTACCTTATCGAGGATACATTTCATTTCGGCTTCAATGATTTCCGACTCTTTGATAACTTCAGGTATGTTGCGGAGATCTTGATCGCGAAGCATTGAAATGAGCTGTTTGTTGCGCGAAGTCCCGAAGCATTGGCTTCTTTCGTCGGCACGCCATAGGCCTCGTGCGGGGTCTTTACGATAACTTTCGTGGCCTTTGCCAAAGCGGCAGCGGCCGCTCCCCAACTGATAACGCCGAAGGCTTTGGATTCGTCTTGGGGGAATCCGCCCATCCATTGGTGGAACACGGTTGTGATGCGAGTATCGTCGAAACCGTACTTGTGCATATACTTCTTGGCCATTCGGTCAAGGGCTCGGATGGCTGCAACGTCTTGTATCAAATTGCCGCACTGGCCATAGCCCACAGTTAAATCCTTCACGCCTTGGGTCGCTGCGAGCAATCCTTCGATAATGGCTACTGAGTTACTGATACACGGCGGAATCAGCGTACCCGTCAAAGGGCCAAAGGGTTCGCGATTGATGCTAACGCCAGCTTCCTCATACATGCCGATAAGACGGTCTGTATATTGCCAATGACGAATGGTTTTTGCCACAGAATGATTCTTGGAGTACGGAATATTATAAGAGATACCACCGCCCTCATAAGAGGTGAAACCGCCCGCCATTGTTATTTCAGTGAGCAGTCGAGCATCAGGCGTACCGTGGCGCACCTGCACTGGATTGCGGAGCGCAGAAGTAACAATGCGGCAGATATTGACACCGTAATTGACAGCAGGGAAACCATTGAGCATGGAACGGCCCGAGATTTTACTTTTCTCGATGCCCACTTCTACTTCATTATAGCGATTCAAGCGCGTATAACTGTCAATGGTAGTCGGCAGAAGGTCGGCACCGCCCTTATCTTCAAGAAATTGCAACAGCTCTATCTGCTCGCGATAGAGTGCCACACCTGCACGCGGCTGTATCAACGTTACCTTGTCAGCAACTGCCTTTTGGAGTTTTTCGCCAAAGCGTTTTTCACGAGGAATCTGAAGCTGGTAGTCAACAGCATCTTGGAAATTTACCCCACCACCCGTGGGCCACTGAGCCAAGACTTCTTGTCGTTCGGCCATAAATTCACCTTCTGGAATTCTTTCGTTTTTTAGTTTGGTTTCCATATTGGTATTATAAGATTATTAGTTATACTGAACGAGAGACTCTTCCTACTTCCTTCAATGTAGCTTTCATCAGTTCGAAAGCCAATTCGGGATTTATTTGGGAGAGCAAGCCCATAGCAGCAAATATATACTGCCCATCGAGCACGAGGCGCGGACGGCGCGGTTTAGCTATCTCGGGATGGCACAGGTCATAGATACTGCCCTTCAGAATCTCTTCTGGATGACTGCTCCCTAAGAGTACACCGCCAATGCCTATCATCAGCGGAACACGCATCAAGTCTTTTTCCTTCCAAAGTGTGCATCAATCCAAGAGGAGTATAAACATCGGCCATCCGTCCACAATGACGTTTAACGGCCACAGAGACCGCCATGCGCCCCAGCAGTTCTTCCATTTGCTTTTCTTCGCTATCGGCTAAAGCCAGTGTTTCGGGCTGGGCCACACAACGCTCCACCCAACTGCGAAGTTCGGCGGACGGATTTTCCATCTGCTCCAACACATGAGGAAGACTATAACGCATACCCAAATCGCCTTCTACGGTGCGCTTACTCCAAGGTTCTGGAAGTCCCTTAGTAAGCGTACTTTCCACCGTTGGCTCTCCCGAAGCCATAGAATAGACATCCGTGGTAGCACCTCCCACATCAACGGCCATCAAGTCGCCCAAACCTTCTTGTTGCTCCGTTCCTCGACTCAGTAGCTCGCAGGCTTGCAACACGGCAAGTGGTGTGGGAATAATTTGGTGGGATGTTAGAGCCTGCACCTTTGATAGGCCTTTGGCTTCTACTATGCGAGAGATAAACAACTGCCGAATGGCATCTCGAGCAGGCTCAATATTGAGCCGGTTGAACTCTGGCATCACATTCTCCGTCAGCACATAGGGTTTACCTGCTGCTTCAAAGATTTCGACAATATCATCGGTCGCACTTTTGTTGCCTGCCACGATGGTGGTAAAAGGGCGTGGAATTGAGCAGAGACGACGCGCATTGGCCGTTATCACTTCTTTGTTGCCCCCATCCGTACCGCCACAGAGCAACACGAGGTCCGGATTCAAATCATAAATTTCTTGCTCCTCACGTTTGCTTATCTCGTAGGCAAACGTCTGCATCACTTTCGCTCCTGCATTAGAGGCGGCAGTGCGCGCGGCTTTTGCTGTCAGATCGGGAACAAGACCGAGCGCCACCATCTTTAGTCCTCCTGCGGCACTGCTACAGACGAGCATATCGTCCCATACGAAATCGCCCAACGCATTTAGGGCGTGTTGAAGCCCTAAGGTGACATCTTCGGCTATCGTCGTGAAGGCGCGCGCCGTGCCCACAATCTTTCGCAAGTCGCCATCGATGGCTGTCACTTTCGTGTAAGTACTGCCTATGTCGACTGCTAAATATTTCATAGCTGAGTGCCTTTAGTGGTTGCTCCAACAGTTGTGGCTGTCTGCTGACTTGCGTTGTTCATGACTTCTTCCTCCTCAGCTACTGTTTCGACCGCTGGTTCTGTCAGTCCTACAGCTCTGCGGATATCAACGAGCGTACATTCTATCGGGGTGTTGGGAGGATAAACATAATCGAAGCCCATCTTGCGGAAGCGCGCTTCAACATCTTTGAAGTCTTGCTTACCCACCACGAGATTACCTCCTACGAAGAGAGGTAATCCTTTAAGACCAGCCTCATCACACTTTTCGCGGAAGCCCATGCAGTCGATCTCGCCGTGTCCATAAAGAGACGACACTATGATAGCATCAGCTTGCGTTTCAACAGCTGCCTCTATAAATTCTTCCTGAGAGACCATCACACCGAGGTTTACCACGTTGAAGCCTTTTTGCTTCAGCGTTAAATCAATAATTTTATTGCCTACGGCATGGACATCGGCTCCAATAACGCCAATGACAATTGTTTTTTTATCCATAGCATAATCTTTTTTTATTAGTGAAGGTCTGCGGACGAAAAGCTTCGTACGATTAACGAGCAAAACTCGCTTACTCGAAAACTGCTAAATTCTATCCGCTGACACTCACTATTGGTTATTTTTAGTGTCAGATTAACATTACGCCGCCTAATATAAGGCGTTAAATTTGAAACTTTACATTTTTTCAAAGGTTTTTTTGATAAAAAACTTTCTTTTTGCCAAAAAACTGCTTTTCGGCATGTTTTCACAAACTTTTATACACTCTTCAGAGGGGAAATAAGGAGAAATCTTGACGAAGAGAAGGAAAAGAACTGAAACTTGTATTTTGTCAAAAATCTTCGCATTCTATAGCCCTGAGAATCGTTTGAAATCCAACTCAAACGCCTTCGGCCGAAAAGAACGCCGTTTTGAAACACCACTACAATAAGGCAATTTCTAATTCCTCAAGGAGAAAATAAAATTTCTATAGGCGGAATTAAAATTCCTATAAGGGGAATTTCAAATACAATAAGGATGTCAGCGGACGCAATAAGGATTTTGGCAGACAACTTTATTGTATTTTCATCCAAAACAAGGATAAAAAGAGATTTTTGAGAGAAAAAAGTGGGTTTCTTTGAGAGAAGAAGTCATTTTTTTAAGAAGGAGAAGAACGCAAGACTGAGAGATTCAACTTTGAAGCACTTTTTTTCTCGCGCTAGATTGAAAAAAAGTTGTTTGTCAAATAATCAGACGGTAAAAATAGGAAGGTTTGGTAGCAGCATGGAAAAAGACTTTACGCAGATTTATAGGAACCATGGAAAGCTGGAAGGGAGAACGAGAAAAAAGATTCGAAGCAGAGAAAGGAGAGAAGAAACTTCGGCATATTTTTCTCTATATTTATATATAGGAGTGATTTTATCACAAACGAAAAGGATTGGTTACGTTTGTTTTCGTAACTTTGCAGCCGAATGCGCAAATACTTGTACATATTGATTTCGTGGTTGCTCGCGTTGCCATTAGCCGCCCAGTCCGACTCGCTCAAAGCCAGTCTGCTGACATGTGCTCCAGGCACGAAGAGTTACGAGCTTTACGGCCATACGGCTTTGCGCATTCAAACACAAAAACGGGCGACGACTGGGTATTTAACTACGGGATTTTTTCTTTCCAAGATGTCGGCCGCTTTACCTGGGAATTCACGCTCGGAAAGGCCGACTATATTCTCGGAGTGGTAAGTTTTCCCGATTTTTCGGCCGAATATACTGAGCGACAACGCCCCGTGAGAGAACAAAAGCTCAATATCTCTTCCCAACAAGCGGCAGAACTTTTCCGGAATCTTGTGCTCAACGCGCAGCCTGAGAATAGAAGTTATCGTTACAACTTTCTGCGTGACAACTGCACCTCACGGGCTATTGACATGATAGGAAAAGTGGCACCGTTCGCCCTTCCTGCTGATAAGCAACCATCTACGACCTATAGGGATATCATTCATAGCTATACACAGGATTCTCCGTGGTTAGAATTTGGACAAGACCTCATTCTGGGATGTGACGTGGATACACTGCTAAATCAGCACGCACGAATGATGTTCCCCCCCTCTTGGCCGAACAAATGCTTACGCAAGCCACTACAAAAGACAGTTTGGGCAACAGCATACCTTTGCTAAAAGATGAAACGATAGTAGTAAACGTGCCACAAGCTGCGGCTTCTGCCACGCCCTTCACTCCACTCATGGTGGCTATACTGCTCTTATGCTCTACTGTAGCACTTAGTTGGACCGAACTCCGCACGGGACGCGTTTTTCGCCTTTTCGATAACACGCTAATGCTGGTGCAGGGCTTGGCAGGTTTGGTGGTTTTTGTGCTGTTCTTCTTCTCTGCTCAACCAGCGGTAGGAAGCAACTGGCTCATAGGCGTCCTCAATCCGCTCCCTCTTGTTTGGCTTCCCATAAAAATAATGCGTGAACGCCGAGGCTTACAGGACTATTATCTCCCCTTATATGGGACACTTGCAGCCGTATTTACACTGGTTGTTGCTGGCCTACAGCTACAAACAATCCCTACAGCCATGCAGCTTTTGGCATTGTGTTTGCTAATGCGTGGGCTTATTTCTATCATCCGCTGGCGATGCAGACCGCTGCTTGCTGGCACTTCTTCTGACAAATGACTACAAAACAAGGACGATTCCTCATATCCCTTCTCACCGCAATAACGGTGTTGGCGGCTGCAGAACCTGCTGCAGCAGGGACGACCGTCCCGCGTCTTGTAGTGAATATACTGGTCGACGGATTGCGTAGCGATTACGTTCAGGCCTTTATGCCGCTTTACGGCCCCGATGGCTTCCGTCGATTGATCGGACAAGGACTAGTCTATTCACAAGCAGAAAATCCTTCGGCTTGGGCCGACCACGCTGCAACAGCAGCAACTATTTCTACAGGTACAACCCCTTCCGATCATGGCATCATAGGTTTGCGCTGGACGGACCGCAAAACGTTGCGCCCTGTGTCCTGCACCGGTGCTAACGACAGTCCGCAATATCTGAGCGTCTCCACACTGGGCGACGAAATGAAAATAGCTACCAACGGGCGGGCCCTCGTCTATTCCATAGCTCCTTTTAAAGAATGCGCTATCCTAACGGGGGGCCATTCTACAGATGCTACTGTATGGATGGATGCACGGACTGGACGCTGGACTACTTCAGCATATTTCGGAACGTTGCCTTCATGGGTACGCGCTGAGAACAATCAAACGCTGCCAACGCTTTGGAAGCCGCTCAACGAACTGGTGGGTAATTTCAACTACTTCCCTTCGGGAGGCATGAAGAAGCCTTTTGCCCACAAACTCACGGCAAATCAGCTTCCGACAAGCGGACTTGTGAACGAAATGGTGGCTCGCCTCGCATCAACGGCTATAAATGGTAGTATTTTAGGGCAGGACGAAATTTCGGATCTCTTATCGCTCACTTTCTACGCCGGCGGAAAGCCGTCGATGGAACTACAAGACACATACGTGCGTCTTGACCGTTCACTGGCAGAACTTTTGCAGGTCATCGACCGCCGCATCGGTTTGCAAAACACTTTGATAGCTCTAACGTCTACTGGGACATCTGAAGAAGACGAAGAAGAAGATTTACACAAATATAACGTACCGACGGGGGCATTCGACATGAAGCGCTCAGCTTCTTTGCTCAACATGTACCTCGCAGCAGTCTATGGACAAGGAAACTATGTGGAGGCGTGCTACGGACGGCAGATATACCTCAACAGAAAGTTCATAGAAAATAAGCAAATCAATCTTGGCGAACTTTTGGAGCGTTGCCAGGATTTCTTGCTGCAACTTGACGGCGTAAAGGATGTTTACACCTCACAACGCCTCATACAAGGAGCTTGGACACCTGGTATTAGCAAAATTCGCAACGGATATAACGCGCGCACTTCGGGCGACATCCTCATTGAGGTGGCTCCTGGTTGGCGCTACACCAATACTGACGCTCAGAAAAACCAACAGGTTCGGGCAACATATATCCCGTTTCCTATCATTTCTTTGGTTACGCCATCACCCACGAGGAGATAACAACACCCGTAACCATCGACTACATCGCCCCAACACTCAGCAAGGCGATTCGTATTAGAGCCCCGAACGGTTGCAAGCTACAGCCGCTCAAATAATGGCTACAATTCGTTTGTCGCAAGTGAACGGTGACAAACACCGCGTTGCTACCACTCATTATATATATAGTGACGCAATATTACAACAACTTTATTTATTCTCCATTTGATAACAAAAAAATACAAATATGGATATAATTAAATTCCTCCAAAAGCTATTTGGCGACAAGAGTCAGCGCGACATGAAGCTGATTCAGCCGCTTGTAGAAAAGATTAAGGCAGCTGCCGCTGAGATTGAGGCGCTCGACAATGATGGCCTTCGAGCTAAGACGCAAGAACTGAAAGAAAAAGTTCAGCACTCTGCGGACGACATCAAGGAAAGATAGCCGAGCTCAAAGCAAAGATCGAAGAAACTCCTATTGAGGACCGCGAACTTATCTTCAATCAAATCGACAAACTCGAAAAGGATGTTCTCGAACGCTACGAAGAGGCGCTTAACGAAGTTATGCCCCAAGTGTTCTCTATCGTTAAGGACACGGCGCGCCGCTTTACTGAAAACGAAATCATAGAGGTGACAGCTAACGACTTCGACCGCGAACTGGCCACTACACACGACTTCGTCACCATTGAAGGAGAGAAAGCTCTTTATAAGAACCACTGGGTTGCTGGTGGCAATGAGGTAACGTGGAACATGATCCACTACGATGTTCAGCTCTTTGGTGGTGTTGTTCTGCATCAAGGTAAAATCGCCGAAATGGCTACGGGTGAAGGTAAGACACTTGTGTCTACGCTGCCCGTCTTCCTTAATGCGCTGACCGGCAACGGGGTTCACGTGGTGACGGTGAACGACTACCTCGCCAAGCGTGACTCTGAATGGAACGGTCCTATATACATGTTCCACGGTTTCAGCGTTGATTGCATTGACAAGCACGAACCTAACTCACAGTCGCGCCGTCAAGCTACTTGGCTGATATTACATTTGGTACAAACAACGAGTTTGGTTTCGACTACCTTCGTGATAACATGGCAATGAGCCCAGCAGATCTCGTACAGCGTGGACATAACTTCGCGATTGTCGATGAGGTCGACTCTGTGCTTATTGATGATGCCAGAACGCCGCTGATTATTTCTGGTCCTGTGCCTAAGGGCGACGACCAGATGTATGAGCAGTATCAACCGCTGGTAGAACGCCTCGTAAATGTCCAGCGAAAACTCGCCACTGAGTATCTTGCCGAAGCAAAGAAACTGATTGCTGAAGGAAAGACAGAAGAAGGCTTCCTCTCCCTCTATCGCAGCCACAAGGCTCTACCTAAATAAACCGCTCATTAAGTTCCTCTCCGAACCGGGCGTAAAAGCTGGTATGCTCAAGACGGAAGAAATCTACATGGAGAATAACAACAAACGAATGCCAGAAGCTGTCGAGCCGCTTTACTTTGTTGTTGATGAAAAGATGAATTCTGTAGATCTGACGGATAAAGGTAGTGCTTGGTTGGCTAAAGAAGTGAACAACGACAAACTCTTTGTCCTCCCCGACATTACTTCTGAAATGTCGGAAGTAGAGGCCGACACAACGCTGAGTGAGCAAGAGCGCGTCGACAAGAAAGACCAAATGCTGGCTGAGTACGCAATCCAGAGCGACCGTGTACACACTCTCCTGCAGCTCCTCAAAGCCTACTCCATGTTTAATATCAACGAAGAATACGTTGTTATGGACGGACAGGTGAAAATCGTAGACGAACAGACGGGCCGTATTATGGAAGGCCGCCGCTGGAGCGATGGTCTTCACCAAGCTGTGGAGGCTAAGGAGCATGTGAAAGTAGAAGCTGCTACACAGACTTTTGCTACCATTACTCTACAGAACTATTTCCGTATGTACCACAAACTCTCCGGTATGACAGGTACTGCATCTACGGAAGCAGGTGAGTTCTGGAACATCTATAAGTTGGACGTAGTGGAGATTCCAACCAATCGCCCCATCCTCCGCAACGATATGAACGACCGCGTATACCGCACGCAGCGTGAGAAGTATAAGGCCGTTATCGAAGAAATCGAAAAGATGCGCCTACAAGGCCGTCCGGTGCTCGTGGGTACCACTAGCGTTGAGGTCAGCGAGCTTTTGGGCCGTATGCTTGATTTGCGTCGCATCCCACATCAGATTCTTAATGCAAAACTTCACCAACAGGAGGCACAGGTTGTTGCGCAAGCAGGTAAGAGCACATTGGGCAAGTCCTATATTGCCGCCGATGGTACTGCGTTTGGTGATAAGCAAAGTGCAGAACAATACCAGAAGAGCATCAACGACAATACTCCGGGCGATGTTCGCGAAGAAGAACGCCTATTGGGTGCAGTGACTATCGCTACAAACATGGCAGGTCGTGGTACCGACATCAAACTTTCCGACGAAGTAAAAGAAGCTGGTGGTTTGGCCATCATAGGTACGGAGCGCCACGAAAGTCGTCGCGTCGATCGCCAGCTGCGTGGTCGTGCCGGCCGTCAAGGTGACCCAGGCTCTTCAGTATTCTTCGTAAGCCTTGAAGATAAACTTATGCGCCTATTTGCTAGCGAACGTATCGCCAAAGTTATGGACCGACTCGGTTTCAAGGATGGTGAAATGATTGAAGCTAAGATGGTGAACAACTCCATTGAGCGCGCACAAAAGAGAGTGGAAGAAAACAACTTCGGTATCCGTAAACGTTTGTTGGAATATGATGATGTAATGAACAAGCAGCGTACTGTAATCTACGAGAAACGCCGCCACGCCCTCATGGGAGAGCGCATAGGCATGGATATCTCCAATATGATTTGGGACCGCATTGTTACCATTATCGACAGAGCAGGCAACGACTACGAACGCTGCCGCGAACAGTTCCTCGACATTATGGCAATGGAAGTTCCCTTCACAGAGGAAGAACTGCTCAATAAGAACCGCGACGAACTCAAGGAACAATCTTTCCAAGCAGCAGTAGCCAATTTCCGCCGCCGTACAGACCGCTTGGCCGAAGTGGCTATGCCTGTCATCAAGCAGGTGTACGAAAACCAAGGTGAGCAATATGAGAACATTCTCATTCCTATCAGCGACGGACGCCTCGTCTATAACATCCGCACAAATCTGAAGCAGGCTTACGAAAGCGAGAGCAAGGAAGTGACACGCGACTTTGAGAAGGCCATTCTACTTCACAACATCGACGATGCTTGGAAAGAGAACCTCCGCGCTCTCGACGACTTGAAGAAATCTGTGCAGAATGCGTCCTACGAACAGAAAGATCCGCTTCTCGTCTTCAAACTCGAAAGTGTGAAACTCTTTGACGACATGGTGGACCGCATTAATAACAACAGCGTTAGCACTTTGATGCGCTGCCAGATTCCTGTAGCAGCTCCCGAAGAGGTTCGTGAAGCCGAAGAGGATGTTCACGAAAATCAGAACTATACTACCAATCGCGGTAGCGAAGACCCTATGGCTGATCCCGATCAGCAGGCTGCAGCAGGACAGGACACACGTGCTCAACATCCGCAACGACCTATCGTGAAAGACAAGATGCCGGGTCGCAACGATCCTTGTCCATGTGGTAGCGGCAAGAAGTTTAAGAACTGCCACGGCAAAGGCATCGTTTAATACATGCTATCTATGACGTAGGCTGACAAGCCTAAATGACATACACATATTTACAAAGACAGCCACTCCCCTCAGCGGGTTGAGTGGCTGCCTTTTTCTGTTTTCTAACCTTATTTGTCGAAAGCATCCGAAAGTTGCCTATCCTCCTACTATTACCGCCTAATTCTTTTACATTATACCAGCTGTAAAGAGAAGAGGAAATTTCTCTAAATCAAGTCACAGACTCAGTTTTTATACATTACGAAGGATTCGCCGGAGGGGAAAAACTCTATTTCCTCTTCAGAAGAATCTTTTCAATAAGGAAAAACTTTTCGATATTCCTTTTTTACCGAAAAGCAGAAAAGAGGAATCTGTAATTTTCCTTATTGTATCCGTCAACACAATAAGGACATTCACCAACTCAATAAGGAAACCAAGCCACAACCTTATTGTATTCACCACTCAGAAAGGAGATAGATATGCACAGCACATAGAAGGAGGGAAAAGGAAGCTTTCCTCAGCCACTTAAAATAAGAATTCTGTTTACAAAAGTCGGCAAATGCTATTTTTCCTTATTCTTCCACAAATTCAGCCGCATTCACGCCGACACCAAAGAGGGCGAAATCGGCACGTAGAGGGTCGTCGGGAAAAACGTCAAGTAAGCGGTCGGAAAGTCTCTTTACGGCCGACATAGAAGCAGTGCGAGAGGATACAAGTCCGAGTGAGAGAGCTTGATTCAAAACATGGGTATCCAAAGGAATAAGAAGAGAGCGCTTGTCGATGAAGGTCCATAATCCTAAATCCACGGGAGAAGCATCACGCACCATCCAGCGCAGAAACATACAGACACGCTTACAAGAAGATTTAGCAGTTTCGGTACCAAATGCCCTACATCCCATCGACAGAAATAAGCAGTCAACGCCTCAACGGCTTGCAATCCTGTTGTGGCACGTTGCCGCACAAACTCACCCAGCGTTCCATATTCATGCAAGAGCGCATAAAGTCCCTCCAAGAATTGGCGTACATGATGCCACTGGTCGAGGCGATAAAAACAACGCGCCTCATCGGGCACATCGCAGCGGAAAGTTCCACTTCGCAGCCAAGTATCGAGTTGTCCGGCAGAAACATCAAGAAAAAACCGAATACGCGGGAAGAATAGTCGCCTATTGCCATAACTAAACACAGAAGCAATGAAGCCCATCAACTCCTGATTACTCTGCCCCTCCACCTTGTGCATGAAACAACTCGGGTCTTCCGTCAAGAATTCTGGCACCTCATATTTCTTAGCCGCAGCATCCAACATTGCAGTCAAACGCTTCTTTCCTATTCGCTTTTTTCCCATACGGCCGCAATATTACGATTTTTTTGCAAAAGAGCGAATCAGAAAGTATCCACATTTATTTAGTTTTTTCGCACAACAGACCGAAAGTAATTCATTATATTTGCACACAAACAAAAATAGAACACAATGAAAATCTGCAAACTACTTTTCCTGCTCCTCCTCTTGCCGCTGACAGTTGTGGCTCAAACAGAACAGAAATATCTGAAAGGTGCAGTTCCTGTTAATGAACAAGGTGTGGTGGTCTTCAGCCATACCTACGATGTGCCTAACACAAACAAAACCGAAATTTTCAAACGACTCACCGACTTCACGCAGCAGCAACTCATCAAGGGAGAAAACGCACTACCACAATGTCGCATTGTGGAGAACGACGAAGCCAACGGCCTCTTGGCTGCACGCATCGAGGAATATCTCTACTTCAAGAAAAAGGCATGGGTGACCCATCGCACGCGCTTCTTCTATGATGTTATCTACCAGGTAGAGGACAACAAATTCACGGTGTCTCTGCAACGACTCCATTATATATATGAGCCAGAAGAGACTCCCAACGACAAGTTGCAAGACTACCGCGCTGAAGATTGGATTACAGACGCTAACGCGCTCAATCCAAAAGGCCAATTGACCCGCATGGCTGGAAAATTCCGCCGCTTCACTATCGATCGCAAAAACGAGATATTCCGTGAAGCCGCCAAAGCCGCAGGCGCACAACTGAAAACAAGAACAGTTGTCGTAGAGGAATAAGAAAAAGAACAAAAGACTTCAAGAAAAAGTTGTACGCACGGGATGTGAGCAAACTCTGTTCACATCCTGTCTTTGCTTACAAGTATAGGCATTCTGCAAAGAATTCACTAATTTTGCAGGAAATACAGATTTTATGGCTGCACGAAAACCCATAGTACTCTATACCAAAGAGGAAGTGAAAGCTCTGACTGATTGGCTCGTGGTGCACAAGGACCAAATGCCCGATTCGCTAGAGCTCGACCAGGCGACAATTATTCCGGATGTAAAGAAGACGTGCCATCTCATGAGCGAAATGGCGCTGGAATCGTATGAACGTCCCGGACTGAAAGGTCATATAGAAATTCTCTTTCGCATTCAAAAGAAGCTGCAAGATCTGGGAATAGGATAGCAATAGAACACAATGAACAACGATAAAGTATTAGTAGTATTCAGTGGCGGACAAGACTCCACCACCTGCCTCTACTGGGCAAAAGCCCACTTCAAAGAGGTCTACGCACTTGCTTTCATATATGGTCAGAAACACGTACTGGAAGTGGAACTGGCAGAGAAGATAGCCAAGAAAGCAGGCGTACATTTCGACAAAATGGACGTGAGTTTCATCGGGAGTTTGGGCAAGAACTCGCTGACAGATACCTCTCTGGAGATGGATCAAGAAAAACCCGCTAATAGTTTCCCTAACACGTTTGTACTTGGGCGCAACATGTTCTTTCTGAGCATCGCTGCTGTCTATGCACGCGAGCGCGGCATCTTCCATCTTGTCACGGGCGTTTCACAAACAGATTTCTCAGGCTATCCAGACTGTCGAGATTCTTTCATCAAGAGCCTTAATGTGACGCTGAATTTAGCCATGGACGAACAGTTTGTTATCCACACGCCACTCATGTGGCTGGACAAATGCCAAACATGGGCCTTAAGTGACGAGCTGGGTGTGCTGGACTTGGTGCGCCACGAAACTTTGACGTGCTACAATGGCATAGCAGGCGATGGTTGCGGACACTGTCCCAGCTGCAAATTGCGTAAGCATGGCCTTGACGCCTACCTCAAACTCAAAGCAGCAGGTAAGACACCTTTCGAGGTGATGCACCCGCAAGAATAAAGCGACCAGCAAGAATGGTCGGATTTTATATTCCTTTATAATATATTATGGCTTCAAATAGAGAAAACGAAGGTCTGAACACGCTGGGGCGTAAGACCGAATACAAGAGCGATTATGCTCCAGAGGTGTTAGAATCTTTTGTCAACAAACACCCCGACAACGATTACTGGGTACGCTTTAACTGCCCAGAGTTCACCAGTCTCTGCCCTATCACGGGACAGCCTGATTTGCAGAAATTCGCATCAGCTACATTCCTGATGTACGCATGGTGGAGAGCAAGAGCCTCAAGCTCTATCTTTTCAGCTTCAGAAATCACGGCGACTTCCACGAAGATTGCGTGAACATTATCATGAAGGACCTCATCAAGCTGATGGATCCAAAATACATCGAAGTGACGGGTCTCTTCACCCCGCGCGGTGGCATCAGTATCTTTCCCTATGCCAACTATGGTCGAAAAGGCACGAAATATGAAAAGCTTGCTGAATATCGCCTCCAGCAGCACGATCTCTAAACCTCAACTCTCATGGCACCTCTCGCAAGCATTGGTAGGTTTGTACTGAAACATAAGTATCTCTTTACAATTCTATTCTTCCTCCTTGTCATTGGACTACTCGACAACAATAGCCTCTTCTATCGCTATCAACTACATCAGCGTAACCAGGAGATGCTCGAACAGATTGCAAACTACGACAAACAATACGAAGCAGACTCCAAACGTATGCGCGAATTATCTCAGAGTCCGAAAGCTGTGGAGGACGTGGCGCGCGTGAGCCTTGTCATGAAGAAAGATAATGAGGACGTTTACCTCATAGAAGAAAAGAAATAATAATGGAACGACTCTTTCAACTGGGAGGTATCCTCCTACTTATTGGTGCAGTACTCCCCATCTTTCTTAGTCAGGAGAATTTCATCTATGCAGCTATAGTCTACGCCATTGGGGCTATCCCCTTTTCCGTTGTGCAGTTTCGCCAACACTACAAGGGGCAGGACATCGTGATTCGTCGCCTACGTCGACAACAGGTGTCAGGAGCTATCCTTCTGTTAGTTACAGCAGTTCTGATGTTCACAGAATACTTTCACCTGCGCCCGCTGACAGGCGATTTATGGAAACTTTCTCTCTGCATCGCAGCTATATTTGAAGTTTACTCCGCCTTTCGCCTCTCATCCCTTAATAAGGAATAAGTACAGATAACTCTCTCCGAGCCACTCTTCTAAGGAGTCGAAGATTCGTTAAAAGCCTTGGACCAATAGTTAAATGTACTATAAAACAACATTTTCTAACAATTAGGACTAACCATTTTCATTGCCGCAATGTATATTTGCAACACAAAAGAAAAAGACATGCGACAATTTTTATTACTACTTATATCCAGTTTGTTTCTGACTTCATGCACGGAACAATACAACATAGCTGGTAATTCGACAGTACCCGTTCTGGACGGGCGCATGCTCTATCTGAAAGTAACGCCCAATGGAGTTACGTCAGAAAACATCGACTCTTGCAAAGTAATACACGGCAGATTCAACTTCTTTGGGGCCGTGGATTCTATCGTACTTGCGCAAGTGTGTATGGAGAACGAGAATGTGATGCCGATCGTCTTAGAGAATGGTAACCTCACAATATCTGTGGATAATCTCGGACAACGCGTATCGGGAGGGCCGTTAAACGACCGCCTCTATAAATTCTACCGACAGAAGAATCGCATTGACAACGAGATGTGGGAAATACAGGAAAAAGCCATTAAAATGATGAGAGTGGGTTATTCCATGGATGTCATCAACAAGAAGTTTGGGAAAAAGGCCGATGCGCTCAATAAGAAATCAGAAGACTTGGAAACAAACTTTATTGTAGAAAACTCTAACAATGTTTTAGGTCCTGGATTCTTTATGATTCTGTGTAGTCAGTACCCGACCCCTGTTATAACAGAACATATTAACAATATCCTGCAAAGAGTTCCTTCTACGTTCTTCTCAAATCCCTGCGTGAAATCCTATATTAATAGGGCAAAACAAAACCCAATGAGTAAGCCTTTCAACAAATCTTGTGTATATAATTAAGAAAGAATAGCTTTCTCCTCTTTATCATGCCTTTACCTTTACTCGCAGACGTATTTTTCTAAAAATTTTGCCTATCGGATGGATTGGAGTATCTTTGCCAAGCAAATAGCTTCGTATCGGAATGCAGCTTACAATTGACATAGGAAACACACGCGCAAAGGCGTCGATATTTGATAAGGACAAACTTGTTTTTCAAACAGCTTGGACCAATAACGATGAGGAAGAAATTCTTAATATCATTCAGAAATTCAAGCCTACGCGCTGTGCATTCTCTAATGTTGGGCATGAACACCTACTTATCACAGAGGCTCTCCATCGCTTTGGTATCCCAGTGCTTCGCGTTAGTGCAACCACTCCCTCACCAGTACACAATCCTTTCCAACATTAGGCAGTGACCGCTTGGCAGCTATTGTCGGGGCTGTAACATTACTTCCCCATCGAGAGCTCCTCGTGATTGATTCTGGTACCTGCGTCACCTATGATTATATAGACGCTGATGCAAACCTCATTGGAGGTAACATATCGCCAGGGCTCATGCTCCGCCTAAAAGCCATGCATGATCATACGGCACTCCTTCCGCTGATCCCTATTGAAGGAGAAGTACCTGACGCTGGCTACGATACTCCAACGGCAATGCGTGTAGGTGTTGTTCGTGGCCTACAATACGAAATTGAAGGATTTATCAGAGATTATGCCAAAAACCACCCTCAACTTGAGGTTTTTCTTACGGGTGGCGACAGTTCTCTCTTTAGCAGCGATTTGCAACAACGCATCCATATAGAGCCACAATTAGTGGCTATTGGACTTAACCGCTTGCTCTTATCATAAAACTTATTCATCCGAAATTTAGACCTTTCAGAATGAAATATCCGCTACTTATAGCTTCCGCCCTTGCCCTTACAACAACGGTAATGGCCCAGAACAATGGCAGCAACTCCCCTTACTCCCGCTATGGTTTTGGTTTGCTCAACGATCGCCACAGCGCAGCCTCCACCGCCTTGGCTGGCACTGGTTACGGCTGGCGCGGGGGTACAGAAGTAAACTTCAAAAACCCCGCTTCCTTTTCTGCAATCGACTCTCTGTCCTTTATCTTCGATGTCGGCCTCTCGTTGCAAAATGCTAACATCAAGCAGGGGAATCAAAGCGTTAATGCTCGCAACACGTCGATAGATTATATCACGGTAGGTTTTCGTGGCGCACGACACTTAGGCTTTTCCCTTGGCATGATACCTTTTTCTACCATCGGATACAGCATGAACGACAAACGCACATGGACAGCTTCGACTGGGGATGTAACAGAGACAGAAGCACACAATGGTAATGGAGGACTCCAGCAAGTATACCTTGGTGTGGGCTGGGAACCTTTTAGAGGTTTCTCGTTCGGTGTAAATGGTGGCTACCTCTGGGGTGATATGGAACACAACATAGTGGCTTCATACAGTGACCCTACTATCAATACGCGCTGTAGGACTTACGATGCACACGTCAAAACCTATACGGTGAATTTTGGTTTGCAATACGAACAACGCATTGATAAAAAGAACTCCATCATACTCGGCTTGGTCTACGGCCTTGGACATAAAACGCAGGGCTATGCAAATTACTATGATCAGCAACGACAAAACAAAGTCTATGTAGGAGATACTCTCTCGCTCCGTAATGGTTTTGAATTGCCACATACGTTTGGTGTAGGACTTACTTGGAACTACAACAATCGGCTCCGTGTTGCAGCCGACTATACACTGCAAAAGTGGAGCAAAGTACAGTACCCAACGCTATCCAGATCTACTTCCGGTTACACCTATACGGCAGAAACTGGACTATTTTCAGATTTGAGTAAATATTCCCTCGGAGCAGAGTATGTCGTCAATCCAGATGGTTACCGTTGGTATAATCGTATTCGCTACCGCTTAGGAGCAGCTTATACTACTCCCTATACAAAGGTGAACGGAAGTGATGGGCCACGCAACTATCAAGTAAGTGCAGGCGTCGGTATACCAATAATTAATAGTCACAGTAATCGTTGTGTTCTCAATTTGGCAGCAGGATTCGAACACGTAGCTCCACAAATCAGTGGCTCTCTTAAAGAAAACTATATGCGCGTCAGCATCGGTGTGACATTTAATGAGAGTTGGTTCAATAAATGGAAAGCTCAATAACGTTCTATAGTCCTCGGAATGCAATTCAAAAACATACTTAATAAAATCTGTCAGCAAAGCCTTCTCCAAAAAGGTTTTGCTGCTCAGTTTTTATTACTATTTCTCTCGTTCCTTATCTTTTCTTGTAACCAAGACGCTCCTCCTATCAGCCATTTGGACCAGAAGCGCGACTCAGCCGCTATAATGACAACAATAGGAGTATCTAAGCTCATCTCTGATTCGGGTTATATGCGTTATCGCATCATAGCCGAAGAATGGCGCGTCTATGACAAAACGAACCCGCCACGCCAGGAATTTCCCAAAGGAATATTTCTCCAGAGATTTGACAAAAACTTCAAGATGGATCTCTATATCCAAGCAGACTCCGCTTGGTGCTTCAATCAAAACTTGTGGCGCTTGAAAGGACACGTAGTCATAAACGATATGGAGAAGCGTACATACTTCCATACAGCAGAACTCTTCTGGAATATGGAGGAACATAGGTTCTATTCCAATACATACATGAAGATTACGCAGCCTGATAAACAAATCGAAGGAGATCGCTTTACTGCCAACGAGCAGATGACGGAATATCACGTTTACCAGAGTAAAGGTTTCTTCCCTAAACCAGAAGAAAATGGACAAAATAAAAAAACAGACAAACAGCAAACTCCTGATTCTGTTTTGCAGCAGATGCGTCCAGCCCCCACTCCTATTAAAAAATAGACAATACAAAGGGAAAGTATAAAATTATTTTTCTACCTTTGCCAGTCATAAAAATGAAATAAAATAAAATCTAAATAACACAAAATGGCAGCTTTACAATCTATTCGAAGCAAAGGACCTCTGCTGATGGGCTTCATCGGCTTAGCTCTATTTGCATTCATTGCCGGCGACTACTTCAAGGTGTTCGATGTTTTCTCGAACGACAATCGCCAGACCATAGGTGAAGTCTATGGCAAAAAGTTAAAGTTCGAGGACTATCAAGCTCAACTCGACGAATTAACCCAGATGCAGGAATTTGCAAAGCAAATGCAGACGCAAAACCCTCAGGCAACACTCACAGAACAAGAGAAGAGCCAGCTC
Source organism: uncultured Prevotellaceae bacterium (assembly GCA_916438195.1). Taxonomy (GTDB): domain Bacteria; phylum Bacteroidota; class Bacteroidia; order Bacteroidales; family Bacteroidaceae; genus Alloprevotella. Next base: position 1,599,234 of record CAKAEQ010000001.1, read on the forward strand.
GGACAGCAAGTATGGACCGACTTTGTTCGTAACACTACCATCGAGCATGAAGCAGAAAAAGCTGGTCTAGAAGTAACAGAAGAAGATGTTCAGAACACTCTTCGCACAGGTCAGGCTTCTAGCCTCCAGGTTCTGGCTCAGATTTTCCCAAGCCAGCAGGGCGGCCTCGATGTTGCAGGCTTCCAAAAGTTCATTAAGGAGTACGACTCCAATATGGCCAATATGCGCAAGCAGGCACAGCAGCAACCAGGCATGGCTGAATATATCGAGCAGTACCAGAAAATTCGTAAACTCTGCGACTACAGCCTTGAAAAACTGCACGAAGAAGTGTTGGCCAATAAGTTCTATTCTCTGCTTGGAGCTTCGGTTATCGCAAACAAGGAAATCGCTAAGGTAGAATATAACTTCCGCAACACGCAGAGTGAGGCAGACGTTGTAGCCATCCCTCTATCCTCTATCCCCGACAGCCAGATTAAGATTGCTGATGCCGACTTGAAGAAGGCGTACGATCAATACAAGGAATCTCCCATTATCAAGAATCCTGCTCGCAGTGCAGACCTTCAGGTTCTCGACATTCAAGTAAAGGCTAGTGCAACAGACCGTGCAGCTCTCGAAAAAGAAATGCAAACTGCTCAGCAGCAGCTGCAAAACGGTGCAGACCCTGCCACCGTCGTTAGCAGCGCTAATTCTAGCGTTCATTATGTTAATGCAGCACTTGGCAAGAACGCTTTTGCTCAAATGTCTGATGTACAGCAGAAGCTGGACTCTATGAGCGTTGGCCAAGTGAAACCGATGTACTACAACCCGCAGGACAATACGCTCAATGTTCTCAAGCTTATTGCTAAGACGCAAGCTCCCGACTCTATCCTCTACCGTGCTATCGGCGTAGCAAATGCTGATAAGGCCAAAGAAACAGCTACTGCCGACAGCATCTACAAGGCTTTGCAGGGCGGTGCTAAGTTCAAGGACCTCGCTAAAGAAGTATCAGCAGCAGGGCGACTCCTCTTGGATTGTAGCTTCACAGGCTGAAAACCTCAATATGCAAGCCGATGATGCAACTTTCATCACGCAGCTTTCTAGTGGTCCAGGTCTGAAGCTCGTCAAGCTCTCTCAGTACACGATGATTGTTGAGGTGCTTCAGAGTAAGAAGCCCGAAACGAAGTACAACGTAGCTATTGTGAAGCGCACACTCGACTTCTCCAAGAAGACGCACAACGATGAACTCAATAAGCTCAATATGTTCTTGGCCAAGAACCGCGACCTCGACAGCTTCATCAAGAATGCTGGTAAGGCTGGTTATATCCTCCGCCCGATGGATGCATACTCTCAGAGCAATCTCCAGATCCAATCACAGATTGGTGGTGAAGGCGCTAAGGACGCAATGCAGTGGGTGTTCGACAATGCTAAGGCTGGTCAAATCTCCAAGCTCTATGAGTGCGGTGCAACAACGACCACTTGCTGGTAATCGGTGTAAGCGCGATCAATGATGGCGACTATCTCCCCTTGGAGAACAAGACTGTGAAAGATTTCCTTACACGCGTTGTTCGTCAGCAGAAGAAGGCTGAAATGATTCTTGCACAAACTAAGAACGTTAAGAATATCAACGATGCTAAGAAGCAGAAGGGCGCTATCAACGAACAGCTCCACAACATTGCTCTCCTTGGTCAGCCAGCACAGCTCCAGGCTTTGGGCGTTTCTGAACCTCGTCTGACGGGTGCTATCTACCGCACAGCTAAAGGCCAGTTTACTGGTGCTGTTCAAGGCGAAGGTGCTGTTTACTTTGCACAAGTAACCAACAAGGTGAAAGGTGCTGAGCAATTCAATCTCCAGCAGCAACAGCAACAGATTGTTCAGCGCATCTTCAGCAGCATTGTTACTCAAAACTACTTCGGCGGTGCTCAAGAAGTCCTCCTTGCTACTCTCGTTCAGGAACAAGGCCATATCAAAGACAATCTCTACCGCTTCTTCCGCTTCTAAGGATTAAGCAGTAATCATATCAAAGCCCGATGCAATTTTCCGCATCGGGCTTTTTCGTGTCTTCAAGGAGAGAATTCATACTGTCTATAATTTTGACAATCAACTTTCCCGATCTAGCGCAGGAAAACAGAGCGATCAAACTTAAAGTGAAGAAAGAAAAGTAAGAATAGACCTGCTACACGGAAAAGAACTTCTTTTTTTTGAAAGAAATAGCCGAAAAAGAGGAAATATAGTATCAGAAGAACGCATTTTCAGACTATTTTGTTCGAAAACACAATAAGACTACCAACTGACATCCTTATTGTGTCAGCTCATTCCCTTATTGTGTTTGAAATTTCCCTTATAGGAATTTTAATTCCGCCTATAGAAATTTTATTTTCGCCTATAGAAATTTTATTTTCGCCTATAGAAATTACAAAATGCCCTATTTTGCTGACAGTTCAAATTGGCGTTCTTTTCAGCCAAAGACGTGTAAGTTGATTTTTATGCGATTCTCAGAGCTATAGAATAAGAATATTTTTGACAAAATGCTTATTGGCTTATATGACAAAAAGAGACCTAAAATCTCTTGTACTCCCTTTATTTACTATAGTTTTGGGCAAACTTTTCGATGACAAAAAATCTGCTTTCGTTGCGGCTCTCATCGCACCATTAAAAAGGGTAAGGAGAATGGTTATCAGCGTTGGTTTTGTAAAGACTGTAAACGCTATTTTATAGGACGTCGTCGCTTGAAAAAGGAAAATGTTAATTCTGCATATTCCTTAGGGAATCTTACTATATCCGACCTTGCCAGAGAATTTGGCGTATCAACTCGTACGATTCACCGCTATCTGTCATCAGAATACAAGGAGAACCTTCCCAAATTGATTTCTAGTAAGGTTGTAGTCTTAATGGATGCTACTTACTGGGGCAGAATGTTTGGTGTTGTCATAATGAAAGATCACATATCGGGTCGTGTGCTATGGTATAAGTTCATTGACAAGAAAGAAACAATTGCAGATTACAAAGAAGGTATTTCATATCTTGAGTTGCATGGATATAATATTTTAGGCATAGTCAGCGATGGCTTAAAAGGGCTTCGTCAAGAGTTTTACCAATACAGATTCCAACATTGCCAGTTCCACCAGGTTATGACAGTAAAGACGAAGCTTACATTGCATCCCAAGTTGCAAGCCTCACAAGAGTTACTTGCTATAGCTAAAATACTTTGCCATACAGACAAAGATTCTTTTATCGGAGCTCTAACTGCATGGTATGAGAAATGGAAGGAGTTTATAAATGAAAGAGCAAAGGGAACAGACGGCAAGACACATTATGTACATAAGAACACAAGAAGCGCATATATGAGCTTAAAGAGGAATATGCCGTGGTTATGGACATTCTATGATTTCCCCGAATTGCATATGCCAAATACAAATAATGAATTAGAAGCACTCAACTCTACTTTGAAGGCAAAACTAGACCTGCATAAGGGGATTAGCAAAGAAAGGAGAAAAGTATTCATTCAAGACTTTTTAAAGGCTCATTCCCCGTATAGATAAAAGGGGATACAAGCAGTTTCAGGTCTCTTTTTGGCATATAAGAGAAAAAGAGACCCATTTTAGGTCTCTTTTTGTCACTTATGCCAAATTATTTAAAAGTTATAAGCATATCATTCGTTTCAATTTATAAGTATAAGCTAAGAAACTTCCCTGTAGGGAGAACATAGCAGCAAGTAGCTGTGGGAAGGCAACAAAGCGACAGACAATATAGACTATTGGCTATTTTCTTTCTCTTGAATAGAAGTCAAAGGCAAACTACAGAAGCTGTAAAGAGATGATGTTTAAAAATTCTGCTTAATAGAACGTGAAAAAATCCTCTATAAATTGGCAGGAAAAGAAAATAGCCTTAACTTTGCTTTTAGTGTAGAACATAACAATCCGCAAAATGCCGATAAATTACAGTGCAATAGCACAGAAAATTGAAGAAGGACAGATCGATAAAGCCCTGCAACTCGCGGACGAAGCCTTGATGTCCTCCCCCACTGATGCCCAGGTACTGTACCTAAAAGGGCAAGCTTATATGAAGCGCAGCGAATGGGGACAAGCCATCAGCTGTTTCCGCCAATCGCACCAAGCCGACGGCAATGCTGCTGCAGCTCAAGCCGAAGAAATGCTCAATGGCATTATGGATTTCTACAACAAAGATATGTACAACCAATAACGACAAAAAGCCAGAGAAAGGAAGATCTGACTCTATTCCCTCTAGCTTCTTAATACATAACAATTATGGGTAAAATGAAAGGCGCCGTCGTAGTGGACGAGAACCGTTGCAAAGGTTGCAGCCTTTGCGTGGTAGCGTGCCTACACATTCGCTTGCGCTCGCTACGGGCGAAGTAAATCACAAAGGGTATGCCTTCTGTAAGCAAGTGGATCTCGATGCTTGCACAGGATGTACCAGCTGCGCTATGGTATGCCCCGATGGGTGTATCACCGTTTATCGAAAAAAAGAGGAATAACCATGGCAGAAGAAAAAGAAATCTTATTAATGAAAGGCAACGAAGCGATTGCTCACGCTGCCATCCGTTGCGGATGCGATGGTTATTTTGGTTATCCCATCACACCGCAGTCCGAAGTGCTCGAAACTCTAGCTATGCTCAAGCCGTGGGAAACCACAGGCATGGTAGTACTGCAAGCCGAAAGTGAGGTAGCATCCATCAATATGCTTTATGGCGGTGGTGGTTCGGGCAAACGTGTTATGACGTCCTCGTCCAGTCCTGGCGTAGCCCTCATGCAGGAAGGCATTGCCTACATGGCTGGAGCGGAAGTTCCTGGCCTCATCGTCAATGTTCAGCGCGGAGGTCCTGGTCTGGGCACCATTCAGCCCTCGCAAAGCGACTACAATCAAGCAACGCGTGGCGGTGGTAATGGCGACTACCACGTTATTGTCCTTGCTCCGAACTCTGTGCAGGAAATGGCAGATTTTGTGGACTTAGGTTTTGAATTAGCTTTCCGCTACCGCAACCCAGCGATGATTTTGAGCGATGGTGTCATCGGACAGATGATGGAAAAGGTTATTCTCCCACCACTCAAACCGCGTCGCACCGATGAGCAGATCTACGAGGAATGTCCTTGGGCTGCCAATGGTCACGATCTAAAAAAACGTGGTCCCAACGTTATAACTTCTTTGGAACTCGAACCTGCGGCAATGGAGAAACGCAATCTCCATTTGCAAAAGAAATATGCTGAATGTGAGGAAAAAGAAGTGCGCTTCGAAGAGCAATACTGCGAGGATGCAGACTATATCATAGTGGCCTTCGGTTCAGCATCTCGCATTTCGCAAAAGGCTATGGACAATATGCGCGAGCAAGGGCTCAAAGTGGGCCTCTTCCGCCCCATCACATTGTGGCCTTTCCCCAGCAAAGAGCTCAAGCGACTCAGTGAAAAGGTCAAAGGAATGCTGGTGGTTGAAATCAATGCTGGCATGATGGTCTTTGATGTGCAAGCAGCAGTGGAATATAACATCCCTGTGCAACACTTTGGCCGTCTCGGAGGTATTGTTCCCGACCCTGACGAAATCGTTCAGGCCATGGAGAAACTCAGAAAAGTTGCTAAATAAAACCCACCTATGAATTTAGACGAACAACGTTTCCTCGAAGAAGTGCGCAATGGTCGCCGCAAGGAAGACGAACAGCAGCAACAAAAAGAACGGAAACTGCTCTTCATTCGCAATATTATGAATAGCGTGTTTATCTTGTTGTCGCTCATCGCCATGATAGGAATGGCCTACACATGGTACGCTGAGAATGAACATATCCGCCTCCTCAGCATAGGGTTAGGCGTTGTTGCCGTCCTTATCAAAATGGTGGAAGCCACTCTACGCATGACCACTATACTTCGCCGTCCCCACGGGCTGCAACGTCATGCACGTAGCAATAAAGAATAAGCGAACACTTGTCCGCTATAATATCAGCAAATTATCTATGACACGAGAAGAAATAATTCAACCTGGTAATCTGGTCTACCAAAAGCCTGAATTGATGAACGATGTGCAAATGCACTATTGTCCAGGTTGTTCACACGGCGTTGTCCACAAATTGGTGGCCGAAGTCATTGCCGAGATGGGCATGGAAGATAAAACCATTGGCGTAAGTCCCGTAGGCTGCGCTGTCTTTGCTTATCGTTATTTGGACATCGACTGGGAGGAAGCAGCCCACGGCCGCGCTCCCGCATTGGCCACGGCCTGCAAACGCCTCTGGCCTGACCACCTCGTTTTCACCTACCAAGGCGATGGCGATTTGGGCTGTATCGGATTGGCCGAAACAGTCCACGCACTCAACCGCGGGGAGAATATCACCATCATCTTTATTAACAACGCCATCTACGGTATGACGGGCGGACAAATGGCCCCGACAACACTCATGGGCATGAAGACCGCAACGTGTCCCTTCGGCCGCGATCCCGAACTTCATGGCTATCCACTGAAAATCACTGAGATGGCAGCTCAACTGGAGGGTACAGCCTATGTGACACGTCAAAGCGTTCAGAGCGTGGCAGCTATCCGCAAATGCAAGAAAGCCATTCGCCATGCGTTTGAAAATTCCATGAACGGCAAAGGTTCTAATCTCATCGAGGTGGTATCTACTTGTAACTCCGGTTGGAAGATGAGTCCCGTCAAGGCCAATAAGTGGATGGAAGAACACATGTTCGACTACTACAACATTGGCGACTTGAAAGACAGCGAAGCTAAACACTAAAACGAAATTCTTATGAAAGAAGAAATCATCATAGCAGGTTTCGGTGGTCAGGGTGTGCTCTCAATGGGTAAGATCCTTGCGTATGCCGGACTGATGGAGGGAAAAGAAGTTACATGGATGCCTGCCTACGGTCCAGAGCAACGAGGCGGAACGGCCAACGTCACCGTTATCATCTCGGACGAAAAAATATCGTCGCCCATTCTGAGCCAGTACGACACAGCCATCTTGCTCAATCAGCCCTCTCTGGACAAGTTCCAGCCCAAAGTGAAGGTAGGAGGAACTATCATCTACGATAGCTTTGGCATCATTGAGAAACCTAAACGCGAGGATATCAATAACTTCTGTCTCGATGCCATGAACACCGCGGCAGAGATGAAGCTCATGAAAACCTTCAATATGATGGTGCTCGGAGGTTTCCTCAAACTCCACCCCATTGTCAGTATCGAGAGTGTGATGAAAGCTCTAAAAAAATCGCTCCCCGAAAGACACTGGGACCTACTCCCCATGAACGAACAAGCCATCCTGAAAGGGATGGAAATTATCCACAAACAATAAACAGAAGCATTATGTCAAGCAAAAGAAAACTGAAGAAAGCAATAAAGAACATCTGTGGAGACCTCTTCGCTGACTGTGTAGCATTGAGCATGTGCCAGCCAGAAAATGATGAGAAGCTGAAAGAACTCATGGCAATGGTTATGGTTACATATCAAGACTATGTAGCTCGCTTGAGCCACGTTGAAAAAGGCCAGGAAAAAGTCTTCTTCAAAAAGCTGCGCGCTGAATTCACGCAGCAAGCCAACAAACTCTCCGACGAAATCATTAAAGCTTAAGTCCTAATAGGACAAAATGATAAGTTGCGGCCACAGAGCCGCCATTGAGTGGCGAGTGACAAACAGCAGCCTTACTCCGCTGAAAGTTTGTCATTCACCACTTGCTGTTTCATCTTTACCGTTTTTAGAGGAGTCGGACCGGCTGAATCAGTCAGACTTTCTTCTTTACTCTGCTATTATAAAATGTTTCAAAAACTTTGTCATTATCTCTTTTTCAAACGTCTGGGATGGAAGGAGCAAGTAAGTGTACCCAACCGCAATAAATGTATTATCTGCGTAGCTCCACATACCAGTAACTGGGACTTTTTTCTCGGAGAACTCTATTATACTGCTAAAGGCAAAAAGGCAGGCTTTCTGATGAAGAATAGTTGGTTCTTTTGGCCCCTCGGCTCTTTTCTTCGCTACATTGGAGGTATCCCTGTGGAAAGAAAGAAGCACACCAGCCTCACGGACGCTGTAGCCGAAAAGGCCCGTCAGAGCGAGTATTTCCATTTGGCTGTCACTCCCGAAGGTACTCGCTCACGCGTGGAGATATGGAAGCGCGGTTTCTATTTTATAGCCCTAAAGGCCAACATCCCTATCCAACTCTACGCCATCGACTATGAGCAACGCCGCATCGTTTGCACGCGAGAGATTTTCCCTAAGGAGGAAAACGTAGAAAAGGACATGAAAGAAATCATGGACTACTATAGCGGCTTCAAAGGTCGTCATCCCCAGAATTTTCAAGTAGAAGACATTCAGTGAAAAGAATCTTTACATTCCTATCCCTTGCTGTCCTCAGTCTGACTGCCTTTGCACAGACCGAGGACACACTGCTTTCCGACGCTATCCAAAACTATTTCAATAACTATCGCATAGATGGCTATCACCCTGCTCAATCTATGCAGGCAGATAGTTTTCGCGTCGATGAGCAACAACGGCTTATTAGCATCTTTGCCAACGAACCGTTCTATTCTCAGCCCTTTACTCCACAGAGCGTCAATCGTATCTATCGCGAAATGCCGCGCCTTTTTCCGCAACCTTATAACACGTATCGCGTAGTGGTCTTTGGGCGTAACTCGCAGCAGATTGAGGACTTAATCCCTAATATCTACCGCACAGCCAAGGCAGATGCCAATCGCTTGTGGGGAGAAAAAAACTATAATGGTAATCCTTGGGTGCAAAACACCTCAGCCCCCTACGCTCCCACCAAAGGTTTAGCCAATCGTCACCTGATGATTTGGCCGAGCCATGGGCGCTATTTCCGCGACGGCAGTTGGCAATGGCAGCGACCTTACCTCTACTGCACCACAGAGGATATGTTCACTCAATCGTTTGTATATCCCTACCTCTTCCCCATGCTCGAAAATGCTGGAGCCATTATCTATTGCCCGCGTGAGCGCGACATACAGCAGAGCGAAGCCATCGTGGACAACGACCGCCCGCACCTCATGGGCGACTACTCTGAGACATCTTCTGGTACAGACCACTGGGCTACCATCGCTACAGGTTTTTCTACCCCCACAGGCCTCCTCGTCGATAGTATCCAACCTTTCTCCCTCGGCACTGCCCGCACGATTGCCGCCACCACTAAGAAGTTCGGCACTGCCTCTGCCACCTGGACGCCGCGCATTCCTCACGCTGGCCGCTATGCCGTATATGTGTCCTATTCCAGTCAGCCTAACAGCGTCCCCGATGCTCACTACACCGTATACCATAAAGGGCAACGCACGCAATTCAAGGTTAATCAAAAAATGGGAGGTTCTACATGGGTCTACCTCGGAACTTTCGATTTCGACGAAGGAGAAAACTGGCAGAGCCGCGTGGTTCTCAGCAATCAGAGCAATTATTCTGGCGTGGTCACTGCCGACGGCGTACGCTTTGGCGGTGGATTCTCACAAAACGAACGTGGCAATGCGGGCACAAGTGGTCTACCCCGTTTCCTTGAAGCCGCGCGCTATCAAGCACAATGGGCGGGACTGCCCGACTCTCTTTACAACACCGAAAATGGAGCGAACGACTACAACGACGACCTGCGCGTGCGTGGCAACTTCACCAATTGGCTGAGCGCGGGCAGCATCTACAATCCCACCCCCACCTATTCTGCACGTCACGACAGTCTGCATGTTCCCTCTCAGCAGAGTCAGAAACTCGTTCCGCTCGAACTGGCTCTTGCCATTCATAGTGATGCTGGTGTGCGCAAAGACCGTAGTATCTTCGGCACTTTGGGTATCTGCACCACCACGCTTCCCAGCAATGGCGACACATATTATAACAGTGGACTCTCGCGCTATGCTTCACAGATCTGGCCAACATTCTTGTGTCCACGCTGACGAACGATCTCTCGGCCTATTATGACACCACATGGACGCGGCGTGAAGTGTGGGATCGTAATTATGCCGAAACGCGGATGCCCGAAATCCCATCGGCCATCTTAGAAATCATGTCGCACCAGAACTTCTCCGACATGAAATTTGGCCATGACCCCTCGTTTAAGTTCCAATTGTCGCGTAGTATCTATAAGTCCTTGCTCCGCTTTGTCAATTATGAACACGGCATCAAGGACTGTATTGTCCAGCCGCTCCCCATTCATCAGTTTTCCGCCCTGCTCTCCGAGAAGGACAACACTGTACAACTCTCTTGGCAGCCTACTACGGACAAACTCGAACCTTCTGCTGTCCCAACGGACTATATCGTCTATACCGCCGTTGGTGACGGAGCGTTCGACAACGGGCGACTTACTCAGGGGAAAACGTCCCTTTACGCTTCCCATCGGCCTTGGCCGACAATACAATTTCAAGGTTACGGCCGTCAATGCAGGTGGGCAGAGTATGCCTTCGGAGGTACTGAGTGTCTACAAAGCAGCAGAAGCCACGGCACACCTCCTTATCGTCAATGGTTTCGACCGTGTGAGTGGTCCGGCATGGGTAGAACGCAACGATTCTCTCGGCTTCAATCTTCAGGAGGATATTGGCGTACCCTATCTCTATACCACTGCTTTCTGTGGCCGTCAAACGGATTTCACTCACCCTGAAGCGGGCAATAACTCAAGTGCAGAACTGCAAGGCAAGACCTTGGCGGGAAACACCTTCGACTACCCCATGCAGCACGGCCAAGCCATTGCTGCCGCGCACAAGTACAGTTTCTCCTCAGTTTCTCGCGAAGCGGCTTACCAAACGGACTGGAATAAATACGACCTTGTTGATTATATCGCAGGATTGCAACGTGATGTCCCTTACAATCTCAGCCACTACAAAACTTTTGATGAGGCTATGCAGAAAAAAATATCGGCTTACGCACACCACGGAGGTAACCTGCTCGTAAGCGGAGCCTACATAGGGCGCGACATGCAGCAGGGCGATGAGCGCAACTTCCTGAAAGATGTGCTCAAAGTATCGTTTGCTGGCATCGAAACTTATGGCGGTGACAGCATCAAGGGACTCAATCTTCAAATCCCTATTTATCGCGATTGGAACGCCGAACATTATGCCCTACAGAATAGTGACGTCCTCATCCCCACCTCTTCCGATGCCTTCAGTGCCTTCTCCTATGCGGATAAACAATCGGCCGGAATCGCCTACAAGGGACGGCGGCGTGCAGCCATCACGATGGGGTTTCCCCTTCACCTCTATCAAAGGCACGCATCTCCGCAACAAAGCCATGAACGCCTTGCTCACTTTCCTCCTCAGCAAATAAGTGTTCACACACAGCGGGCGCATGTCAAAGAATTTCCTTCTCACGACTCTTCCCGGCACAGCATTTCTCGTCCCGAACAATACTCCTGTTCGGGATTTTTTATACTTCTTCACAAAAATCGAAAAAAAGTTTTTACCCTAATTTATTTTTCTATCTTTGCACAGAAACATACTCAAACAGAAAAACAAACCATAGAACAAACACTATGTACACTATCCAACTCAACGAAAAAGGCTCACGCCATCTCGACATTAGTGACGATAACCTCAAAACTATTCAGAAATATCATCTCTTTCGTGATCTCGTCGACTCTCACGGCTATGTCACCGAGGATGTTCTCACCAAACTGCGAATGACTGTGCGCGCACTCATCGCTCAAAATGAGAAAAACACCAAGGACTTACTCGACCTCTGTATCGATGTTATTTACCACAACGACATGAAAGCTCTTGGACTGCACAACCTCATCTTGCTCTTTATCGACTGGGAACAAAACCACCCATCTGATACTGACGAGCAACTGCCGCCCGAAGTATTCTAATTGCTTCTAAATTCTACACAAAAGTCCCACTCTTGCGAGTAGGACTTTTGCTTTTTCTCCCGAATCTTCCTATCCTATGAAACACGCCGCCCTTGTCCTTTTTCTTCTTTTTCCCATAACACTTTGCGCCCAAGAACGCTATATCAGTTGGACCGACTTTGCCGAGACATATTTCGATGAACAAAGTAGCGAGGAACTGCAAGAACAGCTCGAGCAGCTCTATCTTCACCCGATGAATCTCAACACTGTCAGTCGGGACGACCTCTTGCGCTTGCCGTTTCTCGATGAAGCACAGGCCGACTCCATACTGGCCTATCGCGATCGCCACCACCAATTTCTCACGCTGGGGGAACTGCAATTCATCACCGGCCTCAGTTATACCGATCGGTGCTATCTGAGCCTTTTCCTTCAAGCCTGGCCACTTCCTCAGCAGGTAGCCCCATTGAAAGTGCGCTTATTTGGCGGCCGACACGAACTGGAAACACGCCTTGACATACCGCTCTATCGGCGACGAGGTGAGCAGGACGGCGCATATCTCGGCAGCGGACTCTACAACAACCTGCGCTATCGCTACGATTGGCACCGCCGAGTGCAGTACGGCCTAACCATTGAAAAGGATGCAGGCGAACCCATCGGCCGTTATCGCAATTATCCATACGATGCCCTTTCGGCCTATGCTCACTACCTCTCATCCAACAATCGCTACGAACTCTTGGCGGGCGACTACACCGTGACCATTGGACAAGGCTTGCTCTTCGGCTGTGCCACCTATGGTTCTAAAGCAACGCTCCTCGATGCGCCGCGCCGAACAACTATGGTCTTACACAATCATTCCAGCATGAGCGAAGCGCGTTTCTTTCGCGGCGTGGCAGGCGGCATCCGAAACGGTAATTGGCTGCTCACAGCTTTTCTCTCCTATCACCAGTTAGACAGCAGACAGGAAGGCGACACGGTGCGTTTCTTCCTCTACGATGGCTATCATCGTACTGCGCGCGAATTGTCGCGACGGCGCAATGTGGACAATTTCACAGCTGGCGGACAACTGCTCTATCTCCGCCCACAATGGCGCATAGGTGTGAGTGGACTCTATACTCACTACAATCATTTTCTCCATCCGGAATACCGCGCTTATACGCAGTATTTCATGCGGGGAAAAGATGCTGCCGGATTGTCCGTAAACTACTACCTCCACTACCATCGCATCACGCTGAGTGGTGAAGCTGCTGCTGACCGCCTCCTGCATCTTGCCACAACCAATACGTTTGTCTATTCTCCCTCCAGCAGTTGCCAATTCACATTGCAGCACCGCGTCTTTGCTCCGCGCTTTGTGTCGCCCCATGGCGATGCTCTGCAAGAAGGCTCGCACGTGGCCAATGAACACGGTCTCCTCTTGGGCGGAAAATACAATGGATTTCGCCGTTTGGAACTTCGAGGTTATGTTGATTTCTTTCGCTTTCCTACATCTACATTCCGCGCTACGGGGGCATCGCAAGGCTTCGATGCTATGGCGCAACTGCTCTGGCAACTGAAAAATGGCAGCCAACTCTTGCTACGCTACCGCACTAAAACAAAGCAGCAGAACATTCCCAAATATGCAGGACTGTTGCAATACGCCACAACCCACCGACTACGCGTACAACTGAACCTACGGAACGACCGCTGGGAACTCCATCCCGCCATTGATATTGCGCTGGCGGGTAAACAGACCACTGGTAACACTCTGGGCTGGATGCTCTCGCTGCGCACAGGCTTTCGCCCCACCTCCACTTTGAAGTTAGCCGCATTGGCAGCAGTCTTTTTCACCGACGATTATGCCAGCGCTTGCTATGTTTACGAACCCTATCTGCGCCATGCAGGTGGTTTCGGTGCGTGCTATTATCACGGTCTGCGGGCAGTGCTCCTCGGGCAGTGGCAACTCACAAAAAACTGGGACATAGGCGTGAAATATAGTTTGCTTCACTATTTCAACAAATCCGCTATCGGAGCAGGCGAACAACTCATCTCTTCGGCATCAAAGAACGATCTTAGCCTTCAGCTTCGTTGGCGTTTCTAAACAGCCAAAGCAGAAACCTTTTCTCTCGCTTATCTTTACAACGGCTTATTTTGAAATAGAAATTCCGAAATGCATTGCTGTGGAACAAAAAAGAATTGTGATCATTTCAGCATCACTCATTCGCCCTTTTCTCTTGCAATGTTTTGGACTATTGGCAGAGGCGTTTGAGAGAGAAAGAGAGGTTTTGTTCAATTCTGAATGATATTCTTTGCAAAAATCATCTGCAATACAATAGATTTCCGTAACTTTGCTAACAAGTTTCATGAGGATTGTTATTTTGTTATATGATTGATTTTCAACAGTAAATACACAAAAAAACAATCCTCTTTTTAGGCTTTTTATTGAAACTTTTTTTGAGGAAAAGAAAAACTGCTTATCTCGAATTGGGGTAAATAGATATAAAAGGATGCAAGAATATGAAAAAGAAGAGGAAGTTATAGAATAAAAATATATAAATTCATAAAAGCCAAGATCAAGTGTCGAACAAGAAGTAGCTATTTGATAAATACATTATTAAAATATAATCCGTTTGAACAACAAAATATTATGAACTTAAGATTGTTCCTTGTTTCTTTTGCTTTATGTTGTACTTCTACATCATTTGCAATACATCCTGACAGCATCAATCATCATCTAAAAGATTATCAATATCTAACAAGATTTACTGAAGCTAATCTTGCTACTTATCCATATATTCATAAAATGTATGGTAAGGAATATTCCAGGCTTAAAAAGTCGATCAAGCGACATTTACTGGAAGGTCAAGATATAGAAACCGCAACTTGTGACTATGTATTTTGGTTTTTCTCTCAATTCGATACGCATTTTATAGTTGACCGACATCGATTCTGGCAAGAATATGACCGAAGGGTCCATCCCAAATATAATGAGAAGATGGAGTATGACCCTCAACCCCTTGCGTGTATGCTTGATGCAGATACTTATCTGGTAAGAATACCATCTTGCAGTGGTCAGAGTCCAACTTACGCATGGGTCGATAGTGTTGCCCAAACATATAAAAGGATGAATTGTCCATATCTAATTTTAGATATTCGAGGTAATTCTGGGGGGAAATGATGCCATTTGGGAACCTTTCCTTGAGATACTCGCAGACCATCAACCAAAGAAACCTTGGAGAGTCTTATTCAGAAACACCCCCATGAACAGGGAAGTACTCATGAAACAAGGTGATACAAACATCGTAGAGAGAGCCCGCCAATCGAAAGCACAGTTTGTACCATTGTCAGAAGAGAACAATAATGAGGATATGCCTTTCATAGCAAGCCATTTAAAAAAGGCGGCAATTCTCGTTGATAGCAGAACAGCAAGTTCTGGAGAAACCTTAGCTCGTTTTATAAAAGACTATTGTCATCGTGGAAAAATATATGGACAAGACAATACCAGCGGAGCAAACCTGTCGGGTAACATCACTCCATTTCAACTGCCACATAGTGGGATTACTTGCTATTATCCAGTTTGCGTTGACGAAGACTTCGCTTTAGTATGTAAAACAAAAGAAATAGGAATCAAGCCAGATATAAAGATTCCGCTACCACTTCCCGCCTCTCTCAAAGATAATATTGACACATGGGTCGTATGGGTTGCAAAGAAATTGAAATCAAACTGATATCATAAAAACGTCTACCCCTATGACCCAAGAATACAACTGATAGACTACGACTTTGCACACTGCTCAAGCACCCATTGCGAGCAGGCTGGAAAATGCCTGCGCCACACTGCCTACAAGATGCTGGCAGGGAATAGGAATGAAACCTATACGATGGTGAACTCTGCCGTGATAAAGGGTGTGCAGCCCTGCCCATTCTTCGAGCCCGACCGCAAGGAACGCTTTGCGTGGGGCATCTCTCGAATTTATGACAACGTGCGAGCAAGCGACCTTCGTGGTGTAAAGCTCAACGTTATGTCCTGTTTCGGCTCTGAAGTTTATTAACCCCAATCCGGTTTAAGAAACGCTCTTTCATGAGTTTCTTAAACCGCACACGCATCCTTTCGGCCTTGTCCTAACACCGAAGTATAATTGTTTCACGCAAATTATAGATTAGAATAACGTGAGCTGTTTTACACCCTGCTTTCTTCCCTCTCAAACTCCATATTGATGGAATGTTTGGTGTCGTAGAAAGCATACGCTGCTATACCAGCTAAAAGGTTAACGATGAAATTAGAGATACTTCTATGGCGTGTGTGAACTATCTGTGCAACATTCTTCAACATATCATTGATAGTCTCTATGATACTTCTCTTGCGAAGCATGATTTTATCATGCACATCCATTAATCTGTTCTTCATATTAGTCCGTATTCCTGTTACGATGTACACACCTCTATCAAAGAGTGAAGCAAACAGTGATTGAGAAATATAACCTTTATCAGCATATAATTTCCCAAATAAATCCTTCGTTAAATCGTTGAATATTTTTGGGCTACGGTCGTCTACATTGGCTCGGGTTAGAGCAAAATTGAGTAGTTCACCTCGTTCATTACACAAAAGATGAAGTTTGAATCCATAGTACCATCCCATAGTACTTTTTCCTTTTTGAGCATACCCTTTGAATACGCGATTACGGGATTGTCTCTTATTTTCACACACTGGAATACGTGTGGAATCGATAAAGGTTATCCCTGTGCATTCTCCCATTAATCCCAGTTTGAGAAAGAGCAATAAGGGTATTGCAACACGAGGTATACGCTCAACAAAGCGTGTATAAGAGAGCAGATCGGGAAACTCTTTTTTTAGTTCTCGGCAAACATAAAAGAGATAGAAATATTTGAAATTCCGAAAAGTATTGCTGTGGAACAAAATAAGAATTGTGATCATTTCGGCATCACTCATTCGCCCTTTTCTCTTGCGATGTTTTGGACTATTGGCAGAGGGATTTGAGAGAGAGAAAGAGAGGTTTTGTTTAATTCTGAATGATATTCTTTGCAGAAATCATCTGCAACACAATAGATTTCCGTAACTTTAATGACAAGTTTCATGAGGATTGTTCTTTTGTTATATGATTGATAATCAACAGTAAATATACAAAAAAAACAATTCTCTTTTTAGGCTTTTAGGCTTATATGACAAAAAGAGACCTAAAATCTCTTGTACTCCCTTTATTTACTATAGTTTTGGGCAAAAACTTTTCGATGACAAAAAATCTGCTTTCGTTGCGGCTCTCATCGCACCATTAAAAAGGGTAAGGAGAATGGTTATCAGCGTTGGTTTTGTAAAGACTGTAAACGCTATTTATAGGACGTCGTCGCTTGAAAAAGGAAAATGTTAATTCTGCATATTCCTTAGGGAATCTTACTATATCCGACCTTGCCAGAGAATTTGGCGTATCAACTCGTACGATTCACCGCTATCTGTCATCAGAATACAAGGAGAACCTTCCCAAATTGATTTCTAGTAAGGTTGTAGTCTTAATGGATGCTACTTACTGGGGCAGAATGTTTGGTGTTGTCATAATGAAAGATCACATATCGGGTCGTGTGCTATGGTATAAGTTCATTGACAAGAAAGAAACAATTGCAGATTACAAAGAAGGTATTTCATATCTTGAGTTGCATGGATATAATATTTTAGGCATAGTCAGCGATGGCTTAAAAGGGCTTCGTCAAGAGTTTTACCAATACAGATTCCAACATTGCCAGTTCCACCAGGTTATGACAGTAAAGACGAAGCTTACATTGCATCCCAAGTTGCAAGCCTCACAAGAGTTACTTGCTATAGCTAAAATACTTTGCCATACAGACAAAGATTCTTTTATCGGAGCTCTAACTGCATGGTATGAGAAATGGAAGGAGTTTATAAATGAAAGAGCAAAGGGAACAGACGGCAAGACACATTATGTACATAAGAACACAAGAAGCGCATATATGAGCTTAAAGAGGAATATGCCGTGGTTATGGACATTCTATGATTTCCCCGAATTGCATATGCCAAATACAAATAATGAATTAGAAGCACTCAACTCTACTTTGAAGGCAAAACTAGACCTGCATAAGGGGATTAGCAAAGAAAGGAGAAAAGTATTCATTCAAGACTTTTTAAAGGCTCATTCCCCGTATAGATAAAGGGGATACAAGCAGTTTCAGGTCTCTTTTTGGCATATAAGAGAAAAAGAGACCCATTTTAGGTCTCTTTTTGTCACTTATGCCGGCTTTTATTGAAACTTTTTTTGAGGAAAAAGAAGAACTGCTTATCCCGAATTGGGGTTAGTTATATTTGTGTAAAACTTATAATGAATCAAGATATTGCTTAGGTTTCATCCTGTGATATTTGCAGAAAGCCTCTGTGAAATGACTGAGGTTAGTATATCCAACTTTATAGCCTACTTCTGACACCGAGTAGAGGCGAGTGGAAAGCAGTCGTTTTGCCCATTCCATCTTTTCGGATAGGGCATATTCTGCGATGGCTTTTCCAATAACCTGCTTGAAGCACTTTTGTAATTTGGAACTGCTCATATTGGCTTCACGCGCCAATTCGGGAATACTCGGTACATTACTGAGACTTTGAAGAACCTGGCGACGAACACGGAATATTGATTCAACATCATTCAAGTTTAGGTTGGCAAGAGATTTTTACTTCCGAACGTTTTTTTCGAGCTTTTCAAGGAACATTGTCAGTAATTCCATAGTTTTTTTCCATGCAAATGAAGCGTTGAAAAAGGATTGTCGATTTCAGTTGTAGACTTAATGTTATCCAAGACCTGTTGCATTGCAGGTGTAATGGTCTCAAACAAATAAAAAGCCTTGTCCGATTGGAGAAGCCAACCGATATAGGTTTCATGTGCTGCATCAATCTTTTCAATCCAATCCTTATTGAAAGTCAGTGTAATATTTTTCGTATCGTTTCTTTGGAGGAAAACTCCACTCAGTCGGGATGCTACTTGAAGGCATGAAAATGCCATCAAGCGTGTCCACTCCGACCGTTTTTTTGTACTTGTTCCAATTATCTGCTCGTGTTTATGCTCATTGATATAGAACATGACAGGAATCCATTTCGAGTTTTCCACCGAGCGACGTATCATAGTTATCGGCTCGTATGCGACGAAACTGATATAAGTCAATGTTAGCCATGGCAGAGGATAATATTGTTTGAAGAATCCACTACCAATAGAAGAAGGAATGGTAAATCCATCATTTATTACTGATGTGCCAAATTGTTTGGCAACCATCTCCATCCAATCTTCAGGCTTATTGATTGCACAAAATTCTATGGTCATTTTATCATGTCTTTTTGCAAATTTACAAACAAATACGGATAAAAACTTGAATTATTGCAAGTTTTTATCCGTATTGCTCTCAAAAAAAGAACCAATAGCTCCATGAGAAATGTTTTTAATGAGAGTTTACTCAAATGCGACTAAACTTGAAGGAACTCCTATGGCAGTAACAATTGGGTTTTGCGAGCATTCGCCTGTCTTGGTATTGTAGGTGTAATACCCCGTACCATTGTTACATATCATTCCAAAGACGATGAAGTCCTTGTAGCGAGTTATAGCAAAAAGAGCCATTGCTGTCGGTCATTGGCAAATCAAGTTTTTTTCGATGGTTTTTGTTCCAAATGTCGATTTTTCACAGGTTGGAAGTCTTTCTTGAGTATTCCAAATTCTGTATCCGTTACTTTCACGCAACTATACACAATACCATTACCTGCATAGAAAGACTTAATCATATACTGCCCTGTTTTGCCTATTCCTTTTATGGTTGTCTTCGATAGGTTGAACAGATAATCGTTATCCCATTTGTCGCTTCCTTTGCGGATACGCAGGAAACCTTCCTTATCGGCAACATTGAAGTTGTTACCCGCACTGTAAAAGTAGATGTCACCCCGCTCGTCTATGAATGCGTCAGAATGGCGGAACAATCCCTACAACACTTGTGCGGTTATCTTTGATAACTTCAGTCTTTTTTTCGTCTTGAGATCAATGATAGCTACCTCTGCTCCAGTACCCGGTACGGAGGTATGAGGCGAATTGAGCTGATTGAGGGCAACATACATCTTTCCATCACGGATGACATTACAGCCGGGATCAGGATTGTTGTCTTGAACCGCATAAGACGAGAGGTCAATTTCATCTTCCTTTTGCAATGTTGAAGTATTAATTAACGCAATTTCCACGTCCGTGCAAAGCAACGTATGCCCGCTGTTCATCAACGAAGTTAATTTCTCCGGGTTGAGCCATCTGTTCAAATGTCATAGTACCTGCTTCTATCAGTTCTCCATGGGCACCTCTTGTAAACTTATGTATCTTATCCCCGAATTTCCCTTCGGGTACAAGCACTGTATTACCCTTAGCAAAGAGGTAGCAACCGAACCCGAATTCAAATGCTTTCTTATTGTCGGTCGCTTGAGGAGTCAAATCACTGAATGTCCCTACATAAGCACTTTTGTCCACATAATGCACAAAGGTGAAATGTTGCTGCACCTCTTGAGGAGTAGGCGTAGGTTCATCATTTTTGTTACAAGATGTCAGCCCTATGAAGCCGACCAGCATAGCAGAAAAAGCTATACGATTGAAAATTGTTGTATTCATCTTTTTATATTTGTTAAATTAGAAAATTCCTTTTGAGAAGACATATCTGAATTTGAGGTGAAGTGTCCGTCCTGCCAATGGTTGGCGGAATTGGTCCCAAACTTCTTTGTTCATTATATTATGGCATTCCAAGGCAACGGAATATTTGCTTTTGTAGGTCAACAATAGCCCTATGTCATTGACGAAACTGCGTGGTATACGTCGTTTCTGTAATTCGGTAAGCTCCCAGAAGTAGAAGAACTCCTCAGTAAATTTTCCGTCCCAGAAAGCCTTGACATACCAATTCTTGAATAATCGGTTGCTGTGATACTCCGCCCCGAAGTTGGCGAACAAATAGGGAATGTTCGGCAGTCGCAATCCTTTTGTCGGATTGGGGGCTTGGGTACCAGGTAAATAGTTCAAAACATCGCGCACATCCTGATAAGTCAGATTTCCGTAGGCATAGACCGTTGGTAATATGTCCAGTTTTAATTCGGTTTCTATACCTTTAATATGTACCTTTTCTGCGTTCACATACCCGGCTGCCATATGCTGTTTCATCAGTTTTATCATATCGCTTACCTGCATATAAAAGCCGTTTACTTCAAACTGCAATCGTGATAATCCGAGGACATCATTTTTGTCTATTAAGAACCCCAGATTGAAGTTGTGGCTTTTCTCTGGTCTCAATCCAGCAGCAGGAAAGGTGATGATACCATCACCGAATAGTTCTTGTGAATTGGGAAGGCGTATTGCCCGCTGGTAAGATGCTTTCAAGTGAAAACCTCTGAAGGGCTCGTATTTTATTGCCTCTATCCAACCGATTTGTGAGGTCGTATTGTTCTTTTCTTCGGAGCCTCAATCATCTCGTATGAAGTCAAATCTTCTATCTCGGAATGGAGGTGGAAATACTTTGCAGAGAGCATATTCGTCAGTTTCTTGTCAAAGAGTTTTGACTCCAAAGTCAACCCCGAAACAACACTGGTCTTTTTGCTGGGAAATCCTCCGATAACAAAACCTGCATGCTGACTTGCAATGTTGTCGCTCGGTAGTCTTCTGGCATAGTTAATAAGTGTGTTCAGATTCAAACTGTGATTGGTGGACAACTTGTAATCAAAATTGATACGTTCATTGATTTCCAAGCCTTTGTCATTTGAGTTGTGAGGAACATCTCCTGTTTCTCCCTGCCCATTCGGACTCGGATATATGTTTCCTTCGAAATCGTGATTAACTCGTGCCGTATCCACAAAATTGTTTGTTGTATGTGAAAGGGAGAAATGGGACTCAAGATTAAGGCGGTCGTTCAGCATTCCGCTTTTTATCAGTTTGTTTTCCAACATAAACATTCCAGATTGGTTTTCGGCATGTTGTATGTTTTTTAAGATACCTTGGATTTCATTGAAACGATTGTAATACCCGAACTCGGTACTAATCTCATCGAACCAAAGTTTCGTGAAAGCAATTTTTCCCTTCAACATATACGAACGAAAACGGTCATGGTCACGTCTTACCAACAGATTTTCTCTCTCGGGAACTCTGAAAGAGTAGTCATTCTTTGCAGATGTATAATAACCTCCCGCACCGAGTAGAATGCCACTCTTTGGAAAATTCTTGCGAGAGAAGACACTTCCTTTGTGTGTTTGGTAAGATCCGAATTCATACGAGACATCTAAATAATCCGTACTAAACTCTTTAGTAACGATATTGACGGCTCCCCCCAATCCATCACATCCGAAACGGGCGGGTATGATACTCTTATAGACTTCTATTCTTTCTATAATGTCTATCGGAATTTCATCAAGAGAAAAAGCCCCGTCAGAAGTACTCATTGGTATTCCGTCCCATAAGATTTGAATGCGGTTTCCTTCCAATCCATGAACAATAATTCTCGAACTGCTTCCCAAACCGCCGGTCTGCCCAACTTTCAAACCTATGGTTTTTATTCAAAACGGTTTCTAACGAAATAGATCTGCCTTTGAAGTTCTTTTCGCATTTATTACAGAAACTGCTTCGAGCGACTCTCTGAGAACTTGTGCTTTTTGTTTTTTTCCGAAGACCACTACTTCTGCTAACTCTGTTGATTCCGGGAGTAGCCTTATGGTATAACGCTTCCCATTTGCAGTAATCGTATCGGTAATGGTCTGATAACCGACATAACTTACCATAAGCATAAGTTTTTGATTACTTGATGCACTTAGTTTTGCAATACCTTTCCTGTTTGTAGTCGTACCATTTGTGTACGTTGGAGCATTCAAACCTTTCCAATGTACGGCGGCAAATTCTATACTGTTCCCATTTTCTGCATCAATAACTTTTATTTCTGTTGGTTGCAGTTGTGCAAACATAGGAAAAGACCACAAAGATAGAAAGCCGACAAGGAGCATTCTTTTGTATAAATGGACTATTGAGCTGATTGACATATCATATTTGTTTGTGAGATTCTGTGCAAAGGTACTTACCTGCCGAGCAAATAAATAACCCTATTATCCACGCTTATACCCTTGTTGTGTTTATATGCGAGCAAATTGTTGTTTTGGGGCAGTGTAATGCTTATTGGGGGCATTTTATTCCTGCTTGTTGCCGTACTTTTGCAGCAGAAAAATCAAAACGACACATATATGGATAAACAAAAAGTCAGACCTCTTGATGAGGAACGGGAGAGCCGCAGCCTGCTCTCCAATGCAGTGGTCATATTGCACCTTATTTTAGGTACACTCCCTATACTGCTGGTAGTGTGGGCAGTGGACAAGCTGATGAATGGCACACTCTCTCCCATAATAGTTTGGGGTATTGGAGGAATAATGATACTATTTGCAATGCTTCGAGGCGTATTCTATGGAACCTCGATTTGGCGCGCACACCGGTCGGCTTACAATGCCCTTACACGATTGAGGTTGCGTATCATAGGTCATTTGCAGCGCTTGCCGCTCGGTTTCTTTCAAGAACGGAAAGTTGGCGACTTGGTGAATATTATTAACCACGATGTGGAACAAATTGAAATTTATTTAGCACATGGATTACCCGAAATCCTTTCGGCTACTCTTTTTCCAGCCTTACTCTGGGTAATCATTATGGTGTTAGACTGGCGTTTGGGGCTGTCGCTCATTTCTCTTTTACCTGTGGCATTTCTTCTGCAAATGGCTGTCAAAACACTTTGGGGAAAGAGCTTTCAACACTTTATGGAAAGTACGCAAAAAATGTCGGAAGACCTTTTGGAATATGTGGCTACCATATCGGTAATCAAAGCCTTCAGTAACGAGGAAAACAGAACGGAACGGGTACTTGGTGGTATGCGCGACTACATCCGTTGGGTAAAGCGGAGCATGTTTAGCGTTACCGTTCCCATGACATTGATAACGATGTTCTTGGAAGGTGGTATCGTGGTAATGACCCTTATTGGACTATGGATGATGAGTTCGGGCGAATTAACTGTAGCCCGTTTTATTCTTGCCCTGATATTGGGTGGATTGTTCTCGTCCTCTTTTGCTAAGTTGGCAACATTCCAACATTTCCGAATCGTCTATGGTCAGTCGTTGGCAAAAGTACAGTCCATTACAGAGGTACAGACAAAGGAAACTGCTGACAAGAAAACGAATACGACACAAACAGATGTTTGTTTCGAGCATGTTACATTTTCCTATCCAAACAAGGAAGACAATGCGCTGAAAGATGTATGTCTTCAATTTCCGAAAGGAAGTCATACAGCTATCGTCGGCGAATCCGGATCGGGAAAAACCACATTGGCAAGTCTGATGATGGGGTTCTGGCAACCTCAAACAGGGACTATCCGACTGGGAGGAGAGAATATTACGGAACTCTCCGAACGTAATATCGCTGATTATTTTTCGATGGTACAGCAGGAGGTTTTTCTCTTTAACACAACTATTCGGGACAATATCCGTATAGGAAAACCTACCGCCACACAAAAGGAAGTGGAAATGGCAGCAGAGCGTGCTCGTATTCATGATTTTATCATGGGCTTGCCGAATGGTTATGATACGCTGGCAGGCGAAGCCGGCATAAAATTCTCTGGCGGAGAAAAACAGCGTATTTCCATTGCTCGAATGTTGCTCAAAGACTCTCCAATAATTATTCTCGATGAAGCCACTGCCGCATTGGACGGAGAGAATGAGAAACTAATCCAAGAAGCTCTTGATGAATTGCAGCGCAACAAGACCGTCATTACCATTGCTCACCGTCTCAATACTATTCAGGATATGGAGCGTATTGTTGTGATGGACAAAGGGCAGGTTGTGTCAAAAGGAACACACCAAGAACTGATGAAAGACTGTTCTCTGTACCGCAATATGACGGAAACGCAAGAACAAGTAAGTAAATGGCAATTAAAAGAAGAGGAGGAATAAGAATGGTACGCAATATACTGAATGAATTGACCGCTAGCGGAGTTCGGCATCTAATTATCTCCGCACTGTTTTTCGTGGTTTATGCCCTTTGTGGCACGGCGGTAATGCTCACAGTCTTGTTTCTTATCGACCGTCATATACATGGAGAAAGCATCTCTTTCATTTCGGCAGCATGGGTACTCGGTAGTCTGCTGGTCTTGAAAACCATATCCAATGCCATTGCCGATATGAGTAAGCATTTTGCCGGATTTGATCTTGTGGAACGTATCCGCGAGAAAATCATACTGAAACTGAAAATGTTCTCACTCGGCTTCTATACCAATGAGCGTCTGGGAGAGATAAGTACAATCATTCACAAAGACGTTGATAATATGGAAATGGTAGTAGGACATCTATGGACACGGATGTCTGCCGACTTCATTGTAGCTCTAATACTCGGTATTGGACTATTTTGTGTGGATTGGCGCATGGGATTGACAATGGTAGCCATTCTCCCCATTGCCCTATTTTCTCTGTATCGGGGTATTCGCTCGGGAATGAAAGCACAGGAGGAATCACAGGATAATCTGGCAGATATGGTCAGCCTCTTTGTTGAATATGTCAAGGGCATCCCAGTTTTGAAAGTATTTGGAGGAAAAGGAATGTTCCGTGACAGACTCGACCACTCTGTTAGTGAATTTGGTGAAAGCAGTAAGAATATTTCTCGTTTGGCAGCTGTAAGTGTGGGCAGATACACTTTTCTGATAGAATTGGCTTTCGCTCTGATGGCTACAATCGGTCTTTGGTGGACACAGCAGGGGGAACTTTCTCTTTTCGCTTATTTAATGTTTATCATCGTCTCAAAAGAATTCTACAAACCTTTTGTCAATATGGAGAATCATTGGTTGAATTATATCAAGGTAAAAGATAGTTACGGACGCATTTCCCATTTATTGAATGCTCCTGTTATCACCAATCCTGAACAGCCGAAAACAGCAACCCATTTCAATCTTTCCTTTGACAAAGTGGATTTCCATTATGAGAAGGAAGGTTTTGAGATGAAAAATCTCACGTTCCATGTTCCCGAAGGAACAGTAACGGCACTTGTTGGCTCGTCAGGTTCAGGTAAAACAACCATTACCAACCTGTTACTCCGTTTCTGGGAACCGCAGACCGGCAGTATCCGTATCGGTGGTTTAGACATTCGAGAAATGGACTATGATTATTTACTCGGTAAAATCAGTGTGGTGATGCAGAATGTTATTCTCTTTTCAGATACCATTGCCAATAATATCAAAGTAGGCAATCAACATGCTACGCAGGAAGAAATCGAAGAAGCAGCACGTAGGGCGATGATACACGACTTTATCATCAATCTGCCAGAAGGTTATGAAACAAAAATCGGAGAAAACGGTTTGGGATTATCCGGAGGTCAGAAACAAAGGCTTTCAATCGCCCGTGCGTTCCTCAAAGATGCTCCCATCATTCTTTTGGACGAGATAACAAGCAATGTTGACCCTGTCAATGAATATAAGATACAACAGGCAATGTCTTCCCTTATCCAAAATCGCACAGTCTTGGTCATTGCCCATCATTTGCAAACCATCCGTAATGCTAATCAAATTATTGTGATGGACAAGGGACACCTTGTAGAGGACGGGACGCATGCAGAACTTGCAGCAAAAAACGGAATGTACTACAAATTGCTGTCTATGCAATAACCTAATCAATGAAAAATATGGAGGTATGGAGTTTGATCCATACCTCTCTTTTTGCCACTTTCATCCATATCAACGCCACAAGTACGCAGTTATTTCCAACTGCTAACATGCACAGTTTCTTTGATTTACCTTTGCCCATACACCGCTATTGGTGTCATTAAATACATTGTAAGATGGACGAAAAAATCAAAGATCAAGAAGAATGCTACTGCCATCGATGAGTCGAAGATTGATTGGAAGCAACTCGACGATCTCGGTCTTTCCCGTGAAAGATTGGAACAGTGTGGAGAATTGGAAAAGATGCTCAATTGGCAGAAGAGCAATCTCTTGACGATTGCCGTACCTTTTGGAGCTTGAAGAGCGGCAACAACATAAACAACAGCAAGGCGTGCCCCACATGCTCTGTGGGCTGGAACTTTCCGACAAACAGCGTGAAGCCTTGGATAGCGGTCGCACACTGTATTTAAAGAATATGGTGGATAAGCAGGGACAACCTTTCAACGCATACGTTCGCATGGACAAGGAACAGAGCCGCCCACGTTTTTATAAATACCCCAATTCGGTTTAAGAAATTCCCTTTCATGAGTTTCTTAAACCGCACACGCATCCTTTCGGTCTTGCCCTAAAACCGAAGTATAATTGTTTCACGCAAATTATAGGTTAGAATAAAGTGAGCTGTTTTACACCTTGCTTTTCTTCCCTCTCAAACTCCATATTGATGGAAGGTTTGGTGTTGTAGAAAGCATACGCAGCAATGCCAGCTAAAAGGTTAACGATGAAATTAGAGATACTTCTATGGCGTGTGTGAACTATCTGTGCCACGTTCTTCAACATATCATTGATAGTCTCTATGATACTTTTCTTGCGAAGCATGATTTTATCATGCACATCCATTAATCTGTTCTTCATATTAGTCCGTATTCCTGTTACGATGTGCACACCTCTATCAAAGAGTGAAGCAAACAGTGATTGAGAAATATAACCTTTATCAGCATATAATTTTCCAAATAAATCCTTCGTTAAATCGTTGAATATTTTTGGGTTACGGTCGTCTACATTGGCTCGGGTTAGAGCAAAATTGAGTAGTTCTCCTCGTTCATTACACAAAAGATGAAGTTTGAATCCATAGTACCATCCCATAGTACTTTTCCCCTTTTTGAGCGTACCCTTTGAATACGCGATTACGGGATTGTCGCTTATTTTCACACACAGGAATACGTGTAGAATCGATAAAGGTTATTCCTGTACACTCTCCCATTAATCCCAGTTTGAGAAAGAGCAATAGGGGTATTGCAACACGAGGTATACGCTCAACAAAGCGTGTATAAGAGAGTAGATTGGGAAACTCTTTTTTTAGTTCTCGGCAAACATAAAAGAGATAGAAATGTTTGAAATTCAGAAATGCATTGCTGTGGAACAAAATAAGAATTGTGATCATTTCAGCATCACTTATTCGCCCTTTTCTCTTGCGGTGTTTTGGACTATCGGCAGAGGGATTTGAGAGAGAAAGAGAGGTTTTGTTTAATTCTAAATGATATTCTTTGCAAAAATCATCTGCAATACAATAGATTTCCGTAACTTTGCTGACAAGTTTCATGAGGATTGTTCTTTTGTTATATGATTGATAATCAACAGTAAATATACAAAAAAAACAATTCTCTTTTTAGGCTTTTTATTGAAACTTTTTTTGAGGAAAAAGAAGAACTGCTTATCCCGAATTGGGGTAATATATACCTTGGAATATGCTTCTAAACACAACTAAATGGAAATTTTTTTCTATAAATGAAGGTTTTGCAGAGGTCTCAGTATATGAAAAAAATAAGTTAAAGAAGCAATTAATTCCTATCTATTAAATCTTTTTTTAATGATAGATTTACAGCAACCTACCTAAAAAAATCTATAAATTTGTATCTAATTCTTGAATCATTAGTAATGAGATAATCGGATAACCCATTAGTTAGGTATGAAGAAAGAGATGCTGTTGATGGCTATCATCACGTTGATTGTAGTCACAGGATGCCGCAAACAAGGAAAACAGCGACCAAATGGTCTACGCAGTAACGTCTCCTTGGGTAACCAATACACAAGTTTCAAAGGACTATGTGGCCAATATTGAATCGCGAAAAAACATAGAAGTACGTGCACAGCAGGAGGGAATTCTGCAGCAAGTCTATGTCACTGAAGGGCAACAGGTGCGAGCCGGCCAGCCTCTTTTCCGCATTTCGATTGTTGGAGCGCAACAGAATGTGGCGCGGGCAAAGGCAGAAGCCGAACAAGCACGCATTGAACTGCAAAACACAACAACGCTAACGAGGGGACAAATTATTTCGCCCAATGCACAAAAGATGGCTAAAGCGAAGCTCAATGCAGCCTTGGCAGATTATAAATTGGCACAGATTCAAGCACGGTTATGCTTAATCAGCGCCCCCTTTACAGGCGTTATAGGAAGTCTTCCGAAAAAGATTGGAAGCTTAGTGCAGGGTGGTGACTTGCTCACTACACTATCCGACAACTCGTCACTCAACGTATATTTCAACATCTCTGAACCCGAATATATAGACTATCAGCAACATTCTGCCGAACGAAACAAACTTCCTTTGATGCTGATTCTTGCCAATGGCAGTGCCTTTTCAGCTAAAGGCTACATCCAAAATATAGCTGGTGAGTTTGACAGTAGCTCTGGAAACATTGCTCTTCGTGCCCGCTTTGCCAATCCGAAAGGCTTGCTTCGCAATGGTGAAACAGGCACAGTGCGCATCAATATGCCTTTACACAATGTGTTGGTAATCCCACAACAGGCCACGTATGAAGAGGAAGACCGCCGTTATGTGTTTGTTGTTGATGGCGCAGGCTATGCACATTCACGTGAGATTAAAGTGGCTTTTGAACAACCAGAGGTGTTTATTATCGCCGAAGGAGTGACTGCCAACGACAAGATTCTATTGAGTGGAGTGCAGAAAGTGCATGATGGTCAACACGTAAAGACGCGTTATTACACACCAAGTGAAGCCATGAAGCGTGTTCAACTGAATGCCGACTAAGGCTTTCAGGTGGCTTTCATCACACTTTACAACAGAAAAAGGTTCTCACACCGTATTATTTCATGATGAGAACAACCATTTATAAGAAGAAAAAAGACGCTAATAAACAGTCTATATGTTTCAAAAGTTTATTCGAAGACCAGTACTTGCCATCGTTGTTTCATTGGTAATCGTCTTCATTGGCATTCTTTCGCTGTTCAATTTACCCATTACTCAGTTCCCTTCTATATCCCCTCCAAAGGTTAATGTGGTAGCCGATTATCCGGGAGCCAACAATGAACTGATGATTAAGTCAGTGCTTATTCCTCTTGAACAGGCACTGAATGGTGTGCCGGGAATGAAGTATATCGAGTCGGATGCAGGCAATGACGGCGAAGGAGAGATAAACATTGTCTTCAAACTTGGTACAGATCCCAACGTCGATGCTATCAATGTGCAAAACCGAGTGTCGGCAGCGACCAACAAGCTACCGCCAGCAGTTGTGCGCGAAGGTGTGAAAATATCTCGTGAGGAGCCTAATATCCTCATGTATATCAACCTATATAGCGATGATCCTAAAGTCGATCAGAACTTCCTTTTCAATTATGCAGACATCAATATCTCACCAGAACTCGCCCGCGTTGATGGCGTTGGAGATCTTGATATCCTTGGAACGAGGAGCTTTGCCATGCGTGTTTGGCTCAAGCCTGATAAGCTTACAGCCTATGGTTTGTCTGCAACCGATATTACAGATGCCTTACAACAGCAGAGTATTGAAGCCTCTCCAGGCAAGCTTGGGGAAAGTTCGGGCAAGCATGCACAAAGCTTTGAGTATGTGTTGAAGTATTCGGGACGCTATACAACGCCTGAAGAATACAGCAATATTGTCGTGAAATCAACTCCTGATGGGCAATTTATCAGACTCAAAGATGTAGCAGATGTGAGCCTTGGGAGTGAGGTTTATGACATATATTCTACGTTGAATGGTCACCCATCCGCAGCCATAACACTGAAACAAGCCTATGGATCGAACGCACGACAAGTTATCCAGAACGTGAAGAAAACTATGGCTCATCTTCAAAAAGACATGCCAAAGGGCATGCATTATGAGTTGAGTTACGACATCAGTAGATTCCTTGATGCCTCTATAGAAAAGGTAATCCACACGCTGTTTGAAGCCTTTATACTCGTTGGTTTTGTTGTATTCTTGTTCCTTGGAGACTGGCGTTCTGCCCTCATTCCATGCCTTGCAGTCCCTGTTTCGTTAATAGGTAGCTTCGCAATCATGAATGCTTTCGGTATAACGCTTAATATGATATCGCTCTTTGCCTTAGTAATGGCGATTGGAATCGTGGTCGATGATGCCATTGTGGTAATCGAAGCGGTCAATGTGAAGATAGCCCAAGAAGGCTTAGAACCTTTGGAAGCCACGCAAAAGGCAATGAAAGAAATCAGTGGAGCCATAGTAGCCGTGACATTGGTTATGGCATCAGTGTTCATTCCTGTAGCCTTTATGGGTGGGCCAGAAGGCATGTTTTATCGGCAGTTTTCAATCACAATAGCATCTGGAATCGTGCTTTCGGGCTTCACAGCCCTAACACTTACGCCCTCGCTTTGTGCACTAATATTGACCCGAGAGCGTGATAACCACATCAAAAAGACGTGGCTTAATCGTGTACTTGATAAGTTTAATACGGGTTTTGACAAAGGAATCGGTGGCTATCGCAACGTGCTTCAACACACTGTTTCGAGGAAGATTATCACGCTTCCGCTATTACTTTTATTCTGCATTGGAGCCTTCTTTATCAACAATTCGTTACCTTCGGGTTTCATTCCTCAAGAAGATCAGGGCATGATTTACGCTGTAATTGAGACACCACCTGGTGCTACTATTGAGCGAACGAATAAGGTTGCACATCAACTTGCGAGTATAATTGCAGAGGAAGATGGCGTAGAAAGTGTGTCTTCTTTGGCTGGATATGAGATCCTTTCTGAAGGAACCAGTGCCAACTCGGGTTCGTGTTTGATTAATCTTAAGCCTTGGAAGGAACGCAGTCGGACGGCAAAAGAGATTATCAATGACCTTGAAAATAAGTGCCAACAGATAACAGATGCCAACATAGAATTCTTCGAACCACCTTCTATTCCAGGCTATGGTGCGGCGTCAGGTTTCGAGCTTCGACTCCTCGATAAGACTGGAAGTAACGACTATCATGCTATGGAAAAGGTCAGTAAAAGCTTCGTTTCAGCTCTTAATAAGCGTCCAGAAATAGGCTCAGCCTTTACCTTTTACTCGGCCAGTTTCCCTCAATACATGCTCCGAGTAGATAATGATATTGCCGCACAAAAAGGCATTACACTTGGTACAGCCATGGATAATCTCTCCACATTGATTGGTTCTGACTACGAAACGGGCTTCGTTCGATTTGGTAAGCCCTATAAAGTCATCGTGCAAGCCGACCCAAAATATCGTGCTTTTCCACAAGACTTGATGCAGTTAAATGTAAAGAACAACCAAGGTGAAATGGTGCCTTATGCCGACTTCTTACACATGGAAAAGGTATATGGAATGAGTGAGATGACGCGACATAATCTATATAATTCTGCCGAAGTTACAGGCTCGGCAGCAGCTGGATACAGTAGTGGTCAGGCCATCAAAGCTATCGAAGAGGTGGCTACTTCGACGCTACCTCACGGCTATGATTACGACTTTGCTGGCATCACTAAAGATGAAGTAGACCAAGGAAACCAAGCGTTGATCATCTTTATTGTATGTTTAACGTTCGTCTATCTCATCCTTTCAGCACAATATGAGAACTTCCTTTTGCCACTTCCTATTATTACTTGTCTACCCGCGGGCATCTGTGGAACATTTATTTTCCTAAAACTCACGGGATTGGAAAACAACATCTACGCCCAAGTTGCTATGGTCATGCTGATTGGTTTGCTTGGAAAGAATGCCGTGTTAATGGTTGAATATGCCGTGCAACGCCACAACTTAGGCAAGAGTATACGTGTAGCGGCCATCGAAGGTGCGGCAGCTCGCTTCCGTCCTATACTCATGACATCGTTCGCTTTCATAGCCGGCTTGCTGCCATTAGTATTTGCTCATGGTGCAGGGGCTATTGGAAACCGAACCATTGGCACGGCAGCTGCGGGTGGAATGCTATTTGGAACATGCTTCGGACTCATTCTTGTTCCAGGATTGTATTATATCTTTGGGCGCATGGCCGACCATGTAAAGATGGTTCGTTACCAACGAAACAAGCCATTGACTGAGGAGAAAGACAAACGATATAAACTTGAAAATGATGAAAAGAAATAATATTTCCTTCTTATTCTGCTTGCCATCGGAGTGTCATCTTGCAAGACTCCCCAAGCGACGCAAGTCAATAGCCGCACACGTTTGCAGCTACCCACGCAATATAATGGTGATACGCTGACGGCGAAGACTACGCCTACGTCATGGAAAATGTTTTTCACCGACCCACAACTCAAGGTACTTATCGACTCCGCTTTAGTCAATAATCAAGACTTAAAGATAACATTGCAGCAGATAGCTGTAGCAAAAAGCGGAATGATTGCAGCCAAAGGAGCCATGCTCCCATCGCTTTCCGTGGGGGCAGAAGTAGGAGTTAGCAAGGCCGGACGATACACAAGTGAGGGTGCCGGCAATGCTTCCACCGAGATGACTCCAGGAAAACTCATCCCCGATCCACTCATGAACTATCACCCTGGCTTTGCCTTTGACTGGGAACTCGACCTCTTTGGCAAGTTGAAGTCAAGCAAAAAAGCGGCTGTCGAGCGTTATTTGGCAACCTTAGAAGGCCAGAATGCCGTACGCGCTTCATTGATTTCACAAGTCGCAAGCTATTATTATACCTTGTTGGCCTTAGATAACAAGCTCGCACTTATACGCAAATACATCGATCTTCAGCGTCAGGCGGAAAAGATAGCAGAGATACAAAAGGAGGCCGATAGCGACACAGAACTGGCTGTTGAGAAGTTCAAAGCAGAACTTGCAAAGGCGCGTTCGCAGGAGTTTACATTGAAACAAGAGATTACCGAATGTGAAAATGCACTCAACTTACTGCTCGGTCGTTACCCAACACCTATTCAACGAGACGCCAAACAGTTGTTGAATGAAGACGTGAAAACAATCGTTACAGGACTTCCTTCCAATCTTTTGAGCCACCGACCCGATATCCGTCAGGCTGAACATGAACTCGCTGCAGCTCATTGGGACATAGAAACGGCGCGCAAAGCCTTCTTGCCTTCGGTAAACATTAGTGCCACTTTAGGACTTGAAGCCTTTAATCCCACCTACCTAACGCGTATGCCAAAGTCGCTCGCTTACAGTGTTGTGGGAGGATTAACTGCACCTCTTATCAATCGAAAAGCTATCGAAGCTAACTTCCAACAGGCTGATGCCGCACAGCTACAAGCCTTATATGAATATGACAAAACACTGCTTACAGCTTATTCAGAGGTATGTACGCTACTGTCAAAGAACAAGAATCTCGCCGCCTATTATGCGTTAAAAGAGGAAGAAGTGAAGACTTTGGAACACTCGGTTGAGGTATCTCGTCAACTTTATATGAACGGACGAGCTACTTATCTCGATGTACTTGAGGCCGAACGCGATGCACTTGATGCCCAAATGGAACTGCTTGAAACACGCCAACAGCAGCTTTCCTGTGTCGTAGACCTATATAGAAGTCTCGGAGAATAAGGCTCATCAGGCATAAAAGCAAATGATTTTTTGGAATGATTTATTCGCAATCACTATATTTTTTAGAGGCAAACATTTTTGTACGTTGTCAAACAAAAGTGCACAACTGAGAATGTAGTTATTTATGCTGTAATATCATTCTTTTATTCTCAGAAATTCTTTTGTTGATTGAATTTTGCTTTATTGTTTCTCTTATCCTTTTAATTTTCTCCCCTTGGCCTAAATATACCTCTCTTGGTGTAAGATTATCCAACGATTCATGAAATCTGCTCTCATTATAATATTTCACCCACCCATCAATGGCCTTTTCTAATTCAGAGGGACAGAAATGATGATTTAGTTTTATCACATTCTTCATTGATCGATGATATCGTTCTATCTTTCCTTGCGTCTGCGGATGGAATGGTTTGCCATGGATATGCTTGATATTATATTCCTTACAGAGATATTGTTTGAGAGAGGAAGAATATAGCATGGTCCATTATCTGATAACAGGCAAGGAGGATTCTGAAGTGCAACTCCTGCCTTTTCTATCGCTTTATCTATAGTTCTGGATACATCTTCAGAAGTCATACTCGAACATAACTCCCAATGGATAATATACCTGCTGTAGTCATCAATTACCGTAGAGAGATAATACCAGCCCCAATCCTTGACTTTGAAATAACCCAAATTCGGTTTAAGAAACGCTCTTTCATGAGTTTCTTAAACCGCACACGCATCCTTTCGGCCTTGCCCTAAAACCGAAGTATAATTGTTTCACGCAAATTATAGGTTAGAATAAAGTGAGCTGTTTACACCCTGCTTTGCATCCCTCTCAAACTCCATATTGATGGAAGGTTTGGTGTCGTAGAAAGCATACGCAGCAATGCCAGCTAAAAGGTTAACGATGAAATTAGAGATACTTCTATGGCGCGTGTGAACTATCTGTGCAACGTTCTTCAACATATCATTGATAGTCTCTATGATACTTCTCTTGCGAAGCATGATTTTATCATGCACATCCATTAATCTGTTCTTCATATTAGTTCGTATTCCTGTTACGATGTGCACACCTCTATCAAAGAGTGAAGCAAACAGTGATTGAGAAATATAACCTTTATCGGCATATAATTTTCCAAATAAATCCTTCGTTAAATCGTTGAATACTTTTTGGTTACGGTCGTCTACATTGGCTCTGGTTAGAGCAAAATTGAGTAGTTCTCCTCGTTCATTACACAAAAGATGAAGTTTGAATCCATAGTACCATCCCATCGTACTTTTCCCCTTCTGGGCGTACCCTTTGAATACGCGATTACGGGATTGTCTCTTATTTTCGCACACTGGAATACGTGTAGAATCGATAAAGGCTATTCCGGTACATTCGCCCATTAATCCCAGTTTGAGAAAGAGCAATAGGGTATTGCAACACGAGGCATACGCTCAACAAAGCGTGTATATGAGAGTAGATTGGGAAACTCTTTTTTTAGTTCTCGACAAACATAAAAGAGATAGAAATGTTTGAAATTCCGAAATGTATTGCTGTGAAACAATATGAGAATTGTGATCATTTCAGCATCACTCATTCGTCCTTTTCTCTTGCGATGTTTTGGACTATTGGCAGAGGGATTTGAGAGCGAAAGAGAGGTTTTGTTCAATTCTAAATGATATTCTTTGCAGAAATCATCTGCAATACAATAGATTTCCGTAACTTTGCTGACAAGTTTCATGAGGATTGTTATTTTGTTATATGATTGATTTTCAACAGTAAATATACAAAAAACAATCCTCTTTTTCGGCTTTTATTGAAACTTTTTTTGAGGAAAAAGAAGTATTGCTTATCCCGAATTGGGGTAAATAGGTAAAAATCGGTCTGCCACATCTCATTAGCGAATTTAGTCTTATGATGGAACTCATCGGCTGCAAGGACGAAATCATGCTCCATACGTTCCAATAAACCTCTTTCATGCAGAATACGATAAAAGCTTGACTCAGAAACGAATATCTGACTCTCTTCCAATAAAAGGACGGACAACTCCATGGGAGTGAGCTCAGGATGCTCTATTATCTCTTAAACACAGAAAGACCGCAGAAGCACGAGTCGCTGCGGTCTTTCGGATAATTGGGAAGATGGATATTAGAGACGCACCTTAGCAATCAGTTTGCGAAGTTGGCCTTGCCCAATGATGGGCGCATGAGCATCTTCTGGATAAACGAGGCAGAACTCGCCAGGTTGCACCTGGAAGTAGGTTTCTGCCGGAGCTGAATAGAGAGCAAAGTCTTCTGCCTCATTGAAAGGCGCGTCGCTCTGCCCGAGTGTACTGAGTGGACTGATACCAATTTCTTCCACACCGCTTAGAGGGAAATGGACGTCCATATAAGCCCGATGCACTTCCAGCTTCTGCTCTTCGCGCGTCTTGAGTGTGGCATCGCTAACATTTATGAAGAGGTCGCTACCTTGCAATTCGATACGCCCCGTCTCCACCTTTGAGAGATCGTGTAAGCGCACATAGTCGAAGAGTTTTTCAGTAGCGGATGCAATGCGTAGTAGCGTTCTGCATCGGATACAGTGGATAAAATCATAATGATAAAAGAAAAGATAGGGATTCCGAAAATCCCTCCACCTGCCCCATTCGGAGAAATGCGCAGCGTGTCCTAAAAAATGGCAACGAAGCAACTCTGAAGTGTGGAGGCGATGGAGGGACTTTTCGCTTTATTATTTCTGTTCGCGATTACTCAGTTCTTCCAGCATCTTCCAGCAGTTGAAGAGACCACGGGGAACGTGGAAGCAGCCTTTCCACTTACCGCCCTTGAGCGGCAGCAGGACTTCGCCACGGCGATTCAGATAGCCATACCATTCAGGATAGTCAGGGTCGGCAAAATGCTTCCATGTGTAGTCGTGCACGCGCTCGAACCATTCGAGACACTTAGGGTTGCCCGTGAGCTGATAACCTTTGAGCATAGAGATGAGCGTTTCGATATGTACCCACCATAGTTTTTGGTCGAACTCCAACTCATGGCGCGGTTTGCCCAAACGATCCATAAAATAGAAGATACCACCGTACTGCTCGTCCCAACCATATTCCACTTCGGCAAGACTGATTTCGACGGCTTTTTCTATGAGATCGGGGCGGTTCAGACGCTTCCCTAAGTCCATAATAAACCACGTTGATTCGATGGCATGACCGGGATTGAGTTTGCGCCCATCGAAACTATCAACAAGTTCTCCATCCTTTCCCAAAGCCTCAACCACCAAGCCGAGTTCGGGACGATAGAAAACATCGAGCACTTCGTGAAGGCAGGTGTCAATGGTCTGGCGCAGGAAATCAGGTTCCAACAAAGGTTCAATCTCCAGTGCAACATTACAAAGGATCATGGGGAGGTCGAACGTCTTTAAGCTGCGGGATCCAGGAGCGGCCTTGTTCCAGCGAGCCTTTGGATTGTCCACGCGTGAGAGGACGATGTCGAAAGTTTTGCGCGCAATCTCCTCATACTCTTTATTGCCCGTTGCGATGGCCAACTGACCAAAAGCGATGACAGCAAAGGTGTAGGAGAAAATGTTGTAAGGCTCTACGAGCGGCTGCCCCTCACGGTCGAGGGCGAAATACCAGTTCAGCTGGCCGTCATGGCCATATTTCTTCAGAAATTCTGCCCCCTGAACAGCGCAGTCCAACCATTCTTGCTTATGTTCTACTTCGTTATAGAGTTTCGCAAACATCCACACCTCGCGGCCTTGCAGCCAGATGAACTTGTCTGTATCATAGACAGAACCGTCGCGGTCGAGACAAGTGAAATAACCGCCAAACTCATGGTCTTGTGACTTGTCGAGCCAAAAAGGAACGACCTTATCGAGCAGTTCACTCTTATACTGCTCCGCCAATGCTTTGAAATTTGTCATATCTAAATTTGTTTGAAAGTCCGCCTTATCGTTTCCACAAGAGAAGCCCTTTTCCTTTTGGCTATAAAGGGAGCAGCAACGAACTTTTATACTGTATTATATATTAGCTTCCGCCCACGTGATTTTTTCTTGAACCAACTTGGCTGGACGATATTGTTTTTGGCCTTTAGGCTGAATAAGTACATCTTTATCTATCTCGACCTCTTTGGGCCACCCCTTCCAGAAATACTCGAAATAGTTCTGCTCGGAAAGACGCATATTCTTAATGTCAAGTTGGTTAGAGGCTTTATCCGCTTGATCAGACAACTTTTCAGTACCAACAGTAGAAGCTATATCTGTAATAAGTGAAGCAAGTCCCTCACCTGGCATAGTGGCCGTTCCTTCATAGAGAACAAAATAGCCACCAAACTCATCATCTTCGTCCGCAGCAATAGTGTCGGCCGTGACTGTAGCCTCAGAACTAAATCCTTCCATCTTTTCTGCATCACGAGGCACTTGTCGCTTTCCAAAGCTAAAGGAACTACCATGATTTGAAAAGAGATTCCATTTCTGGAAGAAATCCGCGCACCGATTCCTCGTCGCTCACGGCAGTCTTCAAAAGACTTTCGATAGCTTTCTTATTTAGCAGCTTAGCCACTTCGGGATGCTTCTCAAAGAGCATAGAGCCCACTTTTTGAGGCAAGTCCTTGCAGCGTTGAGCCACATCCTTCCAGTTTTCAAGCTTCTGCACTTCGCCAAACTCATTCAGTTTGAAATTGAGCTTCAAGCCTTTCAGTTTTTCAAATATGAAAGCCTGCAACTGTGCCTTAAAATCGACCGAAGAGGAGTCGGGCTTGTTAAAATCAAGCAAGGTATATTCCAGCGTGTACCCATTCTTTGTAGAGTCGGTCACCACCAATTGGAAATCGCGCCAATAGTGTACCGTATTGACAGTATCATTCTTTTCATTCACACGAAACTCGTTATGAACATAAGTGTATTTAACACTGTCGTTCTTAGCAAAATAAGCCACAACATCCACGGTTGAATCTGCGGTTGCCTCTTGCGCATAAGTGGTCAGGGACAAGAGGGCGAACAAAGTAAAGAAAACTTTTTTCATCATAAGAAATATTTAAGATTTTACTGATTTATCTAATGTTTTCCAAGTCAAGCCCGTCAGCGTATTGGCTTCGGGAAAGAGGAAACTTAGGATATAAGCCACCAACACTGAAACTCCCATCGACACAAAGCCGAAGAGCAAGAAATTGAGAGAGGTGAGGAAATTCATGTAGAACACGGCAGCCGTTCCGCACAAGAAACCGATGAGCGCGGCGCGAGCACCGATGCGCGGGAAGAAGATGCCCATGAGGAAAAGGCCTCCAATGCCACCGCTTAGCAGGCCAAGGATGGTGTTGAAGTAGTCGAGCAGCGATTGAATATTTACCGTAGCCATCAAAATGGCGATGAGCATACCCACACCCCCTGTGACCACGCCAGCCACACGAGCCACACGCAACGTAGTCGAGGAACTGAGCGAGGGATAGAGTTTCTTGTAGAGGTCGATAGTGAAGCCGTTGACACGGAGTTGATATTGGAGGCTATCGTGCTCATTGTGGCTGCAAAAACAGCTGCAATGAGCAATCCGGCAAGACCAGCGGGCAACTGGCTCATCATAAAGAACGGGAAGATAGCGTCAGTCTTAGCCATCGTCATGTCCATGGCTGCTGGGTGGGTCTTAAAGAATGTGTAGAGGCCTGTACCGATGGTGAAGAAAGCGATAGTGACAAACACACTCATCAAACCGTTTGTCAAGATGCCGCGGGCTGCACTGCGCTCGTCCTTCGTTGTGAGATAGCGCTGGATAACGGTTTGATCGCTGGTATAAGAAATCAGATTGTTGGCCAAACCGCCTAAGATAACCACCCAGAAGCAAGCGTTGCGATAGTCAAAAGACCAATCGAAAAGGCGGAACTTATCATTGTCCCAAGCCAAGCGGAAGAAATCATCTGCCCCTTGTCCCGTGTTCACAATGAGATAGCCTGCGGCCAAGAATGCGCCACCTACAAGGATAATGCCTTGAATCACATCGCCCCACACAACGGCTTCCACACCGCCCATCGTGCAATACACAATAGTGATAGCGGCCATGAGGACAATGCAAATGTAGATGTTGATACCAGTAACGGCTGTCATAGCCAAGCTCGGCAAGAACAAAACCAATGCTGTGCGAGCCACCATAAAGACGATGAACAAGAGACTAGCCAAGAGGCGTGTCGTATAGTTGAAGCGGCGCTCCAGATACTCGTAAGCAGTCGTCACATTAAGCCGACGGAAGAATGGGAGGAAATACTTGATAACGGGGAAACTGATGAGCAGAATACAAATCTGCATCGGATAGTAGGTCCAATCTGTGGCGTAGGCCTTGGCTGGGATACTCATATAGGTGATAGCTGAGAGCATGGTGGCAAAGATACTGATACCTGCTGCCCACCAAGGGATGCGGCCACCGCCCTTGAAGAAGTCCTCGCCACCCTTTTGGCGACGCATGAAATAGAAGCCCAAAGCGATCATCGCTATAAGATAAGCGATGAGTACGGCCCAGTTGAACCAACCAAAACGGGCTGTATAGGTCATCGTAACGGCAGTAACATCCGCGCTACGTATGCCCGGTTTCGATTCGCCGTCTACAACAATCCAATGTTGCTGCCCATTGCCGTCGCGGAAAGGCACAACGGCTGCTCCAGCTCGCGCGATGCGGGGATTCTGAAAGACACGTGCCCAGGAATCGGTGATGGTTTGATACACCAAGATATGGTCATTGAACTGATACCATGCTGCGGGATGCAGCATATACTGGGTTTGTGCCTCTTTTAGAGTTGCACTCGGATGCTCCGCCAGTTGCTTACCACGCTGAATGGCTTGTTGGAAGATTTCTCTATTGACGCCGCCAAAGAAGAGAATGTGTCCGCTACCACTCACCACGGCTTGTGCACCAACAAGGGCTTGCGGACTGCTT
The DNA here is from genome assembly GCA_916438195.1 of uncultured Prevotellaceae bacterium. Classification (GTDB taxonomy): domain Bacteria; phylum Bacteroidota; class Bacteroidia; order Bacteroidales; family Bacteroidaceae; genus Alloprevotella. The sequence continues at coordinate 1,640,256 of CAKAEQ010000001.1, forward strand.
GCTCCCTCGGGCAAGATGGGCGAAGTAGTTTCCCATGTATTGCGTTTGGGATTGTATACCAAACCATTATCGGCAATGAGATTGGTAGTAGGGTCGAAACCGCCAAAGACATAGAAAAGAGGACCAAGTGCTCCATTCTGAACAGCACCACAGGACTGCACACGCCCAGCTCCTGGCAGATTGGGCAGTTCTTTCCAGCCCTGACTGGTATGCCTCATCGAAAGACGGAAAGCTTTATTGGAAGGACGACCATTCGTTTGACCGCCAGCCACATAGATATACCCATCGCCGAATGCGCCCGCCATTTGGTCGATACCGATAGGCAGAGGGGGCAAAGTCTTTATGGAAAGTTTCCCCTTCTGCATCTGAAGCAGAAAGACACTTTTCTCACTAACTTTTCCGTCCTGTGTGCCACCGATGCAAACCACACCTTCGGGCGTGGAGATACTCACACCATAGGCCAATGGCTTAGGTAAGCGGCCAACATTCACCCACTGTTTTCCACTCAAAGGACTAGCCAAGGCCAATATAATATCGTAGAATTTCTTAGGTCCGCCTGAAGCTGCGGGAACTTCTGGAAAATTGCAGCCACCAGCCACCAGCAGGTATTTGTCACTGACACCCGCAAAATGGCCCGAAGACCTTCAGTGGGCGTATTAAAGAGAGGTTGCACTGCCTCAAAACGGACATCGTTGAATTGCTTTTCTTCCTTCTGTTGAGCCAGCATGGTCAACGGCAGAATAAGGAGGAGGATAAGTAATCGGTATCGTTTCATAATGATGATAAAAGAAAAAGAGGGCTTCCTGCCTAAAACAGGAAGTCCCCTTATGGGGAAGATGAAGGGGACTTTCTAATTATTTATTACAATGCTCAAAGAAATTGATAGCCTCAAGTTCTTTCTTCAATTGCAGTTCTTCCTCGTCCGTAACATTTTGGAAAGGTGTGCGGTTCTTACCAAGATCCAAGCCGATGAGCTTCATGATGCGCTTTCCACCTACTATGTTGCCGCGGAAATGGCAGATAATGTCGATAACATCTTGGGCGTAGTTCTGCAACTCGCGGGCCTTTTCGAGATCGCCCTCTTCCCACGCTTTCTGAATGCCTACAAGGCAACGGCCGTTATAGTTGGTTGTACCGCCTATGCCACCTTGCGCTCCACCCATAGCCAGACACGGAAGAATGGTCTCGTCCTGACCGTGGAGCATATCGTACTTATTGTCCTTATAGCGCAAACAGCGGTTGTATTCGTACATACTTTCAAACGTGTACTTGATACCTGCAAAATTGGGGATACGGTCGCTTTCGTCGATGGCTTTCAGAAAATCGTACATCGAAAGGAAACAACCGTTGAATGCGGGGATGTGATAGAAGAAGAAAGGCAGATTGGGCGCACCAGCTGCAATCTCTTCACAATATTTCACTAACTCTTCAATCCGTCCGATGCGGGGAAACGGAGTTGCCATAGCTCCAATGCCCCACGCCCCTATCTGTTGTGCGTGTTCGGCCAAGCGACGGCTACTCTTAACCATAGTTGAGCCTACATGAACAATGACTTTGAAATCAGCAGGAACGGCCTTTACCCAGGCTTCAGCCAGCTGCATGCGCTCTTCTTCGGTCAGCATATAGCCTTCGCCCGAAGAACCATTGATAAAAACGCCTTTCAACCCATTGCGCGCTAAAAGAGCTGCATATTGGGGGATGATGTCATAGTTTACTTCACCATTAGGCAAGAACGGGGTAAAGGGAGCATCGATAAGCCCCTTGATTTTTTTCGAATTTCATAGAGGTGTTAATTTCTTATGTGCTCACAAAATTACGGATATTTTATAAAAATACGATTTCTATAAGGGTGTTTTTCCCGTTTTCCTTATAATCTGCTGACTTTCTCCTACTTTGCTCCGAAGCTTCGGTAGGTTTTCTTATTTTTGCACTTTCAATCCTAATTTTGTTTTACCAATGACTAAAAATTCTATTAGCGGCCATCTGTCTATCCTTGCAGTCAACGTTATCTTCGGACTGACAGTGCCGTTCATGAAAGTTCTGAGCGACGGATGGTTAGAGCCTGTCAGTTTGTTGGCCGTTCGCGCTTTCTTCGCCATGCTGATTTTCTGGCTCATTTCTTTCTTCGTTCGGAAAGAGAATGTGTCGGGACGCGAACTTTGGACTATCCTTATCGGAGCGCAATTAGGCTTTGTCCTTTCGCAATACTTCACTGTTTTGAGTCTCAACTATACCAGCGCCGTCTATACAGCCATTGCCTTGGCCTGCACCCCTATTATCTCACTCTTGCTGGGGGCTATTTTCCAACACGAGCGGATTACGGCGCAGAAACTCATTGGCGTGGTGCTCGCACTGGGCGGCGCACTGCTGATGATACTCAAAGGCCAGTCGGCCACTGCTGGAGCGAACGATGTGCTCGGCATTTGCTTAGCACTACTTGGCGGTCTGTCCATCGCTATCTACTACATCATTATGGGCGGCATATCGGAACGCTATTCTGCCACGACACAAATGAAATGGACGTTCCTCTTCTCGGGCATCGCTCTTTCCCCATCGGTATCTATCAGTTTCCATCGCAGGCCATGTACGTTGGCTCACCAAGCACAAGTGTCATCGGTGTCCTCGCCTTTGTCATTCTCTTCTCTACCGTCCTTGCATTCTTCCTCCTGCCTTTCGGAATGAAGAGCCTCCCCGCCACCACCGTCAGCATCTATATGAATCTCCAACCCGTCGTTGCTGCCACGGCTGCTATCTTTATGAAGCAAGATCATTTTTCCTTCGACAAACCCATTTCCGCCCTCCTCGTCATCCTCGGAGCTTACCTCGTTACGAGAATTCCCCCAAAAGCCAAAGTTTAGTAACTTTTGAAAGACACTTATGTGTCATATCCAACAAATGAAGTATATTTGCCCATATAATAATGTTCATTATGGAATTTTATAAAACAAATAAGCGTGAATATGTAAAGCCTGCAGGCGAAATCATCTATGTTGCTGCAGGACTATTACAAGAGCTCAGTGGAAATGCTGGCAGTGTCGGAGCTGGCGAAGGTGCTGGTGACACGAGAAAAGAATGGCTTAAAGAAGAACACGATCATTCTTGGGAAGACTAAGCAAAGCAACGACTATAAGCGACAGGACTTATCAGTAATAGATATTTATCAGAGTAAGTAAATCCAGTTACTCTGATTAGGTCCCTTTCTTTTCCGTACAAAAAAACGGCACTACAGAAAAGTTCTGCAATGCCGTATCTCATGTAATATCTTTCTTTATCCAAGATATTTGGTCAAAATTTTAATATTATCTGCCTCACGCAGACGACGAAGTGCACGTTCCTTAATCTGACGAACACGCTCTCTTGTTAGGTTGAGAGAATTAGCAACTTCTTCCGCAGTCATTTCAGTGCGACCAATACCAAAAAGCATCTTCAAAACTTGACGCTCTCTATCATTCAATATCAGCATCGCTGAATCCAAATCGGCAGAAAGAGATTCTTTTTCCATCTGATTGTCCGTTCCAGGTGCACTCTCATCTGTCATAATGTCAATCAGCGAATTAGAATCATCATCTTGGAAAGGAGCATCCACGGAAACTTTCTTACCATTAGTACCCATTGCTTCACGAACTTTATCAACATCCGTGTCCAAAATGTCAGCTAATTCTTGTACAGAAGGACGACGTTCAAACTGCTGCTCAAAACTTACAATAGCTTTCGTCAGCTTGCTCTGAAATCCTACCTGATTTAACGGCATTCGCACAATACGACTCTGCTCAGAAATAGCCTGCAGAATACTTTGGCGAATCCACCATACAGCATAACTGATAAACTTGAAGCCTCGAGTCTCATCAAACTTCTGTGCCGCCCTAATCAAACCTAAGTTACCTTCGTCAATCAAATCGTTCAGTGCAAGCCCCTGATTTTGGTACTGCTTTGCAACACTGACAACAAAACGCAAATTTGCACGAGTTAATTTCTCTAATGCTTCGCGATCACCTTGTGAATGCGCTGTGCCAGTTCTACCTCTTCATCAGTGGAAATAAGCTCCTCACGGCCGATTTCAACCAAATACTTGTCCAAAGCCGCACTCTGGCGGTTCGTAATACTTTTATTTATTTTTAATTGACGCATAGTCACTTACTAAAACTTTGCAAAGTTAAGTACTTCCAATGAAGTTTGCCACTATTTTAAGCATTTTTGAGATATTTCTCTAGTCACACTTGTAGGCAAAAAAGAGGCTTCTACAGAATAAACTGATAGAAGTCTCTTATTTGAAAAAAGGCGGCGACCTACTCTCCCGTCTTGTGGACAGTACCATCGGCGCGACCGGGCTTAACTTCTCTGTTCGGAATGGTAAGAGGTGGAACCCCGGTGCTATAACCACCTAAATAAGTCTGACATCATTGCACAATCTAATTCAAGATACTTAAAATAAAGCTTCCTGTCGTGATAACTTTCAGCTTGTCTACACGACTTTTATACACTACCCTAAAGTACCTCTTCAGTATAGCTGACTCTGGAGGACTAGAAGTTTCGGGCAATTAGTAATGCTCGGCTTTGCCATTGCTGACTTTACACCTGCATCCTATCAACGTCATCGTCTTTGACGACCCTTGTGAGGAAATCTCATCTTGTGGCGGGCTTCGCACTTAGATGCTTTCAGCGCTTATCCCATCCAGACTTAGATACCCGGCGGTGCAACTGGCGTCACAACCGGTAAACCAGAGGTCTGTCCAACACGGTCCTCTCGTACTAGTGTCAGAGCCACGCAAATTTCCTACGCCCACGATAGATAGAGACCGAACTGTCTCACGACGTTCTGAACCCAGCTCGCGTGCCACTTTAATGGGCGAACAGCCCAACCCTTGGGACCTTCTCCAGCCCCAGGATGTGACGAGCCGACATCGAGGTGCCAAACCACTCCGTCGATATGAGCTCTTGGGAGGGATCAGCCTGTTATCCCCGGAGTACCTTTTATCCTTTGAGCGACGGACCTTCCATTCGGATCCGCCGGATCACTATGCTCAAGTTTCCTTCCTGATCGGCTTGTCGGCCTCCCAGTCAAGCGCCCTTTTGCCATTACACTCTACGGCCGGTTACCAATCGGCCTGAGGGCACCTTTAGAAGCCTCCGTTACGCTTTTGGAGGCGACCACCCCAGTCAAACTACCCACCAAACGGTGTCCTCGCAATCAGCGAGTTAGGAACCAGACAGTGGAAGGGCCGTATTTCAACAGCGGCTCCATAAACACTGGCGTGCATATTTCTTAGCCTCCGGCCTATCCTACACATCCCTTGCCCAGTTACAACGTTAAGCTATAGTAAAGGTTCACGGGGTCTTTTCGTCCCATCGCGGGTAATCGGCATCTTCACCGATACTACAATTTCACTGGAATCATGGTTGAGACAGCGTCCGGATCATTACACCATTCGTGCAGGTCGGAACTTACCCGACAAGGAATTTCGCTACCTTAGGACCGTTATAGTTACGGCCGCCGTTTACCGGGGCTTCAATTCAAGCCTTCTCTTGCGATGAGCTCTCCTCTTGACCTTCCGGCACCGGGCAGGTGTCAGACTGTATACTTCATCTTTCGATTTTGCACAGCCCTGTGTTTTTGTTAAACAGTTGCCTGGACCTATTCTCTGCGCCCTACATTGCTGCAGGGACCCTTTTTCCCGAAGTTACAGGGTCAATTTGCCTAGTTCCTTAACCATGAATCTTCCAAGCGCCTCAGTATATTCTACCCGACTACGTGTGTCCGTTTGCGGTACGGGTACCTTATGGGTTAAGCTTAGCGGATTTTCTCGGGAGTCTGTTTACCTGCTCTATTGCGCAACCCGAAGGCCTTGCATACTATTAAGTTCAGCTCGGAAGGTGGATTTGCCTGCCTTCCTCATTGCCTACACTCTTTAACGTCCATTTCCGTCAGAACGCGGCAGTGTCACTTCTCCGTCTCCACATCGCCCCATAAGCTAGTGACGGAATTTTTACCGTCTCTTCCATCGGCCTCGCCTTTCGGCTTATCCTTAGGTCCCGACTTACCCCGGGCCGATTAACGTTGCCCGGGAATCCTTAGTCTTGCGGCGAGGGGGCATCGCACCCCCTTTATCGTTACTTATACCTACATTTGCTTTTCCAAGCGCTCCAGCATGAGTCGTCTCATACCTTCAACGCACTTGGAATGCTCCCCTACCAAACCTTACGGTTTCCATAGCTTCGGTGAATGATTTAATACCCGATTATTATCCATGCACGGTCTCTCGACTAGTGAGCTGTTACGCACTCTTTGAATGAATGGCTGCTTCCAAGCCAACATCCTAGCTGTCGCTGAGACCACACTTCGTTAGTTTAACTTAATCATTACTTCGGGACCTTAGCTGATGGTCTGGATTCTTCTCCTCTCGGGCACGGACCTTAGCACCCGCGCCCTCACTCCATGGCTCTTAACTGCGCGCATTCGGGTTTGTCCGGACTTGATAGGCGGTGAAGCCCTCGCATCCGATCAGTCGCTCTACCTCACGCAGTAAACACCATAGGCTGCACCTAAATGCATTTCGGGGAGTACGAGCTATCTCCAAGTTTGATTGGCCTTTCACTCCTACCCTCACCTCATCCAGAAGCTTTTCAACGCTTATTGGTGCGGACCTCCATCCGGTGTTACCCGGACTTCATCCTGGACAAGGGTAGATCACTTGGTTTCGCGTCTGCCTGTAACAACTCAGCGCCCTGTTAAGACTCGCTTTCGCTTCGGCTGCGGGACTTCTAGACCCTTAACCTTGCTGATACCGGCAACTCGTAGGTTCATTATGCAAAAGGCACGCCGTCACTCCTCAAGGGAGCTCCGACCGCTTGTAGGCGTACGGTTTCAGGAACTTTTTCACTCCTCTACACGAGGTGCTTTTCACCTTTCCCTCACGGTACTGGTTCGCTATCGGTCTCTTACGAGTATTTAGCCTTGGCGGATGGGCCCGCCGGATTCACACAGGATTTCTCGTGTCCCGCGCTACTCAGGATTCTGCTATGCTTCATATGGCTTCGAATAAGGGGCTATCACCCGCTACGGCGCAACTTTCCAGTTGCTTCTTCTCACCATAATTCTTGCAATCACGCAGTCCTACAACCCCACCAGGACCGGAATCCCGATGGTTTGGGCTCTTCCCCGTTCGCTCGCCACTACTAGGGGAATCATTTTTATTTTCTCTTCCTACTGGTACTAAGATGTTTCAGTTCCCAGCGTTCGCCTCCCGCACTTGCGGGATAGTGGAGGTTTGCTCCACTGGGTTGTCCCATTCGGATATCCGCGGATCAAAGATCATTTGCATCTCCCCGCGGCTTTCGCAGCTTATCACGTCCTTCATCGCCTGTAAGAGCCTAGGCATCCACCGTACGCCCTTTCGTACTTCCTTGACCTCGGACTATAACGCTATTTATGTTACCATACTTAGCATCATAGCAGTCAGATATACTGAAAGTGTACTTTACTTTTTCAGTGTTTTGTCTACCTTACTTTTTTTTGCTTGTTAGATTTGTGCAATATGTCATAGATCGCTTTCCTCATTATGTCGAGAAATAGTGGAGAATATCGGATTCGAACCGATGACCCCCTGCTTGCAAAGCAGGTGCTCTAGCCAGCTGAGCTAATCCCCCTCAGTTTTTTTAAAGCTTAAGAAGTAGTCCCAGGCAGAGTTGAACTGCCGACCTCCACATTATCAGTGTGGCGCTCTAACCAACTGAGCTATAGGACTGGCAGAAAGAATCCAACTATGCTAAGACTCTAAAGCTCAGCCTCTTCTTTCTCTTCTATCTATTAGAATTTGAAATAACTTTTTAGTCGAGAAGTACAAGATAGTAGAGTTGAAACTTTTCAACCTTTTCCTATCCATACTTTCGTTCTCCAGAAAGGAGGTGTTCCAGCCGCACCTTCCGGTACGGCTACCTTGTTACGACTTAGCCCCAATCACCGGTTTTACCCTAGGCCGCCCCCTTACGGTCACAGCTTTCAGGCACCCCCGGCTTTCATGGCTTGACGGGCGGTGTGTACAAGGCCCGGGAACGTATTCACCGCGCCATGGCTGATGCGCGATTACTAGCGAATCCAGCTTCGTGGAGTCGGGTTGCAGACTCCAGTCCGAACTGAGACCGGTTTTCATGGATCAGCGCCCAGTCGCCTGGTGGCTTCCCTCTGTACCGGCCATTGTAACACGTGTGTAGCCCGGACGTAAGGGCCGTGCTGATTTGACGTCATCCCCACCTTCCTCACATCTTACGATGGCAGTATCCACGGAGTGCCCAGCACAACCTGATGGCAAACGTGGAGAAGGGTTGCGCTCGTTATGGCACTTAAGCCGACACCTCACGGCACGAGCTGACGACAACCATGCAGCACCTCCAAGCAGGTCCGAAGACAACGGGCGTCTCTGCCCATCTTCCTGCTTAGTTCAAGCCCGGGTAAGGTTCCTCGCGTATCATCGAATTAAACCACATGTTCCTCCGCTTGTGCGGGCCCCCGTCAATTCCTTTGAGTTTCACCGTTGCCGGCGTACTCCCCAGGTGGAATACTTAACGTTTTCACTTGGCAGCATACACTATATCGCATACTGCGAGTATTCATCGTTTACTGTGCGGACTACCAGGGTATCTAATCCTGTTCGATACCCGCACTTTCGAGCCTCAGCGTCAGTTGCACTCCGGACATATGCCTTCGCGATCGGAGTTCTTCATGATATCTAAGCATTTCACCGCTACACCATGAATTCCAACATCCCTGCGTGCACTCAAGACAACCAGTTTCAACTGCAATTTTACGGTTGAGCCGCAAACTTTCACAGCTGACTTAATCGTCCGCCTACGCTCCCTTTAAACCCAATAAATCCGGATAACGCCTGGACCTTCCGTATTACCGCGGCTGCTGGCACGGAATTAGCCGGTCCTTTTTCTGATGGTACACTCCAGAGGCGACACGTCGCCTTTTATGTTCCCAACTAAAAGCAGTTTACAACCCAGAGGGCCGTCATCCTGCACGCTACTTGGCTGGTTCAGACTCTCGTCCATTGACCAATATTCCTCACTGCTGCCTCCCGTAGGAGTTTGGACCGTGTCTCAGTTCCAATGTGGGGGACCTTCCTCTCAGAACCCCTACTGATCGTCGGCTAGGTGGGCCATTACCCCGCCTACTACCTAATCAGACGCATCGCCATCCTTTACCAATAAATCTTTAGTCGCAACAAGATGCCTCATCGCAACACTATCAGGTATTAATCTTACTTTCGCAAGGCTATCCCTGAGTAAAGGGCAGGTTCGATACGCGTTACGCACCCGTGCGCCGGTCGACGCCCATTAAAAAGCAAGCTTTCAATGTCGTTTCCCCTCGACTTGCATGTGTTAAGCCTGTAGCTAGCGTTCATCCTGAGCCAGGATCAAACTCTTCATTGTAAATATGATTTTGTTCTTTTTTCTGTTTTACTCAGAACGTCCGTATCTATAAGAAAATTAACGGTTGATTTTTACTTCTTCTACCCGAACATGATACATTTCTGCATCTTGTTCTCTTTTTTTCTTGTACTTCTCTTCTTAAAAGTTTATGTCAATTCTTTCAAAGATCACGTTTGACAACCCCGGAGGAGTAACCCTCGTTTCTCGGTTGCGGATGCAAAAGTACTACGAGTTTTTGGAATAGCAAAGCCTATACACTACTTTTTTTGAAAAAAGTTTTAAATCGGGGATTTTTGGGGAGAAAACGATGGTAATCTCTGAAGAAAAACAAGGAATTATTGAGAAAAGGACGAGAAGATGTGGTTGGACTGATTGGGCAGAGTGGAGGTGGCGAGAGACGAAGGAGCTAAGAGGGAAGGTATCAGCTCAAACAGAAGTGAGTATTCATTTATCCTCTCTTTACAAACTTACACACATCAAAGTCGTCAAAAAACAATATAGGGCTGGAGACGCTTAAAATCTTCGGGGGTAAAATGCTCAGAGAGACTTAAGTCACGCCAACTTTTTATTGGGCCAAACTTTCTTACATAGTTCATTATTTCTTTAACCTGTTCATAGTTTAAATATGGATGATGAACAAGTTGCTTAAAAGTACTCTTATTAATATTTAAGGTCTTAACTGGAGCGTTAGATGCCACTTCAAACCACTTTTCAATCCCCTCAGGCAACCCATCCACCTCTTTTATCTGATTACGAGAAACAAAACCTCCAAGACGTTCACGATAACGACATATTTTAGAAGCATAATAACTTCCCACTCCAGGGATACGTTTTAATTGAGTTGTATCAACAGTATTAAGATCTAGAACAGTAAGCTCCTTATACTTTTGGGGATAGGAGGCTCGAATAGAATCATATCGCCGACGAGAGTCGGAAAATGATTTATCTTCAGATTCCACACATATATACGGCCTTAAGCGCTCAAAATCTGCTTTTGTAAGTCCATATAAACGTTTAAAGTCATCAGGAGAACGCCAGCGTCCCCCCTTCCGTCTATACTTTAAAGCATTATGAGCCATCCAAGGCTTTAAGCCAAGTCGAATAAAAGTTACAGAATCACACACATTAGGATCAAAAGGGAAAGCCTGCTTTACAGCGCCACCATTATATTGCGCATAACGACCTCGATACTGCCTCTCAACACTATCCTGTTCCATTTGGAAAGAGAGTACAGAAAGAGAATCCTTTAAAGACAAGCTCCCAGTAGATAGATTAGGACTTAAGAAATAATACGTCACTCCGCTGCCGACCAACAACACCAGAGCCAAAGCAATAAAACCTCGACGATCAGCTTCTGGCATCAAACGCCAATACTTCTTACTCATAGATATTGGATTTATCCGATTACTGAGGCAAATATAAGAAATCTATATTTTAAATCCAAATTATCATTTAAGAGAGGGTGTGAAAGTCTCGTAAGTACCATCATCATAAAAGACACGAATCTCTCTTACTTTACGAATTTTTCTGTCAATTATATTAACTTCTTTATTTTGTTCTATTTTACTCCTCTTTGTATATAAAGAACGATCCTGCACTAGAGGTTGCTCTATAGCAGGTTCGGAAAACAAAAGCCCCAATTCTGCCTGAGGAGAAGAAGCATTCACCAAATCAGACTCAGGAGCTTCAGGTACCACTTGTGCTGGCACAACAGAAAGGTGACTATCTCCCTCCCCAAATAGAAGCCAATTTATATTTATCTCGGGAAAAGCTTTATGAATTGCTTGAACATGGTTATTTGTAGGACGAGTCCTGCCAGTAAATATACTTGACAATGACGCAGCAGAAATTCCCAATTTAGCAGCAAAATCCTGTTGGGACATTTTGGCATCATCCATAATTTGTCGAATACGATCCTTCATTTCCATAACTTTTCAATCATTTATTATTGCACAAATAGAGAGCTAAGCTCATTTTAAAGGATAAAAGTCTCTCTCCTCTCCTAAAAAGAGGCTCCTTCTAAGCATTTACAAAGATAAAATCATTTTTCTACACAAACAACATTTGCGAACAGAAAAATAAAGCCGCTAAATCAAAATTTCAAAACTAAAATTTACATTCCAAATAACACAAATTACACATTTTCATATCGCACCCCTGTATACATATGTAATTTGTAGATATTAAGACTTATACTATATTCTTGGAAAATACATCCCTTTAATTATACATCAATTAGTTATCACCATACATAGCTCTTAAAAATAAAGCGATAAATCTACTGTATAAGTAAACAAACCAGATATTCTCATAAAACATATCAAACAACAAGAATAACAAACTGGTTTTCAATAAAAAAAGATAAAAATATAATATCGAATAAAAAAATAAATATCTTTTTGTATATCATTCCTTTCGATTTATGAATTTATATTTATATGTACTTATATTCAGTGTGTAAAGATAAACAACAGAGGATATTTTTTTAACAATGTGAATATATAAACTGAATATACAAATCAATATATACACTTGAATTCCATAACAAAACTTAACGCGCAATATTTAGAGAAGGAATAAGACTACTTCGCTCAATTTATTCATGAATCTAGGCGAGAGATAAAGAATTCTTTATCTCACGATTCTCAGAGCGCAGAAAATATCTTAACTGATTATAAATCAATAAATACACATAGAAAAAAACATGCATCATTATTGATAACTAAAAAAATGAGTAATCCACCATTTTGCAATCTATAGGATTACAAAATAGATAAATAAATAAAGAAATAGGTCCGTTTTTTTAGAGATTAAAACACTAATAGAATAAGGTAATTCACATTTTTTTACAAGAATAGAGTTTCAAAGAAGAGGAGTTGTGCAGAGATTTTACGTATTCTAGAAGAGAAACAATTGAGGCGAGAATAGCAGATTCTCGCCTCAATTGTACAATAATATCATCAAATAAAATATTGACGAAATAGGCTTTAGTGAAGAATAAAAAAGAGAAGTTCTTTTAGTAGTTCTCCAGATGAGATCGTAGCACCTTCTACACCTTTTGAGCGAGCATCTGCACGTCGGATCTCCCCTATTATTTGCATCACTTTCACGCCGGAATAATTTGCCATCGCAGGGAGGATATTTTTCCTCACTTGCCATTCTGTAATACCTAAAAAGGCAGCCACTCCCCTTTCCGATTTATCTGGAGAATAGTAGGACAACATCAGATTTTGGAAGAATTTGAAGATTGTAGGAATTATTCTATTTATCGGGAACACTTTTGAGTTTTTGTCAAAATAATTTGCAATTTGCATTGCTTTAAAAATGTTCTTTGAAACGAGCGCATCTTGCAGCTCATAGACATTGTAATCCTTACTTATCCCTATATTCTCCGCCACCAAATCCTTCGACACCTTTTTACATCCTTCGGGCAAAGCAATACAGAGTTTATCCAATTCGCCAGCCATACGACTCAAGTCGTTTCCAACATGAGCCGCCATCATTTCTGTAGCATCAGGATCGATACCCACCTTCTTACGTCGGAGATAATCTTCTATGAATTTAGGTAACTGAAAATCCTTCAACTTTGGAGAAACGAACAGGACGCCCGTTTTCTCGACGAGAGATGCTAAGCGTTTACGGCGATCCAGTATTCCATTTTTATAACAAAACACCAAGACTGTGGAGAGCTGCGGATGCTTTAGATAGTGTTCCAAGCGTTCCACTTCTTTAATATTCTGCGCCTCTTTCACCACCACCACCAAGCGTTGTGCGCCCATAGGAAAACCATTGGCAGCATCAATGACATTAAAAATAGTGGTTTCTGCCCCAAAGAGTGTGATTAAATTAAAATCTCTCTCTTCGGGATTCAGCGCAGACTGCACGATAAAATCAGCCAAGCGGTCAATATAATAGCTCTCTTCTCCTTCCAGAAAATAGAGCGGCTTATAATTGCCCGCTTGGATGTCTCTCACAATGGCTTCATAAGGAACTCCTCCTTGATTCTTAGTAGGAAATGCCATCGTTTGTATGTCTATATTATATATATGTTACCAGTCATATTTCAGGTGTCGCACCGTCTTACGCTGACCGATGATAAGTTTCATAGCTTCGATACCTATGCGCACATGAGTCTCAGCAAAGTTTGCCGTCACCTTGCGGTCACTCTCGCTCGTCTTAATTCCCTCGGCCTCCATTGGATTATCAGACACCAGTAACAAAGCGCCTGTTGGGATATGATTGTAGAAACCGCAAGTGAATAGAGTTGCTGTTTCCATATCAACAGCCATAGCACGCGTTTCGCGCAGATAGCTTTTGAAGCGATCATCATGTTCCCAAACGCGGCGGTTTGTCGTGTAAACCGTCCCTGTCCAGTAATCCTGATTATTATCGCGCAATGTTGTCGACACAGCACGTTGCAACATAAAGGCAGGAAGCGAAGGAACCTCAGAAGGGAAATAGTCGTTCGAAGTACCCTCACCGCGAATACCAGCCAGCGGAAGAATATAATCGCCCAAATGCGTTTTTTCAGAAATACCGCCACACTTACCCAAGAATAAGCAAGCACTCGGTTTCACTGCACTCAGCAAGTCCATAATCAGCGCAGCGTTTGGACTACCAATCCCGAAGTTTATCATTGTGATGCCGTTAGCTGTAACGGCACGCATATTAGAGGTCGTTTCTTCTATAGGAACACCGCTCAACTCACAAAACAAATCCACATAATGATTGAAATTGGTCAGAAGGATATGCTCCCCAAAATCTTCCAGCGGCAGGCCAGTATAACGCTGGAGCCAATTGCTCACGATTTCTTCACGCGTCTTCATATAAATAGTTTTTATACGCATTTTCAGCGGTATACAAAGTCTGTAAATCCGCCGAAATACTTAATTTTGCAATATATTTATTGATTTGCAAAAGTAAGAAAATGATTTCACTTAATCTGCCAAACTTTAATATTAAATTACGCCAGCGAGATAACGGGCAGACTGAAATCCTCGACTTTTTGCGGCAACGCTACATTCGCCTAACCCCTGAAGAATGGGTCAGGCAGCATTTCACCCACTTCCTCGTTGAACACAAGCACTACCCCGCAGGGCTCTTGGGCAATGAAGTGAGTCTCAACGTCAACGGCGTTGAGCGACGTTGCGACAGCGTACTTTTCAATCGCGAAGGAGGAAACCCGCGTATGATCATCGAATACAAAGCTCCCAGCGTTCGCATCACGCAAAAAGTCTTCACGCAAATCAGTTCGTACAACAGTGTGCTCCATGCCGACTACCTCATTGTTTCCAACGGCCTAGACCACTATATCTGCCACATCAATTATTCCGACCTCAGCATTCATTTCCTCCCTGAAATCCCCGACTACGCAGAACTCCATTAAGCTAATTTGGTGGTTTCCCCACTTTCGTTTATCTTTGCCCATACTAAACTAAGATGAAAATAAAGTTTTTATATGGCAACGATTTATGACTACACGGTCAAAGACCGTAAGGGTGCTGACGTACCTCTCCGTTCCTACGAAGGCGAGGTTTTACTCATTGTCAACACTGCAACAAAATGTGGATTCACTCCTCAATACGAAGAACTGGAAAAACTATACGAACACTTCCGCGGTAAAGGCTTCCAACTGCTCGACTTCCCTTGCAACCAATTCGGCCAGCAGGCTCCGGGCACTGATGCACAAATTCACGAATTTTGCCAGCTCACCTATGGTGTCGACTTCCCACAGTTCAAGAAAATAAAAGTCAATGGTCCAGATGCAAGCCCGCTCTTCCTCTTCCTACAACAGCAAAAAGGCTTTGCAGGATTCGATATGGAACACCCCATTGCTCCCATTCTCGACAAGATGCTGAGCGAAGCCGACCCTGACTACAAAGAGAAAGCCGACATCAAATGGAACTTCACCAAATTCCTCATCAATAAGCAAGGCCAGGTAGTAGCTCGCTTCGAACCTACGGCCCCCATTGCCGAAATTGAAAAGAGTATCGAAGCTCTACTAGTATAGGAAAACTTCAGAAATAAAAAGGCATACTTTAAGCCGCGCAAATCTGACGTCAGATTTACGCGGCTTTCTTTTGCAGAATTTCCTAAAAAGACCTTTAGGTGCTATAACGAACAACTAAGTTTTATCACTCATCCCAAAGATTGGGGTGAGCAGGAGAACCATATCCTTTATCGGATGAGTCCTCATCGTCGAAGATCCCTTGTCGGGTCTGACCACCGCCACCAGGACCAGCACCGCTACCAATAGGGACGGAGATATCAAGGATATGACTCTGAAGGTCAACAGTCACAACTTCCATTGCGGGAGTTACATATATTTTTGTTTTCATTGTATTCACTTGTTTTTTTATTTCTTCTCTTTATCGCCTCTACCCCAAAACGCCATCTGTAAAGCATCGGTACCATTGGGGAGAAGATAGAGAATCTCTTATTTTTTGGAATTCTCGTTCCCCCTCTTTTTCCGAAGAAGCGGAACGAGAATAGAATTAGAATTTATAGAATTTCTTACCGTTTACAATATAGATTTGTCCACGCTCCAGCTTATTGTAATCTTTCCCCATCAGTTTACCATCAACGGAATAGAAGGGATACTTACCGCTATGGATATCCTTTTCGGTTTCCCCCTCAAGCTGTTTGATACCTGTCACATTGCTGTCATCGTCGCCTTCAAACACAAGAAGGAAACTTCTGCTGGCAGCAGCACCCGTAGGACTACTGATGAAGCAACGGAAAGGAGCAATGTAGTCGTTCTCCACTCCATCTTGCACTGCCCACCACTTGTTGCCATTCAGATAGTAGGCTTTCTTGGCATACGCAGCAGCATTGTCTATCTTCTCTGTAGTTCCAAAGAATTTCCAGTCGCTCGTTTCAATTCCCAGCTGTCCGGCATCATCCACTTTTGGAGAAGCAGGCACTTCCACATTACGCATCACGGGCAATTTGTGTGGTTGTCCATCAGTAATTCTTACAAGGTATGGTTTGTTGGCAGAGAGACGCGTACCTTGAGGCACTTCACGGAACACAAAAGCCTTTTCTCCATCACTATGCACATTCTTTTTCACCAGCGTATAGGCACACATACCTTCAGGCAGATCCGTGGGATAGGGCAAATAGAGCGTACTCACCGCTTTGCCAGTAGTGACATTGAAAGTGCGGCTATAGCGTGCCGTTTGTGCAGTGAAAGCAAAAGGCACACGGTAAGGCAGACCATCTTTCACAAAGAATTGTTTACACTTTCCGTCCATGATAAAGTTCGAACCATCGCCACCTGTTTCATCATTGTTCTCATCTGTATTAAAGCGCTGATCAAACGTCGCAGTGGGCAGTGCTGAATCATTAAACTTTACCTCTGATGGCAGATAAACCAAAGTATTAACTGATGCAGAGACAAAATTTGGATAAGTATCTGCATCATAACCATTTTCGCGTGAAAACTTGTAAGCTGTGTTTGGCTCCCCCTTGAGGTGTACCGTTTGGATCGTACAGTCGCGAGTGTCAATATACAGTAATCCTGAAATAATCCCATTGGCCTATCATAGTATAAACTTCACCTCCGCGTCCATTGAAATACTTATCGTATGTACCCATCCTGATACCATAGACACGGCTTTTCAAAAAAGGATTTCCTGGAGTGATTCTGTAAACTCCTTCTGCTGGTGCTTTCAAATGACCAAATACAGCTTCTCCCGTTATACCCGTTGAATTGAAGACCTCTGTACCAATATATTGAAGTGAAGAGGGAATCATTTCGTTAGCATCGCCTTGAAGAGGGCAATTAGCAAAAGCCTGATCCTCAATGCGAGTTATGGTCGAAGGAAGTGGAGTAATATTAGTAAGTGAAGAACAATCAGCAAAAGCCCTCCAAGCAACAGTTTTTAAGCCTTCAGGTAATAGTATGTTAGTAAGTGAAGTGCAACTTTCGAAAGCGTACTGTCCAATCTCAATAAGACTCATTGGGAAGTTGACACTAGTCAAACTTACTGTTTTACCAAAAGCTCCTTCGCCTATTTTAGTTATTCCCTCTGGCAGATTTACTCGGGATAAATTTGAACAATTAACACAGATTTTCTTAGGAATTTCTGTTATTCCTCCTGCTTCTATTGTAAATTCTGTAATATTGCTCTCTGAAAACGCATAGTCGTATACCTTAGTAACAGTAGAGGGAATCGTGAAATGAGTAGAAGGAGGAAATTTTACTTTACAGAAAGCATAAGCATTTATTTCCTCTACTGTAGCAGGGATATTGAAAGAACTGATATTCGACAAATTGGCGTTATATAGAGCAAATGCAGGAAGTTTCTTTACGGAAGGACGAATAGTTAAGGAACTAATAATAGAATTACCTAAAAGAGATCTAATACCACTAAAACCCATACCTTCTGGCGCAATAAGGGCTGATGGTTCAGGACCATCTAATACGATATGAGAAAACTTCAAACTATTTTTACCAACAAATACTGAGTTATGATTTGAGTTATATCCATCCCATGCTGGCTGCCGTTGAGCTTTCATAATGAGGGTTCCACCAAACGGACAATTGGCAAAAGCATCTTCATAAATAGTTTTCATTGTCTCAGGAATAGTAAGGTCTCCTGTCAAAGAACAATTATAAAAAGCAAATTTCCCTATACTCTCTAATCCGCTTTGAAGGCGTAGTTGAGTAAGGTTGGAACACCCAGCGAATCCACAAAGTTCAATGGTTTTAAACTTTCCTGGTATAGTTAAAGAAGTTATACTTGTACAGCCCTGAAATGCGTATTCTCCAATTTTAGCTACCCCCTTGGTTGGCCCTTCTTCAAAGTTTATAGAAGCTAAACTAGTACAGTTATTAAAAGCGTTAGAACCAATCTCTGTTACTTCTGCTGGAATAGTTAGTGATGTTATAGGAGTGTTATAAAAAGCACTATTTGAAATTTTTTTCAAATCATGTCCAAACGTAACGGAAGTTATACCTGTATTACGGAAAGCATCTACTCCCGAGTTTCTTCGTATTGGTAAGATTTATGGCTGAAGAAAGGTGTGAACAGTCTTCAAAAGCTCTATCTCCAATCCATATTGGAGCCATATTAACATTCGTAAGATTTGTACAACCCCTAAAGGCATAATCATCTATACGTTCAACACCTGGCATATTTACGGTAGTTAATCCAGTCCAGTTTCCAAAAAAACTTTTGTAAACAGTCTTCACACTCATAGGGACATTAACTTCAGTGATATATTGGCATCCAGTCAATATGCCCGTGTAAGGTGAACCAATCCCAACAACAGACCGATGAGTTCCAGAATTATCTATCACTTCACTAGGAATATTCAGAACGCCACTATAGGTCGAAAGTCCTTGCAAACCTCGAACATCTGCTACTCCGTTACCAGAAGTAATGCAAAACCATGTTTTTCCAGCAGCATCAGTATAGTTAAAACTCTCTTGCGCTTCCACACCAATCGTTGACAGCGCAAACACCAGCGTTAATAATAAAATTTTTAGTTTTTCCATTCGCTTTAATTTAAATAAATAATATTTGGATAATTTGATTTTTTCAAAAAAGTAGTAATGGGATAAGGGGATAGCACAACTTTCCTTTATCCTAAAATGAGATTAGGAAAAATTCGCATTATTTAATATAATATTCTCTGAATTATGTAAAAATTGAATATACTATAAGTTCTAATGAAAGGCAATACAGATATTATTGTTTAAAGGTATAGATTCTCAAATTTCGCTTAATCCACCCCCTAATATTCTGTATTTCAATCTATAAGTTAGGATAACATTAATTTATTTCGGGCGCAAAACTATATATATATATATATATATAGCCAAATGTTTTTTCTAAAAAATCATAACAAAACAAAACCACCGCCATTTTTTAACAATTCGGCAACAAAACAAACATTACTCCATCGCATATTAGGGTGCAAAACAATATTCTTCCCCCGTCTGATTCTAAAATTTGAAGACAAACCACTCCCAATATATTCTTTGATCCGTGCAAATTAGCCCTCCTTCCCAGAGTCTTATTGCAGAAAAGCTGCACAAGAAATCTTTTCCATTCTTAGAACAGAAAGACAAATGCAGTAAGGCATAATCGAAAATATCCTTATTGCGTCAGTCCACGCCCTTATTGTATCCATACCTCACTGCCATATTGCGTGCTCATCCACCGTCCCCGGCGGGGACACACCACGCGTAACCGCGGGTGATGCCCGAAGGGTGAACCCGTGGAGAAAGAAGCCCTCCCATCCTCCGACACCGGCGGTGTCGAACAACATCCACACTTGTTACTCTCCCTCAACGCTTGCAGTGCGACGCCTCCTGCGTCGGATAGTAGTACTGTCTCTTGTCCACGGGTTCTCCCTCGCTCCGCTCGGGCATCACCCGCGGTTAAGCATGGTGTGCCTCCGCCGGAGGCGTGAGATACTCTGCTACGGGCGCAGTGGCGTGAGACACGCTGCTCTGCTGCGACTCTGTGTGGCGGTCATAGTGTGTGAAGTTGTCCACAGATTATACACGATATGCAGGGCGGAATTCTTCTGCGTACGCACCCTCTGTCCCCGACGGAGACACACCATGCGTAACCGCGGGTGAAGATGCAGCGCAGAGCATAGAGGACAAGTGGAAAAAAGCAGACTTCCTCCGTGCTCACCCACTGTCCCCGGCGGGGACACACCATGCGTAACCGCGGGTGATGCCCGAAGGGTGAACCCGTGGAGGTGAAGTCCTCCTCACTCTCCGACACCGGCGGTGTCGCACAGCACCCACACTTGTTACTCTCCCTCAACGCTTGCAGTGCGACGCTTCCTGCGTCGGATAGTAGTACTCTCTCTTGTCCACGGGTTCTCCCTCGCTCCGCTCGGGCATCACCCGCGGTTAAGCATGGTGCGCCTCCGCCAGAGGCGTGAGATACTCTGCTACGGGCGCAGTGGCGTGAGACACGCTGCTCTGCTGCGACTCTGTGTGGCAATCATAGTGTGTGAAGTTGTCCACAGATTGTACACGATATGCAGGGCGGAATTCTTCTGCGTACGCACCCTCTGTCTCCGGCGGAGACACACCATGCGTAACCGCGGGTGAGGATGCAGCGCAGAGCATAGAGGACAAGTGGAAAAAAGCAGACTTCCTCCGTGCTCACCCACTGTCCCCGGCGGGGACACACCATGCGTAACCGCGGGTGATGCCCGAAGGGTGAACCCGTGGAGAGAGAAGCCCTCCCATCCTCCGACACCGGCGGTGTCGAACAACATCCACACTTGTTACTCTCCCTCAACGCTTGCAGTGCGACGCTTCCTGCGTCGGACAGTAGTACTCTCTCTTGTCCACGGGTTCACCCTCGCTCCGCTCGGGCATCACCCGCGGTTAAGTATGGTGCGCCTCCGCCGGAGGCGTGGGATTTGCGGAAACAACTGTCTCCGCCGGAGGCGTGAGCGATCTTGCTCTACCACAGTCGGGACTAACTACAGCTCTCTGTTTAGATATAAAACGGTTCTTTGTTTTTCACTCGTTCGTAGACTTCGGCCAATTCTGTTGCAGCTTTTTTTCCATGAAAAGTCCTTCAAGCGCTGAGTTTGTCTCTCAAGCAGCGAAGTGCGTTGTGCGGAATCAGAGAAAAGAAGTTCCAGCTGATCATCTAAATTCGCCCCCGTTTCGTCCATATCAAAATAGATAGCAGCATCTTGGGATATCTCTGGAAAACAGCTTTTTCGGTTCAACACAACGGGGCAGCCAGCCATGTATGCTTCCAAAATGGGGATGCCAAAACCTTCGTAGATGGAGGGAAAGATGAAGCACTCGGCATGATGATAGAGCGTGAGGAGTTGCTCATCGGTGGCATGGAAATGTACTATGCGATCGGCAATTCCCAGCTCTTGGAAAAATTCCAACTCTTTTTGAGAGAATGGTGCTTCCGTACACAC
This sequence comes from uncultured Prevotellaceae bacterium, assembly GCA_916438195.1. Classification (GTDB taxonomy): domain Bacteria; phylum Bacteroidota; class Bacteroidia; order Bacteroidales; family Bacteroidaceae; genus Alloprevotella. The sequence goes on from CAKAEQ010000001.1 coordinate 1,661,604, forward strand.
TAATTTCAAATCCTGATGGCGCTGCAAGAAAGATTGGAGATGGCGGACCATGGGGCAAAAATTCTTGTAGGCGGTCCGATGCCCCACAAAAAGAAGATATTTGAAATCGAAAAGAGGTGTTTTGTTGTATGCAACCTCTTCGGGTGCACCGTGGTAGATCACGGTGATGCGCTGCTCAGGAACGTACAATAAATCCACCAGATCCCGTTTGGTATTTTCCGATACTGCGATGATATGAGCGGCGTGCTTCACGAGTTCGCGCTTACGAGCAATTTGCATATCACCCTTCTTAAAGAACAACTCGGGAATCATATCGTGGACGGTGAGAACAAAAGGTTTTCCATGAAGATGCTTCATGAAATACATATCGAAGAAGGTGGGGTGGAAAACATCATAGCGGCCTTCTTCCAAACACTGTATGGCGTAGCTTCGATTGATACCCAGCGATGTTTGTTGAGGAAACAAGCTGGCAAAGAGCTTAAAGAGGTCATGCTTCAGAGGAAACTTGCGTTGGCAGATGAAATTGTTCTTCGTGAGGTGGCACGGATGTAATCCTTCAACAAGGTGCTTGCTGCGGAGGTGAATATTATCGCTTTCGCGAATGGCTATCTCTGCCTGAATGTTTTCGGGCATATTTGCCAGTAGGTTTGCAAAGCAGTTGGACACTCCGCCAAGTTTCTGAATGTAAAAAGCTTGATAATCAAAGAGTACGTTCATTGTTTCTTTACTCTGAAAGCAGGAAAAAATGGGTCCTCTTGCCATCAAAGACAAGAGGACCATAAAAAATATTAAGCTTCAGCCTCAGGCACTGCAGGCTCTTCAGCTGCTTTGCGAGTGGTGCGGCGAGCAGATGTGGCAGAAGACGTTGCGCGACGGCGCTTTGGTTTCTCCTCAACAGGCTTTTCAATCTTCACACCAGCCAACTCTGGATCTACGAGGATACGCCCACAGTATTCGCAAACGATGACTTTCTTGTGCATACGAATGTCGAGTTGGCGCTGGGGCGGAATCTTATTGAAGCAACCACCACAAGCATCGCGCTGTACGTAGACAATACCCAAACCATTGCGGCTATTCTTGCGGATACGCTTGAACGCTCCTAAAAGACGCGGCTCAATGAGAAGTTCGAGAGTTTTTGACTTCTCGCGGAGTTTTTCTTCCTCAGCCTTAGTTTCTGTTACAATATCTTCAAGCTCCGTACGCTTTGCAGTCAGGTCTTCCATACGCTCGTTGATGATTGCATTGCTGGATTCCATAGAAGCGTGGCGTTCGTCAATGGCTTTTTTTGCCTCGTTGATTTTCTTTTCTTGCAACTGCACTTCAAGTTCTTGAAACTCTATCTCTTTGTTGAGCATATCGAACTCTCGATTGTTCTTCACCGAATCAAGCTGTTGCTTGTAGCGAGCAATAGCCTCTTGAGCAGCTTTGATTTTTTCGTGTCGTTCAGCGATATCTGCCTTAAAAGCTTCAACGTCTTCCTCTTGCTTCTTGATACGTGTCTTCAACCCCTCAACTTCATCTTCGAGGTCTTGCACTTCTAAGGGAAGTTCACCGCGCAGTGTCTTGATTTTGTCAATCTCCGACAGCGTGGTTTGCAACTGATACAGATTTTTCAGCTTCTGCTCTACGGGCAGTTCAGCGGGATCAATTTTCTTCGCCATAATTGTATATTTATATAAATGTATTCCTATTATATATATTGTATCGGATTGGTTGTGTTGGTTGTTTCCAATAGTTCGAGCGTTGGAAATGCCTGTTGGAGCAATCGACGGAGCAATTCAACCGTGAATTGTTCGCTCTGATAATGTCCCATAACTCCTATCCAGAGTTGCTCATCATGGCCGAAATACTGATGATAGTGCATTTCTCCTGTCAAGAACACATCGGCCTCACGCGCTATTGCAGCATCCAAAAGGAAATCTCCTGCTCCGCCACACAGCGCAATACGTTTCACCATGCGTTCGGGACCTCTATTTGCTTGTAAGCAGTCGATACCAAAAGTTTTCTTTACGCGATGCAAAAAATCCTTTGGAGCTTCAGCCTCTGGGAGTTCTGCAATTACTCCGCTTCCTCCTTCGCCCACAGGCTGCAAAAAAGAAACATTTTGTAGACCCAGTTTTTCAGCTATCATCCAGTTCACGCCCCCCGCAGCATTGTCGAGATTGGTGTGAGCAGAATAGATAGCGACATCGTGCTTTATAGCTAAGCGCACGCAACGCTGAACCATATCACTATCCGAAACGCATTTCACGCCACGGAATAAAAGCGGATGATGGCTCACTATGAGTTGACAACCCTGTTCGGCTGCTTCTAAAACAACGTCTTCAGTGACGTCTAGACACAATAAGACCCTTGACACTTCCGCCTCTGTTAATCCAATCTGCAAGCCAGCGTTATCGTAGCTTTCTTGCAGCGGCAGGGGCGCGAACTTTTCAAGGGCCTCGGCTACTTGCTTTATTTTCATATTCTGCTTGCAAAAATACAATTTTCTTTTTATTCTTACACCTTTTCTGCCATCAAGAATGACTTTTGCCGCTAAATGTCGCAGAGTTGTCTGCTAACTCTTCTCCTTCTCTTTATCCCCTGCCCTTATTCCTCAACAAATCGAACATTTCACACGCTTTTTTTCGAGCATCCTACTAAGGTTGTCCTTCATTTCGTCTATTTTGCAAGCTCCGGTTTACGTTTCAAACATTCACTTTTCTATCAAAAAGGAGTCTTTTATCAACTTATCATACGTTTTCGTTACGTCTGTTTTACAATCTATGTAATAAAAGTATAAAAATAAGCAAAAAGACACATTAGCACTTGCATACTTAGGAGAAAGTTTCTACCTTTGCATTGTCAAACGAGAAAGGAAGTGACACAGGACTGTAGAGGTGCAACCTTTCGAGTTGACTGCACACAAAAAAAAGATGGTGTTAGTAATTGATTAGGTATTAAAATGTGTGTATGTTTCATAGGTTTTACCTTTTGGTAAAAGGTTTGTAGTTTAGGTAACAAGTTAGATGTAGACTCGAAGATGAGTCGTGATTGAAGCTCCTGTGTGCTTCAATTCACTAAGAAGAAGGGCGGAAGCCCTTTTTTTTATGAGCAAAAAGAGAAAGGACTATTAGATAAGCAAAAAGAAGAGGAAAAGATATTTAACTATTGCTGTCCGGTAAACTTCCAAACGGCATAAGAAAGCTCTCCGAAGCCCTTTAGAATAGGACTTCGGGGTTTCATTTTCAAAAAGCAAGCCCCCTAATCAAATAATGAAGGTTCTAGTGGTGGGGATTTAGCTCTTTCAGCCCAAATTGCACACTCATCCTTTTGGGGATCTTCCATGAAAGCAATGAAATTGGTGTAATACATGAGCGTCAATCTAAGCATGGTTACGATTTGAGAAAAAGAAACGTGTCTTTTAATCATTCTGGACAGTACTGTGCACAAGAGATTGGCGATGAGTACCACCCAGGTTTGTATCTGGATGGCATTCACGCTCTCACCATAGAAAAAGTGCAAAGGAAAATTCTGTTTCAGTTGTTTATAGAGAGTTTCTATAGCCCACCTTCGTTTGTAGATTTCAGCAAGTTCCTCAACCGATAGTTCAAAATTATTAGTCAGCAACATCACCGACTTACGAGAGTTATTACTCCACAGCTCTACGCATCGGGCTTCGTGCCTTACCTTCTCTTTCTCAAAAAGAATGTGTTTGTCGATATGAGTAACCAAACCATCACGAGAAACATAGGCCGTAGAAGAGAGTTCCTTGTAGTTGAGGTTTTTCTTCATCTTAGTCACATAGCAGACACCTTCTTCGGTAAGCCTTTGAAACTGTGCATAGTCTATATAGGCTCTATCCATTGCCAAGGTGGAATCTTGGGGCAGGTGCACCTTTTTGAGAAGATAATGATCGTGTTTGGCAGCAGAGGTCAGTTCTACCACCATAGGTACACCTACTTGATACTTCATAATGGTGTGTACCTTCATTCCGCCTTTCTTCTTCCCGCTTTTGGGATGTCGGCCTACTCCCTTGAGAATGTTGTCAAAGAGCGTGATAGTGGTAGAATCTATCATATAAAGCTGCTTCTCCCACGCTTTTTGACAGCCCACAGGTCGGCTGTCCGCTAAAAATGGAGTGTAGCGTTCCAATAGAGAGCCATAAACCTTGGCAAAGAACTCTTGTGGACGCCGCTGGTTGGCTTCTGCAAGTGTGCTGCGACGGACAACGTAATCAAGACCCAAGTGGGAGAGTTTCATGGTCTCGGCTTTCATGCCAATCTCCAATTCACGCAGAGAATCAAAGTGTTTGAGAACACCAAAGAGCATAATGATGAGGTGTTTCCAACCTGTCAAACGCTTAACATAACGCTCGCTCCCTAGCGTTTCGAGACTAATTTGTTGAATTTGGCTTTATCCAGCAATTTAATGACCTGACTATAGACCGGCTGTCCGGTAAAATATGTACTTTTGCTCATGTTACTAGCGTTTTTTTGCAACAAGCAAAGTAACAAAAGAGGCTGGAATCCTACAAGAGGATTTCAGCCTTATTTTTTTGCCGTGTAAAACTTTTACCGGACAGCAATAATATTTAACAAAGAGGATTGTTTTTTTGAGACAAAAGAAAAAGGAGAATCTTTTTCAGCATTCTCAGAGAGATTCATTAGGAAACACTAACTCCCCTACTCCTATAAAACCAGAACAGGCGCCTTCTCACGAAGACCCCTGTTAGGCGAAAAGTGACAAAGTCACCTTTACAATGTAGTTATCCTAAAAAACTTTTACCAAGAAATAAACTTTCAAATCTCATTGACTATCTCGTGGAGATTATTCTCCTCCATCAGCAGCCTTACAAGCTCTTTTGCTGAGGATTTCACATAGCTGTCGCGCAACCAATGAACACAGCCTTCCATCACATTGCCTTGAACATCTATCGGAATTGATACCAAAGACCGATCCCCACGGATAGTTTCTTCTGAGAGTACTGTGACGAACTGTGAATTTCGAACTAGTTGCAGAATAGCAGGAACGGTATTCAACACGGCTCGTACATGATACGTTATATCCGTCTTCCTCAGAATCGCCTCAAATAGATCTCGTGCTTGCATTCCATGGGTCACCAAGACCATATCGAATGGCAGTAAATCTTTCAAGGAAACCGTCTTTTTATTCGCCAAAGGATGGTAGCGGTTGACGATGGCCGAGAGCTTACGTTTAAAAAGCGTTTTACTCTCTAAATTTGGATACACTCGTTCTGGCTTAAAAGCCAACGCCAAATCAATTTGGCGATTACACAAGCGCTCCATCACATGGTCCGTCTTCTTGTAGTGAATGTCGAGCTTTACTCCTGGATACAATTTCATAAACTTTGCAAGCACTGTGGCCAACATTGATCCGAAACTGTATGACACTCCCACGCGGAGCACACCTGCTTTGAGGTTTTGTATGTCGGAGATGTGATCGACGCAAACTTCTGCATCTTGCACAGTCTTCGCGGCATAAGGCAACATTTCTACGCCCATTTCTGTCAGTTTCACACCTCGACTTGTTCGGTCGAAGAGCTGTACTCCCAACTCATTTTCCAACTGGCGAATTTGCTGAGATAATGTGCTCTGGGTGATACAGAGGTCTTTAGCTGCCTCTGACACACTGAGACGTTCTGCCACCTTTATGAAATACCGTAATTGGCGTAATTCCATCTTCTCTTAGTCCTCATGCACATCAAAATAGCGAAACGATGCTCCATGAATGGAGCGATGACGCATTTCTGTGCGAAAAAAGTGGAGGGCATTGCAAACCACAAATGTCGTTACTATAACGGCGACCGAGATACCAACAATAGCATTTGCCATAACGTTACCTTCATTTTCTGGCTGCAAAAGTACGCCATGCTGCAAGCTCCACAAGTGTTTTTACAATCTTTTTTATCTATATCTGCTATCGTCAAAACCGATAGCTAAATAAAACAAAGTGCGGACATTGCAAGTTCTTTTTTGAGTTTCCCTGCAAAGTCCGCCCTCTCTTATACGCGAAATTATTCGTAAATCTCTTTCAACTTTGCAGCTAGCTCTTCTCCGTGAAGATTAGCAGCTACAATTTTTCCATCAGGACCCACTAGCAACGTAGCAGGTATAGCATTGATTCCATAGGTGCGCCCTGCAAGCGTATCCCAGTACTTCAAATCAGAGAGATGATGCCAATTCAGCCCTTTGCGCTGAATGGCTCCCACCCAATTCTTATGGTCGCGGTCGAAACTCAGACCAACAATATCGAAACCTTTTGCGTGGTACTTATCATAAAGTGCCTTCACCTGGGGCATTTCACGCATACAAGGTCCACACCAACTAGCCCAAAAATCAATCAACACATAATTGCCTCTACCTACATACTCGGAAAGCTTATGCTGAACACCAGCGGTATCGGCCAACTCAATGTCGGTGAACATCACGCCTGGTTGCTGACGTTTCCAGCCTTCAACACTCGCGCGCAAACGCTTGAGCATTCCCACATTCATAAAAGCAGCATTAGAATCGGCATATCGAATGATGTCTGCCTTGTCCATGTCGTTGTAATGAGAACTGATGAAATAAGCCGGGAAAATGGACTGCATATTCTCATCACATATCTTTTTCAAATCAGCAGTCATGCCCGCGATGGCTTTCTCATAAGCACTTTCAAGTTGCTGCTGCATAGATTCGGGCATTTCTTTCCCTTCTCGCTGATACTTGCGCACTTCTCCTAACACTTTCTGAAATGCGTCGGTGTGAGGCTTTAGCTGCAATATAGCAGCAGAGAGCTTTTCGTTCTCACTCGTACCTGCTATAACATTTTTCACCAAATCAGCAGTTACATTTCCGTCCAAAATAACTGGAACTGAATAGCCTCCATCATTAGCAAAAAGCATAGCGAAGAGTTTTCCCTGTGCATCGCCTGAAAAACTAAAGCGGCCATCCTTGACCACCACACTATCCGGCTTTTGATCATTCTGCGACTCGAAGTTGTAGAGGTACACCTTCTTGAGTTCCTTAGGAACTTGTCCCGTAACAGAATACTTCTGTGCAAAGCTCGGCACGGCTAAAAGCGCAAGTGCCAACGCTGCTATTTTTTTCATATTGATCAGTTTGAATATTACTTTTTGCAAAGATAACGTTTTTTGCTACATACCCACAGCTTTTATCTTTTTTTATGTGTAGTGATTCCAAAAGAAATACACATAAAGCTAAGAAACGTAAAACGCCTACACCCGAACAACTATACTCTAAAAAAAACAGAGACAACTTATCTTGTCTACTTACGTCCTTATTATCTCAAATACACGTTCTATAGTCATATATATAATACAAGGACGAGGATGGAAATGTATTTGAACAATTTTAGGTTGTAACTATCTCCTTTTTTTGGAAAATGATTCCTGCAAAAAGAAGGAGCAAGGAGGGGCTTCTGCCCACAGCAAACACTCTCAGCCTTCTCTCATCTCAAACGCCACAAGAAGACCTCAAATAAGAATCATAAGCACTTGTTTTACAACATAGTAGGAAAGAGCAAAAATACAATAAGGCTGTCAGCTGATAGCCTTATTGCGTCAGCTGACTTCCTTATTGTATCAGCTGACACAATAAGGATATTTTTAGCCTGCTTTAAGAGCTTCTAAAACCACCCTAAAATAGGCGTTTCTCTCTCCCGTTTTCCGATGCGCATCCTTATTGCATCTTAACGGAAGAGGAACTAAAAAACTTTGCTTTCGTTTGGGAAAATCGGCAATAATTATCTAACTTCGCCACAAATATAATAAAACACCATTTCGACTATGGATAGAAGCGATAGCATTGTTATCATACCCACATACAATGAGAAAGAAAACATTGAAAAGATAATCCGAGCCGTTCTTGGCCTCGGCCCACACGCGTTTAACATTCTCGTCATCGACGATGGTTCGCCCGACGGCACTGCCGCCATTGTGAAACGCCTCATGGAAGACGAGTTCAAGAATCGCCTCTTTATCATAGAGCGCCGTGGCAAACTCGGACTGGGAACAGCCTATATTGCAGGCTTCAAATGGGCTATCGAACAGAAGTACGACTATATTTTTGAGATGGATGCCGACTTCAGCCATGACCCGAAGGACCTGCCGCGACTCTACGAAGCTTGCGCAACAGATGGCGCAGATGTAGCCATAGGTTCGCGTTATGTGAGTGGTGTCAATGTTGTCAACTGGCCGATGGGACGCGTGCTCATGAGCTACTACGCTTCTAAATATGTACGTACCGTCTTGGGCGTGAAGCTTCACGACACAACAGCGGGATTCAAATGCTACCGCCGCCAGGTGCTCGAGGCCATCGACCTCGATGCCATCCGCTTCAAGGGCTATGCCTTCCAAATCGAGATGAAATTCACGGCTTATAAGTTGGGCTTCAAAATCAAGGAAGTGCCTGTCATCTTCGTCAACCGCCGCGAAGGCACAAGCAAGATGAGTGGTGGCATCTTTGGCGAGGCACTCTTTGGCGTTATGCGCCTGCGCTGGGCAGCAATGACCGGACAAATTAAGCCGAGAAAGAAATAAGCAGAATGCCCCTCCAATGGGGCGTTTTTGTGGTTTTTAATGATTGCTACAGTTGTGATAAGCAATCGTCACACTCTTTTTATCTTATAACAGAACTATGCACAAAAGAATTCAAATAAAGAATGCTATCATTGTTAACGAGGGCCGACAGTTTGTCGGTTCTCTTTGATAGATAACAACCAAATAGGTCAGATTTTTGGAGGGGAAAGACGCCGTTCCAGATGAGCCTCCCATGGAAGTGGTAAATGCTGATGGCTGCTACCTGCTTCCAGGCGTCATTGATGAACACGTACATTTCCGCGATCCAGGTCTGACGGAGAAAGCCGACTTCGAAACGGAAAGCTACGCTGCCGCGGCAGGAGGCGTGACAACTGTTTTTGATATGCCCAATACGTTGCCCACCACTACAACTCTCGAAGCTTTCAGCGAAAAATATGACATAGCAGCCACTAAGAGTCATGTCAATTTCGGGCTTTATTTCGGAGCAACACTCAACAACTATGAACTATTGCCACAACTCAAATTGCGCAGCATTGCTGGCGTGAAACTCTTCATGGGAGCATCCACGGGAAATATGCTCGTCGACGACAAAACGGTTCTCCGCTACATCTTCGAAAAAACTCCTACACTTTTGATGGTGCACTGCGAGGATACGCCCACTATTGCTGCCAACATGAAGAAGTATAAAGAGAAATACGGAGTAGATCCCGACATACGCTATCACGGACTCATCCGGTCTGCCGAAGCGTGCTACAAATCCACAGCTGAAGCAGTGGCTCTGGCACAGAAATACGGAACACGACTCCATGTGGCTCACATTTCCACCGCTCGCGAACTGGAGCTCTTCAGCCCTACCAATCCGAAAATCACAGCGGAAGTATGCGTGCCGCATCTGCTCTTTTGCGATGAAGACTATATCCGATTAGGCAGCCGTATCAAGTGTAACCCATCTATCAAAACACGCGCCGATCGCGATGCACTGCGCCGTGCGCTCAACGATGGCACTATTTCAACCATCGCCACCGACCATGCTCCCCACCATCTGAGGGATAAAGTGGGCGGAGCAGCACGTGCCACCTCGGGAATGCCCATGATACAATTTTCCTTACCAGCCATGCTCGGACTCACCAATGAGGGTGTGCTCAGCATCGAGCGCCTTGTGGAACTCATGTGCCATAATCCAGCCAAGATTTATCAGGTGGAAAATCGCGGTTTCTTGCGCGAAGGCTACAAGGCCGACCTCGTATTGGTGCGTCCCAATAGCCCGTGGACACTCACCCCGAATCAGATTCGCAGCAAGTGCAATTGGAGTCCGTTGGAAGGCCATACCTTCCGTTGGCGTATTGAGAAAACATATTGCAACGGAGACCTTATATATAATAAAGGACACCTCGTGGACGAAAATCTCCACGGATTGCCTGTTAGCTTCTCCCGATGACTAAAGAACTGAAATACTACGCTCATACACTGGCCGAAGTTATCAACTGGCCGTTCTTCTTCAACGCCTGGAACCTCCAACCTCGCTTTGCTGGCGTGACGGCCGTTCATAACTGCCCAGCTTGCCGACAAGAATGGATCAATAGCTTCCCTTGAAGAGGATAAGGTAGCAGCCAAAGAAGCCTCAAAACTATTCGATGACGCCACCCGCATGATCAACCGTCTCGACCTCACGCACAAAGGTTTTGCCTGCTTCGGACTCTATCCAGCTTGGTCAGAGGAAGAGGATATTATCGTGGAGGATTCTCGAGGACGATGGAGCATTCCCTTCCTTAGGCAGCAGCATGTTCAGCACGCTGGAGACCCTCACTTGTGTTTGGCCGATTTCATTCGCCCTAGCGAACTCTACATCAAGGACGATATAGCGTCTATCATGGGAATCTTCTGCGTCTCTTTTCATCGCTCCGATGGTCAAGTGGAGTCGTTTGCTGACGATTATGAGCGTATGCTCTACCAAACGGTCTGCGACCGACTGGCCGAAGCCACGGCCGAACTGATGCACCGCGATGTGCGCCGCATCTATTGGGGTTATGCTCCCGACGAACAGCTCACACACGAACAAATATGGAATGATGAATACCAAGGCATACGTCCGGCTGTGGGCTATCCGCAAATACCTGATCAATCCATTATCTTCTTGCTCGATGAGATTCTGAACTTTGGACGCATCGGTATCCAACTCACCGAAACGGGCATGATGCTGCCGCACGCCTCGGCATGCGGACTGCTCTTCGGCCACCCTAGCACATACTATTTTGGGATTGGACGCATTGGCGAAGATCAGTTTCAAGACTATGCGCGCCGCCGCAATCTCCCTATTCCACAACTACGCAAATTCTTATCACGCAATCTCGAATGATAGCTCGTATTCTTATTTTGCTCATAGCCCTACTGACTTTGCCGGCTTGGGGTATAGACCGCCTCGTTTTTCGCAACAAATGGCCGCGCTGGGCACGCCTGCTCTTTGCGCTTCCCCATCTGCTCTTACTCTTGGCTCTAACATTCATGGCCATCAATGAGAGCTACACCATGACAGCTGATGCTGTGAAAGGTTTTCTGCTTTCTGCCACTCTCTGCCTTGTTGTACCCGAAACGCTCACCGCCTTATTGTTGCTCATCGGGCGCATAGGGAAGAAGCAGAATATCTTTCGACGTAGCATGACCGTTAGCGCGTACCTTGTCGGAGCATTCAGTTTCATACTTATGCTCTATAGTTTCACACTGGGGTATAAGCGCATACAAACGAAACAATTTACGTTTACTCATTCTTCCATTCCATCACAATTCAAAGGCTACCGCATCGCGCTCATCTCCGATCTCCATCTCGGCACTCTCCGCCACCATCAAGATGTGGTGCAGCAAATCGTCGACAGCATCAATGCGCAACAACCGGACTTGATTGTCTTCGCGGGCGACTTGGTGAACTATCACGTTCGAGAGATAGAGCCGTTCCGCAACATCCTCAGCCAGCTCAAGGCGCGGGATGGCGTAGTGAGCGTTATGGGGAATCATGACTATCTGACTTATTTCCATTGGAACAGCTCTGCCGAGCGCCTCGCCGCTATTCGTCAGCTCCAACAAGAGGAACGCAATATGGGCTGGAAGCTCCTGCTCAACGAGAATCTTATTCTTCACCGCGGCAACGATTCTATTGCCGTTATCGGATTGGAAAATCACGGGAACCGCCCAAGCTTTCCCCGTCGTGCGAAACTACAGCAAGCACGCAAATATTTCGCCCAAATGTTTCCAACTCTTGCTGCAACATGATCCCAGCTATTGGGATGCACAGATTCTACCACATACTGACATTCCGCTCATGTTCTCTGGTCACACCCACGCCATGCAGTTTCAGATTGGCAAATGGTCGCCCGCAGCATGGTTCTATCCACAGTGGAGCGGCCTTTACCAACAAGGCAATCAAGCCCTCCTTGTTTGCCCTGGCGTAGGTGAAGTGCTCCTCCCCTTCCGCTTTGGCGCGTGGCCCGAAATAGACATTATTACATTAGCACATTGACACATTAGCACATTAGCACATTAGCACATTGTCAAATTAGCACATTTCCCAAATGTATCGCATTTACCAACTCCTCATCGTTCTGCCCCTCGGCATTCTTGCCACAATCCTAACAGCACTCGCCACCAGTATTGGTTGCATGGTAGGCAGTGCCCACTTTTGGGGCTACTATCCCGCAATGCTTTGGAGTCGCTTCATCTGTCGCCTCCTATTTCTCCCCATCCACGTCACTGGTCGCGAACACCTTCAGAGTGGTCAGAGCTATGTTTTTGTGGCCAACCATCAAGGCCCGTTCGACATTTTTCTCGTTTATGGTTTCTTGAACCGCAACTTCAAATGGATGATGAAAAAGTCGCTCCGCCAGCTTCCTCTCATTGGCTACGCCTGCCAGAAAGCCCACCACATCTTCGTTGACAAATCTGGACCGAGTAAAATCAAGGAGACCTACGACCACGCCCGCCAAACGCTACAAGGCGGCACCTCACTCGTTGTCTTCCCCGAAGGAGCGCGCACCTTCACGGGACACATGGGTATCTTTCGAAAAGGAGCATTCCAACTGGCTGATGAACTCCAATTGCCCATCGTTCCCATCACCATCAATGGTTCGTTTGATGTACTCCGCCGTCAGGACGGCTTCAACTTCGTGAAGCACCATCCGTTAGAACTCATCATCCACGCCCCCATCTATCCTTCAGGAAAAGGCACGCAGGACATCCGAACTACCATGGAGGAAGCTTATCAAACTATCATGAACGACCTTCCCGCCCAATATCAAGGTTATGTTCGCAATGATGATCAATAACAATTTTTACCATCGAGAAAAAGAACAATAGCAAAAAAGTTCACAGAAGTCTTGCACATTCCAAAACTTTATAATACTTTTGCACTCGCATTCCAAAAGGAACGCACACCAATAACATGGTGCCCATAGTTCAGTTGGTTAGAGCGTCAGATTGTGGTTCTGAATGTCGTGGGTTCGAATCCCACTGGGCACCCAAAGAAAACAAGCGGAAATCTCTTATAAATAAAGAGTTTCTGCTTTTTCTTTTCTCTTACTCACATAGTAGAAGTTTCTACAAGCAGCTTCTAAATACCATAAATAATACAAAAATGTTTTAGCAAAAAAACTTTTAAAGCTAAAAACAAGGCACTACAATAAAGCTACATTTATATCCACTGACGAAGAGATACGCAAAAAGCCGCCTACACTCATGTGTAGACGGCTCAAAGAATTCTTTTCCATAAAATATACCGAACTTTAGAACGATGCGGCATTCAAATCCTTTTTTATCTGCTCAATGCAGGAGGACAAACGTTCGTAAGTCTTCTCACCAGCAGTTTTCACTCCGCTGGTGTATTGGCGCATCAGCGAGGGATTGATACCAGCACGTTTAGCAATGTCTGACACGTTGAGAGTTGTATTTAATAATGAATGAAAGCGCGGATGTATACTTTTTCATTAATGTGTATCGAACGGGTTCCATCTGTATAACCAGTATTAAAAGCACGAGCGATTCCTGTATTAAAGTCAGAGTAATATGTACTTGACCAATAATCCTTTAAATTTGAAGTAGAAGGTATGGGTGAAGAACCTCCTGCATCTGCAAATGCTTTATTGACAACGTGATAATACCAAGCCTCAATATAGCTATCAGCATTCACCCTTGTGTTCGTTCCAAAACCAACATAGAGATAAACATTCTTCCAGTCGGTATTGGCACCAAGATACCATCGTTTCAAATTCGTCACGTTTACACCCGGATTGTAGTGAGCAGCATGATAGAAGGCTGGGCAGTTTGTAGGCTCATTTGCCTTGATTGTTACTCCATCTAAACTCCCGCTGGCATCCCATGTGAAATGTTCGCCAAGAGAAGTCTCCGAAATCTGAGCCCTCCGACTGGGTCGCTCTGACACTGGGTTGTTGTAGACGTTTCTATTTGCAGTCCAAATATCGGGATTACCATTGTTTGCATCATGCAGGGCAATGGCTGAGCGATCTGTTTCGCTGATTACTAACGCAATAGGTGTGCGCGTACCCTTGTTGCGAAGAAATCCACTGAACCATCATTGAATAGATACTTGAAAACCTTGGTGAGCTTCACATTCAGCAGATACGTCCCATTGGCCTCTAAGGTTGTGCCGTTGTAGGAAGTGAGTGTGCGTCCCACCAAATCCTTATAGTAGATCTTATCTCCTTCGGTAAACTTCAACTGAATAGACGTGCTCTCGCTCGGCAAGAGATAGTGGTAAGTGCTTGTTTTTGAAGTATAAGTTTCTTGGAAGAAATTTTGATTAGTAGCCGGAAATTGATCCGGAGTCTCTGCCAGTGTGCCTGTTTCGATGGTTGTATAAGTTCCTGTGATAGGGTCATATTTTGTCACGGTAGGAGTTTTCCCACTGTTGTCAACAATCATCGCTTTCAACTTGGGGATATTCACCATGGCCTCCAGACCAACACGGACACGCAAGCCTACATGATTCATAACAAAAGGAACTCTTGCTATGGGTTCGCTAATCGTCATCACAGTGCGACCAATTCGTGCCGTTGCAGCATTAGCTTTTGACACACTTATAACGCCTCCCGAATAATCAACTTTATCGTTGAGACAAACAAAGGTATAAGTTCCAGGATCAAGCTCCATAACATCTCTATTAACCCCAATTCGGGATAAGCAATACTTCTTTTTCCTCAAAAAAAGTTTCAATAAAAGCCGAAAAAGAGGATTGTTTTTTGTATATTTACTGTTGAAAATCAATCATATAACAAAATAACAATCCTCATGAAACTTGTCAGCAAAGTTACGGAAATCTATTGTATTGCAGATGATTTCTGCAAAGAATATCATTTAGAATTGAACAAAACCTCTCTTTCGCTCTCAAATCCCTCTGCCAATAGTCCAAAACATCGCAAGAGAAAAGGACGAATGAGTGATGCTGAAATGATCACAATTCTCATATTGTTTCACAGCAATACATTTCGAATTTCAAACATTTCTATCTCTTTTATGTTTGTCGAGAACTAAAAAAAGAGTTTCCCAATCTACTCTCATATACACGCTTTGTTGAGCGTATGCCTCGTGTTGCAATACCCCTATTGCTCTTTCTCAAACTGGGATTAATGGGCGAATGTACCGGAATAGCCTTTATCGATTCTACACGTATTCCAGTGTGCGAAAATAAGAGACAATCCCGTAATCGCGTATTCAAAGGGTACGCCCAGAAGGGGAAAAAGTACGATGGGATGGTACTATGGATTCAAACTTCATCTTTTTGTGTAATGAACGAGGAGAACTACTCAATTTTGCTCTAACCAGAGCCAATGTAGACGACCGTAACCAAAAAGTATTCAACGATTTAACGAAGGATTTATTTGGAAAATTATATGCCGATAAAGGTTATATTTCTCAATCACTGTTTGCTTCACTCTTTGATAGAGGTGTGCACATCGTAACAGGAATACGAACTAATATGAAGAACAGATTAATGGATGTGCATGATAAAATCATGCTTCGCAAGAGAAGTATCATAGAGACTATCAATGATATGTTGAAGAACGTTGCACAGATAGTTCACACGCGCCATAGAAGTATCTCTAATTTCATCGTTAACCTTTTAGCTGGCATTGCTGCGTATGCTTTCTACGACACCAAACCTTCCATCAATATGGAGTTTGAGAGGGATGCAAAGCAGGGTGTAAAACAGCTCACTTTATTCTAACCTATAATTTGCGTGAAACAATTATACTTCGGTTTTAGGGCAAGGCCGAAAGGATGCGTGTGCGGTTTAAGAAACTCATGAAAGAGCGTTTCTTAAACCGAATTTGGGTTATTAGCAAACTTACCCGAAGCCACCGTGGCATTGATTTGGCCCTTCAAGGTGCCAGCAGCATCAAATGCAAGCACCGTATACCTACCACTGCTCAATGGCGTAGTGGCGCGTGTTGCTATATGCGCGGCAGATCTTGACAGAGCAGGAACGAGAAGAGCGCCTCTATCTCTTGTAACACTTACTTCACCCAATACGCCATCACCTAAATCTGTCGTATCGGTCGGATTGGGCATACTGTTAATCTTACGTCCTCCCATCACTACTTCTTCGCCAAAATCGGGTTCTGTCAGAGTGAAACTAACACCTTTCGTCGGCGCCGCATCAGGATCGTTATCGATGAGGTCGTTGCTGGAACAGCCCACAAGGATGCTGGCAAACAGCAAAAGCATTGCTGATGAAAATTTCCGTGATATAAAATTCATATTTTGTCATTGTTGTGTATGGAACATGCAGTGCCCATACATTACTTTATTGATTGAATACGCTCTTAAAATTCTACTTCTCCCCACTCAATCCCCTTTTCTTCCTTAAAATCTGATTCGGAAGAATCTACAGTGGTTGGGCGAGTGGAAACGGCAAATAACTGGACCGTCTCTACGGATAAACTTTCGAATGAAGGTTTGAGATATTCCTTTTTCATTGTTCTTGTTTTTTTTGTAAGTATAAAGATTGGACTCTTCCAAAATCTTGACACCTTTTTTATTGCATACTGCAATAGTGAAAACATCCCTAAGCTAGAGTATTCTTTCTCAAAATGCCTCGCACTCTATTATTAGACTTACATTCTAGCAACATACTCTTAGATAGTCAGAATATAAGCTTTCAAAACGTTTCTCTCAGCATAATATTTCCTTATAAACAGTTATTCTTACGCTTTTACAGAATTGGCATGCAAAAATACATCTTTTTTACATACTACCATGCATCTTACTAATATTTTTTCTTTTGTAATTCTCATAAGATTAACATAATAGCCAATTCAGGATAAGCCTCACGGTATTCTTCTACCGCCCTTAGAAAATCCGCCTTTGCTTCCGCAACGGTATTACCATCTCCATCGATAAGGGCATAATCTCCTATCGGTGTCTCACTATAACAAGAGTAAGTTTTATTCTCTCCATATTCAACCGTTACTAAAATTTTCTTTGCCATTTCTCTTTGCTTTTATGAATTTCTCTTTTTATCTTTGCGGTGTAGATTGATGGTCGCATCGGGAGCGGGGCTCCCCAAAAGGTAGCATATTGCAAGGTTCAACTCCTTCGCCAATCTACTTAGGGGCTTAATTGCCCCTATTTTATTTTCTCATATTGCTTCGTACTCATATTTCCGGTCCTCCCCGAATTTTGTCCATATCTTCTCCCAATAAATCATTTTTTGTTGCCATGTCGTCACAGAGAAGATAATCAATTGATAAATAAGATTTTGTTAGCGTGACAAGAAGATCAGAGATATCCGCGGATTCAAATCTTCTCTTAAAGTTTGCTCGAAAAAGATTCTAATGTTTTTACCATAATCATATTCAACTTTTACCACGTTTTTGAGTTTTTATATTTGTCTCCTATCAAATATTCTCTTTATATTTGCCATAAATTGCTGGGTACATCTATAGCAAGTCTACCTTAAAAGCGATTTCCTGAGAGATCGAGTATCTCCACATTCGAAATTACGTGCAGAAAACTTGAGTATACAAAAGAAAGACGCGAATAAAAAGAAACAGAGGTAGAATACTCAGTAAAATACAAACAACTAAGAATATGAAATCAACCAAAGAAAACACACTTTACGACAATAAAACAGGTATATTTTGATCAAATCATAGAAGGATCAAAGAAAGAGGAATATCGAGAAATAAAGGATACCACCTACAAGAAATACCTAGAAGTGAGCGAGCAAGGTTGGCCACTATTTGACACAACTTTGATCAGTGAAGACGATGAGCTACTTGGCGATCTCTGCATCTGGAATAATGGTGTTTATCCTTATATCCCCAAACAGAAATGGGAGTTTCTCCATCTCGCAGTTGGCTATGCCAAAGAGCGTGATACAGCCATTGTTGAAATCACGGACATCACTTTCAGCCGCTCTTGGATAAGAAAGGGAATCCTGCACGCTTCTCTGTTGATGAAAATGATATGGCTAAAATTGATGCAGAAGGGAATCTGTGCTTTTGGATGGCAGTTTTCCATCTGGGAGAAGTAGTAGAACTTCATAGGAAGTAAATCGTTCTTCGCACATTCCCATACTCCTCTCTCTTTACTGTCTATAATAAAGGAGAGGATGCAGCTCAAGGAGTTAATAACTTAGTGCAGATTAGAGTAAGCTAACTTGCACTGAGATTATGTATTTGTGGAAATTGAAACCTTTTTAACTAACACTGTGTTTTTCTAGCATAGATTTTGTAAGCAAGAAGAAAGAAACCCTTCCATTGACGGTTCAGAGGTTAATATTGGGCAGGGAATATGAAAGTAAACACACCTCCCATTGGCAGATACTACCTTAAGTTCTGACATAGTGACTAAAGAATTCCTATTAATCTCCAGCAGTGAGATACTGGGGGAACGGAAACTTCGCACTTATCTGCCAATTCTCATTCAAGTTACATTTATTGTCTGGTGGCTTGGGAGATGAGAATCAATAGACTCTGCAATACCTTTTGCCTTCTGCGACAAAACTTGATGGTGTGACTCTTTGACATACTCCCGCCCAATGAAACCTCAGCTTTATTGTTTTACCCAACAACTTGAGGTTGTTAGGGCGAGAAGCCATGTTTGATGATAAGAGTTTATTGAAGCTTCCTATTAGTCCTTAATTCGCTCCATTTTTTCATCCTTTATAAGCATCATTTTGCTTGATTCTATAGTTCCACATTCAGCTCTGACTCTTTTGTCCTCGGCTGTTGTGTGGTTTAATCTCTTGTTCTTTTTTTATTTGCAGGGAATGCTGTTCTCTTTCCTTATTTCAGTTATATAGTTATTTTCAGCAAGGAGAGATTTTTCTATTTCCGCTTTCTTCTTCTCTATCAGTTCCCTGGGTCATCTCTGTTCTCAGCGCGACAAGAATATCTCCGTTGTCGCTAAGTCAAGAACTTAGCTTCGGAAGTGTACTTTGCCTTGACGAAAGAAAAGTTTTCCCAACACCAAGGTAGCGCTTACGGAGCGCAAAGTTAGAAAAAGTTTTTTTAGTTTAACAAGCTTTCTACAAGAAAAAAAATAGAGTTTTGAGAGATTATTGGCATCTTCCACCAGACATTTTAGGTAAAAAGAATAGGCAATATTTAGTAGATATTTCCAAGCTCTTATATACATAAAAAAACACCGCGCTTTCTAAATTCTTTTTTCTTGCTTATTCTGAGAGAATAAAAAATGCGTTTTTTTTGTTCTTAATTTTAACAGAAAATTTGCACACGAGCTGCATTACTACCTCCAATACTACCTAAAAACAACTTTTTGGGCAATGAAAAAGATCTACAATATAGATAAAAAAAGCAACCATACTTCACCTACTTTTTCATGCACAACAAAAGATAACTAACATCAGCTCCATTATTTTTTATAGGAGAGAGGCATGGGAAGTTACCATCCCAAGTTTTTGTTCACTTAAGATGTGGAGTACACTTTTACAAGAAAAGTCGTAGTATTAAAACTATCATTTTGAAACATTACCATTTATCTGTCAGCCATGTACGATGAGAAAGTATTATCTTTGCAGCGAAGATTAAAACTTTATGAGCAATGAACGCAATTAAACTTGACATCACGAAAGCTGCTCAGTTTCTGAACGCTGACGCAGTGGCTACTTTAGAGCCCGAAGTAAAGAAGGCTCACGAATCACTTGAGAACGGCACCTGCCAGGGTAATGACTTCCTCGGTTGGCTGCATCTGCCTTCCAGCATCACTCCCGAATTTTTGGCCGACATCAAGGCTACGGCACAGACGCTTCGCGAAAACTGCGAGGCTATCGTTGTGGCTGGTATCGGTGGTTCTTATCTCGGTGCACGCGCTGTTATCGAATGTCTGAAAAATAATTTTGAAGAACTAACGCCCCGCATTCTCTTTGCTGGCAATAATATCAGTGAGGACTATCTGAGCGAACTCACCACTTATCTCAAAACTCGCAAATTTGGCGTTATAAACATCAGCAAGTCGGGTACTACCACCGAAACGGCCCTCACTTTCCGTTTGCTCCGCAGCCAGTGTGAAGAGCAGCGCGGTAAGGAAGAGGCACGCAAGGTTATTGTTGCTGTGACCGATGCTAAAAAAGGTGCTGCCCGCGTAACGGCCGACAAAGAAGGCTATAAGAGCTATGTGATCCCCGACAATGTTGGCGGTCGTTTCAGCGTGCTCACTCCCGTAGGCCTCCTGCCCATTGCTTGCGCAGGCTTCGATATTGAAGAACTTGTACGCGGTGCGCAAGACATGGAGAAACTCTGCCAAACAGCTCCGTACGCGGAAAATCCTGCAGAACAATATGCCGCTGTTCGCAACCTGCTTTATCGTGCAGGCAAGCATATCGAAATTCTCGCCAACTATCAGCCAAAACTCCACTACGTCAATGAATGGTGGAAGCAGCTTTATGGAGAGAGCGAAGGCAAGGACAACAAGGGTATTTTCCCCGCTGCTGTAGATCTCACCACAGACCTCCACTCTATGGGTCAGTGGATCCAGGAAGGCGAGCGCAATATCTTCGAAACTGTTGTCTCTGTTGAAAAGTCAAAGTATTCTGTTCTCTTCCCGCACGATGAGGAGAATCTCGACGGTTTGAACTTCCTCGAAGGCAAACACGTGGACGAAGTCAACAAGATGGCCGAACTGGGCACACAGTTGGCTCACGTAGACGGCGGCGTTCCCAACATCCGCATCAGCGTGCCCGAACTGACGGAGTACTACATCGGTCAGTTGCTCTATTTCTTTGAAGTAGCGTGCGGCATTAGTGGTAACTTACTGGGCGTTAACCCGTTCAACCAACCGGGCGTTGAGAGCTACAAGAAGAATATGTTTGCACTACTCAACAAGCCGGGTTATGAGGCAGAGAGCAAAGCTATTCGTGAACGTCTGAACAAGTAAGAGAGACACAGATGTCCCCTTCGTCTTCCCACGTGGGAAGGCTGAGGGGATTTCTCGTACATAACCGATGACTCATACCTATAATAATATAACAGCCCCTGAATCTTTCCTCACGGAGAAATTCAGCGAGGCTGTTTTTGCTTATTTGGCACAGAACGGCTTTGAGCATTTTTGTCTGAAAGCCGTACTTTTCGACATGGACGGAGTACTCTTCGACTCGATGCCAAACCACGCCAAAAGTTGGGCAGAAGTGGGACAACGCTTCCGTTTGGGTATAACAGCGGAGGATGCCTACCTCCACGAAGGGCGCACAGGAGCTTCCACCATCAACAGCTTTGCCCGCCGCGACTGGGGCCGAGAGGCTACAACGGAAGAGATAGAGGAAATCTATGCCGAGAAGTGCCGACTCTTCAACAAATGCGAGATGGCGCAGAATATGCCTGGAGCTGAACGTGTCCTCAACGCCGTGCGCGATGCAGGACTTCAGATTCTCGTGGTGACGGGAAGTGGACAGGCCTCACTACTTGAGCGTTTGCAAACCCACTATCCTGGTTTTTCAACCCCGACCATATCGTATCAAGTAAAGACTGCCGCCACGGTAAGCCTCATCCCGATCCCTATCTCTTAGGACTGGAGAAAGCTGGTGTTCGGCCTTGGGAAGCTCTCGTTGTGGAGAATGCCCCCTTAGGTGTTCAAGCTGCCCACGCGGCTCATATATTCACTATCGCCGTCAACACAGGACCGCTCCCCAACGAGACGCTCCGCGATGCTGGCGCAAACATCCTGTTCCCCTCCATGACGGCTTTAGCCGATGAATGGAGAGGCTAAAACTTTTCTTCCGAAGGGGGAACTGTTCCTTCCCTACTCGGATTTCTCTGAGAAAATATCGTAATTCCCACTCACTTTGACTCTCAACGAACTTCTTCCGCTCTACGCCGCCCATCCACAGGTGGCAGCATTGGCTAAAATAATTGGAGAAAACAGTCCGCGGATCACTTTCTGCAACGGGCTTCATGGCTCGGCAGCCGCTATGGTGTTTTCTGCTCTCACATGCCGACGCATCAAAGGAAAGCCCTATCTCTTCGTCCTCAATGATGAAGAGGAGGCGGGCTATTTCTATCACGATCTCACACAGATGCTGGGCGATAAGAATGTGCTCTTCTTTCCTTCCTCTTATCGCCGTGCTGTGAAATACGCGCAGCGGGATGCCGCCAACGAGGTACTGCGCACACAGGTACTCAATGCGTTAGCGGACAGAAATGAGGAATATCTTTTTATCGTTACCTACCCCGAGGCGCTGAGCGAACGTGTGGCACCGAAAATCTCGTTTGAGGCGCGCACCATCAAGATTCAGGAAGGCGGAAACTACGACCTTCCGCAGCTTGAGCGCCAGCTGCTGGAGCTGGGTTTCCGCCGTGTAGACTACGTTTACGAGCCTGGAGAGTTTGCTGTGCGCGGTAGTATTTTGGACGTATTTAACTATTCCTCCGAATATCCTTACCGTGTCGATTTCTTCGGTGATGATGTGGAAACGATTCGTACGTTTGAGGTGCAGACACAGCTTTCAAAAGATCGCTTAAAAGATGTTACCATAGTGCCCGATATGGAAGGTGGCGATTCGGATTTAGTACCGTTCACGGACTATCTTCCAACGGATGCTTTACTGGTAGTGAAGAATTTAGTTCTCATTACTGATACCATACAGAAGGTTTTTGATGAAGGGTTTGCCAAACAAGCCTACATCGAGAAAAAGGATAGCAAAGAACGCCCCGAATGGGAAATTTATGAGGAAGAAGAGGAGTCACGCCGCTCCACTCTCACGGCAGGCCCAACAAAGGAGCTTGACAAGAACCGCCTGCTTGTGTCGGGACGCGAACTGGGCAAAGCTCTCCTCGCCCTGCAACGCATCGAGATGGGTAACACTCCGTCCGATACGCCAAAGGCTCAACTGCATTTCAAAACGCAGCTGCAGCCCATCTACCATAAGAACTTCGAGATGGTCTGGACTTCGCTCAACGATTTCCACAACCGCCACTATCGCATCTTTATTGCGGCCGACAGTGGGAAGCAGAACGAGCGTCTGACAGAAATTCTGGCCTCACTTCCCACTGACACCACAACGCCGACCTCTACTCCGTCGGCCGATACACCTCTTTTCACCCCCGTTCTGAAACCTTGCACGAGGGGTTCTCCGATGAAGACTTGCAGGTGTGCTTCTTCACCGACCACCAGATATTCGACCGATTCCACAAATACAACCTAAAGAGCGATCACGCCCGCGATGCCAAGATGGCCCTTACGCTGAAAGAGCTGATGCAGTTTCAGCCGGGCGATTTCATCGTACATATCGACCACGGCGTGGGACGCTTTGCCGGATTGGTGCGTATGCCCGCTGCCGATGGTACGCAGCAGGAGATGATTAAGCTGACCTACCAAAACGACGACATCGTCTTGGTGAGCATCCACTCTCTTCATAAGCTCTCCAAATACAAGGGGCGCGAGGGCGAAGCTCCCAAACTGAGCCGCCTGGGTACGGGAGCTTGGGAGAAACTAAAGGAGCGCACCAAGAAGAAAATCAAAGACATTGCTCGCGACCTCATCAAACTCTATTCAAAGCGCAAAGAGGAAAAAGGCTTTGCCTACAGTGCCGACACCTACTTGCAAAACGAGTTGGAAGCCAGTTTTGCTTACGAAGACACGCCCGACCAGCTCAAAGTGACGCAAGAAGTGAAAGCCGACATGGAGAGTGCAAAACCAATGGATCGTCTGGTTTGTGGAGATGTAGGCTTTGGCAAAACGGAGATTGCCGTGCGGGCAGCGATGAAAGCTGCAGCCGATGGGAAACAAGTGGCCGTACTCGTGCCTACAACCGTTTTGGCGTTGCAACACTTCAAAACGTTTGAGAAACGCTTGAAGAACTTCCCCGTACGCGTGGACTATCTCTCGCGTGCTCGTACACCGAAACAGGTGCGCCAGCTCTTGACCGATTTGGCCGAGGGAAAAGTCGACATCCTTGTGGGTACTCACAAGCTCATCGGCAAAAGCGTGAAATTCAAAGACCTGGGACTTCTCATCATCGACGAAGAACAGAAATTCGGAGTAGCTGTCAAGGAGAAACTCCGCCAGCTGAAAGTAAATGTAGACACACTCACCATGTCGGCCACACCCATTCCGCGCACCTTGCAGTTCTCACTGATGGGGGCGCGCGACTTTAGCGTCATTCAAACGCCACCCCCCAACCGCCGTCCGATACAGACGGAGGTACACACCTTTAGTCACGAAATCATTGCCGATGCCGTTAATTTCGAAATGAGTCGGAACGGACAGACTTACATCGTTACCCATCGCGTTTCGGCTCTTAACAACCTCAAAGAATTGGTTAAGAAATATGTGCCCGATGCCCGCGTGGCTATCGGTCACGGGCAGATGCCTCCCGCCGAATTGGAGAAAATCATTCTGGGCTTTGCCAACTACGATTACGACGTACTCATCTCCACCACCATCGTGGAGAACGGTATCGACATCAGTAATGCCAACACCATTATCATTGATGCCGCCAACCATTTCGGGCTGAGCGACCTCCACCAGATGCGCGGCCGCGTGGGTCGCTCGGATCGCAAGGCGTTTTGCTACCTCCTGGCGCCACCTCTGGCGCATCTGAGCGAGGAGAGCCGCCGCCGACTGCAAGCCATCGAGGAGTTTAGCGATTTGGGGTCTGGCATACACATCGCTATGCAGGATCTCGACATCCGCGGAGCTGGCAATCTCTTAGGCGCGGAGCAGAGCGGTTTTATTGCCGACTTAGGTTACGAAACCTACCAAAAGATTTTGGCAGAAGCAGTCAGCGAACTCAAAAATGACGAGTTTGCCGAGTTGTACAAAGAAGAGTTGCAACACTCGACTCTCACAGGCGACTTCTTTGTGGATGAATGCAATGTGGAATGCGATCTGCATGCATTCTTCCCCGAAACCTATGTGCCAGGAGCCAGCGAGCGTATGTTGCTCTATCGCGAACTGGACGGCCTCACTACCGATGAACAAATTGCCGATTTCCGCCAGCGCATGACCGATCGCTTTGGCGCATTGCCGCCCGAAGGCGAGGAACTCTTGCGCATCGTACCTCTGCGCCGTCTTGGCCGCAAGGTGGGAGCAGAGCGACTGACGCTAAAGAATGGGCGCATGACTCTTTATTTCGTTTCGAAATATGATTCGCCGTTCTATCAGAGTTCTACTTTCGACCGCCTCATTCAGTATGCCACGCAAAACTATCGCACCACTGAATTGAAAGAAAGTGCGGGCAAACGCCGTATGGTTATCAAACGTTCCCACGGTGGAGCGCGCTCTCAGTCTACTCCAAAAAATCACGGAATAAGGCATTGCGCATCTCGGACAACTTCAGCTCTGAAAACTACTTGCCCATTCTATACCATCTTGCTCAAAACGGTTAGAGAATCTACGAGAAGTGCCGACTTCCTTGTTCTGCCACACGCCTCGCACGTTCTTTGGCTAAATATTATTCCCACTAAAAAACATTCTCTCTTATCAATATGAATCTAAAAACACTTTTCTGCTCTTCGGAGAAGGCTAAGCGAATCAACCCTCTCTACTTGATTGGCGACCACTTCTTGTCGTTGTATCTCATCATTGGTTTCATCTTGCGCATCGTGCTTATGGCCTTTTCTCCAGCCGATGCCACTTACACGGCGATGGGCATACTACGTGGTCTCACCGTTGGACTTCTGTCCGACTTTGGTATGGGACTGCTGCTCCTCATCCCGCTCTTTGTTTTCTACATAGGGCTCAACGAATACAAATATAAGAAGTACGCAGCCTTCTCCATCTGCCTGCTGCTCATTGCAGGATTGGCTTATGCCTTTTGGCCTGGATCCATTTTTCGCCAGTATGGTGGCGGTGCTCCGCGCATTGCGCAAATTTTCTTGGGATGGAAACTCCTGAGTTTCTCCCTTCGCACCTTCATTCCGCGCATACGCAAAGCATGGCGCGCCTGCACGCTTTATCTCACATGGGGCATCTATATACTGTTGTTATTAGTGGTCTCTGCGGGCGAGTTCTTTTTCTGGGAAGAATTTGGCGTGCGCTACAACTTCATCGCCGTGGACTATCTGGTCTATACGCACGAAGTCATCGGCAATATTATGGAGTCCTATTCCATCGCTCCTTTAATAGCCGTTCTCCTACTTATCACGCTGGGTCTCATCTTGGCGGTCGTGCGCAAACGCCGTTTCCAGTTGGAGGGGAATTACAACCTCCGCCGCTTCGGTTTTGAAACGCTGCTGGCTGTGGTGCTTGTTAGTGCGGGCTTTGGAGCTACCTCACTGACGCATAACCTTGACGCCAACAATCAGTATGTCACGCAAATCGAGCAGAATGGCGCGTACAACTTTGTGAGGGCTTTCTTGAACAACAAACTGGAGTATGACAAGTTCTACACGATGCTCCCACCAGCACAATGCGAGGCGCTCTATCGCCAGCAAACAGGCTTGGACAGCCATGGGACAAAACAACTCTCAGATGGGCAAGGAGCTGAAAAATGCAATATCGTGCTGATCACGGTAGAGAGTTTGAGCGCCGACTTCCTCATGCGCTACGGCAACAAGGAGGGACTGACGCCAAACATTGACCGCCTGATGGCGCAGAGCCTTGTTTTCGACAGCCTTTACGCTTGCGGAAATCGCACCGTGAGAGGTTTGGAGGCTCTTTCGCTTTGCGTCCCACCTCATGCCGGAGAGAGCGTTATCAAGCAGAAGAACAACCGCATGGGCGCACTCTCTGTGGGCTATCAGCTCAGTAAGTTGGGCTACACCACGCAGTTTCTCTATGGTGGCTACAGCTATTTCGACAACATGGGCGACTATTTCTCTCACAATGGTTATGAGGTCATTGATCGCTCCAACATAGCTAAACAGAACATCACCTTTGCCAACATTTGGGGCGTTTGTGATGAGGATATTTTCAACAAAGGCTTGGAGGTGTTTGATGCCGACGCAAAAACAGGTAAACCTTTCTTTGCGCAATTCATGACGACAAGCAACCACCGCCCCTACACTTATCCTACGGAGAAAATACATGTTGAAGGAAATCCCTATACGCGCAATGCTGCAGTGAAGTACACCGACTACGCCATCGGCGACTTCCTCAATAAGGCCGCGAAGAAACCATGGTTCAAAAATACGGTGTTCATCATCATTGCCGACCACTGCGCTTCGAGTGCAGGCAAAACCTCGCTGCCACTGGAGAAATACCACATCCCGTGCCTCATCTTCAGCCCCGGACGCATCCAGCCACAGATTGTGAGCAAAGTGTGCTCGCAAATAGACATTTTGCCCACACTCTTCTCCATCCTTCACCTCCCGGCTAAAGTTAGCTTTGCGGGCAACGATATTCTTTCGCCCAACTTCAAAGAGCGGGCTTTCCTCGCCACCTATCAAGATTTGGGCTACTATGAGAACCACATCCTCACAGTGCTTTCGCCCGTGAGGAAAGTGCAGCAATATGCCGTTCGCCCTAATCCCGATGGCACTTTCGAGGAGACGCTGCTCCAAAAGCAGGACGTAGGACTGACGCAAAAAGCTGTAAGTTTTTATCAGACGGTGAATAAATAAAAACTTCTTTTACAGCCCCTTCCCCACTTGGAGAAGGGGCTGTTTGCTTCCCTGTTGAAGCCTTCCCTGCCCAGCATCTCTCGCCCTACTTGAAAATCTGCCGCACCACAAGAAACTTTGTAGCAACAATTTTTACAAAAGAATGTAAACAGAATTCGTATTCTAACAAGGCAAGAATGGCTTCAAAACCCAATCACAGTAAGTGGAACATCAGACAACGCTGAGTCGTCTGAGTCGTCCAATAAGCCTATCAAAAAATGCAATAAGGCTATCGACTGACGCAATAAGACTGCCAGCTGACAGCCTTATTGTGTTTTTGAATAGAATAAGGAAAACCACATCTTTTCGACACATAGAAAAAACTGAAATTATAAGAAATCGACTCATTTCTCTTCTGTTTCTCAAGAAAAACGAGATACGCGTTGTGGCGATACTCCAGTTTTTATGTTTTACAGCAACTTCCTCAACACATCCTTAGGTAATTCTGCACCAGAACAAAAAAGCAGAGTGTAAAGTATAATTACCTCCACAAATACCTCTTAATTCTGCATCACTCCACAAATTTTAATATGTACCTTTCCTATTTTGGCGCACAGTTTGCAATAGGTGCAAACAATTAAGAAACAAACAAGTGTTGCCATCTGAGAGCAGTTCGCCATTCGCAAACACGCATCAGACAAAATGACCTCACATAGCAGAAACTAAAAAGAAGCGGGCCGTATCTTTGTACTTCCTCCAGAAAGTTTCAATAAAGGAACAACAAAAAATATCTTTTTCTCTGTCAGGTTCAAATTTTGGCACGCCTCTTGCAAATAAGATAAGCAAATCACAAAAGAGAGTGTGTGGAAACACCACTCCAAATAATATTAGATAATAACAAAATAAAAAAATACAATTATGGGAAAGATTATTGGTATAGACTTAGGTACAACGAACAGCTGTGTTTCCGTATTCGAAGGTAACGAGCCCGTTGTTATTGCTAACAGTGAAGGTAAGCGTACAACTCCTTCTGTAGTAGCATTTGTTGAAGGTGGCGAACGCAAAGTGGGCGACCCCGCAAAGCGCCAGGCCATCACGAACCCGAAGCGTACGGTTTATTCTATCAAGCGCTTCATGGGTGAAACCTACGACCAAGTGACAAAAGAAATTGCACGTATGCCCTACGAGGTTGTAAAGGGAGAAAATAACACTCCGCGCGTTAAAATTGACGACCGCCAGTACACTCCGCAGGAAATCAGTGCAATGATTCTTCAGAAGATGAAGAAAACAGCCGAGGACTACCTCGGACAGGAGGTAAAAGAAGCTGTGATCACAGTTCCGGCTTACTTCTCCGACTCTCAGCGTCAGGCCACTAAAGAAGCAGGTCAGATTGCCGGCCTCGAGGTAAAGCGTATCGTAAATGAACCTACTGCAGCTGCTCTTGCTTATGGTTTGGAGAAGTCTAAGAAGGACATGAAGATTGCCGTATTCGACCTCGGTGGTGGTACGTTCGATATCTCTATTCTCGAATTGGGTGGAGGCGTATTTGAAGTACTTTCAACAAACGGTAACACTCACCTGGGTGGTGACGACTTCGACCATGTTATCATCAACTGGTTGGTAGAAGAATTTAAGAACGATGAGGGTGCTGACTTGACGCAAGACCCGATGGCAATGCAGCGCTTGAAAGAAGCTGCTGAAAAGGCTAAGATTGAGTTGTCTTCTACTACGACAACCGAAATCAACCTGCCTTACATCATGCCAGTAGGCGGTGTGCCCAAGCACCTCGTTAAGACGCTGACACGCGCTAAGTTCGAGCAACTTGCTCATCAGCTCATCGAGGATTGTAAAGTACCTTGCCAGGAAGCACTGCAAAGCGCAGGCCTCAACACTAGCGAAATCGATGAGGTGATCCTTGTGGGTGGTTCCAGCCGTATTCCTGCTGTTCAGGAAATGGTGAAGAACTTCTTCGGCAAAGAGCCCAGCAAGGGTGTTAATCCAGATGAGGTAGTAGCTGTAGGTGCTGCTGTTCGAGGGTGCTATTATGAATAAGGAAGAAGGCGTAGGCGACATCGTTCTCCTCGACGTTACTCCGCTGAGTCTCGGTATCGAAACAATGGGTGGCGTTATGACAAAACTGATTGAAGCCAATGCTACCATTCCTTGCAAGAAGAGCCAGGTGTTCTCAACGGCTGAAGACAACCAGCCCGAAGTTACCATCCACGTGCTCCAGGGCGAGCGTCCAATGGCCGCTCAGAACAAGAGCATTGGTCGCTTCAACCTCGCCGGCATCGCTCCAGCTCGTCGCGGTATCCCTCAAATTGAGGTAACGTTCGACATCGATGCCAACGGTATCTTGAACGTAAGTGCTAAGGACAAAGCTACAGGTAAGGAGCAGGCCATCCGCATCGAAGCATCTTCAGGTTTGAGCCAGGAAGAAATCGACCGCATGAAGGCTGAAGCACAAGCCAACGAAGAGGCCGACAAGAAGGAAAAAGAGCGCATCGACAAGCTCAACCAAGCTGACTCTATGGCCTTCCAGACTGAGAACCAGCTCAAGGATCTTGGCGACAAGCTCCCCGCTGACAAGAAGTCTGTCATCGAGGCCGCTCTCCAGAAGCTGAAAGATGCTCACAAGGCTCAAGACATCAACGCTATCGATGCTGCTATCAAAGAGCTCAATGATGCTTGGCAAGCAGCCAGTGCAGATATGTACCAGCAAACAGGCGGTGCTCAACAGCCTGGTGCTGACGCTGGTTCCCAAGGTGGTGCTCAGCAAGACACTCAATCCAAGGACGACATCCAAGATGCCGACTTTGAGGAAGTGAAGTAAAAGCATTACATGCACTAACTAAATAGAAGAAATCCCAGTAACTCTTAACAGTTACTGGGATTTTTGCGTACTCTAAATACTCTTCACTTTCCTTTTATCTTTCCATATAATTATTTACTATATTTGCAACTCATGCGCACTGCAATCAGAGCCAGCCAATCTTTGCACTACTTTCCGCAGATAAGACTCCTCAAATCCTCGCGCAGAATCTGATAACACCCCAGATGAGTAACTTTATTATGGTAGAGCATAAAAAATCAATTCGCTTCTTCAACGACCGTGAAGTAAGAGCAGTATGGGACGACGAACACAATAAGTGGTGGTTCTCTGTGCTGGACATCATTGTTGCGATTAACGAGCAAGATGATTACCAAAAGACGAGAAACTATTTGAAGTATCTCAAAACAAAGTTGAAGAAGGAGAATAACAAACTGGTTAGTGCTACTAACCAGTTGAAGTTGCAAGCCCCAGATGGGAAACAACGATTGACAGATACGTTTGATGCAGAGGGCGTAACTCTTCTGGCAAAGCAATACCCAATGTCAAGGCAATGGGATTTCTTGATTGGTTTACCTACAGCGACAACACCATTGACGGACAGAGTAAGAAGAAAGCATATCAACTCTTTGAAAGTGGCATCTTGCAAACGGCGGAACCTGGCAGTATCAAGTGTCTGCAACAGATACACGCTTATCTCTTTGGAGGACTGTATGACTTTGCAGGACAAATCCGTACCAAGAATATTTCAAAAGGTGGTTTTACCTTTGCTAATTGTATGCATTTCCCTGAAACCCTGCAAACAATAGAGCGAATGCCCGAAACGACTTTTGATGAGATAATGGACAAATACGTGGAGATGAACGTAGCCCATCCTTTTATGGAGGGTAATGGTCGCAGCACTCGCATTTGGCTCGACCTCATGCTGAAGCGTTCTCTCAAACGGTGTGTGGACTGGAGCCAGATAGATAAAAACGAATATCTGACCGCAATGCGTGAGAGTGTAGCAGATAGCACGCTCATCAAGACTTTGGT
The DNA here is from genome assembly GCA_916438195.1 of uncultured Prevotellaceae bacterium. Lineage (GTDB taxonomy): Bacteria > Bacteroidota > Bacteroidia > Bacteroidales > Bacteroidaceae > Alloprevotella. Next base: position 1,693,015 of record CAKAEQ010000001.1, read on the forward strand.
ACTGCCTACACTCACCACTAAGATTGATGACCGAGAAATGTTCATGAAAGGTATCGACTATTCATATTATTATGAGCAGAATGATTGATTTTTCCACATGGAATCTCTATTGTTAGGTAGGATGTTCTTTTAAAAAAGAATTACAACGTTATCTCACAATGAAAAATTATATGATTCCGTTATAATAAAATGTAAAATAGGAAACTCTATGAATACAGAGAAAACAATAGAATACAATCTTATAAAAAGACTTATAGGTTTAAATTATACTTATCGTGAGGATATTCATGATAAGGAAGCACTTGAACAGAATTTCAGACAGAAGTTTGAACAACTCAACAGAGTTCATCTTTCGGATGCAGAATACAATAGATTGCTTGAAGATATTATCAACAGCGATGTTTATGTAGCTTCCAAGATGTTGAGAGAGGTGAATACTTTCATCCGAGAAGATGGTACACCGTTGCAATATAGCTTGGTCAATATAAGGGATTGGTGCAAAAACGAATATGAGGTTGTCAATCAACTAAGAATAAACACCAAGAACAGCTTCCAGCGATATGATGTGATTCTGTTGGTTAATGGACTTCCGCTCGTTCAGATAGAACTGAAGACCTTGGAAGTAAGTCCACGTCGAGCAATGCAACAGATTGTAGACTACAAGAATGACATAGGGAACGGATTTACTAATTCGTTACTATGCTTTATGCAATTATTTATAGTAAGCAATCAGACGCACACTTGTTATTTTACCAATAACAACAGCCTATATTTCAACTTTAATGCTGATGAGCAGTTTCTCCCTGTATATTATTGGGCAGATAAGGACAATCATAAGATTACAAACCTTGACGCTTTTACGGATGAGTTTCTCCCCAAATGCAAATTGGGAGAAATGATTAGCCGATATATGGTATTGGTTGCCAGCGAACAGAAACTACTCATCATGCGCCCTTATCAGATTTATGCTGTAAAGGCTATTATGAGTAGTGTTGAAGAAATAGAGGAAACGGTTATATATGGCATACAACTGGTAGTGGCAAAACCCTCACTTCATTCAAAGCATCGACATTATTAAAGCAAAACAGAGACATAACAAAATGTCTGTTTGTTGTCGATAGAAAAGACCTTGACAGACAGACTCGTGAGGAATTTAACAAGTTTCAAGAGAACTGTGTAGAAGAAAACACCGATACAGAATCTCTTGTACAACGATTGGAGTCTGACGATTATGCAGATAAGGTGATTGTTACAACCATTCAGAAATTAGGCATTGCTCTGAACTCAAATACCAAGCAAAATTACAAAGAAAGACTATTACCGTTGAAGAATAAGCATTTGGTTTTTATCTTCGACGAATGTCATCGTTCCCAGTTCAAAGAAAACCATAAAGCCATTAAGGATTTCTTCCCCAATGCACAATTATTCGGATTTACAGGAACACCGATTTTTGAAGAGAATGCGGTCTATATCCAATATAATAACGAGCAGGGGACTTATATGACCACCAAGGATGTATTTGAAAACGAATTGCATACCTATACCATTACCCATGCCATTGAAGATAAGAATGTTCTTCGATTCCATGTGGACTATTTTAAACCCGATGAAAAAAAGGATATAACAGCTGAGGGAACCGTAAAGAAACAAGCCATTGTAGAGACTATCCTGTCTAAGCACGATGCAGCAACCAATGGCAGACGTTTCAACGCTTTTCTTGCTACATCCTCCATTAATGATGCAATTGAGTATTATCATTTGTTCAAAAAGGCTCAAAAAGCAAAAACAGATTGTGAACCATTAAACATTGCGTGTGTCTTTACTCCGCCTGCAGAGGGCAACAAAGATATTATGCAGATGCAGGAGGATTTGGTACAAGAAAGACAAGACAATACGGTTGAGCCTGAAAAGAAGAAGCAAGCTTTGCAAGAAATCTTAAAGGACTATGAGCGACAGTTTGAGGCTCATTTTACTATCAACGACTTCGACGCATATTATCAAGATGTGCAGAAGCGAATAAAAGACCAACAATATAGCAATAAAGACTATCCACACAAGAATAAAATAGACATTACTATTGTTGTAGATATGCTCTTAACAGGTTTTGATTCTAAATACTTGAACACGTTGTATGTTGATAAAAATTTAAAGTATCACAATCTGATACAAGCCTTTTCAAGAACAAACCGTATCTTGAATGATACCAAGCCATACGGTAATATTCTTGATTTCAGAGGGCAGCAAGAGGCTGTGGACATAGCGATTACCAGATTCTCTGGTGTGGATGTAGATAAGCCAAGAACAATTTGGCTTGTTGATCCAGCCCCCACAATCGTGCAGAAATACAAGGAAGCTGTTACGCATTTGAAAGACTTTATGCATTCGCAGGATTTGGAGTGCAAGCCCGAAGAGGTTTATAATTTGCAAGGTGACGATGCACGTATTGGATTTGTAAATTGCTTCAAGGAAGTACAACGCTATCGAACACAACTTGACCAATATACGGATATAAATGAGGAAGAGCGTACCGCCATTGACAATATGCTCAATGAAGAAAGGCTGAGAGGCTTCCGAGGTGCCTACCTTGAAACAGCAAAGCAACTCAAAAAGCAACAGGATAGGACAAAAGAAGGAGAGAACCCCCAAATAGAGAACATCGACTTTGAATTTGTTCTTTTTGCCTCTGCCTTGATAGACTATGACTATATAATGGAACTGATAGCAAGACTGTCGGGCGGAACTACTTCCAAGCAGAAGATGACAAAGGAGCAAATCATAAGCCTTATAAAGTCAAGTTCAAACTTATTGGAAGAGCGTGATGACATTATTGCTTACCTCGACAGTTTAAAAGAAGGTGTAAACGGAAAAACTGCCAAGCAGATAAAGGAGGAATACGAAATATTCAAAACGGAGAAATATGCCAAAGAATTGCTCACGATAGCAGATAAGTATAATGTTAGTGCTAAAGCATTGGAAGCATTCGTAAACGAAATTATCGACCGTAAGATATTCGATGGTGAGAAACTGAACGACTTGCTTGCTCCGCTCAATCTTGGTTGGCGAGACAGAACGAAGAAAGAATTGGCATTAATGGAAGATGTTACCCCACTGTTGAAACGACTATCCGCTGGGCAAGAAATCTCGGGTTTATCAGCCTACGACGAAAAGAAATAAAAGTATGGCGAAAGAATTAAAACATATACCGAATATCCGTTTTCCTGAATTTAAGAATTCAGGAGAATGGAATAAAATAGTTTTGGAGGACATTCTTGATTATGAACAACCTACCAAATATATTGTTGAAAGTGACAATTATAAAGAGGAGGGAACTCCCGTTTTAACAGCGAATAAAAGTATAATATTGGGATATACGAAGGAATTACATAATATATATGAAACTCTTCCAACTATTATCTTTGATGATTTTACGGCAGACAGCAAATATATAGATTTCCCCTTTAAGATTAAATCTTCGGCAATAAAATTGCTAACTGTGAAATGTGAGAGGGAGGATAATCTAAGATTTATTTTTGAGACTATACAATTGATTCCTTTTGAGGCAAAGGAACATAAAAGGCATTATATATCCGAATTTCAAAAACAGAGTATATATATACCTCAAAATCCTGCAGAGCAAAAGAAAATAGCAAATTGTCTTTCTTCCCTTGACGATTATATCAACGCAACGCAAGAGAAGATTGAAATATTACAAGCACACAAGAAAGGGCTGATGCAGCAATTACTTCCTGCATTAGGGAAAATTATGCCTCAGAAGCGTTTACCAAAATTTGGGAAATCAAAGAAGTGGAGTCCCTATTCTATGGAAGAAATGTTTAAGATTAGGAATGGTTATACTCCATCAAAATCAAATCCTAAATTCTGGGAAAACGGTACTATACCTTGGTTTAGAATGGAAGATATAAGAGAACACGGACATATACTTTCTGATTCAATCCAACATATAACGAAAGAGGCTGTTAAAGGGAAAGGTCTGTTTCCTGCTAACTCTATCATTGTTGCTACAACGGCTACAATTGGCGAACACGCACTGATAATTGTTGATTCGTTTGATAATCAAATAGATATGAAGTATTTTTACTATTATATGTATATCATTGACGAGTGGTGTAAACAGCATACAAATGCAGGAGGTTTTGCGTCAGTTGACATGAATGGATTTAAACGACTGTCCGTATCTCTACCCTCACCAGAAGAACAGAAGGAAATTGCTGAATGCTTCACCTCAATTGATGATTTAATAGATAGTACAAAACAAAAACTTGTAATGCTTCAGAATCACAAGCGTGGTCTAATGCAACAGTTATTTCCAGCAGTTTAAATAAAAAGCATAGATATGGATAAAGAAAACAACAAAATAATACCTTTCAAGACAATAGACAAAATTGCTGACAAATTAAGAGACGTTCTTAATTCGTCTGACAATGTCTTGCTGTATGCCTATAATGGTACTGGCAAGACTCGTTTGTCAATGGCATTTAAGAATAAAGGTAAAAAGAAAAAAATGGTGGTGACACTTTATATTTCAATGCTTTTTACAGAAGACTTGTTTACTTGGGACAATGACTTGAAAAAAATGATGAAAATCGCACATTGAAGATAAATGAATTATCTAATTTTTTTAATGGTTTTTAAAGAACTATCACTTGAAAACAGAATCTTTGCTCATCTGGAAAGATATGCCAAGATAAATTTCAAGATTGATTATGAAAAATGGACAATATCATTCAGCAGAATCATTCCTAATCCAAAATACAATCCACACAATCCGAATAATAGAGAACCTGAAACAATAGAACAGGACGGTATCAAAATATCACGAGGAGAAGAAAAATATTTGTTTTCTGCATATTTTTGGCTATCTGCGAATTGGTAATTGATGGAGCAGAAGCATATAAATGGGTAAAGTATATTTATATTGATGACCCCATATCATCATTGGATGAAAACAATGCCATTACTATTGCAAATGATTTATCTCATGTAATTGGAAGATGCAAGGGAAAGGCAAAAGTTGTTATATCCTCACATCACAGTTTATTTTATAATGTAATGTACAACGAACTGCGGAAAAAAATAGCAGAAGCTATTTCCTGCATAAGACATCAAGTGAAGAATATCGTCTGCAAAAGACAGAAGATACACCTTTCTTCCATCATATAGCATTACTTTGTGAGCTAAAAACAAAGAGTAGAGCAATATAAAAAGAAGAGAAAAGAAAATAAAGAGAATATTCAAACAGACATACTCAATACTTATCATTTTAATATTTTACGCAGTATATTGGAAAAAAACTGCAGTCTTCTTTGGTTATACAGACTTCTCATTTTGCCTCAAAAAAATAAAAAAAGAAGAAGATGAAGACAATGATAAAAATGAGAACTTATATGCACGTGCATTAAATATAATGAGTCATGGCAGATACTCAATTTTTTTCACCAGTCGGAATGATGCCCCGATAGTGCAGACTTGTTTGTTGAGATATTTGATACATTCACCAAGAAATACGATTTTTACTTTCCCGATGTTTTTTTACTGACGGGAACTGATAAAATAAGATTATGACAACAGAAAATAAAAACGAACTGGGTAAAACCCTTTGGGATATTGCAAATAGCCTGCGAGGTGCAATGATGGCAGATGATTTTCGTGATTATATGCTATCGTTTCTATTCCTGAAATATCTTTCAGATAATTATGTGGAATTTGCTAAAAAAGAATTAGGCACTGATTATCCAGATATAAAAAACATAGTGAAGGAAGAAACGGAAATTGTAAAATCTCCGTTACAAATTTGGTATGCAGCAAACCCAAAAGACATTGATTTGTTTGAAGCCCAGATGCGTAAAAAAATACACTATGTCATCAAGCCAAAATACCTTTGGGATAACATTGCTGAAAATGCTCGTACACAATCAAATGAGTTACTAAAGATATTGGAAGAAGGCTTCAAATATATTGAAGAACAATCTTTTGAAACCTCCTTTAAGGGACTGTTCTCTGAAATCAATCTGAATTCAGAGAAACTTGGCAAAAACTATGCAGAGCGTAATACTTTGTTGGCAAAGGTTATCAATAAGATAAAAGAGGGAGTCTCTAAGTTAGATACAACTACAGACACTTTGGGCGATGCCTATGAGTATCTTATCGGACAATTTGCTGCCAATTCCGGGCAAAAGGCTGGCGAGTTCTATACCCCACAGGGAATTTCCTCAATACTGTCGAAGATTGTAACACTTGATTGCCAAGACCCTAAATCAGGCAAAAAGAAAAAAATAAACAAAGTATTGGATTTTACTTGCGGTTCAGGTTCATTACTTCTCAATGTACGGCATGAAATGGGAGCTAATGGGATCGGCAAAATTTATGGTCAGGAGAAGAATATCACTACCTATAACCTTGCCCGTATGAATATGTTGCTGCATGGAGTAAAAGATACGGAGTTTGAAATTCATCATGGTGATACACTTGTTAATGACTGGAGTATCCTAAACAATATGAACCCATCAAAGAAGATGGAATTCGATGCCATTGTTGCAAATCCCCCATTCAGTTATCGCTGGGAACCGAAAGAGGAATCTGCAAAGGATTTCCGTTTCAGTCGTTACGGTCTTGCTCCAAAATCTGCTGCCGATTTTGCATTTCTATTACATGGTTTCCACTATTTGAGTGGTGATGGTACAATGGCTATCATTCTTCCTCATGGTGTTTTATTTAGAGGAGGAAAGGAGGAAACTATCAGAAAGAAACTTCTGAGTGACGATAACATAGATGCAGTTATCGGACTGCCTGCTAATCTATTCTATTCAACTGGTATTCCCGTCTGTATTTTAGTGTTGAAGAAATGTCGTCGTACAGATGACATTCTTTTCATCAATGCTAGTTCGGAAGAACACTATAAGAAAGGGAAACGCCAGAACTCATTGCGTCCTGAAGATATAAATAAAATAGTAGAAACTTATCAATTGCGTAGGGAAGAAAATCGTTATTCTCGTAAAGTCTATATGCGAGAAATCAAAGACAATGACTATAATCTAAATATTTCACGCTATGTAAATCTGTCCAAAGAAGAAGAAAAAATAGATTTGTCAGAAGTACACAGGCAATTAGTCGCAACAGAGAAAAAGATTGAAGAAGCCCGATGGAAACATAATGAATTCTTAAAAGAGTTAGGGCTACCTTTAATATAAATAATAATCAATATAAAAAAATAATATGGATTTTTTTCTTCACTTATTAACGATATAAAAAAAGACAAGAAAGAGCGTAAGATAACACCTCGTGAATTATTTTACGGGTTAAATTGTTTTAGACGCACACCTGGCAACAATGCATATGTAGATAGATATTTAGAGCAGAATAATTTAGAGATAGAGCCTAACTATAACGATGTTTGGTTTGATACGCCTATTAAAAATAAGGCATAAAAAAAGTGGCAAAGACAAGGTGTCCTAAAGATCCTATAAGAAAAAAATACAAATATTAGAAGCTGCAAATCGAATTCCTATATGTATAGACAATAGTGCTGAAATAAAGGAAGCTATTACAATAATGCAACTATATAATTTTTTTCTCAATTACCTGTGACTAATAATGGAACACGAGGTATTTGTGGGTATATTTCGTGGGAAACTATTGGAAATGCGGTTTTTAATGGTATTAATAGCAAAACTGTAAAAGACTACAAAAAGCAATGATATTGCAATTTTAACAAAACAGACACCGTTATTAGATGCAATAAAAAAATAATCTATCAACATGATTTTTGCTGTCGTCGTACAAGAAGATAAAACTCTTTGTGGAATAATTACAACAGCTGATATATCCTCTCAGTTCTTATCAATAACGGAGCCATTCATTTTTATTGGAAGAGATTGAAAAATCAAATAAGGATTTTTATTTGATGATCTTTTTTTACTTGAGGAGATAAAAAAAGGTATGTATGGAGTCTGAAAGAAAGGTGGAATTCATTGACGATTTAACATTTGGAGATTATCTAAAAAAATGGTGGAAAATGCGGAGAATTGGGATAAATTAGGATTGCCATGTGATAAGAAATTATTCATTCAAAAACTAGATAAGATACGTCAAATACGTAATGACATAATGCATTTTTGAACCTGCAGGAATTACAGAAGAACAACATAAGGAATTACAAATCATGTCTAAATATCTATATAAAATGATTCACTATAAACAACCTTAACGATTATAAAGTTTATTCGAAGATAGTTAATGTGTCTTTTTATGATAACATCCAAGATGTTTTCTAATCAATACTACTCAAATTGAGGAAACATTTTTTTGTACCATAAGAATGTAATCCACTGATAATCAGCATAGGATAAGTTTGAGGAAGAAAGTCCCAGCAGTACTAAATTATTGGGAATTTTCTTCATCTACTCCTATCATCATTCTATAAATTCCGTAATACTACAATAGGTAGACAATGATTTCTCTGCATAACTCTCTCCCTATAAAAAAGCGAGATTTTGTTGTCACGTTGTCACAAAAAGGTAGAACTTTTTGATTGTCAAAAACTTAGATAGTATGACAACAAATTTTCATTCTTAATTTGTTGTCACACTGTTGTCACGCTCGTAATACTAACATATTCAAGTTGTTAACAGGGAAGTGTGATAACGTGACGATGTGACAACAGAAAAATAAGATGAGGGAGAGAGAGGGAGAAAGGTGCATAATGTATGTTTTTCTTATTAATATGCTCCAATCCAATAAGGGTGTCAGCTGATAGAATAAGGATATCAGTTGATAGGCTTATTGTATTTCTGAAAGCAATAAGGATATTTGTGCTTTTTGCTGTTGCGCGTGTAGTTTCTTCTCGGAAATATTTCAGAAACGATTCAGAAGTTTCACTATAGAGTACATATATATATCAATATATTACACTCTAAAAAAGCTTCAGAAAGGAAACTTCAATAAAGTTGCTCGAATAAATCAAAGAACGATTGCTGAACAGAAAGTTCCGCTTATTTATGAGACAGAGCAAGGAGAGCAGCTCATTTTTCTCCTACGCTATAAGGAGATTTAGATAAAAAAGACACGAGTTTTTATTATATTTGCAAACAGAAGGATTTGGACATCTGCATAACAGAAAGACCAAGATGAACAATCTTAGACTTAAGTTTCACAATCAAAAAGAGATGATGATATGCAAATACTGCTGGCTTGTGCTAAAATAATGAATGCGCAGACGAGTACGCAAGTGCCCTGCACCTCTCGCCCACGCTTTGAAGCCGAGGCCGAACGCTTTGCGCTGGAGGTGAGCCAATGGGATGTAGAAGAGGTGAGGAATGCACTGAATTGTAGTCCACAACTGGCAGCAGAGAACCTTTTTCGCTACCAGTCGTTCAGAGAAGAGGATGAGAAAATGCCTGCCATTTTGGCCTATTTCGGACAAGCTTACAAACACTTGAAAGCGGCAGAATTTTCGGCCGAAGACTTCCGTTTTGCACAAGAACATCTTTTCATCACTTCTTTTCTCTACGGGCTTTTGCGACCGCTCGACCTCATCCACCCCTACCGCATGGAAGGCAAGGTGAAGTTGGAAGCCACCGAAGAACGCACCATGTTTGATTTTTGGAAGCCGCGGCTGACAGAAGAACTCATCCGTGCCGTGCAGTCCGACGATGGTATCCTTGTGCATCTGGCCACAAAGGAGATGGAGCACCTCTTCGATTGGAAGCGTGTCAAGAAAGAAGTGCATGTGATTCAGCCCACGTTCTACATTGAGAAGAACGGCCGCATGGTTTCTCCCGCCATGTATGCCAAGAGTTGCCGCGGTGCAATGACGCGGGAGATTATCAAACAAGCAGGAAACCTGAGCCAGTTCCCCGCGGAGGGAGAAAGCGTGGAAGCATTCCTACAAAGAATTCAAGACGATTTAGACATTCAATTATAACCCCAAAATGCGCCCCGCTTCAAACTACAGGAGAGAGCATTCCCTTCATAGAGAGAAGAAAAGGGGCTTCAATTTTAAACTTACAATTATGGAAATAGGACAAAAGTTGCCGGAAGTGCTGGGCGTAGACCAGGACGGCAAAGAATGGACAATGAGCGAACTGAGTGGCTCAAAAGTAGTGTTATACATTTACCCGCGCGATTCTACTCCGGGTTGCACCAATCAAGCCTGCAACCTGCGCGACAATTACGAGCGTTTCCTCGCACAAGGCTACAAAGTACTTGGATGCAGTATTCAAGACGAGAAATCGCACAAGAAGTTTATCGAAATATCAACTCCCCTTCCCGCTCATTTGCGACACGGAGAAGCGCCTCGTTGAAGCCCTCGGCGTGTACGGAGAAAAGAAGATGTACGGCCGCACCACAATGGGCGTGTTCCGCACCACATTTATCACCGATGAACAAGGCGTTATCACGCGTATTATGAGCCCGAAAGAAATCAAGGTGAAGGAGCATTCCGCACAGATCTTAGGAGAATAATAAAGTCTTCATATAACTCCATTTACTGTAAAGGTGATATCGTTTCACCTTTACAGTATTCACTATAAAAGAAGCATAAGACAAATTTAAAAATGTCTTATCTTATCAACATTTTTCGCAGTCTATTGCCTCAAGAGAGGCTCAAAAATCAATTTCTTCGCCTACGACCGAAAAGAACGCCTATTTTTTGCATCAAAAAAATAGGCCTATTTTCAATTTCTATAGGGCAAATTAAAATTTCTCGCCGAGGAATTGAAAATACAATAAGGAAATTCTTGGATAGAATAAGGATATTTTCGGATAGAATAAGGCTGTCAGCTGACAGAATAAGCAAAAAAACGCATTTTTTAGAGAAAAATCCCCCTTTCTTTAGGATTCCGACCAATCAAATTAAGCAAAACAAGCGAACAGGCCGATAAAAAAACACAAAAAAGGTTGTTTCCGTTTCTAGAATCAGAAAAGCGTTTGTAAATTAAAGCTCACAAAAAGAAGAAAGCAACCATGATAATTTACATCACAGAGCTATTGTTTTGAGAATCGTTCCGTCCAGCAGGCGCACACTGAGATTTCTGTTCTCCAGCGTGCAGAACGTGGCGGGACGCTGCTGCTTCGGGAAGGTGGGACTACCCGTATTGCAAATCACCCTACCCTGCTCGTCGCGTTCCAGCTTCCACAGATGGGTATGCCCATAAATAAAAACGTCGAAACCGGCACGCGGCAAATTCTGCTCGCCATACACATGACCGTGAGTCAAGAATATCCGTTGCCCGCCCTCAACAAGCAGCGCATAGTCGCTAAGTATCGGAAAATCGAGTAGCATCTGATCCACCTCGCTATCACAGTTTCCACGAATGGCCACAATGCGATCAGCCAAAGGATTGAGCCGTTCTACGATACCTTTAGGGTCTAAGCCTTCAGGCAGTCCGTTGCGAGGGCCATAATTGATAATGTCGCCCAAGATACAAAGCATATTGTAATGCTCCTTATGGAAGAAATCGAGCACGCGCTCCAAAGCCGGCAGAGAGCCGTGAATATCAGAAACTATGAGGTATTTCATACGCATAAAAATACAGATGTCGCCTCCTTTTGAGGCCTTCCACCCATGATGAGGTGCAAAACTACAAACTTTCACTGATAATAGGCTTATTTCTCCTCTCAAGGAGTATTTTTGCAGTTAAGTATGGAATTTAGAACGATAGTTGATTTGCCCAAGACAGCCTTGACGGTGACACCCGCAAGCCGCGTCCTGCTGATAGGGTCTTGTTTTGCCGACAGCATAGGCGCTCGCATGAAGGAAGCCCTCCCCGACGGACAAGTGTGTGTCAATCCTTTTGGCGTGCTCTATAATCCTGAGAGCATCCGCATGGCGTTGGAAATTTTGCTGGAAGGCTCGTTGTTCTTTCCAGATTCCTACATCTTCAAGGGACGCGATGGGCTGTGGCACAGTTGGCTTCATTCCACGCATTTTTCCGCCCAAGAGCGCATCGACTGTAAGCGAAAAATTATGGAGGCTTTTGAGAGAGCATCCACTTTGCTACGCGAAGCCGACATTCTCACCATCACGCTGGGCACTAACCATGCTTACCTGCACCGCACACAAGGCTACGTGGTGGGCAACTGCCACAAAGAGTTGGCCACAACGTTTCAAGAACAAACCATTGACCTCGAAACAATTTGCAACGCTTGGAATCCACTACTCGAAGCTCTTGCGCGTGAACTCCCACGGCTGAAAGTGCTCTTCACCATTAGTCCTTATCGCTATGCAAAATATGGAATGCACGGCAACCAACTAGCAAAGTCTACACTCATGTTATCTGTTGACCGACTTTGTGCGGCCAATGATAACGCGCTCTATTTCCTGCCTACGAAATCGTGACAGACGAGCTGCGCGATTATCGCTTCTTCGATGCCGATATGCTGCATCCTTCGGCCCAAGCGTCCGACTATGTTTGGCAACGTTTCCGCGAATGGACTTTCTCTCCCGAAACAAGCCGACAGGCACAAACGCTGGAGAAAGAACGCCGCCGAACCGCTCACAAACCCATAGCTGCAGATAAGCCTATGGCAGAAGAACCTCGATTATTTTAGGATAAAAGAAAACAAAATAAATACGTCTCATAACGGGATAATAATTATGCATTATTCTCTTGAAAAAGTTATTGCGCTCATTGGAGCGCGTCTGTTTGGCCATCACTTGGATGCCCAAATCGACTGGTTGCTGACGGATAGCCGCTCTTTAGCCTTTCCCGAAACGTCGCTCTTTTTCGCCCTGCGCACGAAGCGCAACGACGGCCATAAGTACATCGCCGACCTCTATCGCCGCGGTGTGCGCAACTTTGTTGTTGGAACTGTCCCTGACCATTATGAGGAACTCTATCCCGAAGCTAACTTCCTTTTGGTTATCTCGCCGCTCAAAGCTCTCCAGCGATTGGCCGAACGCCACCGCGAAGCTTTCTCCATTCCAATTATCGGTGTGACAGGCAGCAATGGCAAGACGATTGTTAAGGAATGGCTCTATCAGTTGCTATCTCCTTCAATGGTTGTCACCCGCTCCCCGCGCTCCTACAACTCACAAGTGGGAGTGCCACTTTCCGTTTGTTTGCTCAACGAACAGAGCCAGATAGGTATCTTCGAAGCGGGCATCAGCCAGCCCGATGAGATGCAAACCCTGCGCGCCATGATCCAACCCACCATTGGCGTAATGACCAATATCGGGCAAGCTCATCAGGAGAATTTTGCCACTATAGAAGAGAAATGCTTGGAGAAGCTGAGTCTTTTCAAAGATACTAATATCCTCATCTACGATGGTGACGACCCCGTGATCTCCGATTGTGTCCAACGCTCTCTCTATACGGGAGATCTATTGGCATGGTCGCGCAAAGATGCCGATAGTCCTCTGTTTATCCACACCATTAAGAAGAATGAAACTTCTACAGAGATAGCCTATGCCTACCTCAAGAAAAACTATGAAATGACGATTCCGTTCGTTGACGACGCTTCTATACAGAACGCTCTCAACGCGCTGGCCGTCTGTCTCTACCTCCACATCAGCCCTTCCATTATTGCCGAGCGCATGAAGAAGCTCGAACCTGTGGCAATGCGCCTAGAGGTGAAACAAGGCGTAAGAGGCTGCACCATTATCAATGATAGCTACAACAATGATGTTAACTCACTCGACATCGCACTGGACTTTATGAGTCGCCGCCCCGATCAAAACGGAATGACGCGTACACTCATCCTTAGCGATATCCAGCAGAGCGGAATGAGTCACGAAGATCTCTACGCGAAAGTGGCAGATATGGTTCACTCGCGCGGTATCAACCGCATCATTGGTGTAGGCCCTCAGATTTCAGCTGCCCACTCCGCGTTTACAATCAAAAAGCGCTTTCCCTTCTACCGAGGCGCTACTGGAGAGTGGCGTGCTCAACGAGATACAACACGAACTCGTATTGCTGAAAGGAGCACGCGAATTCAATTTTGAGGAACTCACCGAACTTCTCTCTTTGAAAGTGCACGAGACAACGCTCGAAGTGAACCTCGAAGCTCTTTCGGAGAATCTCAACTTCTACCGCTCGTTCATGAAGCCTGAAACAAAGCTTGTTTGCATGATCAAAGCCTCCGCTTACGGGGCTGGAAGCGTTGAGATAGCTAAGACGCTGCAAGACAGAGGGGTTGATTACTTGGCGGTGGCCGTGGCCGACGAGGGCGCAGACCTCCGAAAGGCGGGCATCACGGCTAACATCATCATCATGAACCCCGAGATGTCGTCCTTCAATACGTTGTTCGAATACGACCTTGAGCCGGAGGTTTACAACTTCCGCTTACTCGAAGCACTCATTAAGGCGGCACGTAAACAGGGTATTTCTAATTTCCCCGTTCATATTAAACTCGACACGGGCATGCACCGCCTGGGCTTCAATCCTAAGACGGATATGCCGCAACTCATTGATCGTCTCAAACATCAGTCAGCGCTCATCCCGCGCTCCGTATTCTCTCATTTCGTGGGTAGCGACAGTCCAAAATTCGATGAGTTCAGCGCACAGCAGTTCCAGCTCTTCGATGAGGGTTCAAGGCAGTTGCAACAGGCTTTCTCCCACAAGATTCTGCGCCACATCTGTAATTCGGCGGGTATCGAGCGTTTCCCGGAGCGCCACCTTGATATGTGCCGCCTCGGATTGGGCTTGTACGGCATCGACCCTATCGACAACCACGTCATCCATAATCTGTCGTCGCTGAAAACTACTATCTTGCAAATTCGCGACGTTGCGCCGGGTGATACGGTAGGTTACAGTCGGAAGGGAACTATCACGCGCCCCAGCCGCATTGCTGCCATCCCCATTGGCTATGCTGACGGTCTCAACCGCCATCTTGGCAACGGTCATTGCTATTGCCTTGTCAATGGGCAGAAGGCTTACTATGTGGGAAATATCTGTATGGATGTGTGCATGATTGATGTCACGGACATTCCTTGCCACGAGGGCGACAGCGTTGAGATATTTGGCGACCACCTCCCAGTAACCGTACTGAGCGATGTCTTGCAGACCATTCCCTACGAGGTACTCACAAGTATCAGCGAACGCGTAAAGAGAGTGTATTTCCAGTAAAAAAACGCCAAGATGATAGAGATAGCCCTTCATCAGCTTCAGTTCTACGCCTTTCACGGCTGCTTGCCGCAAGAGCGCGTAGTGGGCGGCGACTACACCGTTGATGTGCGCCTCATTCTTCCCGATGCCACCACGGCCATTGAGGAGGACGATTTGAATGGAACGGTCAATTACGCCTGTGTCTATGAGGTTGTGCGTAAAGAAATGGAGCAACCCTCCAACCTCCTTGAGCACGTTTGCGGCCGCATCAATCGACATATTCTCAAGACATTCCCGCTCATCAGTGCCGTCACCCTGACGCTCACCAAAGTAAACCCGCCCATCGGTGCCGCCTGCCTAGGTGCGAGCGTCACGCTAACAACGAAGCGAGAAGATGTCTGAGAAACAATCCCAATAATAAAAGCAAGCAGTACGAATCAGTTCTCGTACTGCTTGCTTTATATCCTCATCAATATCCTACATTCCAAGCAACCTCGCATTCGCCGCCACAATAAGAACCTATCTATTGCTCCAGCCACATTATATATTGCTATGGTCGAGCCATTTGGTAATTCCGTAAAGCGGAATATTTTCCAACCATTCTTGATCTGCATATCCTTTCATTGAGATACGCAGCCCTCGCAAATGGGCCTCTGCATGACTATCAATATAATTTTTCATAGAGCGAGCACGAACATTTTCCTCAGCTTTTACCTCTATGGGGACTACCCTGTCAGCTATTTGGATAACAAAATCTATCTCGGCCGAAGAAGTATCACTACTCCAATAATAAGGCGTATAATCTTGAGTTATCAACTGTTGCAAAACGTATTGTTCAGTAAGTGACCCCTTAAACTCCTTAAATACATTATTGCCAATGAGCATTTGCTTTGCAGGAGCATCCATCATACAAGCAAATAAGCCACAATCGAGCAAAAAGAGTTTAAAAGCACCAATATCTTCATAGAACTTAACGGGTAAATGGATTTCTTTCACTCGATTTACTTTGTGAACAATCCCCGCATCTATGAGCCACTGAATAGCTAGCTCGTATTCTTTAGCACGTGCCCCTTGCTTGATGAGACCATAAATAAACTTATTATTTTCCTTAGCCATCTGAGAGGGCAAACAATTCAAAACTTGCCCGATACGCATACTTTCTGTTTTGGAGCTATGCTTAGAAATATCATTACGATAAGCATCAAGAATATTTTGTTGATATCTTCTCACTTCCATCAAATCTTTATTTTGAACAAAGTGAGAAACAACTTCTGGCATACCACCAACAAAATAATAGTAGCGTAACATCTCCACAAATTTAGAAGCAAACGTTTCTATCAACCCCCAATTACCCTGACGAAGAACTTGAAGCAAGGCATCTTCTCCATTTGCCTCCAAAAACTCTTCATAGTCCATTGGATAAAGAGAATACATATCAACTTTACCAACAGGGAAAGAATCTCCCTGATGTAGTGTTATACCCAACAACGAACCTGCTGCCATTACATGGTATTGAGGAGCATTCTCTTGAAAATACTTCAAGCTGTGAAGTCCGCGAGGTGCTTCTTGTATCTCATCAATGATAATCAAAGTTTTACTTGGTTCTGGTTTCACCCCTGATATTGCCTGGATGGCAAACAATATGCGCTCTATATTATAATCCTCTGTAAACAAATCCTTAACCAAAGGTTCTGCATCGCAGTTTATATAAGCCACCGATTCATAACACTCTTTGCCAAACTCTCGCATAAGCCAAGTTTTGCCGACCTGCCGGGCTCCTAAAAGTATGAGTGGTTTCCTATTCTTGCTCTCCTTCCATGCCTCCAGTTTCTTAAATGCCTTTCTTCTCATAAACTATTGATTTTCCGCAAAAATACATTTTTCCAAAGATAAAACAAGAAACTAATACACTTTTTCAAGGACCTAAAATAGTTTTTAACACACTTTTTCGAAGATAAAAACAAACAAAGTCTACACTTTTTCGAAGATACAAAACAAGAAATACTACACTTTTTCGAAGATAAGCCTACAAAACTGCCGCCTATTCCGAGATGGAACAGGCGGCAGAACTTATTTTATGAGGTATAATACGCTTGTCACTATCCACAACGGCTGGCGCCGCAGTTTTTACAGATCAGGCAGCCTTCTTGATAAACAAGACTTTCGTGACCACAATTGGGACATTTCAGACCTTTAGCAGCCGTTCCATCTTGTATGTACTTCTTCAAGGCGCGCTCAACACCGGCTTTCCACGTATTGATGCTCTCGCTCTCCATCTGCATAGAACTAACGAGTTTGATAACATTCTCAATCGGCATACGGTAGCGAAGGATTCCTGAAATCAATTTGGCATAGTTCCAGAACTCTTGTTGAATTTCTCAGACAAGCCTTCTACTGTCGTTTTATAGCCGCGCTTGTTTTCAAACTGGAAATCGTAACGATGCATTCCATCTTGTCCAGCAGCCTTAATAATGTGTCCTTTTGTCACACTCTTGGGCAATACGATACCTTCGTCGTCATCCTGCAAACCTGTGAAGATTTCGTAGGGACGTCCATCGAGCAACCCAACAAAAGCCACCCATTTTTCTTTGTTATTTTGGAAACGAACAACATCACATTCCAGTACATCGGGGCGTTTCTCCACCACTTCAGGGGGTTGGCAATCTTGAGTCTTTTTCTCTTTCTTCTTGCTAACGCTTATCATAACGCCCGAGCGACTTCCATCTCGATAAATCGTACACCCTTTGCAGCCGCTACGCCAAGCCTGCACATAGAGGCGGTCAACAAGGGCTTCATCAACATTGTTCGGAAGATTCACAGTAACAGATATACTGTGGTCCACCCACTTCTGAATCTCTCCTTGCATTGACACCTTCATCAGCCAGTCCACATCGTTTGCCGTAGCTTTATAATACGGTGACTGTTCCACCAAATGGTTGATTTCCTCCTGCGTATAGTTCTTCTCCGTGTCTATGCCGTTGGTCTTCATCCAAGTGAGGAACTTATGATGGTACACGATATACTCTTCAAAGCATCACCCGTTTCGTCAATGAAGTCGATGCGCACCTTTGGATCATTCGGATTCACCTTGCGGCGACGTTTATAGACGGGCAAGAAAACAGGTTCAATACCACTCGTAGTTTGTGTCATGAGCGATGTTGTACCCGTGGGAGCTATCGTAAGACAAGCTATATTGCGGCGACCATACTTCACCATGTCTTCATAGAGCTGTGGGTCGGCTTCTTTGATACGAAGGATAAACGGATTTTTCTCTTCACGCTTTGCATCGAAAATCTCGAAGTGGCCACGTTCACGAGCCATCGTAACGCTGGAGCGATAAGCTTCCAGTGCAAGCGTGCGTTGAACCGCCACAGCTTGGTCCGTTGCTTCCTGAGTACCATAGCGCAAAGAGAGGGCTGCCAGCATGTCGCCCTCAGCCGTGATACCTAAGCCAGTGCGTCGACCCATACCAGTTTTGCGCTTGATTTTCTCCCAGAGATGTCGCTCTGTTTCTTTGACCTCTTCAGTCTGCGGATCATCTGCGATCTTATTGAGAATCAAATCTATCTTCTCTTGCTCCAAGTCGATGATATCATCCATCAGTCGCTGCGCCTTAGCTGCATGGTCGCGGAACTTCTCGAAGTTGAAAGAGGCCTGCTCCGTAAATGGATTTTCTACATAGTTATACAGATTGATGGCCAACAATCGACAGCTATCATAGGGGCAGAGTGGAATCTCTCCACACGGATTCGTACTCACCGTGCGGAAACCAAGGTCGGCATAGCAGTCGGGGATACTTTCGCGTATGATTGTGTCCCAGAAAAGTACACCCGGTTCAGCGCTCTTCCATGCGTTGTGAACAATCTTTTGCCAAAGTGCCTGCGCCTCTATTTCTTTGACCACCTTCGGGTTGTTGCTATCAATGGGGTACTGCTGCTGGTATTTCTTTCCTGCAACAGCGGCTTCCATAAAAGCATCATCAATTTTCACACTGACATTTGCGCCCGTGATTTTACCCTCTTCAGTTTTCGCATCGATAAAGGCCTCACTATCGGGGTGCTTGATGCTGACGGACAACATCAGTGCGCCGCGTCGGCCGTCCTGCGCCACTTCGCGCGTAGAGTTGCTGAAGCGTTCCATAAACGGAACAATACCCGTTGAGGTAAGGGCGGAGTTTTTAACTGGAGAACCCTTCGGACGAATCTGCGAAAGGTCGTGACCAACGCCACCGCGACGCTTCATCAGCTGCACCTGCTCTTCGTCTTCCTTCATGATTGCGCCGTAGGAATCTGCATCGCCATCGATGCCTATCACAAAGCAGTTGGAAAGGCTCACTACTTGATACGGATTTCCAATACCTGACATTGGCGAACCTGCAGGGACAATATAGCGGAAATGGTCGAGGAGCTCAAAGATTTGCTCCGCCGACAGCGGATTTTCATACTTATTTTCTATGCGAGCAAGCTCGTTGGCCAAACGCCTGTGCATATCAGCAGGCGTTTTCTCGTAGATATTGCCAAACGAGTCCTTGAGAGCGTATTTATTGACCCACACGCGGGCTGCCAACTCGTCACCAGCGAAGTATTCGAGGGACGCTTGAAACGCTTCATCGTAGCTGTAGATTTTTTGTTCCACCTTATGAAGATTTTAGAGAATATAATTAACGTGTTATATAAAAAAGAAGAGTATCATCTCTTATTTATTTCTGGAATAAAACCCTCCTCTCTTTTTTCGGAATGCAAAGCTATACATTCCCACCCATATTTCCAAAAATCTTCACGCATATATTTATCAAAGTCCTAAAAGTTTTCAAAAACAAAACAAGCAAGCTTTGATTATCAAATACTTACAATCAAAGCCTGCTTAAAAAGTTTTCTATTTTTAAAAAGTCTAAACCACAAACAACTCTTTTAAATCTCCTAAAACCAAAGACTTACGAGTGAGCACATAGGACATAATGCTCGTCTTGTCGCACAAAGGCTCACAGTTTAGACTCCTAAGAGTCAGCAATTACTCTTCTTCGTTCTTTGGCTGCATGGCAGCAGTAATTTTCTGCTCTATTTCGTCGCAGAGTTCAGGGTTATCAGTCAACAATTTCTTGAGAGCTTCACGCCCCTGGCAGAGACGCGTTTCTCCATAGCTAAACCAAGAGCCGCTCTTTGTGATAACGCCATATTCAACGCCCAAATCGGCCACCTCGCCTATATGGCTGATACCATTTCCAAAAGTAATTTCAAATTCGGCCTTACGGAATGGAGGTGCCACCTTATTCTTCACCACCTTAACGCGTACTTGGTTGCCCACAGCTTGGTCTCCGTCCTTCAGCGTCGTTACGCGGCGAATGTCCAAACGTACACTGGCATAGAATTTCAGTGCGTTACCGCCAGTGGTAGTTTCGGGATTACCGAACATTACACCGATCTTCTCGCGCAACTGATTGATAAAGATACACGTTGTGTTAGTCTTGCTAATAGTCGACGTAAGCTTACGCAATGCTTGGCTCATCAAACGAGCCTGCAAGCCCACTTTATTGTCGCCCATATCGCCTTCAATCTCAGCTTTCGGGGTCAGAGCGGCCACGGAGTCAACAACAACCACATCCACAGCACTCGAACGAATCAGCTGGTCCGCAATCTCAAGTGCCTGCTCGCCGTTGTCGGGCTGAGAAATCAGCAAATTGTCGATGTCAACACCTAATTTCTTTGCATAGAAACGGTCGAAAGCATGCTCAGCATCAATGAAAGCAGCGATGCCGCCTTTCTTCTGCGCCTCAGCAATAGCGTGGATGGCCAGCGTAGTCTTACCAGAACTTTCTGGACCATAGATTTCGATGATTCGGCCTTTGGGATAACCCCCCACGCCCAATGCAGCATTCAGTGCAATACTTCCCGTTGGAATCACTCCTACATTTTCAATTTTATCGTCGCCGAGCTTCATGATAGAGCCTTTACCAAATCTTTCTCGATTTTGGCCATCGCGGCTTGCAGCGCTTTCAGCTTTTCGCTGGCTGCTGAAGCTTCCAATTCTTCTTTTTTTGCCATATAAGAAAAGGTATGTGTGCCCCCACCCAAAGGTATCGTCGTTCGCTCTACCAAAAGGAACGTTCAAGAAACCTACAGCAGTCCCACCATGTCTCCCCAAAAGAGGAAAATTCCGAGACCACCCACAGAGGGCTTTTTTAGTTTATAAGTTAATATCTATTATTTTAGGAATCATTCATAGGCTCTCCCCTACTTGCTCCTTTATGAAAGAAACCGAGGGAACTTCCCGAAGCAACGACTCCCTTAATTATATCCTACAGCTCCAAGTCGCCGCCGAAGATTTCGTGCCAAGGCAGCCCCTGCTTGTTGAGTTCTTCCATGAAAGGATCTGGATCAAACTCTTCCACGTTGTACACACCGGCTTTCTTCCAAAGTCCCTGCATGAAGAGGCGTGCACCGATGCAAGCTGGTACACCCGTTGTGTAGCTCACGCCCTGCATACCTGTTTCTTCGTAAGCAGCTTGGTGAGAGCAGTTGTTGTAGACATAGTAAGTTTCTTCCTTACCATCCTTCAAACCGCGAATACGGCAACCGATACTTGTCTCGCCGTCGTAGTTAGAACCCAGTTCCTGCGGATTGGGAAGAACGGCCTTTAAGAATTGCAACGGCACAATCTCTTTGCCCTCATAATTGATGGGCTTGATGCTTGCCATACCGATGTCCTGAATCACGCGCAAGTGAGTGAGATACTCCTGTCCGAAAGTCATCCAGAAGCGACCGCGGCGAATTGTGGGGAAGTTGAGCACGAGGCTCTCCAACTCTTCGTGGTGGAGGAGGTAGCTCTCCTTCGGTCCTACATTGGGATAGGTCAGCGTCTTATGAATTTCGAGCGGCTCGGTCTCCACCCATTTCCCATCTTCATAATAGAGACCTTTCTGCGTAATCTCGCGGATATTGATTTCTGGGTTGAAGTTAGTGGCAAAAGCTTTGTGGTGATTACCAGCGTTGCAATCGACGATGTCCAGATACTGGATTTCATCGAAATGGTGCTTTGCAGCGTAAGCCGTGAAGATGCTCGTCACGCCCGGATCGAAGCCGCAACCCAGAATGGCCGTAAGTCCGGCTTTCTCGAAGCGTTCGCGATAAGCCCACTGCCAGCTGTATTCAAAATGAGCCTCATCTTTCGGCTCGTAGTTGGCCGTGTCCAGATAAGAACAACCATATTCCAAGCAGGCGTCCATAATGGTCAGATCCTGATAAGGCAGCGCGAGGTTCATCACCAAGTCGGGCTTGAAACCTTCAAAGAGGCGCACCAGCTCGGGAGTATTGTCCGCATCCACTTGTGCCGTCTGGAAATTCTTGCACGCTCTGCACCCACTTTTTCGGCTATCGATGCAACGATTGCATCACACTTTGCCAGCGTACGACTGGCTATCATTACGTCTGTAAAGACATCTGCATTCTTAGCAACCTTAATCGCTGCAACGGTAGCAACACCACCTGCACCGATGATTATGAGTCTTCCCATATCGTCTGTTTTTTGTTGAATTAATTATGCGCAAAGATAACTTTTTTCAGTGACATTTTCCAACGTGCTTATTGAAAAAGACAGCCTTCTTTTCTGTTACTTTTGAGAAAGCTTGCTATCGAGCAACACTCTCATAGCTAAAGAACGACACACTTACTGCCACTTTCCTTTACATTGGCAAAGGACGAGAAAAGTCTTAATAAAATCAAAACATAAGCCTTCTGCTGACAATCAGGCCAGGTGCGCTAAAAAATAGAGGAAAAAAATCGGGACTTTTCTCAAAGATTCCCTCATTTTCGAGGGAAAAGTCGACTTTTTTGTCGGATTTAGCAAATTAAAAGCCTATTCGTCTCCGCAAATTTCCTTATTCTGTCAGCCGACAACCTTATTGTATCAGCTGACGCAATAAGGATATTCGTGAATATCCTTATCGGACAGGTCAGACGAGTCGGACTGTACTGAAGACTCTTTACTTTAACTTGAATTTCAAGCCATTCTCGGCGCGCTAAAACACGAAAACAATTGACAAGAAAAGGGACTGCACAAGGCAAGCTACAAAAAAACGAACTGCATCTCAATTCCGTTTGGGAATCAGAATGCAGTTCGTTGAGGATAATCCGAAGAAAGGGCTACCACAAAAGGCTGCGCGCAATGACTTACTTCATAAGTTTATCGCCACCCTGGATATAGAGTTGGCCTCTCTCCACAGAGCGAAGCTGACGTCCGGAGAGATCGTAAATAGGAGCAGCATTGCTACTTGTCAGAGCCGTGTTGTGAAGCCCCGTAGTCGCTGATTTTTCAGTCAGCACAAACACTTTCGTTTCATAAGGCTTCAATTGCCCCACGGAGAGTACTCCGCTGATTTCTTTCTCTGCTCCGCTCCAAACGTCCTTACTCGCGTAGGTCGCCGTAGCCTTCATATAGAGAGCTGAAAGCGGGAGAGCGGGAGGAGTCACCACACTTCCGCCACGATTGACCACAGCCACGGCTTTGCGGCTTTCGGTCAAATCTTTCAGATAAACATCGTAGCCAGTATTGGAAAAGTTTGTCGTGCCCGTACTTAGGCTCTTCATGTATTCAGCTTGCTGACCGAGCGCATCTTGATTGATGGCAATAATGGCAGGGTTCTTCAGCGTGGCCAAATCGTCGGCTGTAATGAGCGGTTTAGGGAGTGTGCCAGCTGAGCCGTTGCTTTCAGCGGCAGGCGTATTGCGGAAATCGCAGGAGAGAGATAGCGGACTGGCAAACATACACCAAAGGCTCATCTGTGAGCGAGCTTGTTCGGCCGTCAGTCCAGTGATGACACCACCGTTCTGCTGATGACCAACAGTATAGTTACTCGGACCGCCCAAACCATGAAGGCCGATACACATCATATCAAGATCGTTGAAGCGGTTAACGCCGGCATACATCCACAGATTGCGTACAACATCTGTTGCACCCAACACACCTGGAAGACCGAAGCTACCTACCCAACTTTCGCGTACGTCTGACGTGGCACGCCAGCTACTTCCGCCGGCCTCTGCGCCCCATGTCCAAGGTTTGTTGGAACCCCATTCGCAGATATTAAAGACAAAGGGAGTTCGACCTACGCGCGATTCATTGAGACGCTTGACGGCTGCTCCCATCGCCTTATAGCTGGTGAATGCAGCGCTTTCGCTATTGCAGAAATCATACTTGAGCATATCAACGCCCCAACTGTCGAAAAGGGCAAGATGTTCTTTTTCAAAACCATAACTACCGGGCTGATACCTTTCGCAAGTCATGCTACCGGCATCACTATAAATGCCGATTTTCACTTTAGGATTGACGGCTTGACACGCGGCCTTAAACCCACTGATTCCACTGGGGAATTTGGCAGGATCATAAGTGAGTTTCGATTTATCGCTTTCGGGTTTTGCCCAACAGTCGTCGAGCACGATGGTAGAATAACCTGCATCGATAAGCCCCTTATTCTGCATACCTTCCACTACGGCTAAGATTTTGTCGTGGCTAATGGCGCGAGCAAACCAGTTCCAGGTGAGCCAGCCCATCATCGGTGTGGCCGACTGCAAGTGGCTACTCACCGTGAGGCGCACAGCAACGCTGCTCTCATCGCCGTCGGCGGTTTTTAGTTTCACCACATAGCTATATTCACCTTCTGCCTCGGGGGCTTTGCCATATACATATTTATAGGCATTTCCAACGGAGAGGCGATCGTCGTAGAGCTTCAGAGAGGTCAGGCCACCAAAGTCGACGCCCACCACCGTTTCTCCTTCGTTGGGCACAATCTTGTGCATAAATTCTTTGCCAGGTTCAGAGAACAACGTTGTGGCACAAGCCAACGAGCCAACCGAAGGATCTTCGATGAGCCAAGCACTGTTGCCATCGTCAGCACGCCACAAATTGAGAACAACATTTGGGACACGCCACCCGTAAAGTTCCAAGCAGCCGAAGCTCCCGAAGGGTCAGAGATTTCGCCTGGCAAAATACTCACACTTGCCCCATCGCGGCGCAAACGTAGTTGCCATGTTTTGGCCGAAGCCTTAGAGGTTTCCACCGTCACTTTGCTTTCGCTCTGCTGCTTAGCCGTTGAACCGATAGTTGCAGAACTGTAAGAAATCCAAGTTGCACTGGTTTGGTCATATATATAATATTGTCCCAAACGGGCCGTATCTTCAATCAGGAGAAAACGATCTGCGGCCGATTTTTTGGTAACGCCCAATAGGTTTCCGCCGTTTGTCCCGACATAGGCTGCGGGCATCTTGAGCAAATAGGGATATTTCTCTTCCGCCGTGGGAGATGCCGTCGGGTTGAACAATTGTACAAAATCAACGTTTATTTGGTGGTTAGCATTATCTACCACAAGCGTGTAGACATAACCGCCGCCGCATGTCACAGATACTTCACTCGCATCGACATAAGCCGCACGAAAATGCGTATCGCCTTGCGCATTCACGCCACGATACTCCTTGTTGCCCACCTTGATAACGGCATTGGAGGGCATTCCAGCAGAGAAAAGTGTCCAGGTATGCTCCACATCGACGGCCGTAAAGGTCCAACGACTACCAGCATCCTTAGCACCATTATCCTGCCAAAGACCCAAAGAGACATTACCGTCCAAAGGATTGTCAGGACTGATGCCTTTGAACCAGTTCAAATACCTTTCATTAGTATCTCCCGTAGTGTAGGGCTGAATCTGATAGTATCCACCAGCGTAATTATCGAAACGGAAGTAAGCTCCATCGGGTTTCAGCCGAAAGTTGAAGGAAGCCCGTTTGATTGTTGTAAGTGGCAGCCTTCGTATAGCTCACCCATTTACCTGCCGTTACGTTGTAGAGATAGTAGGCATCTGCCTTTCCTTCCACGGCATACATGGCAAAAACAGCGCGATTGGCTGGTGTGGAAGTAGGTGCCAGATTTTTGTTTACATAATAGCCCTGACTGTTAGCAAGGATGTAACGGTGCTCCGGCCTACCAGAAGCTGGATCCGTCGTACTCCCCTGAATGGCATCTGCCCAGCCAGTCAGCGCGGCCAAGCAGAAAAGGAGCAAGCACTCAAGTTTCAGTGATAGTTTCATAAGGTTTTTATTTATTTGATGTTAGATATTTCAAGATTCAAAGCTTCCATAAAGGGAAAGAAGGCAGGAAAAGGGATCCGCCTCTATCAGCGCGACAGATAGGAGCCACCTATGCCGCAACATCCTTATTGCCATTCGCGCCAAGATAAAAAAAGAACAGAGAAGGTGGGGAACTCCGCCGGAAGCATTAGGGCACTAACCGCGTAGGCCTTTCCGACACAAGCAAGCCTTTGGGAAATCTCCCGCCAGCTGCGTCCTCACCTTCTCTGTAATTATCATGCAAATTCGCTTCCTTTGATGCCGAGCGCATTCATCAGCGAATATCCAAGAATTTCCTGCATAAAACCACGACCCGCTACGGGTTCCATGGCGAACAGTGTTATACTTTTTTGTTGCGGGGATTGAGCTATGCAACGCTTGATGGCTGCTGCTGTTTCCTCGCTATCCATATCCCCGACAATCATCAGGCGTTCCGTGGTGGCGGATTTGAGAAGTTCGTTGAGCGTATGGAGAAACATTTCCTCAGAACTACTCAATTCGGGCACGGCTGCACTGTGGAGCGTGAATTCTCCCAGCGAGTCGGTAAAAGCCTTACCGTCGAGGTCGTTGGCATAATGAGCGGGAACAAAATGCTTGAGAGCTTGATTCTCCTGCTTATGAAGGAAAATCACCTGTATGGCATTGTTGCCCGGTCGGAGCCCTCCGTCAAGCGCCAAGCAGTTCAGCCAGCGCGGCAGATCTGCTTTTGGCAATCGGCGGTTGAGCATGCGCTCAAAATTTGCCGTAAGATTCAGCACGACATCATCAACATGATCGGCATCCACAAGGATAACGTTGGTGCTGAAAGTCTGTGTAGCGCGCTCCGATTGCGCACCTGTTTTATTCATTGTCCTCTGTAGCGGGAGCTTCGTCCGCAAATTCCGTTACGCCGGCTTCGATAAGAATATTATACCACTGTGCCAATTTGCGCATATCACTAACGTGGACACGCTCGCGGTCGTAGTTTGGCAGAGCGGTAGCCATGAAATCACGCATTTCTGCCTCAGAGGCGCGCTTATAATCAATGGACGCTTTCTTACCTTCGGTGGCCTTGAAGATATTTTCAAACACCTGCGTCAGGGCTACATCGTCCTCGTCGGTATACATAGAAACATCATTGAGGGAAGTAACGCGGTCGCGACCACCTGCCGCAGAGCGCTTCTTATCCAAAATATTTTCCACGATGAGATTACCATGACCTTGAGCAACAAGGCGGAAAAGACCGGGACGTCCGGAGATAGAGAGAATAGTATCCTTCATTTTCTTTCTTTTATTAAGTCAAAATTTGGTTTGCGAATATATATATATTTCTGGAATTGGAGAAATTTAGTGCATACTTCTGTTGGCGGTGGCTTCCTTTGAGGCCTCTGCCAACAGCTGCTGGAGAAGTCCATCGAGATTGGGCGGAGTGACGCCGTCGTTGGAGATAACAAAATCTGCACGAGCAATTTTTTCCGATTCGGGCATTTGGAGCGCCATCCATTTATGGACGGTTTCGAGCGCAACATTATCACGCTGTTGCACGCGAGAAAGGCGCACGTCATCGGGAGCATCCACCATCACCGTGCGATGGACAAGTTGGTCGAAACCACTCTCGAAAAGCAGCGCACATTCCATAAAAACCACATCAGCTGCTTGCTGAGTGACCCACACCTTAAAAGCATTGGCCACGCTGGGCCAGACAATTTCATTCACGCGGGTCGCGTTCTCTGCTCCGCGGCAGAGCCAAGCGCGGAGAACCGACTTCTGTAAAACTCCTTCTGGCGTGTATAGCTCCTCTCCTATCAAGTCCGTCAGTTGCTGCCGCACATCGGCATCGGCAACAATGATGCGCCGCGCTTCCTCATCGCAATAGAACACGGGGAAGCCTGCTTCCGCGAGTTGGCGACAGATATAGCTTTTCCCGCTACCTATACCGCCCGTCACGGCTACACTAAAGGGGCGGTTACTCATCGGTTGCTGGAATTTCCTCGATGACATATTCTACATCGGAAGGAGAGATGCGCACCTGCCGAATACCTGTGGGGATGGTTTTCAACTTGAGATGGCAGCGCGGAGTGGGGTTGTTGAGCAGGTCCTCATAGTTGATGACCAATACAAAACTATCGCTTGTGATTTGCTTGTACATGGCCATGCCTACTTGGAAGGTGACGTTCACTTTGGAGGGGAAAGTGCGCAATACCTTTGAAGCGGGGAAATTCACCTGCTGAACTGGCACTTGCACTGTCTTTTCCACCAAACGGTCGACGCCTATTTTCAATTTAACTCTATTAGGAATAAATTTAACACCAGGGATAGACTGAAGCTCAACATTCATCGTCGTTGTATCAGAAACGTTGCGCAGATAAACACCTTTGGTGGTCACGGCCGTTAGCGTATCGAGGATACTACGACGTGCATACACCGTGACAGAATCAGGCACGGCGTGGATGTATGAAATATAGTAGCGATTAGCTGCATCTATATCGCCTTTGAAACGAACGGGAACGCGCTTGCGCTCACCATAATTGAAATAGAACTCCAACGATTGTGGGCGCAAGCCCGAAAGAGATGCGCCTGCTGGCAATTGGGCCAGAATTTGGCGCGATAAGTCGGTGACGGGAACAGAGCCGTAGCCGTTGCTACCGGCATAAGTGGCAAACTCAACGGTGATAGGATTTTTTGAGCCGCCATACTCATAAGCAAGCTGCCCCCAGCCTTTGTCGGTGACGGAAACATGGATATACTCTGGCAGATCGGAGGTGATGACCACATTCTTAGGGACATGGACAAGACGGATAGGCACTTCATAGTCGCGCCGGTAGGTATCATTGAGTTTTGTAAATACCCAGAAGGTGGTGCTTAATGCCAAAAAGAACAGAAAGGTCAGAAACTGCTTGTTCCAAACCTTAGCGATGCCCAACTTTAGAAGTTGCTTTGCTCGAGAGGATATTTCCATCAGAGATTAAAGAATAAGAAAAAAATCGAAAAGCCCCCTCCATCCTTCGCTGAAGAGGAGCGCTCCGTTTCCTCTTTCAAAGAGGACGCTGAGCCCTCCCCTTCGCGGGGAGATGGAGGGAGCTCTGAGAGGTTCCCCTATTTATCGATTGTTGCTAGTACCCTTCGGGATGATAGCACTCTTGTCGAAACGGATATCAACGCCTGTAGCCACGTTCAGGATGATGGTGTTCGTGTCGTTATCAATGCGCTTGATGGTTCCCTGGATTCCGCCAATCGTTACCACATCGTCGCCCGCCTTCAGAGCATCGCGAAATTTCTGGATTTCCTTCTGCTTCTTGTTTTGAGGGCGAATCATGAAGAAATAAACAATGGCAAATAAACGGCCATCATGAGGAGCATGGACACCATTCCTCCATCGCCAGCTTGAGCGCCCTGAAGGAGAACTAAATTTGGAGTAGTCATATAGGTTTTTAAGTTATGGTTTTCAATTTTAATTATATTTCCTGCTTTTGCTTTCTTTCCGCAGAGCAGAAGAGGAAGAGACGTGCTACCCTTTGGCGCATCACCTCAGAAGAGGAAGACGCCAAGGATTTTACTTCATCAGTTCGCCTTTTTTCTTGAGCGACTTCACCACATGGTCAAGAAGTCCATTGATATAGCCTGCACTTTTTGGTGTGCTGTAGATTTTAGCAATGTCGAGATACTCGTTGAACGTGACGCTCAGCGGAATTTGCGGGAATGTGAGGATTTCGGCCAAAGCTATCTGCATGATGATGACATCCATGAAAGCCAAGCGGTTGAACTCCCAGTTCTTAGAATTTTCGCGAATAAGCTGGCGAACTTCCTGAGCTCGCTTCAATGTTTCAACGAAAAGGGTTCCTGCAAAGTTTTTATCCTCCACGGCAGCATAGTCGGGGAGAAGTTCTTGTTCAGCAGTACTATCCTCCTTGAAACGTTTGATGGTTTTCATGACGAAACTATCAACAATTTCTTTATCATCATTCCAATAGAGGCTATGTTCTTCGAGGAGCGAATCAAAATCCTCATTATTGCAAACGTAAGTTTTGTAGAGCTTACGTATCAGTTCGCGGTCGGCCTCATAACTGAAGTCTTCTTTCGTCAGATAGTTCTGATAGAGTTCGCTCTCAATCATAGTGGTATAGAGCTTCTTCACGAAAGCTGGTTCCTCTGGCCATTCTTGTTTTTTCTCTCGGTATTCGCCCAGTGCTTTATTGTCAGCCAGCTGCACAAGGAATTTGTTATCAGCAAATTGCCTATCGGGTGACAGACCGCCTATTTTTGTTCCTAAGCGTTCTGCACGAGCCGCACTCGACTCCGCTCTACGTTCTCCATAAGCTTTCAGATCGACAAGCATAGAAAGGAGATACTTATAGAGTTCATAAGCCTTAGAAAGACTGAACTTCAACTCTTTCTCGGCCACATCCAATGTTTTACCATCGTTCTGGTAAAACGCATACACTAGCTGAACCACTTTCAGCCTTATCAATTCTCGATTTATCATAATCATCGCTGTGTGGCATTAGAGCCCTAACACGTTTGCAAAGATACAAAATGCGGAGAGAAAAACAAAAGGCGAGAAGTCAAAATCTCCTTATAAATGCTTCACTTTTCCAAAGAAAGTGCTAAGAGAGTGCAATAACAGGCATAGAAGAGAACTATTTTACCGTGGTTTAGTGATTAAAGGGGTAGCACACATGAGGACTACCTACAAAGAGATGGCACTAAAATATCATGACAACAAAAAGTTCAACAAATAGATTAATTTTATTGACAGTCAGGATTCACAAAATAGAAAATGAAACAAGGAGGAAAAAGGAACACAATAAAGATGTACCACCTCACGCCAAAGCGACGGAAAGAACGAAAAATGAAAAAAGCCACTCGCAGGCAGACACCAACGAACAAAAGGAACCCACTGAATGACACTTGCCATACCGCCTCAGATTTTCCCGAAGAAGCTCGACAGCTGACAGAAGAAAACGACCAAAAAGCATAGTATTTTCAAGAATTTCTTTATTCTGTCAGCCGACTTCCTTATTGCGTTGAGCGGCTTCCTTATTGCGCTACCCGACAACCTTATAGCATTTACAAATTGCCTTATTTTACCCGCCAGCTTTCTTATAAAAGCCACCCCTACAAGCCCATTCAAAGAATACACAATAAGGAAACAATAAGCCTCAACAATGCGTTATTTCAGACTGTACATAAACAAGTTGGATTTTATCGCATTCTCGAGTCCATAGAATTACGTAAATATTTACAACATACAGGAACAACACTCCATTATATATATACGCTGACAGAAATAAGCCACAGCCCCATTTGGCCATTCGAGAAAGAAATGGTAACTTCGCGGCCGATTCGGAAATTGTCCGAGAGCCCAACGAAAAGGGAGGCTCCCCGTGCGATGGCGAATTAAGCAATTAATTTAGAGTAACACATTTAAAGACAAACAAGAAAAATGAAACAGATTTCTGTATCTGGTGCAAAGCGCGCCAACTTAGGTAAGAAAGCAACGAAGGCAGTACGCCGCGAAGGTCTGATTCCTTGTAACCTCTACGGTTTGCAGAAGGACGCTAATGGCAACCCTGAAGCTATCGCTTTCACTATTTCAGAGAAAGAAGCTAACAAGCTTATCTTCACTCCCCACATCTACCTCATCGATATCAACATTGACGGCGAAGATCACAAGGCTATCATCCGTGAAGTTCAGTTCCATCCCGTTAAGGACAATATCCTTCACCTCGACTTTCTTGAGGTACACGAAGAGCGTCCCATCGTTATCGGTGTGCCCATCCAGACTAAGGGTCTTGCAGAAGGTGTTCGTGCCGGTGGCCGCTTGACTACACTGATTCGTAAGATCAATGTAAAGGCTCTCTATCAGGATATTCCCGAAAAGCTCATTATCGACGTTGCACATTTGCAGCTCGGCAAGAGCATCAAGGTTGGCGAGCTGAGCTTCGATAAGCTCGAACTCGTTACTCCGAAGGAGGTGAACGTTGTTAGCGTTAAGATGACACGTGCTGCCATGAGTAACGCTACGGCTACTGCCGAGGCTGGTGCATAAGGTTAGCTTCAGTATTACTCTGTCAGTTAAGACAAAGAACATATTTAAGCCCGGAGCTCATGGAGTTCCGGGCTTTTTCAGACTTTCCCTCAACAATTCGGGACAAGTGAACAAACAAACGAAATAATATGAAATTCTTAATCGTAGGTCTCGGCAATATCGGAGATGAATACGACGGCACACGCCACAATATAGGTTTCCGCGTGGTCGACGCTTTGGCCAAGTCGGCCGGAATGCAGTTTGAGGACAAACGCTACGGCTTTGTTGGAACGATGCGCGTGAAAAAAATCAGATGCTCGTTCTGCTAAAGCCCTCCACCTATATGAACGCCAGCGGCGATGCTGTGCGCTACTGGATGAACAAAGAGAATATTCCATTGGAGAATGTGCTTATCGTGGTAGATGACCTCTCTCTCCCCTTTGGCAAACTGCGCCTAAAACCCTCTGGATCGGAGGCAGGCCACAATGGTTTGAAAAGCATCACGCAGCAACTGGGTACTCAACAGTATGCTCGTCTACGTTTCGGCATTGGCAACGACTATCCGCGCGGTGGACAGGTGGACTTTGTGCTCGGTCAGTTCGGTACTGAAGATTTGGCCACAATGGATGAACGTGTCGGCATAGCCTGCGAAACCATCAAGGCCTTCGCATTAAGCGGCATCGACTTCGCAATGAATAATTACAACAAGAAATAAAAATGGAAGCACGATTGGACAAATGGCTCTGGGCAGCTCGCATCTTCAAGACGCGCACCATAGCTGCTGATGCCTGCAAGAATAATCGCGTACGAATCAATGATGCTGCAGCCAAGCCCGCACGAACGGTGAAGGAGGGCGACATAGTGAGCGTGCGCAAGCCACCAGTGACCTACACGTTTCGCGTAAAGCAAGCCATCGAGAAACGTGTGGGAGCAAAACTCATTCCCGATGTGTTGGAAAATATCACTGACCCGCAACAGTACGAGATGCTCGAAATGAGCCG
The DNA here is from genome assembly GCA_916438195.1 of uncultured Prevotellaceae bacterium. Taxonomy (GTDB): domain Bacteria; phylum Bacteroidota; class Bacteroidia; order Bacteroidales; family Bacteroidaceae; genus Alloprevotella. The sequence continues at coordinate 1,726,193 of CAKAEQ010000001.1, forward strand.
TATCAGCGGATTCGTTGATCGCGCTCGCGGCACAGGTCGACCTACAAAAAAGGAGCGCCGTGCCATCGACGACTTCATGATTCCTGTTGCCTTTGACGACAGTTTCATGGAAGACGGAGACGATGACTGACGCCCCTTCTTTAGGAAGAAAAGACTTACTGTACTAATACTTTTTGTCCAGCGGTCAGATAGAGACCTGCAGGAATATCGTCGACGGTCTCTACGCTTTGGGTCAGACGGACGGTGCGATAGAGGCGGCCATCAATGGTATAGATTTGTACCATTTGTGGCGCGCTACTACTAAAGATGATGCTACCTACTCCACCGGCTGCACTCACATAGGACTTATCGGAAACCTGGCGCAGTCCAGAGGTGGTAGGGTCGAAATTATACTTTCTGTCGAGCGCGGGGATGCGAGCCTTGATCCACTTCTTCATGTATTCCACGTCCTTTTGGATTCCACCGTGATACATAGCCCAATAAGAACCTTCACGCTGATCGGCGCGACTGTCGCTAAAGAGTGTGGCGTATTCTGTGATACGTGCCACCAAACTATCGGCATCTATCTTCTTTGACAAACGAAGTTCGGCATAGCGGTCGGCCAGCATTTGTGACCAGTTAAGATAAGGACTTTGCTCCAAGCGGTTGTAGTAGGTAAGACCTCCAGTATAAGCACGGCGCACTACCGACCAATCCGCCGTAGGATCTCCCTGGTCTCTGTTAGTACCATCCCAACTACGCCCCCAAGTGGCATCGAGGTCCCAAGGTACTATCGTCAGCTTCTGGCCATTATTCTTCTGCAAGTCATAAAGGGCATAATACATATTTACCATCGTTGTCGTAGGCAAAAAGCAAGTCGAGGAAGAGATAATAATCGCGTAGAACAGGGAGGTCCAGATAAGATTCAATACCTCTCTCAAATTCGACATCAGAAGCAGTAGCGCAGAAATTGATAGCATTGTAAAGTGGTCCCCAATCAATCTTCTCGCCTTTTTTCAAGTCGGGGTATTTCAGTTCCCATTCACGCCAAGAATCATAATTATTACTATAATAAGCCGGCTTTCTGCCTGTTGTAGAAGGATAGCCCAGTTCGTGGCCAAAAAGGACTTCGTAGCTCCATTGTCCTGACTTATAGAGCAAGCTGTGTATAGTGTCGCCTTCCGACTTCTTCAAGCGCAGTTGCTGACGGTCTATCTTCTCTGTCATACAATAAAGGCCGTGGTAGGCACCATTAAGAAACACTTCCACGAATTCGCCTCGAGTGTAGGGTCGAATCTTCTTTTTCTCAAACTGTGCGTAATATGGTTCGGTGTGGATATCCTTCCACAAATCTGTAGAAAGGCGATTTCGCATACAAGCCTTATCAATCACCATTGCATCTAAAATCCAATTGTTGTCAGAACGTTTACCGAGAAATTCTACATTTTTCGATTCGCCATTAGCATCATACAATTTAACGGCATACGACTTCTTCTGATAGTTGGTTGCCGAAGCGCCACGGATACGAAAGTCGGCCACATAGATAGAATCGTAGCCAGTGACACCAGGATCTGTCACGCGGATAGAGCCGCGGGTGTAAGAGTTCTGATTGGTTGAGGAGACATTCATTTCTACAATGGGAAGGAACGTCATCTGAAGTGGAACGGAGGCTACCACACTCCCGTTGCGACTTACAACAATAGGGTAAGTCTTTCCACAGTCTATGCCGTGGATTGTAACTGTTCCGCCGTCCGAGAGCTCTTGTCCATCGAGCGACAGCGTTACACCTGGTTGCGCGGACAACGTTACCGCTGCCGAAAAGTCGCGACCGTCACGATAGCGCTTGCGGGCAGAGAAAAAGAAACTTCCGCTCAGACTGTCGTAAACAAGGTCTTTATTGTTCAAGCGAAACATATCTACATAACCCGACAAAGGAGTGCGCAACGTTTCGGGCTGCTCATCGTCCTTGACTTGACGGCCTTGCTCATCGAAAATTTCGAAAAGTCCGTTATCATCTGCATTGTAATAAGTTCCAACAAGGTAAGAGCCATCGGTACGGCAGTTGATATACTGCGATGGAACAGCTTTGTTAGAAATTTCAAAAAAGGAATCTTTGCTTATCAACCTCCAACGCACACTGTCGGAGGTGACGGCATTGCACAGGCGAAGGCCTTTGGCCACTTGCTCCTCACGCGTTGATTCGTGGTAGAGGTATTGTCCTGTTGCAGCATTCTGAAAAGTATAACCGTTACCATTCTTGCGGATATACCACCAAGCATCCGCCGTTGCCGCTCGAGCATATATGTCATAATATACTAAAGCCGTGCTCCCGTGGTATGCACCTATTCCTATGCCGCCAGCGCCGAACTTTTTACACACCAAACGATAACGCGTCGTTTCATTAAATTGGACAGCCCCCATTGCGGACAGCGCTGCAAAAAAGAGCATAAAGAGTAATACTTTCCTCATATCTTCATCTTTATCAAAGGGATAACTTTAAAAATTCAGCTTATTCTACCTAAAAACACATTAAGTCTATTTTGCTATCTATAATTAGCAGCTGCAAATGTAAGTAAAGAAGATAAGATACACTGGCTTGTATTTTTTTCTTATCTTTGCCCGCAAACTGCAACATAAAACGAACCAGAAACAACAATAAAATGAATCTTTCTTTACCGAAGCTAAAGAATCTCCTCACCATGGGATTCTTTGCTGCCACTGCATTCTCTATGCAGGCGCAAACTTACGGCGCGCAACCTGAGGCAGGAAAATGCTACGCCATTTACAACGAGAGCATGCAGCTCGTTGTAACCAATTGGGATAACGGTGCTAATGATGCACGACTTTATCTAAACACCTTCTCTGATTGTTCGGCCACTGCGCGCACTTGGCGCTTTGAACAACCCGACAATTTGAAAGGCACGAAGAAATACATTATTACGAGCGACGCTTATAATAGTGCTATCGACATGGCTCTCAACAGCAAGAAGTACCCTCTTCAGTGGAGTTCCAACCCAACAAATCCTAATCAGCAAATAGAACTCGTTAGCGTGGATACTTCCAACGGTGTCTACCAGTTGCGGACACAATACCAAGGTACTTATTACTATCTGTGTAGCGGCTCTAACGATCAGCTGGTCAATAGCAGCGATGCTACAGCTGCAGGAACACACTTCCGCTTTGCTGAGGTGCCGAGCGTTGCTTCAAACAGAGAGGAATGGGAAATGAGAAAATATTCCGCATCAACAATGAGCCAGCTCACGCCACTTACCTCCCCTACGCTACAACAGCTAAACTGAAGGCTGACACAGAGCGCTTCGCCAAACCGTGGCTCGATCCAACAGGCGCACGCTGGATGTCGCTCAATGGAGTTTGGAATCTGAAATGGCAGGAAGGCACCAACAATCGCCCAGGAGAGGAATTCTACGGCGACAACGTTGATGCGTCTGCATGGGACACTATCTCTGTGCCCTCTTGCTTAGAGATGAAGGGCTACGGACAGCCTACGTACATTAACGTGCAGTATCCCTTCAGCGACAATCCTCCTTACATCAATATGAACAGTAATGTTCCCAACTCCGTTGCTTCATACCGCCGCAATTTGTATTGCCCGCTGAATTTGCAGGTCAGCGAATAGTGCTCCATTTCGATGGTATCTACGGCGCTAGCTATATCTGGGTAAACGGTAAGTATGTAGGCTATACGCAGGAAGCCAATAACGTCAGCGAATTTGACGTGACAAACTTCGTGCGCTCAGGAGAAAACAATATCAGTTTGCAGAACATTCGATGGAGCGATGCCTCTTATCTTGAAGGACAAGATATGTGGCACATGACAGGTATACACCGCGATGTATATCTCTATGCTACACCCAAGACTTACATTGAGGACCACCTCATCAGCGCTGAGGTAAATGCGCGTAATCGCACTGCAACGCCAAACGTGTCCATCACGATGGCCAACCCCTCTAAAGTGGCTGGCAAGCGCACTGTACGTCTTTCGCTGCTCGACCCCTCTGGTTCTGAAGTGGCTACGCAATCGGCCACCATCACCTTTGCAGCAGGCGACAGCATCAAGCAGAACACCATCAGTCTGGGCCAGCTCAGCGGCATCAAACTATGGTCGCCAGACGCTCCTAACCTCTACACGCTCATCGTGAGCCAGCTCAACGGCAGCAACGAAGAGGAAGCATTTGCCACAAAGTATGGCTTCCGCTCTCTCGAACTCAGAAACGGTCAGTTCTTTGTGAATGGCAACCGTACCTACCTCAAAGGTGTCAACACGCAGGACACGCACCCTGTTCTGGGCCGTGCCATCAACGTTGCCACTATGTGGACGGACTTGACCCTTATGAAAAAGGCCAACATCAACACTGTGCGTACCAGCCACTACCCTCGCCAAGCAAAAATGATGGCGATGATGGATTACCTCGGCTTTTACGTTGTGGACGAAGCAGACCTTGAATGTCACAAGAACTGGAATGATAATCTACACAATCCCAGCGGTGCTATCGCAGGAAGAATTTCTTGGTTGCCACAAATGCAGGACCGCGTGATGAGAATGGTACGACGCGACTACAATCATCCTTCTGTCATCATTTGGAGTCTCGGAAATGAGTCTAGCGGCTTTAGTAATTTTGAAACAATCCATGACGTCGTAAAGGCCTTTGATAACAATCGCCCTATCCACTATGAAGGAAGTACCAATGATAACACTGCTGGTACGGATATTTGGAGTGTGATGTACAAAGATGTAAATGAGGTGCAAAGACTTGCGGCAAATAACTGGCGCAAACAGCCCTATTTCCTCTGCGAATATGCCCATGCAATGGGTAATTCGGTGGGCAATCTCCGGGAATACTGGGATGTCATCATTGGTTCTAACTACGGCCTCGGTGGTTGCATCTGGGACTGGGTAGATCAAAGTATCTACGATGCCAACGACATCAAGGCTAAGACAACAACGTTGAATGGCTACCCTAAATACATCAGTGGCTACGACAAGCCCGGTCCTCACCAAGGAAACTTTGTGAACAACGGAATTCTCAACGCCGACCGCTCATGGAGTGCCGAACTCACAGAGGTGAAGAAGGTGTATCAGTACGTTGACTTCAAGAAGATGTCCACAAAATACTACCGTCTGACAAACAACTACCCGCAGCTCAATCTTAATGCCTTCAAACTCGCGTGGAAAGTATTGAAGGACGGAGAAACAGTAGAATCCGGAACTACGGCTCTCAACTGCCAGCCGCTGCAAAGCACTACGGTCAATGTACCTTATACTACTACACTCGAAACTGGCCACGAATATTTCCTCCAACTCGCTCTTTGCCTGAACGAAGCTTCCGATTGGTGCGATGCTGGCTACGAACTGGTAACGTTCGAAGACCAATTACAGGCTCGCCCTGCTGCGCTCCCTGCTGTTCGTAACATAACCAACAAGATGCAGGTGAAGCAGACCGCTTACGACGTCACCTTCAATACAGGAAAGAACACTATCGTCTTCACGCGCAGTGGTGGTCTTCGCTCATGGAAGAGCGATGGTCAAAACATCATTATCCCGGCTCAAGGTCCCGAACTTGCCCACTATCGCTACATAGAGAACGAAGAGCCTTACGGAAATCCTGAAAACTACAATCAGGCTACAGGCACCGGCGATAGAACGTGGACCGTCACTGTGGCTCCCGACAGTCTCTCCGCTACTATTAAGTATAACGTTCAAGGTAATCGTTGCCCCTACGTCTTCACTTACACTGTCTACGCTAATGGCGTTGTCGATTTAGAGGCTTCCTTCTCGCCGATTGTTGCCAACCTCCGCCGCATCGGTATGGGTATGCGTTTCCCCAGCTCGTTCGAAAATCTGACTTACTACGCACGTGGTCCTTTGGCCAACTATGTAGACCGTAAGGAAGGTTCTTTCTTCGGACTCTATCAGTCCACTGTCAGCGAGCAGCTTGAAGCTTACGCTCGTCCGCAAAGCACTGGCAACCACGAAGGCTTGCGCTATCTCACCTTATCCGATGATGAGGGCAACGGCGTCAAAGTAGAAACCGAAGGCCAAGTATCTTTCTCTGCTCTTCATTATGACGACGCCACGCTGAAGGCGAACCGCCACATGTGGAACTTGCCCACTGGTCAGCGCGATGTTTGTTCATTTCGACTATATGCAAAAAGGTCTCGGCAATGGTTCTTGCGGTGCAGGCACACTGAACAAGTATCTCTGCCCCAGCAGTGGCACATACACTTATAAATTGCGTTTCACACCGCTCAAAGGCCTCGAAACAGGCATTCAAGACATGGCAATGAATACCAATGCTGCAAAAACTATCATCTACGACCTACAAGGCCGCCGCGTAACAAATACAAGCAAAGGATGCTATATCGTGAATGGAAAAAAAGTAGCATTCTAATAACATCTCTTTCACGGTCAGAGTCTCTATTTCCTGACCGATGAACAACTCAAAGTAAGCAAAGGAGTGCTTCCAGCTGTGTGGAAGCACTCCCTTTTTATTATTTTGTGTTGCCCTTGTGAAATAAAATTACTTTCTTTGCGTTTTCGAAACAGAATACATTAAACAAAAACATACAACTATAAATCTATGGAACAAAAAGAATTGCTCAACATTGTAGCCCAATTCGATGTAAAAGGCAACGTGATTGACGTGAAACCCCTTGGTAACGGACTCATCAACACTACTTACAAAGTCACCACAGAGGGCGAAGATCCTGACTATGTACTGCAACACATCAACAACAAGATTTTCCCCGACGTTGATATGCTGATGAACAACATTATCCACGTCACCGACCATATCCGCAAAAAGCTGGAGGCCAACCACACGGAGGACATTGAGCGCAAGTGCCTGCGTTTCATTCCGGCAAAGGATGGAAAATACTACTACTTCGATGGAGAGAAATATTGGCGCGTTATGGTCTACATCCCCGATACTACAAGCATGACGGAGGTCACTCCCGAAACGAGCTTCATCGTAGGCGAAACGTTCGGACAGTTCCAGAGCTGGCTGGCAGATATCCCTGTAAAACTGGGCGAGACCATTAAGGATTTCCACAACCTCGAATTCCGTCTCCACCAACTCGAAGAAGCTGCAAAGGAGAACCGTAGCGGCCGCGTGGACAATGTGCGTGATCTCATCGCAGCCATTAAGGAACGCGCTGAAGAGATGACAAAAGCCGAACGCTTGCAGCGCGAAGGCAAACTCAAGAAACGCATCTGCCACTGCGATACGAAAGTAGACAACATCCTCTTTGATAAAGACGGCAAAGTGCTTTGTGTCATCGATCTCGATACGGTTATGCCCAACTTCATCTTCTCTGATTTTGGCGACTACCTACGTTCGGCTGCCAACACAGGTAAAGAGGACGACCCGAACCTGGACAATGTGAATTTCAATATTGAGATTTTCAAAGCTTTCGCTAAGGGCTATCTCCACAGTGCAGGCGTATTCCTCACCCCGGTTGAGGTGGAAAACCTCCCCTATGCTGCAAAGCTCTTCCCCTATATGCAATCTGTGCGCTTCCTCATCGACTACATCAACGGCGATGTATATTACAAGACACAGTATGCCGACCACAACTTAGTGCGCGCTCGCGCACAGTGGAAACTCTTTGAGAGCGCAGACCAGCACGAAACGGAAATGGAAATCTTCATCAAGCAAGTGGTGGGTCAGCGTGGCCCTGCTGGTCAGTACAACAACCTCTTGAACACTTTTGAGGCATAACAACAAGGCTTCATGCCTTCACATTATCTCTATACAAGGGAATTTCCACAGCTTGGAAGTTCCCTTTTTCATACGTTCCAGATAACGCCTTACTGCCTAATAACTTGACAAACCATTTTCTTAAAAGAGACTGAGAATGCAGCTATCTTGCCCACTTTTAGATGGTCAACGCGCATCCGTGCCTTCGTTTTTCAGAAAATTCCCATCCAGAAGAGGCGTTGCAGTATTGTAAGCGCATTTTCCAGTACCATTTCACAGAATATTTTCTTTTATTGCTGTCCGGTAAACTTCCAAACGGCATAAGAAAGCTCCCCGAAGCCCTTTAGAATAGGACTTCGGGCTTTCTTTTTCAAAAAGCAAGCCCCCTAATCAAATAATGAAGGTTCTAGTGGTGGGGATTTAGCTCTTTCAGCCCAAATTGCACACTCATCCTTTTGGGGATCTTCCATGAAAGCAATGAAATTGGTGTAATACATGAGCGTCAATCTAAGCATGGTTACGATTTGAGAAAAAGAAACGTGTCTTTTAATCATTCTGGACAGTACTGTACACAAGAGATTGGCGATGAGTACCACCCAGGTTTGTATCTGGATGGCATTCACGCTCTCACCATAGAAAAAGTGCAAAGGAAAATTCTGTTTCAGTTGTTTATAGAGAGTTTCTATAGCCCACCTTCGTTTGTAGATTTCAGCAAGTTCCTCAACCGATAGTTCAAAATTATTAGTCAGTAACGTCACCGACTTCCGAGAGTTATTGCTCCATAGCTCTACGCATCGGGCTTCGTGCCTTACCTTCTCTTTCTCAAAAAGAATGTGTTTGTCGATATGAGTGACCAAACCATCACGAGAAACATAGGCTGTAGAAGCCAATTCCTGGTAGTTGAGGTTTTTCTTCATCTTAGTCACATAGCAGACACCTTCTTCCGTAAGCCTTTGAAACTGTGCATAGTCTATATAGGCTCTATCCATTGCCAAGGTGGAATCTTGGGGCAGGTGCACCTTTTTGAGAAGATAATGATCGTGTTTGGCCGCGGAAGTCAGTTCTACCACCATAGGTACACCTACTTGATACTTCATAATGGTATGTACCTTCATTCCGCCTTTCTTCTTCCCGCTTTTGGGATGTCTACCTACTCCCTTGAGAATGTTGTCAAAGAGCGTGATTGTGGTAGAATCTATCATATAAAGCTGCTTCTCCCACGCTTTTTTGACAGCCCACAGGTCGGCTGTCCGCTAAAAATGGAGTGTAGCGTTCCAATAGAGAGCCATAAACCTTGGCAAAGAACTCTTGTGGACGCCGCTGGTTGGCTTCTGCAAGCGTACTGCGACGGACAACGTAATCAAGACCCAAGTGGGAGAGTTTCATGGTCTCGGCTTTCATGCCAATCTCCAATTCACGCAGAGAATCAAAGTGTTTGAGAACACCAAAGAGCATAATGATGAGGTGTTTCCAGCCTGTCAAACGCTTTACATAGCGTTCGCTCCCTAGCGTTTCAAGACTAATTTGTTGAATTTTGGCTTTATCCAGCAATTTTATGACCTGACTATAGACCGGCTGTCCGGTAAAATATGTACTTTTGCTCATGTTACTAGAGTTTTTTTTGCAACAAGCAAAGTAACAAAAGAGGCTGAAATCCTGCAAGAGGGTTTCAGCCTTATTTTTTGACCTGTAAAACTTTTACCGGACAGCAATAATTTTCTTTATCCTGTCAGCTCACACAATAAGGATGTCAGCCAGTGCAATAAGGATACTCGTCAACAACCTTATTGTATCCGCCAACAGCCTTATCAAATGAGTCCGTGCAGGCAGGGACGGAATAAGCCACCGTATCTTCCGCTGATTTTTACGCTATTCTTGAGAACTGAAAACTGCGAAGATTCTTTACGAGAGATATGCGGCCTTTGGCTTTAAGCCCACGAATGGACACGAATAAGGCGAATGAGTACGAATTTATATTTTCAATATCTCATTTGTGAGTACTTATCGAAAAAGAAAATTCGTGTCCATTCGCCTCCTTCGTGAAACTTCGTGGGCCAAAAGCTCTCCTCTTCGCGGCTAAAACATAGAAACCGCAAGACCAATCCGCAAAAAGTTGTACCTTTGTCAGCAAAGTAATCATATACCTTGATAATGTCACACAAAAAAACTTACAAGCCGCAACACAAAGCCCCGGCAAAGCAGACGCCAACAAAGGCCGTGAAGCCTAAAAAACAGTTTTGTTGGAATCCCTTTATCAAAATTTGCGGCTTCGTGTTGTTGTTCGTTTTTTGCACTTTCATCTATGGCGATGTCTTTGTGCGCGCACAGCAAGATGCCTTCGTGGTGAGCGATGCCACATCTATGAAGTTCCTCACCGATACGCCCTTCGGCCATCTCTTTTGGTTCGGCCGCTATCTGATGGTGGTGTTCAAATCGAAATGGGTGGGCGGTCTCATTCTCTCCACTCTCCTCACAGCCATCGCTTGCCAATTGGATGCCATTTTCCGTATCCCCTGGCGGGGCATAGCCTTTCTCCTGCCCATTGCCATCATGGCCTACATTGTTGAACTGGGCACTAACCTCTACTACAAAGCCGAGCCGAGCCGCCTAATGCTCATTCCGTTCCTCACACTGGTGGTGCTCTTCGTGGTGGCACAAATTATGCGCTTCATCCGCCGTGGCAAAGAGCAGTCCGAGACAAGCAACAAAGGGCTACGCATCGGTCTCCTATTGGCCGTTGCTGGTTTCGCTGGTCTCTATGCCGATGCGATGTATCGCCATCAAAACGATATTCTCGGAGCTAAAATGCAGAACAAGATGATGGAGCAGGACTGGGAGGGAATGATCGACGATGCCATGTCAGCGCGCCGCCCCACCCGCACCGTGGCCGCCTACCATGCCATAGCGCTGCTCCGCACCGATCAGCTCTTGGATCGCCTTTTTGAAATCCCCTACGACTATCCCGATGCAGGTCTGAAAAAGATGGATGGCAGCGAGGAGTATGGACTACTCCAGGCGGATTGCGACTTTTCCGCCGGACTCGTGCAACCAGCCTACCACTATGCCTTTGAGCGCATCGTGATGGACGGACCCACCACGCGCAACCTCAAGCGCTGTGCGCTCTGTGCCATCCTGACTGGTGAGAAAGAGCTGGCCGAAAAATACCTCAACATATTGAAACACGTTCCGTTTGAGCAAACTTTTGTGAATCGCTATGAGCCGATGCTCAACAATCCTAAGCTCATTGATGAAGACTCGGAGTTGGCTGGTGTCAAGAAGTTTCTCCCGAAAGAGGACCTTTCGAACAAAACTATCGTCAGCCTGTATTCTTGGGCTACAATCTCGGTGTGAACAGGGGTTCCAACGAAACGCTCATCACCTCAGCTGCGGCGTGTCTCTATTCCAAAGACTTGGTGGCATTGCTCCCGCGTGTAAATTTTATGGTGCAAAACGGGATGCCCATTTCTCAAACCATGCAAGAGGCCCTCGCCTGCCTCGCCATCAAGCAAGGCTATCAAGACGTGGTAAAGCAGTACGGAGTGAACCAAATGATTATGGCCAACCTCCAATCTTTCCTCATGGCGGCCCGACCTTATACTAAGGACAAGGAGGCTCTACGCGCCAACCTGAAAAAGGATTGGTTGGGCACTTACTTCTACTATTATTTCTGCGAAAACAATGAAGGTAATGTGGACAGCAACCGTAAAAATAAAGGACAGGTCAACTAAATTGCTCAACTGAATTATGAAAAAAATATATTTCTTTTTGCTCGCGCTCTTTGCCTTTGCTTCTTGTGCCAAGGAGGTGAGCATTCCTCAAAATGCCACCCCCGTGAAGGAGGTGGCAGGTATATACCCCGACTACCGCGACATCACCATTCCGCCCAACATTGCTCCACTCAATTTCCAGGTGACAGCAAAGGGCGACAACTTTGTGGGAGTAATCCAAGGACAAGGCGTGCAGCTCGTGGCAGGGGGTAATGAGGATGGAAAACTCTTCCTCGACAGCACCGAATGGCGCAAGCTGCTCACGGCCAACAAGGGGCGCGACTTGAGCGTGGAACTCTATGCTGAGCGTAACGGCCAGTGGGTGAGTTTCCCGAAATATGTTATCCATGTAGCCAAAGAGCCTATCGACAAATATCTCTCTTATCGCCTCATCGAACCCAGCTACGAACTCTATCGCCAACTGGGCATCTATCAGCGCGATTTGGAAAACTTCGAACAAACGCCGATTTATGAAAACAACCGTACGTTTGATGAAAAGGAGAACCATTGCATCAACTGCCACAACTATCAGGCTTACGACACGAAGCGTATGCTCTTCCACGTTCGCGCCATTCACGGCGGAACAATGCTGATAGAGAACGGAAAGATTGAGAAGCTAAACATGAAAACCGACTCTACACTGGCCAACACCGTATACCCAACGTGGCACCCAACACGCAACTGGGTGGTTTTCTCCAGTAACAAGACGGGACAGGCTTTCCACATGATCAATAAGAATAAGATAGAAGTGGTGGACTATGCCAGCGACCTCGTTTTCTATGATGCGGACAACAACAAGCTCTCAAATATTTCAAAACCGACGACCATTTTGAGACATTCCCTTGCTGGGCTCCTGATGGCAAGAAACTCTACTATTGCGATGCTTATGTACCCGATTTCAAAGGACTGCCCGATAGCCTGGCCATCAATCGCATATTGGAACGCCACGATTCTGTGCGCTATAATATATATAGTATGACATTCGACGAGAAGACCCGCCGGTTCGGACCACCACAATTGGAGGTAAACTCTACAAGTATGGGCCTCAGCGCAAGTGTTCCGCGTGTCAGTCCCGATGGACGATACTTGCTCTTCACCCTCGGAAAATACGGCCAGTTCCACATCTGGCACAAATCAAGCGACCTATGGATCAAAGACTTAACGACTGGAGAGATTCGCCCTCTCACGGAAGCCAACAGCCCTGACGTAGACAGCTATCACACATGGTCGAGCAACGGCCGCTGGTTTGTGTTTAGCAGTCGGCGCATGGACGGCTCTTACACGCGCCCTTTTATTGCCTACTTCGATAAGGAGGGCCGCGCCCACAAAGCTTTCGTCCTACCACAGGCCGACCCAGAAGAAAACAAACTATTACTCAAGAGCTTCAATGTTCCCGAACTCACACGAACAAAGGTGGAAGTATCGGCCGACAAGATACGCGAAGCAGTCTACGATGACAAACACACTAAAAAAGTGGACTATTCACCACTTGGGAAATAATCTCCAAATCTCCGCAAGAACTCAGAAATTCTTGCGGAGATTTGCTATTTTTAGACTTCATTTCTTAGAAAAACTTCTTGCGATTTCTTCTGAACTTTCTTAACTTTGTGCTGTCTATCAAGAAAACTAAAACCTAACTCAAAATAAATGACACTCATAAAATCTATCTCTGGTTTCCGCGGCACCATCGGCGGCCACACTGGAGATACACTTAATCCGCTCGACATTGTAAAGTCTGTAACAGCGTATGCAACCCTCCGTGCTGCAAAAGTTGGCGGAAAAGTACAGAAAAAAATTGTCGTGGGACGCGATGCGCGCATTTCAGGTGAAATGGTGAGCCACTGTGTCTGCGGCACTCTTATGGGATTGGGCTTCGATGTAGTCAACATCGGCCTGGCCACTACTCCAACGACAGAAATAGCTGTTCCTGCTGAAAACGCTGTAGGAGGTATCATCCTGACGGCTTCTCACAATCCTCGACAGTGGAATGCACTCAAGCTCCTCAACGAACTTGGAGAATTTATCCCCCCCAGCTGAGGCAGCAGAGGTGGTTCGCCTGGCCGACGATGAACGTTCCTTTGTCTATGCCGACGTAGATGAGCTCGGAAGCTACGAGGAAAAAAACATCTATGACCAATACCATATTGATATGGTCAAAGGTTTGGAACTGGTAGATGTAGAAGCAATTCGAAACGCTAAGTTCCACGTCTGTCTCGACACTATCAATTCCGTGGGTGGCATTATCCTACCGAAACTTCTCGACCAGCTGGGCGTGACTTATGACATACTGAATGGTGAGCCCAACGGACAGTTTGCTCACAATCCCGAACCGCTGCGCAAAAATCTGAATGAGATTTGCAGCGTGATGAAAGAAAAGCACTACGACATCGGTTTTGTTTGTGACCCCGACGTAGATCGCTTGGTTTTCATCCAAGAAGACGGTGAAATGTATGGAGAAGAATACACCCTTGTTACTTGTGCTGACTGGGTTCTCCAACACACGAAAGGAAACACCGTTAGTAACCTCTCGTCCACCCGTGCCCTGCGCGATGTAACAGAGAAAAACGGTGGACAGTATACCCCTTCTGCTGTGGGCGAGATTAACGTCGTGCTGAAGATGAAGGAAACTAATGCCGTGATTGGCGGCGAGGGAAATGGCGGAATCATCTATCCGGCAGCCCACTATGGTCGTGACACATTAGTTGGTATTGCCTTGATGCTTACCTATATGGCAAAGTCGGGCAAAACGCCTTCGCAGCTGAAAGCACAGTATCCGCTCTACGCCATCGCAAAGAACCGTATCGATTTGCAGCCCCAAACTGACCTCAACGCTATTCTGGCCGAAGTTAGAAAAGAGTTCGCAAAAGAGAACCTTACTGAAATCGACGGTCTGAAGATTGATACCATCGACAAGTGGGTACACCTCAGAAAAAGCAACACCGAACCCATCATCCGCATATTCTCGGAGGCTCACACCATTGAGGAAGCCGATGCTTTGGGTAAGCGACTCATTGACATCGTTGAGAAAACGATGAACAAGCAAGCCGCCGGTTCTGACAAAGCTTAAATACAATTTGACGCGAGAAGAATGTCTCTAAAAAGGCATACTTCTCGCGTCGATATGTATATACCCCCTCCCTAATTTTAATACTCCTTTCTTTTTATAATTCCTATCTCCCGCTTTATGAAAAAGAAAACCCAAGCAGTAGCTCTGCTCTCTTTGCTACCTATGGCTGCAGCTGCTCAACGCTACAATATAGTCTACATCATGACCGACGATCATACGGCGCAAATGATGTCTTGCTATGATAAGAGCCATATTTCTACTCCCAACTTAGACCGCATTGCCCGCGACGGCGTTAAGTTTGTTAATTCCTACGTGGCAAATTCTCTTTCGGGTCCTTCACGCGCTTGCATGTTGACGGGTAAACATTCTCACAACAACGGCTTCACCAACAACGAGCACGGTATCTTCGACGGATCGCAACAGACCATGCCGAAACTTCTGCAAAAGGCCGGCTACGAAACAGCCCTCATCGGTAAGTGGCACCTTATCAGTCTGCCCACTGGCTTTGACTACTGGAATATCATTCCAGGACAAGGTGATTACTACAACCCCGACTTCATCACGATGAAGAACGACACCGTGCGAGAGAAAGGATACATCACGAACATCATCACGGACAAAAGTATCAACTGGTTAGAGCACCAGCGCGACAAGTCCAAACCTTTTGCACTCTTCATCCATCATAAGGCCTGTCACCGTTGTTGGCTGCCCGAAATCAAGTATCTCCACGAATACGAGGATAAGACGTTCAAAGTGCCCGAGACTTTCTACGACGACTACAAAGGCAGAGCCGCAGCAGCAGCTCAAGAGATGAGCATCGCTTCCTCCCACGACATGGACATTGTCTATGATGATAAAATCTACACCCCTGGAGCAGCCACGCGCCTAACGAACTCGTACCTCAGCATGATTGGACGCATGGATTCACGCGACCGTGCCGATTACGACTGCTTCTATGACAGTATTACAACCGACTTCAAGCAGCGCAATCTTTCTGGGCGCGAGCTGGCCGAATTCAAGTACCAGCGGTTCATGCGCGACTATGCCAAAGTAACAAAGTCCCTCGATGATAACGTAGGTAGAGTACTGGATGAGCTCAAACGCCTCAACCTGCTCGATTCAACCCTTGTGGTCTACACTTCCGACCAGGGATTCTACATGGGAGAGCATGGATGGTTCGACAAACGTTTCATGTACGAGGAGAGCCTTAACACGCCGCTCGTTATGCGCCTTCCCGCTGGCTTCAAAGGCCGCGGAGAAATCAAAGAGATGGTACAAAATATCGACTATGCCCCAACATTCCTCGATTTGGCAGGAGCTCCGATTCCAGCCGATATGGACGGCGTTTCCCTCCTGCCATTGCTCAAAGGACAACACCCGAAGAATTGGCGCAAGAGTATTTACTACCACTTCTACGAGTACCCTGCTGAACACAGTGTCAAGCGCCATTACGGCGTACGTACGGACCGCTGGAAACTTATTCACTTCTACAACGACATTGACGAATGGGAACTCTTCGATTTGAAGAATGATCCGCACGAACTCAATAATATCTATGGTCAGCCTGGTACGGAGAAAATCACGAAGGAACTTCGCAAGGAGCTTCATCGCCTACAAGGGCAATATCGTGACCCTATCGAATCACAACTGAAATAAAGAAAAGTGCTAATCCGCGCGGTCTGCCGCTCGCGATTAGCACATCAAAAGACAAACAAAATAGTGAAGACAATTTATTTAGCTGGTGGCTGCTTCTGGGGCACTGAGCACTTTTTCAAACAGATACACGGAGTGGTCAATACAACCGTGGGCTATGCCAACGGCAATACGGAAACCCAACTTACGAGGAGGTCTGCTCCGACACAACCCACTTTGCCGAAACCGTAAAGGTGGAATACGACGAGAAGAAAGTTCCTCTTTTCTTTTTGCTCCGTATGTATTTCCTGACAATCGACCCTACGCAGGTCGACGAACAAGGAGCAGACAAAGGTTCACAGTACAGAACAGGAATCTACTATGAGGACGAAGCCGACAAAGCCATCATAGAGGACGCCGTGGCCGAGGAAAGTTTCGCTTTCTCTGATCCGATTGCCACAGAAGTAATGCCACTAAAGAATTTCTATGCTGCCGAGGAATATCATCAAGACTACCTCGACAAGAACCCAAGTGGCTACTGTCATATCTCCCCCGAGCTCATGAAAATGGCCCGCGAAACACAGCGCATTGATAACTAATCCGCCTATTCATAGACTCTCCGCATCAACATCCGCCACTCACTCTGGCGGATGTTTTTTGTATTATTTTGCACGAACCACTGACAAAATGTCACCCTTATTCCATTTGGCGCGGCCTTTGTCTTATTGTGTGGCAAAATAATAAAAATAAAAAAGTTATGAACTTCGATAATTTCACAATTAAAGCACAAGAAGCCGTACAACAGGCTGTCAACCGTGCACAAAGCGGCGGGCAACAAGCTGTTACGGCTGTACACCTCCTGGCAGGTATCCTGCAAGTGGGGGAAAACGTCACACAATTCCTTTTCGGAAAGATGGGCGTCAACAGCAATGCCTTGCAGCAGGTTGTGGACCGCGAACTCCAAAATCAGCCCCGCGTGAGCGGCGGTGAACCCTATCTGGACCGCGACGCCAACGAGGCTCTGACCAAGGCAACAGATATAGCCAAGAAAGATGGCGACCAATTCGTAGGCCTCGAGCCTCTCCTGCTCGCCATCCTTAAAACCCAAGGTTTGGCCAGTCAGATGCTACACGATGCAGGCGTCACAGAGAATGGCTTGATTGCTGCCACCAAAGAATTGCGCGGTGGACACAAGGCCGACTCTGCTTCGAGCGAGGACACTTACCAAGCACTGGGCAAATACGCCCGCAACCTCGTGGACGAAGCCCGCACAGGCAAACTCGATCCCGTTATTGGTCGCGACGAGGAGATTCGCCGCGTTCTGCAAATCTTGAGCCGTCGAAGCAAGAATAATCCTATCCTCATCGGTGAACCAGGTACGGGTAAGACGGCCATAGTTGAAGGCTTGGCACAACGTATTGTTCGTGGCGACGTACCTGAGAATCTGAAGAACAAGCAGCTTTTCAGTCTCGACATGGGCGCACTGCTGGCCGGTGCAAAATATAAGGGCGAATTTGAGGAACGTCTCAAGAGCGTTGTCAATGAAGTGACCAACTCCAACGGAGAGATTATCCTCTTCATTGATGAAATCCACACCCTTGTGGGCGCGGGCAAAGGAGAGGGAGCCATGGACGCTGCCAATATCCTCAAGCCGGCTCTCTCACGTGGCGAAATCCGAACCATCGGAGCCACCACACTGGAGGAATACCAGAAGTATTTCGAAAAGGACAAGGCACTCGAACGCCGATTCCAAACTGTCATGGTGGACGAACCAAGTGTGGAGGATGCCATCAGCATTCTGCGCGGTCTGAAGGAACGTTATGAAAACCACCACAAGGTGCGTATTCAGGACGATGCCCTCATTGCCGCTGCCCAGCTCTCTCATCGCTACATCTCCGACCGTTTCCTCCCCGACAAGGCCATAGACCTCATGGACGAGGCTGCCGCAAAACTGCGAATGGAACGCGACTCTCAACCAGAAGAGCTCGACGAAATCACACGACGCTTGCGCCAGCTCGAAATTGAAAGGGAGGCCATCAAGCGGGAAAACGACGAGCAGAAACTTGCTGTCCTCAACAAGGAGATTTCTGAATTGGAGGAACGCGAAAAGGACTTCCGCGCAAAGTGGGAAGGCGAGCGCGAATTGCTCAACAAGATTCAGGACAACAAGAAACAAATGGAGCAACTCAAGTTTGAGGCTGAACGTGCTGAGCGTGAAGGCAACTATGAGCGAGTTGCTGAAATTCGCTACGGCAAACTAAAGGCGTTGCAGGACGAAATCGACTCCATCCAGAAGCAACTCCATCAGCGTCAAGGCTCAGAAGCTCTTATCAAAGAGGAAGTGACGCCCGACGATATCGCCGACGTAGTGAGCCGCTGGACAGGAATACCCGTCAGCCGAATGCTGCAAAGCGAGCGCGAGAAACTGGTACACATGGAGAGCGAACTCCACAAACGTGTCATCGGACAGGACGAGGCCATCCAGGCCGTAAGCGATGCTGTTCGCCGCAGTCGGGCAGGTCTTCAAGACCCCAAACGCCCCATCGGTTCGTTCATCTTCTTGGGCACTACGGGCGTGGGTAAAACAGAGCTGGCAAAGGCACTTGCCGAATATCTCTTCAACGACGAAACGCTGATGACGCGTATCGATATGTCAGAGTATCAAGAGAAGTTCAGCGTCAGTCGCCTTGTTGGTGCACCTCCGGGCTATGTAGGCTACGAAGAGGGCGGACAACTCACCGAGGCTGTTCGGCGCAAGCCCTACTCAGTGGTACTCTTCGATGAGATTGAAAAGGCACATCCCGACGTGTTCAATATCTTGCTGCAAGTGCTCGATGACGGCCGCCTGACCGACAATAAGGGCCGCGTGGTCAACTTTAAGAACACCATCATCATCATGACTTCCAACCTCGGCAGCCAGTTCATCCAACAGAAGTTCGAGGCGATGCGTGGACTTCCCGATGCTAAGCAGGCTAACATCCTTGAGGAAACGAAGAGCGAAGTGCTGGAGATGCTGAAGAAGACCATCCGCCCTGAGTTCTTGAACCGCATCGACGATATCATCATGTTCCAGCCGCTCAAGAAGGACGAAATCGAACTCATTGTTCGCCTGCAAGTTGAAGCCGTCATCCGCCGACTCGCCGAGCAGGAGGTACAACTCACCGTTACTCCCGATGCCATCGCGCTCATCAGCGAAGCTGGTTTCGATCCCGAGTTTGGTGCGCGTCCCGTAAAGCGTGCGCTCCAGCGGTTGTTGCTCAACGATTTGAGCAAAGCTCTGTTGAGTGGAAGCATCGACAAGAGTCGCCCGATAACGGCCCAGGCCGAAGGCGACCACCTCACTTTCACAAACAAGTAAGACTCTATACTCTCAAAGCCGCGACAGTATCTCCTGTCGCGGCTTTTTATGTTTTGTAAAATAACTTCTCAGTTTATTCGAGGGCGAAAATATCGCAAAATCTAAAGAGCAAGAGAGAGGGGGTAGAATAGTCCTATTTTTTTCGTCTGTCCAATAAGGATGCTGGCGAACGCAATAAGGCTGTCAGCTGACGCAATAAGGGTATTGGCCGACAGCTTTATTGTATTTTCGAATAGAAAAGGCTAATCAATGGAGCAAAAAAAGAAAAGAAAAAAAGAGTTGCTAAAATAAAAAAATAGATATTTAGATGAAGAAAAAAATAGAAAAATCGAGCTAAGAAAAAAACTTATCTTCGTAAAAAAATTGAGGAGAACAGCAGATGAAGCTGGCTAAAAGGAAGGACAGCTTTGTCAAGTAATTGGCCCGTTTTTCTTTTATAAAGAAAAGCCTCGTTCTTCCACTTCGCTGAATCCTCCGAATTGAGTAATTTTGCAACAGAACAAAGAGAATGATGAACATGAAACCATTAGAAATTATTTACAAATACTACCCCGACGACAATGCTCTTCGGCGGTTGCTCATCCACCACAGTCAGCAAGTTGAAAGAAGGCGCTTGAGGTTTGTAGCAAACATCCTGAACTGCATCTCAATGAAAAACTCCTACGCGATGGAGCTATGCTCCACGACCTTGGAATATTCTTGACCGATGCTCCGGGCATCCATTGCCATGGCCATTTCAATTATCTGCTCCATGGCATGTTGGGAGCAGAACTCATGCGCCGAGAAGGTCGTGAAGACCTTGCCCGCATCTGCGAACGCCACACGGGGACGGGCATGACTCGCCAAGCCTTCAGAGATCACGGAGTGGAGCCTCCCGCCACAGACCTCTGTCCCGAAACATTGGAAGAACAGGTGATTTGCTATGCTGATAAATTTTTCTCTAAAAGTCATCCCGAACGTGAGCGTACGGTGGAAGAGACAGTGAAAAGTCTTGAAAAATTCGGCGACAAAGGTGTAGAAATCTTTCGTAAGTGGGTTGAACAATTCGGATGAGACAGTGCTGAAGGCTGTTAAAAAGAGTGAGAAAACGGCCTAATTCTATTAGAATTAGTATCTTCGCCCACTAAAATTGATCAATTCAGGTGAGAACCTTTATAACGATACTCTTATCGTCACTGATGGCGTTGTGCGTGACAGCAGGCATAAAGAATGGCCTCTACTATCAGCCCTCCTCTGCCTCAGCGACCGACACCACTCGAAAAGCTACGCCCGACACGGCACTTATCCGCCAACGCCGGGCACAGATGGACTCGACCTTTCACGCTACCAAAGCCATCAGCATCGACTCTGTCCGCACGGACACGCTACGCACGGACACGCTGCGGAAGAAGCGTGGCGGCTTAGAGAAACCTGTGGACTTTGCAGCCGAGGACTCTGTTGTTTACGATGCTGACACAAAACTGGCGTTTCTCTTCGGCAAAGCAGAAGTGAAATACGAGAATATGACGCTCGATGCGGGCCATATCTCGATGAATATGGACTCAAGCCTTGTCCACGCTAAGGCCATTGCCGACACAGCTGGTGTGCTCGAGCAGAAACCCTCATTCAAGCAGGGTTCGGACGAATATGTGAGCGAGCAGATGAGCTATAACTTCAAGACGAAGAAAGGTTTCATCCAAAATGTCAATACCACGCAGGGCAACGGCTTATCCAGAGCGAACGCTCCAAACGTACTGACGACGGTACGCTGTATTTGGAATCGGCCAAATACACCACTTGTAACGCTAAACACCCCCATTTCTATCTGAAACTATCGCGCGCCAAGGTCATTCCGGGCAAGGAAACCGTCTTTGGTCCGGCCTATCTCGTGGTTGAGGATGTGCCGCTCCCCATCGGCATACCTTATGGTTTCTTCCCCTTTAATAAGAAATATTCTAGCGGTTTATCATGCCGAGTTACGGCGATGAGACTGTCCGCGGTTTCTATCTCCGCAACGGCGGATACTACTTTGCGCTCAACGACTACATGGACTTAAAGCTCCTTGGGGAAATCTACACGAAAGGCTCCTGGGGCTTAAGTTTGGAGACCAATTATAAGAAGCGCTACAAGTATAACGGTAATTTCTACATCTCTTATCTCAACACGGTGGAGGGCGAAAAGAATTTGCCGGACTACATGAAAACAACGAGCCTCAAGGTGCAGTGGAGCCACACGAAGGATGCTGCCGCCGGCGGCAATACCACATTCTCCGCTCGCGTAAACTTTGCTTCGGAAAACTATGAACGCAAAAATCTGGAGAGTTTGTACAACCCGCTCTCCTATACGCAGAGCACGCGCGCCAGTTCGGTGAGTTTCAGCCATCTCTTTTCGGGCATCGGTTTGTCGGTATCTGGTTCTTCCAACCTCACGCAAGACATGCGCACCAGTACTATCTCCATGTCGCTCCCCGATTTGAATTTCTCGCTCTCTCGCTTCTATCCGTTCCGCCGCAAGCACCAAGTAGGGAAAGAACGATGGTACGAAAAAATTTCTATGTCCTACACGGGACAATTCAGCAACTCCATATCAACGAAAGAGGACAAGCTGCTCCATTCCAACCTCATCAAGGACTGGCGCAATGGTATGCAACACCGCATCCCTATTGATGCCACGTTCCAACTCTTCAAATACATCAACATCTCCCCGAGTTTCTCGTTCAACGATGTGATGTACACCAATCGCATCATGCGAAACTGGGATGCTACCACACTGCGCGAAGTGGCCGATACCACCTATGGTTTCTACAATCTCTACGATTGGAATGTGGCCGTAAGTGCCAACACGACACTCTATGGATTCTACAAACCTTGGAAGAAGCTTTTCGGCAGTAAAATCATTGCTATCCGCCACGTCTTTAAGCCCAATGTCAGCTTCAGCTATGCGCCCGACTTCACCGCCTCACGCTACGGCTACACGCGGCACTACGACAAGACCGACGCCAGTGGTAACGTGGAGCGAGTGCCATATTCTCCGTACCAAAGTGGCATCTTCGGTTATCCTTCCAGTACGAAACAAGGAATGGTCACGATGAGCGTCTCCAACAACCTTGAGATGAAGGTCAAGAGCGATAAGGACACAACGGGCTACAAGAAGATTTCGCTTATAGATGAGCTTTCAGCTTCGCTCTCCTACAATATGGCGGCAAAAACGCGCCAATGGAGCGACCTGACAACTCGCCTACGCTTGAAGCTCACCAAGAGCTACACCTTCTCCCTTGCAGCACTCTTTGCCACTTACGCCTATGTCTTCGACAACAAGGGCAATGTGGTGGTGGGCGACCGCACCGAATGGAGCCACGGACGCTTCGGACGCTTCCAGGGCATGAGCCAAAACATCTCTTACACGCTCAACAACCAAACGTTCACTAAGTTGCGCAACCTCTTCGCTGGTCGCCGCAACAACACAACAGAAGAGACTGCAAACAAACCAGACAACGACGAGCAAACCAACGTGGAAGATGCCAACATCGACCCCGATTTATTGGCCACAAAGAAGAAATCGGTGCAGAAAGAAAAGGCCAAGGTCGACAAAGATGGCTATCTCCATTTCCAACTGCCGTGGTCTCTCACACTCTCCTATGGTATCACCATGTTTGAGAATCGCAACAAACCCATCAACCAGCGCACCATGCGCTATCCTTTCGGGTTCACGCAAACGCTCAATGCTTCGGG
This sequence comes from uncultured Prevotellaceae bacterium, assembly GCA_916438195.1. Classification (GTDB taxonomy): domain Bacteria; phylum Bacteroidota; class Bacteroidia; order Bacteroidales; family Bacteroidaceae; genus Alloprevotella. The sequence continues at coordinate 1,749,423 of CAKAEQ010000001.1, forward strand.
TAATCTCCGCCTTTCCGATGGTTGGAACATTACCTTCTCCTCTGGTTACGACTTCGAGCAACACCGCGTTTCCATGACAACGGCATCACTTTCTCGCAATCTCCATTGCTTTGAAATGTCGTGTAACGTGGTACTTAGGCCCTACACTTCGTTCAACTTCACCTTCCGTGCTATTGCCAGCGAACTTGCCGATGCTCTCAAATGGGACAAACGCAGCAGCTACTCCAGCAACATTGAATGGTACTAACAAACAACAACACAAAAAACAAAAGGGTGGCCATCTGAATGCCCCTTACATATATGAATATGAAGAAAATTGTTTTATCCCTTTTTGCTCTTGCAGCCCTGAATTGCTCGGCGCAGAGCGTTTCGCAGCGTCTCGAACGCCTCTTTGATGCAGATCAACAAATCCGTAAAACCGAAACTGTTGATAGCCTTATCGAAGCACAGGACAGTGTGAACCGCGCAGTACTCAAAGAGTTCATTGCGGACTATAACCCTGACAGCTGCTCCGTTAAAGCCAATCAAGGACTTTACTTGGTTCTGTCCCACTCCCCGCTGGCTTTCCGCCTGCCGATGGCTCACCTCATCGAACAAGCATGGCAGAAAAAACGCCTGGATGCTTTCTATTATGCCTCCTTCCAAGACGGCATACGATACGATCAGCTCGAACCGCAAATCTATGGTACACAATTCATGGAGATGAATGGGAAAACGTATCTCTGGCCTGTTGCCGACGCTGACAAACTCGACGAACGCCGTGCCACATTAGGCCTACCTTCGGAACAAGCCTATATTGACGAACTCTCAAAGCGCCATCCCGAATGGAATTATACATGGGACCGCACGCTCACTATTGAAACCATACTAAACGCTCAATAAAAACTCATTTTTCATACGTATGAAACACATTTCATTGATTCTATCCGTAGTGGCAGCCGGTGTGCTGACCCTTACGAGCTGCAAAAGCGAATTTGAACAGCATGTTATGCAGTTTGCACCTATGAAGCCCAACATGGTGGCTTATGCTGACCAAGCATCAGATACCATCCATGTGCTCTCAACAGACGCGTGGAAACTGACAGTCGATAACTCTTGGTTGGCAGTTACTCCCAATGAGATGACACCTAAATACAAAGGTGCACTCTACAATACGTTGCTCAAACTGGCCTTTACTGTGAACACCGACCGCCTTACGCGCCAAACAATTTTCCATGTCCAGGGTGAACACACCATCAATATGCCCGTGGTTCAAGTGGGCTGGCTCAACATTTCCTCCCCTGCAGCCACTTACAAAGACCTCAACAACGACAAACTGAGCGACAGAGCATACTACAAGGTAAACCTCGATGCTAAAACAACGGCTCTACCTTTCTACTTCACTACTTACACCAACGGTGCAATGGTGCAAACGAATGCTGCGTGGATTCAAGTACCCACGGCCGCTCAGACAGCGGGCTATCACCCTCTCTCGCTCACCATCACGCCTAACACAACCAGAGTGGAGCGGGCTGGACAAATCACGCTGACCTCTGCGGGCATCACCGACACTATCGAAGTGGTGCAAGCAGCAGCCAACTAAACCCGCATTCTTACGGCATTCTTCGCCGTCTCCCTTAGCGCGAACCTTTCTTACCTCCCTTGCGTAAACAAGGTTCGCGCTCTTTTTTATGTTCTCCTTCAAAACTCACCCACAATGAAACACACGCTACTTTCATTTCTCCTCTTCTTCTCACTCTCCCTCACGGCACAAAACCGCTGTTTCCGAATCATGGAGTATAACGTCGAAAATCTCTTCGATACTATCCACGCGCCTGGCAAACAGGATGTGGACTTCACGCCACAAGGGAAATATCGCTGGACAAGCAGCTTGTACCACGCCAAATTAGGAAAATTGGCCCGCGCCATTGTTGCTGTGGGTGGCGCACTCCCGCCCGACGTCATTGTGCTTTGCGAAGTGGAGAACGACAGCGTTGTCCGCGACCTTTGTCGCCACACATCGCTCTGCCGCTTGGGCTACGAATACATTGTGACTCACAGTGCCGACCGGCGCGGTATCAACGTGGCGGTGCTCTACCAGCCCATGGCGTTCCGTCCCTTTGAAACTGATACACTGCGTATTGCTTACCATCCTGCCACCGAAACCCACACGCGATGTCCTGCGCGTGAGCGGACGAGTGGCTTCGGGCGACACACTCGATATTATGGCCGTCCACTGGCCCAGTCGTGCAGGCGGACAAGAAAAGACTGAGCCTTACCGCATCCGCACTGCGCAACGCATCCGAGCCGCGGCCGACAGTTTGATACAGCACCGTCTGCGCCCCGCTCTCGTAATCACGGGCGATTGCAATGATGAGTTTCACAACCGCAGCCTGAGTGAGGGATTGCGTGCCTTATTGCCCCAACCACCATTTGCCGATACATCGCTCTACATCCTTTCAGCCAATCTCAAAGGACCCGAAGATATTCGCGGCACTTATAAGTTTCGCGGGGAATGGAACCAACTTGACCAATTCGTAGTGAATGGTGCGCTCTTGCAGGCTGCAGAAGGTCTCCGCACCACGCCTTCCGCTTGTCGGATTGTCCACTTCCCCTTCCTGACCGAACCAGATTCCAGCGGCGGCCTCAAACCTCGCTACACATTTGTAGGTCCTCACTATCACGGCGGTACTTCCGATCATCTCCCTCTCCTGCTCGACCTCTACGAGTGAGGCAACTCACAAGAAAAAAGACCTTCGCAATGAGCAATAGACTAAAAATTCCTAAAACTTTTTACATACGAATTCTTTATTTCTCTTTTCTCTTTCAAAAAGCTGTATTATCTTTGCATCAATAACACAAAAGCACACAAATGAGCAAAGTAATCATACCTAAAGGTTATAAAGCACTACTCGGACGCAACGACACCGAGCAGGGCATCAAAGAGATAAAAGAATTTTTCCAAGCTAACTTAGCTACGGGGCTAAAGCTTCGCCGTGTCACTGGCCCACTCTTCGTGCAACGCGGCCTTGGTATCAACGATGATTTGAGCGGTGTGGAGCGTCCCGTCTCCTTCCCCATCAAAGATTTGGGCGACACGCGCGCCGAAGTGGTCCATTCGCTGGCAAAATGGAAGCGACTGATGTTGGCCGACCAGCAAGTGCCCGTGGGCTATGGTATATATACCGACATGAATGCTATTCGTGCCGATGAAGAGCTGGATAATCTCCATTCCCTCTACGTTGATCAATGGGACTGGGAACGCTCTATCAGCAGAGAGGACCGCACCATCGACTATCTCAAGAAGACCGTTAAGAACATCTATTATGCCATGCTCCGCACGGAGTTTCTCATCTGCGAACGCTTCCCACAGCTCCGTCCGAGTATGCCTGAAAGGTGCATTTTATTCATGCGGAAGAGCTGCGCCAACGCTTTCCCGACCTAACACCTAAAGAACGCGAAGATCGGATATGCAAGGAATACGGTGCCGTCTTCATCATCGGCATTGGAGGTCCACTGGGCGATGGGATTCCCCACGACCTGCGCGCCCCCGACTATGATGACTGGACCAGCATCAATGAGGAAGGAACGGCGGGACTTAATGGCGACTTGCTTTTGTGGTACGACACGCTAGGACGCTCCGTAGAAATCAGTTCGATGGGTATTCGTGTTGACAAAGAGGCCCTGCTGCGCCAACTCAAAGCCACAGGCAAGGAAGACCGCCTCGGGCTCTATTTCCACCAACGTTTGATGGACGGCACACTGCCTCTCTCCATTGGTGGAGGTATTGGGCAATCGCGCCTCTGCATGATGTATCTGAAGAAAGCCCATATCGGTGAGATTCAAGCCTCTATTTGGCCCACTGAAATGCGCAAGCAATGTAGCGCCGCAGGCATTCCACTCATTTAACATCACATCGGTTCTCCCCCACAGCGCGGCGAGAACCGATGATTTTTTTTGCTAATTCCAAATAAATCCTTACTTTTGCAATTGTCTTATAGGACTATGGCTCCGTAGCTCAGTTGAATAGAGCAATGGTTTCCGGTACCATGTGTCATGGGTTTGAGTCCCATCGGAGTCACTTCTTTTTATCTGGCAGGAGAGTTGGAACAATGTGTCCTTCTCTCCTGCTTTTGTATAACATAAAAAATACAAGTATGAAAAGTCTTCTTTCCCTTGCGTTGCTCGCTTTCGTGGCGAACACCAGCAGTTGTTCTATTACGCTGAACACTAACGAGAAAAAGCCACAGAAAACAGTTGTCCGAGCCTTCAATCTGCGAGACTTTCAAAACATCAAGATGGAATCCGTTGCCAACGTCCGCTTCACGCAGGGCAACACCTATAAGGTGACGGCCACGGCCTTCCGCCCTGGTATCGACACAGTGTATGTAAAAGAAAATACACTTTATATCACTACACGGCGAAATTTGAAGAACAACAATTCCCATTGCACCATTGAAGTGACAGCTCCCAGTTTGAGAAGTCTCAAACAAGAAGGCGTGGGCAATTTCACTGCCACGCGCTCAACACCAAAGATTTAGATATCAGCCTCGAAGGCGTAGGCTCTGCCAGCTTCGGCAACGTTAGCTGCACGAGCCTTGAAGTGGACTGCGAAGGCGTGGGCAGTCTCAGCAACAGTCATTTCACCGTTTCGGGCAATGCTTCGTTCGATTTCTCGGGTGTAGGTTCTGGCACATTCTCTGTGAAGAGCAACAACTGCAAACTGGAGAGCAGCGGCGTGGGTAGTGTCACGGCCACGGTCAATTGTAAGAGCGTAGTGGCTAACTGCAGTGGTATAGGCTCTATCACCTTGAAAGGGAATACCAACAAACTCAAAAAAACAAATTCCTCCTTGGGAAAAATCAACACGAAGGGATTAGAAGTGAAGTAAGAACAGGAAAATAAGCATTTTTCAAAGTTCCCTCCCTATCTCCTATGAGTATAGCAACGCTCAGTAGCTTTCTATTTCGAGAGCACCGAGTACACGCTTTCAGAAGGGATATGGAGGGAATTCTGTAGATAGGCAGTGAAGAAAAATATCCTTATTGCGTCAGCTGACACAATAAGGTTGTCGGCTGACATCTTTATTGCATTTTCAAACGCAATAAGGAAAAATAAGAGGCACAGAAGTATAGCTTAAAACTGCTTATAACAAAAATTTTGCTCACACCAATGTGCTAAATTCTCAGCAAGGGGAAATAATGACAGTCCCCTATCTGTAAGGGAAAAAGACTTTACAGATTGTTTGATAATTCCGTCAGTCATTAGTTTGCAAAGCGCAGCATCTATTTCCGTCCGCGTTTGATCTTGCATTTTCTGAAGGAGTTCTTCAAGGGTAGCCGAATTCTTTTTTCCTAATATATGAACAAGCCACAATAAGTCCGGTTCGCAAATTCTGGCAAGAACATTGCGAATCGGACAATTTGGAAATTGTGTGTCTACTACCATTCCAATTTTTCGTTCAAAATAACGCCATCAGCAGCGGGCGCATCATCTTCGGCAAAACTATTGGCCTTGTATTGGATGCAAAGCATGAGCATCTCATCTTTGCCTGTATTCTTCAAGGCACGTTTGCCAGCAGGAGCTACACGAATGATACTACCTTCTGATACGGGGAAGATTTCTCCGTCCACTTGGTACTCGCCCTCACCTTTGAGAATAAAATAGAGCTCTTCGTGGGTCTTGTGGGTGTGAAGGAAGCCACTATCTTGACCAGGAAAAAGGGTTTGAAATGAGAGATCACTACCTGTTGTCTGCAAAGCTTGTCCCACAAATACTTTTCCAGGAATCTCTATATCGCCCAATGGGAGGACATAATCCTTGATATTGCTGAATTTACCAACATTTACTGCCGTAAAGTTCTCACCTGCCTTGATTGTCTCTACTTGTTTCATAATGTCTTTGTTTTTTATTAGTTGTTTGTTTTCGTTCTTTGTTTGTTTTGACGATGCAAAGGTATTATGTTTCGAAACGTTGTACAAGAAGGCACGAAGATGTCAGTCGGTTACCAAAAAGTAAGTAACATTGAAAACAGAGCTATTGCTGTATTTCATTTTTAAAATAGTTTAACAATGATTTTCTCAAGACTATAAAGCGTGATAGTTACTTTTGTATAGTAATGTAATATTTGAACCTAATTATTTAGCAATGAATAGAAACGAATTGCGAGATGCACTCTATCCCAACTGCCCCGTGCGCAATGTTTTGTCGAGGGTGGGCGACAAATGGTCTATGTTGGTACTGTTTACTTTAGAGGCAAACGAACGACAAAGATTCAAAGAACTACAGCGCAATATTCCCGACATATCTCAAAAGATGCTGACCGCCACCCTAAAAATGCTGGAGGCCGATGCACTTATCCTGAGAGAGGCTTTCCCAGAAATTCCGCCTCGCGTGGAGTATTCGCTCACCGACAAAGGCAAGAGCCTATTGCCACTCATTGATAATTTATTGGTTTGGGCAAGTGAAAATATGGATGACATAATAGAAGCGCGAAAGAATTATCTATTAAAATAAAGATTTTTCTTACAAAGAAAGCAGTAAATCCCACGTGTGGTTTTACTGCTTTCTTTGTATTCGCGAATGCTCCAGGCCTCAATATCTCCAGCGCCAATACTTGCGGAGGCGGAAGAGCAGAGGGCGGAAGCGGAGGTGCTTGCCAAGAATAATGAGAAGGACGGCAACGAGGATGAGCAGTATGCCTGCGGCAAGGCGGAGGGAGAAAGCTTCGCCAAAAAGGAAGATGCCGATGAAGACAGCAGTGACGGGTTCGAGTGCGCCCATGATGGCCGTTGGCGTAGAGCCTATGTCGTGGACGGCAAGGACCATGAGCACGAGGGAGAGCACGGTGGGGAATATCGCCATCCAGAAACCCATGAACCAGTGCCAAGGCGTGTGGAGCATCATCAGATGATTTTCAGGACTAACAAACGACCAAGCCACAATGGCCAACGTGCAGACGAACAACACATAGAAAGTGAGCTTCACGGACGACATGCGCAGCGAACTCTGGTTGACAACGATGATATAGAAGGCGTAAGTGAGCGAGGAGAGCAGAACGAGGATTACGCCCACCAGACTCAGTGTGGATTGGCCGTCGCCGCGATAGAGCAGCGCTACGCCCACGAGCGATAACAGGATGGAGACGACCGTGGTGGGCGTTACCTTTTCTCGAAAGAAAAGGGCCATGAGCACCGCCACCATAACGGGATAGACAAACAGCAGCGTCGAGGCGATGCCGGCAGCCATGAAATGAAACTCATATAGAGCGAAAGGGCCGAGACAGCAAAGAGGAGGCCAAGCACAGAGATGATGCAAAACTCTTTCCGAGTGATCCGAAACGATTTTCGCTGCGCAAGGAGCAACGCGCCCAGCAGAAGCGTGGCGATGGAAAAGCGATAGAACAGCACACTGGACGAATTGAAGCCGTCGGCATACAAAACGAGAGCGCCAACGGGATTCGTTCCATAAAAGATGGCAGACAGCACACCGCAGATAGTACCTTTCAGTTTAGTGGTCATAATGGATTGTGTAAAAAGAAGGAGGAACTCTTCAGTCCCTCCTTATGGAAAGAATTCCTGCCGACTTCCGCCAGCGGGGATATTATCGGCCTGTTTCCTCCACCATTTCCGAAATGGTTTGCATCATAGAAGTTTTCATAAGTTCTTCAATGCTGAGGTGCATACGATAACGCCAATAGTGGTGAGGATTGGAAGGCAGATTGATACGTTCGGCATCGGCATTGGGATGGCGATGTTCTTCATCCACAGAAAGCCAATCCTGAAGGCTCAAAATACAGAGCATGGAGGGACAATTGAGATGACGATAAACAATGTCGCGTGCCAACCAGCCCGGCAGCGGATGAGGAGCAATGCCTTCGCGATAGAGCACTGTATTATAATAGGCCTGTGAGCGGTCCATGTCTTCGTCCCACCATTGACGCAATGTGGGCATATCGTGGGTAGAGATAGTGCTCACAGAGCGGTAAGGATTGGCTGGGAGAACGCCGAAACGAACAGTGGGATCTTTTGGCATCGACTGTATTTCAAGACTCAAGATGCGCAACTCTTGGATGACCCACGCCACGCAGGCTGGCACCATTCCGAGGTCTTCTGCACAAACGAGCATCCTTGTGGCATTGACCAATAGAGGCAACTTCTTCATGGCTTCGCCATACCAGAACTGATTATTACGACGATAGTAGTAATCATTATAAAGGCGATTGAATGCAGCCTTGTCGGAATCGTAGAGTGCTTCATAAATGAAAGCGAACTGCACAGTAATACGCGGGTGGAATTTGTTGCTATCACTGCGGTCGCGCACAAAGAGCACGTCGCTGATGAGGGCATACAGTCCATCGCGCAAGAGGATATCCTTCTCACTCGTACGACCTTCAAAAGCAGCTTCCACCTTGCGTTGTGTGTCATATTCGGGCTTCATCTCCCAAATATCGTCGTGAGCATGATTGAGATAAGTGTCCTTGACCTCTTGTGCATACTCATGGAAAATTCGGTCGAGCACCCAGTCGGCAATGAATGGCTTAGTGAATAATTCTTCTTGGAAGTGGAGGCCGTAAGACTCTATCTCTTCTCGCGTCATACCGAGCGAGGGAGCGAACTGTCCGAGCAATCCGTGGACAGAATGGATGGGTATTTCCCAAATGCGGAAGAAACCGAGCACATGATCAATGCGGTAGGCATCAAAATACTTCTGCATATTCTGGAAACGGCGCACCCACCAGCGACAACCATCGGCTATCATAGCATCCCAATTGTAGGTGGGGAAACCCCAGTTCTGTCCGTTGACAGAGAAATCGTCGGGCGGAGCACCAGCCTGTCCGTTAAGGTTGAAATAGTTGGGTTCCATCCACACATCGCAGCCGTAGCGGTTCACACCTATGGGGATGTCGCCTTTGAGGATGACATGTTTCTGTCGAGCATAGTCGTGAGCAGCTTCCATCTGTGTGCTGAGCAGGAATTGTACGTAATAGTAGAACGCCACGTTCTTCCAGGCCGCTGTACTGGGAGTGGAGAGAGAGATTTTCTTTCTTTCTCGTCCCACACTTTATGGTCGGGCCATTGAGAGAAGTCGGCCGTTCCATTCTTGTCGCGGAGATAGCAGTACTGCCCATAAGGCACGAGCCACTGCTCCGTTTCTTGGAAAAACGCCTTAAAGGCTTGGCTCTTCATCACCTTATCGCCTTCCTGAGCAAAGAGTTCGTGGAGATATTCCGTCTTGGCTGCATTGACGCGCTCATAGTCGATTTCGGGCAACGCATTCAGTTCTTTGCGCAGCTCCTCAAAGTGGGCGGCGCGCTTCTTATCCTTGAGCGCGGGCAGCTGAGTGAGATCGACATACTGCGGGTGGAGAGCAAAGATGCTGATACAGCTATAAGGATAAGAATCGGTCCAACGGTGCGAGATGGTAGTGTCGTTGATGGGCAACACCTGTAGCACGCGTTGACGCGTGGCACTTACGAAATCTATCATCTTGCGCAAATCACCGAAATCTCCCACACCGAAACTGCTCTGAGAGCGCAAGGAGAAAATAGGAATGAGTGTTCCGGCCATGCGATGGTTCGGGATGGGGAAGAAAGCCTGGTCTAATTCATAGACTACCACCTCTCCTTTGGCCAACTTAGGGAGCGTGATGACACGATTCTCTCTCGTTTCCCAAAATCGGACTGACGTGTGCCCTTCTTTGGTTGTCTGTGCCAAAAACTTAAATTCTATTTTTCCATCTGCACACTTATCGGCATCGAGGTCTAAGATCCACTCGTTGTAGTTGTGCTCTGTCATGGGCAGCACCTTATCCTCTTGCCAATCTCCCAGCAAGGGCGTAGCTCCCGATAAGGCCAAACGCTCATCGGAACGCAACTGCGGCGCACGCACCTTGAGGCGCACCGTGTGGGCATAATTGTCACGCTCCACAGCTGCTTTCTCGCGACGATTTACACATTCGGTGAAAGCCGAACTATAAAGATAGGAATCCTCTGGAATATCCATCCAATGGTCGTAAACGTGATAACATTTGGCGTTTGCTACTGAAAGTTCGAGGCGGTGCGTTTCGGCCGTCCATTCCACGGCACGGAGCCCGCCAGCTGTCTCAACACTGTAGAAATAGTTCAGCACTGCGCCCTCACCTTTCAGTTTCAACTGTGCCTCCCAGTGTAGGCCATCGAGCGTGTGCATGATATATTTTTTGTTGTCGCCAACAACGTTCACATAGAGCTCTTCTCCATAGGACGTTTTATACTCTAAATGAAAAAATACTTCCATATATTTAATGTGCTTATATAATTCGATGTAGTTATATTAAAAGGATGATGAGCTATTTCTCTCCTCGAATGAAAGAAACGCAGAATGCTCCAAGACAGAGGAAGATACCGGCCACAAACATCATGTTGCTCTGATGAGAACCAACAAGCGTCAGTAAATAGCCACTAATGGCCGCGGCAACAATCTGCGGCACACAGATGGTTCCATTAAAGAGACCGAGATATGCACCCATGTGACCGTAGCCTTGCAGGGCATTGGTGACAAAAGTGAACGGCATGGCGAGCATGGCAGCCCAGCCGGCACCAATCAGGAGGAACGGAACGAAGAGCAGATACTGGTCGTGGATGAACGGCACCATACCAAAACCTATTCCGGCAACTACCAAACTGATGGCATAAGCCACTTTCGTATTGCGGAAGCGGGGCAGGACAAGTGCCCAAGCCACACTTCCCATGGCTTGAACGGCAAAGAGAATACCCACCCAGTTGCCGGCTTCTTGGTAAGCATAGGTACTGGTATCCGTCGTATTCCAAACTGTTTCGGAGATTGTACCCGTTGTATAATTCCACATATAAAGGAAACCAGCCCAACAAAAAAACTGAACGAGGCCTACTTTCCAAAATGTGGCGGGAGCATTCTTCAAGAGCGTCAGCCAATCGGCCTTTTCCTCTTTCACTTCCTCCTTGGCTTCGTTATACGCTGCATACTCAGCAGGTGTCCATTCCTTGACTTTCAAAACCGTGTAAATCACACAGAGAATCAAGATAGCGGCTCCCACATAGAACGACCAAATGACCGTATCAGGTACAACGCCCTTGGGAGCTTGGTTCTTCAGTCCTATCCATGCGAACACGTAAGGAAAGACGAAACCTACCACATTGCCGGCATTACAAAGAAAACTTTGGATGGAATAGGCTCTGGCTTTTTGTTTCTCATTGACCATGTCGCCCACCAACATCTTGAAAGGTTGCATAGCCATATTGATGGACGTATCAAGGAGCATCAATGCTATCAAGCCGAAATCATCGCTCCACCAATAGTGAGGCCGAACGAACCCGCATTGGGCAACAAACACATCACGGTTACGGCAAAAGCAGCGCCTACGAAGAGATAGGGAATGCGGCGGCCGAAACGCGTCCACGTTTTGTCGCTCAGCGTACCAATGATGGGCTGAACAAGAAGTCCCATCAGCGGAGGCAGAATCCAAAAATACCCCAAACTATGCGGGTCTGCTCCCAGTGTAGCAAAGATTCGTGAGATATTAGCCCCTTGTAGGGCATAAGCAATCTGTACGCCGAAGAATCCAAAACTAAGATTCCAGAGCTTCCAAAAGTTTAGATTAGGTTTTTGTTTCATATAAAAAAGAGTTTAGTTAGTTATCCTGAAAACATAACGAGGAACTATCAGCAGAGAACCGCCGTGGCATAGTTCTCTACTCATAGCTCCTCGATATCACGTTGCGGAGATTCTGAAAATCAATACTCCACTTTGTCGCCTTTTTCCTTCCATGCTTCAAAAGTTTTGAGAGCTTCGGAACGCAGCATATTCTCCGACTTCAAACGACGCTCGGAGGCTTCAAGATCGAGTTCCTTATAAATAAAAGAATCGTCGAAACCAGCATCCGCCGCATCGTCCTTATTGCAAGCATAATACATACGGTCGAGATGTGCCCAATAAATAGCTCCTAAGCACATGGGACACGGCTCGCAACTCGTGTAGATGTCGCAGCCACTAAGGTCGAACGTGCCCAACTTTTGTCCAGCAGCGCGGATAGCACTCACTTCGGCATGCGCCGTAGCGTCGTTGTTCGCCGTCACGCGATTGACCCCCGTAGCAATAATCTCACCGTTCTTTACAATAACAGCTCCAAATGGGCCGCCACCGTTTTTAACATTTTCATCAGAGAGGCGTATCGCTTCTCGCATGAAGTCTATCGTTTCCATTATTAAAAATCAAGACGTTTGTAGGCAAAAGTAAGAAATAATTTCTATTTTTGCAAAAAGCATATAAATAAACGTCAAAATATGGATATTGTTCAAAGATTTCTTGAATATACGACATTCGACACACAATCTGCCGAAGACACGGGTAAGACGCCGAGTACGGACAAACAACTTGTCTTTGCGCGCTTCCTGCGCGACCAGCTCGAGGAGATTGGTTTGGAAGACATAGAACTGACTGACGAAGGCTATCTCTATGCCACACTCCCAGCCAATACTAAGAAGGACGCCCCCGTGGTAGGTTTCATTGCCCACATGGACACCAGTCCCGATGCCTCGGGAGCTAATATCAAACCACATATTGTTAAGAACTACGACGGTGGAGATATTGAGTTGGAAAAGGGAGGTCTTGTTACAAGTCCTAAAGTTTTCCCCGAACTTCGCCAACATATCGGTGAGGACCTCATTGTTACCGACGGCCACACCCTGCTGGGTGCTGACGATAAGGCAGGTATCGCCGAAATTGTCCAGGCGATGGTTTATCTCAAAGAACATCCCGAAATCGAACACGGCAAAATCCGCGTAGGCTTCAATCCGGACGAAGAAATCGGCTTAGGTGCCCACAAGTTCGACGTTGAAAAATTTGGCTGCGAATGGGCCTATACGATGGACGGCGGCGACATTGGCGAATTGGAATTTGAGAATTTCAACGCAGCAGCTGCGAAAGTAGAAATCAAAGGCGTTAGCGTACACACAGGCTATGCCAAGAACAAAATGGTCAATGCAACGCGCGTTGCCGTAGAGTTCATGAACCTCCTTCCGCAGGACGAAATCCCCGAGCTCACAGAGGGCTACGAAGGTTTCTTCCATTGCCTCGGCATTGAGTCCGCTTGTGAGAATGCCGCGATGAGTTTTATCATTCGCGACCACGATGCTTCAAAATTCGAAGCCCGCAAACGCACCATTAAGGAAGTGGCAGCGCAGCTCAATGAGAAGTATGGCGAAGGCACTGTCAGTATCCACATCCACGACCAATACAAGAACATGAAGGAGATGATAGACCCCGTCTACCACGTAGTGGACATAGCCATCAAGGCCATGGAGGAAGCGGGCGTCAGTCCTCGCATCCAAGCCATCCGAGGCGGAACAGATGGTGCGCAGCTCTCCTTCCGCGGGCTGCCCTGTCCGAACATCTTCGCCGGTGGGCTCGACTTCCACGGTCCTCACGAGTTCCTCCCCATCCGCAACCTTGAAAAAGCGATGGAAGTAGTAGTGAACATCTGCCGCATCGTGGGCAACTTCAACGAATAAGAAACTTTTCCTCATAGAGCCTCAACCTTTGCTAACAAACAGTTGAGGCTCGTTTTTTATCTTCCTATGTCTGAACTTCCACAACTCGTATCCGATCTTGCACTCATTCTGATTGTAGCCGGAATTACCACCCTTCTTTTTAAGCGCCTCAAGCAGCCTCTCATTCTGGGCTATATCCTGGCCGGCTTTCTCACAGGTCCTCACATGACTTGGGTACCCACCGTGTCCGACACAAGCAGTATCGACACATGGTCGAGTATCGGAGTCATCTTCATCATGTTCACCCTCGGCCTTGAGTTCTCTTTCAAGAAAATTGTGAAGATGGGACTCCGCCCTATCATAGCGGCAGTGAGTGTCATCACGTTTATGATCACGATAGGCTCCCTTGTGGGGCGCAGCTTCGGGTGGAGCCACATGAACAGCCTTTTCTTAGGCGGCATGCTGGCTATGTCGTCCACAACTATCATCTACAAAGCCCTCGACGAATTAGGCTTGCGGCAAAAGAAGTTTGCCAACGTCGTGCTGGGCGTACTCATCTTGGAGGACATCTTGGGCATCTTGCTCATGGTGATACTCTCGGCAATGGCCGTCAGCAGCCAGTTTGAAGGCGCAGAACTCTTACAAAGTTTTTTGAAGCTCGGCTTCTTCCTCGTGCTTTGGTTTGTGGTGGGCATCTTTATTGTCCCACTCGTCTTGCGCCGCAACTCCAAGTGGATTGGTAAGGAAACGCTGCTCATCGTAAGCGTGGGCCTATGTTTCCTCTTGGTAGTTCTCGCCACCAAAGCCGGCTACTCTTCGGCCTTTGGTGCGTTTATGATGGGTAGTATTCTGGCCGAAACCATCGAGGCAGAAAGCATTGAGCGCGTAGTAGCCCCCGTCAAAGATCTCTTTGGTGCCATTTTCTTTGTCAGCGTGGGCATGTTGGTAGATCCCTCTATTCTTGTAGCCTACTGGCAACCCATCGCGGTCATCGTATTGGCCATCATCATCGGGCAAGCTCTCTTTGGCTCGCTGAGCTTCCTCATCTCTGGCCACACGCTCAAAGTGAGCATGCAATGCGGTTTTTCGCTCACCCAAATAGGTGAGTTTTCATTCATCCTTGCTGGCCTTGGCGTCAGCTTAGGCGTGACGAGCAAATTCCTCTACCCCGTGGTGGTGGCAGTGAGTATCATCACCACTTTCACGACCCCCTACCTCATCAAGTTGGCCGAACCCGCTTACGGCTTTGTACAGCGGCTTTTGCCCCAAACTGTTACCCGACGTTTGGAGCAGCGAGGCGCAGCATTAGAAAAGCAAAAAGCCGCACACCCTTGGAAGAATATGCTGACCAGTCAGTTCATCATCACGGGAGCGTACCTCGTATTGTCGGCCGCCTTTGTGACCATATCATTCTCCACGGTGCTCCCTCTCTCTCGCGGTATCTTTGGCCACTGGGCGGGCAACATCCTGAGCGGCATCATTACTTATGTGGGTGTGAGCATTTTCCTACGCCCCATCGTGACGAAGAAATACTTTTCTCCACAGGTGGAAGAGTGGCGCAGGGAGCACTCCACGCTCAACCTCATACTTTTCAACATCACGGTGCTTATACGCTTCACCATTGCCACTGCTGGCATTTTCTATATCATCGAATTTCTCTGTCCGCTACAGTGGTATTGGAACGCTCTGATTGCTATCTTCCTCACACTCAGTTTTGTGCTGGAGAAATTTGCCGTCCACAATCATTTCGCACTGTGGGTGAAACTCATTTCCATCCGCTTGGAGCGCACCTTCACCACCAATCTGCGCTCACGTGAGATATATGCAGCAGCTCGCCGACCAGGCTATGCCAACACGTTGCAAAGCATGATGTCCACCTCTCCGAACTTGCCCTGCCCGAAGACTCATGTTGGGGTGGGAAAACACTGCGTGAACTCCAACTGGGGCATCGCGACAGTGTGCACGTTGCAGCCATCATCCGCGGCAACAATCGCATCAACATCCCCGATGGTGAAACCATGCTCTTCCCTTGTGATCGCATCGAAGTGATAGGTGATGATGAGAGCCTACAAAATCTGTCGAAACGAATGAATAGTGAGATAGCAGAAGCCACGCCCAACGATCAGAAGCATCATCTCGATATCGATCATTTCACCATTCACACAGGTTCTCCACTTTGTGGCAAAGATCTCTTTGAGGCCAATATCCGCACGGACTTCCAATGCCTGGTAGTGGGCTTCGATAATGACGACGAAACGAGCAATGCCATCGATGTGCCTTCGGCCGATCGTGTCATCCATGCAGGCGACACCATTTGGCTGGTGGGCGAAAGCAAGGATTTGAAACGTCTCCGTCAATACAGTCTCCCGAAAAAAGAAAATCAGGAATAAGAGCAAAAGAGTGTCGGATTGGTCGGATTGGTCAGACTGGTCAGACACAGTTCAAGCCAGCAGGCACTGGCTCAAAATACAATAAGGCTGTTGGCCTACGCCTTTATTGTGTCAGCCGACAGAATAAGGAAATCAGCTGAGAGAATAAAGATATTTTTTGTTATATCCCCCAAACGCGGTATAGCAGGTCTGAAAAATCGCTCGTAACTTTGCTTGTTCAAAACATAAAAACATAACAACTATGACATTAAAAGAACTCCATATAGGTCAGACCGGACGGGTGACAGCCGTGGGAGGAAAGGGCGCACTGCGTCAGCACTTCCTCGACATGGGCGTTATTCCAGGCATCGACGTGAAACTGGTGAAGTATGCGCCAATGGGCGACCCGATGCAGCTGCTCGTGCATGGCTACGAGCTAACGCTCCGACTGGCAGATGCTGAGAAAATCGACATAGAGCTGCAAGAAAACCCCGAACCACAGAAGAGCCAACATAACTTCAGTGTCAGCTACGGCCATGAAGAGCCTCACCCCGGTTATGGTGAAATGAACCCGCTGGAAGGTCACACGGATGAGCATAAACACATCGTCAATGAGAAACTGACCTTTGCGCTTTTGGGCAATCAAAACAGCGGAAAAACTACACTCTTCAACCAACTGACGGGCGCCAATCAACATGTGGGCAACTTCCCCGGCGTGACAGTAGACCAGAAAACGGGAATTATCAAAGGCCATCCCGAAGCCACCGTTACCGACCTGCCTGGCATCTACTCGCTATCGCCTTACAGCAATGAGGAAATTGTGAGCCGAGAGTTTATCTTCAACGTCCACCCCACTTGCATCATCAACATCGTGGATGCTTCCAACATTGAGCGCAACCTCTACCTGACGATGCAGATTCTGGAACTGGGCATCCCCACTGTCCTGGCGCTCAACATGATGGACGAGGTGCGCAACAACGGCGGAACGATTCTCGTCAATGAGTTGGAAAGCCGGCTGGGTATCCCTGTTATCCCCATTTCAGCACTGAAAAACGAAGGTGTGGCAGAACTCGTGGAACACGCCATTCATGTGGCGAAATACAATGAAGGTCCTGCTCGGAAGGACTTCTGCGGCGCCCACGAACACGGAGGAGCGGTGCATCGCGCTATTCACGCCATGACCCATCTCATCTACGACCACGCCGAGAAGGCACAAATCCCAGCACGCTTCGCCGCCACGAAACTCCTCGAAGGCGATGCGCTCGTGAACAAAGCCCTGCAACTGGAGGAAAACGAGGAGGAAATGATGGAACACATACGCCAACAAATGGAAGAAGAGCGCGGACTCGATGCCGCTGCCGCTATTGCCGATATGCGCTACAGCTTCATTCTGTCAGCGTGTGCCGACACGGTAGTGAAGCCGCAGGAGAGCAAGGAACACGCTCGCAGCCGGCGCATCGACACGATACTCACGGGGCGTTGGACAGCCTTTCCTGCCTTTCTCCTCATTATGGCGGGTATCTTCTACATCACTTTCGACCTCCTCGGCACTACACTTCAGAATTGGCTGCAAAAGGGTGTCGACTGGTTCACCGAAGTGAGCGATCAAGCCCTTACTTCTTGGAACGTCTCCCCCATTCTCCACGATTTGATTATCAAAGGTGTCTACACGGGTGTAGGCACTGTCGTTAGTTTCTTACCCATCATCATCATTCTTTTCTTCTTCCTTTCCATGCTGGAGGACAGCGGCTATATGGCACGTATTGCCTTTGTCATGGACAAGAGTATGAGAAAGCTCGGCTTGTCGGGTCGAAGCATCGTTCCTCTACTCATGGGCTTCGGTTGCTCCGTTCCGAGCGTGATGGCAACCCGCACGCTGCCCTCCGAACGCGACCGCCGCATGACGGTGATGCTGACGCCATTTATGAGCTGCACTGCCAAGCTCCCCATCTATGGTTTCTTCATCGCGGCCTTCTTCCCCCCACAATGGCGGCCTTATCATGACAGGGCTTTACCTGCTGTCGATTTTTGTGGGCATCATCGTGGCACTCATCATGAAGAAGCTAGCATTCAGCGGCGAGGCTGTGCCGTTTGTTATGGAGCTTCCCAACTACCGTTTGCCTGGTGCGCAGAGCGTTTTGCGCCTCATCTGGGACAAGACGAAGGACTTCATCCAGCGTGCCTTTAGCATCATCCTCGTGGCAACGATTCTGATATGGTTTCTCCAGTCGTTCGACTTCGGTCTGAACGCTGTGACCGACTCCGAACAAAGTATGCTGGCACACATTGCCAATCTGATAGCCCCCATCTTTAGTCCGTTGGGCTTCGGCAACTGGAAGTTTGTTTCCTCCCTCATTGCCGGCTTCATGGCAAAGGAGAGCGTGGTGGCCACCATGACAGTGCTCTTTGGCAACACAGCAGGATTCCACGCCGCACTGGCTTTCCCCGCGGCCATCTCCCTGCTCGTCTTCTCTTTGCTCTACACGCCGTGTGTGGCAACAATCGCCACCGTGAAGCAAGAAATGGGGCGCAACTACGCCATTGGTCTTGTGTTCTGGCAAACGGCTATCGCTTGGCTGTGCGCCCTCATCGCCTACGGCCTTGCCCATCTCATTTTCTAAAACATTCATCGTATGAATCTACAAAGTATTCTCTTGCTGCTGCTCATCGTGGCTATTGTGGTGGGTGTGCTTGCAAAAAAGATTTTTGAGCATCGACACAACAAAAAGAAATGTGAAACGTGTCAGGCTCAAGGCTGTGCGCTCAAAGAGCTCCTCAACAAGGAATGAGGGCCACAAAGAAAGAGACACCGCTCCACAAGGAGTTGGAAGAAACTCTTAAGCATTTCACACAAATCAGTATAAAAAATCCGTCCGCAACCTCTCTTAGTGAGTGCTGCGGACTTTTTCTTTGCGTGCATATTAGTGGCAGCAAGCAATATCCCACACAGCATCATTTACTTTCCACAGAAAAAAGCAAATAGATGATTCTTCTATGTAGTTCGCTCAAACAAGAAAAAGTAAAGACAAAAGAGGATAGAAAACGCAAAAGTCCACTTTCCCGACTAAATATTCCCATTTTGTTAGGCATTATTCATAGTATTTAATATATTTGCCGCAAATTTCCATTTATAACTCAAAATTCATTTTGTTATGAGGAGTACTATAGTAGCAATGATGATGTTTCCACTGGCTATGTATGCGCAAAACGTTACGTTGCCTTGGACACAGACATTCGAAGAGGAATCCGCCTTCGAACGCTTCACAGTGCTTGACGCAAACACAGACGATCAAGCCTTCAAGTTTAATCTCATATCTCAGGCCGCTTCTTGTGCGCGCACGATACAAGCCGACGACTGGTTGTTCAGTCCGACGGTAGCGCTCAAAGCAGGTAAGACCTATTCGCTGGCCTTTGTTGTCAGCGGAGAGTCGCAGAATGCAAAGGAAACCTACGAAGTGAAAATTGGTCAAGGCACCACGGTGGACAATATGACCAAGACACTCATAGAGGAAAAGGAAGCCCCAGAAGATTATGTTGAGAAAGCCACAGTGAAGACCACTTTCTCCGTTGCTGCCGATGGCGAATACAACATTGGTTGGCACTTCAACACCGCTTTCCAGTTCAACGAAGGTGCACTATATATATATAGTATAGAACTCAAGGAGGAACTTGCAGCAGGGGCTCCTACAGCCGTAACGAATGCAACGGTTACGCCCGCTGCCAACGGTGGCAACTCTGCCGTTATCAACTTCACCGCGCCCAGCACCGACCAGTCGGGTGGCGTTCTCACCAGCCTAACGAAGATTGACGTTTATCGTGGCGACCAACTCGTTCATACTTTTGAAAATCCGCTACCAGGTAGCGCACTGAGTTATACCGACACCAATGTGCCCAATGGTACAACGACTTACAAGCTCGTACCCTCCAACGCACAAGGTCAGGGTTCAGAAGTGAGCGTGAGCGCATTTGTGGGCGTTGATACGCCTGCTGCCGTTGCCAAGCTCAATCTGACTTACGCCAATGGTAAGGCGCAACTCGCTTGGGAAAAAGTGACGACTGGCGCCAATGGTGCTTATGTGAATCCCGCAAGCGTCACCTACACACTGAAGCGTGGAAAATCCACCGAACTTGCCTCCGCATTAACGGCTAACACCTATGAGGACACCCCCACAGTGCCAGAACAGCAGGAATTGCTCTACTACAGCATCACGCCGAAAAATGAAGCCGGTGAAGGCAAGGTGACATACTCCAAGATGGTGGTAACGGGTAAACCCTACACACTGCCAATGTTTGAATCCTTCAAGAATGGTAAAATGTCCAACTTCTGGTTGGTCGACTACAACAAGCGTGTTCGTTGGACTCCGCTGAGCGACGAAGGCAGTTTCGCACAAGACGCAGACCGCGGCTTTATCGCCTTCACGCCGATGTTCGATGGAGAATGGTCGCGCTTGGAGAGCGGTTTGATTGATCTTGGCACTGCCAAAGAACCGATGCTGACATTCTACTACAAGACTCACACACAAGCTGAGGACACATTGGTTGTATCCGTTTCCAAAGGACTATGCAGCTCTTGATACCATTAAGGCCATCCCGATGCAGACCACTGCAACACGTCAGTGGATAAAGGTGGAATTGCCTTTGAAGCAATTCGTGGGTAGCAAATTCATCCAGTTGGCTTTCGACTATAAGGGACAGAGCAATGCAAGCAATATCTACCTCGACAACATCAGTTTGGTGGACCGTCAGGACAATGACCTCAAGGCCGAACTCACTGAAGCTCCTGCTCATCTGCGCGTGGACTACCCCGCATCTGTCGTTGTGAGCGTGACCAATATCGGTGCTAATGCTGCCAACGACTACGACGTGGTGCTCTACAACGGCGACAAGCGTTTGGCAAGTATGAAGGGTGCAGCCGTTGCACAAGGCAACAAAGTGGCAAATACGCTGACGTTCACTCCGCAACGCGACTTAGGCGATGTTGCCAACCTCTACGCTAAGGTGGAATATACAGCCGACCAAGATTTGACGGACAACACGACCGACACAGTGAGTGTGAATGTGAAATATCCTTCCTACCCCGCAGCAAAACAATTGCAAGCTGTTGCTGGCACCAACAACAAACTGACATGGGGAACTCCCAACGCTCCGCGCACACAGGACGAACCTGTCACTGAAAGCTTCGAAGACTACGCCGACTTCACGTACAAGAACATTGGCGACTGGTCGCTCTACGACGTAGACAACCACACCGTTTACGGCTTCAACGAATCCAGTTTCCCAGGTATGGGCGACCGCCAAGCATGGACAGTATTCAACTACTCCGCAACAACCCCCGCCAGCGGTCCAGGTTGGAAGGGCCACAGCGGCAACAAGCTGCTCATCTCCTTCGGTGCTCCTCGCGCCGTGACCCAGAACTGGCTCGTTTCTCCCGAACTTCCGGGTAAGGCTCAGACCATCTCTCTCTGGGAAAAGGCATACAAGGGCGACAACAACGAGACTTACAGCGTGTACTACTCCACTACGGGCTTCAACCGCGCCGACTTCCAGCTGATTACTGACGCTCATGTGGTTCCGACAGACTGGGCTAAGGCAGAATACAACCTGCCCGAGGGTGCTAAATACTTTGCTATCGTGGCATCCAGCAAGGATGGTTTCGCCACACTCATTGACGACATCACCTTCTTGCCCGACTCTTCAGCAGCACAACAGTTGACGCTCGTGGGCTACAACATCTATCGCGATGGCGTTAAGGTGAACAGCACACCGGTTCAAGGCAATCAGTTCACAGACACTGTGGGCGGTGGCCAATACACCTACACCGTAACAGCCGTCTACGACAAGGGCGAATCTCGCTTCTCCAATGCTGCCAAAGCTGAAGTTGCTTCGGGCATCGAAACCGCTGAAACGGCAACGGCTGCCGAAGCAAACGCTCCGCGCTACGACCTCTCTGGCCGCCGCGTTGGCAAGACCTTCAAGGGTCTCTACATCAGCAACGGCAAGAAGCTCATCAGCAAATAATAGATTCATATCTACTTCTTAATACTCCAACAGCTGCACGATGACAACACCGTGCAGCTGTTTTCTTTTTCCCCACCATCAGCCTCCCACTCTGACAGCACCGAAAAATACAATAAGGATGCTGGCAGAGAGAATAAGACTGTCGGCCCACGCTCTTATTGTGTCGGCTGGCAGTCTTTTTCTGTTTTCTCACCTCCTCCCCATCAGGAAGCAGAGGAGAAACAAGGTGGGCAACATGACTTTACCCACATTCCCCTCTTCTTTTCTCCCCATTTTCTCCCCTTTCTAATGAGCCAAGAGGAGCAGAGGAAAGCACACAAAAGAACGTTTCTTTTTGCATTTCCCTGGCTTTACACTACATTTGGGGCATAAAAAGACATTTGAAATGCCTAAGTTTAAATACTTATCCAAAATAAATTCACCTGCTGACCTTCGACAGCTACGCGTTGAGGAACTCCCCGCCGTGTGCGAAGAATTGCGCGCCGACATCATTGAGGAAGTGTCCCACAACCCAGGGCATCTCGCTTCGAGCCTGGGCGTTGTGGAACTCACCGTAGCCCTCCACTATGTGTTCAGCACCCCCTACGACCGCATTGTGTGGGACGTGGGACATCAGGCCTATGGTCATAAAATCCTGACAGGCCGCCGCGATCAATTCTACACCAACCGAAAGCTCCACGGCATCTGTCCGTTCCCCACGCCCCGCGAGAGCGAATACGACACATTCACCTGTGGTCATGCGTCCAACTCCATCTCGGCAGCCTTAGGTATGGCCGTGGCCGCTCTGAAGAAGGGCGAAGTGGACCGCCATGTAGTGGCCGTGATCGGCGATGGCTCCATGAGCGGCGGTTTAGCCTTCGAAGGTCTCAACAACACCAGCGACACGCCCAACAACATGCTCATCGTTCTGAACGACAACAACATGAGCATTGACAGTTCGGTGGGCGGCATGAAGCAATACCTGCTACATCTGCACACAAGCAGCAAATACAACAGTTTGCGCTTCCGCCTCTCTCGCCTGTTCTACAAATGGGGCTGGCTCAATGAAGACCGCCGTCGCGCAGCTATTCGTTTCAACAACGCCTTGAAGTCGCTGATTGCCAATCAGCAAAATATCTTCGAGGGCATGAATATCCGCTATTTCGGTCCGATGGACGGACACAACGTTATAGAACTCGTACGCACGCTCCAGCGCATCAAGGAAATGGGCGGCCCAAAGTTGCTCCACATCCACACCATCAAAGGCAAGGGCTTAGCCCCCGCGGAGGACGATCCCACCGTTTGGCACGCCCCTGGTAAGTTCGACCCCGACAGCGGGGAGCGCGTGGTGCAGAACAAGGCCAACCAACCACCCAAATTCCAAGACGTGTTTGGCGAGACCCTTGTGGAACTGGCACAGCAGAATGAGAAAATCATCGGCGTGACGCCCGCCATGCCCACAGGGTGTTCCATGAACATCCTGATGAAAGCCCTGCCCGGCCGCGCCTACGATGTGGGCATTGCCGAAGGCCACGCCATGACCTTCAGCGCGGGTATGGCCAAAGAAGGCATGATACCGTTTTGCAACATTTACAGCGCCTTCAGTCAGCGCGCTTACGACAATATCATCCACGATGCTGCCATCTTGAATTTGCCCGTAGTGCTCTGTCTGGATCGTGCTGGCATTGTGGGAGCCGACGGTCCTACGCATCACGGTGTGTTCGACATGGCCGCACTGCGTCCCGTCCCCAATCTCACCATCGCCTCGCCCTACGACGAGCAAGAGTTGCGCCGCCTCATGTACACGGCACAGCTGCCCGGCAAGGGGACTTTCGTGATACGCTACCCCCGCGGATGTGGCCGCCTGACGGACTGGCGCTGCCCGCTGGAGGAAGTGCCCGTGGGCAAAGGGCGCAAAATCAAGGACGGAACCGATCTGGCCATCGTCAGCATTGGCCCGATTGGCAACATAGCTGCCGACGCTATTGCCGAAGTGGAGCAAGAGACGGGCAAGACCATCGCGCTCTACGACCTACGCTTCCTCAAGCCCCTCGACGAGGAGCTGCTGACGGAAGTGGGCCACCGCTTCAGCCATGTCATCACCATCGAAGACGGAACGAGGGCTGGAGGCATGGGCAGCGCCGTACTCGAATTTATGGACGACCACGACCTGCCCGCACGCATCCATCGCCTCGGCTTGCCCGACGAATTTGTGGAGCACGGCAGTGTGGACGAACTCTACCACATCGTAGGCCTTGACAAAGACAGCATCGTCCGCGAAATAAAAAGAAGATTATAGGAAAGCTCTTCTCCATGAAAGAGGAGCGCACAACTCATTCTATAGAAGATTATGAAAATTATCATTGCTGGTGCAGGCGCAGTAGGAACTCATCTGGCCAAACTTTTCTCGTTGGAGAACCATGACATCACGCTCATTGATGAAGATATGGGCCGACTGATGGACATCGGTAACGACTTCGATATTCTCACGCTCAACGATGACCCATCCTCCATCCATGTGATTCGGGATGCTGGAGCGCGCAATGCAGACTTATTCATCGCTGTTACTCCCGACGAGGCACACAACCTCACCATTTGCATGCTGGCCAAGCAGTTGGGGGCAAAGCAAACAGTGGCGCGCGTGAACAACCATGAGTACGCGCTTGAGAGTAACCGCGAGCTCTTCAGCCAGACGGGTGTGGACAGCATTATCTATCCCGAAATGGCCGCTGGTAAGGAAATCATGGACAACATCCGCCGCAGCTGGACCCGCCAGTGGATTCCGATGCTCAACGATCAGCTTGTGTTGCTCTGCATCAAAGTGAGAACGGGAGCGAGGATTCTCAACGTGCCGCTCCGCGATATCTCCAAGCCCGACAGCCCTTACCACGTTGTGGCCATCAAGCGTAAAGAGGACACCATCATCCCCCACGGCAACGACTGCCTACTCGACCAGGATGTGGTCTACTTCATGACAACGGAGCTCGAGGCGAGCTACATCAAAGAGATTGCCGGAAAGCAGGACTATCCCGATGTGCGCAACGTTTTCTTCTTGGGCGGCGGCAACACCACGGAGAGAGCCTTGGCTTTCCTCCCCGACTATATGCACGCAAAAGTCTTCGAAACCGACCCGCGCCGCATCGAGCATCTCCAGTCGCTCTATGAGGACAACCGCATCATGTGTATCAACGAAGACGGCCGCAATATCGACCTGCTCGAAGAAGAGGGCATCCATCGGGCGCAAGCCTTTGTGGCCACAACCTCGAGCAGTTCGGAGAACGTTTTGAGTTGCTTGAACGCCAAAAAGCTCGGCGTGAGAAAGACTGTGGCTTTGATTGACAATTCCAACTATGTGACGATGGCTCAGAGCCTCGACATCGGTTCTATCATAGACAAAAAAACACTGGCCGCCGACAAAATCTACAACCGCATACTACGGTCGGACGTGACAAACGTGAAAAGCCTCATCATTGCCGCAGCCGATGTGGCGGAACTCGTGGTGAAAGAAGGTTCACGCGCCACGCGCCACCCTGTTCGCGACCTCAATTTGCCTTCCACTGTAACCCTGGGCGGCATGATGCGCAATGGCGTTGGATCGCTCATCAATGGTATGACGCAGTTGCAGGCTGGCGACACGGTGATGGCCTTCTGCATCGAAGGAAGCATCAATAAACTCGGAAAATATTTTAATTAAAACACCCATAGTAATCATGTATTCAGATTTTTTCCTTGGTCTTTTAGTAGGACTCCTTATCGTGCTCTTCATCAGTGGCTACGTGAAGTATTATTGGAACAACCGCAAAGGCGGCACATTGCAGAAACCCATTGAGGAAGCCCTGCGCGAACCCGATGCATGGGAGAGCAAGAAGGCTGCCCTTGAGCAGCAGTATGGTCCGATCACGAAAGAGGTGGTTGTGACCCACTACATCGACGACGTGAGCGATAACGCGTTCTTCTTCGATGCTTCGCGCACACTCCTCCTTATGAATTTCCCCATCAAGTACGACTCCATCGAGCAATACAGCCTTAGCTTCGACGGCGTTTATGTGCTGAAAGTTTGGGTGGAGGGACTTCCGGGTCACTATCTCACGCAGAGCACCAACAATGCGCAGGC
Source organism: uncultured Prevotellaceae bacterium (assembly GCA_916438195.1). Lineage (GTDB taxonomy): Bacteria > Bacteroidota > Bacteroidia > Bacteroidales > Bacteroidaceae > Alloprevotella. The sequence goes on from CAKAEQ010000001.1 coordinate 1,775,389, forward strand.
TGCCAACGAACTGAAGGCAGAACTGGCGCGCGTGGTGGGCGAAGACAAGCTCTACACCATTACCGAAAAGTGGAACTAAACTTCCTTCTGACACACTAACGGGCGGGGACGACTTCCAGCAAGAAGAGGCATCCTCGCCCCCTTATTTTGCACTTTTTCCGAAAAGGCGTAACTTTGTCGTGGATAGTGCATGATTTCGTTCTATTTGTTCCACAAAATGGAACTCCTCGATAGGTCCAAAACAAAACAATATGAACTACAAAATAATCTGGTCCGTCCTCGGACAGTTGCTTTTCCTCGAAGCCGTTATCCTCTTGGGCACATGGGGCGTGGCTTACATCTACCACGAAGACGCCTTGCTCTCGCTCGGTCTTCCCACCTTCCTCAGCATCCTCGGCGGCATGTTGCTAAAGTTTGCAGGACGAGGATTTGAGAACCGCATGGGGCGGCGCGAGGGCTTCTTGATAGTGAGCTCCACATGGGTCTTGTTCTCCGTGGTGGGCATGCTGCCGTTCCTGCTGAGCGGCACGGAAAGTCGCGTGAGCTGTGCATTCTTCGAGGCCATGTCCGGATTCACCACTACGGGGGCCACGGTGCTCAACAACATCGATTCCCTCCCTCATTGCATCAACTTCTGGCGCACCCTGACCCATTGGGTGGGCGGTGTGGGTATCGTGTTCTTCACCATCGCCATTCTGCCAAACATGGGCGTAGGGGAGCAGAAACTCTTCTCCGCTGAAGCCTCGGGACTAAACATCGGAAAACTCCATCCACGCATCCGCACCACGGCTCGCTGGATTGGGAGGCCTCTATTTCTTCCTCACAATGGCTTGCGCCGTGAGCTTATATTTCGTTGGCATGACTCCGTTCGACGCCATCTGCCACGCGTTCTCCACCATGGGTACGGGAGGTTTCTCCACTCACCAGACGAGCATTGCTTTCTTTGATTCTATACAGATTGAATACGTCCTCAGCCTCTTCATGTTCTTTGCCAGCATCAATTTCACGTTGCTATACTTGGCCGTCATCAAACGCCGCTGGAAGGACGCTTGGAAGGACGGCGAACTGCGCTGTTTCCTGCTCATCCTCGTTAGTGTGATCGTAGTGGGGGCTCTTGTGCTCCACCTCGTGGACCACCGCCCGTGGGAAACAGCCATCCGACTCAGCACGTTCCATACCATATCCATACAGTCGACAACGGGATTCACCACGGAGGACTTCATGCTGTGGCATCCCTCCACCTGGATGTTTGTTGCCTTTATCACGATGGTGGGAGCCTGTGCTGGCAGCACGAGTGGCGGTATCAAATGTATCCGCGTCCTCACGATATGGAAAGCCATCGTCAATGAGTTCCGCCTCATCCTTCATCCCCATGCCGTTTTCCCGCTCCGCATCAACAGTCAGCCCCTTCCGCCGGCCGTGGTTCGCAACGTGTTCATTTTCGTGGCCTGCTATTTCGGCCTCACCTTGTTTGGCTCCATAGCTCTCATGGCGATGGGGCTCAGCATGATGGACGCTGTGAGCTGCTGTATCACTACGCTCTCCAATGTGGGCCCTGGCTATGGCCATCTCATCGGACCGCTCGACTCTTGGAACGTTCTCCCTGATGCCGCCCTCTGGATCAACTCGTTCCTCATGCTGGCCGGCCGCTTGGAGATTTTCTCTCTGCTCCTCCCCTTCGTTCCGGATTTCTGGAGGGACAACTAATAACAACTTTTTATATGAAGAAAATTCTCACCGCAATGATGCTTACCGCAACGATGGCTGCTAACAGCCAAACGGCGGGCTTCCGTTACACCGACGAGGCCTTTGCCGACATTCAGATGCTTCGCTACAAAGTGGAAGGCTTCGAGAAGCTGACCCTCCGCCAGAAGGCCCTCGTCTACTATCTCAGCGAGGCTGCTCTTCAAGGCCGCGACATCCTCTTCGACCAAAACGGACGCTACAACCTGCGCATACGGCGTATGCTCGAAACGGTCTATACGCAATATCGCGGCGACCGTAACAGCAAGGATTTCCGCGAACTCACCACTTACCTTAAGCGGGTGTGGTTTGCCAGTGGCATCCACCACCATTACGGTTCGGAGAAGTTCCAACCGGGCTTCTCGGAGAAATGGCTCCGCCAGACTTTTGGCCGATCTCAACTACTCGCTCGACGAGGAAATCTTCCCCGTCATCTTCAATCCGGAAGTGATGCCCATGCGCGTCAACCAAAAGGACGGCGATGACCTCATCCTCACTTCGGCGGAAAACTACTACGGCCCGGGCGTTACGCAGGCTGAAGCGGAAGAGTTCTACACGCAACGCAAGGCCGTCAACGACCCACACCCCATCATGATGGGCCTCAACAGCCGCTTGGTGAAGGAGGACGGCGAACTCACGGAGCAAGTGTGGCGCGAACACGGCCTCTATGGCTCGGCCATTACGCGCATCATCGATTGTCTGCAAAAGGCTCGCCCCTTCTGCGACACCGAGAAGCAGCAACACGTCATCGACAAGCTCATCGAGTTCTACCGCACTGGTGACCTCCGCACCTACGACGCTTGGTCCATCCTTTGGCTCAAAGATACGGAGGACCTCGTGGACTTCACCAACAACTTCACGGAGACTTACGGCGACCCGCTCGGCATGAAAGCCAGCTGGGAAGCTATCGTCAACTTCAAGGACATCGAGGCCACGCGCCGCACCGAAACGCTCAGTGCCAACGCTCAATGGTTTGAGGACCATTCGCCCGTAGACGCTCGTTTCAAGAAGGAGAAGGTGAAGGGCGTGAGCGCGAAGGTCATCACAGCGGCCATCCTCGGCGGCGACCTCTACCCCTCAACGGCCATCGGCATCAACCTGCCCAACTCCGATTGGGTTCGAAAGGAACACGGCTCTAAGTCCGTCACCATCGGCAACCTGACCGATGCCTACAGCAAGGCGGCGCACGGCTCGGGCATGGACAAGGAATTTGTTATCGACGAGGCTACGCGCCAACTTATCAATCGCTATGGCGACATCACGGACGATCTCCACACCGACCTCCACGAGTGTCTTGGCCATGGCTCGGGAAAACTCCTCCCTGGCACTGACCCCGACTCGCTCAAGGCCTACGGCTCTACCATCGAGGAGGGACGCGCCGACCTCTTCGGCCTCTACTATGTGGCCGACCCGAAATGACGGAACTTGGTCTTACGCCCGATGCTGAAGCCTACAAAGCGCAGTACTACACCTACATGCAGAACGGTCTGCTCACGCAGCTGGTGCGCATCAAACCGGGCAACAACATTGAGGAGGCTCACATGCGCAACCGCGCCTTCATCGCCCACTGGGCTTACGAGCATGGCCGCGACAAGAAGGTGGTGGAACTCGTGAAGAAGGGCGGAAAAACGTATGTTCGCATCAACGACTATCCTGCTCTGCGCCAACTCTTCGGCAAACTCTTGGCTGAGGTGCAGCGCATCAAGAGCGAGGGCGACTATGAGGCCGCACGACAGCTCGTGGAGACTTACGGCGTGAAGGTAGACCCGAAACTCCACAAGGAAATCCTCGATCGCTACAACAAGCTCAACCTCAAACCCTACAAGGGCTTCATCAATCCTGTTTACTCGGCCGTTCGCGACGCACAAGGCAATATCACTGACGTGAAACTCGACTACACCGAGCCTTACGACAAACAGATGCTTCGCTACAGCCGCGACTACAATACGCTGCCGGATGTGAACGAGTGAGCTTTTGGTCGGAGAAATCGGACCAGTCCGACCAGTCCGACCCGTCCGACTTGTCCGACTTGTCCGACTGCTCCAATATTTAGCCAAAAGCCCTTTCGCTTTTGCTGAAATTCGCTGAAAAATATCTCTCGCGCCCCAATATTCTGACGTAAGGAAGAATATTGGGTTTTCTTCTTCTTTTATCTTCTTCTTTTTATAGGGGGTGTGGGGGGAATCTTTTTCTTCTTCGTTTTTCTTCTTCTTGCGATGAGTGACAGATGAGTGCAAGATAAGTGCAGATGTGTGAGCGATGTGTGAGTGATGTGTGAGCGATGTGTGAGCGATGTGTGAAAGGAGGAGGCACACTGAAGGCGAGAAGCGTGCAAGAGGAAAAGAGGAGAAAGGCTGTTGTCCTACTTTCGAAACATAACGAGGAGCAGGAAATTGAGAGGAACTTTTTTACAACACACAGGCTCACTCCTCCCTCTCTCAACGAGTGAGAAAAAAACGACATTTCTGCAACGAGAAAAGCAGCCAGAAAGAGAACTAAAATTTCGGTAAGATTTTTATACTATTTTTTCAATGGTCTTAGATTGTCAAAGAACGCTTCGGAACGGGATATTGCACCGTTCACACCACAAAGATACAACATTCCCCCGACTCTCTCCAAACATTTCCCCTCCCTTTTTCCCTTCTTTCTTCCCTCCCCGTCAGCATCCTTATTGCGCCCATCGGCTTCCTTATTCTGTCAGTCCATATCCTTATTCTGTCAGCCAGCACAATAAGGCGACCAGCGATTGTATAAATCGCTTGCTTTAATCTTTTTTATATTTCTTTTGTTATATCTCACTCTTTTATATATATTTGCAAGCAACTTTTACCCGACTATTGGGTGGAAAGTGATTTTGTAGATCTCAATGAATTAGTGGGTGCTCTGGGTATAACGCCGAACGGCATTGACAAATTATCTTTCAATTCTACGGTTCAACAAGTGGTGGCTCAATATGCAAAAGAAGACAATGCCGGCACGAGCGAACATCCGGGGACAGATCCGTATTGGTACGATAGCAAAAGTGATTTATCTTATGATAAAGCTTTCATCTCCATCCCTGTGAAGATTGAGATTGGATTTCCAGACAACATTAGCCGCCAAACCTACCGCACCGAACGCGAATATTATGAATACTTCTATTATGATCAAAAAGTGCCTACAGGCTACGCTTTAACAACATAAAACCGAGTTATTTTGCTTTCGCTATTGGTAATGCAGGAAAGATGAAAGGCAAGATGAAAGACCTTTTCAGCAAAGTATGCGCAAAATTCAAGCAAATGGGAACTGTTGTGAGAGAAAACAATGGGGCTGCTATCATCGCCATGAACAATGGTTGCACAGCCTTAATCTTGAAAGGAAAAACTTCGGTATCGGCTCTTTGGGGTAAGAATGATGGGATAAAGAATTTTGATATCAGCAAATACGCAAATATCAGCGAAGACACTACGTCAGAGAATTATTCCAGCGATGTAGACACTGATTTTTCAGACACTACGGATTTAGACAGTGCAGCAACCATCGAGTGAAAAATAGCATCCTCCTCGATCAGAAGCAAAACGCTACGAAACATTGAGAGCACATTGAGGCAAGAATCACGCCTTGTGGCCTAAAAATAAGGGATACTCCATTTAGAGCATCCCTTTGCTTTTATCTATCCGAAATATAGGAAATCGGCAGATAAGTGGTATGAGATTTCAGGTTAGAATATACTGGACGCGGGCCTGAAGCACGTTGACGTTCTTCTTCTCGAGGTCGAAGTTCTTCACCGTCACAAAGTGATAGTTGAGACGGAAGGTGACGTACTTGTTCAAGAAATAGGAAAGACCTACGCTGACATCGCTCATGCGACCAGCTTTGGAGAGATCGACACCCGGTAAGCCGGCAGCAATAGCGGCCTTATTCTTAGCGTAAGCATCGCCATCGCGGAGGTTCAAATATCCATAGCCGAGCATAACTTCAAGGTTCTTGTTATCGGGATTGTCAACGCCAGAGCCTGCAAAGTTGTACTTGTAGTTACCTGGATTAACAACGATGCCACGTGCCGAAACATAGAAGCCGTCAGTATTATAGCTGTTGCCACCTTCGCGAGCAATGTGTGACCAGTAGTACTGGCTGGAGAGCTGGAAGTTGCGATAGATACCTTGGAACTCAGCAGTAAACTTATTTCCCAACGTGCGTCGGTGAGGGTTACGCCTGTTGCCACGGTCTTGTCCACCACGGTGAGGTAGCGTTTGTTGTAGCCGATGGCAGCATGCTTGCCCTTAGCGGTAGCCTCAGCCTGCACACGGTTCCAAGAGAACCCCACGTGGAAACCATAATCCTGCGTCATGATGGGACGCCAAACGCCACGAGCAGCCAGCGTGTAGCCCTGACGGCCACTCTTGTCGGTGCTCTTTGTCAGCGCGGAGTTGTCAGCAAACGCACCATACTGTCCCCAGAAAGGTTTGTTGTAGATAGTGTGCATCACACCGATACGGCGGCCCACTTGATACACGTTTCCTTCTGGCTCGTCCATGTATTCTTTCTTAGCAGAGCTGTAAGCAGAAGAGAGACCGAAGGGCACGGTGTAGTAACCGGCACGGAGGAAGTTATTTTTCTGGAAACTATACTGGAGGTAAGTGTCCTTGAGCGAAACGCTATTGTTGGTATAGCTCAAATCGCCGCGGAAAAGCCATTTGCCATAAGTGGCCTTAACACCCACGCGAATATCACGAACAGCCACACCATCGGTGAGTTTGCCGTCCTGAGCTTCAGAAGCATCGTTTTGCCAATAGGAAGCAGCATCGAAGAGAGCGCGTCCCGTCATCTTAACGTCAAGCTTTTCCTGAGCTTGAGCAGCTACGCCGCAAGTGGCAGCAAGGGCGAGAGCCAATACTGATTTTTTCATATATAGATATTGTTATTTTTTGTTATCCAGTGAATGTTGTTATCCTTTTTCTGAAAGGAGTACGGATAGTTTTGTAAAGAGCCGTCTCCTAAAGGGTTGCGAAGGGGGGGCTTATTCAGCGTCGTCCTCGATCTTGTCGTAAGCGCGGATAGCTTCTTTCAGACGCTTATTGAAATCGCTGAAGTTGTAGAGACCGTCAGCATTGCGAGTGAGGCCCTTGAAATTCAATGGGTAAACCATCGGTGGGTTCTTCAGGTTGAGCATCTGATTCTGGCGCAACTGGTCGGTGGACTGATAAACGATGTTTACATCGCAATAAGTCTTGCCGTCTTTGCCTACCCACTTCTCGATAACTACCTTACTACCTATCGGAGTCTTCTTCTCGATACTGTTGGGGAGAGAGTATTCCTCCACGCCGAGGGCTGCCGTTACGGAAGCAATGTTAGAGTCGTGACCGCAGAGGAAAACGAACTTACGATTGTCAGAGTTCAGCTCGTCGTACATATACTGCAACAGTGGGTGAGCCACATTAACAGCCACGATGGGAGCTGCAAACAGCACATCGCCATAAACGTCCTTGATTTTTGCAATCTTGGTCCAATCTTCCAGAGAGAGCTTGTTGCCAAAACCTGCCTTGATAGCATCGGGTTCTTCATAGTACTGCAAAATGAAAGCATCGGAGCAAGTGTTGGCATCCTTGAGAGAACCCTTCATGCGAGGTTCTTCGCCACGCTCCAGCAGAATCTGTGTGTTGTAGTTGTCGAAATCCTTGATACCACCCTTAGCAGCACCGGGAGAGTTTGCCAGGTCGAGCGTCTTAGCTGTGATAGCGTAAGCGTCTTTCAAACCTTCGTTGATACCTACGATACCTTTCTTGCCACCCATAGCCTCGATTTCCTTCATGGCCTCAGCCTTGAAAGAGTCGCTAATCTTTGTGAGACGTGGGAAGAATATGGGGTCCATCTTTGAGGGTGTGTAGCGATGGTTCACATTCACGGAAGCCACGGGGAAGAATGCACCGGTGAAATAGCGCGCCGTAGCGATGCAACGCTGCATAGAGTTGGCGTAGATATTCACCTCATCCGTCGTGGGCACGTAGTTCTCAGGGAAGAGTTTACTATCAACGGCCCATTTGCGGAAGTACTGGCCGAAGATGGTTTCCAGCACACCGCCCTTGAGCGTGAGTTGAGAAGCATCGGCCGACCAGTCGGTCCAGTGGTGAGGAGTAGCAGTTTCGAGAAGAGAGCCCTTCGTTGAAAGCGGGGCACGAATGTTGTGACGACTTAGGACTACAACTTCCTTAAGCTCATAACGATTCTTGAAGTCGTCAGAACGCAATTTCTGAGCAACTGAAGCCATCGGAGCGAGCCACATCATCATGGCTGCCATAGAAACATACAAGCTGCATCGCACGGATGATAAAATGTTTGTTTTCATTTTTAAAATGACTTTATTTTAGTTAAACAAAAAGAGAACACAGTCTGCCAAAACAGAAGGGTTCTCTAGGATTACGATCGCAAATATAAAGTCTACTTTGCAAAAACAAACAATAAATCCACCAATTTTAACATTTCAAAACCTTACCTTATAACTTTTTTGTAAGATTTCAAAATAGTCTTTAACAAAAAAAGAAAGGAGGAGGAAACAACAGGAGGAATGTGGAGTAGAACCGCAAAGAAAAAGTCCTCTTTTTTTCCTAAAAAAAGAAGAGCAACGGACTGATTTTGAAGAAGAAAAAGAGGCATGAACACACTGTCAGACCAGTTACCCCCATCGACAAAGAAGCTGAAAAATGGCCCCGCGGAGAACTACAACAGCCAATTTGCCCCATCGCGCCCAACAAGAGGCAGAAAAAAAGCTCCAGAAGTCAGCTGATAGATGACTTCTGGAGCAAAGTTATCAAAAAAGTGGGTCCTTGCGCGAATATCCTTATGGCGCTTGAAAATACAATAAAGATGTCAGCTGACAGAATAAGGCTATCAGCCAACGCGCTTATTGCATTTTTCCCCTACGCATAGCTGTGCATTCCGCCAAGGACATAGTTCACGCCAAAATAGGTCATCACGATGCTGAGGAAAGCCACGAGCATATAGAGGTGGTAGACCATCGGGCGGCGGAAGGCGGGGAGGCTCTGCGTGTGGAGCACTACGGCATAAATCATGAAAGTGATGAGTGCCCATGTTTCCTTAGGGTCCCAACTCCAATAGGCCCCCCAACTGATGTTGGCCCAAATGGCACCGATGAAAATGCCCAGCCCCATGGTGGTGATGGAGGGATAGAGGAACAGGCGGCTCAACACCTGCAAGGCTTCCAAGCGTTCAGCGCGCAAGTCGCGCTCAGCCTTCGAAACGGCGTTGCGCGTCAGGAAATGGATGATAACGGCCGTGAGCGCACAGATGAAGGTGAGCGACAGCAGAGCGTAGCTCATCATGATGATGCTCACATGAACCGAAAGCAACGGTGAATTGAGTACGGGCATCATGGGGCCAATGGCGGGGTCCATCTGATTGATGTGGCTCACCAAGAGGAAGAAGCCGCTCAGCAAGAAACCAAAGACGAGGACAATGCGGGCTTTGCGATAGGCCAAAAGGCTCAGCAATTCCACGAACCATGCCACGGAGAGCATCGACTCATAGCCATTGCTCAACGGCACATTGCCCGAAACAATCCAGCGCAGGGCCAAACCAAAAGTGAGCCCTAAGAACGACACGCCTAAGAGGGTGAGCAGTGCATAATCGGCCTTGCGCGACACCGCTTTATCATCTTTTCGCATCAAGCGGCGAATGGTCAGGAACAAAGCCAGGAAACCCAGTGCGAGATTGGCCATAGCCAGTATCGTTGCGAAAGGCACCACGTTGTAGATGCGCTCGGCCTCCACCTGCGTGGGCGTGGGCAGACTCTTTCCGGCATTCTGCTGCTGAAAGGCGAGAATCTTATCGAGAACGTGGTTAGCTCCCGACACATTGCCCGAGGCAATCTGATCGTAGAGCAGAGGGAAAGCGTTGCGGAAGAAAAGGATGTTCATCTGCCCCAGAGAGGACGGCAGACTATCGGCAGGACTATACCAAATGGTGTTAGCTCCCACGGTGTGGGGGAAGATGGTGAGCACACTCCCCTCTTGCAAATACATACACACTTGCAGTTTGGCGTCCATCTCAGCGCAGGCTTTATGGAGGGCATCGGTCTGCCCCTCAGCATATTCATGGGCGTAAGGGCCGAGGATATAGTTGCCATCGCGGAAGAAGGAATGAACACTCTCATAGTCGGACAATCCGAAATGTTCGCGCAGTTCGCTGCTCTTCACGCGAATGATGGGCTCGTTGCGCCACTCGCGGGGGAAGAAGATCCAGCTCGTCAGCACCTGTTCGGGTGTGAGCCCTTCATAGGCGCGCTTGCCGTAGAGTTTCTTCACGTAGTCGCAAGCAAAGGTCTGAACGGGACAAATGCGGTTGTTGTAGTTGATGAACAGTCGGCCAAACTTATCGGCCGTGGTGCGGTCCACCGTGGTAGCGGCCTGGCTCGCAGTGGGTAGCATCGAGGAGGAAACCACCAGCGCCAACATGAGCGCGCCCTTGCGGAGCAGCGGACTCTTGAGGAGACGGCGGAATGTGGCTTTCGGATCAAGGAGCAACCAAATCAGCGAGAAGAAAAGGAGCGCGTACCCAAGATAGGTGATGGGCAAGCCCCAGGGATCGCTGTTCACACTGAGGTAGCTTCCGCGCGCATCGGTGTCGTAGCTGGCTTGATAGAAACGCACGCCGCGATAAGTGTACACTTTGTTCATCGACACTTGCGCAGGCTGATTCTTCGCTCCATCAATGATAACGAAGTTTGTTACATAGTCCGTAGGTGCCAGCGTTCCAGCGGTATTGACCACCTGGAAGCGGGAGAGTCGGACATAGAAAGGAAGGTCGTGGCTTTCTGTCTCAGTCATCGATGTCATCACAGAATACTGGTTCGTGGGTTGGTCGCCGCGCAGGTGTACCGTACCTTTGAAGGAAGTGGCGTGGGTGAGCCACGCACCCAACAATATCACAACGAAGGAGAGGTGGAGCAAAAGTAAGCTCCACTTTCTCATTCGGCGTTGCACTATATAGAGAATTCCAGCAGCAGTGAACACAGCCCACAAGAGGCAGAACCACCAGCTGCCATAAAAGTGCTGATTCACGAAGGTGGTGTCGTAGATGTTTTCAATAACTGTGATGGCAGCCAGCAACACTACTACCAGCACATATAGAGTTATAACTATTTTCTTTAGCATTGTTATTTTTCGTTATTCTGAATGTAGTCATTGGCATCAGAGAGGGCCGCCGTGAGTTGCTCAAAGGCCTTGATGGCTAAAGGCACAGAGGCGTCCTTGCAATGACTAACAAAAGGTTTGGGAATGGCCTCAAGCGATTTCTTGCAATTCACAAGAGCTTCCTCCACCTTCTGGCCTTCTGCTGCAGCATAGGAGGCAAAATAGGAATGGAAAGAGGCTGTGCCCTTCTTGAGCGGCGTACCATACCACACATTGGAGATGCTGGCAAGATTGCGCTCCAAATCGTCGAGCGAGGTCATGCTATATGGCGACTCAATATAGGTGGAGTCGGAGGAATAAGGTCTGTTCAGCTTCGTGTAGGCTATCTCGTCGGACAGTCCGCCCATGCCGTGATCGCCCGTAAGGAGTGCGGCGGCTAACTGCTTTGTGGTATAGGCCTTGAGCATATAGGTACGATAGTCTGACTCATCGGGAGCTGTATAGGGTAAGGCGTGTGTGCCCAACAATTGTTTCAGCTCTGTGTCGGCAGCAGTCCAACCACAACGGGCTTGTGCCAAGCGCAGGCGCAAATCGGCAATGAGCAACTGTGCATATTGGATTTCGCGGGCTGTCAAGGTCGCTAACATTGCGCACCTTGCCTTCGCGATAGAGGATGTATTCAAGTCCATGAAAACCTACGATGGATGATGGCAAACCGCTGACAGTTTCCAACTGGCTCCCACTGGTCATGAGTTGATCGAAGGATTGGTGATCGAGCGGCCATTTATTGATATCGGCATCAATATCGAAATGCGAATTAGGCCCAAGGAAGAAGGCTTCAGTCTGCTCATAGAGAAGACGCATACGCAGGAAGGTTGCAGCAGCTGTATTGAGCTGTTGTTGCGTAACTTTACCATAAGCCAAGGCATTGATTTGATGGTAGACTGTGTCTGCTGTGGCCGATGTCAGACTATTATAATAGTAGAACAAGTCCAGGTTGTGGGCCATGGCTTCTGCAAGCACTTCTGATTGCTTACCCGAAGAAGTTCCATTGTCATTACTGCAAGAGGAAAGTCCACAAGCTGCAAACAGTGATATAACGATTGTCCAAAAGATTTTCATTGGAGATAATATTAAGAGATTAGAGTGATAAAAAGCTCCCTCTAGCTTCCTCCGGCAAAGGAGATACACTGGTTCCTCACATAAAGGCGGTAACGGAGTATCTTCCCTAGGAGAATGATAGAGGGAGCTGTGAAACTTCCAGTTAGGAATCTAAATTAGATAGCATTGATGAATGCTACAACGGCGTCGCGGTCGCTCTTTGACAAACGATAGAACTTCTGCGAAGCAGCGTAAGCATCACTTTCTTTGCTATATCCGTGCCACATGATGGCTTCTACAACGGTCTTAGCGCGGCAGTCGTGGAGGCGTGAACCTTCACCCGTTTCTTGCGTGGAAAGACCACGACCCCAGAGCGGAGTGGTACGGCACCAACCAGTGCGAATATCGTTGACCATGTGGAGCTTGTGCTGAACCAAGTCGGTATAAGGCCAGATAACGGTGTTATCGTAAGTGGGGAACTTAGCGTTAGGATGTGTAGCTATATAAGCCTTGCTTGCGTTGTCAATCCAGATGTTGTCCTTCTTGATAGTCCAAGAGGGGCGATGGCAGTGCGTACAGCCCATCTGATAGAAGAGCTTCTTACCACGCTGCACTTCGGGATTGTCCAGATTACGTGCCTTGGGCACACCGAGACCACGGTGCCAAACGCCGAAGGAATAGTAGTCCTCATCGGTCATCTCTTCGCGACCGTTCCAAGGTGCGGCATTAACGATATACTTCTCATAGTCGGCGCGCATCTCAGGAGTGTTTCTGTTCAGACCGAGGAGCTTGTTGACAAGTGTCTTGATACTGTCTGTAGAACCGTCGCCATAGTAGGGATGAAGCAGAGAAAAGAGAAGCTGCCGCCTTCTCTCTTGATGGCTTCAATCACATCAGCATCCTCGCTCATGGCCTTAGCCCAAGCTGCGGTGGTGTAGAGATAGTGACGGTCGGAACGGGTCACGTTGGTGATGTTCCATATTGCGTTGCCACCAGGGCCATCGAGCAATGTGGCGCGTGTCATACCGTAGGTGTATTTCTTAATACGTTTCTGACCATCTGCCAGCGTGTACCAAGCAGTGTTTGCCCAGTCGTTAGCGGCATGGTTCCACATGGCGGGGTTCAACTGAGCGAAGCGAGCTTCGCGCTGGTACTGAACGCGCATAGAGTCCTGACTGATGGCGTCGATAAGACCCGTACCATACATACCGATAGTGGATTCGAGGCGCACCTCATAGTTGGTGGGCAGCGGTTTGGTATTGAACGCTGATTGGGCTATTTGCACGTCAGGATAAGAGAGCTCGTAAGTTTCGCCATCAGGGAACTTATTGCCGTGCTCATCCGTTGCATTCTTCCACGTAATGGTGATGCCCTTCTCGTCAACAGGTGCTTTGAAGGGGTGCATAGCCTGAGTTTGCGGCATACCCGTCACTTCTGTGATGTAAGAGTTAGCAGCATAGGGTTTGCCGTTTCCGTCGACGCCTGCCGTTGGGTGATAAATCACGAGCAAGTAGCCGTTGCCCATCTTGTTAGCGCGATACTCGGTTTGACGCTTTCCGTGACCGTAAGAAGGGTGACAGAATTCGCAACCAGAGCGGACCCAAGCTGGACCAAGTCCCCAGAACGGACGTGTAAAGAGGTTGGCGTTGTGTTCAAAGAAATTCTCGCCATTCTTAAACGTGATATCCAAACCAGCCATCTCAACAGCGGGGGCAGGATTTGAATAGCAGCCCTGCTCATTACTGGTGGTTCCTTTCTCACCTCCCGGCAGCCATTCGGCTTGCGAGAAAACGGCGAGGGAATCCTTGTGATAAGTGGGCGCTACAGGTGTGTCGGTATTGTCCGAACAAGATGCTGCGGACAATGCGGCCATACCCATCAATAAGTAGGATGATAAATTTTTCATTGCATATTATTTAGGCGCGAACTCCCGCCTACCCTATTTAGGGTAGACGGGTATTCACACTGAGTTAGAATTTAATTACTTGTCGTTTTTATTTTTTCTTCTGCTGGATATATTCATCAGCTTCTCCGAGAGCCTTTGTCAGCTCATCGCAAGCATTGATAGCTGCCAGCACTTGAGCGTTCTTATAGTTGGCTACGAACGGAGCAGGGCAAGCTTTGAGCTTAGCTTGTGCGTTGTTGATAGCGTTCTGCACCTTTGTGCCCAATTCGGGGTTGTACTTCTTAAAGTAGCTTGCGAAGGACATACTGCTGCGCTTGTTGGCATCAAAGCCACCGTTCCATACATTGTTTACGCTCTGGATGTTGTCCCAGAAGTCGGTCAGTGAGTTGTGAGAGAAAGGAGACTCGATGTAGTTAGGATCAGATTCTTTGTTCTCATCGTTCGTACCGAGACCGTAGGGCTTACCCATCTTAGTCTGACTACCTCGTCAACGATACCTACACAGCCGTGGTCACCACTGAGGATAGCGGACACTGCACTCTTGATAGAAGTGTAGAGACTACCTACCTGTCCGGCTTTCTTCATGTTTTCGCCGTAAGTGATAGTAGAGCTGGGCATTGAAGTTTTTCTCTCTTGTGCTTCGAGAGCTTTCTTGTGAGCTTCTGTACCACCAGCCCAGCACACTTCGAGTTCGAAGATAGAATACTTCAGGTCACCTGCAACTGCAACAGAATACTTCAGCTCATCAAGTGCATTGATGTCCGTGAAGTCAACGCCATCGTTGAAATTGTCGTTACCGCTGTTGAAAGAAGAAACCTTACGAGGAGCGCCATTACGGAAGATAACGAACTCAACAGCGTGGAAACCGAGGAGGTTCTGGTTGAGGTTGTTGTGAGCGTACTCGATGTTTGCTTCGTCATCAGTGGTAGTGATATTCTTCAGCAGGTTGGGGCTTGACAGGAGGTTGTGGAGAGCCGTCAAGGTCAAGGGGCCAAGTGTCGATGTGCGGGTCGATGTTGTAGTCGCTGGCAGCACCGAGCAAGAAGCCTTCACTCATCTCATAGTTAGCGCGCGTAGCTTTCCAGCTCTCGCAAGCCTTGTCTACCATAGCTTGGGTGGCTGTACCATTCTCCACTGCATCGCGGAGGGTCTTCATCTGCTCGTAGAAAGTCTCTGCATTTTTAGCCATGCTGGCATAAGTGGGGTTGATCGTGTTGTCCACGTAAGAACCAAGCACCTTTTGCAGATACCCTTCTTCCTCAGTAAGCGTCTGAACATGGTCGGGATCATCGCTACTGCAAGAATTAAAACCGAGAACGGTTGCACTAGCTGCTGCAAACAGCATAGCATACATGAAAATCTTTTTCATTGTTGTGTAATATAAAAGAATTATTTTGTCTGTTGGAAATCACGCTTTCGTTAGAGGAAGAAACCCTCGTAAGCAACGCCAAAGTTGAGACTGGGCTCATTGTTATAAGGCGATTTGAACATACGTACACCGTAGTCGGCCTTGATAACGATTTGTGGCAGCGGATAGTAGTTGAAACCAAAGGTCAGCTTGTTTCTTTCCTCATAGGGATAAGGTGCTTGACGATGGTCGCGGATGTAGGGGTTATAGTAGTCGTAACGACCGAAGACATACAGTTTCTTCTCGTTAGCGCGCAGCTTTCGAAGCGTGAGAAGAGGTCGTAACCAGCTTCAACGCCGAGGGCTACAGCGTTCTTGCCCACTTCTGAAGTACTGTAAGGGCTGGTCTTTGTGCTACGTCCTGAGAGGGTTTTCACGAAATAGGCATCGGCGAGATGTCCATAAGTGGCCTGAGCGCGCACAATCCAGTTGTATTTGTTCAGCGTAAAGTCAACGCTACCTATCGTAACTGCACCTTTGAGTTTCTCATTGGCGTCGTTCATCAGCGTATTGTTGATGGAGTGGCCATAGTAGCCGCTCACACCTAAGCGCATACCGGGCATTGCATACCAGTCGAGGCGCGCTGCCATGGCATATTTGCTGGCAGGAGAGAACTCGAACGCGCTGTGAGGACCTTTCTTAATCCAGCCGTCACGGTCGAACTGCATGGCGTCAAGTCCCTCGAGGAATTGCAATTCATACTTGAAGTTGCGATAATGTCCCCACAAGCTCACACCCGTCTGATGCCAAGTGGAGGGCAGAATAGTGTTCTCACCTTCTGGACGGTATACCGTGAAGAAATTGAGCGGTTCGTGATGACTGTTGTTAAGACCAACGGGCACTACGATATGTCCGGCGCGGATGTTGAAAGCACGAGAGAAGGACTTCTGCAACCAGAACTGCTCCAGCTCCACTTCGCCGCCTTTCTCGGTCTCTACTTCCCATTCGCCACCTTCTTCGTATTCGCGTTCGTAAGCCGAACCCGTACCGCCATGTTCAAACTCAATTTCTGAACCCATGCTCCAGCCTTTTCCGAAGTCGTAGCCCAAATAAACTACTACGTGGGGCAAATCAAAACGTCCGTGACTCTTGCCGTCCTTGTACTTCGCCGGATTGGCATAACGATAAACATTGTCGCTATAAAGTTGCGGGAATAGGCCACTTCACCGTATCCACCGACACTCAAGCGATTGCCTTTCACATGATTCATCACTGAATCGGCAGCATTGATTTGAGCTGAAGCTGTCATACTCAACCCCAAACCCAACACGCCTAAAACGAGTTTTAACTTTTCGTTCTTCATCATAATTATTGTCTAATTCTCTTTTATCCTACGCAATCTCTCAGCCAAATTTGAGTAAATTTCAGCTGCTTTAATTTTCGTGTGCAAAAGAACAAAGATGTGGCTATTTACACAATACCCCAAAAAAGGTAAATAAAAACTAAGAAGGAAGAAAAATACTATCATCGTTCTGCAAAAAAGAGTGAGTTTTAACCTGCTGAATTAAGGAAATGCGCTTGTAGAATAGTGGTCAAAAATATCCTTATTGCGTTTGAAAATACAATAAGGATGTCAGCTGACTGAATAAGGATGTCAGCCGACGCCCTTATTCTATTTACACATATTCCCTTCCTGCAAAAACGGACAAAAAGAAGGTGGCTCTCTTTCGGCTTTTCATCGTATCTTTGCACCCATGGAACTACAAGAACAACTGCGCCAAATCAAGTGCGCACTCCATTCGATGATGAACGGCCCTATCTCGCAAGCCATGCGCAACAAGGGCTTGACCTATAAAGTGAACTTCGGCGTGGAAACCACGTCTGGAGGAATATGCTCACGAACTGCCTACTACCTATGAACTGGCGGCGGCTTTGTGGAAAGAGAACATTCGCGAATGTCGGCTGCTGGCTGGTATGCTGATGCCGGTAGAGGAATTCCCGGCCGACCTTGCCGATGTTTGGGTGGAACAAATTCTCTTCCCTGAGGAGGCCGACAATTTGGTATTCCATCTGCTTTCGCGCACGCCTTATGCTTCGGAACGTGCCTTCGTATGGCTGGCCGACGAACGCCCTATGTTCCGCTATGTGGGCTACCAGTTGCTGGGCCGCCTCTTTACCGAAAGGAAAGTGCCCAACCGCCGAGATATGCTTGAATACCTCGACCATACCACCACGGACCTCCGCTCTGACAACACAATGGTGAAGCAAGCTGCTTGGCGCAGCTTGATGAAATTCATGGACTTAGGCATCGGTCAAGAACGCTTGGGAAACCAAGTTTTGGACAGCGTGGGAATGTGACAACACGATCCTACAGAAAGTCCTCTCCCCTTCTCCCACGAAGAGAAATACACTGATTTTTCAAAAAACAAGAAAATCCCTACTCCTTTTTGGAGCAGGGATTTTTTAGAGGGTAAAAGTGGTGATTTGCAGAGCTGAAGATAGCCATGGGACAAATCCGCCACGCGGGAAAGCTCAACGATTGCGAGCGGGCTTTATGGGCTTTATCGGCTTTATGGGCTTTATCGGCCGCTTGGGCATATAGAGCTTCACGGGCTTGGCATCTGTGCCCCACTTCGTAGGAGTAGCACTCATCTCTATTTCCAGTAGGCCGCCCTCCATGAGTTGTTCGTGGGTAAAAAAAGGAGCGGTGAGGACAACGCCATTGAGGCGCACGCGGCGAATGTACTTGTTCTGACGGCTGTTGCCAATGGTGCGCACCGTGAACTGACGATTGTTGGGCAGAGAGATGCTCACTTCGCCGAAGATGGGGCGACTGATGGTGTAGACAGGGCGACCGGGGCAGAACTGGTAGAAGCCCATCGCGTTGAGTATGTACCAGGCCGACATCTGTCCACAGTCCTCGTTGCCGCTTAGGCCGTTCGGGCCGGCATAGTAAAGGCCGTAGAGAATGCTATCACAGAGTTCCTGCGTGCGCCAAGGTTCACGCATATAATTATATAGGAATATCGTGCCATGTCCGGGTTCGTTGCCGTGGGCATACTGGCCAATCATGCCGCTAATATCTGGGCTGACATTGTCGCCGGTCATCTTGCTGGACATCACAAAGAGCGAATCGAGCTTGTGGAGCATTTTCTTGCGCCCGCCAAAGAGAGAGGCGAGTCCTTCAGGGGTCCTGCGGCACGAACCAAGTCCACTGCCACGCGGTGCCCTCTGTATAGTCGTCCATGCGGTGCGTACTGCTCACGGGGTCGAAAGGCGTGCGCCAGTTTCCCTTTGAGTCCTTGCCGCGCATGAAGCCCGTTTTAGCATCAAAGTATTGACGATAAGCCTGCCCGAACTGCTGATAGCGGCGCGCATTGGCCGTGTCGCCCACAGCCTCAGCCAGCTGACTGATACACCAATCATTGTAAGCAAACTCTAAGGCGCGCGCCACGCTCTCACTGGCTTTGTCGAACGGTATGTAGGCTTGCGTATTCTTGTAGTATTTGGCGGAAGGTTCGATTTCTTCCATCTTCCAACGTGGGAATACTGGAGCGATGCCCGTTGTGTCGTATTCAGCGCAGCGCAGTGCATGGCGATAGGCGCGCTGAAGGTTGAAATTGTGGTAGCCCTTGGTGTACATATCGGCCACGAGGGACACGTAGTGGTAGCCAATCATGCAAGCCGTCTCGTTGCCTGCCAACTCCCACTTCGGCACTATTCCCAGCTCGTCGCCCTTGCGGATAAGGCTGCGAATGTAGGCTTCATTGCGCGCGGGGTCGATGATGCTGATGAGCGGATGCAAAGCGCGGTGAGTGTCCCATAGAGAGAACACCGTGTATATCGGATCTTCCTGCAATCCTTGGTGCACTTTCAGGTCCATCCCCAAATAGCGACCATCGACATCACTGAAGAGCATCGGTTCTAATTGGGCGTGATAGAGGGCCGTATAGAAAATTTGGCGAACAGAATCGGCATTGTCGGCCATGTCTTTAATCTGTATTTTGCTCAATTCATCGTTCCAGAGCGCACGTGCAGCAGCGCGGGTCCCGTCGAAGTCCCAACTGGGTTGCTCGCAGCGCAGATTGTTCAGTGCGCCGTTGTAGTCGACATAAGAAAGGGCCACGCGACAGAGCAACTGCTTCGTGTTGGTTGGCACGTCCTTGAAATGGAGCACCAGCTTGCAGCAAGGATAGTCGCGATTGGCTTCGCGCACGGTGTCGCGTACTACTTCGTAAGTGAAAGGCTGAGAAAATTCGAAAATGCCATAGATAGGCTGATTATAGGCCCAACCCAACGAGCGGTGGAATACGCGCATCGTGTGATCGTTCAACTGTTCGTAGTCGAACTCCAGCATATACTGATTCTGGTTGTTATAGTCGAGGTCGAGAATCATACCCGCGTTTTTCCCCTCGGGGTAGGTGAAGCGATACAGAGCCGTTCGCTCCGTCGACGTAATCTCTGTTTTGATGCCGTAACGTTGGAGAAACACGGAATAGTAGCCCGGCGTTGCACTCTCCTGCTGATGACTGAATTCAGAAGCAAAGGGCAGCGATATTTTCCACCTTTCTCGCCCACATGCGCCAAATCGGCCGTGCCAGTGAAAGGCATCAGCAGGAAATCGGAAAGGTCGGCGCAGCCCGTACCACTCAAACGCGTTTGAGAAAAACCATTGATGGTTTTGTCTTCATAGTAGTAGCCCGAGCAAGCATCCCAACCATGGTGGCGCGTGTCGGGGCCCGGCTGAATCATACCATGCGGAACAACGGCTGCAGGGTGCGTATGGCCGTGTCCGCCCGTACCTATAAACGGATTGACATAGGAAGCCAGGTCGCTTGTCTGGCTCATCGCTGCACAACTCAAAGCGGCAGCCAAAAAGGCTAAAGCTATTTTCTTCATAATTAGGAGTTTTCTTCGCTCCAAAGATAAGGATATTTTTCACTTTCTATCTGCCCTTCTCCTTTTTTAATACATCGAACAACACAAAACGCATGTTTAAGAAGAGAAAGGAAGAAGACCGAGTTTTATCAGTTATGGTAGCTAAAACGAGGTATTTTCCCACATATTTATTAAAAAAGGTTATTGAAACTTGCATTCTTCAAAAAAAAGGTTTAGTTTCGCTCCATCAATCCAACAGGCGTTTGTCTGTCTAAAGCTAAGAAACAACTCATTATATTTTTATAATCTAAACATACGCTTATGAAAAGAACTTTACTCCTTTCGGCTCTCGCAGCCTTCGGCCTTGCTTCTACGGCTCAAACCCAGCTCCAAGAGGTGAACCTTAGTGGCCGTAACGCAGTGACTACTCTGTCGCTCAACCAGAAAGCTGTGAACAAAGCAAGAAAGGCGCTCCAAGTCAACAAGATGGGTGCCCGCATCACTTCCACTGCTCCTTCCGCTTTCTACGCACGTCCAGCGGGCTGCTTCTGGGCTGGAGCCGACAACCAGTTTAACGCGTACCAAGGCTACCTCATTGCACCAGCCAACACAGCCCTTTCCTTCCAAGGCATCATGGTGGGAGAGAAATGCAAATGGCTGTACGCTGATCCTGCACAAAAGGTCACTGAAGATCAACAAGAGTACACTTATCTCACGAAGGAGATTCAGGGTGGTACAGACTCTGTGCTGACCGTTACATATCCTGCTGTTGCACTGCCCGCCCCACAGCTCATTTGCAGCAGCAAGGTGGGTTCGTCTCCACTCAACGCTAAAACAACAGCAGATACATTCTCACTGGGAAATATTGTTGTTTACGGCGGTGGCGCATTGCGCAGAGAAACGCTTTACCCTTCTGTAAATTATGACGTACGCCGTTTGGCTGGCACTATCAATATCAGCGACTACTTCGGCTTTAACAGCGATAAAGCCAACAGCAATATCACCAAACTTTCGGTAAGAAATTTGGCAACCAAGAGCTGAAGGTGACAGCAGCCTATGAGCTCTTCTTGTTCAACAGCTCTGCACCGGCTTACATCTTAGGCGGTGAAGCTATGTTCTATGCTGATGGTACACAAGAGGTGAAGGCTTCTGATGTTGCCGTAGACCTTGTTCCACTTGAAAACGGGCGTCCGGCCAGTGAGCCTCTGCAGGCTCAGCTGACAGCCGATAAGGTAACCCTCATCCCTGCAAAAGGTCAGCAAGCTGCCATCTATGTGGTTCACTTCTCTGCTAAAGAAGCCATCGCTGCCAACCAGGCTCTGATGGTTCGTGTGCGTCCTTCCGCAACGGGCACTAAGGCTTTCAGTCCAGTACCTGTAATCTCTGAAGGAATGTCTGATGGACAAACTGGCTATGGAGCTATTTCGTTCTCCTACAATGGTAAGGACTACAAGGATCTGCCTCTCTCAATCAACATCTTCCAGTTTGACAACGATGGCAAATTCCATGCGTTCAACTGGGGCATTGGTCTTGATCTGACTTACGACCAAAAAGAAGCTAATACCTATACGGGTATCACAACGCCCAATACTGCGGTTCGCGTATCCAATGCTACTTACGACCTCCAAGGTCGTCGCGTTGAAGCTCCCACTAAGGGTCTTTACATCCAGAACGGCAAGAAAGTTTACGTGAAGTAAACAGTTCGTCGAACGACATAAAAAGAAGCCGCTGCACTCTTCAGAGAGTTGCAGCGGCTTTTGTTGTGTGGAAGGAAAGTCGGGAGAGAAAAATTTAGGGACGGCCGAAGACTTTTTTCATAAAGTTGAAGTCGTTCAACCGAATATCTGCGCCGGCCATCACCACAAAGCCCGGTTGGCGCACATTGCCCAAATCGAAGTAGCGCGTTGCGGTGAGGTTCGACATATCCACGTAAGCCGTCCAGCTCTTTGCTGCCCACTTCAGTTTCAGGTCGAGAAGAGCGTGCGTGCCGTAGGGATGGAGCTGTCCCGTACTCTTGTGGTTCTCATAGACAAGGTAGTTGCCCTCTCTGCGCTGCACGCGCAAACTCCAGTCGGCTCCCAACTGCTTATATATATTATGTGAGAGTCGGAGCACCAATTTGTGGCGCAGATATTCCAGCGCATAATTGGATTTGAAATAAGCTTCTCCATCGCGGCGATTCTGATGGATATAAGCATAGCTCACAGCGAAACGCTCCAACGGCTGAT
Source organism: uncultured Prevotellaceae bacterium (assembly GCA_916438195.1). Lineage (GTDB taxonomy): Bacteria > Bacteroidota > Bacteroidia > Bacteroidales > Bacteroidaceae > Alloprevotella. Next base: position 1,797,720 of record CAKAEQ010000001.1, read on the forward strand.
GCTGGCCGAGCAACACGCGGAGGTCGGCATCCATCTGTAGGCTAACGCCCACGTTATCAAGGTTGAACGAAGTGGCATGAAACTTATCCGTGGGCGAACGCATCACCCAGTCGATCATGTTATTTCCACGGTTGTAGAAAGCTGAGGCCTGCGCCTTAAACCTTTCAAAACGTAGTCCGCTCCCACACGGAACGAACTATTCTCTTCAGCTTTCAAATCCTTGTTGCCCTCCTGTGTCGGACTCTTATAGTAAAGGTCGGTGAACGTGGGCAATCGCATCGAGCGGTTGAAGCTGGCAAAAAGTTTGAGGCTCTGCATCGGTCGGTAAGCCACATCCACGCCTGGATAGAAACGCAGTCCGCCGCGTACGCTCGTATTGGTCTGTCCCATGACACCTGCCGAGAAAGTCCAATGGTTCAGCACCAACGTGTGTTCCAAGAAGAGCGAAGTGTTCGTGCGATGGTCGCGGTGCGTGTAGAAGCTATTGCGCTGGCCGTGGACGCGGACAAACTTCGACGAGTCTACGGGAAGTCCGAGATTAGAACTCTGTATGTCCTCATAGCGCAATTCCACTCCGAGAAGCGTACGTCCTGCAGCCCAGTCGGTCCAAGCATTGAGCCCACTGTTCAATACGTTGCCGCGATGGAAATTCTCAGCTTTCTTCGTGCCTCGAATCAGTTGGAAATGATCCACATTGCGCGCCCAGCTGAGTTGTGGGGAGAGATGGATGCGCCCGCTCCACTCGCCTTGCAGCGCTACCATGAAGCGGCGCGTGGCCTCCCACTGATTGGGAAAGGCAGCAGAATAGAACGTGTTAGCTCCAAAGTCGTTCCACAACGCACTGGCTTGAGATTTCAGCACAAAACGCGGCAGGCTCAGGCGGCCTGTCCAAAACACCTTGTTGGTCTTGTAGTCGCCATTTTCAACAGCTCCATCCGAACGCTGCATAGAGCGCGACAGCGTCATATTAAAGCGCTGCCAATGATGGGAGGAACGCAATTCTTCGCGGAACGTACCGTACGAACCTCCCTCAGCCTTCAAGAAGAGAGCATCGCCCAGAGGCTTCGTCACAATATTGATGGCACCACTAAAAGCCTGCGAACCGAAGATGCGCGAAGCAGCCCCTTGCAGGATTTCAATGTGATCGATGTCGGAAATATTAACAGGGAAATCGGCCGCATTATGGCCAGTTTGAGGATTATTGATGGGAACGCCGTTCACAAGCAGCGTGATTTGGTCGAAAGTGCCTCCATCAATGCTGATGTCCGTCTGAATACCAAAACCGCCGCGCTGACGGACATCTACACCCGCGGCCAGTTTCAATACGTCGTTCACACTCGTGACCCCCGCAGCCGCAATGTCCGCGCGGCTCAACGTGGTCACCTGACGGGCTGCTACCTGAGCAGCCAAAGGAGCTCGCGAGGCCGTTACCTCGGCGCTGTTTAGCACTACGGTGTCGATGCGCCCAGCTGGAACGGGGCGTACGTCGGACAACGTAATGGCAGCGGAAGCCGTTGTGACTGTGGCCACACTCAGCACGCCCACCGTCACTTCTCGCTTCAGAACGGAGAAGAGCGCATAGGACTTGCGGCTGAAGTGGTGGAACACCACCGGCTTGAGCTTCAGATTTGTTGAATTATTCATGTGTTTTAATAGAAAAAATAAAGGGGACTTTCCTCCCGCGCTGCAAATTTAACATTTTGCCCCGAGCCAGCAAAAGAAGGGCTTCTGGAATGGAAAAAAACGGAAAGAACTCATCTACTATAGAGGAAAATATAGAAAGCAAAGAATGAGCTATATGTGCAGAAAAGTTTTTCTTTTTTACCTTTCGGGAGAGCATAGACGATTTGAGCACAAAAGAAGAATAAACCACTACAAAACAAAGCTTTAATCACACATCCTCTTCTTATTTACGAGCAATTCTGAGAGACCAAAAAATAGCCTTATTGCGTCAGCTGACACAATAAGGCTGTCAGCTGACGCCCTTATTGTATTTGAAAACGCAATAAGGATATTTTTCGTTCGCTGCAAAGAGATTTTTCTCCCTACACAAAGCCATTATGAACCAGCATGGTCGTCCAATTTCGAAGAATCGAGAAAATAAGCGTTTAAATTCATCCGTTTTCCACTGAATAGCAAGAATTTAAGGACACAATAGAGCAGAAAATCCGCGTCATTGGGGAAGGTGTGAATACAACTTGAGTGCCATTTAACACAGAAAACAAGACTTTAAGGCCTTGTTTATATGTTTCGCAACATATTTTTAGTGCTAAATAATAGATTTATTGCCTGCGAAATTTTACCATAACACATTATTACTCTTACTATTATACATGTTATTAAACATGTTTTTTATGACAGAAAAAAATAAATTTCAAAAAAACATCTTCTTTTTGTGGATTTTTTTAAATATAATCAATACCTTTGCATTAACAAATACCTGTTGCATAAATTATAATAACACAGTGAACTATGGCAAACTCCAAAACTATTGACACGGAGAAGTTGTCTTATGCTCGAATTAAAGATGACATAGCCGACCAGCTTTTCGTTCGAATCATCCAGAAAATTGGAGTGGAGAAACTTTACCGAGATCCAGATTATTCAGCCCGTCAACTGGCGATTGATCTGAAGACCAACCCGAGATACATCTCTGTGGTGGTGGCCCTACACACGGGCGACAATTACAACGCTCTAGTGAATAACTACCGTTTGCGCGATGCACGCAAAATGCTTTCCAGTCCTCGCTACCGCGATCAATCTGTGGAGGAAATAGGCCTGCACTGCGGCTTTGCCTCTCGCCAAGCTTTCTACTTGGCTTTCCATCGAGAGGAAAAAATGACTCCGCGACAGTACCGAGTGCAAGCTCTCGGCACAAAAGCAAAAAAGGATTGAGCCAATAAAAGAGGCCATCCACTCGCCCTATGGCAGAGGACAGGAACAACGCTTTGGGCAATAACAGAAATCTTAAATATATAACTAGGTACTGGGGAAGGCTTTCTCCTCCCCGCTCATAAATCTCTTTATATCCAACAAAGACTATGTTAGATACGCAAGAACGCGAAAAAATCATCCGCTTGGTACGCCATTGGGTTGTACCCGCCATCGGATGTACCGAACCTGTCTGCGTGGCACTGGCAACGGCAAAAGCTACGGAACTACTTGGACAACGTCCAGAACGCATTGAAGCACACCTGAGTGCAAATATCCTAAAAAACGCCATGGGAGTAGGCATTCCCAACACCGGCATGGTGGGTCTTCCCATTGCCATCGCTCTCGGAGCCTTGGTGGGAAAGTCTGACTACGGTTTAGAAGTCCTTCGCGATGTCGACACTGCGGCTGTAGAAGAAGGGAAAAAATTCATTGCTGAAGAACGCATCCACATTGATCTGGCGCAAAACGCATGCGACAAACTCTATGTCGAAATATGTGTGACAGCTGGTGGCCACTCGGCCACAGCTGCCATAGCTCATGAACACACTCGCTTCACTCTCCTCAAAACAGACAGAACCATATTATTAGATGAACAAAACCAGCAACAGGGAAACAATGAGGTGAAGAAAGAAATCAGGGCTATCTCTCAAAAAAGTCTATGAGTTTGCAACCACAACGCCGCTCGAGGAAATCCGATTTATCGACGAAGCACGCCAGCTCAATGAGAAAGCGGCACAACTTTCGCTCAAAGGCAACTACGGCCATCGGTTGGGTAAGATTCTTTCTCGCCCCATCGGTCGTGGAATTATGGGCGACAGCATCTTCTCACACATCATCTCTAGCACATCCTGCGCTTGCGATGCTCGAATGGCCGGAGCAATGATTCCCGTGATGAGCAATAGCGGCAGCGGCAATCAAGGTATCTGTGCTACCAATCCAATTGTGGTCTTTGCTCGCGAAAACAACAATACGGAGGAAGAAATGATTCGAGCGCTCATGCTCTCGCACCTCACTGTCATTTATATAAAGGAACATCTTGGCACGCTTTCGGCTCTCTGTGGTTGCGTGGTGGCTGCCACGGGTTCGAGCTGCGGCATCACCTACTTGATGGGCGGCAACTACCAACAGATTACATACGCGGTTCAGAATATGATTGCTAACCTAACGGGTATGATCTGCGACGGAGCGAAGCCCAGCTGTGCGATGAAGCTCACCACAGGCGTTAGCACGGCCGTGATGTGTGCTATGCTGGCTATGCAGAACGAATATGTTACGAGCGTGGAAGGTATCATCGACGACGACGTGGAACAAAGTATCCGCAACCTCGTTTCTATCGGTGCAGATGCTATGGACGAAACCGACCGCTGCGTACTCAATATCATGACGCATAAAAAATAATTAGCACCACAAGCAAAAAAAATAGCTATCCAGACACTCCTTTCTTGGAATGTGTCTGGATATTTTTTAATTTTGCGTACATATAAACAAAATAGTCATATTTATCAATGAAGAAACAAATACTTTGCACGTTAGCCTTTGGTCTGACAATCAGTTCTTCAGTAATGGCGCAGACAGCCCTCTGCGGCAATGGTAGCAAAATGTCTACTCAACTGGAGCGCCTCGTAAAACAAGCCACAGCGGCAAAAGCCCGCGGAATCAGTGCCACCCAACCCGAAGAGTTCTCCATCCTTATTGATGCGAAGAACGCCGAAGCCCTGGAGAAAGAACTCCAAGCTGAAGGATTCGATGTGACGGCTATTGATGACAACATCCTTTCGGCCACGCTCACTGCGGCACAGATTCAGCAACTCGCTACACGCAATGATATCAACATCATGCAGGTTTCGAGAAAGTTCCGTCCGCTGCTCAAGCAGGCCCGTCACGACATTGGAGCCGACAAAGTGCAGGCAGGAACCAATCTCGACACGCCGTTTGATGGCACAGGCGTGCTCATCGGCGTGATAGACCAAGGTTTCTATCCCAAGCACTTAGCTTTCACCAACGCTAAGAACGAAACCCGCGTAAAAATGTGGTGGAGACGCGGAGCAAAGCCCACGACTGCCAATCCCACAACGGTTCTTCCCAATCAAGGCGATGGTCTGCAAGCACAGGGACACGCCACTCACGTTGCTAATATCGCTGGTGGACGCAACCTCGGCAATGATTTGCAGGGTATTGCTCCAGCCGCCGACCTCTACTTCATTTCTTCTTCATTCGATGAGAAAGAAATGCTGGAGGATGTTCGTGCTATAGCACAATATGCGCAGCAAAAAAAACAACCTTTCGTGGTGAACATGAGTTTGGGCGCACAGAGCGGCCCACACGATGGCACCACCACTTACGACCGCACAATGGACCGCCTCTTTAAGCGATACAACGGCGTTCTAGTGGCAGCAGCGGGCAACGAAGGTGAAGACCCCATCCACACTTATCACAAGTTCACGGCCGACAATCAATCGAAATCATTCCTTGTAAAGACGCCAGACTCTCCGAACAGGGGAAATAACACCCTTCTTATTGGGCAGTGCTGGGAGACTATCGCAGACGGTCAAAAGCATGTAACCTTCCGTCCGTTCTACTATTATAATGGTAGAAAAACATATCTGACCGACAGCCAGATCTCTACGCTTAGCGGAGGCGGTTTAGGTATCGATGACGACATCGACCAAAACAATAACAAGCACTTCTTCTCCTTCGTTTTGAATAGTGCTACCATCGAATCTATCGGAGGTAGTGATGCACAATTCGGTGTTGAACTCACGGGCCAAAAGGATGCCGAGGTCCACTGCTGGATGGAAGTTGAATATGGTGAATTTGACAACTCAGCAGGCGGTTTCCTCAGAGGTGACAGTAAATATCTCAGTAGCGAAGGCGGTGCTAACGTACCGAGTGCTATTTCCGTTGCGGCCTACACCCTCTCTACGCGTTTCACAAACTCAGAAGGCTATACATACTCTCTACCTGGCTATACCCCAGGTAGGATTGCGAAATTCTCCAGTCCTGGTCCATGGCTGGGCGACTCTACCATCATGAAGCCCACCATTGCTGCCCCAGGAACTTTCATACTTTCTGCTTTCAACCAATACGATCATGGTCTTGACGATTTGCAGGAAGAAGTGACACACAAACTGGTTATCAATGGAAAGACTTATTACTATGGTGCAATGAACGGAACTTCCATGGCAACGCCGGTAGTTACGGGTACAATCGCCCTTTGGATGCAAGCCAATCCTAAATTGACTTCTGAACAAATCGTTGAGATTCTCAAAAAAACGGCTCGCCACGACAGATACACCGGAAATGACACATGGACGCCTACGTTTGGCTACGGAAAACTGGATGCTTACGAAGGACTCAAAATGGCTCTCACTATGGATAATAGTACGGGTATTAATCCGGTGGAATATACCAACCAGCCTGTCACTATCAACATGAAGCCCGAGGCTTGGAACATTCTCTTCAACAGCGATGAGAATTTGCCCACATAGCTATTTACAGCGTGAGTGGACAACTGCTGAACCAGCGCAACTTGCAAGGTATCAGCCGAGGCCAGGAGGAAACCATCAGCTTAAGCGGCTTGCCCGCTGGCGTCTATCTCCTCAATGTCACCACGGCAAATGCCACGGTGAGCAAGAAGGTCGTTGTCAAATAAGTATAAAAACGCTCATAGGCCTCGTCCTTCTGGATGAGGCCTTTTTTATTTCAAGGAAATATAGGTATGAACAACTTTGATTTTTATAGTCCTACGGAGTTCGTCTTCGGTAAGAACACGGAAGAGCGAACGGGAGAAATGGTGACGCGGTATGGTGGCCGCCACGTATTGCTGGTGTATGGTAGCGAACGCATCGTCCACACTGGTTTGGCAGGCCGAGTGGAGGAATCGCTCCGTAGGGCGGGCGTCGACTACACGCTCTTTGGTGGCATCCAACCCAATCCCATAGATACAAAAGTTTATGAAGGCATCCGCTTAGGTAAAGAAAAGCAGGTCGATATGCTGTTGGCTATTGGTGGCGGTTCTGTTATCGACACGGCCAAGGCCATTGCGGCCGGACTGGTTTATGAGGGTGATTTCTGGGACTTTTATGCGGGTACGGCCATTATTCAGACCGCGCTGCCCGTGGGCGTTGTCCTCACCATTCCGGCTGCGGGTAGTGAGGGCTCGGGCAACTCCGTTATCACACAAGTGAGCACAAACAAAAAGATCAGCCTCCGAACACCGCGCGCCCTGCGCCCAAAGTTTGCTATCATGAACCCCGAACTCACCATGACGCTCCCGCCCTACCAGACTGCGGCCGGAGCGGTCGATATGATGGCACATATCCAGGAGCGTTACTTCACCAATACGCCGCACACTGAAGTGACGGACGCGCTGAGTGAGTCATTGCTACGCACCATCATTGAGGTGACGCCGAAAGTCTTAGCAAGTCCCAACGACTATGATGCGCGCGCTGCACTGATGTGGTGTGGTACGCTGGCGCACACGGGACTCTGTGGCACGGGCAACGAGGAGGACTGGTCGTCACACGCCATTGAGCACGAACTCAGTGCTTTCTATGGTGTCACACATGGTGCAGGATTGGCAGTTATCTTCCCGGCTTGGCTGACATTCATGGCCGACCACAATGTAGATAAAGTGGCCCACTACGCACATAAGGTGTGGAATGTTCCTGCTACGGCCGACAAGCGAGCCGATGCGCTCGAAGGCATTGCGCGCTTAAAGGCATTTCCACACGATTGGAATGCCTACAAACATCGCTGAATTGGGCATCGACAACTTCGACCTGGAACTCATCAACAGTCATCTCCATGTGACCAAAGGCGAACTGGTGGGCAATTTTGTTCCGCTCAACGAGGCACACACGCGTCAAATCTATAAATATGCCGTCAGAGGATAACCATGGCTCCCCCGCCCCCACGGAAACCATCAAGGGGCGGGTGCTCATCATCAATGCCAGTCCGCGCCGCAAAGGACTCATCGCGCAAATGCTGGGAGAAATGCAACTCACACTGCAAGAAGCTGGTAAAGAGGTGCATCTCATCCGAACGGCCGACCTCCGAATGGCTCACTGCACGGGCTGTATGTACTGCCGCAGTAAGCATGCTTGCTGTCTGCCCGAGGACGATTCCGTGCGAGTGCTGGAGGAACTGCAGGCGTGTGAACTCCTCATCATCGGCGCGCCCTGCTATTGGGGCAACATCCCTGGCGAATTAAAAATTCTCTTTGACCGCCTCGTCTACGGAATGATGGACGAAGACAAACGCGGTATTCCCATCGGATTGATGAAAGGCAAGCGAGCGGCGATTGTCAGCACCAGCACCACATTCTGGCCGTTTAACATTTGGTTCCATCAAACGCGCGGCGTGGTGCGAGCCTTGAAAGAAATCCTTGAAATGGAGCGGTTTCCGAATCTGTGGAACGCTGGAACGAGGCGGCACAAAGAAACACCCACTCACGCCGAAGGACTTGCAACGCGCGCACCGACTGGCACAAAAAATCATTCGGTAAGAAATCACTAACTTTGCCGCAACAAACAAAAGGATAACACAATGGAAAAAATCAAAAAGATTGCTTTCGATTTTGGAGGAGTCATCATCCGACAGAACCAACAACAGGCCGTGGAACGCTTCAAGCAAATAGGATTGCTCGATGCGGAGGAACGACTGGGTGCTTACACGCAGCAGGGCATCTTTGGCGAACTGGAGGAAGGTAAGATTACGGCGGAGGACTTCCGCTGGCAACTGAGTTTGCTCATCGGACGCGCCGTGACCATCGAGGATTGTAGCTACGCTTGGCGAGGCTATTGCGACGGACTCCCGCAGCGCAATCTTGAGGCCTTGCAACGCCTTCGCCGCGAGGGTTATGGTCTTTCTATCCTTTCTAATACGAATCCTTTCATGATGGGTTGGGCCTTGAGCAAGGACTTTGACGGCAACGGAAATTCCCTTGCCGACTATGTGGATGCGCTCTATCTGAGCTATCAGATGAAGGTGATGAAACCGTCGGCCGAAATCTTCCACCGCGTGCTCGAAGCTGAAGGCGTACACCCCGAGGAACTCCTATTTGTCGACGACTCTTCCCACAACATTTCTGCTGCACAGGAATTGGGAATAGCCACCTTCCAGCCCGTCAATGGCGAGGATTGGACAGAAGAATTATTCCAACTGTTGCGCCTCCCCTAACTTTTTCAGACTTCTCCCTGCAACTATATGGGGCAACCTGCCTATGCAGCTGCCCCTTTATTTTTTCCAAAAACAAAATATGAACAAAAAAGAATATCGCCGCAAAAACGAAGAATTTCTCGAAGAAATCCGCAAAGAAGAGGGCATCCACGAATTGCCCCACGGCATCTTGTATCGCATCACTAAGTCGGGCGACGGGACGCGCGATGTCGGGCCGCGCTCCATCGTAACGTGCTACTATCGTGGGAGCCTCATCTCAGGCAAGGTGTTTGATGATGCGTGGGAACGCGGCTATCCTGAAGCCTTCCGCGTGAGTGATCTCATCACGGGCTTCCAGATTGCTCTGCGCGCCATGCATGCTGGCGACCGCTGGACGCTCTACATCCCCCACTCTGAGGCTTATGGCACGCGCTCCTCAGGAGATATTCCTGGTTGCTCTACGCTCATCTTCGATTTGGAACTTATAAGTGTTTCTTAAAATTTAAAGAATATGTATCAGCTTATTGTAAAACGCATCTATGCGCCGGTTGAGCTAACAGATGGTTATCGCATCCTAACCGACAAACTTTGGCCGCGTGGCATGGCAAAAGAAAAAGCTGCCATCGACTATTGGGGCAAAGAGATTTCGCCTACCACGAGTTTGCGCCAATGGTTCAATCATCAGCCGGAACGCTTCCCAGACTTCACGGAACAATATACGGCCGAACTCAATGCTAACCCCAACGCTCCAGCCTTTGTAGAACGCTGCCGCGAGCAACTCCAGCAGCACAATGTCACTCTCCTCTACGGAGCTAAAGACGAGCAACACAACCACGCCCTTGTCCTGCGCGACTGGCTGAAAAAGCAGCTATAAGACCTATGGGCCAGTCAGAAAAAAGAGGACGGAATCAATTAAGACATGTAAATAAATTAAAAAGAGAATTTTTCTTGTACAGTAATAGATTTATTTAATAATCGGCTTCATTCTGAATATTTTCGAAAGCATCAAGTGCATCTTGGAGAGGTTGACTCCAATTAAAGTAGCTTATTGCATCATATCCATCAGATGCTTCAGACTTGATTTGGTCTAATTTTGATTCATAATCTTCAATTTTAGCATTTGCTTCATTAAGTTCATTTTGAAGACGTTGATTTTCTTCCTCGAGTTCCTCTATTCTTTCATTATTACAAGATGTAAGGCAAGTTAAGGAAAAGAATATAATAAGAAGGTGTCTCATAATGTTGATAGTAGATAACTATAGTTTATTGGACAATAAATAATAAAAACGAAGCCTCTTCTTCTCCTTCAAAAAGGAGTCGGAAGGGGCTTCTTGGTGCTTAGCGAAATTTCCTTTTCATTTCTCAAAGGTGCGTTTCCCCTTTTCTCTTCGCAAAAACATCGAGCCGGCGATTCTCTATTTCCACTATAGTAAAGCCAGACCGAGACTTTGTTCCCTTATTTGATTTTACGGAGAAAAACGTATCGCTACTCTCATTTAAAACGCTTTGAAACCTTGTGCTTTCAATTCAAACTCTTGTCCATCGCGTGCCACGAGTTGTGGGCCTAAGGCTTCGCGCGTGATAGCTCCGATGACGGCCACATCCTCCATTTGCTCCACTTTCTCATGGTCGGTGAGCGGCACAGTGAAGAGCAGTTCGTAGTCCTCGCCTCCGTTAAGCGCGCAGGTCGTCACATTCAGATTGAGTTCTTCTGCCGTCACGGCCGTTTGATAGTCGAGTGGGATGCGCTCTTCATAGACACGGCAACCGCAATGGCTCGCACGGCAGATGTGGAGCAATTCGCTCGACAAGCCGTCGCTGACGTCCATCATGGCCGTTGGGCGAACGCCAGCAGCGCGCAGGCGTTCCACGATGTCGCGACGGGCTTCGGGCTTGAGGAAACGCTCGAGGAGATATTCGCGCCCTGCAAAATCTGGTTGCGCGGCTTCGGCATCCTGTGCGGGGCGACTTTCAAAGACGCGCTTCTCCCGCTCCATCAGTTGGAGTCCCATATAGGCCGCTCCGAGATTACCGCTCACGCAAATGAGGTCGTTCTCTTTTGCGCCACTGCGATAAACAAGGTCTTCGGCCGATGCTTCACCGATACACGTCAGACTGAGAGCTAAGCCGGTCATACTGCTACAAGTGTCGCCGCCAACGAGATCCACCTGATGACGCTCGCAGGCCAAACGCAGACCTTCATATATTTCCTCGACATTTCCACAGAGAATCGACGTCCCAAGGCCATCGACACCACGAGCTGTCGGGGCGTTCCGTTCATGGCATACACATCGGAGAAATTCACCTGCGCGGCTTTGTAGCCAAGATGCTTCAGCGGTGTGTAAACAAGGTCGAAGTGGATGCCCTCCATAAGCATATCGCTCGTCACAAGCACTTGCTTGTCGGGATAAGAAAGCACAGCGCAATCATCGCCTACGCCTTTAATGGTCGAAGCATTTTTGTTCTCGAACTTATCCGTCAGATGATGAATCAGCCCAAACTCTCCCAGTTCTGAAATCTGTGTCATGATGATATATAAAAGATAAAAAACCCCTTCCGAAGTAGGCCTACGAGGGGCCACACAGGAAGGGGACTTATGATGTTAGAAATAATAGCCCAGACCAACACGAACGCCGGCCGTACTGTTATTGCCGAAGTGGCTCAAACTCATCTTGTAATAAACAGCTGGCTCAATGGTGAGGTAGTGATTGAGGAAGAACGTATAGCCCACCTCTGCTGGAATGTAAAGGTCGGTGCTTCCTTTGGTATGATGTGACAGTTCGGCACCAGCTCCAAGGAAGAGACCATTCTGCGTAATGTTGTAGCGAAGACCTGCACCAACGAAGATATCATCAACGGCTTTCGTGTGCTGATAACCTGCATTGGCATGAACCATCCAGCGGTCGGCAATATAATAACCTGCATCCAACTGGAGTCCGAAGCGGAAACGATCGGCCTTACTATAAGAAAAACCTAAGTTGGACAGAGAGGCATTCACGTACTTAGTACCCTCACGGAACTGTGCATTCGCGCTAACAGCAACGAAAAGCACGAAGAGGAAAGAAATAATCTTTTTCATGTAATTTCTAATTTAATAAACGCGAAGATACAGTTTTTTCGGAGAAAAAGGGCGTTGATGAGAGAAAAAAGGGGGAACATACCTACTCTCCGAGCAATATAACGCTGTCCGTTTCCTTCTCTTAGGGAGAAAAGAAGACCTACGAAAAGAATATAATACACCTCTAATTTTGTCAATAATTCACATATTCTACACCCCTGAGAATCACGCGAAATCCAACTTCGATAAATTGTTTGAAAATATTGCAAGGAGAAACGTTTGACTTCCTTATGGAAGTACATCAGTTGGACAACGAAAGCTGAGATTTCGCCAATAAGTCCCACTTCCCTCTATACGCTCCATCCGTTTCTGACAAGAAAAATCAGAAATACGATGAGAGACTGCGCCGTTTTCCTTATTGTATCAGCCAGCACAATAAGGATGTCGGCCAACGCGCCTATAGTATTGGCCGAGGTAATAAGGAAGACGATGAAAAGGTAGGCACTTGCCTTTCTATTTCAGCAAGAGAGAATGTAAAAGAAAAGGACGGTTAATAGCTCTTATAAGATGCTGCTCAAACAAACCCAAAGAGCACGCAGTTCAAAACTGCCCCATCGTTCGCCGGAGGTTGATTTCCACGCAGGGATGCACTTTGCCCGCTTGCTGCATCATATCAACGCCGAGCGGACCGGCATAGTCCTCACCGAGGATTGGGGGGAAGATGCTGCTGAAGGCTTTGGCGCACGGCGGCGAGCACATCGGGCGAAACGCGCAAGAGTTCGGGCGAAAGATTGGACAGATATTGCCCCGAAGGAGTAGTCTGGAAAACATTGAGACCTTCATAGTGGAGTTGCCCATCTCGGTAAGAAAATTCCATCGCAAAATCTTGTTCATGCGCATAAAAAGGTTCTACTTCAACGCCACCTTGCTCGCGCAAAATCCGACGAACGCGCCCTTGCTGGGCTTCGGTGAGCAGGCCATTAACTCTAAACACGCCGCGCCCACTACAGCTCCACGGCGATTTCAGTACCACTTCTCCCCAACTTTGCAACGTGTGTTCCACGGCTCCAAAGGAACTGCAAAACTGCGCTTTACCAAAACTTTCTGCCACATCGGTGCGAAGTAAGGGCAAGAGCGTAACAACCGTTTGCCGCGAACTGAGTTGACGAATTCGCTGTATTTGTTCTTCCGAAGGCAATAGGCGTTCGGGGGCACCTGCTCGCACCAACTGATGGCGAAGTAAAGGGTCCCAGCCCCAAGGCTGAATCTCCGTGATAGCCTCCCAATCCACGGTATCGCCAGGAGTCCAGCAAACATCCCCATCTTTAGCCCATGGAAACCGCTGTCCCGCAAAGCGTTCAGCCTGCAAGCGCGCGGCTTTCGAAGGATAATAATAAGGCGAATTAGAAGCCAAAGCTTCGTCGTGAGAAGGATTAAATATGAGGAGTTTCATAGAGAAAGGCAAGCATAATTAGGGTGTTTTCCAACGCAAAAAGTAGCAGTCAGAAAAGACAATATAAGGAGAAAAAAACAAGTATATACATTCACACAGAAAGGCTTATGCGAGCAAAGAAAGTCTCTGCCTTGCCACACTATAGATAGCGAAACGACATCAATAAAATTAGGAAAATCTTTTACAGACTCTTTCATTTGTAAAATGAATGCGAAAAAGTCTTGCAAAGATAGCACTTTTCAGAAAAAAGTCTTATCTTTGCGGAGAAACATTTATTCAAATTAAGGAGGCTCAATAGAGACCTATTTTATACTATTATGTTATTCAGCAAAGAGACTTACGTTCAGCGCCGCCAGGAACTTCGGAAGCTCGTGGGCGACGGCATCATTCTGCTCTTTGGCAATAATGATGCACCGATGAACTATCCTTCTAACGCCTATAAGTATAGGCAGGATAGCGCGTTCCTCTACTATTTCGCACAGCACCGCGAAGGACTGGTTGGCGTCATGGATGCCGACACGGACTACGAGGTTCTTTGCGGCAACGAGATTGATATCGACGACATTGTGTGGTACGGTAGCGTACAGTCGGTGGGCGACTTGGCGCAGGAAGCAGGTGTTCCCAATCATGCTCCTATGAGCCGCGTGGCCGACATCGTAGACGAAGCCGTCAAACAAGGACGTAAGGTTCATTTCCTCCCGCCCTATCGCTACGACACGCAGATTCAAATCATGGATCTGCTGCATATCCATCCGTCACAACAGCGTGCGGCTGCCTCTCTGCCTCTCATCCAGGCGGTTGTTAAACAACGCAGCAAGAAGACGGCAGAAGAAATCGAAGAGCTCGAACGCGCTGCTGTCATTGGTTATAAAATGCACACAACGGCGATGCGTCTCTGCAAGCCGGGCGTGACGGAGCAATTCATCGGAGGCACTATCGACGGTATCGCTATGGCCTACGGTTCTGTACCTTCGTTCCAGAGCATCGTCACTATGCACGGGGAAATCATGCACGGCAATCCGTCGCCGCGCGCCCTTGAGGCCGGTCGCCTTATGCTTTGCGACGCGGGCGCAGAGACTAACGAGCACTACTGTTCGGACAACACGCGCACCACGCCCATTAGCGGCCGCTTCACGCAGAAACAAAAAGATATTTACCAGATTGTGGTGGACTGCCACGACTTAGCTCTCGATGTGGCCAAGCCTGGTGTTCGCTGGTGGGATGTACACTTCGATGTGTGCCGACTCATGACGAACAGACTGAAAGAGTTAGGCCTAATGAAGGGCGACACTGAAGCCGCTCTCCGTGCAGGAGCTCACGCGCTGTTCTTGCCTCACGGACTGGGCCACATGATGGGCATGGACGTTCACGATATGGAGGGACTGGGCCAGACCTACGTTGGTTTCGACGACGAAACCCGTCCAAATCTCGACCAATTCGGCACTAACTGTCTGCGCATGGGACGCCGCCTCGAAGAAGGCTTTGTTGTCACCGACGAACCGGGCATCTATTTCATCCCAGACCTCATCGACCTGTGGCGCTCTCAGCACACATACGATGATTTCATCAACTTCGACAAGGTTGAGGAGTACAAAGACTTCGGCGGAATACGCATCGAAGACGACGTCTTAGTCACCGTCGACGGTTGCCGTTTCTTAGGAAAGGATCGCATACCTTACCACGTGGACGAAGTGGAGGAATTCCTCGCTAACAGAGACTAAAATTCCACTTATTCTCTCCCATCATGGGACACCTCAATGATGCCGCCTAACCAGTGCGGCATCATCAACATGCACATACAATTAAAATTTATCTTTATATGAACAAAAATCTCCTCCTTGCAGCTATAATGATGCTGCTCCCAGGAACAATGGTCGCTCAAGAAAGCCAGCAGCGGCCAAGAATGACACGGTACAGTTTACCGTAGTGAAAGCCAACCCCATTACCTCAATCAAGGACCAGAATCAGTCGGGTACTTGCTGGGATTATAGTTCTCTCGGGTTCTTCGAGGCAGAACTTCTCCGTCTTGGTAAGGGCACTTATGATTTGTGCGAGAGCTTTGTGGCTTACCATACTTATATGGACCGCGCTGAGAAGGCTATCCGTATGCACGGCGATGTAAGTTTCAGTCAGAGGGTGGTTCTTTCTACGACGTTCTCTACTGTATGCGTCACTATGGAATTGTTCCTCAAGAGGCAATGCCTTTCCCTGGTAGTCTCTACGGAGATAGCCTCTTCAACTTCAATACGCTCGACGCACAGGCCAGCGCTTACGTTAAGTCCATTGCAAATAGCAAAATGAAGAAGATACCTCTCACGTGGAAATCTACGCTGAGCAATATCTATGCAAATTATTTCGGTGAACTCCCCAAGACCTTTACTTACAAAGGCAAGAGCTACACGCCGGAAAGCTTCCAGAAGAGCCTCGGACTTAACCTCGATGACTACGTAAGTCTGACAAGTTTCACGCACCATCCTTTCTACAGCAAATTCGTTATTGAAGTGCAGGACAACTGGCGCTGGGCAGAGAGCTACAACTTGCCGCTGGACGAGTTTATGACGGTGATGGAAAGCGCTGTCCGCAATGGCTACACCTTTGCATGGGGTGCCGACGTCAGCGAAACAGGTTTCAGCCGCAACGGCATTGCAACAGTTCCGGCAAAGTCTTACAAGAACGACTTGACGGGTTCTGATGCTGCTCGCTGGATGGGAACAAACGGCAAGCATATGAATGAAGCTGACAGCAAGGATGAGCTGACTATCACACAGCAACTTCGTCAGACTGCTTACGATAATTGGGAAACTACGGACGACCACGGTATGGTTATCTATGGTCTTGCTAAGGATTCCCAAGGTAAGGAATATTTCATGGTGAAGAATAGCTGGGGCGAATACGGCCGCTACAAAGGTAGCTTCTACGCAAGCAAACCTTATGTTGCCTACAAGACGATGAACATTCTCATCAACAAACGCTATCCCCAAGGACATCCGCAAGAAGCTCGGTATCTAATCTGCCGACACATATATAAGTATATAAGACCACCTCTTTAGGAGTGGTCTTTTTTGTTGGACTGACGAAAAACGAAATTGGGCTGATGGCTGAAAAAAGCAGACAATAAGCCAACAGAATAAAGATGTATACGGATTCGAGAACTTTTGCGAGCAGCAATTAAACTTTTTCCGTAACTTCGCTACATCAAATGTCAAACAAAATAATAACAAATAGAAAAGGCATACTATGATTGATTCCCTTCTGAAGTTTCTCGATGCATCGCCCGTAAACTTTCTGGCGGTGAAGAACATTG
The DNA here is from genome assembly GCA_916438195.1 of uncultured Prevotellaceae bacterium. Taxonomy (GTDB): domain Bacteria; phylum Bacteroidota; class Bacteroidia; order Bacteroidales; family Bacteroidaceae; genus Alloprevotella. The sequence goes on from CAKAEQ010000001.1 coordinate 1,814,628, forward strand.
CGGCCGAACTCGATAAGGCTGGCTATCGTCATCTCAACCCTGCCGAAGCTCTGGGCAGTGTAAAAGCTGGAGATCGCTTCTATGTCACCAAAAACGACTCTTCCATCTACGCTTTCCAAATAGGCGCGCGCCCATTGGCAGAAGCTGGTTTCCGCTTGCTTTGTGCCCATTGTGACTCGCCCACGTTCCGCATCAAGCCCAATGCTGAAATGACCTGCGAAGGAGGTATCGTAAAACTCAATACAGAGGTCTACGGCGGCCCTATCATGTCTACATGGTTCGATCGTCCGCTGACGCTTGCAGGTCGCGTAATCCTACGCGGCAGCGATGCCCTACATCCGCGAACGATGCTCATTCACATTCAGCGCCCCTTGCTGCAAATCAGTAATTTGGCCATTCATTTCAACCGACAAGTGAACGACGGCGTGAAACTCTCTCGGCAAAAGGATGTGCTTCCCCTACTCGGCATCATCAGCAACGAACTGGAACGCGGAAATCTCCTTATGAATGTCATCGTGGAGGAACTGAACAAGCAAGAACACGTGGACCGCAGCGACATCCTCGACTTTGATCTCTACTTGGCCGATACTGCCCCCGCGTGCACCTTCGGAGTTCACAACGAGTTTATCTCTTCTGGCCGTTTGGACGACCTTTCTATGTGCTACGCCGGACTAACGGCACTACTCCACACTCCTGCCACCGACACAACGCAAGTTTTGGCCATCTTCGACAACGAAGAAACGGGTTCGCAGACCAAGCAAGGTGCTGGAAGTCCGTTCTTGGCATCGATGCTGAAGCGCATCTGTTTCGCGCAGAGTGGCTCGGAGGAAGCATTCTATCAAGCCATCGAACAAGCATTTATGATTTCGGCCGACAACGCCCATGGTTGGCATCCCAACTACAACGAGAAGTACGACCCAACAAATCACCCACAGTTGGGCGGAGGTCCAGTCATCAAGTTCAACGCAGCCCAGAAATACGCCAGCGATGCCGTCACAGCGGCCGTCTTTGCCCGCATTTGCGAGGAAGCAGGCGTACCTTGCCAGCGTTTTGTGAATCATAGCGATGTGGCAGGCGGTAGCACTTTGGGCAACATCTTAGCATCTTCGCTCCCTCTCCGTGGTGTCGACATGGGCAATGCTGTTTTGGCCATGCACAGTTGTCGCGAAACGGGCAGCGTGGCAGATCACGAATACTGCGTCAAAGCCTTCGAACGCTTCTTCGAGATGTAGCCACAAGCTAAATAGAAACACCTGCGGCGAGTACAGATATTTCCTCCTTGAGAGCCTTCATAGCTCTCAACGAAAAAGATATCTGTACCCGCCGCAAACCATTGTATGATGATTGCAAGGAGAAAGAAAACCGACCATGGTTTCCTTTCACGGGAGCAATTACTTCACGATGCGATAATAGTTTTCTTTGCGCGCTTTTGCTGGACGCGGTTCTCCATCGGCATAGCCCAAAGAGAGCGCACCTACTCCGATGAGTCCGTCGGGCAAACCGAAACGACGCATCAGCGCCTTGCCCTCATCGGTAGAAAACATCTGCAATTCGCGATTTATCCAGCACGAACCCAAACCCACCGCATGCGCAGCCAGCATCATATTGCCCAAAACGAGAGAGGCATCCTGCACCGCGTTGGGCCATTGCTCTGGATTAGAAGCAAAGACCAGCACGAGTGTCGGAGCATCATAGTAAGGATTCCCCTTTGTGCCCATCACTTCAGCATTCATCCGAATGAGTTGTGCCTTTATCTCCTCATTCTGCACAGCCACTATCCAGGGGTCTTGCAGGCCCTTGCCCGTGGCTGCATAAGTGCCCGCTTCGAGTACAGCTGTGAGCTCGGCATCGGTGATTTGTTCTGCTTTATACTTCCTTACGCTGCGGCGCTCCTTGAGCGCTTTCAACACTTGATTTTCCATATCCGAAAAATTAAAAGACTGAAACATTCATTGATTTACAAGCACAAAGTTACGCTTTTCCTCCGTTTGTCCCGCGCTCTGAAGTGGAAAGAAAGTTACAGGAAGCACACAACAGAAGAGGAAAACAATGTATTTTTGCGCAAAACGCACAAAATGGAGAAGCAACGCTGCCCATGGGGCAAAGTCTTAGAGAAAGATTTCTACCAACGCTATCACGATGAAGAATGGGGACTGGCGGTTCACGACGACCGTAAGCACTACGAATTTCTAGTGCTGGAATGTATGTCGTGCGGACTGAGCTGGGAGTTAATACTCCGTAAACGCGAAATTCTGCGCAGCTGCTTTGCGCAGTTTGATGCTGCTCGAGTGGCCACTTTCACAGAGGTTGATGTGGAGCGCATCATCCAAACGGAGGGCATGATACGCTCGCCGCGCAAGGTGAGAGCCATGATCAACAACGCACAAGCCTTTCTGAAAATTCAGCAGGAGTTCGGCAGCTTCGACCATTATATATGGTCGTTCACAAACGGTAAAACTTTTGTTTATCCTTCTCATGCTCATACGCCCGTTACGCGCAACGCCCTCTCCGACCTTGTGGCCAAAGACTTGAAGCAACGCGGTTTCAAATTTGTTGGGACAGTGATCATCTATTCTCACCTTCAAGCCATCGGCATCATCAACGACCATCTGCCCATGTGCTTCCGCTTTGCTGAAGTGTGCCAAAACACCGAAATAGAGGTACAGAATCAATAAAAACTACTCTTTTTACCCTCCAAAAAGAGTGAGTAAATATGTTTTATAACATATTAATATAAAAAAACGCATCTTTTTTTTTGTTGTTTTGTTGCAAAAGCGTACGTATGTTTGCAACAGGCAAAGTGACAAAAGGAAACATTCCTTTGGCATATAAGCCTCATTAAGTCCCTTAAAGGTAAAACTAACACAGTTTTTAACCCAAACTACTTACATTATGGAAAACGAAGTTGTAGCAAAGAGAACAATAGGCGAGCGCCTTTTTGCACTGGCACAAGACTTCGGCAAACTACTGAAGACGAAGAAATTCTGGTGGGAACTGTTCATCATGACGGCCGGAATGTTTGTTGCGTCCATTGCCGTTTATTTCTTTCTCATTCCGAGCAAACTGATTGTGGGTTCCATCACAGGACTCTCGCTGGTGATTGGCAAATTGTTTCCCATCCTCTCGGTCGGTAACATTATCTTTGTGATCAACGCCATACTCTTGGTGCTTTCCTTCCTACTCATTGGCAATGAGTTTGGAGCAAAGACGGTCTATACAGCCCTCATTCTGGGCCCCTTCATAGATCTGCTCTCCTGGCTCTTCCCGATGCAAGAATCTCTCTCTTCTCCACAACCATTGCCGGAACAGGGCAAGTCATCGCCGATCCGTGGTTCGACCTCCTTTGCTTTGTGCTTATCTTGAGTGCCTCTCAAGCCATCCTCTTCAGCATCAATGCCTCAACGGGCGGGTTGGACATTTTGGCAAAAATTGTCAACAAATACATGCACATCAACCTCGGCACAGCGGTCAGCATTGCGGGAGGCGCCATTTGCTGCACGGCATTCCTCATCAACGATGTGGGACTGGTCATTATAGGCCTCTTGGGAACGTGGCTCAACGGCATCATCGTGACCTACTTCATGGGAGAGATGAGTTCCAAATCCGCGTTTACATCATCACGGATGAATACGAGAAAATCATCAATTTCGTCACAGGCTACATTCATCGTGGTGTGACACTGCAAAGAGTGATTGGGGGCTACAGCAAGAAAGAAAAGATGGAACTCAAAATCATCCTCGATCAAGATGATTATGCGCGGTTGATTGACTTTATGGCCAAGGAAAACATTCAATCTTTCATGGCGGCCGACAAGGTAAGTGCCATCATGGGACTTTGGAACGACAAACGTGCTCAAGCTATGAGCAGAAAGCAGGCTTGCAAAGAAAAATGCCACTGATTCAACAACAGGAATAAACAAACAAGTGTGGCCACAGCTTAAACTTGTCACACAGCAGAAAGAATAAAACAGCTTCCAGAAATAGGGGACTACTGCGTTATCTTAGTTTGGGGCAATCCCCCTCCCTTCTCTAATATCTCAATTACACAAATGCGAACCACCTTCACTATCCTAACATTGCTCCTCGCCTCTTCGCTCTTCGCGCAAGAGGAGAAGCCCATCAGCATGCGCCTCGAAGCCCGCGGTGACTATAAGCGAGAATACGTTGATGGCCAGTACCAGAAAGCCCCCTCAGGTTTCAAGGGTGAAATGCTTGATGTGTACCTACAAGGCAGTATTGGTCAAAAATTTTCTTATAAATACAGACAGCGCCTCAACGGCATCAATCGCGACTACAACTTTTTTGATGCCACGGACTGGCTTTATATGGCGTATTCGCCCAGCGAACGCCTCACGTTGATGGCTGGAAAATGGGTGGTACTAACAGGTTGTTGGGAATTTGATCCCGCCCCAATAGATGTGTATCAGCTCGGGGAGTTCTGTTACCACTTCCCTTGCTATAACTGGGGCGTCAACGCGATAGTTTCCACAAAGAAAGGCAACGACAAGTTCATTGCACAGGTGTGCGAAAGCCCTTTCCGCCGACAATACAAGCAAAGAATGGAGAAGCGGGCGAGATGTATGCCTTCAACCTCGTATGGTATGGCAATCATGGTTTCTACCACAGTTCATCGTCTCTGAACCTAATGGCTTACGCTCCCGGTCGATACATCACCTATCTTTGTTTGGGCAATCGCTTCAATATCGGGCGCCACATCGAATGGGACGTCGACTTCATGAACCGCGCTGCATCGGGTCAACCGGTATTCTTCCGCGACTGTTCCATTATGAGCCGCTTCGCCTATCGCTTTTCGCCGATGGTCAGTGCCTTTGCCAAAGCCAGCTACGATGTGAATCGCACGCACACCGATAAGGATCTCGGCCTGAATCAAGGAACAGAAATCACACGCGTAGGTGCTGGTGTGGAATTTTTCCCACTCAAGGACGACCGCGTCCGCCTACACGCCAACTACAGTTATGCTTTCGGACACAACACCACGCCCCATGCCGTGGTACGTCCCAAACAATCGTATTTTGATATTGGACTAACGTGGAGAATGAAAATACTTTAAATACTGATGAGATGAGTGTGAGAATTTTTCGTGTATGAAAAGTTTTCTCGTAGAACTTCTTCGACGATTGACCACTGTGAAGCCCTCAATCCTCGGAGAAGTTTTTCTCTGTTTGCCGAATAGATGAGAGTTTTTCTGAAAGCCACACGTAAAGCAGAACTGGAGATGAAAAAATGCAAACAAACAGGCTGCTTATTGGAAGTAATATCAGCCTTCTCTAAATCAGACTTTACAAAAAACACATCAACGAGAAATTATTCTTATTTTTTTCACTTTCAATTCTTCAGATAACCTGCATTCGAAATAACTTTGCAGACAGAATATTCAGGTTATAAGAAATTTCTGATTTATGGAGAAACAAGTGTTTCAAACAGATTCTCGTTCACGGTGGAATCGGTTTAAATGGTCGTTTAGAGTACTGCTTACCCTTGTGGCTATCCTGGTGCTGATATTTGTTACCATGTTTATTTTTGAAGATTCTCCACATCTTCTTTTCCATCATGATTATCGCAGTGTGGTGGCAGCAGACAAACCGCTCTTCAAAGTAATTCCACAGCTACAGAATACAAATCTTTCCGCGACTACATCACTGATGCCAAGATGCACTCCAATGATGCACGCATCAATTCCCGCCGTCAGCGCTTTGTGGGACATGGAGATTCATTGACGTCTAAATACATGGCGGAATGGACCCGCCCGGAAATCGGAATTCGCGCAGCTTGGTATGTAAACTGGGATAAACGTGCCTTCTCTTCTCTCAAAAAGAATCTGCCTCATCTTAATCTCATCATGCCTGAATGGTTCTTTCTAAATCCAAAGACCAATCGCCTTGAGACGCAGATTGATACTCGTGCGTTAGCACAGATGCGCAGAACTGGGATTCCAATTATGCCAATGCTGACCAACAACTATGGAGAGAAATTCCGCTCGGATGCCATCATGAAAATCATGCAGACGTCCAAGCAGCGCACAGGCCTTATCAACCAGCTCACTAACATCTGCAAGAAGAACAAGTTTGCCGGTATCAACATCGACTTGGAAGACTTACAGATAACAGACAACACGATTCTCACCAACTTTGTCCGTGAACTCTCTACAACCTTTCATGCCAACGGCCTATATGTCACGCAAGATGTAGCACCATTCAATGAAGACTATGACATAGTGAATCTTGCGAAATACAATGACTACATTTTCTTAATGGCCTACGATGAACACAACTCAGGAAGTGATGCCGGCCCTATAAGTAGTCAGCGGTGGATAGAAAAAGCCACAGACTGGGCCGCGCGCAATATTCCCAATGACAAACTTGTTCTTGGTCTGGCCGCGTACGGCTATGATTGGACACCACAGGATGGAGGACAAACAGTATCCTTCAATCAAGCCATATCAACAGCACTGGATGCTGAGACTCGTGTACACTTCGACAATGACACTTACAACCTCGATTTCTCTTACGTTGATAATGAAAATAATGTGCTTCATCGAGTATTCCTGACTGATGCCGCCACCATCTTCAACACGATGCGCTTCGGTACAGAATACGGCCTTGGAGGCTTTGGACTATGGCGTCTGGGAACAGAGGATGACCGTGTGTGGAACTTCTACGGCAAGAATCTCTCCCGTTCAGCCATTGCCAAAACCAATGTGGCTGCCATCATGCAGCCCACAGGTAAGGACGATGTCAACTTCGTGGGAGAAGGCGAAGTGCTAAGTGTGGAAACTGAACCACAAGCTGGAAAAGTGGCCATCAGCATGGACAAAAATGCACAACTCATTGCAGAAGAACACTATCTGAAACTCCCATCAAACTATAAGGTAAACAAACTCGGACATGCAAGAGATAAAGAGCTGGTATTGACTTTCGATGATGGCCCGGACAGCCGTTGGACTCCCAGCGTACTCAAAACACTCAAGCAATATCACGTGCCAGGAGCATTCTTTATGGTAGGTCTCCAAATGGAAAAGAACCTGCCGTTGGTGAAGCAAGTGTATGAAAATGGTAACACCATAGGCAATCACACCTTCACCCATCATAACATGGTGGAGAATTCGACACGCAGAACTTACATCGAGCTCAAACTGACTCGTATGCTCATCGAAAGCGTGACGGGGCATAGTACGGTTCTCTTCCGTGCGCCTTACAATGCAGATGCCGACCCAACCGATCACGATGAAATAGAACCCATGATTCTTGCCAGCCGACGTAACTATCTCTTCGTGGGGGGGAATCCATCGACCCCAACGACTGGCAAGAAGGAGTCACTGCAGAGCAAATCTATCAGCGTGTTATCAATGGTGTTCATCGCGGAGATGGGCATATCATCCTTCTCCACGATGCGGGAGGGACAACACGCAAACCCACCATCACAGCATTACCTCGCATCATCAGCCAACTACAGAAAGAAGGTTATCACTTCATCTCGCTCGAACAATACTTAGGTATGTCGCGTCAAGAGCTGATGCCCCCCATCCCGAAAGGAAAGGCCTATTATGCTATGCAAGCTAACCTTTCTTTAGCCGAACTGATATATTCCTGTGGCGACTTCCTCACCGCGCTCTTCATTGTGTTTCTAGTGTTGGGTTTCTTACGTCTCGTCTTTATGTACATACTCATGTTGCGCGAGAAACGCAGTGAGCGACGGCGCTCCTACCCAGAACTGTCCACAGCCAATGCTCCACGTGTAAGCATCATTGTCCCGGCTTACAATGAAGAAGTCAATATTCTCCGGACCATCAGTAACCTCTTGGAACAGGACTATCCTGTTTTCGACATCATCTTTGTGGATGATGGCAGCAAAGACAATACATTAAAGAACGTTCAGGAAAAGTTTAGTGATACGCCAGCTGTTCACATCCTCACACATCCCAACGGAGGAAAAGCATCAGCACTGAATTTTGGAATCTCGCATACCGATGCAGATTACGTAGTCTGTATCGATGCCGACACTCAGTTGCGCAAAGATGCCATTAGCAAACTCATACGCCACTTCCTCAGTGATCATTCTCACCGCATTGGAGCCGTGGCCGGCAATGTGAAGGTGGGGAACGTCCGCAATATGCTCACCTATTGGCAGAACATAGAATACACCACCAGCCAAAACTTCGACCGCATGGCATATTCTAACATCAATGCCATCACAGTGGTTCCTGGTGCCATCGGAGCTTTCCGCCGAGAAGCTATTCTTCATGCTGGAGGCTTCACCACCGACACGCTGGCTGAAGATTGCGATCTGACAATGCGTATCATTGAGAAAGGCTACGTCATAGAGAACGAAAATGATGCAGTGGCACTGACAGAAGCGCCGGAACGCCTCAACCAATTTGTCAAACAGCGAGTGCGTTGGAGTTTCGGAGTAATGCAAACATTCTGGAAACATCGCAAAGCTCTTTTCAATAGTAAATACAAAGGCTTCGGATTATGGGCCATGCCCAATATGTTGATATTCCAATACATCATACCTACTTTCTCGCCCATTGCCGACCTGCTGATGTTGGCCGGACTCTTCAGCGGCAATGCGGCTCAGATTGCGTTTTACTATTTGATATTCCTACTTGTCGATGCCAGTGTCAGCATCGTTGCTTTCTGCTTTGAAGGAGAAAACCTCTGGCAGCTACTTTGGATCATTCCTCAGCGATTCTTCTACCGCTGGATTATGTATTGGGTTCTCTTCAAGAGTTATCTCCGCGCCATTAAGGGAGAGTTGCAATCCTGGGGAGTACTCAAGAGAACCGGACATGTGGGCAACAGATAAAGACGGGATAAAGACGAGTATGCAAGGATTGGAAAAAATAAAAAATATTGTATTTTTGTATTCCATACTTGTAATACAATTTTACTATGACTCAACAAGGAACAAATGAAGCCTTCAAGGTTGTCCACCAATCTTTCGACACACGCGAAGCCATCGACGAGGCCAAACGATGCCTCCACTGCAAAGTGCCACTGTGTCGAAAAGGCTGCCCGATAAACAATAACATACCGGAGTTTATCCACCAACTCTCGAAAGGGAACATCGGCGACGCCATGGCCATCATCAACGAAACGTCGGACCTTCCCGCCATCTGCGGCCGCGTTTGTCCACACGAGAAACAATGCCAAGGCAGTTGCATACTCAATAAGAAAGGAAACCCCATACAGATTGGGCGACTCGAATCCTTTATTGCCGATTTCGACACAAAGATGCAGTTCAACCGCGAGCGCATCGTGCAAAAAAGTCGCGGTAAGATAGCCGTTATCGGTTCAGGCCCTGCTGGTCTGACGGTGGCGGGCAATCTGGCGCGCAAAGGCTTCTCCGTGACGATTTATGAAGGACAGAAAGATTTAGGAGGCGTGCTGATGTTCGGCATCCCCGAGTATCGCTTGCCCAAAACCGTTGTGCGAGCGGAAATAGAAAAGATAGAGGAGCTGGGCGTAAACTTCATCACCAACACCATGGTGGGAGAAAACGGTCTGACCGTTGATTCGCTCTTCACACGAGGTTTCGATGCCATCTTCATGGGAACAGGTACGTCCGTCCCTATCGATATGAACGATGTGAAAGGTGCGCGCCTGCGCGGAGTGAATCAAGCCACCTATCTGCTCCACCAAGTGAACGCTTTCAACGAGGGAGCTATCAGCGCGCGCAACGTACCCGTCAAAGCAGGAGAGCGCGTGGGCGTTATCGGGGGAGGAAATGTGGCCATGGACGCTGCCCGCACTGCCATCCGCCTTGGAGCTGACGTCACGATTATCTACCGCCGCACCGATGCCGAGATGCCGGCCATTCGAGCCGAGTACGAAGAGGCTTTGAAAGAGGGAGTGAAATTTTGGTGGAAGTCCACCGCCACAGAGTTTATCGAAGGACGCCGCGGCCGCCTGGGAAGCGTGCGCATCCACAGCGAAGAAGGCGACCGCATTGAACCGTTCGACCGCATCTTCTTAGCCATTGGTTCGCGCCCCTCGAGCCGAATTGTGGCAACTACCGACGGCATCGAAACAGATGAGAAGGGCTATGTCAAAATTGTAGAACGCCCCTACGGTATGACCACTCGCCGCGGTGTTTTCGCAGGAGGTGACGTCGTGCATCGCCCACAAACCGTAGTGCTGGCAATGAAAGCCGCACAGGAAGTGGCTTTAGGTATCGAAGAATACGTGAACGCCGTTAAGTTGCTCGAAGAAATCGAACAAGGAAGCAAATAAAAATTCCGCTCCAGACCTCCTCTCCATCAAGAGAAAGAGTGGAGCGAAAAGTCAAGATACACCTATCTAACAATATAAATAGGAGGATAAAGAATGGAAACGAATAACACCACGATGGACACCTTCCTCTTGGAAATACCCAAGGCTGATAGTTCACTATTAAAGTCACTCGTTAAACGAATGGGCTGGAAAGTGAAGGCTACAACAAAGCCTACGCCTTACGAACAAGCACTTGACGAGAAAGAGCACGGATGCGTCAATGAGTATGATTCCCCTGAAGAACTGTTCTCCAAAATGGGAATCTAATGGCATACCGACTCTTTACCACACATCAGTTTGAGAAAGACCTCAAACGATGCAAGAAACGGGGCTACCAATGGAGAAACTGAAAGAGATTATCAGAGAGTTGGTGGCAAGCAGAAGAGTGCCCGGTAAGTTCAAACCTCACTTGCTCCACGGTAATAGAAACGGTCAATGGGAATGTCATATACAACCCGACTGGCTACTTATCTGGGAACAGAACGATAAAGAACTTACCCTTCTCATGCTGAACACAGGAACACACGCCGATTTGTTCGGCAAAACTAAAAGATAACGCCAAGTGCATACCCACTTGGCGTTTTTTATGCCTTTCTTTTCCATGATTTATAGACATCTGCAAATAGGTATGTCGCTTCTGTCGGAAATTCCAAAGACTGCACAAATGCTTCTCTCTTTTCCAACAAGTACGAGGAGCATTAAAGGAGCAAAGAAAAAGCTTTTATTGATTGCTCACACTGAGTTTTATCATCGAGAAAAAGACAAAGGGCATATCAGAATCATGATATACCCTTTTATTATTATCCGTTTCTCCAACAAGCCCCTACTTGGCTGAAGTTCCGCATAGGGCTATTTGCTCGAATTCTTGAGAGCTCAACTCTTCAGTGCGCGCATGGCGTTGAGCACAGCCAAGACCATGACGCCAACATCGGCGAAGACGGCCATCCACATTGTGGCAATGCCGAAAGCAGCAAGGAAAAGCACCAGCACTTTCACACCGATGGCAAACCACGCGTTTTGCATGGCAATGCCCACGGTGCGGCGCGCAAGAGCGATAGCCAGTGCCACTTTGGAAGGTTTATCATCCATGATAACAACATCGGCGGCTTCGATGGCAGCATCTGAACCCAGACCGCCCATAGCCATGCCCACATCGGCACGTGCCAGCACCGGTGCGTCATTCATACCGTCGCCCACAAAAATCAAGCTCTGTCCGTCGGCTTTCGCTTTCAGTAACGCTTCCACCTTTTCCACTTTTTCAGCAGGTAGGAGTTCCGTATGGACTTCATCAAGTCCGAGTTGTTTAGCTACATCCTCACCCACTTCCCGACGGTCGCCCGTCAGCATCACCGTACGGCGCACACCAGCAGATTTGAGAGATGCAACAGCCTCGCGAGCATCGCTCTTCATTTCATCGGAGATAACGATATGCCCGAAGTATTCGCCATCAACTGCCACATGGACAATCGTTCCGACTAATTCGCAGGGGTGGAAACGAACATTGAGTTGCTCCATCATCTTCGTATTGCCCACACAAACCGTCTTACCATTGACAACGGCACGCACGCCCTGTCCGCTCACCTCTTCCACTTGCTCCACAGTGCAACCGTCCTGCTCGTGACTATAAGCCTCGCGCAGCGAAACTGCAATAGGATGCGTTGAGAAACGCTCCACATGAGCGGCAAGATGCAGGAGTTGTTCTTCATCACACTGCTCGGGATGAATTGCCGTCACCTTAAACACACCGCGCGTCAGCGTACCCGTTTTGTCAAACACCACGGTATCAACTTTAGAAAGGGCATCCATGTAGTTAGAACCTTTGATAAGAATACCGCGACGGGAAGCACCGCCGATGCCGCCAAAGAATGTGAGCGGGATAGAGATGACGAGGGCGCAGGGACAGGACACCACAAGGAATGTCAAAGCTCGATTGAGCCACACGGGGAATGCCGTGGCGAAATTCTCAGCAAAAAGCGGCGGCAAGAAAGCCAGCGCGATGGCTACATAAACCACGATGGGCGTATAGACTTTTGCGAAGCGCGCTATGAAGGTTTCGCTCTTCGATTTATGCTCACCAGCGTTCTCCACAAGGTCGATAATCTTCGACGCCGTGGATTCGCCAAAAGTTTTCTCAACGCGCACTTTCAACACGCCCGTCAGATTAACAGAACCAGAGATGATGCTGTCACCAGGATGAGCCATGCGGGGCACGCTCTCCCCTGTCAGCGCAACGGTGTCAAGAGTAGTCTCCCCTTCCAGTATGCAACCGTCCATGGGAACTCGCTCGCCAGGGCGCACCTCTATGATTTCGCCCACGCTGACGCTTGTCGGCTCAACGGTTTGCACTTCTCCTTCGCGCTCCACATGAGCCACATCAGGGCGAATATCCATCAATTCGGCAATCGACTTACGGCTCCTATCTTCAGCATAATGCTCAAAGAGTTCACCCACCTGAAAGAAAAGCATCACAAAGACCGCTTCGGGAAACTCAGTGGCAGCTCCAGGCAAGAAACCAATGAAAAGCGCGCCGAGAGTAGCGATGCTCATGAGCAGGTCCTCATTGAACGGTTCGCGCTCCATGATGCCCTCAATCGCTTCTCCCAGCACATCATAGCCAGCTACGAGGTAAGGCACGAGAAAAATTAGCAACTGCTGCCACACGGGCAGTTCGAGATTATGGACAATAAGAACGGCCACCACTAACAGCACGGCGGCAACGATGATCCTAAAAAGTTTTGTGTGTGAATGCATAAGACGCTACCTTTTATTTGTTCTGCTTGCAAAGGTAGGGATAAGGTTTTGCAACTCGGTTGCAAAGTTGATGAGCAGCTCCCGCTACTTCATCTCTCGAAAAGCCCACCTCACCAGCGGAACGGCCAAAAGGAACGCCAGCACATCGCTAACGGCTTGGCAACACTCCACGCCCGTCAGCCCGAAGTAGTGGGGCAAGATGATAATGAGCGGAACGAAAAACAAGCCCTGACGTGCCGCCGCCAAGATGTTGGCACGAATGGTTTTCCGACAAGTCTGCATCAGCATATTCGAGACTGTAAGCATCGCTATGAGAGGGTAAGAAATAATTTGATAGTGGAGCGCAGCAGTACCCACGGCTATCACCTCTGGGTCGTTGCGGAACAGCGCGATAGCTTCCTTACTAAAGAAAAAGAGAAATACAGCCCAAAACACGAGGAACACCGTACCCACCTTCAAACAGAAAGAATACCCTTCCTTGATACGCTCGTACAGTTTTGCACCAAAGCAGAAGCCACACAGCGGTTGGAAACCTTGACCCTAACCCCACCACAACGCTATACACAAACATCGATATGCGATTGACGATGCTCATGGCTGCAATGGCTGCATCGCCATAGCCGCCCGCCGCAACATTAAGGGCAATGGAAGCTACGGCTGCCAAGCCTTGTCGCGAGATAGAGGGGTGCCGCCTGCCAAGATTTCTTTGATGTAGATGAGGGAGAAACTGATACGCTTCGCGGAGTAGCGGATGATATTAGGACTCATGCGCGTCATCCGCAGCATCACGATAAATCCGAAGATATAGCCCACCACCGTCGCGAGGGCTGCACCAGCCACGCCCATACGCAAGCCGAAGATGAAAATAGGGTCGAGTACGCAGTTGAGTACCGCGCCACTCACCATGCCATACATAGAATAGCGTGCATACCCCTGAAAGCGCATTTGATTGTTGATGCAAAATGAGCCCATCAAGAAAGGCACGCCGAGAAGGGAGATACCGAGGTAGCTCTCCGTGTAAGGTAAAATCGTGGGCGTACTACCCAGCATTTTAGATATAGGAGTCAAGAAAACAAGACCGAGTACGGCCAACAAAGTGCCGCAGCAAAGGGCATAGAAAAAGGCGGTCGACGCCATACGTTCTGCTTTGTGACGATTGCGTGCCCCCAACTGACGTGCGATGTAATTGCCCGAGCCATTTCCAAAAAAGAAACTAAAAGCTTGCACCACAAACATAAGGGAAAAGACCACACCGACAGCTGCCGTCGATTGCGTATCGATCTGCCCCACAAAGAAGGTGTCGACAATGTTGTAAACATTCGTTATCAGCATCGAGATGATAGTAGGCACAGCCAGTGTCCATATCACATGGTGTATAGGCCCTTTCGTCAGAAAAGCGTAATTATCTGTTACTTTCATCGCCTGCAAAGTTACAAAAAAACACAACGAAACGCCGGAGGAATACTCTATCCTCTCTCCTCCGCTTCCTTATTGCCTGCGTTGAGTAGTCCACTGCTTCATTTGCCTTTTCCAGTTGTACCCTCTCCTTATTTGGTTCGAAATCCATAACTTTGCTGTTCAGAAAGGCTTTGGCGGTCGGCAAGAGGTAGGGCCGAAGCAATCGCCACCACACAACAAAAGAACGCAAAATGAAACTCATCGAACTCAAGAGTCTGCAACAAGAGGGAGCAGAGATGTTCAGTGCCCTGACTGAAGCACAGTTGCGCAACCGCCTCGAACCCGACCGCGGCATCTTCATCGTGGAAAGTCCCAAAGTCATCGATGTGGCGTTGCGGGCTGGCTACACCCCCGTGGCTCTTCTCTGCGAACGCCGCCATATCACGGGCGATGCCGCAGATATCATCAGTCGGTGCGGAGATATTCCCGTTTACACAGGGGAGCGCGAACTCCTCGCCGGACTCACGGGCTACAAGCTAACGCGCGGTGTGCTCTGCGCCATGCGTCGGCCGCAACCGCGCGCACTTGAGGACGTTTGCTGCAACGCACGGCGTATCGTGGTCATCGACAACGTTGTAGACACTACCAACATTGGGGCGATTTTCCGTTCAGCTGCCGCACTCGGCATCGATGCAGTCCTACTGACGCGCAACTCTTGCGACCCACTCAATCGGCGGGCGGTACGCGTGTCGATGGGGTCGGTGTTCTTAGTTCCCTGGACGTGGCTCGACGGTCCAATAAGCAGCCTCAACACTCTCGGCTTCAAAACGGCCGCTATGGCCCTTTCGGACAATTCCATCTCACTCGATGCGCCCGAACTGAAAGCCATCCCGCGCTTGGCCATTATCATGGGCACAGAGGGTGATGGTCTCCCCACAGAAACCATTGCTGCATCGGACTATGTAGTGCGCATCCCGATGTCTCACCAAGTTGATTCGCTCAACGTAGCCGCTGCCGCCGCCGTCACTTTGGGAGTTGAGAAGCCCCACGCCTACACCAGAGGAATAAAGCTACTTGATGACAAATAAAAGGAAAACAGCAAAGCCCACATTCTCTCTCGAAAATGGGGGCTTTGTTGTGATGAAGAATATCATTTATCAGAATTTGCAAGAACGAACGTTATACGCTATTGTAGCGCGAACAATTCTTATGCTCTTTTATACTTGCTCTGCACGGCTTTTGGAAGATGCGACAAAACAAGATGATAGGACTTTTCTATCTGTGAACGAATAAAAGCTTCGTCAAGGTCAGTCAGAAACAAGTCGTTCCAATACACCTTATTCAAATGGTAAGCAGGACACACAGCCGAGGAATGTTCGCGCAGTTCTGCCCCTTCTTCTGGTAGCAACTTCACAGCACAAGTGGGCTCTGGAGCTTCGAGCCAGATGTGTAAAAATATCTTTCCTTCAATGCGGAAGATGAGCCAATCAGGCCCATAAGGCATATCTTCTGTTGCGCCTGGAAGCGTCAGCGCAAAGTTTCTAACCTCTTCTATGTTCATAACTGTATAATTCTGATTTAGCAAAGATAGAAAGAAAAGTAAATAATGACATATTATAACACTTCCGATAAGAAACGCAAAGGAGGCTATCCTCTCATATCCGACACCGGCGGTATCGCACAACAGTCATACTTATTACTCTCTCTACGCTTGCAGTGCGACGCTTCCTGCGTCGGATATTAGTACTATCTCTTGCCCACGGGTTCCCCCCTCGCGCTGCTCGGGTATCACCCGCGGTTAAGCATAGTACGCCTCCGCCGGAGGCGTCAGTTACTCCTCTCACGACAACTCTATCTCCGCAAGTTTCTCTCTCTCATCCTCGGTGCAGATAGGCAGTAAGAGATATTAGCTACTCTCACTGCATCCATCTCCGCCTCCTACCAAGAAAAATCCGTTTTTTGTTGTCACGTCGTCACAGACGATTGAACCTGCTGATAAACAAATGCTTATAAGCGTGACAACAAATTTCATCCTTATTTTTATTATCATACTGTTGTCACGCCTGCAATATATACATTATCAAGCAGTTAAATCCAAGGTGTGACAACGTAACGATGTAACAACAGAATATCAAACTCTCTGGAGAGGGAAAGAGGGTGCTGTGCGACACCGCCGGTGTCGGAGAGTTGTGCCATTGTCTATCCACGGGTTCACCCTTCGGGCATCACCCGCGGTTACGCATGGTGCGTCCCCGCTGGGGACGGTGGATGCATACAGGGAAGCTCTCTTACCTCAATCTTCCCCCCCCACGGGTTCACCCTTCAAGCGTCCTCGCCGGGGACGGTGGGTGAGTGCGACAAAATACAATAAGGGCGCTGGCTGACGCAATAAGGCTGTCAGCTGACATCCTTATTGCGTTTGAAAACGCTATAAGGGTATTCACGCTACGGCGTATCGCACAAAAACTTTGGATATGAAAAAGCTCCACCAGAATAGTTTCGGTGGAGCTAAATATAAGTTTGTTAGTTTGTTGCTTAAAAAAAGAGTCTTACACACAAGTTTTCCTGTTGAATACCAAAGAGATAAACAAAATTTAGTGCTGTGGAAAACTCGGTGGAAAACTTAGTGGAAAACACTAAAACTTACTGATCACTTCTTTGCAACTTTCCATCAACCACGTGGGGGTACTTGTGGCGCCACAGATACCTACCGTTTCGGCATTGGTGAACCACTCGCGCTCAATGGCTGCAGGATTGTCGACGATATAGGAGCGGGGATTGACTTGCAGACAGGCATTGTATAGCATTTTGCCATTGGAACTCTTCAAGCCACTCACGAAAATGATGACATCGTGGCGTGCTGCAAAACTGCGAATATTGGGCAAACGATTGGCCACTTGGCGGCAGATGGTGTCGGCATAATGGAAGTGGGCCGGTTCGAGAATATGGCTGGTGATATAGTCGATGACTTGATGAAAACCATCGAGCGACATAGTGGTTTGTGAGAACAAATAAATATCGCGACTAAATCGAGGCGTGCAGCTTCCTCCACACTCTGAATAACAAGGGCGTGTCCCTCGGTTTGTCCCACAAGGCCGATAACCTCCGCGTGTCCACGCTTACCGAAGATAACGATTTGGGCTTCGGGCATTTGGGCGTAGACATTTTTCACGCGTTTTTGCAACTGCAACACAACGGGGCAGGTGGCATCCACAAGCGTGATGCGATTTTGCGCTGCTAAGGCATAGGTAGCAGGCGGTTCGCCGTGTGCACGCAACAGCACTTTGGCATCATGGAGCTGAGAAAAACTGTTGTGCTCTATGGTTTCCATTCCGGCCAAGCGCAATCGTTCCACCTCGCGATCGTTATGGACGATGTCGCCCAAACAATAGAGGCGCTCTTTTCCCTGAAGTTCTGTTTCAGCCTTTTTGATAGCAGTGGTCACACCATGGCAGAAACCGGAACGACTATCAATTTCGATATTCATAAGGGCAGATTCATTAAAGAGAGGCACGTTTGAAAGCATCCAACAGCCATTGGCTTTGCTCTTCGCGGGTGAGTGTGGAATTGTCCAAAACCAGTGCATCGTCAGCCTGACGCAGCGGATTGAGTTCGCGATGGGAGTCGATATAATCGCGCTCCTCCACATTTTTCAGAATCTCATTGAAATCCACTTGCTGCCCCTTAGCGGTGAGTTCGTCGTAGCGGCGGCGCGCTCTCACCTCCGCGCTGGCGGTGACAAAGACTTTAAGTTCGGCGTTGGGAAACACAGCCGTACCGATGTCGCGGCCGTCCATAACGATGCCTTTCTCACGCCCCATTTCTTGCTGCTGACGCGTCATGGCAATACGCACAAACGGCAGCGCAGCGATGGGACTCACACGGCTGCTTACCTCCATGCCTCGAATCTCATTCTCGACTATCTCGCCGTTGAGACAAACGAGCGGCAGACCCGTTGCAGCATCCAACTGGAAGTTGATATGCACCTCTCCCATCGCTGCTTCCAAAGCCGAAGCATCAATTTCGTCACCGTGGAAGAAACCGCGGCGAAGCGCAAAAAGCGTGACGGCGCGATACATCGCACCGGTATCAATATAGATATATCCAATCTCTTTGCCAAGGCCTTTGCCATCGTGCTCTTACCGCACGATGAATGGCCATCTATGGCTACTATTATCTTTTTCATAAGTTTATTTCAATTGAAAATGTATAGGAACTGTAACTTGCACGATTGAAACTTTTCCTCCCACCTTTCCCGGTTTCCAGCGCGGCATCTTCTTACATGCCTCCAAGGCTGCGGCATCGAGTTCGGGGGAGAGCTTGCGAGAAATTTTGGATTCTCTCACGTTGCCTTTTGCATCTACCAAGAAACACACCTCAAGGTCGCCTTCTTTCTTGGCATCTATCGCGCTCTGCGGGTAGGCAACGTTTTCGTCGAAAAACTTCACCAACGCATCAATACCGCCAGGAAATTGCGGCATCTCCTCCACCACTTGGGTAGGCGTGAGCTGTCGGCCCTCATCGGGAAGATCCTCGCGCTCAGCATTATGGGCAGTGTCGGGAAGGTTCACCCATTCATCATCATTAACCGTCAGCGTTTCAGGACCTTCGATACCGAACTTGAGTGAAGGGGGAATATGATCAACAATATCGGGCACGGTCATTTTATCTCCCTTCGGGCCTACCCTCCGAGGCACAAAGCGTCCGGCCGCTATGGCTTTGATGTTTTTCTCTTGATCCAAATCGAGCGGTTTGAACTGTGTGAGCCGCTCTATCTCTGTGCCAGCTTGACGAATCTGATAGTTGATGTAAGCCATCACGGCCAAGGGGACAGCGGCACAAAGGAGGGTAATGCCTAAAACAATAGAAAGTGCCCACGTGAGCCGCCTGCCAGCGTTCTTTCTCATCACGTAAGCACCATAATCCTTGTTCCGCCCTTGGAAGACCAGATTACACCATTCCTTTGATAATAATTCGTCTCGAAACACGTTATATAAAGGTAATTTTCACCCGTTTTAGGCTACAAAAGTAGTTCAGATTTCGGGATTTCTCTGTATCTTTGAACACAATTTCAGTTAAAGAATGAAAAAAGGTGTCATCTATATAATATTGTCATTGCTATTACCACTCGGTTTGCAAGCTCAAGAATCCACATCCTCTTATGACGTGTTGAAACTTCCTGTTTCGAGTCATGCCTCAGCCTTGGGTGGCGATAACATTTCTAATGTGGAGGATCGCCCCGATGTGGGGTGGAGCAATCCAGCCTTACTCTCTGGTGTGACAGACTATAGTGTGGGTTTCAACTTTATGACATACGGCGCAGGAAGTAAGTATTTAGGCTTTCAAGGCGTTAAGGCTGTTGGGCAACGCCATACAGTGGCACTGATGGGGCAACTGATGAACTATGGCGAGATGAAAGAAACCGACGAACAAGGTAACACTTTGGGAACGTTTAACGCTAATGATATCATTCTGGCCGTGGGTTACAGCTATTTGCTATCCGACCGCTGGGCTGGTGGTGCGAACGTTAAGATGGCTTGTCCGAGCTACAGCAGTTACCACGCCTTCGGTTTGGGAGTGGATTTGGGCCTCAACTATTTCGATGAGGAGCGCGATTTCAGTGCATCCTTCACGCTGCGCAATATGGGGGCGCAACTCAAAGATTTCTACGAAGGGCAATCGGGCCACTTACCTTTTAATATGACCTTAGGGTTTACAAAAGGACTGGAGTCACTTCCCGTGAGATTGAATGTGACGCTAACGGATCTGACGCGTTGGAAGAAAAGCTACTATTTCCATGCCTCCGACGAAGGAGAAATGAGCAATATGAAAATGGCATTGAATCATCTCGTTTGGGTGTGGATGTTTTGCCCACCGACTGGCTCTACTTGAGTTTGGGCTACAATGTGCGCCGCGGCAACGAACTAAAATCGGCTGGTGCATCAAAGTGGGCCGGACTCACAGCAGGTGTTGGACTTCAACTCAAGCGCCTCAAGTTCGGTGCTTCATACGCAAAATATCATGTAGGTTTCTCTTCGCTGCAATTCAGCGTGGCCTACAGTCTCGATAATCTGTAATTCCTAACAACAACTATGGAAACAATCCTGAACAAAATAGAAGCAGCTCTCGCTGCTATTCCCTACCCTCAACAACCAGAGGGACTCTACGAACCCATCCGCTATGTGCTCTCCATGGGAGGTAAACGCTTGCGCCCGACGCTGACGCTTATGGCTTACGCACTCTACAAGGAGGACACGGAGCGCGCACTCCCCACTGCCATTGGTTTGGAGACATACCACAACCACACACTGCTGCACGACGACTTGATGGACAAAGCCGATATGCGCCGTGGCAAGCCGACGGTTCACAAGAAATGGGACGAGAACACGGCTATCCTCTCGGGCGACACCATGCTCATCATGGCGTTTCAACACATTCTCCGTACTGATTGTCACCGCCTCCCCGAGGTGCTCAACTTTGGCAGCGCGAACGATGCAAGAAATCTGCGAGGGACAGCAGTACGACATGAACTTTGAAAGTCGCAGCGATGTTCGGGAAGAGGAATATATCGAAATGATTCGCCTAAAAACAAGTGTGCTGCTGGCTTGCGCCCTCAAAGCGGGGGCGTTGATAGCCGATGCGCCCAAAGAAGATTGCGAACAGCTCTATCAGTTTGGCGAGAAATCGGACTGGCTTTCCAGTTGCAAGACGATTATCTCGATTGCTACGGTGATCCCGCTGTGTTTGGTAAGCAAATCGGCGGCGACATCTGTTGTGCAAAAAAAACATTTATGCTTATCAATGCGTTCAACCGCGCAAACGAAGCACAGAAGGCAGAACTCAATCGTTTGCTCAACGATGTGGACGAACGCGAGGAGAAAGTGGCTGGCGTACTGGCTCTCTACGATGAATTGGAGATTCCCGCACTCTGCCACGAACGCATGGAAACGCTCTACGCCGAAGCGCGCCGCATCTTCGACAGTCTGCCCATCGATGCTGAGCGCAAGCAACCGTTGTGGAACTATGCCGAAAAATTGCTCAACCGTAAGAAATAGTTTCCCACTCTGATTCTCACAATATGACGTTTATAGATACTCACACACACCTCTATGGCGAAGAGTTCGACACCGATAGAGCCGAAATGGTGGAGCGTGCTCGTGCGGCAGGAGCAGAGAAACTCCTCTTGCCGAATGTGGACGAAGAGAGCATCGGGAGGATGTTGCAGATGTGTGACGACTTCCCCGACCTTTGCTTGCCAATGATGGGACTGCAACCAGAGGAGCTCCCTGCTGATCCTTTGGCCGCTGGTGGAGAAGATGAAGCAGCTGCTCTACACCACACCCGATCGCTACTGCGCTGTGGGCGAAGTGGGTATCGATCTGTATTGGGATCAGAGCCGACGCGAGGAACAGATAGAAGTGTTTCGCGAAGAGATTCGTTGGGCTAACGAACTCCGCAAGCCTTTGGTGATTCACGCGCGCAACGCTCATCAAGATATTGTTACCACACTTCGAGAAGCGGACACCTCGCAAATACCTGGCGGAATTTTCCATTGCTTTGGCGGAACAACAGAAGAAGCGCGCGAACTGCTCACATTCGACGGTTTCTATCTTGGTATCGGCGGCATTGTGACATTCAAGAAAAGTACGCTTCCCACCGTACTCCACGCGTGCGTCCCTCTTCACCGAATTCTGCTCGAGACAGATGCGCCTTATCTTACGCCTGTCCCCCATCGTGGCAAGCGAAATGAAAGCGCATACATCCCGCATATCATCAACAAAATAGCAGAAATTTACGACACCACAACAGAGGAAGTGGCGCGCACAACAACAGAAAATGCACGAAAACTTTTTGCAATTTGATAAAAAAGTTGTCGAACATTTGGAGAATTCAATAACTATACATATCTTTGCACCCGCAAATAAGCAAGGTGCCTTAGCTCAGTTGGTAGAGCATCGGACTGAAAATCCGTGTGTCCCCGGTTCGATTCCTGGAGGTACCACTTATAGAGAGAAACTTCGATACTCTCTTCCAAAACAAAAGTCGAAGACGGTGCCTTAGCTCAGTTGGTAGAGCATCGGACTGAAAATCCGTGTGTCCCCGGTTCGATTCCTGGAGGTACCACTTAAAGAAGCGATATTCCTCACAGAATGTCGCTTTTTTGTTTCTATACATTTTATTTTTTACGATTATGACAGAAAAGAACTCCCCCTTTGGACAGATGAAAATCATATATGTGATGGACCCTTACTGCTCTTGGTGCTACGGCGGGTCTCCCAACATTCTGAAGCTTTATAACACTTACCACGAGGTCGTTGACTTCGAGTTGTTACCCGCAGGAATGCTCCGCGGCGAACATGAAATGCATTACACGCCACGAATGGAGCGCGCCATACTTCGCTCTATGGAGAAAGTGCAGCGCGATACGGGGCGCAAAATGGGCGAAGGATATCTGCGCGCACTGGGCGAGGAAGACGCTCTTTGGAACAGTGACGCGTCGTGCCGCGCCATAGAAGCTGTCAAGCGAATAGCTCCCAACAAAGCTTTTGCCTTTGCTGATGCGCTGCTCGCGGCACGTTTCCACAAAGGCCTCCTTTTAGACAATCCTACTCTCTTTGCTGAAATTGGAGAAACTATAGGTATCAATCCCGAAGAGTTCCTCCGCGAATACCTAAAAGAGGAAGTGAAACAGGCTGCCGAAGAAAGCTACAACCGCGTCAACGACTACGCAGAAGTCTACCCCACCCTCATGCTCATCAACGGCACAGACCGCTACAAACTCGAAGAAGGTTATGCGCCTTATGAACTCTTAGAAGAACGTCTCCTAAAGATTCTGACGGGCAAGCCCATTGCAGCGGAGGACACAGAGGAAGAGGAAGAAGATGAAGCTCCTCGCCACGGCTGCCACGATGGAGTGTGCTATTTATAGATTTATTAAACAAAAAACATATCAAACTTTCAGTTCTATTTCTCCTGAATAATAAAAAATTAGCAGCCACACTCCACGAGAAAGACAGACGAAGAATACAGAGAATTATATCACGTCTAATTGAAAATGTACATTGTCAATAAAAAAATAAGTATCTAAGTCTAACTTTCTTTTTTAGATTTTCAAAAAAATCATTTTTTCATGCAGTCTTTTAGATATAACCTAATCCTTTTAATAAAAAGGGTTAGGTTATCTATGAACATAGACGTTAATATAGACGCATGTAAGCAAGGAGAGCAAGAGGCTCTCGGAGATTTATATAAGGCATATTCCAACAAACTAAGGGGGAATATGCCAACATTACGTAAAAGATGAAAGCACAGCAGAAGATATTTTACACGATGCTTTTATCATCATCTTCACCTCTATAAAGACACTCAAAGACAATTCAAAATTAGAGGGATGGATGATAACCATTGTCAGAAACCTTTCTTTAAGATACCTTCAAAGCACTGGGAAGGACAACATTCCCCTTTCCTCTTTAGAAGGAACAGAGTTTCTCGGAACAGACAGCGAGGAGATAAAACACATAGATATAGAACTCTTACTATCGGCCATAGAATCCTTACCAGAGGGAAGTAAGGAGATATTCAAACTTTCGGTTTTGGATGGTCTGTCCCACAAAGAAATAGGAGAACTGCTTGGCATCAATCCTCACAGTTCTTCCTCGCAACTGTTTCGCGCAAAGAAAATGTTGCGTGAGATTCTTTCCAACTATTGGGCACTACTCTTATTGCCTATCCTAACACCTATATATATCTATTTCATAAAAAGATACTATTCCACGAAAACTCCTTATGGAATAGCAACAGCCATAGACTCTCGCAAGAATCAGACACATATTCAGAAAGAACCAAAAACGGCAAAAACTGAACAAGCAAGAAGTTCCAAATCTTCAAACAATAAAGAGGATAAAAACACTCTTCCTGCAAGAGCTTTTGCACCTCACAAAAATTCTCTCTCACAGATTAAAACAGACAGCATACCATCCGAAAAAACAACGCTGCCTTTCTGTGTCGATTCCTTACATCAGTATTTAGCTAAGAGTGTTACAATTAAGGATACGCTCTACCATATTCCACAGATTCCTGCAAATAAGACCATGGCATTGAATAGGAATACAAATCTCAATATCAACCACAAGAAGAAAAGCCCATGGACTTTCAACTTTGGTTTTTCTTCAAATACAGGCGCCAATGGAAGCATGTCAAATCTGGGTTATCTGTCAGTAGTGGACTATGCCAACAATGGTGCAACAACAAGACTATACACATGGGATGATCTTGAAAACTACTTAACTCGAAACTCTGCCTTGATGGACTCTATCGAGAGAGCAAAGATGTCTTGGATTGTTCAGAACAATAAAACAAGCGGAAAAGCATCTTTAGGAGAGAAAGTACACCATTATCGCCCCAAGACCTTTAGTATCTCACTCAGCAAACAGCTAAGCTCTCGTTGGACTTTTGGAACGGGTATTACCTACACCAAACTAAAATCTAATTTTGAAAGTGAATACAACAAAGCGAAATTAGTGAAAACCCAAAAGATTGACTACTTGGGCATTCCTTTGCGATTGACCTACCGCATATGGAACAAGGGACGCTTCTGTGCATACACAACAGGGGGCGTGACATTTGAAATGCCCATCAACAGTTCGCTTGACAAGAAGTATATCGTAACGGCTGATTCTTCATTTACTCGGAAAGAGGGCATCAAGCCTCGTTATCAATGGTCTGCAAATTTAGGCATTGGCGTGCAGTATAAAATATTCAAACCTTTCAGCTTGTATTTAGAACCCAACATGTTCTATTATTTTAGAAACGGCAGCGGCATAGAAACATATCGCACAGAGCACCCATTCTTCATAACAGTACCTTTCGGGTTGCGACTTACCTGGTAAGCAAAACTTTTTTATCGTGGCTCTTCTAAAAGCTATTACACAATAGTTTTTTAGAAGAGCTACACTCTCGTTTCGCTTTCAAAAACACAAGCAGAAAAAGAGCAGATAAGTAAACCTTTATTTTTGTCAAAATAATTCGCAACCTACAAGGCCAAGAATGGCTTCAAAATCAAAATCTTTACTTACGGTTGATAAGAAGGCCTATTTTTCATAGTTCGAAAATAAGCCTATTTTCATTTTCTATAGGGCAAATTTTATTTTCTATAGGGCAAATTTAAATTCCTCGCCGACAAATTTGAAATACAATAAGGAAAATCACAAACACAATAAGGCTGTCAGCTGACATCTTTATTGTGTCAGCTGACAGAATAAGGGAAAAAAAACACCTTTTCAGTACGTTCCGACCACTGATTTCATGCAAAATTGGCTCTTCCGCCTCCTTTTTCATCCAGCCATTGAGTGATGCATCGCTAAAATCACCCCGTTAGTCTGTCTGAACACACATTTTTCATTAACGCTTTATAACATTCGCTTCTAAAATGCAGAAACCATTTGTCAAATAAAGCGAACAAAAAACCATTCTCTACATCCTATTCTCTACCACCAATAAACCTCCCAAGATGATAAAACACCACAATTTTATTCTGCAATTCCCCAACAATTCAATTAAAACAGTTTCTCTTCTGAATGCTTAAAAAATCTTACAATTTTATTGCAGTCTTTCTCCTCTTTTCGGCTCTTATTAGATAGATAACAAACCGAAAAAAGCATGTATAGTATTTACGATTATCTCCATAACGGAATAGTTTTTATCAACAATGTAGTGCGCAAACAGCACAAAGAGCTTAGCTCGCTAATGATATACTCCACAACAAGCTGCCAGTCTCGCTGTCAACATTGTTCCATTTGGAAGAAGCCCATTGAGAACCTAAGTTTAAACGATATAATCAATATCATGAACAGTAAGTGCGTCACAAAACGCACCGTAGTTGGCTTAGAAGGCGGCGAATTTATTCTTCACCCTGAAGCAGACAAAATCTTGAGTTGGTTCGACACACATCATCCCAACTATACATTATTATCCAATTGCCTTGCAGCAAAGAAAGTGATTGCTGCTGTGAAAAATCATCACCCCAAACATCTGTACATATCGCTTGACGGCAACAGAGAAACCTATAAACACATGCGTGGACGAGATGGATATGACAAAGTTATTGAAGTCATTGAAGCGTGTAAAGACATAGTGCCTATGTCCTTGATGTTCTGCCTTTCTCCATGGAATTCGTTTAAGGATATGGAGCATGTTATAAACATTGCCCGAAAATATGATATTGATGTACGCATCGGCATTTACAACACGATCTCTTTTTTCGACACAACAAAAGGGCTGATGGAATCCAAAGATAAGAACTTCATCAACCAAATACCATCTTCCATACATCAAACAGAGGAGAACTTCGACTTTGTTGCCTTGTATGACGAATGGAAGAACAATAAGCTAAAACTTCGATGTCATAGTATTTTTAGCGAGTTGGTTATTCATTCGAATGGAAATGTCCCTTTATGCCAAAATTTAGATGTAATTTTGGGAAACATTCACGAAAAGACACTTGACGAAATATTTAATTCACGAGAAACCTGCAAAATCCAATGCGAACACTCCAAAGAATGTAACCAATGCTGGATAAACTATCATCGGAAATACGATATAATCCTATTGAGAAATCTGGAAAGATTCCTGCCCAAACGGCTAATAGAATTGTTTTACGGAAAATATCATTGGACGGATAATAAACATACTACTTACAAAGAACATCTCAAAAAAATAATATCATAAACGAGTATGAGATTTTTAGACAATATCATCAGCAGGTATAAGAATATACGCAGCATGAGGGAACTAAATCAGACCTATACTCGGCAGTATGCGCTTATAGGTTTTGGCAATCATTGTGTCAGCAATTTATTGCCAGTCATACAGTATCTTCAGCTACCACTAAAATACATCTGTTGCACTTCGGAGAGAAAAGCTGCACTGATTTCTCAAAAGTACAAGGACATAAAGGGAACTACATCATTACAAGAAATCTTGCATGACGAAAGCATTGCTGGAGTTTTTGTAGCCGCCCATCCACAGGCGCATTTTCAGATAGCAAGTGAAGTCATCAAATCCGGAAAATCTTTATTCATAGAGAAACCGCCTTGTAGGGACGAAAGAGAACTAAAGGTTTTAATAGATACTATCAAAAACAACAATTCACAACACACAATTGTAGGACTACAAAGACGCTTTGCCCCCGCCACCCAGATTTTGCAAAAGAGGCTGAAAGGCGAAAATAAACGACATTATCATTATCGTTATCTAACGGGACTATATCCAGAAGGCGATGCCTTGCTCGATCTTTTCATTCATCCCCTTGACTATGTCGTCTTGCTCTTTGGTCAAGCAAAGATTAAAGTGGTAGATATAATCAACAGTAAAGATGGCGGACAAACTTTATTTCTTATATTAGAACACAAAGAACTTACAGGAATGTTGGAACTTTCAACAGATTATTCCTGGCAGGAAGCACAAGAGCAGCTAAGTATCAGCACGGATAAAGGATTGTATATCTTGGATAAAATGGAAAGACTTGATTTCTCTCCAAGACACTCTGCTGTATTAGGAATTCCGCTGGAAAAAGTATTCCGAAACACTTCAACGCTCGTCAATCTTTACGGAAGGAATGCCTTTATTCCAACCATAGGCAATAATCAGCTCGTTGCGCAAGGCTTCTTCTCTGAGATTAAAACTTTTGCCGATATAGTAGAAAACAAATGTAAGAACACACATTCTTACAGCCTGGAAAGCGTCGAACAAGTTTATTCCTTAATAGCCGAAATAAAAGAACACACCAGCAAGAAATAACTCATAATACTTCTGTCCCCTGCTTAAAAAAACTGAAAACTTTTGAGTGTCTGACAGATATCGTTATCTTCGCGGCCAATAACTAAATAGAGAAATTATCTGCATGAAAAGAATTCTTTTAGCACTGATGATGCTCATCCCAATGGGGATGATGGCTCAGGAAATTGGTAAAAATCCGCAAGATACCATTCAAGCTGCCACCAATACGTTCGATTATGTTTGCGAAACGCCCGCAGTTGTGTTCTACATAAACCCCGTTTTGGCTAATTCAGACAAAAACCCTTACACCATTTGGGAAAAGCGCGTTCTGACAAAGACGGCCGAAGGTCAGCAGGAGGCTCTCCGCATTGCTAAGCTCTGCCCCGACTTGAAAGTGGAGGGAATGACGCACTACTATGTTAAGCAGATCTTCGACGTTGAAAAGAACCGCACGAAAGCTCTCTCTTTCTATTTCTTCAAGGACGAAACAGAACTCGGCGATAAGCAGTTTAGCGCAAACGCTGGTTGGTACGATGTTCAGCCCGGCACTGTTACGGCTATGGAAATGGACTTCGTAAAACGCGCCATGGGAGTGGAATAGCTTTTTTAATGTGCTAATGTGGGGCGACAAAGTCGCCTTAAATGTGCTAATGTGCTAATGTGGGGCGAGCAAGCTCGCTAATGTGAGCAATGTGCTAATGTGCTAATGACCTAACGGGACACACGGTGTAACCCACATTAGCACATTAGCACATTTTCAATGTAACCCACATTAGCACATTGTCTCATTAGCACATTAGCGAGCTTGCTCGCGTCACATTAGCACATTAGCACATTCAAGCGACTCTGTCGCCCTGCATTAGCACATTAAAAAAAGGTTTCACCTAAGTTTTATCTCACAATTATCGAGACTTTCCACAATAGCAAGGCTTTCCACATGGATACCTTGTCGGCGCAGTTCTTCACCACCCTGCTGAAAAGCTTTCTCAATGATAAAACCCATACCAGCCAGTGAAGCCCCTGACTGATGAACAAGGTCGAGCACACCTTTTGCCGCATTGCCGTTGGCCAAAAAGTCGTCAATGAAAAGCACACGGTCGTTAGGACCAAGAAAACGCTTATCCACTACAATCTCATAAGAACGCCGCTTGGTGAAGGAGAACACCTCCGTCATCAAGAAGTTCTCCATCGTGCTCGGCACCTTCTTTTTAGCAAACACCACAGGCAGATTGAGCAACGACCCCACCAATATTGCGGGCGCAATACCGCTGGCCTCAATCGTCACAATCTTGTTAAACTTTTCGTTGGCAAACAAGCGTACAAATTCTATTGCGCACGCCTTCATCAGCATGGGATCCATCTGATGATTGATAAAGTTATCCACTTTCAGTATGCCCCCTTCCAGGCAACGCCCATCGCGCATAATCCTATCCTTTAACTCCTGCATAATCCTTATTTTTTGTACTTGTATTTTGTGCGAAAATACGGCAAAATACAATAGCGCGCACGGATTTACAGAAAAAAACGACTCCTCCACCGAAATCTATCCTCAATAAATCTCTACATTTGCAAGTATACACACAATCTCACTTTAGATGGAAACACCCAACATCTATAAACTCTTCAACATTTTCACGCCGACGCCCAACAAGGACGTCGATTTAGTTCTCTCCAGCGGCGGAGCACGCGGATTGGCACACACATTGGAGCCATTCTGGCACTGGAAGAACGCGGTTATTGCATCCATTCCGTGGCTGGCGCATCCATGGGAGCACTCATTGGCGGCATTTATGCTACGGGGCATTTGGCAGAATACCGCAAATGGATGCGTACCATCGACCGCAGGAAAATCTTCTCTCTCACGGATTTCTCACTCGGTATCAACCACATTGTCAAAGGCGACCGCATCATCGACACCATCAAGCAGTTTGTCCCCGACACCAACATCGAAACGCTCCCCATCCCCTTCCGCGCGATAGCCACCGACTACAACAGCGGGCGAGAAGTTATCTTCTCCCACGGTAGTCTCTTCCAAGCCATTCGCGCCTCCATATCTATCCCCACCTTTTTCCGCCCCGTTGAGATGGGGCACCGCCTCCTCATTGATGGCGGCATCACCAATCCGCTTCCGCTCAACCGAGTGAAGCGCAACAAAAAACACCTGCTCGTTGCCGTCAATGTGAGTGGGCACGACTATGAAGGGCAGGCTCAACTCCGCCGAATGGCAAAGAAGCACGACAACGCTAATTTCAGTCCGCGCTCCCTTCTCAACCATTTCCTTCCGCAAGACTCCTCTTCGGGCGACAACTACGTCACGCTCATTTCCCGCACCATGTCCATCATGATCAATCGCAATGCACGGATGGCTTTACAGATGACACCGCCCGACATTCTCATTGATCTCCCCATGGCGCGCTACAACACGTTCGACTTCCAAAAATCCGAACGCCTCATCCGCCTTGGCTATAAAAAAACGATTGAAGCCATCGAGAAATACGAAGCTGAATAGAAACTCAGGAGTGATAAAAAGAGAATATATGATTCATCTAAAAAATTGTATATTTGCAAAGAAAACTAAAAACACCTATTAACAATTCATAATGGCAAATACTACGCAAAGAGAAGAACTACAAGCTGCAATATGGAAAATTGCCAACGAGGTTCGTGGCGCTGTGGATGGTTGGGACTTCAAGCAGTTTGTTTTAGGAACTCTTTTTTATCGTTTCATCAGTGAGAACTTTGTCCTTTTCATGGAAAATGGAGACGAGAGCATAGATTATACTCACTGGCCTGACGAACAGCTTAGTCAGAAGGACATACACGAAGTTACCAAGGAAAAGGGCTATTTCATTTATCCCAGTCAGCTGTTCTCCCATATTGCAAAGAATGCGAATACCAATCCTAATCTGAATACAGATTTGGCTGCAATTTTTACGGCGATAGAAGGTTCTGCCAATGGCTATCAATCAGAACATGACATCAAAGGACTTTTTGCAGATTTCGATACTACGAGTAATCGATTGGGCAACACCGTTGAAGAGAAGAACCGCCGCTTAGCTGCCGTCATTAAGGGAGTTGAGAGCTTAGACTTCGGGCACTTTGAAGATAATGAGATTGACCTTTTTGGCGATGCATACGAGTTTCTTATTTCCAACTATGCAGCTAATGCTGGTAAATCGGGAGGCGAATTCTTTACCCCTCAGAATGTATCTAATCTGATAGCACGGCTTGCCATCTTTGGACAAGAAACAGTCAACAAATCTACGACCCTGCGTGCGGTTCGGGTTCTTTGTTGTTACAAGCAAAAAAACTCTTTGGTGAATATTTTAGTGAGGAAGGATTTTTCGGGCAAGAAATCAATCATACCACTTACAACTTGGCACGTATGAATATGTTTCTTCATAACATCAACTACGTCAAGTTCGATATTGCTTTGGGCGATACACTTCTCCGTCCGCAATATGGCGACCAAAAACCTTTCGATGCCATTGTTTCTAATCCTCCTTATTCGGTAAACTGGGTGGGTAGTGACGACCCAACGCTGATTAACGACGACCGTTTTGCTCCTGCGGGCGTATTAGCTCCTAAATCAAAAGCTGATTTTGCTTTTGTGCTCCATTCCCTCAACTATCTCTCCCCGCGTGGTCGGGCTGCCATCATTTGTTTCCCCGGAATCTTCTATCGGGGCGGAGCGGAACAGAAGATAAGGAAGTATTTAGTAGACAACAACTTTGTAGAAAGCGTTATTTCTCTACCTCCTAACTTATTCTATGGTACAAGCATCGCGGTAAACATTCTCGTACTCTCAAAACACAAAACAGAACCCAAGACACAATTCATTGATGCCAGCGGCGAAGACTTCTTCAAGAAAGAAACCAACAACAATGTGCTGCTACCCGAACATATAGATCGCATTGTGGAGATTTTCGGAAACAAAGAGGAGGTGCAGTATGTTGCTACGTGCGTAGATAATGCTCAAATAGCCGAAAACGACTACAATCTTTCCGTCAGTTCCTATGTGGAAGCGGAGGATAAGCGAGAGGTGATTGACATTGCGAAACTGAATGCTGAGGTTGCGCAGACCGTGAAACGCATTGATGTTCTGCGGGCTGATATTGATGAAATTATAAAAGAGTTGGAAGTATGAAATATATAGATAAATTGCTACAAGGAGCAGAGGTGGAATGGACTACTTTGGGAGATACAAGGTTTATTGAGATTGCAAATAACAATAGAAAGCCCGTTAAATCTTCTAATCGTACGATAGGTAATATCCCATATTATGGGGCAAACAATATTCAAGATTATGTAAATGGTTATACTCATAATGGTACATATATTTTGGTAGCAGAAGATGGTACAGCAAGCGTAGAAAACTACTCTATCCAATGGGCTGTTGGGAAATTTTGGGCAAATAACCATGTGCATGTGTTAAGAGGAGTTGGCTTTATTGAGAGCCGATTTATCTTTCATTATCTGCGCACAGTAAATTTTATTCCATTCTTAACTGGTGGGGAGCGAGCTAAACTAACAAAAAGGAAACTTCAAGAAATTCCCATTCCTATTTTATGTCCAAATAATCCTACTAAATCACTGGAAATCCAACGTAAACTTGTCGAGATCCTCGACAAGTTTACGGAGCTGGAGGCGGAGCTGGAGGCGGAGCTGGACTGCCGCAAGCGGCAGTATGAGTATTATCGCAACAAGCTGTTGTCTTTCGATATGTTAAATGAGGGAGGGGGTAAAAGGTTAAATAATGTAACAATTAAGATGTTGGGAGAAATTGTAAATATAAAAAATGGAAAAGATTGGAAGCATTTAAAAGAAGGGTCTATACCTATTTATGGATCTGGCGGTATTATGGGGTATGTAGATAAGGCAAGCTATAACGAACCGAGTGTTCTAATTCCAAGAAAAGGAAGTATAAATAATCTATTTTATGTTGATAAACCTTTTTTTGGAATGTGGATACTATCTTTTATACTGTTATAGATAAAGAACAGATATTGCCCAAATTTTTTTATTTTTACTTTCTATGTAATTATAATATTGGGCAACTTTCAACAAATAGTACGCGTCCAAGTTTAACTCAATCTATTTTGGCAAAAATCAAAATCCCCATCCCTCCCCTCTCCGAGCAGCAGCGCATAGTTTCTTTCCTCGACAAGTTCGACACGCTTACAAGCTCCATCAGCGAGGGACTGCCAAAGGAGATTGAGCTTCGCAGAAAGCAATATGAATATTATCGAGAACAACTTCTCTCGTTCAGGCATTGAGAACATGCGCTAAACTTCTAAAAGAAAAATATGCTGCCTATGGAGAATAACAAACCGCAGGTGCTGCGTGGCGGCACGGACTGGAAAACGTTGCACTTCTATCAAAAGGCTGATGCGCTCTACCAAATGACTTTCGTCTTTTGCAAACGTTTCCTACCTGCCTATGGCGACCGTACTGTGGATCAAATGATTCAAGCGGCACGGTCGGGAAAACAAAACATTGTGGAAGGAAAGGAAGACGGCATGACCTCTACAGAAATGGAACTAAAACTGCTCAATGTGGCACGTAGTAGTTTGCAGGAACTTCGCCAAGACTATGAGGACTATCTCCATACTCGTGGGCTAACGCTTTGGCAGAAGAACCACCCACGTTACAACGCTCTCTTAACCTTCTGCCGAGAGCATAACAACTATGCCGACTATGCTCCTTTTGTAAACAAATGGACAGCGGAGGAGTTTGGCAATGCTGCGCTCTCACTGTGCCATCTCACGGATAAGATGATGTGCCACTACCTCGACTTCCTGCAAAAACGCTTCGTAACAGAAGGAGGTATCAAGGAACGAATGTATGCCGCTCGCACCGGCTACCGAAAGGAACAAGACCGAATGATGCAAACCCTCAAAGAGGAGAATGCCGCCTTGAAAGCGGAGGTGGCAAGGCTCAAAAGGCTGCTCGAAGAAAAAGAGTGAGAGAGACCTAGGGGCCTAGTTATCCTAGGAGACCTAGGAACCCTAAGATAACTAGGAACCCTAGCCACCCCAATAAATCAAGAAAAAACCAAATCAAAAAAATGACACAATACAGCACCATTGCAGAATTGAAGAACTTCATCGTTCTCGACAGCTACACAAAAAACTCTATCGCTTGCGAAGCGCCGACAAGCTATCAAAGTGAGGCAGCTCTCGAACGCGAACTGATAGAAGATCTCCAGAATCAAGGGTATGAGTATCTCCCTTCTCTCATCACGCCTGAAGCTTTATTGAAAAATGCAAGAAAACAGTTGCAAACACTCAACGATGTTGTCTTTACCGATGCTGAATGGCAGCGCTTCCTTGATGAGTATTTAGATCGGGCTAACGATAGCATTATCGACAAAACGCGAAAGATACAGAATTATCATTTTTATGATTTCGTGTTCGACGACGGACATATCAAAAACATTTATCTGGTCGACAAACAGAATGTAACTCGAAACAAAGTACAAGTAATCAACCAGTTTGAGCAAACTGGAACACAAGCCAATCGCTACGATGTAACCATTTTGGTGAATGGCTTACCCATGGTGCAAGTGGAACTAAAGAAACGTGGCATAGCCATCCGCGAAGCCTTCAACCAAGTGCACCGATACAGCAAGGAGAGCTTCAACAGCGACAGCTCACTCTACAAATACTTGCAGATTTTCGTCATTTCCAACGGAACAGATACCCGCTATTTTGCTAACACGGTGAAACAAAACAAAAATAGTTTCGACTTCACAATGAACTGGGCAAAATCAGACAACACCCCCATAAAGGACTTAAAAGACTTTACTGCAACCTTTTTTCAGAAAAACACGCTATTGCAGATACTGCTCCACTATTGCGTGTTCGACACCAGCAACACGTTGCTCATCATGCGCCCCTACCAGATAGCTGCAACAGAAAGGTTGATTTGGAAAGTAAAGAGTGCGTACGAAGCAAAACAATGGAGCACACTCGAAGGAAGAGGCTATATTTGGCATACAACAGGTTCGGGCAAAACCTTGACGAGCTTCAAAGCGGCCCGACTGGCTACACAGCTTGACTTTATCGACAAAGTGTTCTTCGTTGTCGATCGTAAAGATCTCGACAACCAAACAATTAAGGAATATCAACACTTCTCGCCCGACAGCGTAAATGGTTCTGAAAGTACGGCAGGACTAAAGAAGAATATAGAGAAGGACGATAACAAGATTATTGTAACGACGATTCAGAAACTGAATAATCTGATGAAGAGCGAAAGTGCGCTACCCGTCTATGAGCAGCAGGTGGTGTTTATCTTTGATGAATGCCATCGCTCACAATTTGGTGAAGCACAGAAGAATCTCAAGAAAAAGTTTAAGCGGTATTACCAGTTTGGATTCACAGGAACTCCCATCTTCCCCGAAAATGCTTTGGGAGAAGAAACTACGGCACATGTCTTTGGGCGAGAACTCCACTCTTATGTTATTACTCATGCCATTCGCGACGGGAAAGTGCTGAAATTCAAGGTAGATTATAACGATGTGCGTCCACGATTCAAAGCACTGGAAACAGAACAAGACGAAATCAAACTGACAGCGGCGGAGAACAGAAAACTCTTGCTCCACCCCGACCGAATCAAAGAGGTTTCACAATACATCTTGCAAAACTTCCGAATAAAGACCCATCGAAACGAGGGAAACGGAAAGGGCTTCAACGCCATGTTTGCAGTGAGTAGTGTTGAGGCAGCCAAACTCTACTATGAAGAGCTCAACAAGCTGCAAAAAGAGAATGAGAAAAAACTAAAAATCGCCACTATCTTCTCCTTTGCTCCCAACGAAGAGCAACATGCCATAGGCGATATTCAAGATGAAGGTTTTGAACCTTCGGCGATGGACCGCAGCGCCAAAGAATTTCTGAAAAAGGCAATAGACGACTACAATGCCACATTCGGAACGAGCTTTGGGGTGGACAGTAAAGCTTTCCAAAACTACTATAAAGACTTGGCCAAACGAGTGAAGAATCAGGACGTTGATCTCCTCATCGTAGTAGGAATGTTTCTCACAGGCTTTGATGCCCCCACACTCAACACGCTTTTTGTGGATAAGAACCTACGCTATCACGGACTGATACAGGCTTTCTCACGAACCAACCGTATCTATGACGCCACCAAAACATTTGGCAATATCGTTACGTTCCGAGATATGGAACAGGCCACGATAGATGCCATCACTTTGTTTGGCGACGAAAACACAAGGAACGTCCTACTGGAGAAAAGCTATGAGGAATATATCAAAGGCTTCACGGACAGTGAAACAGGCGAAGCAAAAAAAGGCTATGTGGATATTGTGAAAGAGCTCAAAGAGCAGTTTCCACAACCTGATGAGATTACGACGGAAGCGGACAAAAAAGATTTTGTAAAACTCTTTGGTGACTACTTGAAGATAGAAAACATCTTGCAAAACTATGATGAATTCACCTATCTCAAAGAGTTACAAAAGATTGACAAGACAAACCCTGATGCTGTCAAGACATTCCAGGATCAGCACTTCTTGACAGATGAAGACATTACGGACATGATGGAGGTTGATGTGCTTTCAGAGCGCGCGGCACAAGATTATCGCTCCACATACAACGATATTCGAGACTGGTTCAGAAGAGAACGAGAAGGGAAAGAATCAGAGGAAACCACCATAGACTGGGACGATGTGGTGTTTGAGGTCGATTTGCTCAAGTCACAAGAAATCGACTTAGATTATATCCTTGAACTGGTGTTTGAACACAACAAAAAAACGAAAGACAAGGACGCGCTGATTGAAGACATTCGCCGAGTCATCCGAAGCAGTATAGGAAATAGAGCCAAAGAGGGACTAATCGTCGATTTCATTCATGAAACCGATCTCGACCAGATTCAGGACAAAGCAGATATTATCGCCTCTTTCTTTACCTATGCACAAGAGAAACAGAAGATAGAAGTTGAAAACTTAATATCTGAAGAAAACCTGAATAAAGAAGCTGCAAAGCGCTACATTCAGACTTCATTAAAGCGCAAGTTCGCAAGCGAAAACGGGACAGACCTGAAAGCGATTCTCCCTAAGATGAGTCCACTTAACCCACAATACTTGACAAAGAAAGAAAGCGTATTCCAAAAGATTGCTGCTTTCATCGAAAAATTCAAAGAGGTTGGTGGAGAACTCTGATCTCCTCACCTTTTGGAAAAAGAATACCGTTCTACCTCGCGGGGTGAACGGTATCTTTTTTAGAGAGTTTTCCAAATCGTACAAACTAGCAATGTTTCACTTGCGTATGATTAAGTTCTTAGTAAATACAAAAGTACGATTTCTGAACACACATGCAAACTTCCGTTTATGTTATAAAACATACAAAATCAAGAAACGTCCGTACAAAGGCG
This sequence comes from uncultured Prevotellaceae bacterium, assembly GCA_916438195.1. Classification (GTDB taxonomy): domain Bacteria; phylum Bacteroidota; class Bacteroidia; order Bacteroidales; family Bacteroidaceae; genus Alloprevotella. Next base: position 1,852,231 of record CAKAEQ010000001.1, read on the forward strand.
TTTGCAGCACTTTTTTTGCGCCCATCAAACCATAAAAACACTGCTTTATCGCAAAAAAACGCACAAGGATAGTTGACAGTTCTTTTATGGATTTGTATCTTTGCAACATCGATAGATAACAAAAAAATTTCTTAAGGAACCGTCGGGGTAGTCGTGAGACAACGTCGACGGATCTTTTTTATATAAAAAACACAAGGACGCGCCACCCACCTGCTCACCCCCACACTGGCTCTTCGCAGGGATGGGCAACTATTCAAGAGAGAGAGAAACCGCTAAATTTGAATCTGTCCGCTTAGAAGTCTCATTCATCGACGCCTCTGAAGCACATCTGCTACACACTCTCAAGAAGAGGCGTTTATGCAATACCCCCCTGCGCAAATATCCTTATAGCGTTTGAAAATACAATAAGGCTGTCAGCTCACATCCTTATTGCGTCAGCCCACGCCCTTATTGTATTTTTGAGCGCAACAAATAAGGCCGCAACTATGAGAAAACACATTCCTCCCCAGAGTTTGTTTTTCTTGGTAGGAGAAGAAATAGCTCATTGTCCACTCACTGTCCCCAGCGGGGAGACACCATGCGTAACCGCGGATGATGCCCGAAGGGCGAACCCGTGGAGAAGTGGAGAGGGAGAGAAGAAAAAAGAAACCTCCCAGCCTGCACCCACTGTCCCCGGAGGGGACACACCATGCGTAACCGCGGGTGATGCCCGAAGGGTGAACCCGTGGAGAGAACTCCACTCCTCTCTCCGACACCGGAGGTGTCGCACAGCACCCACTCTTGTTACTCTCTCAACGCTTGCAGTGCGACGCCGCTAGCGTCGGAGTTCTCTGAGTCCATATCCCCACGGGTTCACCCTCGCTCTGCTCGAGCATCACCCGCGGTTAAGCATAGTGCGCCTCCGCCGGAGGCGTGAGTTGTGCTCTACGTAGCTATGATCTTGATGCGAGATAGTGACGAAGAGAAGCTACCACTTATGTTTAGTTCCAATCTTCGAGGTTGGCGGTGGCTTCAATTTTGTTTTCCAAACTATCGGGAAGAGCGGAAAAGAAATCGAAACCTGTTAGGCGTTCCACTTCGTCAATGGTATTCACATAATCCCCTTTCGGGCGATTTCCTTTCTCATTTTTATAAATAAATCCGATAGCTTTGGGAGTACCCTTCAAGCACAACACAACTTTGAAGAAAGCTTCGGGTACTACCACTTTATGCTCACCAATCCTTTTGTGCTGACGCCGATAAAGCAAAGGGCCACAAACAATGTAGACACCGCCCCACGTTTTTGCCCACGCACGGCACTGCATCTCCATTTCGTTCCAATCGCCCGCATTGAGATTGTGGTTTTGTGGGCAGATATTGGTGAACAAGAAAGATTCCCGCATGGCTTCAGCATCCCATTTATTGTCTGCCGCTGGACACATGTGCCCACGGTCATAGCCAGAACGCATATAATCATAAGTGTCTACGCGCGGTGCTGGAATGTCCTCATCTGCTTGAAAAGGATGCCCCTTGCGCGAAGCCGAACCCTCGAGGCGTTGGGGCGTCAAGTGCCACGCCACCCAGTTGGGGATACGCATTGCGGGATTGTAAGAAACCGTATAGCCCACCCGCTGCAAGAGAACAGCTGACAAACTATCGGGAATGACGACAACGCAGAGCGAATCAAGCACCGAAGCGTCCACCGCCGTGGCTGAATCCGCCTCGGTTGCTACGTTTTGCGATACCAGCATCGCGCCCTTGGGTGCTCCGAACTGACAAGAACTCAGAGCGAACGCAGTGAGAACGAGAATTTGTCCTGTTAAGATACGAGTAAGTTTCATTCTTTAGTAGATAACATTTTGCGAACGAAGATAGCGATTTCTTGGCAGAGCCACTCCTCAAGCTATACCCTTTTTCCGAAACTCCTGCACACGAAAATCCCTCGACTGGCGGAGCAGATGGGGGTCATATTCTTCAGCTATTAGCAAAAAATTTGCTTCCTATCAGAAAAGGACTTATATTTGCCAATGAAGGTTTTTGCAACTTCAAGAATACAAATTGATACTAACTACATCCCCAATTTATACTATGGAGCAGGGAAAAAGAATCATTGAGTGCGTCCCCAATTTCAGCGAGGGTCGCAACCGAGCAACTATTGATGCCATTGCGCAAGTGATTGCCGGCAGTCGTGGTGTGAAACTTCTCGACATGGACCCAGGCGAGGCCACCAACCGCACCGTTATCACCTTTGTGGGCGAACCCGAAGCCGTTTGTGAAGCAGCGTTTAAAGCCGTTCGCCGTGCTGCCGAACTCATCGATATGCGGCAACATCACGGAGCACATCCGCGCATGGGAGCTACCGATGTGCTCCCGCTTATCCCCGTTGCTGGCGTCACGCTGGAAGAGTGTGCCGAACTGGCGCGCAAACTGGCACAACGCTTGGCGGAAGAACTGGCCATCCCGACCTACTGCTATGAGGCGGCAGCGCTGAAGCCTGAACGCCGAAATCTGGCTGTATGCCGCCAAGGAGAATATGAAGCTCTACCCGACAAACTTAGTGATGCCGCCAAAGCACCCGACTTCGGAGCGCGCCCCTTCGATGAGGGCGTGGCACGCACGGGCTGTACGGCGGTGGGCGCACGCAATTTCCTCATCGCTGTCAATTTCAACCTCAACACGACCTCCACGCGCCGCGCCAACGCCATAGCGTTCGACGTGAGAGAAAAAGGACGACCGATGCGCGAGGGTAACACGCTGACGGGAAATCATGAAAGACGCCGATGGGAAAACCATCATGCAACCCGGCACGCTCAAAGCTACAAAAGCCATTGGGTGGTACATCGATGAATACGGCATTGCGCAAGTGTCTATGAATATGACCGATTTGAGCGTTACCCCTCTCCACCGCGCCTTTGAGGAAGTGTGTCGCTGCGCACAGAACCGCGGCGTACGCGTGACGGGAACGGAGATTGTGGGGCTTATTCCAAAACAAACGCTCCTTGATGCAGGTCGCTACTTCTTAGAACGACAAGAACGCTCCACGGGTATTCCGGAGAAAGACATTGTGCAAATAGCTATCCGCTCCATGGGGCTGAACGATCTCAAGCCTTTCCGTCCCGAAGAAAAGGTGATAGAATATATGCTGGAAGCAGAACCCGACACAACACGCTTGGTGGACTTGACGGTGCGCGGTTTTGCAGAAGAGACATCGCGAGAATCTCCCGCGCCAGGCGGTGGAACAATTTCGGCCTATATGGGTGCGCTGGGCGCTGCATTGGGAACAATGGTGGCGAACCTCTCTGCACACAAGCGGGGCTGGGACGAACGCTGGCAAGAGTTTAGTGCATACGCCGACAAAGGGCAACAAGTCATGGAGCAACTCCTCCAGTTGGTGGACGAAGACACAGAAGCGTTCAACGCTATTATGTCCGCTTTCGGTATGCCGAAGGGGAACGACGAAGAAAAACGCCTGCGCGCCGAAGCCATTCAGCAAGCCACGCTCTACGCCACACAAGTGCCGCTGCGCACCATGAAGGCCTCCTACGAAGGTTTTGCTCTCTGTCGCGCCATGGCCGAGACGGGCAACCCTAACAGTGTTTCCGATGCGGGCGTAGGAGCGTTGGCGATTCGTGCAGCGGTGCGCGGTGCAGGTTTGAACGTGAAAATCAATGCTGCCTCCCTCCACGATCGCGCTACGGCTGACGCACTGACGGCCGAAGCCGATGAACTCATTCGCAAAGCCGATGCGGAGGAAGCTGCCATTACCGCCATCGTCGAAGCAAATCTGCGGCGAATAAATAGCTGATTCCGTGTGCTTCCACCTTATCGAGCACATCGGAAGTTCCTCAATAATCCCAAACGGAAGCGGGGAGTTCCTCGCTGAAAACCTCGCTTCCTCCTCTCTTTCTATCCCTCAAAAAAGAACAACATGGAAAGCATGGATAACAATATAAGTCTCGAACAATTTCAGGCTGACATCCGACAGGGCATCCCTGCCGAACTGCCGGAGCTACCTCCTTACGACACCGACATCAATCATGCGCCGAAGCGCAAAGACATCCTCACACCCGAGGAGAAACGTTTGGCGCTGCGCAACGCTCTCCGCTATTTCCCAGAGGAACTGCACGCACAGTTAGCTCCCGAATTTGCGGAAGAACTCAAGCAATACGGACGCATATATATGTACCGCTACCGTCCGCAGTACGCTATGTATGCTCGCCCCATCAATGAATATCCGCATCGCTCGGAGCAGGCGGCGGCTATCATGCTGATGATTCAGAACAACCTCGATCCGCGCGTGGCTCAACACCCTCACGAACTGATTACCTATGGCGGAAATGGCGCTGTCTTTCAGAACTGGGCGCAATACCGCCTCGTGATGAAATACCTCAGTGAGATGACCGATGAGCAAACCCTTGTGATGTATTCCGGTCACCCGCTGGGGCTCTTCCCCTCCCATCGAGATGCGCCGCGCGTAGTGGTGACAAACGGTATGGTAATCCCCAACTATTCTCGCCCCGACGACTGGGAGCGCAGCAACGCTCTCGGCGTGAGTCAGTACGGCCAAATGACGGCTGGCTCCTATATGTATATCGGTCCGCAGGGCATCGTACACGGTACGACTATCACCGTACTCAACGCAGCGCGCCGAGTGATGAACGGCAAAGACAAGATGCCGCTTTTCGTCTCATCGGGACTGGGCGGCATGAGTGGTGCACAACCCAAGGCAGGCAACATTGCTGGCGTGGTGAGCGTTGTGGCCGAAATCAACCCGAAGGCGGCAGAAAAACGACACGAACAAGGATGGGTAGACGAGCTTCATACTTCGCTCGATGAACTCATCCCCGCCATTCGCAAAGCTGTGGAGGAGCGCCGCGTCGTATCTATGGCGTATGTGGGAAATGTTGTCGACCTCTGGGAACGTTTGGCGGATGAAGGCGTTGAAGTGAACTTAGGTTCCGACCAAACGTCGCTCCACAATCCTTGGGCGGGTGGTTACTACCCCGTAGGGCTGACGCTGGAGGAGAGCAAGCAGATGATGGCTGACAACCCGCAGCAATTCCGCAAATGTGTGCACGCATCATTGCGCCGGCAGGTGGACGCCATCAACCGCCTGACGGAGCGCGGTATGTACTTCTTCGACTACGGCAACGCCTTCTTGCTGCAAGCTTCGCGAGCTGAAGCCGATATTCTGCAAGCAGACGGCAGTTTCCGCTATCCTTCCTACGTTCAAGACATTATGGGGCCGATGTTCTTCGATTATGGTTTCGGCCCATTCCGCTGGGTGTGCGCTTCGGGCGACCCGCGCGATCTCGAACTGACCGACCGCTTGGCTGCAGAAGTGCTGGAAGCTGAGCGCGCCGAAGCACCTACCGACATTCAGAATCAGCTCGACGATAACATTCTATGGATTAAAGAAGCAGGGCGCAACCACCTCGTGGTGGGTTCACAAGCACGCATTCTCTACGCCGATAGTGAAGGACGAATGAAGATTGCGTTGGCATTCAACGAAGCCGTGAAGCGCGGCGAACTGAGAGGGCCTGTGGTGCTCGGTAGAGACCATCACGATGTGTCGGGAACAGACTCCCCCTTCCGCGAAACAAGCAACATTTACGACGGCTCTCAGTTCTGCGCCGACATGGCTATTCAGAACGTCATTGGCGATAGTTTCCGCGGTGCCACCTGGGTGAGCATCCACAACGGAGGCGGCGTAGGTTGGGGCGAAGTTATCAACGGCGGTTTCGGCATGGTGGTAGACGGTAGCGAAGATGCTGCGCGCCACATTCGCAATATGCTTTCTGGGATGTGAACAATGGTATCAGTCGCCGAGCTTGGGCGCGCAACAAAGGTTCTATGGATGCTATCCGCCGCGAAATGGAGCGCACGCCACAACTCCGTGTCACAATGCCGCACCTTGTGGACGATACCGTCATCGATAAGGCAGCTTCCCTCTTCTAACCTCACTCTAAAAAACACAAACATGGAAAAGATTCACGAAATAAGTGCCGAACATCTCTCCCTGGAGGAGAGTGGCTGACATCATATATAACAACTATCAGTTGCGCCTTAGCGAGGATGCTCGCCAGCGCATTGTTCGTTGCCGGAAATATTTGGACGAGAAAATAGCTCGTTCGGAAGTTCCTATCTACGGCGTTACAACGGGCTTCGGCTCACTCTGCAACATCAGCATCAGTAAGCACCAACTCTCTCAACTGCAAATAAACCTCATGATGAGCCATGCTTGTGGCTGTGGCGACCGTGTGCCGCGCGACATTGTGCGCATCATGCTTCTCCTCAAGATACAATCCCTCAGCTACGGCTATTCCGGTTGTCAGTTGGTCACCGTAGAGCGTCTCATCGACTTCTTCAATGCAGGCGTTTGTCCTGTTGTCTATATGCAAGGTTCGGTGGGTGCATCGGGCGACCTCGTTCCGCTGGCGCATCTCTGCCTGCCGCTCGTGGGTTTGGGTGAAGTAGAGTTTGAGGGGGCAGCAGATGAGCGGTGCTGAACTGCTGCAACTGAAGCATTGGGAACCCATCGCCTTGGCTTCAAAGGAGGGACTCGCGCTTCTCAATGGTACGCAGAATATGGCGGCGTTCGGCTGCTGGGCTATCATAAAGGCAAAACAGCTGAGCCAGTGGGCGGATTGCATCGCGGCGTTGTCGCTTGATGCCTACGATGGGCGGATAGAAGCGTTCTACCATGCTGTTCATGCGGTGAGACCACACAAGGGCCAACTCGATACGGCTGCTCGCATCTCCCAACTTCTCGCTGGTAGCCAGATCATCGAAAAAGCCAAAACACACGTGCAAGACCCTTATTCGTTCCGCTGCATTCCGCAGGTACACGGAACGGTGAAGGACACCCTCCAGTATGTGGAACACGTTCTCGACACTGAAATCAACGCCGCCACGGATAACCCGACCGTTTGCCCTGACGACGACCTCGTCATCTCCGCCGGAAACTTCCACGGAGAGCCTATCGCCCTCCCCATGGACTTCCTAACACTGGCCATGTCCGAACTGGCTAATATCTCCGAACGCCGCACCTATAAGTTGGTGTCGGGAACACGCGGATTGCCCAGTTTCCTCGTGGCAAACCCGGGAGTAAACAGCGGTTTCATGATAACGCAGTACACGGCAGCCTCCATTGTGAGCCAAAGCAAAGGTTTGTGTATGCCGGCTTCTGCCGATAGCATCCCGACCTCGCAGGGACAAGAGGACCATGTCAGTATGGGAGCGAATGCCGGAACGAAACTCTACACCGTAGTGAACAATACGGAGCGCGTTTTGGCTATCGAACTCTTCAATGCGGCGCAAGCGCTCGAATTCCGCCGCCCCGAACAGACATCTCCCGCGCTCGAACGCCTCGTTGCGAACTATCGACAGGTGGTTCCATTTATCAGCGATGATGTCGTGATGTATCCCTACATTGCCAAATCGGTTGAGTTCCTCCAAACCCAGACTTTGCCCGACACCAACCCTACTCTCTGATATGAAAACACTAATTCATAACATAGGCATCCTCGCCGGCATCTTGCCTTCGGGCAAAGAAATTAGCCGGCGAGGAAATGCGCTCCATCCAAACGCTCCGCCATGCGTGGCTACTAATTGAAGATGGGTTGATAAAAGACTTCGGCGATGGCTCTCACGTACCTGCTAACGGCGAATACACATCCATCGACGCCCAGGGCGGTATCGTCATGCCCTGCTATTGTGACCCGCACACCCACATTGTGTATGCTGGTAGTCGCGAACAAGAATTTGAGGACAAGATACGCGGCCTCAGCTATGAGGAAATAGCGCGTCGGGGCGGAGGTATTCTCAATTCGGCCGACCGCTTACATGAGCAAACGGAGGAAGAACTCTTCCTTCAAGCCCAACAACGACTCAACGAGATGCGCGCTGGCGGAACGGGCAGCGTAGAAATCAAAAGCGGTTACGGACTCAACACGGCGGACGAGCTCAAGATGTTGCGCGTCATCCGCCGCCTGCGGGAAACGTCCGCCCTCGAAATCCGCGCCACCTTCCTTGGTGCACATGCCGTTGGGCGCGCTTATCTGGGACGGCATAGCGAATATGTTGACCTCGTCATCAATGAGATGATTCCCGAAGTAGGACGAGAGGGTTTGGCCGACTTCATCGATGTTTTCTGCGACGAAGGTTTCTTCACGCCCGAGGAAACAGCGCGCATACTCAAGGCAGGTGCTCGTTATGGCCTGCGCCCCAAGATTCACGCCGAAGAGTTGGCCGCATCGGGAGGTATCGCCGTGGCAGTAGAACACAACGCTCTCTCCGTTGACCATCTGGAGCGAATGCCCGACAGCGCCATTCCGCTCCTTCAGCAGTCCGATGTCATGCCCACGCTGCTTCCCGGCACGTCCTTTTTCCTCAATATGCCCTACGCTCCAGCGCGCAAACTCATCGATGCAGGCCTCCCCGTGGCACTCGCCACCGATTGGAACCCCGGTTCAACGCCTTCGGGCAGCATGAAGTTTATCCTCTCCTTGGCTTGCATCAAGCAACGCTTACTTCCGGAAGAGGCCATCAACGCCGCCACCATCAACGCCGCTTACGCCATGGGGCTCAGCCAAACTCACGGCAGCATCACCCGTGGTAAGCGGGCAGCTCTTCAGCTCATCGATGCCCCCTCGCTGGCTTATCTCCCCTACGCCTACACTTCCAACCCCGTTCGAGAAGTCATCCTCTGAGGAAGAAATGAACCCCAAAAGTTTATCTAACTTTTGGGGTTTACTATGCCAATATTTACAAATAATGCTATTCTTTCTCTATAAAACTCTTAAGTAATGTTTGGGTATTTGCTGGTAAATCTGTTTCTGCAACAACAAGATGCTCTCCAGAAACCCCCATATTTTTTAACCATTTCTCAAGTGTAGGGATAAGCTTATATCCCTCGTCCTTTGAATAAGGATTTATTTCAAAGACACCTATTTCCAAGTTGTCTAATCCCTTTCTTCTTACTATTAAAGAGCCGTCTTCTTTGAGAGTTTGGGGTAGGATATAAGAGTATGAATTTCCCTCTTTTATTTTGTTATCAGCTGCATATAGATAACCATCAGTAAGAATTATCAAAATGTTTCGTGCGTTTTTATTAATACATTGAGCATCAACCTTCTTGCTACTAAAAAAATCCCAGATATCACATCCAATCCATTCGTGTTCAGCTATAGTCCTATTGTATATTTGTAAAAGGTTCTTCTGAAACAAGGCTTTCATGCTTTCTAGACTTTTCCTTTTTCCAACTCCTTTTAGTTGTGCCATATTTATATCTAATTCCCCAGCCAAAGTTGCAATGTCAGAACTGTGTGGCGCAGGATAGAAGAACACTTTTAATCTGTTCTTACTTTGAAGAATTTGAGGCCCCATTGTCTGCTTCTTGAAATAATCAATGATATATCCAATAGCAGCTGTATCTCGGCTAACTTGTGATGGTTGCATATCTCTAACAAGTCTATCAGACAAGTCAATGTAGATAGAGATATTTAAGGGACGTTGAGTAGTAATATTATTTGCCTTTTTTTTATCCGTACAAGACGTTACTCCCCCCAATAATAGGCATAAAAATAAAATGATGCCTGTAGAAATTAAGTGCTTCTTCATTTTAGTTTAAAGAAAAAGATATTAAAGTTTGATTAAAGGTATCGTTAGAAAGTTGTTGCTCGTCAGAAGATAGTCCCAAAACATTCATTTGTGCCATCCACCCAGAAAAGAAATTAACCATTTCAGTCCTAATAGCAGATTTATCAATGAGAACTTTATTAGAAATTTGTGAAACAATTGACTCTATCTGATTGTTCAATTCATGAACGTTTTTCTCCAAAGAACTTTCGTTATTCTTTTCCTGCTTAAGCAAATTTTGAGTGTCTTCGATAGATTTATCGATAGATTTTGTTCTAACCTTGTTAAGATCCAATTTGTTATAGGCAGTCATTGTCATATCAAATACTATTCCCCAGATGATATATACTATAAAACCACAGAAGATAACAGCCCAGCTATTGATATCACTTAATGCATCTGTTACGCCATAAGTACTACCTAATGATGCCGTACCTATGATTACCTCTATTTCGTGGAGATGCTTTCCTATCATATAGGCTAATATTGCATCAAAGATAAATGTAACGGTTATTATAGCCATCATCTTTATATATTTAGTCCATGTTTCTTGTACACTGAAAAAATGGAGAGAAAAACCTAATCCCATAAAGATAACAGGCGCAAATAAGACAAAACATAGTACTGTTGTACTTGCATTAGCGGCATTACTCAAGGCATTAGCATCAAACATTGCATTCATAACATTAGCGTCTTCCGCCCATTGCTTAAAGAAGGCGGAATAGAATGTTGAACTATAGAATAAAAAAAGATATAAGGTTAATGGAATCAAGATTGTCATTCCTAAGATAAGCTTAATCTTTGCTTCTTTATTCACTTCGTATGCTTTACTTTTGAGGGTGTCTTTCTCTTCTTTTAGCTCTGCAATACGATTATGGTATTCTGCTTGCTGTTGCTTAGAAGCATTTATTTGTTGTTTCAGGTGTTCAATCTCATTATTTTTACAATTTATTTGAGTTTGTAGCTTACCATAGAGTACATCTTGAACTTCCTGATTCCTTGATTGTTCATTATATATGTGCTGATATACAGAATGTAGATAGGGAACTAAAGTCTGCCTACTCCCATTTGCTATTGCACACATTCTTAATCCCCAATGTCGATAAGTTTCTTTTTCCTGTTTTGAATTAGGGTTTTGCTCTATGCTGGATTCCTGCATATCTTTTTCTTTAGGACTACTGGATGAGAAATAGTCACGAACATTAAGTTTCATGATATTCATAATCAAAATTCAAAATGGTTAGTAATTTCGTTTTCACTTACATTGTCTTGCACCTTTTTAAGCAAGAAGTCGACGAATTCGTCGGATAATTCTTCTTTGATGCCAAATAAAATTGCATATCGTTTTAGTAATTTCTTCTCCGACTCTTCTATTACTCCATCTGCCCAAGCAATAAGAGCAAGTTCGTAGAGTAATTTGATCTTGTCTTCTGGAGTTTGGGGTATGAAAGTGGAAAAACTTTCTTCTGCAATCTCCTTGGTGATTTGTTCATTTGTTAAGCCATAATTCTCTACCCCTATACGATATAGAGTTTCCATTTCTTTAGGATGAGCAATCCCATCAGCCAAAACCATACGGTATAGCTCTAAAAACTGTAATTGTCTTCCTTCCATATTTTAGATATAATGATGCCCATCGTTCCCTAGAAGTAAGCCGTTATTAAATGGGAAAAGCGTGGGAACTATTGAATATAGTCTTCTCGAGGTTCTGGAAAAACCCACTGCTAAACTATAAACAATAGCCCACGCATTGAGGTATATTATTCCCTTGGGGAGGGTACAATAATCCCAAGCGTGAGCGTATCGCCTACTGTCCCTAGCAGTTAAAATTTTCCAGATTTCGAGAAAGGACAATATGTCAAACGCTCTTTTTCTATGTTGAACCCTTTATAACGCACACCTGCATACAGATGTACTGGAAGTTCGAGGACAAAGATAGATAAAAAAACTTATTAAACATTTCTTTCCTATAAAAATTATATAATCAAGGTAAATCTACAATCTCAAAGAACGTTATCCTTTATAGATCAATAAGCTGTGACGTTTTCCGAAAGGGATGTATAAAAGTATTAGTGTTCGCTAAACTTTTAAAGTATAGGAATATCTTCTCGGTAATACCTATAAAAAGGAACTTATGAAAAGTTTTATAAAAGTCGCCCATTAGTCAAAAAAGTTCTCTCCGCAAATATCCTTATAGCGTTTGAAAATACAATAAGGCTGTCAGCTCACATCCTTATTGCGTCAGCTCACGCCCTTATTGTATTTTTGAGCGCGACAAATAAAGCCGCAACTAAGAGAAAACACACTCCTCCAAAGAGTTTGTTTTTCTTGGTAGGAGAAGAAATAACTCATTTTCACCCTCTGTCCCCGGAGGGGGACACATCATGCTTAACCGCGGGTGATACCCGAAGGGCGAACCCGTGGAGAGAACTCCACTCCTCTCTCCGACACCGGAGGTGTCGCACAACAACCACTTTTACTCACACATCTCTTTACTCCCTCAACGCTTTCAGTGCGACGCCGCCGGCGTCGGAAATTAGTGGGGCTGCTTATCCCACGGGTTCACCCTCGCCACAGCTCGGGCATCACCCGCGGTTAAGCATGGTGCGCCTCCGCCGGAGGCGTAAGTTACGCTGCGAGGATGCAACTGAGATAGTAAAGGGGTAATGTGCAAAGCTGAGATAGATTAGCCACGGAGACTATACAGACTTTTGTCATATAAGAGCAAAAGAGACCCATTTTAGGTCTCTTTTTGTCACTTATGCCAGACTTTTTATGATGAGAGCCGCACCCACTGTCCCCAGCGGGGACACACTATGCGTAACCGCGGGTGATGCCCGAAGGGTGAACCCGTGGAGAGAACTCCACTCCTCTCTCCGACACCGGAGGTGTCGCATAGCACCCACTTTTGCTCATGTGATTCTCTCTCTACGTTTGCCGTGCAACGCTTCCAACAAAAATCCGCAATACCTACTTAGAGGTATTGCGGAGAGGAAAATAGAATCTATTTGCAGTGTAGTAAACCATAATAATTTAAAACTTACCAAACAGCAATATAGTTAAAAATGATAAAGGAAGCTATGACCTTGAACTGCCCTATAAGCACATTGATGTCCTCATGGCATTCTCCACCACAAAGGTAGCTGAAGAATAGAGAGTCGAAAATACTTCCATGGCTGAATGCTTTGCCGCTATTTCCACGTTTGCCCAATACAGATTCGGTAAGTTTTTCAAAGCCCAACTTTGAAAAAACGTCCATAATATGATAAATTTCACCGAAAGAAGTGGTATTCTCGTTTTTAATTGCGACCTTTGCCATGTCAAATTTTTGCTTACTTGTTATGTTTGCAGCACCAAGATATGTCACAAGAATTTATGCTGCGGAATTAAGGTATACTATAAGGAAATAAATAGGATATTTAAGAAACTTTTTATTGAAAATTTTGGATATATATATGCACCAAATTTTAGGCAAATAGGATTTTCTAACTTATAAGTTGAAAACAGAACTTTGAGAGAAGAAAGATAGAAAAGAGATAATATCTCAAGACTTATAGTGTGGCATACACATAAATTTGTCTTCTGCAAAAGATTATTTTCGTGCCTAATTGTGTTTTTTCAATTTTACAATATAATAGTAGGAACATTTATTTTATTATGAACAAGTTTACAAAAAAGGCTTATTTCAAGCCTGCAACAGAAGTGTACGCTTTCGATGGCGATAACACGCTCATGGCTGGCAGCCCTCCTGTGCAGCCTGGTGGCGGAGGCAGCGGAAGTGTAACCATCACGCCTCCTGAAAAGGACGAAGACGAAGAATTGGAAGGAACCCGCAAGTTTTCCGGCAGTAAGTTGTGGGAGTAAAAGTAACAAGTAAAAAAGAAGACAGAAAATGTAGAAAACATGAACATCAAACATTTCAATAAGCAAACAGCTCTTGCTTTAGCGTGCGTTGCAGGAATAAGTTTCAGCGCTTGTTCCGACAACGACCTTGATAATACGGGCAAAACCGGCGACCGTGGCGCTGCGGTTTCTTATATTGTCTCTAATGCGCAGAACGGCGCGCACCGATCAGCTGCTGCTCGTGCTCTGCCCGGCAGTTCGTTGAGTCGTGCTGCTTTTGCGGAACAGATTGCGCCCTTGAGCCTCACTCCTGAAGATCTCACTTCACAAAAGCTCGATGTGCAGGGCGGCGACGGCAATACCTGCCTTATAGAAACCACTACAGCCGGTATAGAAAGCATGCCGCGCAAGGCGGAGACGAGCACGGAAGCCGGAACGATACACCGTTCCCGCATCGCTCCTCGTGCGAATGTTGTTGAAACATTCTCCGCTGCAGACCATTTTTCCTCCATCGGCTACCGTGGAACGACTTCTACCCTCAGCCCCACACCATGGTTCTACAACAAGGACACAAATCCCGACGGTACGCTCGTCAATGAGATTCTGTGGTCGTGGGAACAGCCCTATGGAAAATTTTATGCTGTTTATCCTTTAGTGACTTCCAGCTACAACAAATTGCAGCTGTCTCCCGAGAGCTATACATCTACACCTTATGTTGATTTCGAAGTAGAGCCGAAGGTGGTCAATCAGAAAGACCTCATGACGGCCTGCTCCGGCGAAGTGAAGTATGCCACTCGCTACGTAGCTCCGACAACGAACCTCGATTTCCATCACGCACTGACGGCAGTGCGCTTCAAAGTGGGGCAGAATCTTTCATGGAACAAGACAATAACGAAAGTGGAGATCGTCAACGCGCAGAGCAAGGGACGCTACACGCTCTCCTCGAAAGCCGACGGCACGGGGGCTGCGTGGAGCAATCTCAGCACTCCCGCCACGTTCACCCTTGGTGGCGACGGTACGCTCAATGTGAGCACTTCGCAAGCCGTTAACCAAATCATCATGGGCAATAATGGTGATAATTTCACTTTCTACATGATTCCGCAATCGCTTGCAGGCGTGAGCGTAAAGATCTACTTTGACAACAGCACTACACCTGCGATCACTGCCAACCTCTCCGGCACATGGAAGCCCGGCACAACGAAGACTTACGCCCTGTCGCAGAAGACCAGCACCTGGGAGTATCAACTTACTGTGACCAGCCCTGCAGCTGCGAGTTACTTAGAAACTACCGCTCAATATTACACAGTTCAGAGCTATCGCAAGGATCCCATTACACATGTTCAGCAGGCAGTGAAGTGGAAAGTTGTAGGATATGAGGAAAGTTCTGATGGCGGCAATACCTGGACATCTCTCAGCACAACCAAGCCTGTATGGCTCACCAAGTTGAGCAAAGAGGAGGGCAATGGCGGCACATCTGCCGAGAGTGGCACAGCTACCCTTACCAAGAATATTACCGACTTCCTTGCTAAGTATAACGAAGTGCTGCAGGATGCTCCGCAAAAAGGCTCTGCCGGCAACTACTACAACCTCTCCAACGCCACGGGTGCAGCCTCCGTTGAGAACACTGCCAACTCTTACCTCATCTCTGCTCCCGGCTACTACCGCATTCCGTTGGTTTATGGTAACGCTATCACGGGCGGTGCTACTAATGAACATTCCTATAAAACCACTGTGTCAGGCTCTTATGTCTTGAAAAACTTCAAGGATCATGCAGGTAAGAATATCACTGATCCTTGGATTACGCAGAGCAATGGAGGTGCGAATGTGCCCGATGGAGCAAAGATTGTTTGGACAGACCAAAGCGGCATTATAGAAGCGAGCAGTCTTTCTCTTTCTGCCGACAAAAAGTTTGTACAGTTCCATGTGCCGCAGGACAAGATTAAGAACGGTAACGCTGTCATCGCCGTCACGAAAGGCGGCACGGTGGTCTGGTCCTGGCACCTGTGGTTCGACCACAAGGACGTACTCAACACCATCCCCGTTGTCAACCATCAAGGCGTTACGTATAAGTTTACCAAGCAGACGCTCGGTTTCGCCTACCGCAAATGGGACGGCTCCACCTACAACAAGCCGCGCGTGGCCCGCGTGAAGGTGGAGCAGAGCATCGCCAACAGCGGCACAAAGCAGGTTGCCTACATCGACATCACTCAAAATCCCGGCAGCGTCAAGGAAATCTCCTCCACTCTCTACCAGTTCGGTCGCAAGGATGCCTTCCCTGGCACCGATACCACTCCCGACGGTTCGTTCAACAAGAACGGCGGCATGTCCCTCCAGAACGGTATCCAGCATCCCGAGACTTTCTACACTTATGGCTCAACTTGGGATAGCGGTTACAATCAATACAACCTCTGGTCAATGGACAACACCGTTACAGGCTATAATGACAATGCCGTTGTCAAGACCGTCTATGACCCTTGCCCCGCCGGTTTCAAGATGCCTGCCTCCAACGCTTTCACCGGCTTCACCACCACGGGGAAAAACACAGTAAATACACAGTCCCAATTTAACGTTAGCGGTGCTTGGGATTGGGGTTGGAACTTCAACAACAAAATCACTTCTCCCGATGCCGCCGTATATTTCCCTGCTTCGGGTTATCGCGACTACTACGACGGTTCGCTGCGCAACGTGGGCAGCTTCGGCTACTCTTGGTCGGCAGTCCCGAACTACACGACCGACGGTTGCTACCTGAGCATCGGCTCGGGCAGCGTGTGCCCGCAGTTCGCCAGCTATCGGTCATACGGGTACTCTGTCCGTCCCGTCTCAGAATAATTCGATTCATTTGATTGATTGCCTGTGGCCTTCAAAGCCACAGGCAATATTTTTTTCGGTGCTTTGCCCCTCTCCGGCGGAAAACCGCCGATCATATAAAAACAGTATTCACCCGGGCTGCTCCGCCCTTACGGCACCCGCAGCCCACGTTCTTTGACACATTGAGACAACCCCGAGGGAGAAAAAACGCCGTGCCACAGACAATGTACAGACTTTTTATAAATTCTGTGAAAGATGATTGGAGATGAACATCCTCGCATGCGCACCCACTGTCCCCGGAGGGGACACACCATGCGTAACCGCGGGTGATGCCCGAAGGGAGAACCCGTGGAGAGAACTCCACTCCTCTCTCCGACACCGGAGGTGTCGCACAACAATCACTTTTACTCACACATCACTTTACTCCCTCAACGCTTTCAGTGCGACGCCGCCGGCGTCGGAAATTAGTGGGGCTGCTTATCCCACGGGTTCACCCTCGCTCTGCTCGGGCATCACCCGCGGTTAAGCATGGTGCGCCTCCGCTGGAGGCGTGAGTTACGCTGCGAGGATGCAACTGAGATAATGAAGGAGTAATGTGCAGAGCTGAGATAGATTAGCCACGGAGACTATACAGACTTTTGTCATATAAGAGCAAAAGAGACCCATTTTAGGTCTCTTTTTGTCACTTATGCCAGACTTTTTATGATGAGAGCTGCACCCACTGTCCCCGGAGGGGACACACCATGCGTAACCGCGGGTGATGCCCGAAGGGTGAACCCGTGGAGAGAACTCCACTTCTCTCTCCGACACCAGAGGTGTCGCACAACAACCACATTTGTTATTCTCTCCACGCCTGCAGTGCGACGCCGCAGGCGTCGGAGTCCTCTCTGTACCCCCCACGGGTTCACCCTCGCCACAGCTCGGGCATCACCCGCGGTTAAGCATGGTGCGCCTCCGCCAGAGGCGTGAGCTACGCTGCGAGGATGCAACTGAGATAGTGAAAGGGCAATGTGCAGAGCTGAGATAGATTAGCCACGGAGACTATACAGACTTTTTATGATGAGAGTCGCATCCACTGTCCCCAGCGGGGACACACCATGCTTAACCGCGGGTGATGCCCGAAGGGTGAACCCGTGGAGAAGTGGAGAGGGAGGTAACCCTACCTCCGACACCGGAGGTGTCGCACAGCACCCACTCTTGTTACTCCCTCAACGCTTGCAGTGCGACGCCGCAGGCGTCGGAAGTTGATGGTGTCCTGCCTATCCACGGGTTCACCCTCGCCACAGCTCGGGCATCACCCGCGGTTAAGCATGGTGCGCCTCCGCCGGAGGCGTAAGTTACGCTGCGAGGATGCAATTGAGATAGTAAAAGGGTAATGTGCAAAGCTGAGATAGATTAGCCACGGAGACTATACAGACTTTTTATGATGAGAGCCGCACCCACTGTCCCCAGAGGGGACACACCATGCGTAACCGCGGGTGATGCCCAAAGGGCGAACCCGTGGAGAAGTGGAGAAGTGGAGAGGGAGAGAAAAGAGAAACCTCCCAGCCCGCACCCACTGTCCCCGGAGGGGACACACCATGCTTAACCGCGGGTGATGCCCGAAGGGCGAACCCGTGGAGAGAGAGGCAAAGCGCATCTCCGACACCGGCGGTGTCGCACAACATCCACTCCCGCCCACACATCTCTTTACTCCCTCAACGCTTTCAGTGCGACGCCGCCGGCGTCGGAGTCCTCCCTGTACACCCCCCACGGGTTCACCCTCGCTCCGCTCGGGCATCACCCGCGGTTAAGCATGGTGCGCCTCCGCCGGAGGCGTGAGCTACGCTGCGAGGATGCAACTGATGCGGAGGAGGAAAGATGATTCATCCCCGAAATTGCACGGATATAATACCAACGCAATTCGGGGATGAGTCAAAAAAAAAGAATGTTGTCACGCTATCTAAAAACCGCGCTATCAAAACAGCGCTGGTTATATCTGACAGAGTGACAACAAAAACGCAACTTTTTTATTTTATGATCTTTTTCCCATTAACGATATAGATACCTGACGGCAGCGATGGGAGCAAATCTGACGTACCTAAGCGCTTCCCTTGCAATGTATATATATAATTGCCTTGTGCTTTTTTCGTCTTGAGAGCGGCAATGGAAGTGGTTGTTTCGGGGGCATAGGTGACCTCTATACTCTTAAACGTAGAAGTATTTGTTGCCTTAAACATCACCATTGCGGCACGTCCCGTCCATGAATATTGATTGTCTTTTTCATCGTCGTCGCATTGGTAAACGCCACCAGTCTGCGTAATCTCTGCCAAATCGCATTGATATGGAAGGCATTTGAAGACGATTTTGGTTATCACCACATTCTCCGGAGCAGTGAAGCTCACAGTGTTGTTTGTGTACCATTTGAACTTATCGTCCATTATGCGGTTCCAATATCTTGCGCTTATTTTTTGACAAGAAAGTTTGATGCCATCTTGCTCGAGAGGTTTGCCATCTTCAATCTTCCCCACTTCGGGTTCGTCGCCCTGTGTTGAGGTTTCTATCCCCCATGGATTAGTTGCAAAATTGAACACGGCCACGCTCTGTGCGAAACTCTGCATGCTTAAGAGCGCAATAACTGCTGTTAGTAGATATTTTCTCATTGTTTTTATATATTAAAAATTTAAATAAATTATTTTACTACTTTTTTATTTCCTACCACATAAAGACCCTTTGGTAGTGAGGGCCAGATGGCTTTCGTACCCAAACGAACGCCTTGCAGTGTATATACATCTGCTGTTTGCTCTTCTGCTGGCGCAAGGCTATTGATGCCCGTCACAACCGTTGCAAAACTGGGAGCGCCCCAATATTGAGCAGTTTATATTGTTCGATACTGGTCTCGGGCACTACTAAGGTCTTTCCGTTGGGCGTTCTGTTGAACACATTACCTTTCAGAACGGGTGGCGTTGTGGCATCACAAGTAACCTTCGACAGGCTCGAACAATTCACAAGAGCATTCAGACCGATGTTTTTCAACGTAGAGGGGAACGTCACTTCCGTCAGTGCCGTACAATTTTGGAAGACGAAAGGCTTCAGTTCTTCTACGCCTTCGGGCAGCGTTATCTGTTGTAGAGCCTTGCAACCTTTGAAAGCCTTTTGATTGACAACAGTGAAGCCCTTACCCAATGTTACGGAGGCGAGCGCCGTGCAATCTTCAAAAGCCGAAGCCCCCAGCAATTCCAGACCTTCAGGAGTTGTGATTTCGAAGAGCGACGTACAACCATAGAATGCCAGTCCGTCGATTGTCTTCAATCCTTCGGGAAGAGAAATGCCTGATAAACCTACGCAATTGTGGAAGGCAGAACGTCCGATTCTTGTCACGCTTGCGGGGAAGTTTACCTTTTGCAAAAAACTGCATTCGTCAAAAACATTGTTTCCAATCTCGGTAACGCCATTGGGAATGGTAATCTCTTCCAAAGCAGAGCAGCCATTAAATGCTCCGTCGCCAATGCTCTCCAACGATTTCGGCAGAGCGATATTTGCTAATGCCGTACATTTGAAGAACGCACTTTCGCCAATGGCGGTAAGCCCCTCTTTGAGTTGTACATTGCTAAGTTTGTCGCAATACATGAACATGTTATTGCCCATGTTTTTGATGGTCGATGGCAAAGAAGCAGCAATCAACGAATGGCAGTTGGAGAAAGCCGCTTCACCCAATGTTTCTACGCCCTCTGGTATGACAATCGCCTGAAGCGCAGAAGCAAAGAAAGCCTCTTTGCTAATGGTGCGCAACGTAGAGGGAAAAACGATGCTGCGCAACGGAGTTTCGGCAAATGCTTGATAGCCAATACCCACGATACCTTCTGGCAGAACGATTTGTCGGTCCTCAGGAATAAGTGCAGCGGGCCATGACACCACGACATTGTTTTCTATCTTCACTCCGTCCGGTATCGGCGTTGGTGTTTTGTTTGCCGCCATCAGAGTTTGAAGAGGATAGAATGTTGTTGGTCTTTCTCCCGCAAAAGCAGAAGTAGAGACTGCTGAAGCAGCAAACAACATAGAAAAAAGTAAAGTTCTTTTCATTTTTATAAAATTAAATTTGATCATTTATTTCTTTTGGTTTATCAGTCGTGCGTGGCTGCTCGGTTCTCTTTTCCGTTGCCCTTATAGATCAGTCGGTGTATCTTACCGCCTACACGATCTTCTTTATAAAGAACCTTTGCAGCAGACTTGTTGCTGACATCGATAATGAAGATAGATGCACACGCCGTTGTTTCAGCCTTTGAGTCTTCGGCAGCCACATACATGCGGTTGGGATTATACGGATTAAAGACAATAGCTTTTACGTCATACTGCTGACCAAGACTGATGTAAGGAGTAGAAGAAAAGCTCTTCCCCTCGTAGTTCATAACGTAGATATTGCCTGCATGATCGGCATAATAGAGCAATGGGCGCACGGGATTCACTCCCACGGCTGAAGTGGGCAGAATATGCCCCGTGGCATCTATTTCTCCCAACAAACTCTCTTCTGCTTTATTCGCCGTTGGGGCAAAACGGTACACCGTTACCCCATTACCACCTCGGCTACCCACAAGCAGCGCATGTTTGGGCTCGTAGCGGTTATCAGCATTTGCTTCAGCGTAACTACCATCACACGCCAACAAAGCCATCGGCGTAACTGGGCAACTTACTTTCCCTCTACCATACCACGTATGCCGCCAATATATACAAGATGCTTAGACGCCGTGTTGAAATAAACGCGAAGCATATCCATGGGATTGGTTATCAAACTGCAAGAGAGGTCAGCAATTTTTGCACCTGCGGGCAGCTGATGACGACGTTTCCCCACAACAAAACGACGCTCGGGGGTCATAAGATAATCTTTCCCGTTGCCGGTGAAATAAACACTTCCACCCTCTGCGCCCCAAAGTCGGTTTTGCATACCGAAAGGTACAAAGGCGTGATTTGGTGAAAAATCGGTTGCCGTTCCGTCGTAGTCAATCTTGCTTAACACGCTCATCGTACTGGCATTCAAAGCGTAGATGCGTCGCGGAGAATCGGTACTTACGATGACTTCAAGACCTCCCGTATCGTCAATGTTATTCGGGTTGGTGATACACTCGCCTGTCCAGCAAAGTGCTAATGGCGTTTTACCTAACGAAAGTGTTGGATTGCTCTCTGCAAAAACATTGCGCACAGCAGGTGCTTCTTGTACATCGAGAGATTTGTACGCAAGCATGGCACCGTCTTTTCCCTCGGTAAAGAGCAGTAAGCCTTGGTCGTAACCGGAATATACATAAAATGTAAAGTCGGCAAACTTAGCCGTTTGATCTTCGGCAATAACCTTCAGCGTCCCCGTATGTTTGCCCAATACAGTACATTCATAATCAAGAGAATCTGCCGTACTCACTTTATTATTGTCAATAATCCACTCATAGGTGGTTGTCTGCTTTGTTCCTTCCGAGAAGTTAAGCACTGGCTTAAGCTTCAAATGCGCTTTCTGCTTTATGCTGTATGCTTTTTCTATTCCACTTACAGCAACAAGTTTTGCAGTAGGAGTTTCGACATTGTTAGGTTCTTTATCGCTACATGCCGCGAAAAGTGCTATTAGAAGCGGCAAGGCATAAAGGAAATTGTAAATTTTCTTCATTTTTTTATATTGTTATTTTTGAATTATATTTCACACGTCTTTTATTTTGATTCTAAGTTTGGAATTACACCTCCCAATGCACATCAGGGAAGTTGACGCCCTCCTGCGGATGAGCCTCAAAATACGCCTTCACCTTTTTGAAAATGCGCAGGTATTCGTATTTGCGCTCGTTCATCTCTTTTTGAGTGACAGGAGAACCGTTCCACTCGATAAACTTTTGATACTTTTTCTTGTCATATTCGCCCAACCAATATGCCAGTTCTGGCCACCATATCGGCATATCGAGTCGATTATCAAAAACGAGTTGCATCTTTGACAGTTCGGCAATGATGGGAGGCAATTCGGTCTTTTCGCTGATACCAACAGTCAGCACGTAGAGACTATCTTCGTTTAGATTTCTCCGAAGAATGTTTATGCGGAGCGTGTCGCTTGTTGCGCCAGCAGGTAATATCCGCTCGGTGGAGAATGGTTGGAAATGCACACCTGCTTTTGCTGTTGTTACCGTATCTATCACCTTCAAACGATAGCTTCTTGGTGATGTACTCGCCGAACCTACTGCTGTTAAGGGGATGCGTATCACCGTATCGGCAACCGAATAGGGTAAACTGCCCATGGCGAGACGATAAGAAGCACGTTCAAAACTGATTCCCGATGCGCCTCGAAAAGAAAAGCTCTCATCCTGCGTGCACGAACAAGCACTCAATGCCAACATAGCGTACAGGCACAAATGACAAATTATAGTGTAAGCTTTTTTCATTGCGGTTCGTATTTTCTTCTTCAGTCTTTATTTTCTTCACTCTGAGGCAGCGGCAGTATGTAAGTTGCATCGTTAGGCTCGAACACTTTACTATTGAGCCCCTCCATCGGCATTTCGAAGCGTTTGTAAGTAAAGAAGATCTGTCCTTCTCCCCAGTATTCTTTCTTTATTTCATCAACAAGCACTTGGCGGAAACGTTCTGGTGTAGCAATAGCCGAAAAAGAAAGAGGCTGTAATCCGCGAGCGGTAATCACAGTGTTGAGCGCTTCAAGAGAGGCGCTACGGTCGGTATCGTACAATGCTTCAGCCAGGATATAGTACATCTCGGGCAATCGTATCATATTTATTCCTGGTATTCTGCCCGCCTGCCACTCTTGCGTCTCTTCATAATTTTTGTCGTACAGCTTGGTAAAAAGCCACAATTGGCCGTCCCCAATTGGTTTGTGTGAAATATGCCTGAAAACGATAATCGTTATTGGTAGGTGTAAATGTAGACGTACTGAACAGACGTTTGTAATTATTTCGCACCATATTACAAGTGGCGGTACTACGCGCTGGATAGAACGCTTGTCGAACATCGAGATAGGCTTTTGGTGCATTGAGCACCCAAACACATTCACTCGTGGCGGCATACCCCATAAAGAGTTGCAACACTTTCTCTTCTTTCACCATTCGGTAAGGCCCTTCCGTCACCTCTTTTGCGTACTTGGCAGCTTCGCTCTTGTTTCCTGCCCAAATATATACTCTTGCTTTAAGAGCCTTTTATTGCATAACGACTGACATACATTTCAGCAGGTGTGCGCTTGGCCGACGATGATGCTAACAAACTATCGGCTTTATTTAGGGTCGGCAAGTATGTGCTGGTAGCATTCGTCGACGGTGAGTCGTGGCGAGGGCTGCGTACTTGTTTTTGGTGACATAGGGAATGGAAAGTTCGTGAGGACGAGAATAGTTCGGAGCAAACAAACGCAACATATCGAAATGTAGCATAGCTCGCAAAGCCAACGCCTCACCTTTATAGGTATCTAAACGTGCAAAATGTTTCCCCTCGGCTTGTTGCAGCAAATCGTTTATGGTATACACTGCAAAGAACGCCGATTCCCAAATACGATCTATTTGCTTCCTTACGTCAGTGTCGCGATATTGCAAGTCGTAAGTTTTTGTCAGCGTAGTGAGTGCTGCCTCGTGGTCGTTGTAATACAACTGCGCAATCTCGTCAACAAATCCGAACGACAATTGGCGACCGTAAAGATTTGGCTTTGCCAATGTTGCATATATTCCTGTAAGTACGTCCTCGAAACCTTGTTCGTCAGCATACATCTTCTTTCCGTCTATTTGTCCGGGCGTGTCTATATCCACAAATCCGCATCCTTGCAACATTGTTGTTATAAAAACAAGCGGCAATAATAAAGTGACTATTATATTTCTCATATCTTTACATTCAGTCCTATTTCAAAAACATGTGCGAAAGGATAGGCAAGTCCGCGCTCACGCTTGATGGTGGATAGATAAAAAAACTGCCCCGTAGAAAGTGAGATGCGCGCATCTGCAACGCGGCATACGCGACAAAGGTTGCTCGGAACTTGATATGCCAGCATCAACGATGTACCCTCCAGCACATATTCTTTGGCAACAAACCTCGACGTTGGTGGCGTTGCTTCGCGCAAGGCGATGTGCTTAAAAAGTGCCGCATTGCCGGGTTCTCGCCAACGACTGTAAAAAACACGCCTATCTACGTTGGTGAGAGGATCTGCCCCTTCCACTTTTGTGGCAAGCGTACTATTATATAATGTTGCACCTAATCGGTAGTTGAACGCAGCTGTAAGCGAAAAATCTTTCCAGGTTGCCGAAAATCCCCATGTGCCTTGCACCGCTGGAGAGGTATCGCCCACCACTTGTCGCTCATTATAGTCATAAGTGTAAGTATATTCACCATTTCTTTTGATAAAAACCTCTCTACCATTGGCTGGGTTGATACCCGCAGAGCGCATCACTTTGAGAGCCGTGAGCGATTCGCCTTCCGCATAAAGCGGAACGGGCAAACGACTGTTTCCCTGCTTCACGTTGTCGGCATTGCGATTGCGCAGATAGTCGCTTATCTTCACTATTCGGTTACGGTTGTGGCTCATCGTTAGGTAAACATTCAAGTCCAACGGTCTGCCGCTAAAAACGCGTCCTCTCAGCGAGAGTTCAACACCAGCATTGCGTATCTGCCCCAAATTCTCTTTGCCATTCAGAAAACCCGTGTGAGCCGGTTTGGCAACAGTCATCACCAAGTCGTTGGTGGTGTTTAGATAGCATCGAAGCTACCGCTTACACGATCGTCAAATAGCGCAAAGTCGATGCCTGCATTACGCTTCAAGGTGCGTTCCCATTTCAGATGGGTATTTGCCAATGCCGTTGGTACAGCTCCTATCTGGTTGTTGTAAATCAAATCCGAACGATAGCTGTATGCCTGCCTTGCTTGATAAGAATGGAAATTCACGTTGCCCACAATGCCTGCGCTGGCTCTAATTTTGAGTAGCGTTACAACTCCATTAGTCATGAAGCTCTCTTTGTGTACGTTCCAACCTATGCCCAACATTCCGAAAGGAGCATATTTCTGCTGTGCACCAAATTTAGAAGACCCTTCGCGACGAAAAGAAGCGTCTATAAAATAGCGGTTATCATAGACGTACTGCGCATTGATATAGCCGCCCAACATGCGTGCACGATCTCGGTTGCCCTGCGGAGTAGACCCTTCGGCAAAAGATTTCGCCATGGAAGCATGATCCACCTTGTCGGACAACACTCCTGTTGCAATGAACCCATCAGATTTTTGCTCTATGGCTTGAACGTTTGCTCCCAACGTAAGATTGAGCAGGTGCTGCCCATATTTGCCAAATGCTTTATTCCATACGGCAAAAATACTGGACGATATATCGGCATGACGACTGTGCAAGATGTCGAAACTCCCCCGCTTTTGCTTTTCCACATACAGAAAGCGTTGCGACAGTGGTGAGAAAAAGCTCTCGTCATCGGTTTGTGTTTCGGTCAAAGCTGTAGTTCCCTCTATTCGCAATCCGCCGCCAAGGTTCCATCGCAGGCGCAAACTGTTGCTCATAGTGCGGGCACTACTATTGATATAGCTGCTCAAACTCTTCTCATAAAGAGGGTTGGGTTTTCCAAAAGAAAGTTCGTTGTTTAATACCCCTGCTGCGGTATAGGGGGCATCATAAGGATTAAGCAGCGCATAGTTACTGAAACTACCGTAAGGCACATCACCACTTGATGTACTTTCCACTCTACCCGTATATTGGATAAAAAGCCGTGTCCAGTCTCCATAGACCAAATTGACATACAATGATGCCGTATGCCGATTGCTCTTTTGCATCACTCCGTTCGTACCACTGTATCCTCCCATGAGTCGATAACGAAAAATATCACTACCGCCCATGAACGACAGGTTATGCTGATGTGTAACACCGGTACGTAGTGGCATGCGCAACCAATTGGTATTCACGCCTGCTTTCACACGATCCAGCTTTTCATAATACACTTTCTGACGCTCCAAGTCGGTTTGACTGCTACCTTTTAAGTCGCCATAAATACCAGCCATGCGTTCGTATTCCAATTTTTCTGCAGCATTGAGCAGACGGTAAGCCGAAAGGTCCGCAACCGACAGTTGGTAACGCCCGTCGTAATCAACCTGTAACCGACCGGCTTTTGTGGGCATCGAAGTAATCACAACAACCCCATTGGCCGCTTTAGAACCGTAATATGCAGTAGCAGCGGCATCTTTCAACACCGAAACTTGCTTAATCGACGCAGGCTGCAAACCAAAGATCACGCGCACATCTGTTTCCACCCCGTCGAGAATAAACAACGGCAAATTAGTACGATCGCCCTCCACAAAACTGCTGCGTCCACGCAAAACCATATCGGGAATATGATTGGGGTCTGCACCATATTCATTATTGGGTATCAGTTCAAACCCTGGAGTATTGTTCTTGATCATATCCAGTAGGTTCGTATTTGTCTGCCTGATGAGCGTCTCATGGTCTATAACAAAACTCGCCCCCGTATAACTTTCCTTGCGCTTGTTTACATACCCCGTAACAACTGCCTCGCTTATCTTTTCCGCCTGTTCGTTGAGAACAAAATGATAAGTAGTACGACTTTCCGATACTTTCAGCACTGCTGCTTTGTACCCCAGCAACTGAGCAGAAAGTTCAACAGCCGTTGCAGGCAACTTGATAGTGAAAAGCCCTTTTGCATCGGACTGTGTGGTAGCCAAAACCTTTTTACCATCTGTAGCTTTTATAGAAACATACTCCAAAGGCGTTCCGTCGTCAGCATGCACCACGCCGCTTACCATACCCTTTTGGGCTGAAAGCGGCAAACAGAAAAAAAATAAGACAAGTATATAAAGGCTACTTTGAAAAAAGCAACGAGATATTATCATCACCTAAGTTTGGGTTATTTTTTGCAGTGCAAAGGAGGCACAATTCCGAAAATAGGACAATACCCTCAAGTTGGTATTTTATGAAGTAAGTAAATGCAGCAAGGTTAACAACATCGCAGCTTTTCCAGACTGCTGACACTCGGTGTAGCAAACGGAATAGAAGAATTAGGGAGAGATACTTATATTTGTTCCAAACGATTAAAACACAAAAGCTCCTGAAGAGGAAACAGAACAGCTATATGCGCCATCGAAAATATCCTTATAGCGTTTGAAAATACAATAAGGCTGTCAGCTCACATCCTTATTGCGTCAGCTGACGCCCTTATTGTATTTTTGAGCGCGACAAATAAGGCCGCAACTAAGAGAAAACACACTCCTCCCCATAGTTTTATTTTCTTGGTAAGAGAAGAAATAACTCATTGTCCACCCACTGTCCCCAGCGGGGGACACACCATGCGTAACCGCGGGTGATGCCCGAAGGGCGAACCCGTGGAGAGTGGAGAGGGAGAGAAAAGAGAAACCTCCCAGCCCGCACTCACTGTCCCCAGAGGGGACACACCATGCATAACCGCGGGTGATGCCCGAAGGGTGAACCCGTGGAGAAGTGGAGAAGTGGAGAAGTGGAGAGGGAGAGAAAAAAGAAACCTCCCAGTCCGCACCCACTGTCCCCAGCGGGGGACACACCATGCGTAACCGCGGGTGATACCCGAAGGGAGAACCCGTGGAGAAGTGGAGAAGTGGAGAGGGAGAGAAAAGAGAAACCTCCCAGCCCGCACCCACTGTCCCCAGAGGGGACACACCATGCTTAACCGCGGGTGATGCCCAAAGGGCGAACCCGTGGAGAAGTGGAGAGGAAAGCCTCCGACACCAGAGGTGTCGCACAGCATTCACTCCGGCTCACGCATCTCTTTACTCCCTCAACGCTTTCAGTGCGACGCTGCCGGCGTCGGAGTCCTCTCTGTACACACCCCCACGGGTTCACCCTCGCCACAGCTCGGGCATCACCCGCGGTTAAGCATGGTGCGCCTCCGCCGGAGGCGTAAGTTACGCTGCGAGGATGCAACTGAGATCGTAAAGGGGCAATGTGCAAAGCTGAGATAGATTAGCCACGGAGACTATACAGACTTTTGTCACTTATGCCAGACTCTTTATGATGAGAGCCGCACCCACTGTCCCCAGCGAGGACACACCATGCGTAACCGCGGGTGATGCCCGAAGGGCGAACCCGTGGAGAGTGGAGGGAGAGGGAGAGAAAAAAGAAATCTCCCAGCCTGCACCCACTGTCCCCAGAGGGGACACACCATGCGTAACCGCGGGTGATGCCCGAAGAGTGAACCCGTGGAGAAGTGGAGAGAGAGAATAGAGAAACCTCCCAGCCCGCACCCACTGTCCCCAGAGGGGACACACCATGCTTAACCGCGGGTGATGCCCGAAGGGCGAACCCGTGGAGAAGTGGAGAAGTGGAGAGGGAGAGAAAAGAGAAATCTCCCAGCCCGCACCCATTGTCCCCGGAGGGGACACACCAGGCGTAACCACGGGTGATGCTCGAAGGGAGAACCCGTGGATAAGTGGAGAGAGAGAAAAAAGGGAAACCTCCCAGCCTGCACCCATTGTCCCCGGAGGGGACACACCATGCTTAACCGCGGGTGATGCCCAAAGGGCGAACCCGTGGAGAAGTGGAGAGGGAAGCCTCCGACACCGGCGGTGTCGCACAACATCCACAAAGACAATCTATCCTGCAAAGCATAAAAAACACATCCAGTAACAAAAGTTTTAGCGGATAGCCGTTGCCGAGAAAGAATATAAGCTATAACTTCGCACAACATCAAAAGATTAAAAACTTTAACCAATGAAGCTCCACGCATTCAAATATATCCTTTCGGCATCTATGGCGTTTTCCTCACTAACAGTTCATGCCATATATCCCGATTCTGTTCTGCAACAAAAAATGCTGATTGAGGAACAAACCTTTCTGGCTAAGATGAAACCAGGTTTGCAACACATGCAGATGCTTGCGGTTCGTGCGGCCATGCAGGGTAATGATTCGGACTTACAAAAAATAAGAGAGAGCAGAAATCAAGTACCGACACTGCCAGAGGATGTCAAAGCGTTTTACCCATCGCCAAATATCTGTTTGTTCTCGCCGAAGAAAACTTCCACGCGCAAACGCCCCATACTGCTTTATCTGCACGGCGGCGGATGGTGTTTTGGAAGTATCAACAGTTGCGCCCGCTTCTGTGCCGCTGTTGCCGTAGAGGCAGACTGCGTTGTTGCCGCGCTCAACTATCGCCTTGCACCTGCTCACCCTTTCCCTCTCCCACTTGAAGATTGTCAGCAAGCCATTTCTTTTCTTAAAATGCATGCGGAAGAGTGGAACTGCGACTCTACACAGATTTCCATTGGAGGGGATAGTGCAGGAGGAAATTTGGCATTAGCCACAACCATGTCTGTACCCAATATCTTCAAAGTCATTTCCATCTACCCCGTAACAAAACTCTTTACAGAGCCAACGGCTTCGTGGGAAAAGTATGCGAAAGGATATGGGAATGATGCAGAACTGCTTGAAGCGTTCAATGAGGCTTATGCCCATCACAACGAAAAGAAGCCGCTTGCATCAGTAGGTTTATGTAGCGATGAAACTTTGAGGGCACTGCCTCCAGCACTCTTCATCTCTGCCGGTCACGACATTCTGCTGGATCAAACTGCCGATTTTGTCAAACGCTTGCAAAGCCTGAACCGCCCCGTAAGCTATCATATCTACCCAACCGCTTCGCATCTGTTCATCACCGTTCCTGGACAGCCCACAGCCTTTTCCGAAGCAGTCAAAACCGTTAGCAATTTCCTCAACGGCATTCAATGAAAAAGGATAACTCCTCCTCCCTTACCCCCCCCTTGTTTTCTATTAAAAACGCACGTAGATGTTAACTTAAAAACGCTTCTACTAACAAAAAACACAAATATTTTGCAAATTCTTTTCATAAAACACAAAAAAACAAAAAAAAGAATCTACATTTGCAAAAAAACAAAAAAAGAACCAAGAGAACAACTGCTAACCCTAAAAAGTACAACAAATTAGGCACTACCATAAGAATGAACAGGCACAAAGAAAGTACAGCTTTCATAAATACACCGTTTCTCCCCCTCAAGATTCCTGCTCGCATTTCGTAAGCATCTACACGATGTAAGCATTTCAAACAAAAAGGAACTAAAAGCCGTATCTCTTTATTATGCCCTAAATGTCGCCCAGTTAAATTTGCATCAATAACAAAATAAACAATAACAATGGCAAGATTTAGAATCACAACCAAGATGATGAAAAACTCCAACGGAGTTCGCATCGAACCAGGCATGACTGTTGAAGTCGTGACTCAAAGTATGAACAACCCCCTTCTCACCAATGGTGGTCAAGCCGTTGCCGATGCTTTCATGCGCATCTATGGCATAGATATCAAGAAAGCAGGTGCCTTAAATATGGTTTATTTGAATGTGGAAAATCTTTAATATAAAATTATGAAATCAAAATGTCCAATCTGTGAAAGAGAGTGTCACCCTCAAGAAGCAGACATAATTGAGCAAGAAATGAAAGATCTTGCAAAAGTTGTAGAAGCATCTCCTTTGACAAAAATAGGAGGAGCAATTGGCCAAAGAATTATGGGCAAGAAAGGCGAATCTATCGGAAAAATTGGTGGAGCTTTTTTTGGGCACAATCCTTTAGCCGGTTTGTCTCTTTTATTTACAGAGTCAAAATACAAGTTTTGCTGTCCCACATGTGGCAAGCAATGGGAAGAAGAGATCTCTAAAGCCGATCAAAAAGAACTATCCCAAGCAATTATGCTCATAAAAGAAACTCCGTCTTTAAGAGATAAAACATCAGAGGAAAAGAATAAACATATTGAAAAAATAGAGTCTCTCATATCAGTATTTAAGACTAAAGAATCTGTTGAAATAACAATTCTCTTATATAATAGTCTTGCTTATTCTCAATTGATATTGAAAGAGAATCATCAAAAAGCATTATCTGCCATTGACGACTCTCTTGACCTTGATCCAAAAAATAATATCTCATTAGCGATAAAAGGCATGATCCTTGGTACTTCAGAAGATTCCTTGGATTATTATGGCGCAATGAAGTGTTTGGTACATTATAAAGAAATTAAGGATAAAGATTTTCGGACACTTTTCAAGATAACTGAGTTCTCTGAAAGATTTGAGAAGCTAACTCAATCGTACATCAATAATTTTCTAGATATCTCTCCTTCAGAACGAAAGTTTTTAGTTATTGATGACCATCTTAGACGCTTACCTGACACAGTCCTTGTCTTACCGCACAACAAGCTACCAGAGAACATATTATTCCCAGAAGGAGGACCTCATATACAAGAATTATATGTAGTTCATCCATATAAGCCAAACGTATACCTCC
Source organism: uncultured Prevotellaceae bacterium (assembly GCA_916438195.1). GTDB lineage: Bacteria > Bacteroidota > Bacteroidia > Bacteroidales > Bacteroidaceae > Alloprevotella. Next base: position 1,883,753 of record CAKAEQ010000001.1, read on the forward strand.
CATATAATGGGTTTAATTTTCATTTATTGAAAGATCAAGCAGAAGAATTGGCCTACATAATGGAATGTCTTGGCGCAAAATCTATATCATGGAGTCAGACTCTTTCTGAAGCAACTGATCAAGAAAACGAAGATGCAATGAAAGCTGCAATAGGTGGAGAATATAAAAGTTATGGAGGTAAAGTGGGATTTGAGAATGACAATAAATAGAAATGCTAAAGAACGTCTAAATGGAGTACTGGAAAATAAAGAATTTCATATCACTCGAGACAAGCGACCTTCTACTCCTACAAATCTTATTTGGTATCCTCATTGCGAAAAATGGAAAAAAGAATCAAAGAGTAGATTAGAAGGACGTCTTCACAAGCTAAGATTGGAAATAAATACTTTGGAAAGTACAGTAATAAGCACACAAGAACGTAATAAGATCGAAGTAGCTCTAGAAGCTATAGTGGTGAAAGCAGAGGGAAATTATGAAAAATCCCAAAAAATCTCTCTTAAAACAGAAAAGAGCCTCACTTATACTGTTGAGATTGAATTCTATCCGCTCAGTGAATATAATGTTCAATAAATCCAAGAAGAAAAGTAACTTCTAACCCTAACGAGTCAACAGCTAATCTATGCTGTTGACTCGTTCTATTTTATGCTTCTTCAACTCGTTTCTGTTGGTGTGGATGTAAAGCATAAACTCATCGAAGACTAAATATATTTTACCGTTCATGGTCATGAGCCCAACATTGTCGGAGAGTTGGATGCGGTCGAAACCTTCAAATGAAGATTTGGGGACTTTGTAGTACTCGCCTGCTTTCTCGGATGTGATGTACAGATGCGTCGGGGTAACGGCATAGAGACAGGGGCGGAAGTCGTATTCAAGATGTTGAAACGGTTTCACAATCTGGCAATCATGATGCAACCATTTGTCGTATGTAGTAACAACGTCCTTTTCTGTACAACGCGTGAGAAGAATCTTTGAGGGCCACACGCCGGAGTGCATAAGCCGAAGTAGTGGGAGCTGTTCGGGAATATGGTCCAACATATCTGTATGATACCACACATTGTCCGCATCGCCATACTGCAAACCTTTCATTCTATGCTTAATGGCTTCGGGATGGAGCATATAATAAATCAGATTCCCGCTGGAGTCCTTGATAATTAAGAGTGTATAAGTGATACCCGTCAGTTTGTTTTCAGAATCTTTGCGCCAATGGGTCATAAAATATGTGCCAGCATTGAGAGCTTTCTCAATGTGCCAAAAAGCTCGTATTGAGAAGCCCTCCTCCACACTCATTCCAATACCCCACAATATCCAAATCAACTGAATCCTCTTTCATCCTGTCGGCTAAATCATAAAGGAGATCGGCATTCATGTATGACATATAGGTATCGAGAATCTGCTGCACAGAGAAGAGTAACTTCAGCCGGGTTTTATGCCGCTCTTCTCTTGCTCTCGTGATAAGGGGAAGTTTACTAAAAAACAAGTCATCGTTGATAAACTTCTCCATTAGCAGCATGATATTTTCATACTGTCGAGAAATATCATTCACATCGCCTTCTTTAGAATCATAGCCTGGGATAACTTTCATCAGCATCAAAACCAGAAAGGGAATACTAATATCTTGCTCTACAATTTGCGCATAGATAGCTGCTTTCTTTGCGCCTATATCGGTAGTCACATTGGGCGAGCAACAATAAGTCATCAACCCAAGGGCGATGTTCTCAGGTTTTGCACGACGATACAGATTTGCATGAAAAAAACGCCACGCTCTTTTATATTGAATCAGAACATCATCCAGATTTACGAGGTTATCTGTTTGCAACCCAACTTCCACTTTCAGATCTCTAAAAGTAGAGCGAAGTTTCTGATAAGAAGCAAAACTTCGCTTCATACCGTTACTGTGTATCGAACGGTTGTCGAGAAACTCTTCCAACTCCGCCATTGTGTTGTAAACAAGGCGAGTATTCGCTATCGTTGTCAGCCATTCTTCATACTTTATTTGCTCCTTCTTCATCGTTTCCTTTTTTGTTATTGCAAATGTACTTCGAAATCTATCTCAGCACAAATAGCACAGAAGAATTCTACTCAAAAGCGCGCAATAAACACAAGTACAATGTATCATCCTACAAAACAGAACACATATTCTTTCCCCTTCCACTGCATTCTCTCCTCTAAGTTTATTGGCAGAGATAAGGCACTTCGATGTCTGCATTGAATGCAATTTTATGAAGTCTCAGATTTTCCCAACTTCTTCATTCTTCACATTAACAAATAAGACAAAAAAATCTCATCTACCCTTCAGAGGGTATCCGTCCATTTCTCCTCATAAAAAGCGATGAATGGCGTAGCAGAAAGGCTTTGTAAGGAAGAAGAGATACCTTTCTGCTATGTCCTTTCTTATGGGTTCTGTTCATTTTTCTTTTAACATATTCCGCTCTAAATGCCCATAATGGAGTATTTAGTTTTTTTAAGACTCTTTGCAATTTTGCACCGCTTAAAAACATTTACAAGAAACATGAATATTAAAAGTTTAATCATGCCTTTAGTGGCATTTTGCTTTCTGGGCCTCAGCTCCTGCAGCGATGACAACGGCCCTTCTTACAGTTCCACGACCTTGAAGAACACGGAACTCATGAACATTCTGAAGTCAAAGGGATACACTTTTTCCCAAGATGGAAAGTTAGAAATCAACGATTTGGTTAAATCCACTGTTTCGCTCGACTTAAGCGGAACAAAACTCTCCGACTTCTCTGGACTCGACATTCTACCCAATCTCAAGGAGGTTAAACTCTCCAATAATGGCTACGGACCTACTTTCGACTTCGCTCAGCTGCCAGCACAAATTACCGGTGTAGATTTGACAGACAATGATATTTATGACTTTGAAGGACTGGTGAACGTAAAGACGGAAGAGAATGGTGATGAAACCATAACACAGCTGCACAAAATCACGAAATTGTACTTGCCACAGACGGCAAAGTTCAACATCAAAGACCTTGTGCGTTTCTATCGAGAGAAGAAGGCTGAGATTGAGTCTGGCAGTATAGACGTGAAGATGGAAACAGCAAAAGGCAACTTGCAGAAATACAATACCATTCGCGAGATACCTGATGAGAATATAAGGGCTAATTTCAAAAAATACTTTTCAAGTATCTTTGATAAGGACAGTATTCATATAGACATCAGTAAGCGGTTAAGCAACAAAGATAGGTTGAATAACTGTGCATTTAATGAGTGGTATGGAGTTGCCACTGCTAAAACACTGGAAGGGGTACAATACATTGTGGACAATCCTTATTGGGACGGCAAAATTCTTTTTGTAAGCCTGACAAACAAAGTGAAACTCCCGTACCTGAGACCCAGTAGCGGTCTCATGATCTTGACATTGACAAACGTGGATGCCTCTGAAGGCATCAATCTTGAGGATGCTACAAACATGACAGGTATCCAATGGGTAAATGTTAGCGGTATTAGCGAAATAGATTTAAGCCATAGTACCCTGTTTGGTCAGAGAGCGATTGAGCAGGAACAGAATGGTCCCGATGGTTCCTCACTTGTTTTTGTAGACTGCCCAGATTTGAAAAAGATAGCTTTACCAGAAAAAAGCGGGTTGCGATCTTATATGATAACATTTGCGAATATGAAGAGTTTAGAACAGGTAGATTTGTCCAAGTTTAAGATGATATCTAGTTTGGAACTTGGCGGTTTATCTCCGAATTGTCATGTTACCTATCCGAAATTGACGGAATTTCATACCTACGATAAAAAAACCGCTTTTGCGTGTACGCAAGACGTATTTGACAGACAGGAAACAAAAGACTTTATCAAGAAGTATCTCAAGGTCTTGATCGGTGGTGGTGGCTACATAGAAGATGGAGTTGAATGGTCATCACTAATTAATAATTAACAAAACACAAAAAAGATGAGACATTTTTTAATTTCTACCATATTGACGGTAATCAGCATCTTAGGATTTGCAGTAAATTCTAATGCGCAGACAGGTACTTACAATGGTACGTTGAGTAACATTACTATGAATGGGAAATTATACAATGATGCTACAAATCAGAGCTTTACATTGACAAGCGCTGGTGGTAACCTGTATGATTTGACAGGTACAGTGGGACCTATTGGCAAGATGCCGGGAAAAATCAAAGTAGAACTTAAAGTTTCTGTCAACAACGGAGTTCTTACAGCAACGACCCCCATAGGCGGTTATGCCGGTAAATTGAGGTTGTTGAATGGTGGATTATTACCCATTAATATTAAATTATCCAGTTTTACAGGCTCTCTTGTAAATAATGAACTCCACTTCGTTCTTGACACATACGCAGGTTGGAAATTCGCTCCTGTCTTCCCTGCTTCTGTTACGTTTGATGGAACTCTTCAGCTCTAACAATGAAAAAGAAAAGTACACACCTCTGGCTTCTGGGCATTGTAGTCCTCTTCCTTTTTGGACTTTCCGCTTGCAGCAGCGATGACGACTCAGAGAAGAAAAACCCCACAGAGGAATATATCAAAGCGGCAAGAAAACTGCTCAACGGCAATGTTGTTCTGTACACCAAAGCCACGATGAATGGGGTCGACAAAACACTGCTACCCAAAGGGTGCCCCACCAAATTCAATTTTGAATGGACGAGTAGCGACACCTTAAAACTCTCGCTCAATGGCTTCACCGTGGGGAATATGCCCCTTACCATTTATTTCCACTGCTTATGTAAATGCATGGAACTCAACTCGTGGGAAAAGGACGAGTACAAGGGAAGCGGCTGGATAAAGTTTAAAGGAAAAGACGGACAGGTGACCGGTGATCCAAAAGACAATTCGGCAGTAGAGAAAGGCAGCGGGGCTACGGTTATTGGCTACTTGAATGTGAAAACGCAAGAAATCAATTTCATCGTCAATTACAATATGATGAATGTGCGCTCCGAATGTTTCTTGCAAACCATCGACAAGAACCTCATCAAGCACTATGAAGAGGACTTCAAACGCTATGAAGAAGAGCTTGCCGAATACAAGAAACAACATGGATTGTAACGACTCGCGGAATAGCGCATGATAACTGGAAGAGGAAATGAAATACGTTCCTCTTCCTTTTTTCTTCTACGCTACACAATAGGTCTCGACACGGCCGAAAATATCCTTATTGCGTTTGAAAATTATTGCTGTCCGGTAAACTTCCAAACGGCATAAGAAAGCTCCCCGAAGCCCTTTAGAATAGGACTTCGGGCTTTCTTTTTCAAAAAGCAAGCCCCCTAATCAAATAATGAAGGTTCTAGTGGTGGGGATTTAGCTCTTTCAGCCCAAATTGCACACTCATCCTTTTGGGGATCTTCCATGAAAGCAATGAAATTGGTGTAATACATGAGCGTCAATCTAAGCATGGTTACGATTTGAGAAAAAGAAACGTGTCTTTTAATCATTCTGGACAGTACTGTACACAAGAGATTGGCGATGAGTACCACCCAGGTTTGTATCTGGATGGCATTCACGCTCTCACCATAGAAAAAGTGCAAAGGAAAATTCTGTTTCAGTTGTTTTATAGAGAGTTTCTATAGCCCACCTTCGTTTGTAGATTTCAGCAAGTTCCTCAACCGATAGTTCAAAAATTATTAGTCAGTAACGTCACCGACTTCCGAGAGTTATTGCTCCATAGCTCTACGCATCGGGCTTCGTGCCTTACCTTCTCTTTCTCAAAAAGAATGTGTTTGTCGATATGAGTGACCAAACCATCACGAGAAACATAGGCTGTAGAAGCCAATTCCTGGTAGTTGAGGTTTTTCTTCATCTTAGTCACATAGCAGACACCTTCTTCCGTAAGCCTTTGAAACTGTGCATAGTCTATATAGGCTCTATCCATTGCCAAGGTGGAATCTTGGGGCAGGTGCACCTTTTTGAGAAGATAATGATCGTGTTTGGCCGCGGAAGTCAGTTCTACCACCATAGGTACACCTACTTGATACTTCATAATGGTATGTACCTTCATTCCGCCTTTCTTCTTCCCGCTTTTGGGATGTCTACCTACTCCCTTGAGAATGTTGTCAAAGAGCGTGATTGTGGTAGAATCTATCATATAAAGCTGCTTCTCCCACGCTTTTTGACAGCCCACAGGTCGGCTGTCCGCTAAAAATGGAGTGTAGCGTTCCAATAGAGAGCCATAAACCTTGGCAAAGAACTCTTGTGGACGCCGCTGGTTGGCTTCTGCAAGCGTACTGCGACGGACAACGTAATCAAGACCCAAGTGGGAGAGTTTCATGGTCTCGGCTTTCATGCCAATCTCCAATTCACGCAGAGAATCAAAGTGTTTGAGAACACCAAAGAGCATAATGATGAGGTGTTTCCAGCCTGTCAAACGCTTTACATAGCGTTCGCTCCCTAGCGTTTCAAGACTAATTTGTTGAATTTTGGCTTTATCCAGCAATTTTATGACCTGACTATAGACCGGCTGTCCGGTAAAATATGTACTTTTGCTCATGTTACTAGAGTTTTTTTTGCAACAAGCAAAGTAACAAAAGAGGCTGAAATCCTGCAAGAGGGTTTCAGCCTTATTTTTTGACCTGTAAAACTTTTACCGGACAGCAATATTTGAAAATACAATAAGGCTGTCAGCTCACATCCTTATTGCGTCAGCTCACGCCCTTATTGTATCCACGCCTCGCTGAATATAGCCGTGCCCCCCCCCCTCCGCTTCTCGGAGAGAGAAGGAGAGGTGACCACGTGGAGGAAAAGTTGAGAGCAGAGAACGTCCATGTATGCACCCACTATCCCCGAAGGAGACGCACCATGCTTAACCGCGGGTGACACCCGAAAAGGGACCCTGTGGGGGACTCCGCAGAGAGTGTCCCTCCAACACCAGTAGGGTCGCACAGCAGCCTCTTTCCCCTCCAGAGAGTTTGGTTTTCTGCTAACATTACCACAAATCCACTACACTTTAGGGGGTATTCACGCTACTTTTTCTTCAGAATAGTGATGAATTCCTTACTATACGGCCTCCTCATAAATAAGGAGAGGCTTTTTAGAAGAGGATTTTCTGCCATTTCTTCCAACTTTTGGATTCTTTTCTGGTGAAAAATCCCCATAAGAGGGTATTTAGAATCTCTCCAAATCTGTGCAATTTTGCAGTGGTTTCATCCACTGATAAAAAGTGGAGGAATTATTAAAACTTAGATTCTCTAAGGTTTTTCGCATGATAAGACGGTTCATACTCATGGCTGTGCTGCTTCTCAGCATGGCCCTAACAATATCAGCACAGCAGGTTGTCAGCGGCAACTATTTAGGCCAATTCACCCGCATCTACATGAATGGAGAGAAGAAAGTGGGCGCAAAGGGATTTCACCACGAAAGTGAGTCAGTCCGGTTCTTCCATCAATCTCCACATTGATGCGTTCAAACTGGGACGTATGCCGGGCAATGTCACCATCGATGCCAACAACATTGTGCTGAAACCCGATGGTAGTTTCAGCCAAACAGTTGACAAAGGCATCTTTATCAAGATTCTTTGGAAGCGTACGGCATATAGCGCAAAAGTATCGGGCAAGATTGTCAACAATGTACTGAATTTCACTGTAACGAGTATCAACGCTTCTTATTTGGGAATATCGTTCACAGCGAGCATCAGTTTCAAAGGGACGAAACAAACATAAAGAACAAAACACGCGCAGAGTTCTCTCTAAAAACGATACAAACAACACCTCAAATTCAATAAAGAATGAAACATTTAAACAACTATATTTTGGCAAATATCAAGTATCTACTCATTTTTGGCTTCTTCCTCTTGCTCGGTTCCTGTTCTTCAGATGAGAATTTAGACAAGAAGGATACGTCTGAAACTTTGGTGGCTGAGGCTAAGAGCTTCTTGAATGGAGATTTCGTTCTCAACACACGTGTTTTGATGAACGGCGTAAACAAAACCTTACTCCCACAAGGCTGCCCCACGAAGGTCAATTTCAGTTGGAGCAAAACAGACAAGAACGCCCTTACAGTTCGGTTAAACGAGTTTACAGTCGGACAAATGCCCCTTGTCATCACGTTTGCTTGTGATGCGAAAATCATGCAGCTCTCCTCGTGGGAAAAGAAAGAATATAAGGGAGACAACTGGATAAAGTTTCAAGGTGCAGATGGCTACCTGGTAGTCAACAACCAAGCCAAGAATTCCGTATCGAAAGGTAGTTCGGTAAAGGGCTTCTACAATGTTAAGACGCACGAAATCAACTTCATCATCGATTTCAATATGATGAACGTAAGCTCCGAATGTTTCTTGCAAACCATCGATAAGAGCCGCACCAATAAGTATGAGGAGGAATTTAAAAAATTCGAAGAAGACCTCGCTGCCTATAAGAAAGAACACGGCTTGTAAGGAGCCGTGAAAAGAAACAAAGTGATAAAGGGTAGTGGGGATGAAGAAATTTTCACTTCCCTTTTTCCGAAACAAACGACTATGCAAAAGAAAATCATACTATTTCTACTCTTCTGCCTCGCCTGCTCTATGAACGTTTTGGCGCAACACAAGGTGAAGGTGACTGTGGTAGAGAAAGGCACACGGCATCCTTTGGCAGGCGCACTGGTGAGCTTTTCTACCAACAAAGAACTTACCCATGCCGTCAAGGCGGTTACAGATACCGATGGTAAGGCGCTTCTCCATTTGGAAACGGGTGATATGCCCCACTATTTTTATAAGATAAGTGTGACGGGCTATATTCCTATCACGGGCTCTCTCCCTCTTACCGAAAACGAACTCAAGGTGGAGATGAACGAGGACGTGATGTATATTAACGGAGCTGTAGTTACGGGTTCCAGAACAGAACGCCCCGTGAAGCTCTCCCCCATCACCACGCAGGTGTTGGGCGGAAAGGCACTTGTGGACGCTGGGTATAGCGACCTGCAACACGCCTTGCAACAAGAAACACCAGGAATGAACATCCAGAAAGTGGGCTTCGGCAACGAAATCTCTATGCAGGGACTCGATGCGCGCCATGTCCTGTTTCTCCAAGACGGAGAGCGCATGACGGGCGATATGGCAGGCAATCTCGACTACGAACGTTTCAACCTCCACGCCATCGACCGCGTAGAGATTGTGAAGGGCGCGAGCAGTACGCTCTATGGAAGTCGCGCTTCGGGAGCGGTTATCAATCTCATCTCTAAAAAGGCCACAAAGCCGCTCGACATTCAGGCGGGTATGAGATGGGCACAAAGAAATGAGCGCAACTACAAGAACCCACAACCCAAGGACTTCCTCTATATGTTTGAGAAAAACAGCGACCGCCTAACCTGCAAGCGTGGGTTTCGGCCGGTATGAAGCAGGGAGCATTCACCTCACAAACGGATGTGTTGTACAGCGAAAGCGATGCGTTCTATATGTACCAGTCGGAACACGACAAAAAAGTGTACACAAAAGAGGCCAACCCATTCCTCCCCCCACGACATCACACTGACAGGTGCGGCCGAACGTTCGCCCATGGGTATTGAAGGTACGGAGCACATCTCTGTGGCGCAGAAGTTCTACTACGAACCCAGCGACAAGCTCTCCTTGCAGGTGTATGGCTCTATGTTTTTCCTCAACTCCTACGATTTGATTCAGGACATGACCTTCTCGCAGAGTCGCGACTTTATGGCGGGAATGAAAGCAAGATACGACGTGAAGAATTGGTTCTCTGTGAACCTAAGTTTGCACGGCGATTTCTACGACCGCTTTAAGCGTCATGAGCGTATCGACGAACGAAAGAAAGTTTACAAAAGTCGTATTCTCGAACCGCGCCTCACGCTAACAAGCACCTACTTCGCCGCACACAGCATGATCTTTGGTGTGGAACACACTACGGACGACCTCACAAGCGACCGCTTTGTTAATCGCAAGATGACCACCCGCTCGCTCCACGAAACAGAATACTTCTTGCAGGACGAGTGGACACCCAACGACCATTGGATGCTTTCCACGGGCGTGCGCACCAACTTCTCCAAAGCGTTCGGCTTCATGTGGATGCCGAAAATTGCGGTAAAGTTCTCCCCCGACAACCATTGGGCTATCCGCGCCAACTATTCTATGGGGTATCGCGCACCGAGCATCAAAGAACTCTTCTTCAACTGGGACCACTTGGGTATGTTCCAAATCAGAGGTAGTGAGGAGCTCAAACCAGAAAAGAACAACTATTTCTCCATTGGTGCAGAATACAGCAAAGACCGCTTCTTCATCAACGTGAACGCTTACGGGAATTTCTTCCGCAAAAAGATAGAAGGTATCTGGCACATCTATGATATGCAGTACAACTTTGAATACATCAACCTCAGCAGTCAGCGTATGCTGGGCGTTGAAGCACTGCTGAAATGGCGCATGACGGACAACTTCACGCTCAACGCCACATATAGCTATGTGAATGTGAGCAAGCAGAATGGCATTCAGGTAAATACCACTTCGCCCCATGCTGCAACGGGTAGTCTCGACTATGTTTTCAGTCGCCCCAACTATCGTCTGAAAACCATCTTCAGTGCTTCGCTCATGGGCGAAAAGAAATTCGACGTGCAAGACCGCGTGTGGGTGGAGGAATACAAGAAGAGCTACGATGCATATTTCCGTTGTACGCTCCCCGCCTATGTTTTGTGCAACTTGGCTGTGGTGCAAACTTTCTACAACAAGGTGAAAGTGACGCTGGGTGTTGATAATATCTTCAACTATGTGCCTCACACTTTGGGCTCGGGTATCACCATGTTCAACGTACCTGCCACCTGCGGGGCAAGAGGATACATGCAGCTGGAATTCCTCGTCGACGACATTGTTAAATCATTAAAACGTAAGAAATGAGACACTTTCTTTTTACCATAATAGCAGCGGCCGCTCTGCTAACGTCCTGCGTTGATTACGACTCTGAACCTTTCACGGGGAAAGTGCTCCCACGCACCACGGGCTACTCCACAGGTGTCACCAACGATTGGCTCTATATCAATCTGCGCACGGGGCAAATGTTCAACCGCAACAAGGTGAATGAAGACATCACCGAAGGAGAACAGAAAAACCGCCTTGATTGGGACATCGCTTTCTGCGGATACCGCCTACGCACCAATAGTGGGACTTCGGGCAACGGACAAGGAGCTGCGGCCGATTTGGGCAACGGGCAGTATGAGAAATGGACTACCGTGGCGCAACTCCCTGCTGATTTGCAATGGGCGGTGGACGACCATTCGGTTTCTATCACCATGTCGCGCAACGATTGGAACAAATACCTCATTGCCAACCATCTCAACTTTGAAGAAAACCCTTGGTTCGACCCTAACAAAGGACCAGCAACGACTCTGACAGATGCCAACCCCATCCTGGCAAAGGCAATGACCTTTACAGGCCCTCCTCCCGTTTATGCACCATCGTTCCACACTTACGTTGTGAGAACCGCCGACGGAAAGCGTTATTTCAAATTGCAGCTCATCAGTTGGTACAAGGCCGACACTCAGATTGGCGACACGGGCGGACAGATTAGTTATTATTGTGACGAATTAAAATAAGGAAAATGGAAACGAAAACGAAAAAGAATTATTGGGGAAGAACCATCGCTTCCTTTCTCCTCGTTCTCTTCTCTATGCCGTTGGGGCATGGTTTGATGATTATGATGGAGAAGTTTATGAGCGAAGGCGCGATGCACGTTGCAGGCTTCATGCTGGGCTTTGTGGGTTTGTGCATGGTTATCATAGGCGTCTTTGTCAAAGGCGACACGCGCCAAACGCTTTGGGGACTCATCGGCGGATTACTGTTCTGGACAGGTTGGGTAGAGTTTCTTTTCCTCTACTACGCTCGCCGCTACGGCGTGAATCCTGAAATCGAGAATGGAGTAGTTGTGACAAAGCCGGAATACCTCATCTTGCCTGCTTCCTTTGGTATGTGGATGATGATGATGGTGATGTACGTCTTCAGCACGCGTAACGGTTGCGACTTCATCACATGGATTCAGAAAGTATGTTTCAAGGACAAACGAAAGGTTATCGTCACGCAACCCATGACGCGCCACACAAGTATCGTCACCTTTATGGAAATCAACATGATTCTTTGGGCGCTCTATTTGCTCTTGATGTTCTGCTACGATAAGAACTTTCTCGGCGATCACCACCCCATCACGTTCCTCGTGGGAGTGGGCTGCTTAATCGGTTCCATCTTCATGTTTAAGAATCAACTCAAGTTGGCTTCTTGGGGAGCTAACATCCGTATGTCCATCGCTACGGTCATCATCTTCTGGACGCCCGTAGAGATTTTGGGACGTATGAATTTCTTCCACGAATTTTTGGATAGAGCCCGATAAGTATGCTTTCGAGATGAGTAGCATCCTCGTTGTTTTTCATCGCCTTAGGCATCTATCTCTGGCGAAAAGGGGCGGTGAAGAAACGCACTAACGCTCCTCAAACTCCGGCAGGGAAAGAAAAATTAAGAGGTACGCTTCCTCCACACTTTAAGAAGAAGAGGCGCAAGGCACAATGAGAGTCAAGCTTTTCAAAATTAGTATAGAATGAATCGTACACCGATGTACAGCAGGTTGTGCATCGGTGTACCATTTTCTTTCCCTCTCTTCTGCTTCTCCACAAAAGAATAAAGCAGAAAATTCATATTTTTGTAATCACGTATAAAAAGAAAAATAAGAAATGAAAAAGGCAGCTTGGCGCAAGCACCACAAATGGTTTGGACTGATATTGAGCTTCTTCATCATCATGTTCTGCGTGTCGGGACTGGTGTTGAACCATGCTGAACTTTTCTCAAATGTCAATATCAGTCGCTCCGTACTTCCTTCCGACTATCGCTACACACAATGGAACGGCGGACTTCTGCGTGGTACTATGCGTTGGCAAAAGCAGGTGCTCATCTATGGCAATAGCGGCATTTGGCGAACGGATAGCACGGCGTCGTCCGTCACGGATTTCAACCAAGGACTCCCCCATGGGGCCGACTTCCGTCAGATTCGCGGCATGGTCACAACGCCCGCTGGAGAAGTCTTTGCGCTGGGTCAGTATGGACTTTATCGTTTGCAACCCAATGGGCGATGGAGCGAAATAGTGCTGCCTCGGGAAGAGGGCGAAAAACTAAGCGACATCACCACCCTGGGCGACAGTCTCATCGTGACGGGTCGCTCACACATTTTCTTGGCTCAATCGCCCCACACGAACTTCACCCGTATCCGTCTGCCGCGAGCCTCCACCGACGACGGCAAAGTATCGCTATTTCGCACCGTCTGGCTCTTACACAGTGGAGAGCTTTCGGAATCGTGGGCGTACTCCTCGTTGATAGCATCGCAATCGTCCTCATTTTCTTAACGCTAACGGGCGTTGTGTACTGGTTTATCCCTTATTTGGGCAAAGGCAGAGGACGTTTGCTACAGCGCAAACTTTCGGCATGGCACAACCACATTGGAACTCTCACTATCGCCCTGACACTTTTTCTTTGTATCACGGGATGGATGTTGCGCCCACCAGCACTCATAGCTCTTGCTTCGGGCAAAATTCCTTCCATCCCCTTCACCACCATGGACAGCAACAACCCTTGGCAAGATAAGCTCCGCACGCTGCGCTACGACAGTGATGAGCAGGAATGGTTGCTCTATTCCTCAGAAGGTTTTTTCTCTCTCAAGGATTTACACGCACAACCGCAAGCCGTGATTGTGCAACCGCCCGTGAGCGTGATGGGCATCAACGCGCAGGAGAAGGACGAGCATGGGCAGTGGCTCATCGGCTCTTTCTATGGTATGTTTCGCTGGGACAGAAAAAAAGGCACTGTGACCGATTATTTCACAGGGCGCCCCGCCGAACCCATTCGCGGAATCCCCTTTGGGAAAAATGCCGTGGCGGGGTTCACCTCTCACTTCGGTAAATCCCCCATCGTTGTCGACTACTATCGCGGCACTCCCGCCCTTCCCATGCCTTCGCGCATGGCTTCTCTCCCCATGTCGCTGCGCAATGTCTGCATAGAAATCCACACTGGTCGCATCTACACCTTCTTGGGAAAAGGCACACTCTTCTACATTTTCCTCATAGGTCTATCCCTCGCCTGGTGTCTTTGGACAGGTTGGAAAATTCGCTACCCTCATCGCCGGACAAAACGCTAACGGTACATATCGCCACCTACAATAATTGTCCTTCCTTTCGCACAACAAGCAGCGAGGGGAAGGATAATTTTGTAAAAATACAATAAGGGCGTCGGCTGACGCAATAAGGCTGTCAGCTGGCAGCCTTATTGTATTCTTAAATTCAATAAGGATATTTACGCGCCCAACCACGATGCGCCCCTCCCCCATAAAAAAATTATTTTTTTCTAAAATTTTTCTCGAAAAAAACTTTGGAAGAGATCTTACGGAGCCACTCTTGAGAAGCTTATATAGCTAAACTCTTTCAGCGTATGATTTTTTTCCTATCTTCATCTAGGAAATAATAAATATATATGCTTTTTATACTATTATATAAAAAGAAGTAATTTTGCACACTGATTTTTACGAAAAGAAAGAAGAACTATCTGAAAAGAAATATCATGATGCAGGAAACGTTGTGAATGCTGATATTCTGACAATATAGTTAGAATGTGAGCGTTAACAATTATGAAAACCTTCAAGCAACATATCCCCTCTCTCATTACTATTCAAACAGACTTGCAGTATGCAATAAAAAGGTAACAAGATTTTGGAAGAGTCCAATTCTTTACACTTATAAAGAAAAAAAACAAGAACAATGAAAAAGGAATATCTCAAACCTTCATTCGAAAGTTTATCCGTAGAGACGGTCCAGTTATTTGCCGTTTCCACTCGCCCAACCACTGTAGATTCTTCCGAGTCAGATTTTAAGGAAGAAAAGGGGATTGAGTGGGGAGAAGTAGAATTTTAAGAGCGTATTCAATCAATAAAGTAATGTATGGGGCACTGCATGTTCCATACACAACAATGACAAAATATGAATTTTATATCACGGAAATTTTCATCAGCAATGCTTTTGCTGTTTGCCAGCATCCTTGTGGGCTGTTCCAGCAACGACCTCATCGATAACGATCCTGATGCGGTGCCGACGAAAGGTGTTAGTTTTACTCTGACAGAACCCGATTTTGGCGAAGAAGTAGTGATGGGAGGACGTAAGATTAACAGTATGCCCAATCCTACCGATACGACAGATTTAGGTGATGGCGTATTGGGTGAAGTAAGTGTTACAAGAGATAGAGGCGCTCTTCGCGTTCCTGCTCTGTCAAGATCTGCCGCGCATATAGCAACACGCGCCACTGCGCCATTGAGCAGTGGTAGGTATACGGTGCTTGCATTTGATGCTGCTGGCACCTTGAAGGGCCAAATCAATGCCACGGTGGCTTCGGGTAAGTTTGCTAACAGAGATGTTATGGAGCTTGATCCCGGAACTTACACCTTTGTTTGTCTCAACGATAAAGTTGACTATTCGGGAGGCGTTATAAGTGTGTCAAAAGCCAATGCTGCAACGGCACGAATTGGCCGCACTGTGATGACGATTAGCGAACCCATAGCAAGAGTTCCTTTTGTTATGAATCATGTGGGCTTGCGTGTCCGTGTTGGTCTGGAGGCCATGGTGAATATCCCCAAGTTGAAAGCGATGATTGTTGACAACAGTGGAAACTCCTACCGTGACAAAATATGACCCTATCACAGGAACTTATACAACCATCGAAACAGGCACACTGGCAGAGACTCCGGATCAATTTCCGGCTACTAATCAAAATTTCTTCCAAGAAACTTATACTTCAAAAACAAGCACTTACCACTATCTCTTGCCGAGCGAGAGCACGTCTATTCAGTTGAAGTTTACCGAAGGAGATAAGATCTACCATAAGGATTTAGTGGGACGTACACTCACTTCCTACAACGGCACAACCTTAGAGGCCAATGGGACGTATCTGCTGAATGTGAAGCTCACCAAGGTTTTCAAGTATCTGTTCAATGATGGTTCAGTGGATTTTCTTCGCAACAAGGGTACGCGTACACCTATCGCGTTAGTAATCAGCGAAACAGACCGCTCAGCCATTGCCCTGCATGATGCAAACAATGGTAATCCCGATATTTGGACTGCAAATAGAAACGTTTACAACAATCCCGTGTCAGAGCGACCCAGTCGGAGGGCTCAGATTTCAGAGACTTCTCTTGGCGAACATTTCACATGGGATGCCAGCGGGAGTTTAGATGGAGTAACAATCAAGGCAAATGAGCCTACAAACTGCCCAGCCTTCTATCATGCTGCTCACTACAATCCGGGGGTAGCCGTGACGAATTTGAAACGATGGTATCTTGGCGCCAATACCGACTGGAAGAATGTTTACCTCTATGTTGGTTTTGGAACGAACACAAGGGTGAATGCTGATAGCTATATTGAGGCTTGGTATTATCACGTTGTGGATAAGGCCTTTGAAGAAGCAGGAGGCACTACGCTCAGTGTCAGAGGAAATGAGAATGGTAAAACTTATTGGTCAAGTACCTATTATTCTGACTTTGACACAGGGTTAGCGCAAGTATTCAAGAATAACACAACCGATGGGAACCATTCTTTAGGCATTTATGATAAAGTCCTCATCCGCGCTTTCATTCACTATTAAAATCACATAAGGCTACAAAGAGCCTTTCTACAGATAAAAGAAATCCCAGCAACACATTCAAGTTGCTGGGATTTTTTTGATAGTTAGAAAGTCTTAGTACAATCTGCCTGCGGGAGTAAGAATATTATGGAATGGGGCGAAGTTGGCAGCATCCAGCGGCTTCGTCTTATCATCGGTCTTCTTCCCAACGTAGACAGGGCGGATGGATGCTCCCTGATCCTTGGAAGGGACACCAACACGCACGGCATTACCTGAACCAAACATAAGACCAGGCGTTGTGGAATATCCTCTACCACGAGAGCAGTAGTATTGCCCAGTGAAAGAACTATTGTTTGCAACATGACGATATTCCACGTTTGCCCCTCTAATAGGTCTACGCCCTGCGATAGGAATAAACAGACCTTTGTTGGCAATGACAAGTGCAGATACGTCTCTATATTTCCAAAGTTTTCTTCCTGTAGGGAATTTATCCTTGGGTCCAGCACTATGTATGGGGCTATCACTAAAGTAAGCACCATACACCTTATTGCCTTTATCCGTATAGCAGAAAGCAGGAACAATGGTTCGGGCGCTCACCAAGGCATCAAAATCAGCCTCAGTTGGATACTGATAATGATAGTTATGATTGCTACCTTCTGTCCAGTATTTCACAATATCTCCATGAGTTGCTTCAGACTTCGTTGTCGTTGCAGTAACATTGATCGGACCTCCTCTACCTTTATAGTATTTCCCTTCCATGTTGTAGGAAGTTCCTTGCAGATAACAAACATCATTAAAATTTAAGGCATCTGCAATAACTCCCCATTGGAAGAGATCTAAATCATTTGCAGTTTGGGCAAACTGGCCATTGTGGTTGTCAATATACCAATGTTGCGAACCTAAATCATCGTAAGAGATAGCTTTTCCATTCCATTTGTTGGCGCTTGTTGGATTCTCGCCGTAGTTGCTAATCCACCATTGTGCAGGTGCGATACCCCAATACACGTTCGAAGAGTTGTTGGGGTCGACATAGCGAATGAAGTTACCCGTTGCCCACAGCACACCATTCACCTCCACATAGGGTTGAGGCATCACCTTCTGCATGGTGATATTGGAGTGATAGTCGTAGCCCTTATTGAACACTTTCTTTGCCGTCTTTGTATAGGTTGCGGTTGGAGTGTAAACAGTAATTGTGAATTCTGTTTCAGCATTATCAGCTAAGAAAGCAATCCACACATATCCATCTTTTGCGAGGCTCGACCGATCTTTAATATCAACATTGATGATTCGCTCCTTTTCATCTTCTGTTCCAATAAGCTTTCCGTCCTGCATATTGAGCACATCATAAGAGCGTAAATTATTTATCTTTACGCTGCTAATGTTTTTGATGATATTGCCGTCAGCATCTTTGAATCTCATACCCCAGATGGTCACCAATCGGTTCAAATTTGTATCGAACTTGAGTTTACCTCCTTCAGCGGGTACTTCAGACAGTGTAGCAACGCCCCAATTATAGTCGAATTTCTTATCGATAGTGGCGAGCGTACCGTCTTGCTGCTTCATATCGAGCGAAACAGTACTTTAATCTTGTTGTCACTAACAGGGATATGGAAATAACCTCCGTCTTCGTCTTTGGTTGAATCGGGATTTACCTGCATCACTGTCTTATCACTCTCAAGAGCATCCCCCGGATAGAAGAAAGCGAACTTATGTCCTTGCTGTAGTTTGTTTTTACTTACAACAGAACCTAAGAAATCAGATTTTTTATTACCACCGTTCACAGCAGTCAGCATACTATAGCTTGTGGCTGCGCTCTGATTGTTGTCGTTGAGATTATAAATAAGAATTTTGTCGCCTTGTGCCCAAAAGGATAATACGTTGTTGTTCTCGTCTAACTTTAGTGTACGCGTGCTGATTTTTGAAGGGTTCTGGCTTGTAGTCTCTCCCGCAAAGCTGTTGCCAGCAGAGAGTTCCACCGGATAGGTATAGCCCTTGCTTTCTTCTAGTCCTATATTTTCAGAATCGCTACAAGCCGAGATTCCGAAGAGTGCTATCGTCCCCAAAAGTAGGGATAAAAAGTTTTTCTTTTTCATCTGGTGTAAATTGGTTTAGTAGATCGGGAATCATTCCCAAAGATTATCATTGTGACTTTCTTTCTCCCAGGAGTTCTGTCTCCGTGTTAAATCATCTTCTCCGCCATGCGTAGGATCTCCTTTGGAAATGCCTGCACTTACCTCTGCAAGAATAGGCTCATTATCCAACCAAAATTCTTCGCATTTAGGCTGAACATAAAGTGTTCTTGTTTTCTTCATAACTTAATTTTTTTTTCAAACATTATTAATTACACTCTCTATTATTATTCTCCGTCAATAATAAGACGATATATAGAACAATCTCTTCACTCATCATCACTAACAGCGCTATAAAAATACGCACTGATTATTAACGCTTTATATCAAAAATAGAACTCTATCTATTCAATGTTTCATCTTTATATACCGTGAAATCGATGCAAAGATACTATTATAGAATAAGAAAGACAAAAGAAAAGGATAAATTCTTATTTATTAGAATGAAAGCGCTTGCACACATCCTGACCTTTCTTTTCTAAAAACTCTCCGAAAGGAATGAATGAAAAAAACACAATCATATAGAAAAGCATCTGTAAGCCAGTATCATCAAACATGTACTTACAGATGCTTTTCTATATTGCCTCGCGAAGGGGCTCTTTCTCCCGCTATTTGTACCCTTTGTTCTGTGTCAATTTTCCGTTAAGGTCAAGCACGCTTTGAGGGATGGGGAAGACAGTGAGATAGGTATGAGTGTCGAACTCGCCAAAGCGAACGAGGTCGTTGCGGCGCCAACCTTCCCACATGAGTTCTAGAAGTCGCTCGGTGAGCAGATTTGTCAGCGTACACGAGCGGAGGGGCATTCCAGCGCGGGCGCGGACGGCATCAAAGGGGGCTGAGCCATCATCGCCATTGCGCACAAGGGCTTCGGCCTGCATGAGTAGCACATCTGCATAACGATAGAGCACAATGTCGTTATTCTGTAATCTCCCATCAGAATAAGCCTGGCGATCCACTTCATATTTCTTCATGCGCGCACCCGCTGTTTGTTCATAGGGCGATCCGGTGAGGCTCTGCAACACTTCGAGCGGTTTGTAAACGAGCGGCTCGCCATTGTCGAGCATCACCACCTTCCCATCCACACTGACCGTATCGGCAAAGAAATCCATCGCCCAACGCGTGTCGAGATTCTCCGTACCGTAGCCGAAAGCACGAACGGTGGAGAGAGTGGCCGATGTGCCGTTTTCGGCACCCATACCAAGGGCTGAACCGTGGACATAGTGGCGACTGCGGAAGAGATAATCGAACTGATTGGCATAGAGAAGCTTATCCATCGGAATGACAAAAATGTTTTCAGCTGAAGTTTCGTTCTGAACGGAGAAGTTCTTTGCAGGATCGGCTTCAAGGCTATAACCTGCCGCTGTGAGTTTTTTGCAATAAGCGATAGTAGCCTGCCAAGCATTCAGTTTCTGCCCATCAACTTGGAAGAACAAACTGCTCCCCGAAGGGCGGTGAGCATCCGTCCAATCATCGTCGGCATACACTTCTGCATTGAGATAGAGTTTGGCTAAAAGAAACCACACCACAGGTTTTGTCACTCGCCCGTAATATGCTCCCACATAGTTGCTCCGCCCCATAGAGAGATTGGGCAGAGCAGCATTGAGCTCGTTCAGGATAAAGGCGTAAGTTGCGCTGCGCTCTGTTTGCCCCGTTGTCTCAGGAGTTTCGGAATAGTTGGTCACGAGTGGCACACGCCCGAAGAGGTCCATGATGTAGAAATAGTACATTGCCCGAATGGCGCGCACCTCTGCCGTATAACTCTCATATTGCGCTGAAGTCAGCACATTGCGATTGCGGTCTATTTTATAAAGCGAACGATTGCAGAGCATCACCACCTTGTAGAGATAGTTCCAAGTGTTGCGCAGCGGCTTTTCCGAAGCTGTCCACTGATGAGTGTGCAGGCGTTGCCAGAAACCACCATCATACCAGTCGCCGCCACGAATGGGGAGCATTTGCTCATCCGTTGTTAGCGAATTGAAGTCGTAAACGCCGCGCGGCGTCCCCATCAATCCCTGACTATCTTGGTTTCCTCCGATATAGTTGTACAAATTGTTCACAAGATGAAGCTCCACACCTGCAGCTGTGGCGTAAGCTTCCTTTCCGGCAGCTGCCCTTTGGGATCCTCACTGAGGCAGCCCGTCAGCAGCAGGCAAAGTGCTATGGTAAAGAGCGAATTCTTCATAATCAGAACTGTATTGATAGGCCGAAGCTATAAGTGCGATAAATGGGATAGGTGCGTTTGTCGTCAATGCCAATAGTGCTATTGACAGCATAGCTGTTGATCATCGGCGTCAGTCCGCTGTAGCTCGTTATTGTGGCGAGATTGTTCACCGACATAGAGATGCGCAAACTGCTGATATAGCGCGACCATTTTTGCACGGGGATGTTCCACCCCACCGTCAGGTAGTCGAAATTGAGATAGTTTCCACTCTCCAACCAGTAGTCGGAAGCTATCTGGTCAGTAATGTTGGCGGCAGGCGCTTTCGCCATCACGTTGTAGTAAGGGAAGCTGGTCATGTTCATGTAGGTCAGCGCAGTGCCGTTGTATATCTTATGCCCGAACGCACCATTCATTTGCAGCGCCACATCGAAGTTTTTGTAGCGGAAACTAATGTTCGAACCGAGTGTCATCTTTGGTGTGGCTTGTCCGGCAATGTAGCGGTCGCCGCTGTCGGAAAGGTCTACTTTTCCATCCCTATTTAAATCGGCAATATCATAAGCATAACTACCATCGGCACGCTTCACAAGACCTTTGCAATGGGGCAGATAGAAAACACCCAAGGGTTGTCCGATAATTTGATAAACGATATTGTTGTCGCCACCGTGGAAGCCGGCACCGTTCAAGCCACCGATGGGCGTCACCGTAGGGGCTGACAAATAGCGTCCTTGATAGTTTCCACTCAGCGATAGGAGTTTGTTTTTCTGGAACGATATGTTCACATTAATGTTCAGTTCCATATCCTTGCGCTGCAAAGGGGTGACACCGAGCCCAAATTCAAAACCGCTATTACTCATAGAGCCAAGATTCGCCAGCATTTGCGGATAAACGAAAGGCGGTACGGGCACATCGTACATATAGAGCATATCGCGCGTGCGAGAGTAGTAGTATTCCGCCGTCAGCACCACGCGGTTTTTCCAAAAGCCCATATCAGCTCCCACATTGAAGGAACTGCGCGTTTCCCACTTCAAATCGGGGTTGGCATTGGAGAGGATGCCAAACGTGGTGGCAGGTGTGCCTTTCCAAGAAATCACCCCAACGGGATTGAGCAGGAGGAGCGAATTATAGGAGCGTATGCCGCCCGTATTGCCCGAAAGACCATAGCCGGAGCGCAGTTTCAGCGTATTGAACCACGCTGTGCGCATTTGGGGAAGCGTATTGAGCACATCCCACGTTGCCGACACGGAGGGGAAGAAGCCCCATTTGTTGCCCGAACCAAAAATGGAAGAACCATCGGCGCGGATGTTGCCCGTCAGCGTGAACAAATCGCGGTATCCATATTCGGCTTGTGCCATAAAGGAGGTGGTATTTGTGTTTTCATAGCTACTGCCTGTGCCGCCATAGGGGCGCAGACTGCCAGCTGCCAGATTGTCGAAACCGAATTCGTTACTGGTGAAGCCTTTCACGGTGGTATAGAAATCGCGCTGTTCGAGTTTTTGCAATTCGGCAAAGAAGAGCGCACTCAGTGCATGACGGCCAAAGGTGTGACTCCAACGCGCTTCCAGATTGCCCAACCAGTCTTCGCTCTTGAGTTCGGAGCGATAGGCCTGCCCTTGTGCCCACAACCAGGTGGGGAGATACTGTCCGTTGGAAGAGGAGTTGTAGGAATAAGAGCCGAAAGCCGAGAGGCTCACATCTTTCGACAGGCGCGCTGTCAGTCGGAGATGGGTGTTAAAATTCAGGAGCTTATCCTTGTCTTGCTCATTAAGGAGCGCGCCTGGCGGTACAATTTGTGAGGCTTGCGAATTGCGGTCCCAACCGCCTGAAGCCTTAGGGGCATAGTCGAGGGTGGGATTCTGCGCGGCGGTGGAGTAGAAGAGTTTTTGCACGTCAAAGATATTGTCCTTCTGCATCGAGGTGCCGAAGAGTCCCATGTCGATTTGTAGCAACCCATCGAAGGCGCGCTGCATCAAATCGACCTTTGCGGCAAAATTGTTGCTGCCATGAAGGCGAATGATAGAATTATGGTCCATGCGCGCCAAGGAGGCTCGATAGTTGGAGTTCTCACTGCCCCCGCTGAACGCTAAATGATGATTTTGGATAAAACCTGTGCGCGTGATGGCGCGCTGAAAGTCGGTGTTGAATCCGCCGTCTGGAATTGTCAGTCCGAGGCGTGCCACTTCGCTCCTATACTGCGCAGCGGTGAGCATCGGAAGGGTTTTATAGACGGATTCCAGTCCCAAATTGGTATCGTAGGAGATATGGAAACGATTGCCCGCGCCTTTCTTCGTCGTCACCTGTATGACACCCGAAGCTCCGCGCGAACCGTAAGGGGCGGTCTCTGCTGCGTTTTTCAAGATGGCGAAACTCTCAATGTCGGCGGGGAAGATACTGTTGAGCGCGGAGAGGTCGCTATATACCCCATCGATAATCACCAAGGGATCGTTACCGCCCGTTAGAGAAGTAGTACCGCGCACGCGCACCGAGGAAAGCATCGCCATGCGGTCAGCACCGCTCGAGGCGATATTCACACCTGCCGCCTGCCCACTGAGTGCCTCCAGCGGAGTGCCCACTAAGCCTTTGTTCATGCGGTCGCGGGTGATGACATCTGCCGAACCTTTCTGACCGAACAATATACTATCTGTGTACAACTGCGGAATGGTGGTTTGTGCCACGGCGGACACTCCCAACATTTCCGACACCAGTAACAAAAACGACAGTTTCGTTTTCATGTGCGTCTGTTTTTAGAGGGGTTATATATATCCTGAAGAGACCGACAGTTTTTCTCGCTCATATCCATTCTTTTGCGAAAATACAACTTTTCTCAAAATGACACACAGAAACGTTAATCAATGTATAAATAATGTGCATAAATATCTCCGTCCCACTACCACAGCAACCAGCACCAACAACGCCTCTGGCGGAGGCGCACCATGCGTAACCGCGGGTGAATCCTTCGGGCATCATCTGCTGGGAATAGGGGGTGAGCGCAACGCAATAAGGGCGCTGGCTGACACAATAAGGGCGTCGGCTGACACAATAAGGGCGCTGGCTGACAGCCTTATTGTATTTTCAAACGCAATAAGGATATTTACAACGACATCAAAGTTTCCACGAAATTCAGCCAATCTGCTTTAGAACAAACCACTTCTTTCTTCTGCTATTTATATCGTTTTTTTACACCTTTTCTTTCTTTTCCGAAATTTTATTTGCACTTTTGGCACACAGTTAGTTTAGTAGGATTAATTTCATGACAGTTATTAAACAGATAAACTTAAACGATGCACGACACTACTCATCGTATGAGGTACCAGGAACAGATGGGAATCTTTTTTTTATAGACAAATTCCACGATATAGACTTCAAAGAAAAAACGTTACAACTGGGCTTCATGTTCTTCGTGTTTTGTAAGCAAGGAACTGTAAATTTAACCATCAACGATACATCCTATCATGTGCAACCGGGCGACCTCATTGTAGGCCTCAACGAACTCACCATCACAGAAACAAAGCCGAGCGAGGACTTTCTGGGGCGTATTGTCGTTGTGTCGCAGAATTATTGCCGCGAGAGTTTCGTGGGAATTCAGAACCTTTGGCCCAATCTGCTCTATCTCTACAACCACCCCGTTATCCGCCTCACTCCCAAAGAGCAATCGCGCGTTGCCGACATCCTCACGCTCTTCCTTGAGCGCATGAGCGACACGAGCTACACCTTTCACACCGAAGCCACACTGGCCCTCTTGCGCCTCTTCTACTTCGACGTTTGCAACATGCTACAGGTGCGCGTGGGCAAACCCGATGAGGCCTCCATGCGTAGCTATGACATCTTCAACAAGTTTCTCCGCCTGGTGCAAGAAACTGCCGACGAGAACGCAGCGTGCAATGGTATAGTGAGCAACTCTGCCTCTCCGCAAAATATTTCTCCGAGGTGGTGAAATCCGTGAGCGGCCGCACCGCGGGGCAATGGATCACCAACATGGTGGTGCTCGAAATAAAAGGCTTGCTCCTCGACCCCGAACTATCCGTGAAGGAAGTGGCTCAAAAACTGAACTTCCCCAACCAAAGCTTCATGGGGAAATACTTCAAAAACGCCACCGGCATTTCTCCTTCAGAATACCGAAATTCATAAAAACAGCTTAACGCTCACACTAATATATAATAAAAGATTCAACGGAGGCCCATAGGAAATGGCGGGATATTAAAGAAAAAGCAAATGGAAGAAGTGAACAAAACTATATTGATGGGTGGTACGCAAAAAGATTGCGTAGCCTCATTGTAGTTTTGCACCTCGAAAAGCGGAAACTTTCTTTGCTTGGATGATTTCTCGCTAAGAATGAATAACTTTGCGCACGCAAAAAAGCAGACTCTATCTGATAAAAGAAAATGAACTCTAATCTGAACATCCACATCAGCTCACTGCTCCATGCCCATCGACGCTTGGAGGATAGTTGCCAAACTTCACGGTTTCGCAACTCATCTTATCGTGTGCTTATGGGATTGTTCCGACGATGAAACGTTTTCTTTCTCTGACAGATAAAATGATGTGTTTTCACTGAAAAATAATTTGCAAGAGATAAAGGACAGTCGGGAAGCCCAGAAAGCTTTCCGACTTTTTTGTGCCTTGCAGCGCAGCTTCCTTTATCACTGACATGGCACCTTAAAAACAAGATTTTCAAAAAACAATAATGAACAAAAAAGATTCCTATCATAGCCATGCCAGTCAACAAGAACGCGTTAATACGGTACAAAACCATAGACAAATGCTTAAGAAACAGATACAGAAGATGGACAATAGAGGATTTGGTTGATGCCTGCTCTGATGCTCTCTACGAGATGGAAGGCATCGACAAGGGCGTTTCGATGAGAACGGTGCAAGGAGATATTCAGATCATGAGATCGGACAAACTTGGATACAACGCTCCTATCGAGGTGTATGAGAATAAGTTCTATAGATACGCTGACCCTGAATACTCTATCAATGAGAACCCTCTGAATGCAGAGGACTACGACCTCATGGAAAAGGCGGTATGCCTCATCGGTGAGATTCCCGAAAGCGAAACCGCGAAAGAACTGAAAAGTGTTCTCTCAAAACTAAAAGGAAAGTTACTATTCCTGCTGTAAAAACTTCCTAATAATCACAAAAGGCTTCCGAAACCATCTATATATATAGATAGTGCTCGAAAGCCTTTTCTTTGTGTGGTACTCCAGACAGGACTCGAACCTGTGACCTCCTCGTTCGTAGCGAGATGCTCTGATCCAACTGAGCTACTGGAGCATAAAAAAGAAGGGAGTAAGATGGGACTCGAACCCATATCATTCAGACCCACAATCTGACACTCTAACCACTTGAGCTACCTACTCCATGTGTTGTGACGAGGATGGGACTCGAACCCATAACCTGATGCTTCGTAGGCAACTGCTCTAATCCAATTGAGCTACCTCGCCATTTCTTAAGGGGGGAAGCTTGCGGCTCCATCCGCATGAGCTATGGGCTGATTTTAGCCGTTCGCTCGTTCTTCCTTTTGTTTGACGATGCAAAGTTAGAAAGGGGTTATGCAGCCTTTTTGCGTAACAAAAAAAAGATTTCATTTTTTGTAGAAATTTCATAGTTAAAGGGAGCAACTCGGGCGGGCAGAAGTGGATACTGTGCGACACCGCCGGTGTCGGAGGGGGGACGGCGTCACCACTCCACGGGTTCACCCTTCGGGCATCACCCGCGGTTAAGCATGGTGTGTCCCCGCTGGGGACAGTGGGTGAGCACGTGGAGTATACTCCGTGGCCTCTCTTCCGTGCATCATGAGATATCTATGTACTTATCTGTAGACACACTCAGCCATGCCCTCACTACCGCAGCCGCCTGCACCGACAACGCCTCCGGAGGAGGCGCACCATGCGTAACCGCGGGTGATACCCGAGCAATAAGCGAGGGGGAACCCGTGGGAAAGTGGACAGAGGACACTCCGACGCCGGCGGCGTCGCACTGAAAGCGTGGAGGGAGCAACTCGGGCGGGCAGAAGTGGATGCTGTGCAACACCGCCGGTGTCGGAGGGGGGGGCTGCATCACCACTCCACGGGTTCACCCTTCGGGCATCACCCGCGGTTAAGCATGGTGTGTCCCCTCCGGGGATAGTGGGTGAGCACGTGGAGTATACTCCGTGGCCTCTCTTCCGCGCATCATGAGATGTCTATGTACTTATCTGAAGACACACTCAACCATGCCCTCACTACCGCAGCCGCCTGCACCGACAACGCCTCCGGAGGAGGCGCACCATGCGTAACCGCGGGTGATACCCGAGCAATAAGCGAGGGGGAACCCGTGGGAAAGTGGACAGAGGACACTCCGACGCTGGCGGCGTCGCACTGAAAGCGTGGAGGGAGCGGCTTACACTCACGCGAGGGCGGAAATAGCACTTCTCTCCCCTACCAGAAAAAACACGTTTTTTGTTGTCACGTTGTCACGCGGAAGATAACACACTGATATACAACAAGCCAAGCACGTGACAACAAAACTTTTGTTGTCGCACTGTTATCACGTGTCGTCACGATTATAATACATACTTTTTCAGGCAGTTATACCAAAAGTGTGACAATGTGACGACGTGACAACAAAAAATCAATATACAGGGAGAGGGAGATTCCTCTTATATCCCACTTCCCTCCGCGCTCTCGTTGCCACAATAAGCGCGTGAGCTGACGCAATAAGGCTGTCGGCTGACATCCTTATTGTATCTCCAAACGCAATAAGGATATTTATGAGCGCAACACCATGCGCCCTCTCCCGATAATATTTGAAAAAAACTCCAGATTTACCAGTATCTAAAAAGGCTCTGTATATTTCCTTTTTCTAATCTTTGATATTTAGGTAGACTGATCTTCCACCTGTTTAAGGTCTTTTTTTCGCGTTCAGCCAGTTTCTTATCAGCGCCGTTATAGGGTTTATATTTATCAATCTCCATAAAATGCCCTGGCAGATAACGCCCGTCGGCAAGCAGAATACCTTGCAGAGCAAAAGGCTCAATTCGGCGTATTTGCTTCTGAAGAGCCTTAAAGATTCGCAGCTCCTCTTTAGTATAGTTGTCGTCCAGCGGATGGAGAACAAAATGCCCTGTTTTGTCTATTTCTGCAAAAAAAGTACGGTGGAATTCGTCTACTTTTACATCTTTCATATATATGGAAAGTTCGTGCGCCAGCAGAATATAGGCCGTGGCCATATAGTATGGATTGTCCCAGTCGCCTCTTGCCTCGTCACCCCCCTTAACATAGCTTATAGCGCGAGAAACATACGGCGATGTTAGGACGTTTTGATCAAAAACAATGTCTCGACAACATCCGTCCTTGATAGCTAAAAACGCCGTCCTGCGACAAGCTGTGAAACCCACATAGGGGAAAGTGTGTCCAGCAATCAAGTGAAACCCATCTGGGATGCGGAAAGGAAGAACCTTAACGGTTTCATCGCCATCAGTTGTCAATTCTTCACAACCATACCGGCGAACGGCCTCGCTCCAAGCCACAGTATCTTTTTTTCCTGTCGTTGCATTACATAAACCTGTGATACGCATAACTCTCCAACTGCCATCTTTCAGGTTCAACGATATCCATTGAGGAACTACATTGTGTTGTTTGAAAAAGAGTGAATCTGAACAAATCGGAGAAACAAACCAATTTATTTCGCCTAATAGTTCGTGAGGCGTAACAGTTGTTTTGCCTTTACTTTCTATGAAGTTCTTGTAAGTGGTTTTGATTTCTGCCAAGGACACTATTGGGCGTGCGAAGGTCACTTTCATACTGTCGTTCCACGGCTGCACATTCTGGGCAAGCAACATACTACAAGAGAGGGACAACAAAAGCAATAGATTCATGATTCGTTTCATACGGGAGATTGTGTTTATTTCCTTTGAGTGCAAAGATATATAAAGAAATCAAATCATCCCATTTTCTGCTCTCGATCTGAAAAGTTTTTTTATTTTTGCACCATGTAGTTATCTTTTGGGAATTTAATTTTCCAACTTTACGTTAGAACAATGAAGCTCTTTCTTTATAAACGATTGAAGTTCTTTTACATAACTTTGATCTCAAAACTATAGTGAGAATAAAAAAATCAAACCATTATACCGATAAATACAAAAGTGAAACAGAATTACATTCTAAAAATGTGGTTGCTTGCTGCCTCCTGTGCAGTGGCCTCTTTAGCATGGGCAGAGCCCGTAGGGAAAGATGCAGCGCGAAAGATCGCAGCAAAGTATATTGCAAATCCCGAAATGCAGCAAACAACAGCTCTCACACGAGCTCCGCAAACTGATACGCCTCCGGCCTATTATCTTTTCACGAACACCAGCAACAACCAGTTTGTCATTATTTCAGGCGAAAGCCAATTGAATGAGTTGGTGGGGTACGGGACACTGAGTGCTGACAATGCCAAGAATCCCATTCCCGAAGAATTCAAAACGATGCTCCAACGCTACGAACGAGTGGTGTCGGCAGTGCGCACAAAGACTTCACAAGTTCCCACGGCAAAGTTTCCCCAAAAACGAGAAGTGTTGCCCTTGCTCACTTGCCACTGGGAGCAGAATTATCCTTTTAATCAGTACACCCCCAAGCAGGATGGCGTGAACACGCCAACAGGATGCGTTGCTACTGCCACGGCCCAGCTTCTATATTTTCACAAGTGGCCAAAGTCGCGCCCCGAATCATACATAAAATCGGAAGGTTCCGAGGCGCAGAAGAGTGCCGACTATCTGTGGGAAGATATGCGAGACAGAGCAAAAGATATGAACACGAGAGGGGGAGATGCAGTAGGCGTACTGATGAGAGATGTGGGCAAAGCTGTCCATATGTCTTACTTTCGTCTGGGAAGCAGCTCCAATCTGCATCGTGCGATGGAGGCTTTACGCAATGATTTTGGATATTCTGTACGCCATGTGTATAAGGATTATATGCTGTCAAGTACTTTTCAAGAAATTCTGCTCAATGAACTTGCCGATGGTTACCCCGTTTTAGTTTGCGGAGGTTCACATGTTTTTGTATTCGATGGATACGACAGACGTGGATTTGTACATGTCAACTGGGGCTGGGGAGGAGAATTTGACGGATACTTTGATATCAATACTATCTACCTTAATGTCAGCGGATTTGGATTGAGAGATGGAAAGTTCTATGAAGAAATAGAAGTTGTTTTTGCGCATCCCAAAGACGGACAGCATAAAGAGTTTGCCACAACGCGAGAGATAGAGACCAGAAGTGCCCATGCCTTTACGATTGCCGAAAAGGATGTGGAACGCGGCACGGTGCTGAATGCCAAGATAGAAAAGATTGGTAGCAACAACCCTATCAATGGTAGTTTGGGCCGCTTCACGGGAAAGGTGGCACTGGGGCTTTATGATGATAAGGGAATACGAGTGAAACTTTTCAACTCCATTCAAACAGGACTAAT
This sequence comes from uncultured Prevotellaceae bacterium, assembly GCA_916438195.1. GTDB lineage: Bacteria > Bacteroidota > Bacteroidia > Bacteroidales > Bacteroidaceae > Alloprevotella. The sequence continues at coordinate 1,914,000 of CAKAEQ010000001.1, forward strand.
GCTCAGTAGTATCTTACAACGACAAGTATAGAATTTAACAATCTCGATTTTGCTGAGCTTCCCAATGGTACTTACACACTTAAACCTCTCTCCAATGAGCTGATAGAACAGCCCTCCACTTATTCGGGTTGGCAACCAATAGCTTATGCAAACACGCAAACGGTGGAGCTGACGAGCAACAGAATCATAGTGAAAGATATTCCGGCTCGCGTTCCGCTTGCGTTAGAGCGCAAACCCGAAGTGCTGGCTCCGCTCTATCAAGGTAGCGGCGACCAAGGCATGATAGGTATAGTAGTCCGCAATGATGGCTGGGAAGAAGTGCGCGGAAGCCTCTTTGTAGAGTTTGAGGGAAAAGATAACGGCATTAAATTTACTGCTCCTAATCAGGAATTTGTGTGTGCTCGACGCCTTGAAACAACCGCGATGCATGCTCCCATCTTAACATCTTACGCCACAAATGGAGTTAGCAATGCTCTGCTTGCTGGCCGTTACATTGTCAGCTTCTTCATCTCTGTTGACAAGGGCGACAAAACTTTTGAGAAAATTCCTATCACAACGGATACGCCGATAGAGATAGAAGTGCTACCCAACACTGCTCCCTACAAACTCAGCATCAAAGGGATTGATTTCCTTACTAACGGAAAAGTAAGCGACCAGCAAGTGTTCGATCCGAAAGAAACACAAACATTGGGACTGATGGCACTTGCAGAATTGCGCGGCAGTAAGGGATATTCCGGTGCACTGCGCTATCGTGCGATGGATATTGATGATGGGACTTTCACCGAACTCGGTTCAAATCTTATGTCTCTTTCCAACCCTTCGCCTACATCACTCCTAAGAGTACGCTGGTTGAATTCCCTCTCAATCGTCTGAAATCTGGACACACTTACGAGGTTCATGTAGAGATTGATAAAGATGGACAGTGGACAGATGTATGGAATAACGTAACTCCTCGTGTGCAGTTTGCCGTGGAATCTTCTTTGAGTACAGATATTTCTTCCGTAAAGACAACCTCCAAAAGTCCAGAAGTGTATAACCTCCAAGGTTTTCGCATTACGACTCCTACTGACCAATTGCCCAAGGGCATCTATATTATCAATGGGAAGAAAGTGAAGAAATAAAAGCAGTAGCCATTCCACTTCCGAAAACAAAACTCAGTACGAAATGACAAAAAAATTCTATATACAACTACTTGCGCTCATCGCAATCCTCTGCTACCCTATCAACCTCAGAGCCGACGACTATAGCTTGGCACCTTCTACAGGACGAAAGGTGTATGTACCCATCCATGCACAGAGCGCGAAAGGGCAGCTCTCTATAACCAATTACGGCAAAGCTACGGTTCAAGATTTCACTTACACGCTCTCTTTCGAGGGAAGACTCCTGCTGGAGAAAAAACACATCATGGAAGAGCCGCTGCCGCGCATGGGAGTAGCTACCGTTGAAATAGATGTGCCGCCTTATGACCAGCTCTCGGAAACTGAATTGCAGATAGAGATTACGAAAGTAAACGGCGAGCCCAACAGAGCCACCATCCCCTACGCCAATCTTCCCAGAGTCACCGTTACACAAGTGCCCCACCGAAGAGTGGTAGTGGAAGAATACACGGGAATGTGGTGCCAATACTGTCCACGCGGCATTGCCCTCATGGAGAATCTGGAAAATACATACCCCGACGACTTCATAGGCATCGCCATTCATGTGTCCGACCCTCTAAAATGTGCTGACTATGCTTGGAACGCAGCAAAAGTTCAGAGCTACCCCACGCTCCAAATGAACAGAAGTCGCACACTGACATACTACACCGGCACGAGTGAATTTGACGAGGAAAAAGGCGATGGGAGCCGATATGGACATTGACGTTTTCCGCACAATGGGACAAGCAGAAAGAAAACATAACAGTAATGCCAAGTGTCACCTTTCGCGTCTCCCCAAAAGAGTCTGCATACGCCGTGGCCTATGTGCTGACGGAAAACGGAATGACAAAACCCTCGTGGAAGCAAAACAACATCTTCGCGGGCGACGCCAGCCTCCGTGGTATTTCAGCAGAACTGGATAAGTTTATCAATGCTCCATTTGCGGTAAAAGGTCTCCCCAACAACTTCACAGCAATTGCAGCAAAAGGCGTTTACACTCCTACCGAAGAAGACTATATCAAGACTCCCATAGAAGTGGACAAGAGACAAAGTTTCGAGCACGTGTTCAACATCTCTAACAACAATCTGCTGCAAGACAAATCGAAGCTAAAAGTGTGCGTGCTGCTCATTAATCTGAACACAAAGCAAATTGAGAACGCCGCTAAATGCAGCATAACCGATGCTATCTCCACAGGCATTTCCTCTACAACAGAAGAACAGAAACGCACTGTTGAAATAGCTCGCTACACGCTCGATGGTCGTCGTATCCAAGCTCCGCAAAAAGGCCTCAATCTCGTGAAATATAGCGATGGTCGTGTGCGCAAAGAAATCGTGACACGCTAAGACTTCCCAAGAAAAACAAAAAGATATATTCTCTAACACATTCCTTATAAATAACGTGAGTTCGACGAATTCAGAACAATGCAAGCTGTGTGTCAATGGTCCTTTGTACATTGATACACGGCTTCTTTGGAAACAGACAATAGGCAGCAATGGCCCCTAATAAGTTGACGATGAAATTGTCAAAGCATCTATGTCTGGAGTGTTCCACTTGTGCAATGTTCTTTAGTTCATCATTTACCGTTTCTATAATGCCTCTTTTTCGGAGTAAAAGTCTATCTGAAACACTCATTATAGCTCCTTTCTTGTTACTTTTCAATTTGGTAATAAGTTGTATTCCGTCAACGAAAAGCCTTTGAAAGAGGTTCTTACTGATGTACCCCTTGTCACCGACCAGCTTACCATGTATGAACTCTACAAAAGCTTGATACTCCAAAGGTTTACGGTCATCAACATCTCCCGGTGTTATCATAAAGTTGAGAAGCTCTCCTTTCTCATTACAAATCAAATGCAATTTGAAACCGAAGAACCAACCCATAGAACATTTCCCTCTTTGGGCTATGCCTTTGAAAACTTTGTGAATATGTATTCTTTGGTTCTTACAGACACGCAGTGGTGTGCTATCAACAAAGCTTATACCCGTGCATTTGCCCAGCAGGACCTTCTTGATAAACAAGGTTAAGGGTATGACTACATCCCTTTCCAGTTCTACTAAGCGGTTATAAGAAACAACTTTGGGAAACAGATGGCGAAGATGCTTACATACTTCTTCAAGATAGAAATGTTTAAAGCAGCGATAACCGGAAGTGTGGAAAAGAATCATTATCAGCATGACTTCTGCCTTTGACATTGTAGAACTTCGATGATATTTTCTTTTTCCAGTAGGTTTTAGCGTATATTTTGCCGTCATAGCATCAAAAAACTTGCAGAAGTCGTCTGCCATACAAAAAAATTCTGTAGTTTTGTCTTCGGCAACCATAGTGATTTTTGTTTGTAACTATTTATATGTTAGCACCTTAAATTTTCAACAAATTTCGCTAATCACCAAATTTATAGACACTTATAATTCGTCGAACTCACGTTAAAATATACTTCTTAAATAGGCTAATTATCAAATAGTTTTATTAGGACGTTAAATATAAAAACAAAAAAGTATGATCAATTTAAAAAAAGGCCAGCGCATCGAAATAGGTTTGCAGAAAGTCGGCGTTGGATTAGGATGGGACCCAAATCAAAGCACAGGTTATGATTTTGACCTTGATGCTTCTGCATTCATGCTCAGTGAAGACAAAAAGTTGCCGCTTGATGAGTTCTTTGTTTTCTATAACAATCAGAAATCTCCTGATGGTGCAGTAGAATCTTCTGGTGATGATCTTACTGGTGGTAATAGTGATGGCGGTGATGATGAAACCTTGACTGTAGATCTAACAAAGGTAGACTCTCGCATTCAAGAAATCGTATTTACAGTAACCATTCATGAGGCAGATGTTCGTAAGCAGAACTTTGGACAGGTACATAATTCTTATATTCGTATATACGATGCCAATACCAACAAAGATATTGCTCGATACGACCTTGATGAGGACTTCAGTATTGAAACAGCTGTCGAATTTGGACGTTTATACAAACGTAATGGTGAATGGAAATTCGAAGCAATGGGCGTTGGCTATAAAGGCGGACTCCAATACTTTGTTGACAAATATGTAAAATAACTCATGGCAGTAAACTTAGTAAAAGGACAAAATACAGTGCTCAACATGAACGTGTTTCATGTTGGGCTTGGCTGGGATGTTAATGAAGGTGCTTCCCAGTACGAATTCGATTTGGATGTTGCAGCTTTCATGATAGGTTCCAACAAAAAGACTTTAGGTGATGATTATCTAGTATTTTACAACTCCGATAAACGTGTCAAACCAATGACCTAAAAACGATTGTTCCATCATCACTTTGGTCAAATAATGAAGACCTTCGTCATGAATCGCGTCCTGTTGACCCAGATCTGTCTGTTATTGGCTCTATTGATGATGAAGATGGTCAAACCTCAGAAGATGGCGATGACGAGACTATGGACATAGATCTTAATAAAGTGCGTCCAGATGTTCAAGAAATCGTTATCTGTGTAAGCATCTATGAATGGCAAAAACGCAAACAGAACTTCGGTCAAGTAGAACGTGCTTATGTTCGCCTTTACAAGCCTGGAAATGATGCAGATGGAAAAGAAGACTACAGATATGATTTAACAGAAGACTTCTCTGCATGTGCCTCAGTAGAATTCTGTCGGCTCTATCGTTACAGTGGAACCTGGAAAGTGCAGGCTACTGGAATTGCACATAAGGGTGGCTTAGAGGAACTCGTTGAAAAATACATGTAATCATGGCAATAGTATTAGAGAAAAGCGGTGATAAGCATCGCATTAATCTTGAAAAAGGCGGCAAGCCTATTACTGGAGAGATAAAAATTAATCTTGACTGGAGCAAAGGCGGTTTCTTCAAACAGATGTTTGGCAGTGCTATCGATCTTGATCTTGGCTGTTTCTATGAATTAAGAGATGGCAAGAAGATGCTTATTGATGGACTTCAGTTCTCTCATGGCAGGGGTGGAAGGCGAGATAAGCAGACACATCAAGGATGCTATACACAATCTCCATATATTTGGCATCAAGGAGATGACCGAGGAGGTTCTTCCGAATCAGGAGAGACAATCCTTGTTAATCCTGCTGGTGCATCAAATATCAAGCGCATTATTGTCTACACGTTTATATATGAAGGTGTAGCGAAATGGTCTGAGACTAATGCTGTTGTGAAAGTATCAGTACCAGGATGCGAAGATATTATTGTACAGATGGGACTGCAAACAAGCAATAAAAAATTCTGTGCAATAGCATCTATCGAAATGGGAACCGATAACTCGATGGAGGTTAAGAAATTAGTAACGTTCCATGATGGGCATTCAGATTGTGATCGTCAATATGGTTGGGGATTCAATTATTCTCCTGGCAGTAAGTAAATTCACAAAGTTAATGCCTGCAACATTGCAATATACAAATAACAATAATGACACTGTACAATTGTAACATTTCAAAACCACGATTAATCGCGCTTTTAGGAATACTTTTGCAGTGTAGAAACATTTAAAAAGTAATAATATGATTAATTTGGAAAAAGGCCAACGTGTAAACGTAGAGCTGCAAAAATTCACAATTGGTTTGGGTTGGGATACCAACTCTTCAAGTACAGGTGTTGATTTCGACCTTGATGCATCTGCTTTCATCCTTGGTGAAAACAAGAAGCTTCTATCTGATGAAAATTTTGTTTTCTACAACAATCTTAAGTCTCCAGATGGATCTGTTGAACACACAGGTGACAATCTTACAGGTGAAGGTGAAGGCGATGACGAAAGCATCCGCATCGATCTTTCCAAGATTACACCTAATGCTTATGAAATATGCTTCGTAGTTACAATTCATAAGGCAGATGAGAGAAAACAGAACTTTGGTCAGGTTCATAATTCATTCATTCGTATCTACAATACCGATACAAATGAAGAAATTATGAAGTATGAACTTGAAGAAGATTTCAGTATTGAAACTGCTGTAGAGTTCGGTCGACTGTATCGTCGCAATGGTCAGTGGAAATTCGAAGCTATTGGCGTTGGAATGAAGGGCGGTCTTCAAGATTATGTAAACAAGTATCAATAATCAAAAACTCTATACGGCATTATGGCTATCAGACTAGAAAAAGGACAGAGAATCAATCTCGAAAAGGGAAATGGTTCTAAGCTTACAAATTTTTGCGTAGGCTGTAATTGGGGTGCAATTCAAAAGAGCACATTCTTTGGCCTCAGTTCAAAAATAATTGATGTTGATCTTGATTTAAGTTGTCTGCTCTTTGACGCAGAGGGTAAACCAGTTGATCACATTTACTCTCCTCTATATCGTTTTGGAGATAAGAACATTGGATTCCCTAATGGTAAGTTAGACTCTGTTGATAGAGCATTACATCATACTGGTGATGACCTTCAGGGTGATCAAAATGGTGACGATGGCCTGGACAATGAAATTATTACAGTGGATTTGAGCCGAGTTAGCCCAAATGTTAACCAAATTGTATTCTTCCTGAATATCTACAACAACGAAGATTTCCAGGGTGATTTTTCAGAGATTCCTTATGCATCAATTAGAATGTATGAAGGAACTGCGACTAAAGTTAAAGAAGTCTTTGCTCAGTATGATGTTGTTACCAAGCAAAATTGTGCAGGAATGCGTGCATTGATTATGGGTAAACTTTATCGTCGAAATGATGAATGGAAGTTCAACGCTATCGGAGATGCTTTTGAGGATAGAAACATCGTTGCAACCATTGCAAGAGTAATCGAACATTATAACAAATAATAATATGGCTATCAGACTAGAAAAAGGACAGAGAATCAATCTCGAAAAAGGAAATGGTTCTAAGCTTACCAACATTTGTGTTGGCGTAAACTGGGGTGCTATTACAAAGAAAGGCTGGTTCGGAATAACCCGTACTGAAGCTGTTGATCTTGATGCCAGTTGTGCAGAGTTTGATGCATCGGGCAATATCATTGATAAAGTTTGGTTCCGTCATTTGGCATCAAACGATGGAGCTATTAAACATAGCGGTGATGACCTTACTGGTGACACTGATGGTGATGATGGCTTGGATAATGAAGTAATTACAGTTGACCTGACTAAATTGCCTTCAAAAGTTGATAAGATCGCATTTGTATTGAACAGTTTTAAAGGTCAGGACTTTAAGACTATACCATTCGCTTCTATTAGAATATACGAAGGAACACCTACAAAAGTAAACGAAATTTTTGCTACATATGACGTTGCTAACGATTCTACTTTTGCAGGCAACGTATCAATGGTGATGGGCGTATTCTATAAGCGAAACGGAGAATGGAAATTCAATGCAGTCGGTGCTCCAACAAAAGATCAAAACTTTGAACAGACTCTCGAGACCGTTAAGCATCTGTATTTATAAGTAATAACATAAAAATAAAATCAGTATGAGACGATTACCCGTTTATCTACTCTTAGACTGCTCTGGCTCTATGTATGGAGAACCAATAGAAGCTGTCAAGAATGGTGTGCAGGTGTTGGTATCAACACTACGCCAGGATCCTTATGCTTTGGAAACTGCATATTTGAGTATTATTACCTTTGATAGCAGTGCTAAGCAAGTAACACCACTTACTGAACTGTCAGCATTCCAGCAGCCTAACATTGAAGCTAATGGTTGTACAGCTTTAGGTGAAGCTTTATCACTTTTGGCAACAAAGGTTGATCAAGAAGTTACCAAGACCACCCCTGAGCAAAAGGGTGATTGGAAGCCACTTGTTTTCATTATGACTGATGGTGTTCCAACAGATGACATTAACAAAGGACTTACAGAGTTCAAGAAGCGTAAGTTCGGTATGGTAGTAGCTTGTGCTGCTGGTCAAGGTGCAGATACAAATGTATTGAAGCAGATTACAGAATGCGTAGTTCAGCTTGATACCGCAGATAGTGCAACTATCAAATCATTCTTCAAGTGGGTATCTGCTTCTGTTAGTGCAGGTAGTATGAAGGTAGAGGAAACAGCAGCTGATGTTAATACCATGAGCGAGTTGCCACCTCCACCACCAGAAGTGAACATTGTAGTTTAACCCCTAATATTCATATTAAAAACTTTAATGCTTATGACACTTCAAGAATTAAAAGTAGATCTTCTTGCTGATGGTATCATCGATGCAGAAGAGGTAGCAAAACTCAAGGGAATCCTTTATGCTGATGGTATTATCGACAAGGATGAAGCAGAGTTTCTGTTTGAGATTAACGATGCAGTAACAGGCAAAGAAAATGATCCTTCGTGGGAAGCGTTCTTCATTCAGGCAATTTCTGATTTCTTGTTGAAGGACGAGGTATCTCCTGGAGAAATCGACTCAGACGAAGCAGCGTGGCTAGTTGAAAAGATTGGCGCTGATGGTCAAGTTGACGGTACTGAGAAAGCTCTTCTAGAGAATCTAAAGAAAGAGGCCAAATCTTTTCCAGAGTCACTAGCAGCTTTACTTTAATATAATATAAACTCCATAGACCTGGAGACCAGGTCTATGGAAATCAAAATAAATATGCGACGTTTACCAGTTTATATATTAATTGAGATTTCCTCTTCTATGCATGGTGAACCTATAGAAGCGGTTAAGGCTGGTATTAAATTACTTCTTGATTCTTTCAGCCAAGATCCGTATGCGCTAGAAACAGTATGTTTAAGCATTATAACATACAATTCGCAGGCTGAGCAAATTCTCCCATTAACAGAAGTGTATAAATTGCATGTTATAGAACTATTTGTAAAAGGTCGTTCTGCAATGGGAGAAGCATTCCTCCTCCTATCTGAAATAGTAGACTTCGAGGTTGTAAAAAACACTCCCGAACAAAAGGGTGATTGGAAACCTCTTATGTTTTTATTATCAGATGGAGGATATTCTGATCTAGTAGCCAAACCGATTTCTGAATTTAAGAAAAGAAAATTCGGTGCGGTTATGGCTTGAGCAACTAGAGAAAAACCTCATCTATATGTACTGAGAAAAATTACAAACAATATAGTTAAGATTTACACAACAGAAACACAAAATATAATGGCATATTTTAAGTGGATTTCAAGTTCCATCAGCACGACTAGCACAAGAATTGAAAATACTGGCAATGACGATGTCGTTATGTAAGAACTTCCTCCATTGCCTCAAGAGATACAAATGTTACACTCATTCGATTAAAAAGAAAATAATATATGGCACGTAGACTTCCTGTTTATCTTTTGATTGACACTTCAGGGTTCAATGAAGGGCGAACCAATAGAGTCTGTCAAAGTAGGTATAGAAACGATGTTGAGTACATTGCGTAACGATCCTTATGCGTTAGAGACCGTCAACATAAGTATTATCACTTATGATAAGGATGTTAAGCAAATACTACCTCTTACTCCTATTGACGAGTTGCAACTTCCAGAGATTATAACTCCAGATAGTGGTCCAACTCACATGGGAGCCGCATTAAAAAAGTTATTGGAGATGGTTGAAGTTGAGGTCAATAAAGGAACTCCAACACAAAAAGGTGATTGGATGCCTTTACTATTTTTGATGACTGATGGACACCCATCTGATATAATGGAATTTAATGAAGTTGTACCAAAGGTCAAAAACAGTCCATTTGCTACAGTCGTATGTTGCGCTGCTGGTCCGAAGGCCAAAACCGACGATCTCAAAAAATTAACAGATAGAGTGTATCAAATCGACACCCTAGACAGTGCCTCACTCATGAAGTTTTTCAAGTGGGTAAGCGGTGTTGTCCAAGAAGGTAATAAGTCAATGGGAGCAACGGACGAATTAGTTCTCCCTCCTCCCCCAGAAGAAGTTAATGTAGTTTTATAAAGAGATGTCTTGGTTAGGTAAACTATTCGGTCTTAAGTTATCTAATGAAAGGAAGACTGAAACGCTGATCCATAAGCAGGAATCAGTGAAAACCATTATGCCAACTTCTGAAAAATCAAAGACTAGAATTCGAGAAAAGTACGTGGTTCCAGAAGCTATAGTTTCTGTTCCTAAGCCCATTAGTAAAACTCAAGGTAATAAGCAAACATTCTCGATTAAAGAAGAGCAAAAGAATGTACCATACATTTCTCCGAAGAACTCTACACAGGAAGATATTATCACATATTTAAAGTCTAATCCTGCTCAAATAACATTTGTGCATGGCAAGGCAGGTTGTGGAAAAACATATTTACTTCAGAAAGTAGAAAAAGAGATTGCGGGTTGCCAGATATTAGTTCCAACAAATTTAGCTTGTAAGCTATATGATAATGCAACTACACTACATTCTTTTTTCTATGGTGCATTTGATAATTTAGATGAAGGTTATCAAAATCCTTCCAACTTAAATTCAAGTGTAAAAGCTTCTAGGGCTGCATCATATGTCAAGTCTGTTAAAATGCTTATCATAGATGAAATCTCAATGGTTAGAGCTGATACCTTTGAGATGATGAATTGCATATTTCAAAAGATACTTGATAATAATAAGCCTTTTGGAAGTGTTCCTGTTGTGGTGGTTGGAGACCTATTTCAATTACCTCCTATAGTCAGTGATGGTGCTGTTACTCAATACCTCACTAAAGAGTATAACGGATTTTATTTTTTCCACAGTCATGTCATTCAAAATAATTTGAAATCTATCAAGTTGTTTGAATTAACAAAGTCTTTCCGACAATTAAATGATCCAGAATATGTTCGTATTCTTGATGCTTTCAGAAAGCCTATGGATGCATCTAAGAAAGTAGAAATTTTGGAAAAACTAAATTCTAGAGTTGTACAGAATACTCCAAAAGATGTCATTAGAATTGCATCGTCAAATGAGGAAGTTCGCAAAGTAAACAGACAACAATTGACAGATCTCAACGGTCAATTAGAAAGGTCCGTTGCACAACTTTCCGTATCAAGAATGTCTAACAGAAAAGAACATGTATCTTTTTCTTTTGACGAACTCAACACACAAGAAGATATTGTTCCTGTAGAAATTCCTTCCAATTATGAGCCTGTCTTTGAGTTTAAGAAAGGAGCAAAGATCATGCTTACAACGTCAAACCGTCGTGGTGGGTATGCAAATGGTGATTTGGCACTATAGAAGGAATTCTGAATGGTAGATTGACTGTAACACTTGATAAGAGCGGACAAACAATTGTATTACCTGAATACAGGAATCAAGTAGAGCATTATCGTTACGAGATGTTCTATGATGCTGTAAAACATAAGCTTACGAGAGCAACTCCCTACATTCAGAAGACAGTTCAATTTCCATTAAAGCTTGCTTATGCATTCACGATACATAAATCACAAGGACAAACATATGATCAAATCGTGCTAGATTTGAATAGCCATATCTTTGCTCCAGGTCAATTGTATGTAGCATTAAGCCGTGTAAAAAGTTTGAATGGATTGTATCTTACCAAGCCATTAACATATAGTGACATCATTTCAGATGAAACCATCTTTGATTTTCTATATACTCTTAGAAGTAAAACGACTTTGGGCTCTGGAGCTGTTAAAGAGCAAACTATTGAAATCAAGCCAACAAAATACAACCCACATTGTGAAAACTTCATAAGTTTCATTAGAATGAATGAGTCAAATGTGTCAACAAGCCAGTTCTTGATACACATTCTCAAGGGTTATATGAATCTCATCAACGAGACAAAATATGCTCTTGCTTTTGAAGAGTTGGGCAAAGTGGTAAGCCTTGTTGAAGATTCATATGTTACAACAGACTACGCCAACATTATTGACAGCATGAAGAATGTGGCACAACGTGATGAACCATCTTGCCAGAGGTTTCTGAATGCAATATTCGAAGTTTACACAGGCGTTATTCGTTTGCCAAAATCGAAGATTATTGATTCAAGCAAGACACTTCCTGCAAGATGTATATAATAATAACTCAAAATAATAAATACAAGATATGGATTGCAAACTAATAGGTAATGTATTTCAAGCACTTGAAGTGACATTGGCACCTCGTGAAGTATTTTATGCAGAGCGAGGAGCTATGATATACATGGATAGTGGTATTGAACAGGACGTTCAGATGAATGGTTCTGGTCTAATGGGTGTGCTTAGTACTAAATTATCTGGTGAATCTTTGTTCTTGGTGAAATATACAAACATGTCCAATAGTGCTCAGAAGCTTACATTATCTGGGCATTCTGGTAGTTTGAAACACATAAAAATCACTCCAGGTCAAATTCTTATCATTAGACGTGGTGATTATGTTGGTTCTAACAATAAAGTTAATGTTGACATCAATTTTTCAATCAACAAGTTTGACTGGTTCCGGATTTGCTTTTCAAAAGATTACTGGTGATTCAACAGTTTTCTTTGACTGTGTTGATTCATTAATATCCCGTGATTTGGCTCCAGGAGAAGAAATTATTGTCGATGAAAACCATATTAAGGCATTACTTGATATTGATGATTCAAGAATTTCAATACAGCGTAACACAAATATCATCAAAAATATAGTTTCAGGTGAAGGCTGGCTGCTTACTCGTATTACAGGTCCTGGTAAGGTGTTTCTTAGCAGTGTACCATCGATTGCACCAAGACAATAACCGACAATTTAAGCATTTAATATTAATAGATATTGATATGAGACGATTACCAATTTATTTCCTCGTGGATATTTCTGAGTCAATGGTCGGCGAACCTATTGAACAAGTTCAGAATGGAATGCGCACAATCATTCAAGAATTGCGCGTTGATCCTTACGCACTCGAGACTGCTTTTGTTTCTGTGATTGCATTTGCAGGTAAAGCAACTAGTTTGTCTCCTCTTACAGAATTATACAAGTTCTACCCCCCCTACATTTCCTATTGGTGGAGGTACATCACTTGGTGCAGCATTAAATTATTTGATGGATGACTTGGACAAGTCTATTCAGAAAACGACACTGGAAGCTAAAGGTGATTGGAAGCCAATTATCTTCCTTTTTACAGATGGCACTCCTACAGATGACTATTCTTCTGCTTTTGCACGTTGGAATGCGAAATACCGCAAGGGATGTAATCTCGTAGCTATATCTATCGGTGATAATGTAAACACTCAGATGTTAGGACAGATTTCTGATAATGTTCTTCGCTTAAAAGATACAGATGCTGAATCTTTCTCACAATTCTTTAAGTGGGTTACAGCTTCCATTAAAGCGACGAGCGTATCCGTTACTGATTATTCTAACGATGAGGTTCAGCTTGCTCCAACTACAGGAATCAATTTGGAAAAGGTTGACACTACTAAAGCTTCTAGGATTGATGAGAATTTCGTGGTTCTTCTAGGTAAGTGCCAGAACACGAAACAGAGCTACCTTGTTAAGTATGCTAAGCGCATGAGTCGAGTTGAAATGGAAGGCGTTGGTGGAGTTGACACAAGACTGTTCAGATTAGTAGGTGCATATCCTATTAATGGGGAATCATATAAGAGCCTTCCGAAGAAGGTGCTACAAATCGTAGCATTAACACTATGGAAATGCGTGGAGTCCCAACCTGTCCTTGTTGTGGAAACCAGCTTGGTGTCGTTGTTTGTGAATGTGGTAATATTTTCTGTGTAGGCGAAGATATGCATAGTTCTTGCCCATGGTGCGGTCTCGAAGGCACCCTTGGTGAAACTGGTGAGGGTGGTGTTGACGTTCGTCGTGGAAAGGGATAAATATATGAGTTTAATATCAAATATTCTCGATAAGTTTGGCATATCTGCCACTCTTGCTCAAGCTGATGACTTCGAGAAATGGCTAGTAAACGAGGTTTGGAAAAAATATTCAGAAGAAAAAATGAATAATAGAATAATTGTAGAGAACCGTGTTAAATCGGAATGTAATCTGAAAGTTCCTAATGGTACTGTCAGGAAGGACTATTATGCACAGATTGAGCTTCCTGCAGAGTTAGTAGAAGATGCAAGGTTTGATGATAGTATTGAAGCATTAGGGCTAACCTGGTCTTTAGAAGATGATGATGCTATTTCAACGACTCCCCAACCTGTCGATACAGTTGAATCTAAAATAACTGAGTCAGAAGTATCTTCTGATGCTATCTCTGATGAAACTCAGTCTACTGAAGTTGTCAATGAGACAGTGGAGTCAAAAGATGAAGAAGTCAAGAATGTAAAGCCATCACAGCCACAGAAACTTATATTAAAACTAACTGGTAAGCCTAAAGAAGGTGGTGATACAACTATTACATTATACTTCAAATATAAAGGTTGGCTAAATGGTGAGCCAATATCTACTGTAAATATACCTATCGCCTTTAATCCAGATCCCCGTTCCCTTTGGAAAAATATACCTACCAGTAAGGATATACCTTTCTATAAGCCAGATTATGATTGCGAATATGTGAAAGTTGAAAGCAAAGAAAGTTCTGCACCTCGTAAAGACATTGTAGCCGCCAGTCAACGTGGTCGTTCACATGCACAGGAAGGAAAAGCTCGTGATGATCATTTCAAGATGATACATTGCGACGAATCGGATTGGTATGTAATTGCTGTAGCTGATGGTGCAGGTTCAGCAAAACTATCAAGAAGAGGCTCTGAAATTGCATGTAATACTGTTGTTGATCATTGTCTTGAACAGTTAAAGAATAGCGACGCCTTTGAAGCAAAGATTCGAGCATATCATGAGGCAAAAGATGATGAAGCTGCCCATAGAGATATGAGCACTATCATTTACAACATTGTTGGTGGCGGTGCATTTAAAGCACATAAAGCAATAAAAGCTGCTGCAGATGCTAATGATAGCGTTACAGCAAAAGACTTTGCAACAACTCTGATGTTTGCTATCTGTAAAAAATTTGATTTTGGTTGGTTCATCGCATCATATTGGGTAGGTGATGGAGCTATGTGTCTTTACAATAAGGAAAATGGAACACATAAACTTTTAGGTATACCTGACGAAGGTGAATTCTCAGGTCAGACTCGATTCTTGACTATGCAGGAAATCTTTAAAGATGCAAAATCTGTAATGGATAGACTACGCTTCTCTATTGAGGATGACTTCACAGCTTTAATGCTTATGACAGATGGAGTTTCTGATCCTATGTTTGAAACAGATAATAACTTGAACTCAACAGCTAAATGGGATGAGTTCTGGAACAAACTCCATGAAGGTTTTAAAGATGACGAGATTCCTGGAGTTGATTTGTCTGATGATAACGAAGAATCCAAGTATCAACTTCTTCATTGGTTGGATTTCTGGTCTCCAGGCAACCATGATGACAGAACTATAGCAATACTCTATTAATTATGGCACAGACAATAAGACTTACAGCAACTGATGGTACACCCGTAGAGTTTATTGATGAGGTGATTGGCTCTGGTGCAATGAAAGATGTGTACTTCAGTCCTGATAAATCATATGTAGTTGGCTTCTTTCGTACCCCTCAAGATGCTAATGCTAAGGATCGTCTAAATAACATCACGGGTGTTTATCGCGAACGTATTTTAAATCAAGTAGGTGGTGATTACTGGAAAAATCTATTTTGCTGGCCTACTAAAATGGTTGAATGGAATGGTAAGCTGGGCATTGTCTGCCCAACTTATGATAAACATTTCTTCTTTGATAGCGGAAGATTCAAAGGAAAGGAGAAAGAAGGTAAATGGTTTGCCTCTGCTAAATTGCGTAACAAGTTCATTGAAGATGACCAAAAAGGTACATGGCTAACCCATTTCCATATGTGCATACAGATTGCTCGTGCAGTCAAAAGATTGCATGCTGCGGGTCTTGCACATTCTGACCTTTCATATAAGAATGTCCTTGTTGATCCCAAAACAGGAAAAGCCAATATCATAGACTGTGATGGTTTGGTTGTGCCAGGAAAATATCCACCTGATGTTGTTGGTACCCCAGACTTTATTGCCCCAGAGGTTTTAGAAACACGTAGTTTGAAGGTTGGTGATCCTAACAAGAAACTGCCAAGCATCCAGACTGATAGACATGCTTTGTCTGTGTTAATATACATGTACCTACTCTATCGTCACCCACTAAGAGGTGGAAAGGTTAATGATTTAGACGCTGCAAAGGACGAAGAACTTTCCATGGGTTCTAAGGCTCTGTTCATTGAACATCCAACGGACAAGAGTAATAGACCTAAGGTTGATCAAATTGCTCCAAGCGAGCTTCCTCAGGGTGATGTTACTAAGTTACCTTACACTATTTGTGGTCCTTACTTGAAAGATCTATTTGATAAGGCTTTCATAGATGGACTTCATAATCCGTCATTAAGACCTACCGCTGATGATTGGGTTACAGCTCTTGTTAAGACAACGGATCTAATGCAACCATGTCAAAATCCAAACTGTAAGGCTCATTGGTTTGTTTTTGATAATTCAACAAACCCCAAATGTCCTTTTTGTGGTACCGAATATCATGGTCAATTGCCAGTGCTCAACCTCTACTATTCACCTAAACAAGGTGTATTCAAACCAGAGAACTACAGATTAATGGTTTATAATAAGCAAACCATGTATCTGTGGCATGTCAATAGATTTATTTTCCCAAATGAAAAACTGACAGATGAGCAGAAGAAGCCTGTTGGAGATTTTCATTTTTATAATGGGAAATGGATTCTTATTAACAGAAGACTTCCTGAACTATGGGATAAAGATACTGATACCAAAATTGAGATTGGCCAGTTTGTTGAACTAACAGAAGGAAAGAAAATATTATTAGGAAAGAATGATGGAGACCGGCTGATTATAGTTCAGCTTGTCAATACTTAACTCCCAAATGGATTAGCGTATGATTAAAGATCAGTGTAATAACTGCAAAAAAATGGCACAGATAACTGTGGACAGACTATAATCTTTAATAGTCTGCCCTGTGAGCATTACGCAAAGAAATTAAATTTGTCTAAACAAAATGACAAAACTTCTTCTACTGAGGTTACAACCACGCCTTTGCAACCAGCTCAACCACAGACTGCGGCTCCGAACAACAATAATAATTATAATGGAATATCTTCTGATACTTCATTCTGGAGTTCATTATTTTCTTTCGGTGGAAGAAATCGTAGAACCCGCTATTGGTTGACAGCAATTTGCACAAACCTGCTCTTTTTGCCAGCAAATCTGTCCGGGGACGATATGCCTGGAGGTGTAACAATATTTACATTGCTCATTTTCCTGCCCGCAATGTGGGTATTACCAGCAAATATTGCCAAACGCTGTCATGATCTTGGCAAAAGTGGATTCTTTGGTTTGTTATTAATCATCCCTTTAGTTAATATTGCTATCGGTATTTACCTCGATTTTTCCAAGGTGATCTAAATGATAATGAATATGGTCCATCGCCATACTAAAAAAGAGTATTGAAATGATTTATGTAATTCGAAATAATCAGCAATTTGGTCCATATGATGAATCTACCCTTGTTTCATATGTAAACAATGGGCAGATACTTCTGTGTGATAAGGCACAAGATGCTTCGACTACAGAAGTAAGTTCCGTCAAGATTTTATTAGCCAAGAAAGGATATAAGACCAAGGTACAGCATGCTGGTAATATTACTAAACAGCTAAAAAATATTGGTACAGAGTTGATTATCCCCAAATCTTCATTCGTAAACAAGAAATGGATTTCAGATAAGAAGCTTTTATCATTGGGTATTATTGGTTTATATCCCTTACTTCTCCAATTTGTGCCCTTTGCTGGTATTCCACTCGTATTACATTATCTCATTGCCCTTTACTTTTCTATCGTTTGGGGCGTAATATTCTACTATTTCTTCAAAACTCCTCAAGTTTCACCAAAGACTACAGTTTTATGCTTTTTTCTAACTCAAGCATTGGTATTTATAGCGTGGGAGCTCCTTGGAGTTCCTACACTAAATCCTATGTATTACTTGGTTGAATCTCCTATGCCTTTCAGGATATTAGGATTTACTTTTGGTGTTGGTTTTATGGAGGAATTAGTAAAACTATGTCCCCTTCTATTTTTATGTTATAGAGCTAAGGGACCAATAATTCCCCAGACTCTGGTATTTTATGGCCTTATGTCTGGTATAGCATTTGGTGTGTGGGAAGGTGTTCAATATCAGCTCAAAACTAATATTGAATTAGACTACTCAACATCGTATTTCTTAAATATTGCACGTATGACAAGTTTACCATTCCTTCATGCTGTATGGTGTGGTATTGCTGGCTATTTTATTTCATTCGCACAACTATATCCCAAATACAGAATGTCATTATACTTCCTTGCATTAGTAATACCTATGGTTTTACATGGTTTATATGATTCGTTCTGCGATACACATTTATGTTTCTTTATCTCTGTACCGATTATGGTTATAAGTGTTGTATCACTTATGACTTATTTAAAGCAGGGAGTCAATTACCAATCAAAGCTCAGAAGTTAATATGGGAAAATGTAAATATTGCGGTCAAGATGCCGGTTTCTTCCATAGCTCACATGAAGCATGTGAAAGAAAATACAAACAAGGATTAGCACAAATTTCTCAGATTTGTGCTGGGTGTTTTAGTTCGAAAGAAGATTTTTATCTTAAAGATAGAGATATTAAACGTATTATAAGCGACTCTTATATTGATAATGCATCTCTAGAGAAAGAATATCTAACTCTATTTGACAATGCTGTTAATCAATATCTTAACGATGGAGTAATTGATAATCTTGAAGAAAAAACATTAGCTAGATTTATCCAATTTTCAGGATTACCTCAAGCCACTCTCAACACGAATAAGTCACTTGAAAAGATGCTTCAATCTAAGGTAATACAGGATATTCTAGCAGGAAATAAGCCTGCACCACGCATACAGATTTCTGGAGATTTTCCTTTCATGCTTGGAAAGACAGAGAGCTTAGTATGGTTATTTAGGAACATTACTTTGCATCAACTGAAGGTCAAAAAAGAATATGTTGGTAGAACCCATGGAATGAGTTTCCGCATTATGAAAGGTGTTTACTATAGGACAGGTGGCTTTAAGGGATATCCTGTAGAAACAACTATTATACAAAAAATGGGAACTGGGAGTGTATGTCTCACCGACAAAAACATATATTTTGCATCACCGGAAAAGAGCATAAAGATCCCTTACAATAAGATATTAAGTGTAGACTCTTATTCAAATGGTATTGGAATTCAAAAAGATGGAGCAAATGATAAGCCAATATTTCTTGAAGGTGTAGATAGCTGGTTTGCGTACAATGTAATTGTAAATTATAAACAAGTATAGAATATGACAAAAGCTGAAAAGTCTGCTATATGTAGAATTCTGTTTGATTTAATACAAGCAGATTCTATCATTGACTCTAAGGAAATAGAGCACTTTTTACATCTCCGTGAGAAGTACAACATAGCCCAGGAAGACGAAATAACAGCATCACAAATAACTTTTGCTGATGCAATTACTATTATTTCCAATTCAGACTATGAATTGAAAAAAATGATACTTCTAGATTGCTCTGATATGACTACGAGCGATGGATTCTGCGCTCGATCTGAAGCATTGGTGATGTTTGCCATAAATAGCAAATTGAATACTGACGATGTGGATGTTGACGTTATATCAATAAAAAAAACAGTCTTCAATATTGAATCCGCTTCTGTTCTATACATCGAATCACGATGTGAACTTGCTATCAATGAAATTATTCTAAAGAACTATCGAACAATCTCTAAAGAATGTCAGATAGCAGGCTTCAACTTTGTATATATACCACGTATTATCGCACATTACAAGGAGTCAAATCCAAAATTGATTAAGCAAATTATCCATTTCCTTGCTCCGAACTTTTCCAATGATGGAGTTGATACTATAATAAATGGTTTATTAAAAATGACCACGAGAAGTTTCTGTAAAGACATCTTGTGTAATAAACTTGGTGTGTCTGCTTTACGAGATACTGCACCAGCTCTTCTCATTAAAATTGGTCATAGCTATGTCGGAGAAACAATATACGCAAACTACTTAAAACTTGAAGTTGACAAAGATCTTGTTAGTGAGTTGCAAAAGAGGCTTGATGAGTTCTTATCTATGCTAAGTTCTGACTTCATATCCGTAAAAACTTCAGAAGAAAAGCAGAAGCAGTTTCTTTACCATGGCTTCTACAAGCAATTGCTAGATATATTCCTTATAAGAAAGAGCATTAGAAGCAGAGTGTTAATACAGCCATATACAGAAGAAATTATATTTCCAGACATTGACCAGAAGCTGGACAAACTACATCGTCGTGAAAAAGCATTATATGTTCTCCTCTTGATGGTGTCGAAGGATGGCGGTATAAACTTCAATCAGCCAAAAACAACACGACAATTTGATAGTTTCAATCGAAAGATGCAATTAATACAAGAAAAATACCAAATAATATACTCAGCTTTTGGAGGCGAAAAAGACAAAGCACCAGATCTATGTCAACCAGAAATACGCAGACCAATAATAAGTTGTTTGAAAAAGAGTTTGTCAAGATTGGAGGAAGCATTATATAATTTCAATGACTATACAATATCTAAAGATAAATATGGATATTTGAAAATCGGATTAGAATCGAACCTCCTATATTATTTCTGTAGCGGAGTTGGCTATATCCAAATATTTGAAACCGAATTATTTGACAAGGTAAATATGATAAAGTAAATAGCATTGCAATGTTGCAACCTAATACTATAAGGGTCTGTTACATAACAGTGTAACATTATAGAAAGAAGGAATGAGGGAGTAAATCATTGTAACTTTGCAACATAAAACTTAAGAAAATAAGCAAAATGAAAAAGTATATCGTAATCTTTGCCCTTATCGCATCTTGCATGATGCAAGTTTCTGCTCAGTCTTTTGTGCTAAAGTTATATTCTACAGGTACGACACGGACTTCGAGTATCTCTACGAGTTCTATTAATAACGTTAATTCTAGTTCTCGTTATCGAAATGGTTACACTAGAAAAGGCGGAACATTTGTAACTGGTCATATGAAGACTATAAGCAATGATACCAACTTTGATAACTACTCTACTCGTTCAAATATAAATATGTACACAGGCACCACGGGTTCTCGTGCACATGATTATTCAACCCAATCCTATAACTACGGATCAGGTCCCACAATCCATACAGGAAACCGAGGCGGTCAGTACTATAGCAATGGCAACAAAACTTATGTTCCAAAAAGAAATTGTTTTCCTACATTCAATTAGTAAGTGCGATACCTTCGTGCGTCTGAAAAGTCAATAAATTGCATAATAAATATTTAAATAGTAAATATGAAACAAAATCATCATTTCACAGGCTTAACTGATGCCCAGGTGATCGAAAGCCGTCAAAAGTATGGTGCTAATGTTCTTACTCCTCCTGCAGAAGAATCTATGTGGGATAAGGTCAAGGACTGTATGCACTTTTGGTTACTTAAGGTTGATCTCGCAATTTTTGTAATTGCAGCCCTCGCTGCAATTATCCTTCCTAGTGCAGGAATCTACTCTCACGAAGGATTGTGGATTGCACCAGTACTTTCTTTTGTCCTCTTTGCATTGACTTATCTAGTTGCATATCTTGGAGGAGAATGGAATGAAGAAGAGAAGGAATTCAATATTGACTCTCTCTTCACTATTCTTTTGTTTGCGCTTCTTCTTTCAGGATCTATTGCGTTCTACAATGGTATATATGGCGGTGTTGAAGGCTGGGAGCCATACCTTGAGCTAATAGGTATAGCAGCTGCTGTTCTCCTGGCAACAACTGTAGCACACTTCTTGGAAGCTGCAAATGAAAAGACATTTAAGAGCTTGAACGAGGTAAATGATGACACCCTCGTTAAGGTTATTCGCAATAACAACGTATGTCAGGTGCCACGTAAGGACATTGTTGTTGGTGATGTTGTACTCCTTGAAGCAGGAGAAGAAGTTCCTGCAGACGCTGAACTTCTTGAATGCATGAACCTAACGATGAATGAATCTTCATTGACCGGTGAGCCACAATGCGCAAAGACTACAAACCCTGAAGAGTTCGACAAGGATGCTACATATCCTTCAAATCACATTCTGAAAGGTTGTACGGTCATGGAAGGTGATTGTGTTACTAAGGTATTCGCTGTTGGTGATGCAACTGCATGTGGTAAGGTATTTGAATCTGCCCAAGTACAAGATGGAGAGGCAACCCCATTAAGTGAGAAACTTGATGAACTGGCAGGTCTGATTACAAGACTAGCTATGGTCTTGCTATTCTCATAGTATTGGGACGTCTTGTCCGTCATGCAGTCATTCGGTCAGATGTAAACTATGGTTCACTTATTGGCTATCTTACAGGATCATTAGTATTGGCTGGTGCTATCTACTTTGGTCTTAACAAGAAAAAGAATGATGAAAATGAAGAGAGCATTGAACTTTGGCAGGTTCTTGCATTTATGGTTCTTCCTATTATCGGTATCTTCCTTTACTTCGGATATGGAGTTAATACTGCAACAAACTGGCCTACTTTCATTCAGTATGCACTTGATTCAGTAATGATTGCTGTAACTCTTATCGTTGTAGCTGTACCAGAAGGGCTTCCTATGGCAGTTACTCTAAGTCTTGCATTCAGTATGAGGCGTCTTATGAAACAGCAGACACTTCCTCGTACAATGCATGCCTGCGAGACAATGGGTGCTGTGTCAGTAATCTGCTCAGATAAGACTGGTACACTTACACAAAATCAGATGAAAGTCGTTGATACAGCATTCCCAAGCTTGGAAAATCAGAAACTTGGTGATGACAAGTATTCTTCACTTCTTAAGGAATGTCTTTCTATCAATACAACAGCAAACCTTGACTTTGAGAATCCTGCCAAAATCAAGGCTATCGGTAATCCAACAGAGGGTGCACTTTTGCTGTGGCTTCACAATTATGGAATTAACTACCTTGATATACGTGAATCACTTACAGTTGTTGACCGACTCCAGTTCACTACAGAACTGAAATACATGGCAACTATCGTAGACTCCGATGTTACTGGCAAACGAGTTGTATATGTCAAGGGTGCTCCTGATATTCTCATGGGTCTCTGCAATATCCCACCTGCAGAAGTAGAGAACTATAACGCAAAGCTTGCAGAGTACCAAAGCCATGCCAACCGTACACTAGCATTTGCTTATAAAGAACTTGCTGATGGTGATGACATCTTTACAGATGGTAAACTCAATATTAGTGATCTGAATATGATGGGAATTGTTGGTATCGAAGATCCTGTTCGTACTGACGTACCTCCTGCTATTGAAGACTGTCTTAACGCTGGTATACAGGTAAAGATCGTAACAGGTGATGCTCCTGGAACTGCTAAGGAAATTGGTCGTCAGCTTGGACTTTGGAAAGCTGATGATACAGACGAGAATATTCTTATTGGTACTGATCTTGCAGCAATGTCTGACGAAGAACTCCGTCAGAGACTTCCAAAAGTAAAGATCATTTCTCTCGCGCCCGTCCAAATGACAAGGAACGTGCAGTACGCATATTGAAGGAACTTGATTATATCATTGCCGTAACAGGTGATGGAACAAATGATGCTCCTGCTCTTAACGCTGCCAATGTTGGTCTTTCTATGGGTGACGGTACAGCAGTAGCAAAAGAAGCCAGTGATATGACCATTCTCGATAACTCATTCAGTACAATAGCTAATGCTGTTATGTGGGGTCGCTCACTTTACAAGAATATCAAGCGTTTCATCCTGTTCCAGATGACTGTCAATGTAGCAGCTTGTCTTATTGTTGCAATTGGTGCTTTCATCGGTGAAGAATCTCCTCTTACCGTAACACAGATGTTATGGGTGAACCTTATCATGGATACTTTTGCAGCCTTGGCACTTGCATCGCTTCCACCTACAAAGGCAGTTATGGAAGAGAAACCACGTTCCGTTAACGATCATATCCTGAAGGGCATGGGTACTGGTATTCTTGGTGTTGGTGGTATCTTTACAGTTATTCTCCTTGGTATCTGCATTTATTTCCAGCATACAGATATTATTAGTCTTACTGATATTTTCAATGGCACAGCGAATTGGGGTGCAAACAACGGACTATCTGCATATGAACTTGGTTTATTATTTACCATTTTCGTAATGCTTCAGTTCTGGAACCTTTTCAATGCAAAGGCATTTATGACAGGTACATCTGCATTCAAGGGACTTTCTTGGAAGAAGACTAAGCTGTTTATTATCATCGCGATAGTAATCTTAGGCGGTCAAATCCTTATGACAGAGATTCCTGGTCTTCAGGAGATGTTCAATGTTGCTCAGGGTGGTGTTAAGTTGATGGATTGGCTTATCATCATTAGTACTACATCTTTCGTTCTTTGGATTGGCGAGTTAGTGAGACTAATTAGTCCATCAAAGAAATAAGACTTAGAATAAGCATATAACGGGTGGGGCAAATCACCTCGCCCTAATTGTTTTAATGATATGAATATTGTATATTGTTTATCAGCATTAGCAGGATTTGTAGGGCTTTGGTTTTTCAATTTGAAAGTAATTTCAGAAAAACTAATAGAGCCTACACGGGATTATCCATATACAAAGTTTAAAAGATGTGATCCACCATTAGGAACGATGAATGGAATTGGATTCAACCTGTATGAAGGCGGAAGATTGGACTATGCTACAATGTCAACAGCACATTACCTTTTCTTTTGCTTTATCATTCCATTGTTTCCTATAGGATGTTATCGAGCTCAAATGACAGAATGAAGTAGTAAAAGTACTCAGTATCGAATTTATGGACACGATAAATGGAGATTCTGGGAAGTAGTTTCAATTTACCTAGCGACTATAGCTGGATAGGTGGAATTATCAGTATTATCGCTTTAATTTGTGAAATAGTATGAGTAATAACAATAGGCATCCATTAGGAGAAGGTCCGCGGTTTCATGTTATTCTTTCTACAGAATTTAGAGTAGGATTCGTCCCTGTTGCACTGGGTACTGCTGGCGCGTTTGTCGCAATAGTTTATGGTGGATTGGTTACTGTGTATTTCCAGAAGATACTTTATTTTGGACAACACTTATCACGACCATTATTGTAACAAGGTGGGTGCATGGACATCTCAAGTGATGGAAAAATATTGGGGAGAGGATCCACGTACCATTGTTATCAATGAATTTATTGGCGTTTGGATTCCAGCCCTCGTTGCACCTTGTGGTGACAAGATATGGATTCTTGTGCTATTGGGATTTGCATTATTTAGAGTTATAGACATCTTCAAACCACTTGGATGCAGATGGATTGATCAGAATCTAAAAGGTGGTTGGGGAGTCATGCTTGATGATGTCTTAGCAGGATTTTACGTATTAGTTATAGCGTACGTAGTTAAGATTGTCTTGATTTGAGGAAATAACTATCAATTGCAAAATTATGGAACAGAACAAAGAGCAACACGGAGTTCAGACTTTGACTTTAACAAAGAATCCAGATAACTATGACGTTATCTTTCTGAACGACAATTTTACGACTATGGACTTTGTTATTGAGGTTTTGAAGAAAGTATTCTTCCATAACGGGACCGTTGCAACCACTATTATGGTGACTATTCACAAAAAAGGCTCCTGTGTTGTTGGAACTTACATCCTTGATATTGCTCAATCAAAACAACAGAAAGCTATTGAGATGGCACAGAAAGCTGGATTTCCACTAAGAATAAAGATACAACCTCATAAAGATTAGAATATGATATACTTGCAAAATGAATCATACATGTTAGGTAAGGCTTTACACACTGCGCAAAAGTTTGCCATTGTCTCAAGACATGAGTTTTTGACTCCTGATCATTTATTGTGGGCTATAGCTGAACAGGAACCATTTAAGCGTGCCTGCGTCGGATATGACATTCAAAAAGAGCTTGTAGACCACATTAATCAATATGAGCAGCAAGTGCCTGAAGATGTGGACTATGAAAATCCATCCCCATCTGTTCAATTTGTACGTTTAATCAATTTGTCACAAAATATCGCAGAAAACTCATCTGCTCCAGAAATGGATGTGCCTCATGTTATCCAAGGCATGATGCTTATGAATGGTTCTTTTCCTTCGACATTAATAGAGCGTATTAGTGAAGGTAATGATGTGCAGTTTATGACTAATCTTGTTTCTGAATATGAAATAGGTGTTAGTTCTAAGACATCAAACAGAACCAAGTCTATAAGTAATCCTAAGCCACAAGGAGATTGGCTGCAATATGTTACTTGCATCAATGACCACGTTCATACTTATAACCCTATCATTGGGAGAAAAGAAGAATTAGCACGCACAATACAGATTCTTAGTCGTAAAGAGAAGAATAACCCATTGCATGTCGGTGAACCAGGTGTTGGCAAAACGGCCTTGGTCTATGGTCTTGCATCAATGATTGAGAACAACGAGGTTCTGAGTGTCTTACTGGCTGTAAAATATTTGCCTTAGACTTGGGATCACTCATTGCAGGAACTCAATATAGAGGTGATTTTGAGAAAAGACTTAAAGCAGTGTTAGAAGGTGCTTTAGCCGCTAGTCCTTCTATTCTTTATATTGATGAAATTCATAACATCATTGGAGCAGGAAAAATAGATAAAGGTTCGTTGGATGCAGGAAATATTCTAAAGCCTTATTTGGAAGGTGGAGAGCTCCGTTTTATGGGTGCAACTACCTACGATGAATATAATCAAAACTTTATTCGAGATAAAGCTTTTTCACGCAGATTTGAGCAGGTGCCAGTTCCTGAGCCGTCTATTGATGAATGCGTTGAGATTCTTAATGGCATAAAAAAGAAGTTTGAGGATTTCCACCATGTTATATATACAGGCGAGTCAATTAAATTTGCTGTAACTGGTTCAGATAAATATATAACTGGTCGACTCCTTCCAGATAAGGCGGTGGATCTTTTGGACGAAGCCGGTACATGGCGCAAATTACACCCAAACACAGATGCTGTACAAACCGTTGATAAGAAGCTAGTTGCAGAAGTACTCGCACACATCTGTAAAGTTGATACTCTAGCAGAAGACGAAGATGATTTGAAAAAAATTGCAGATCTTGAAAATCGGATAAAATCTCAGATCTTCGGACAAGATACAGCTGTCAGTGAAGTAACAGAAGCTGTTCAAATGGCAAGCACAGGATTAACAGATGATAACAAGCCTATGGGCAGTTTATTGTTCGTTGGTCCTACTGGTGTTGGAAAAACAGAATTAGCTAGAGTTCTATCTTCAGAACTTGGTGTGCCATTGCTACGATTCGATATGTCAGAATATGCAGAAAAGCACACTGTTGCAAAACTGATTGGTTCTCCAGCTGGTTATGTAGGCTATGAGAATGGCGGATTATTAACTGATGCCATCAGAAAAACTCCTCACTGTGTACTATTACTTGATGAGTTAGAAAAAGCTCATCTGGATATATATAACATTCTGTTACAAGTAATGGATTATGCTGTGCTTACTGATAACAAGGGACAAAAGGCTGATTTCCGTCATGTGGTTTTAATCATGACAACTAATTCTGGTGCCCAGTTCGCGAGACAGACTGTTGGATTTACACAAACTCAAAGTGCTGGTAGCGCTATGTTGAAAAACGTAAAGAAGACATTCAAGCCTGAGTTCATAAATAGATTATCGTCCGTTACTATATTCAATGATATGAACAAAGAAATGGCAGAAAGAATACTTGATAAAAAACTGGGACTCTTGCGTGATAAACTTTCATCAAAAGAGATTAAGTTGTCACTTAATTCAGATGCAACCGATTTTCTCTTAAATAAAGGCTTCTCTCCAGAATATGGAGGACGCGAGATTGATCGTATAATCTCAAAATATTTAAAACCACTTCTTATGAAAGCAATTCTTCACGGAGAATTAAAATCTGGTTCAACTGTAAACATTGATTTGGACAATGGAGAATTGAATATTGAATAGTATGTCACACAGCTGTAAAATGTTCTAATGTAAGGTGCGAGGTGTCGTCGCATCGCCCTAATCTCTCCACGGGACTTGTCGGGTGTTGCATAAGATTCCTATGGATATAGACAGAACTCTACAGAAAATGATGCCCATTTTAATTGTAGAAGTAATATTACTAATGCTCAATACCATTGTATTGAAAGACAACTTAATAGAATACAACTTCCTCCGATACCATCTAATC
This sequence comes from uncultured Prevotellaceae bacterium, assembly GCA_916438195.1. GTDB lineage: Bacteria > Bacteroidota > Bacteroidia > Bacteroidales > Bacteroidaceae > Alloprevotella. The sequence goes on from CAKAEQ010000001.1 coordinate 1,942,147, forward strand.
TTGATTAGGTGACTGAGAGCTGGAACAGCCTTAATCCTTTCTATCTCGGTTTCGACAAGGCTTAGCACCTCTTGTTTGATAGATTTATAGTTAGCTTCGATGGTCTCTTTGAGATTGTCAGAGCTATCTTCATTTGTAAAGTCTGCAATCGTGGGAATTGGTTCGTAGGTCTTTGTTTCTGCAGATACCTTGGCACTATCCACCACAATCTCAGCATGAAAAATCTTCTGGTCGATGCGTTCATCGAAGTTCTCGGACACTGCTCCTACAAACATTCCTTGCGTGAGGTTTGAAATTTTACTTGCAGGAATAAGACTATCCATTTGTGTGGAGATAGAGGTAGACTTGTCGTTTCGATTGATGGTCATAGACTGCCGTTGCTGGAGAACCTTTCCAAACCGTTCGGAAAGTGTCTTGGCTGTTTCTCCTACCACTTGCCCGGAGAATACGTTACCTACAGTATCCTGTATTACTTTGCTCTCCTTATCTCCATAGTCTCTTGTAAGCTGTGAAAAGTCCTGAAAGCCTAAGCAGACTGCCACTTTATGACTTCGGGCAGTAGCGATAAGATTATCAAGTCCACGGAAATATATGGTAGGCAATTCGTCGATGATTACTGATGATTTGAGTTGCTTCTTTTTGTTGATGAGCTTCACGATACGGCTATTATACAGACCGAGAGCAGCCGAATAGATATTTGGCGATCGGGGTTGTTACCCACAACAAGGACTTTCGGCTCATCATGTCGAGCGAGAAATCATCACCCGTCATCACCCAATAAAGAGCTGGCGAAATCATACGTGAAAGCGGTATCTTGGCACTGGCTATCTGCCCCTGTAACTGGTCCTGTGCTCCGCCTTCCCAAGCATCCATAAAGGGTGAAAGATAGTTGGCAAGTTCATCGTAGGAGGTGAGTATCGGGAATATCTGTGCGTAGGGACGGTTAAGGAACTCGATGGCATGAGGAAAAGTACAATACTTTCCGTTCTCATAGATTTTCAGAAACCAAATGATGGCTGCCAATAAGATAATCGGCGACTCCACAAAGAAATCTCCCTGTTTTTGTATCCACGAACGGTTCAAGTTGAGCATGATGGTGTAGGCACTTTCGTAAGCGTCCGATATATCCGTCATAAAGGCTGGATTGATGGGATTGCAACGATGGCTTCTTCGAGGGTCGTCAAAGTTAATTACATAGAACTGCGGTTTTACCTTATAAGCATCCAAATGCTGAAGCAGGTGATTATAAGCAATCTCGGAAAGGTCGGGAAACTTATAGTCGTAGATATACATGGCAAAGCCTTTCTCTATCTGCTGCTTGATGTAATTGTTCACGATAGCGTAGGACTTACCCGACCCCGGTGTGCCGAGCACCATCGAGGCACGAAATGGATTGACCACGTTAATCCAACCTTTGTTCCACTTCTTATAGTAGAAGCGTGTAGGAAGATTGACCGAATATTCATTCTCCATCAACCTTGTTTCCTGCATGAAACTCTCATTCTCCGTGTTAAACACATCGTCCATCAGGTTGTTCTTCAGCAGTCGGCTCATCCATACACCTGCCATCAGCAGGCAGATATAACCCACGGACAGTGTGAAGATATATAGTGATGCTGCCCAAATCTTACCGATGGGTAGTGCCAGCAGACACCAGTTGAGAAAGAAAAAGACGAAGCCGGAGAAAAGCACCGCCCAAATCTTTGGCCACGTGATTTCTCTTCCTTCACGCCTTTTGTTCCCAAACAGGACAGGGCAAGAAATATCACACAAAATAATTTTGTCCAAAGAATGGACGAAAACAAGCCCGTTGTACGTTGGAAGTTCATCAGTATCTTGTTGATGATATCGAGCGTGAAATGCCACTCGTGAAACGCCTCGTAGCAGAACCAATAACAGTTAATCAAGAGGAATATCACGGATATTCCCCGCATAAAGTCCATGACTTTACCCAATGCCCTTAAATCGTCTTCCTGTGCCATAACGATGTTTTATTTAGAATATCGTTTGAATACTATTTGAAAAGTGTCTGAATATTATATGAACGGTGTACTTAACGCTTCCTGCGTTTAAGATTTACCTTATTTTGTCTGCGGAGTTTACGTTGCCATGCAGTTTCCTTCCAATCATCGTTGCCCGTAGATCCGAATGATTCACCTACCATATTCTCGATAAGTTCATCAACAAGGTTATCTCCTTCCTCTGTATTCTGTTGCAAAGGGTGAACGATCGATTGTTCCAAACGGACAGACGGACTGCCATACAATGTTTCGTCCAAGAATGGGTTATGGATAGAATTGGAGAAATAGGCATTAAAAACATTGGCGGCATATCCCTTGCCCAAGCGTGAGCCATTGAGTGCAACACCCTGCTCACCGTCAATAAAGGTAATGCCATAGATACGACCGCTTTCGTTCTTTCGGATAAACACACGCAAGCCTTGTTCCTCCAGTCTTTGCTGAAGTTCTTTCTCCGTATTGGGAGAGGTACGCATAGTTTTTAACACTTTGTTCCTGACGGTTGGTATCAGTGGTTTGACGTTTTGTTTCGACTTCTGCATCCTGTTCTGTACGGCAGTATAACCTACGCCACGACCGATGTCCGAGGCGTTGATGGGGGTGCCTGCCTTGTTGCCCTTTTCATCAGTTGGAACATAAACCAGTCCGTCATACTTCTTTCCCCGAAACTCCGTCTTTACTTCTTCTACGGCAAGGTTATATTTGCTCAAAATGGCATTGAGCTCGCCCAAGGAGCAGAAACGATAATGTTTCAGTACTATGCGGAGGGCACTTGCCACCTGCTTCTTGATATTTCTTTGTGTAGTATCAATTTTGGGCGTTTCTTCCACCGCTTTGTCAGCGACCTTTGAACTTGGAATGAGGCCAAACCTCTTTTCCAAGGCATCGGTAATCTGCTTGCTCCTTCGCTTTTCAAATCTGTCGTTAATCTTCTGCCCACGACTGTCCACCCGAAGCGATACGATGTGGATATGCTCACGGGCGATGTCGTTGTGCTTGAACACGATGTAGGGTTGTTTTCCGTAGCCGAGAGCCTCCATATACTCCTTGGCTATCTGTGTGAGTTGCTCATCGGATAGTTTCTCGTCCGGGTGCGGATTGAGCGAACAGTGGAACACCGTTTTCTTAGTACGGCATTTCTCAGGGATAAGAGCCTGCATATCGCGAAGCACCTTATCTATTCGATAAGTGCCGTCAAGGCCCTCTCGAAGTTCATTCACGCATAAGACGGATGCCTCGTTGTACTGCACCTTTTTGAAGTTGTAGCCCAATGCCCCTCCGAGATTCTCCGTTGCTGAAATCTTCGCTATCATGATCTTTATCGCCTGTCAAATTGCTCGGTTAGTTGTATCGTCTTCTGCTGTAACGTGATGATTTGAAGAGACAATTTCTCCAACTTCTCAAGCATAATCTGTGCAGTCTTTATGCTGTGATAGCTGTTGATGGCACGCACGGTTTGGTTATACAGCACACCAATCTTGTGGATTTGTGCCATGAGTTCTGAGAGTTTTCGGTAGTATCCCACGACGGATTTATCCACCGTGATGACCTTAAAACTCTCCCCAAGAATACGACCACGCACGAAATCCGACTTGGTTTCCGCTCCCGATTTATAGAACAAATCAATCGCCCTTTGCTGGTCTTTCGGATTGGGCAACCGCACATGCCAGTTGTCCCAACGGGGCTTTTCTGCCCGTTTTCGTTCTGAACGACGTTCTCTTTCTTTATCCACATCCATTTAGTTTCTAATTACGACTTTGGAGTGATTATTCCCTCGCACCGAGGCAAGGGGCTTTGTGGTACAACTGTAAGTTTGTGTTACAAAGACACACCTTGCCAATATTAAGAGTTGATACGATTGAAGTATCCACCCTTTTGGGGTGTCTGCTTCGGGACGTTACCTCCATGTATTATTCTCGCCTGCAAAGTTACGGCAGATTTTCAAATATCTCATTATCAGAGACATTCACTCTTTTTCCTCGTATTTCCCAGCACTTCATCGCTGTAATAAAATCAGCAGAAATATCATTTATTTTGCAATCAGAACGAGCGAACAATGGTATGCTAACACAAGCAAAAGATATATCATATTATCGCCTGCTTGCACCAAAGATGACAAGAAGGAACAATACATATTCATAACAATTTATTGTCATGACAAACTATTGTCAATACAACAAATTGTAAGAACTTGAAATCGTCCTTTTGGACTATCGCCCAAACCATACGCAGTCAGAGCAAACTGTCTGCTGATGACTCTTAATAATGAGAGAATATCCAAACATCAAATAGACAAATAATATGAACTAAGAAATTATCATTATGGAGAACAAAGAACAACGCCCCCTTTTTCTAGGCTTCTCTTCCCAAAAGGGAGGAGTGGGAAAAAGTACTCTTGCCGAAATCGTAAGCAGCATATTGTACTACGAGCAAGGCATCAACCTCTTCGTGATGGACTGCGACCTGTCGCAAGACTCTTTCTACAAACTGAGGGAACGTGAGAAAAGTATCGTTCGAGAGAGCGAAGAGCTTTTCCAAATCCATGCAGGAGTACTTTCATCATCTCGGCAAAAAGCATACAGAATTTACAAGTCTGCACCCAAGGAAGCCGTCGAGACTGCACGAAGTAAAAATCGACGGAATCAGCAACGAGAAGTACCAGTTGGTTATATTTGATTTCCCGGGACATGCCGGAACAACCGAACTGATGGAACTGTCCCTTCAGATGGACTATATCCTTTCTCCGATTGAAGCCGACATTCAGTCGCTGGTTTCATGTCTGGCATACGCCAAGACTATCACGGAGATTGGAGTTTCGATGTCCGACTCCCGGATAAAGGACATTATCCTGTTCTGGAACAAGGTGGACAGAAGAGTAAGGAACATCATCATCGATGAATATACAAAGCTCATCGACGAATACGAACTCACGCTCCTGCCCGGCTATGTATATGCCACGCACCGCTTCTCTCACGAACTTTCCACATACGGACTGCGCGGAGTGTTCCGCTCTACCTATCAGCCTCCTGCAAGGGGATTACGAATGGGTACAGGGCTGGACGAACTCGTCAATGAGATAATTCAACGTCTCAAACTAAAAACGAAAACAGAAAATGGCAACGATTGAGGAAAGAAAGCAACAGCTGGAAAACAAGCTGAAGAAAATGGCAGAGGACAATGTCGTGGTAAAACCTGTCACGATACCAAACTCCTTCGACCCTTCCGAGGATACTGAGTCCTCCCCTGCAACATCAGGGGAGGAAGACAATAATTTAGAAGAGACGAAAGAAACGAAAACAGCAAAAGAAAAACCGGTAGATGAAATAGAAAGAGAGGAAACGGGGAACACGGAACAGAAACGGGAAAGGAAGCCGAGAATGGAAAAGCCCGGCGTGTCCTCCCTTTCCATAGAGGACTACCGTTCCCTGTACTTTCATCCCGTCCGCTCCCAAATGCGGACAGCCTTCTCCATTAATCTGGAAACGCTGCAGAACCTGCGCAACGTGTTGCAGGACTTGGGGGAGCGTGTTTCCATAGCCGCATATATAGACAACATTCTTAGGGAACACCTGCGTGAACATTTGGAATTGCTCAACAGTGCGGCAGCAAAACAAAGACGCAAGACAACAATAACACTATGATGGAAACAATACTTTTCAGTTTTATACTGATACTCATCATCATTTGGATAATGCTGGGTATCCTGTACTTCTATATGCGGTATGTATCTCCGTATGGCATCCTTATCAAGAAAAATAAAAAGGGCAATGAGCAGACTAAGGAGAATGAAGCGACGAAGGAAAAAGACGGACAAAAAGGAGAAGGAAAAAGAAGATCAGCCGAGTTTGTACTGATTGGCAAAAAGCCGTTCCATTTCCCCTATTATCCCATTAAGTTCCCTCTGCTTCTTCATCTGAAAATTCAGAGCAGAATAGTAATAATTTTGCACCTCAGAACTCCGAAAAGAAAGAGGACATGAAGGAAGAGGACAACGAGATGGACGTTGATTTCGAGATGGAGCGAGTTGATGAGGATGAGGTCGCCCGTGAGGAATTAATTCTGCCCATTGAGCCCACATCGGACGAAACCGAGATATCGTGGCAGTCCGTCCTCGCACGTGACTTAGTCCGCCTGCAAAAATGGGCAAAAGAACTGTGAGGAGGCTGATGAGAAAGAAGTCAAAGAGACCATTCGGCAGCTTCAAGACTCAGATTCTATTGGATAAGTACAAGGAGAACATCGCCAAGATGCAGGGGGAGCAAACTTCGCTATTGGAGAAAAATCCGTAAAGCGGAAGAACAAAGCGAGCAACAAGCAATGTCGTTTTTCTCAAAACTCAATACCGGCAGATTCAAGCGCTTCTGACACTTCATCCGATAATGACGACGACAAGCCTCTTTCATATTATCTGTAAACAATCAACGATGGAAGCGGGAAAAGAAAACGGCTCATTAACAGCTACAAGGTTTCCACATGAAAATGTGCCTCTTTCCCCTTCCTTTTAAGAACAAGCAATTTTATCACACTTAAAAATTATAACATACAAATGAACAAAAAAATTACACTGATGATGCTCCTGCTGATGACTGCCACCATAGGAGCATACGCACAAGGCAATGGTAT